>CAWBWG010000004.1:0-92238 GCA_963792515.1 uncultured Acidobacteriota bacterium | reverse complement strand
CGGATTTGTTGACTTGCCAGCAAGCGAATCATAAAATCGCCGCGCAATGGCAGACTCGCAACCATTGATCGGTCGCACCATCTCCCACTACCGCATTCTGGAAAAACTCGGCGGCGGCGGTATGGGCGTCGTTTACGCCGCCGAAGATCTCAAGCTGGGCCGGCGCGTCGCTCTCAAATTTCTCCCCGACGAGCTGAGCAAGAATCCGCAGGCCCTCGAGCGCTTCCGCCGCGAAGCCCGCGCCGCCTCGGCGCTGAATCACCCCAATATTTGCACCATCCACGACATCGAGGAAGAAAAAGGAAAATCGTTCCTCGTCATGGAACTGCTCGAAGGCGAAACCCTCAAGGACCGTATCGCCGGACGTCCTCTCGCGATGGACGCTGCTGGACATCGGTGAAGTCGCTGACGCCCTCGATGCCGCGCACAAAAAAGGAATCGTTCACCGCGACATCAAGCCCGCCAATATTTTCCTTACCGCTCGCGGCCCTGCCAAACTCCTCGACTTCGGTCTGGCGAAGACGCTCGCAAACGCCTTGACGGTATCTTGCCCGCAACACGGATCGCCGGCTAACGCCGAGCACCTCACCAGCCCGGGAATGCGCATCGGCACTGTCGCGTACATGTCGCCCGAACAAGTCCGCGCCAGAGAACTCGACGCCCGCATGACCTCTTCAGCTTCGGCGTAGTCCTCTACGAAATGGCCACCGGCGCAGCCGCCTTCCCGCGGCGAATCCATCGCCGTAATTTTCGAAGCGATCATGAACCGCGGCGTAGTCCCGCCCAGTGCGCCTGAATCCAGATGTCCCCGCGAAACTCGAAGACATCATCAACAAAGCCCTCGAGAAAGATCGCGAGACCCGTTACCAGCACGCTGCCGACATGCGCGCCGACCTGAAGCGCCTGCGCCGCGAAACCGAATCCGGTCACGCCTCGTCCTCATCAATCTCAGCCGTCAGTACCGCGCCCTCAGCAACAGGGATTCCCGCGGCGCAATCATCGGCAACATTCGACGTACCGACGTCTCGTCCTCGCTCCGGCGCAGTAGCAGGAGCATTGAGCACCACGGTCCCGCCCGCATCGACGCGAGCGGAAACGCGGAAATCTCTCGCCCGTCGACACCTCTAACGCGCCACAATGGAAAAAGAATCTGCCCTACATGATCGGCGCAGCCGCACTCGTAGTCTTGATCGCCGCAGGAATCTGGTGGTTCAAAGGCCGCACCGAAACCCCCGCGCTCACGGAACGCGACACAGTCGTTCTAGCCGATTTCTCCAATTCCACCGGCGATCCGGTCTTCGACGACACGCTAAAGACCGCGCTCAGCGTAGCCCTAAATCAATCGCCGTCTTGAATGTGCTTCCCGAGAACAGAGTCGCGGAAACGCTCAAATTAATGTCGCGCCCGCGTGGCACACCGCTGACTCCAGATGTCGCCAGCGAAGTCTGCCAGCGCGCCGCAGGCAAAGCCTATATCGCGGGATCAATCGCCAGCCTCGGCAATGAGTATGTGCTGGCTTTGAAAGCCATCAACTGCCAGTCAGGCGAGCCGCTGGCTCAGCAGCAGGTAACCGCGACATCGAAGGAGAAAGTGCTGGAATCTTTGAGCGACGCGGCATCGAATCTACGCCAGAAACTCGGCGAATCGCTCGCCACCGTTCAAAAATACGATGCTCCGCTGGCCGATGCGACCACTTCATCGCTCGAGGCCCTCAAGGCCTACACCACGGGCAGAAAACTGCGCAACGAGAGAGGTGAAGCAGGCGCTCTTCCGTACCTCCAACGCGCCATCGAACTCGACCCCAACTTTGCCATGGGCTATGAGGCAGTGGGAGTGGTTTACGGCAATCTGGGCGAGTCCAGCCGGGCCAATGAGTATTACACCAAAGCTTTTCAACTCCGCGAACACGCCAGCGAGGTCGAGAAGTTGTCCCTCGAGTCGGCCTATTACCGTGAGGTGACCGGCGATTTGGATAAGGCGACTCAAATCTATCAAGAGTGGATTTCCAGCTACCCGCGAAATAATATTCCCCACAATAGCCTGGGAATTGTCTACGCGGCGCAGGGCCAATTTGAGAAATCCCTCGACGAATATCGCGAAAGCCTGCGCCTCGAATCGAATACCATCCCGTCTTACGTAAATCTCACCAACTCATTGATGGCCTTGCAGCGCTTCGATGAAGCGCGAAAGACCATTCAGCAGGCCCACGAGCGGAAGTTGGATAGTTTCGGGCTGCGGAACGCTCAGTATGGGCTGGCTTTTCTCGGCGCCAACCCTGCGGCGATGTCGGAAGAGTTGCGCTGGTTTGCCGGAAAGCCGACAGAGAACATTGGCCTTTCGCTCGAATCAGACACCCAGGCTTATACCGGCCACCTCGCCAAGGCCCGCGAGGTCACCAAGCAAGCAGTAGATTCCGCCGACCGCAATGATGCCAAGGAATCGGGCGCTGTCTGGCTGGAAAACGCAGCTATTCGCGAGGCAGCGTTTGGTGATCTTGCTGCCGCGAAACAAACGGCGTCAGACGGATTGAAGCTCTACCCCGATAGCCAGGGCGTTCAGGCCGAGGCAGCGCTTGCGCTAGCCATCGCTGGCGACGCGGGTCGGGCCGCGTCCATCGCTCAGGATTTGAACAAGCACGATCCCCTCGACACGCAGTTGCAATCTCTCTGGCTGCCCGCAATTCGCGCGCAGGTAGCGCTCGACGGCAAGAACGCATCGCAAGCGCTAAAGGAATTTCCAGCAGCCGGTCCGATGGATTTCGGATCGATTGCATTCGTTGCCAATCTCTCTTGCCTGTATCCAATCTACATTCGCGGCGAAGCGAATCTAGCCGCAGGTCAAGGCGCCGCAGCCGCCGCCGATTTTCAAAAACTAATTGACCACAGCGGAATCGTCTGGAACTGCTGGACCGGCGCGCTAGCCCACCTGGGCGTAGCCCGCGCCAACGCCCTGCAATCCAAAATCTCCCAAGGCGCCGACGCCGACGCCGCCAGAGTCCGCGCGCTGGCCGCCTACAAAGATTTCCTAGATCTGTGGAAAGACGCCGACCCCAACATCCCCATCCTACTAGCCGCAAAATCCGAATACGAAAAGCTGAAATAGCCTCGGCCATTTCTGGCTCAGCCTGCGATCGCAGCCGTATAGCGCCTTGATGTAAACTAACCGCCGAGGCCCGCAACAGACCTGAATCGAAATGCATCCCCGCTCGCACATTTTCGTAGCGGTAGCAATTACGATCATCTCACTTGCGATCCCAACCGCTCTGCGCGCACAAGCTCCAGCCGGCCCCATCCACCCATTGCACACGGACGCAGACGCTCACGCCCCGGCGGAAACCGAAAAGAAGCCCCTACCGCGCCACGAGCTATGGGGCAATTGGACGCTGAACGCAAAAAAAAGCGACAACACCACCGCCAAGCTACAAAAAGCGAGGGGAACTAGCAGCGCGCCAATGTGGGGCGGCTTTCCCCGCGGCCGTGGCGCCGACCGCGAAACCGCCGACGATCGCAACCGCGACGACGACGTCATCTATCCCCAAAATTCTCTCTCGCTCGCACACAAAGACGCGGAAATCGATCTGCTCGATGAGCAAGCCCGCAAGCGCGTCTATTTCACCGACGGCCGCAAGCTGCAAAAATCAAAAGATGATAAATACAAGGAACTAGCCGCACGCTGGGATGGTGGCCGCCTGGTAAGCGACGAGAAAGGCCCGAGCACAATCAAGCTAACACGTTCGTTCGAAATTTCAGGGGATGGCCAGCATCTCTACGAAACGCTAGCGGTCGATCTAGGCGCCGTAAGTGGTTTCGTCCTACTCCGCTACGTCTACGATCCAGCCAAGCCCAACCCCGAAGATGCCACAGTAGCAAAACCAACCTCCGGCGATGCGAAGCCCTGAGCGGTCGTAGGGGCCGGGGTTTACGACCGGCACGGTGTGGCTGTGGGTTTTCGATTTTGATTTTTCGAAAGTAAGACGGCCGGGTGCCCGATGCGCCGTATCTGCGCGTGGAGCTTTTGCGTCGGAGTGCACGACGAATCTAGAAAACCCTACCTACAGCGGGAACCTCACGCCTTCGGAAATTTATCTGCCTGAAACTTCCCATCATCCACGTAATTCGCGTTGATCTCCACAAACGACTGCCATTTCTCCGGCAAATCCTCAAGCGGGAAGATCGCCGTAACCGGGCAAACCGGCACGCAAGCCCCGCAATCAATGCAAATCGTAGGATCAATATAAAGCTGCGTAACCTGCTCGAAAGTAGGCCGCCCGTCGTCATAAGTCCGGTTTTTGGCCGGGTGAATACAATCCACGGGACAAACGTCCACGCAAGCCGTATCCTTCGTCCCAACGCAAGGTTCCGCAATAATGTAAGCCATCGGCTAACTCCAGATGTAGCTCGGGCCTTCAGACCCGAGGCACTTTGGTATTGTATTTAGCTTTAGTTTTTTTCCGTTCTCTTGTTGCAATTCAGCTGACGTCCGATCCAAATCTCTCGCCTCAAAGCATTCTCTCAGCATCCTTACTTTAACCTGATTTCCCCGTCCGCGCCGAAGAAGTATTCGTAGCGAAAAGTTTTTCACTTGCAGAACGATAACCAGCGTCTATACTCCGCCCACTCGCAAAAGCAATTCGAGGCCAATTACGATGCCCCACAATCCCTGGGCTTTATTGTTCCTGTTCATCTTCGTACTGTTCATGCCCTACGTCGCCATCAAGTCCGCCATCAATCTCCGCCGCGCAAAATCACTGCCCGATCGCTCCAACGTAATCATGCGCATCCTGGTAATGGAAGGAATTTTCGGCCTGCTGGCGGTCTGGGTAGCCCGCGACTTGGACATCGAGCTCTTCAATCGCGGCACGCTGCCGGCGAAAGCGCTACTTCTCGCAGCAGTAGTCCTAGTCGTCGCGCTCGCAACGCTGCCGTTACGCTGGCGAATGATTTCAGAAGATGACCGCCGCCGGCTGATGCTCGCACGCCCGCGCGAGCCGAAAGATTTGCTCTGGTGGGCTGCAGTCTCGTTGGCCGCCGCCGTAGCCGAAGAGCTCGTCTATCGCGGCGTAATGCCGGCAGTCTTGCTACCTTACACGCGCAACTGGTGGCTCGCCATCTCCATCGCGGTAGTAGTCTTCGCGGTCAGCCACGCCAATCAAGGCTGGCCCGGCGCCCTCGCCATCGTCCCGATGGCTTTCTGCCTGCACATCCTAGTCTGGTTCACAGGCGCCCTGCTCGTAGGCATGGCCGCCCATTTCCTCTACGATTTCGCCGCCGGCGTCATCTATCTCAAGCTCGGCAAGGGCCTAGCCCCAATTGTAGAAGAGCTATAGAATCGCCCCGCGCCACCGATGTAATTCCGTAGCGCCGGCAGCCTGCCGGCGTTTTTGATTGTCCGCGGCAATACCTCGAATTCACCTAGTAATTACAACTGCCCGCGACGCTGTCTCTCGACTTTTGCCATCAAATTGCGGCCTAGCCGTTAAAGCCGGCCGCGACCATGCAGTCTCCCATCTCAAAAACCGAGCGCCATGCCCGGCCCGCGATCATCATGCCCGCCTTCCAGCCATCCATCGCTGGCTTCGATCGCCTGCACTTCCGCGAGAACTCCGTCGCGGGTCTTGTAACCCATCTTCGCCAGCAGGGCCGCCGTGTCCGGCGAAACGCCGCGCTCAATTACCAGCACATCCGGTTTCCATTGATGATGGATACGCGGAAAATCTACGGCGTCCTGAACGTTCATGTGGAAGTCGATCACGTCCAGAATTACTTGCAGCACCGCCGAAATAATCGTCGCTCCGCCTGGCGCGCCTAGGACCAGAAATGGCTTGCCGTCTTTCGTGATGATCGTCGGCGTCATGGATGAGAGCGGGCGTTTCCCTGGCGCAATGGAATTATTTTCACCTTGCACCAATCCGAACATGTTGGGCATTCCGGGCTTCGCTGAAAAATCGTCCATTTCGTCGTTCAGCAGAAAACCCGCGCCCGGGACTGTGACGGCGCTGCCATAACCATTGTTCAGCGTATAGGTGAGCGCAACGCAATTGCCCTGCGCGTCGACGATGCTGAAATGCGTCGTATTCGTTCCTTCGTGGCTCCCGGGCAATCCGGGATTCACTTGATCGCTAGGCGTCGCGTGGGCCGGATCGATGCTCGCGCGCCGCGCGCGCACGTACGCGGGATCGAGCAGCGCGGCGATCGGATTTTTCACGAAGCCCGGATCGCCGAGATAGCTGCTGCGATCGGCGTAGAAGCGGCGCATCACTTCGGCGAGATAGTGATACTCGGCCGCCGAGCCCGCCCCGGAACTTTCATAGCCGCTGCCATCCAGCATCGCGGCCATCTGCAAAATTCCGACGCCGCCGGAACTCGGCGGCGGCGACGTGATGATGTGATAGCCGTGATAGTCGCCCTCGAGCGGCGTGCGCTCGATGGCGCGATAGTTGCGCAGATCGTCGAGCGTGATCAGCCCGCCGTTCTTCGCCATCGCATCGGCGAGCAATTTCGCGGTTTCTCCCTCGTAAAAATCTTTCGAGCCCGTTCGCGCGATGCGTCCGAGCGTGCGAGCGAGTTCCGGCTGCCGGAAATTTTCCTGCCAGTCGTAGCCCGCGCCGCCTTTCAGAAAAATCCGCTTCGATTCCGGAAATTTCGAAAGAGAGTCTTCGTATTCGCGCCACGATTCCATCTGCCAGCGCGAAACCGGAAATCCTTTCGCCGCCAGATCGATGGCCGGCTGCAACAAACTCGCCCACGGCTTGCTGCCAAATTTTTTGTGCGCGAGCTCGAGGCCGGCGACTGTTCCCGGAACTCCTGAAGCGCGCCAGCCGATGATGCTGTCTCGAGTGGGCGCGCCGCTCGAATCGAGATACATATCGTGCGTTGCTTTCGCGGGGGCGCTCTCGCGAAAATCGATGAACGTGCTGCGTCCATCTGCAAGACGGATCAGCATGAAGCCGCCGCCACCAAGGTTTCCGGCAAAAGGATGCGTGACGGCCAGCGCGAAGCCTACGGCGACGGCCGCGTCAACGGCATTCCCTCCAGCTTTCAGGACCGCGACGCCAACGTCAGCCGCCAGCGCCTCTTGCGCGACGACCATCCCATTGCGCCCGTAAACCGGATCGTGCGCCCCTGCCGGCGGCACGACGAGAGCCGCGGCCAGAATTGTGGCGAGAATGCGGACCAGCGGAATTCTTCCCATGGCGCGACATCATACACTCGTTGAGCCAAGTGACGGTGAGCTATGAGCAGCTGAGCGCAGCGCGACGATATCCGTCTGGATCCCTCCGTTTCGGCCGGCATCGGAGTCCGAAATCGCTGGTGAAAACATGTAAAAGTTGTCGATTAGACGGGGGTGCCTCCCTTTGTTTTGTTGTGGTTAGAGCGTTTCTAATAAATTGGGTTGTCGATTAGAATTCGATTGCCGCCTTGCGCCGGCGAGCCGTCTGCGGTGGCTGGAAGCGGGCTTTAAGAATCTCGATATTTTCCCGATTAGACTTGGCCTCTGTCATTTGTTTTCTGTGAGTTACGCCGATTTCTAATCGTTTTCATTCCCGATTAGAGTTCGATTAGCCTAGGGCTCCTTTATTTTGCTGGGCTGACTCATCAGCCCCGAGCCGTTCATTCCCGATTAGATTTCTTTGCCGCTTAACGGCTCGCCGGCTTTACCCTGGCCGGGAGCCAGCCTTGAAAACCTCGTTATTTTCCCGATTAGAATTGACCTCCGTCCTTTGTTTTCAGCGAGTTGCGTCGATTTCTAATCGTTTTCATTCCCGATTAGAAATCTTTGCCGCTTGACGGGACTCGGCCGGTGCGCTGGTTGGAAGCGGGGTTGAAAAACCTCGCTATTTTCCCGATTAGACTTGGCCTCCGTTGTTTGTTTTGTTTGGGTTACGTCGATTTCTAATCGAAGTGATTCCCGATTAGAATTCTTGAGATTCGGATCACGGGTGGGTGGGGTTCGGAGTGAAGAGGGCCGAAATGATGGCCGAGGATCGGGCGGGGCTAAAGGCCCGCCCCTACGCAAGAATCGTTCGGGCGTTTGTTTTGTTTGGGTGACGTTGATTACATCATCATTTCGCCGGGCTGGATCAATTTCTCTGCAATCGCAGCGACGATTGACAGCCCAGACCCGTCGTAGTGATTCCCGATTAGAAATTTTCAGGATTGGACGGCGGGTGGGTGGGGGCGGTAGGAAAGGCGGCTGCAGGCCAGAGTGGTGAACGCGGAGTGCGCCGCTACAGCGCCGAATTTGAGCTGCGTCGTTCATGAGCAAATCCTATCGACGCTAGCATGGGGATGCGGAGTCCGTCATCCGTATTAGTACGTAGTACCGTGGGTTGTCAGGTGAGGCTTTTCGGAATTGTTCTTCGACCTCCTCTGCCTTACCGAGTTGTCTACCAGGTAAAACTACTGACTTGATGAACACGGATGGCCCGGATAGAATCCCCGCCGAATGACTGCCTCATCTCGTAAGCGTTCCTCTTTGATCGACACCAGCGTAATCTATTGCGGGGACAACCTAGAACAGCTCAAGAAGCTGCCCGATGGCTGCGTTGATCTGATTTACATCGATCCTCCCTTCAACTCCAACCGCGACTATGAGGTCTTCTGGGGCGAGACGAAAGAGAAGCGCTCGTTCGAGGACCGGCACGAATCTACACAAGCCTACATCGAGTTCATGCGTCCTCGGTGTGTGGAGTTGGCGCGGGTTCTCAAAAAGACCGGGAGCTTCTACTACCACTGTGACTGGCACGCCTCGCATTACGTCAAGGTCATGCTCGACCAAATCTTCGGGGAGAATAACTTTATAAACGAGATCGTGTGGCTGCGAACGACTAGCCACAATGATAGTGGCGCTTTTTCGTCGCGCTGAAGCGCTCCTCCCCCGGATAAATCCGGGGGCTCCCACCCTGACACCGCGCTTCGCCGTTGTTGCGTGTGCGCGCGATCGACTGTCTTCTCCGCGGAGATCATACTCGAATCGCACGCGCAAAAATGCACAGGCAAGAGTGCCTGTGCTACTGGATCGCGGCATGCTGGGCTAGACCGAAGTGGGGCAGTATCGTTGGTGCGAAGGTGGTGCCATTTGAGTGGCGAATAGCTGACACCATCGCGGCGGCCGGGTTTGCGTTGACTTCTCGGAGGGCATGCTTTAGTCTTAGGGTTTGTCTCTAACAGGAAAGGTGTGACTGGACGTATGCGGACGTATGTGGCGAAGGGTCGAGAGGTTGACGAGCTTACGCTTGGCAAGAATTGGTTTGTGTTGGATGCCAACGGGCAGGTGCTTGGGCGTTTGGCTACGCGGATTGCGCGGATTTTGATTGGCAAGGACAAGCCGCAATATACGCCGTTTCTGGATTGCGGCGATCATGTGGTGGTGATTAACGCCGAGCGTGTGCGTTTGACCGGGAATAAGATAGACCAGAAAATGTACCGCCATCATAGCGGGCATCCTGGCGGTTTGAAGGAAGAGCCGATTCGGCGGTTGATGGCGCGGCGGCCGGCGGACGTGATTCGCGAAGCGGTGTTGGGAATGTTGCCGAAGAATAAGCTGCGTGCCAAACGCGCGAAGAAATTGCGCGTGTATGCTGGTGAGAAGGGTCTGTTGCGCCACGCTGGACAGAAACCTCAGCCAATCACGCTGTAGCTTCGAGGACGCCATTCCGAGAAATTCGTTCCGCGATGCGGAGCGGACAGCGCGGAAGTAACTTTTCGGCCGGAATTAAATGCAGATCCCTCACCGCTAAAGCGGGTTCGGGATGACAGCGGCTACGGCTTTTGACTGGTCGAGACGGTTGAATTGAGCAGGGAATAGGAGACGAAATTTGAGCGCTACTTTGACTTACGGCGGGATTAAGAAATTTTATGGGACTGGGCGGCGGCGCGAGTCGATTGCGCGCGTTTATTTGAAGCCCGGGGCGGCGCGATTTACGGTGAATGGCCGGCCGGTGGAAGATTATTTTAAGAATGTGGCGTGGCATACGGCTGCCGTTGAGCCGTTGAAGTTCACGCAGACTACCGATCAGGTCGAAGTCGTGGCGATCGTCAAAGGTGGCGGCGTCGGTGGGCAGGCTGGAGCGGTGCGCATGGGATTGTCGCGGGCGCTTTCGGTTTTTAATCCGGAATTGCGACCGGCTTTGCGGAAGAACGGATTCTTGACGCGCGATTCGCGAATGAAAGAGCGCAAGAAGTATGGACAGAAGGGGGCGCGGCGTCGCTTCCAGTACAGCAAGCGGTAGAGATTGGAAATTGGGTGGCTTTACGGTGAGATCCTTAGGCCAAAGAGCGGCCTCAGGATGACAGCGATTGAACGGCGGTAGAGGTAAAAATTCACGGCCGGTTCGGACCGGCACAAAAGGACGCTGCCGCTCGAGGGATCTGGCGGGCGGTCAAAGAAGCGCCCCTTTCTACAAGGAGGAAATTTGGCAGTCGAAATTACGATGAAGGAGCTTCTGGAGGCTGGGGTGCATTTTGGCCATCAGACGCGGCGTTGGAACCCGAAGATGAAGGAATATATTTTCGGGGAAAGAAATGGAATTCACATCATCGATCTTCAGAAGACTTTGAAGATGTTCCGCGAAGCAGCGCGCTACGTTTCAGAATTGACTGCACAGGGCCGCACCGTACTTTTTCTGGGAACGAAACGACAGGCGCAGGAAGCGATCGTCGAAGAAGCGACGCGCGCGGGAATGTATTACGTGCAGCATCGCTGGCTGGGCGGCACGCTGACGAATTGGGTGACGCTGCAGAAATCGATCAAGCGGTTGAAGCTGCTGAAAGCCATGGTGGATGACGGGCGAATGGCCGATTTGCCGAAGAAAGAAGCGGCGCGGCTGGAGCGCGAGCTGAAACATTTGCAGCAGAATTTTGCGGGCGTCGAGAATATGGCTACTTTGCCGGATGCCATGTTCGTGATCGATCCGAATAACGAGCAGATTGCGGTGCGCGAGGCGCGGCGAATGGGCGTGCCGGTGGTGGCGATCGTGGATACGAATTGCGATCCGGATATCGTGGACGTGGTGATTCCGGGGAACGATGATGCTTTGCGCGCGATTCGCTTATTTACTTCGAAGATCGCGGATGCGGTGATCTCCGGGCGCCAGCTTTACGAGCGGACGCAGATCGCCGATCAGAAAACTGCGGAAGGCGCGGACACGTCCGAGAAAGTGGATTACGTGGACACCAGCGCTTACGAGAAATACGAGAAGCCGGAGGGCGACTTCGCGGAAGTCGAGCCTACCGACATTCTTGCCGCGGCTGAGGAAGTGCCTGCAGCGGGCGAAGAAACGGAATCGAGCACCAAGGCCTGAAGTTTCACAGGCCGGTATTTTCCACGCTCCCCGAATAACCTCTAACTGTTGGCTCAATTCGACGGGAAGGATAGGACAAGTTTATGACGACGCAAACCGGAGGGCCGAATATTTCTGCGCAGCTTGTGAAGGAATTGCGCGAGCGCACCGGCGCAGGATTTTCGGCATGCCGCGACGCATTGGTGGAAGCGAAGGGCGAGATCGAAGCCGCGATTAACCTGCTGCGGAAAAAGGGGCAGGCGGCGGCGCAGAAGAAGGCGCAACGCGCGACCAGCGAAGGCATGGTGGGTTATTACATTCATGCCGGCGGGAAGATCGGCGTGTTGGTGGAAGTGAATTGCGAGAGCGATTTCGTGGCGCGGACTGAGGATTTTCAGAAGCTTTGCCACGATGTGGCCATGCATATTGCTGCGCTTGATCCTCGTTTTTTGAAGCGCGAGGAAGTGACGCAGGAAATTTTGGACCGCGAGCGCGACATTTATAAGGATCAGGCCAAGCAGACTGGCAAGCCTGAGGCAGTGATCGAGAAAATCGTGAATGGCAAGATGGAGAAGTTTTACGAGGAAAATTGCCTTTACGAGCAGCATTTTATTCGCGATGAGGGCGTTACGGTGAAGGAATTGATTGACCTTACCATCGCTAAAGTTGGCGAGAATATTTCGGTGCGGCGATTTGCGCGATTTAAAGTTGGCGAGGGAGATGTGGCTTCGGCTCCTGCTGTGGCGGGGCCGGCGGTGGCTGGGGATGCGCCGGCGCCGACTTGATTTGGGTTTGGCTCGCGATAAGCCCTCTGCGCGATATTGCATGAAGAGGCCCGGCATAAAGCGCGGGCCCTACGGGAGCTTCGGCCCGCTTTGGCGGGCCGCTTTTGTTTCTGGGTTGTGAATCTCTGTTACAATGCGCGCGATTGGGGGATAGTGGCTTCGCATGGCTAAGGCTCAGGCGGCTAAGAAAGTTGCGGACGTTGAGAAGAAGGCGGCGGTTTATCAGCGGATTGTGCTGAAAATTTCCGGCGAATCTCTGCAGGGGCCTGCGGAGATGGGGATTCATGCGGAGACGGTGATTGCGCTGGCGCGCGAGATCAAGGACGTGCACGATCTGGGCGTTAAGGTGGCGATTGTTGTCGGCGGAGGGAATATTTTTCGTGGCGGGCGGCAGAAAACTTTGGCGATCGATCGGGCTACCGGCGATTACATGGGGATGTTGGCTACGGTGATCAATGGATTGGCGCTGCAGGATGCGCTGGAAAAAATGGGTTGCTATACGCGATTGATGAGCGCGATTGAGATGCATCAGGTGGCTGAGCCGTTTATCCGGCGGCGCGCGAAGCGGCACTTGGAGAAAGATCGCGTGGTGATTTTTGCGGCTGGCACTGGCAATCCTTATTTTTCTACCGATACGGCGGCGGCTTTGCGGGCGATGGAAATTAAGGCGCAGGTGATTTTGAAGGCTACGCGGGTGGATGGCGTTTATGATGCGGACCCGGAGAAGGTGAAGGGGGCGCATCGGTTTGAGAAGATTTCTTATATTGATGTGTTGCAGAAGGGGCTTTCGGTGATGGACTCTACGGCGATTTCACTTTGCATGGACAACAAGATGCCGATCATTGTTTTTGATATGAATGTTTCTGGGAATTTGAAGCGCGTGGTGATGGGGGAGAAAGTCGGATCGTTGGTTACCGCGGATTGAGCGTATTTATACCGCGCGGATTTTTCCCGGCGATGGGAGATGAGATTTCATGACTACGATCGACACGACTAAGGACGCTTTGGCGCAGGCGCGTGTGCGGATGGAGAAGGCCGTCGAGGATTTCCGGAAGGATTTGGCGGGGATACGGACGGGGCGGGCGAATGTGTCGTTGCTTGATTCGATTCGCGTGGATTATCACGGCACGATGATGCCGCTGAATCAACTGGGGACGCTTTCGGTGCCGGACCCTACGGTGATCATGATTTCGCCTTGGGATCCTGGCGCGGTGCCGCTCATTGATAAGGCGATTCGGACTTCGGATTTGGGATTGAATCCGGCTACTGATGGAAAAGTGGTGCGCGTGCCGATTCCTGCTTTGACGGAGGACCGGCGCAAGGATTTGGTGAAGCATATTCATAAGGTGCTGGAGAATCACCGGACGGCGGTGCGGAATATCCGGCGGGATATTAAAGAGGCGGTCGAGAAATTGGAGAAGGATAAGAAGATTAGTGAGGATGACCGCAAGCGGAGTTTGGATGAATTGGAGAAAGTTACGCATCAGGAGACTAAGAAGATTGAAGATCTTTCGGCGGTGAAGGAGAAGGAAGTTTTGGAGTTTAAGTAGATTTTTCTTCGGTTGGGTCCGCTCGGAAAAACCGCAACGTATCTATCGTTCAGCACAGAAAAGGCAAAATCAAAAGCTCGGAAAGACCGCGAAGTTTCTATCGTTCGATACGGAAAAAGCAAAATCAAAAGAGCCGGCAGGGACGCCGGCGGTACGTTTGGGCGCTAGTTGAGATTGCGGACGTCTTCCGGATGATCTAGCACTAGCGCGCAGGTTTTTGCGTTGGGCTCGCAGGTTAGTTTGGCGCGACGGAGGAATTTTGTTGGCGGACTCGCGGCGGTGATTTCGCCGAAATTGATTTGGCGGATTTGAGTGGTGGCTGGGCGCAGGGAATTATCGCCGCGAATGAATTTTACGGACTCGATCTTGGCGGATTTTTCTGTTGGCACGACTATGACGTAGAAATAGGCTTCGCCGGATTCCTCTGCTGCTTTGTTTGCCTTGAAAGATCTTTGCGCGAGTAAATCGTTTGTTGCGGATTTTATGGCTTCGTCTGATTTGGCCTGATCGCCTAGCAGCGCGGCTAGCTGCGCGCGGGAGTGTTCGTCAGCGTGCGGCGCCGTCGCGGCTTCCGCGTAGGTGCGCGCGGCTTCTTCTTTTTTGCCAAGTTTCTGGTAGAGCTGGGCGAGGTGATCGCCGACGTCGCCGTTCTGCGTGAGTTGCCAGCTTGCGTGCAGCAGGGGCTCGGCGTGCTCGAGATCGCCGCTGGTGAAATAAATCCAGCCGAGCGTGTCCCAATAGGCGCCGATATTTTGGACTTCGCCTAGATCGTTTGCGGTGATGTGATCGATGTCGATATTTCTGAGGGCGGCGGCGGTGGAATCGACGGCGGATTGGGCGTAGCTCTGGGCTTTGTCGAGATTTACATTTTTCTGGACCAGATCGTAGGCGATGTTGTTCCAGATTTCCGGCGTGGGTGATAGTTCGACAGCTTTGTCGAACGCGGCCATGGCTTCTGTAGTTTTTCCGGTGACGAGATAGGCGTGGCCGAGGCTGACTTGGAGTTGCGGGTTGTCGGGCGTCAGGACCGCGGCTTTGTCGAGTTCAGGCAGGGCTTCGGCGAACTTTTTTTGTTGCTCTAGGAGCAGGCCGAGCGAGGCGTGCGCGAAATTGTCGAGAGGATTCAGCTCGATCTGTTTTTTGAAGGCGGCCGCGGCTTCGTCGAATTTTTGCTGTTGGACCAGAGTGACGCCGAGATAGTTGTTGGCGTTGGCGTCGAAGGGATCGATTTCTAGCTGCTTCTTGAACGCGGCGATGGCGTCAGCGAGTTTGCGCAGATGAAGATTTGCGAGGCCGATGCTGGACCAGATATCTTTTCGTTTGGGATCGAGAGCGGCGGCGCGGCGGAAGAGATCGATGGCCTGCTCGGCGTTGCCGGCTTCGAGAGCGGCGGCGCCGGCTTCGACGAGATCGTCAGCAGTGGCGGTGGCGGGAATATCGCGAGTGCCGGCGGCTGAATTTTCGATGGCCACGAGTTGCGATTCATCGGATTGAACGGCGCGAGCGAAAGCCAGATAGTCGCTCGAGCGCGTCGCGGGAAGTTCGCGCATTTTGAAGCGGATGGCGCGATCGACGGTGAGTTCGTTGCCTTTGACTTCGTAAGTGGAGCGATATTCGGCGTAATCGCGGGAGACGTTGACGCTCACAGGAGCGCGGGGAGATTCATTGGGCGGCAGCGTGAGTTTCAGATGGAGGGACACGTCGAGCGCAGCGCCGATTACCACGGGAGACTTGCTGTCGGCGGGCGGATCGGGCAGGCCAACTGTTGGTAGCGGGAGAGTTAGTTTTGAAGTTTTGTTCGACCAATCCAAGAATCTTTTTTGAGTGAAGCCGAGCGTCATTTCGAAAGGCTTTTCAGTGTCGGCGGGATCGCTTGATTCTACTTTGGTGATTTCGCCGTGAAAACCGTCGAGCAGCGCCATGGTTTGGCCGATTTGATTCCACTGCGGTTGCGGAGTGCGGCGGAAAGCGGTGCGTAGGGCGAATTCGTTGTCGCCGCGCAGATGATAGCGGATTTCGGCGGTGAGTTTGCCGAGCTCGCTGACTTGGCCGTCGATTTCTACGACCTGCGATGAGTGGAATGGCGGATCGGGGGGAGTGGTGGCGAGGCGGCCGGCGCCGTCGTCTGCGACGATGAGCGCTTTTTTGCCGCGCAGCGTCGGAATCAGATAGCGGTAGGGAGCTACTTCGGCAGTGGTGTCGAGCCAAATTATTTTTGCGGGATCCGTGGAGGGAATGGCGGTGATCAGGTGATCAAATTGGGAAGGGGAGGGAATTTGCGTGTCGAGCTTGTGGGCGGAGGGGATTAGTGCGGCATCGGCGTGGACGCCGATGACTTCGAGCATGGCGGCCAGGAGCGTGTGTTTATCCTTACAGTCGCCGTATTGATTGGCGAAAACTTCGGCGGCAGTGTGCGGTTGGTAGCGGCCGAGGCCGAAGGAAAGACTGACGTAGCGAATGTTTTTTGAGACGTAGGCGTAGAGGGCTTGGATCTTTTCGGAATCGGTTGCGAGGTTCTCGGTGAGTGCGAGAGTTTTTGCGCGGAGTTCTGGAGTGGCGGTGAAGCGGCCTTTTTCGAGATTGGCATACCAACTGGCTACGTCGTCCCAGGTGGTGAAGGTGCTTAGCTCAACTGTGCCGGGGGATTTTCCGTTCGCGGCGGAATCTTTTTCTGCGGAATCTTCGCCGGCGCCGGCGTCTTTTGAATCGCCGGCCGGGGAGTTGGAAAGCTGCGCGCGCTTCCAGTGGTAAATCACTCTGCCGCCTCGCGCTTCCTTGGTGAAATTGGGATCGGTGGAATGCAGATTGATTTTGCGCGCGGCAGGAACATTGATTTCCAGGCGTTCATCGAGAACGATGATTTGCTGGGCGAAGCGATGTTTGTACCAGAATTCGTTGGGAGCGAGCGGCTTGACGATGCGCGTGACAACGTCGTAGTCGACGACTACACCGGGAGCGAGTGCGGGGACGGTGATATGTTTTTCTTTTAGGTCGGTGTAAACGGGGGCGTCGCGGGCTACTGGCGTGGTTAGGTCTTTTTCGTCTTTTTCGGTGGCTGTGGCGACGGTGCCGTCTTTTTTCTCGACTCGTAGATGGCGCAGTTCGACTTTTTCGTTGGCTTCGTTGTAGGGAAAAATTAATTCGCCGAGTTGTTGGACGCCGGTTTGATTTTGGACGCGGGCGTGGAGTTGTTGTTCGCGTTCGCCGGTGCCGTCGTTTTCGAAGCGGACCGTCGTGACGAATTTTTCGATTACGACGGACTCGTTGCTGTAATCGGCAGCGGCTTTTTTGGGGGTGCCGGGGATTGGGGCGGATTTCGGTGGGGGTGCTGATTGTTGGGCGAAGGCCGCGACGGCCAGCGTGAATATAAGGATGGCGGCGCGAAAAATTGGCGAGTTCAGATTCAAAATCGATATCCCCAAGAGAGTGCGGCGACCTTCTCAGTTTAAGACACAGGCCGAATTCGGTAAAGCGTGCGGCGTGAATCGGTTTCGAGTGTGAGGGCCGAAGAAATTTCAAATTTCAGATTTCAGATGGAAGAAAAGGCAAATCCGAACCGAAATGCAGATCCCTCCCCCCTAAAGGGGATTCGGGATGACAGCCGCGAGGCTTTTTTCTGCGGCATGTAAAGTCGCATCGATGCAGCGGCGGTTGCGGCACGACTGCCCATTGTCCGGCTAGGACCCTGAAGAATTCTTGCAAGTCATTTAGAATTATACTGTTAGGTGAATTATTGGGATTTCCCGGCGAATCGGCGATAGGCGAGCCTTGCTGGACCAAATTGGGAATCGTGCCAGAGTACTACTTTCTGGATTTGCTGGCCGGAAGAGACGGCTTTTTAGGGAGGTGCCCCAAAAAAGCTCGCAAGCTGTGGAATCGTCAGAGTTTCCGTAGTATTTCGAGTTGACACGATGTTTAGTTTTACCTATACTCTTGCGGTTGCACTGTGGGCTTTGGCCCTTGTCGTGTGTGTGGTGGCGTTGAGATAGGTCTTCCGCCCCGGAACAGAGTACGAAGGAACGGGGAAGGAAGAGCGGCCGAAATGGGGCGCCAGCCCCGCAAAGCCGTAAGAGCCTCTCCGCAATACCCAGGCGTGGGGAAATTTTGGGTTTTGATGTATGCGCCTGCGCGGAGTTTCATGTAGTTCCTTCGGGGTCGCAGTTCGGCTTTTCTGTTCTGTCACCTCAAACTAGCTGCGCGTGGGCGTATGCGCGCGCGGCAAATCACGAAACTGAGCAGGTTAGGGAGGAAGTAGCGTGCCGACTTTTGCGCAATTGGTACGTCACGGCCGCGAGCAGATGCGGACGAAGACGAAGTCTCCGGCGCTGGAAGGATGTCCGGAGAAGCGTGGCGTCTGCGTGCGCGTGTATACGCAGACGCCGAAGAAACCGAACTCCGCGCTTCGCAAAGTTGCTCGAGCCCGCCTGACGAACTCCCATGAAGTCACCACGTACATTCCTGGAATTGGACACAACTTGCAGGAACACTCGATCGTGCTGGTGCGTGGCGGCCGCGTGAAGGATTTGCCAGGCGTTCGTTATCACGTAATTCGCGGGACCCTCGATGCCGCGGGCGTGGAAAATCGCAAGCAGGGGCGGTCGAAGTACGGTGCGAAGCGGCCAAAAGCCGCGCAGAAATAGGAGAGTTGAACGATGCCGCGTAAGGGATGGGTGCTACGGCGCAAGATTCCCGGCGATGCCGTTTACGGCAGCGACCTGGTGCAGAAATTTATCAGCAGCATGATGTATGACGGCAAGCGCTCGACGGCGCAGACGATTTTTTACAAGGCCATGGAGCAAGTGGCGCAGAAGACCAACGATGATGCGCTGAAGATTTTCAAGAAGGCCGTGGACAATGTCCGGCCGGTGCTGGAAGTGAAGACGCGGCGCGTGGGCGGCGCGAACTATCAAGTGCCGGTGGAAGTGAATCCGTATCGCAAGCAGTCGCTGGCGATTCACTGGATCGTGCTGTACGCGCGGCAGCGGGCGGGCAAATCGATGGAGAACAAGCTGGCTGAGGAATTGATGGATGCGGCGAATGGCCGCGGCGGCGCGGTGAAGAAGAAGGAAGACGTGCACCGCATGGCGGAAGCAAACAAGGCTTTCGCGCACTATCGCTGGTAAACGACGAAGGCGCTGGTAAACAAAGGACTCGAAGAAAAGAAAATGGCACGCGCTTATCAACTCTCGGACATCCGCAACATCGGGATCATGGCGCACATCGATGCGGGTAAGACCACCGTCACCGAGCGCATCCTGTTCTATACGGGTGTGACTTACAAGATCGGCGAAGTGCACGACGGCACTGCGACCATGGACTGGATGGAGCAAGAGCGCGAGCGCGGGATCACGATTACGTCCGCGGCGACTACGGCTTCCTGGAAGCGCCTCGGAAAAGACAATCGCATCAATATCATTGATACCCCGGGGCACGTGGATTTCACGGTGGAAGTGGAACGCTCGCTGCGCGTGTTGGATGGGGCGGTGGCGGTTTTTGATGCGGTGGCGGGCGTGCAGCCGCAGTCTGAGACCGTGTGGCGGCAGGCGGACAAGTATCGCGTGCCGCGCATCGCGTTCATTAACAAGATGGATCGCGTAGGGGCGGATTTCGATCATTCGGTGCGCTCGATGCGCCAGCGGCTTTCGGCTCATCCGGTTCCTCTGCAGTATCCCATCGGAAAAGAAGATTCCTTTATTGGCGTGATTGATTTCATCGAAGAGCAGGCAATTATCTGGAAAGATGAAACACTGGGCGCCGAGTACGAGAAAATTCCACTTGAGAAACTTTGGGATGCGGAGTTTCAGAAGGCGCGTCCGGAAATTGCCATTGCGATCAAGGCTTCCGCGCTGAGCCCGGAATTCTATAAAGAGCATCGCGAAAAAGTTGTGGAATACATTGCCGAGCACGATGACGCCGTGCTTACAAAATATCTCGAGCAGCACAAGCTTGAGCCTGCGGAATTGCGTGCATCGCTGCGTCGTTCGACGATTGCGCTGAAGCTGGTGCCGGTGGTTGCGGGCGCGGCATTCAAGAATAAGGGCATTCAATCGCTGCTCGATGCGGTGGTTGATTATTTGCCTTCGCCGGTGGATGTGCCGCCGGTTGAGGGCGTGGATTTGAGTGGCGGCGAGCCGGTGCTGCGCCGGGCTAGCGACGACCAGCCATTTTGCGCGCTGGCTTTTAAAATCATGACCGATCCTTATGTCGGCCATCTGACTTATATCCGCGTGTATTCGGGTGTGCTGAAGCAGGGCATGAGCGTTTACAACTCCTCGAAGAAGACGCGCGAACGCATGGGCCGCTTGCTGCGCATGCACGCGAACAAGCGCGAAGAGATTGAATCGATCGAAGCGGGTGATATTGCGGCTTGCGTGGGATTGAAGAACGTTACGACCGGCGACACTTTGTGCGACGAAGATAAGCCGATTGTTCTCGAGTCGATTGATTTCCCGGCGCCGGTAATTTCCGTGGCGATCGAGCCAAAGACCAAGGCCGACCAGGAAAAAATGGGCGCGGCGCTTGGAAAATTGGCGCAAGAAGATCCGACGTTCCGCGTGCACACCGACGAAGACACCGGCCAGACTTTAATTTCCGGCATGGGCGAGTTGCACCTGGAAATTATTGTCGACCGCATGATGCGCGAATTTAGCGTGCAGGCGAACGTGGGGCGGCCGCAAGTCGCGTATCGCGAAACGATCACCAAGGTTGCTGAAGCGGAAGGCAAATACATCAAGCAGACCGGCGGACGCGGGCAATACGGGCACGTGCGGTTGACCGTACATCCGATGCCGAATGCTGCGCACGAGGACATGCACGATATGTCCACGGATGAGCTGGACGAATTGGCGAAAACCATAGCTGGCAAGGGCGGGAAGTGGCGCTTCGATAAGGAACACCGGCTGTTGTTCATCGATAAGACCGTTGGCGGATCGATTCCGCGCGAATTTATCGCGCCGATTGAAAACGGCGTACGCGAAGCGATGGAAACCGGCGTGTTGGCCGGCTACGAAATGGTGGATATGGCCGCGATGGTGATTGACGGGTCGTATCACGAAGTGGACAGCTCGGAAATGGCGTTCAAGATTGCCGGCTCGATGGCTTTCAAGGAAGCGTGCCGTCGCGCCGTGCCGAAGCTGCTTGAACCGATCATGAGAATTGAAGTGGTGGTGCCGGAAGAATATTTGAGCCAAGTATTCGGCGATTTGAATTCGCGGCGCGCGGCGGTGCAGGGAACCGAGAACCGTCTGGGCAGCCATGTGATTCGCGCGGAAGTGCCGCTGGCGGAAATGTTCGGGTATGCGACGGATTTGCGCAGCCGGACGCAGGGGCGCGGGAGTTTCTCGCTGCATTTTTCGCATTACGCGCAGGCGCCGAATGCGGTTTCCGAAGAAGTGATTGCCAAGGCTACCGGCAAAGTTACTACCAAGACTTAATTTTTGATTCTGACGAAAACGAACGATTTGCAGATTGACTGAGGAGCGTAACGCATGTCGAAGGAGAAATTCGAACGCAGTAAGCCGCACGTGAACGTGGGAACGATTGGGCACATCGACCACGGCAAGACGACATTGACGGCGGCGATAACGAAAGTGCTGTCGAAGAATAACGCCAAGGTGCAGTTCCGGGCGTTTGATTCGATCGATAACGCGCCGGAAGAGCGCGAGCGCGGAATTACAATTGCGGTGGCGCACGTTGAGTATGAGACGGCGAACCGCCATTACGCGCACATCGATTGCCCGGGCCATGCTGATTACATCAAGAACATGATTACCGGCGCGGCGCAGATGGACGGCGCGATTCTGGTGGTAGCGGCGACGGATGGTCCGATGCCGCAAACGCGCGAGCACATCTTGCTGGCTCGCCAGGTCGGCGTGCCTGCCATCGTCGTGTTTTTGAACAAGTGCGACGTGGTGGAAGATCCTGAATTGCTCGAGCTTGTGGAACTCGAAGTACGCGACTTGCTTAAGAAGTATCAGTTTCCGGGCGACACGATTCCGGTGGTGAAGGGTTCGGCGCTCAAGGCTCTTGAGGGCGATGCGAAGTGGGAGAAGTCCATTCTTGAATTGATGGAAGCGGTGGACAAGAACATTCCGCTGCCGCAGCGCGATGTGGATAAGCCATTCGCCATGCCGATTGAAGATATTTTCTCGATTTCCGGCCGCGGCACTGTGGTAACGGGCCGAGTCGAGCGCGGCAAGGTAAAAGTGGGCGAGGAAATGGAAATCGTAGGATTCCGCCCGACGGTGAAGCGCGTGGTGACCGGCGTTGAAATGTTCCGCAAGCTGCTCGATGAAGGCATTGCGGGCGACAACGTTGGGTTGCTCTTGCGCGGCACGGAAAAAGAAGACGTGGAGCGCGGGCAAGTTGTTGCGAAGCCCGGGTCGATCACGCCGCATACGAAATTCAAGGCTGAGGCTTACGTATTGACCAAGGAAGAAGGCGGTCGTCACACGCCATTCTTCACCGGCTACCGTCCACAGTTTTATTTCCGCACTACGGACGTTACGGGCGATGTGAAATTGCCGACGGGCGTCGAGATGGTAATGCCGGGTGACAACGTGTCAGTGGAAGTCGCGCTGATCACGCCAGTGGCATTGGAGAAGGGCCTGCGCTTCGCGATTCGCGAAGGCGGACACACGGTAGGCGCCGGCGCCGTGACTGAGATCATCGAGTAACCCATGGCCAACGGAGAAAAAATTCGGATTCGCCTGAAAGCTTACGACCACCGCCTGCTCGACCAGTCGACGAAAGATATTGTCGAGACGGCCAAACGTACCGGAGCGGATGTGGCCGGACCGATTCCACTTCCCACGGTGATTAACCGCTGGACGGTGTTGCGCTCGCCGCACGTGGACAAAAAATCGCGCGAGCAATTCGAAATGCGCACACACAAGCGGCTGATCGATATTCTCGGGCCAACGCCCGATACGGTGGATGCATTGATGAAACTCGATTTGCCGCCGGGCGTGGACGTGGAAATCAAGGCGTTTGGGCGCGAGCACGCGACGAAATAGGCTGAGAGAAAACGCGGGAGAGAGCTACGACGATGGGCGTAACAGGAATTCTGGGAATCAAGCTGGGCATGACGCAATACTTCGCCGAGGACGGCTCGTCCGTTCCCTGCACGGTATTGCAGGCCGGCCCGTGCGTGGTGGTGCAGCGGCGCAGCCAGGAAACGGATGGCTATGACGCGGTGCAACTCGGCCTGGTGGAATTCATCAAGCCGCAACGGCTCACAAAGGCGATGACCGGTCATTTCAAGAAGCCCGGAGTCGCACCGATGCGTTACGTGCGTGAAGTCCGGCTTGAGGAATCGAAGGATGAAACCAAGGCCGGCGACCGTGTGCTGGTGGATGGTTTTGCAGCGGGCGAACTCGTCGATGTTACGGGAATCAGCAAGGGCAAGGGCTTCGCAGGCGGCGTGAAACGCTGGCACTACCGCGGCGGCGACGCATCGCACGGATCGATGTTTCACCGGGCGCCCGGCGGAATCGGAGCGAGCTCGTTTCCTTCGCGCGTGTGGAAGGGCCAGCATTTTCCCGGACACATGGGCAACGAGCGGGAAACTTCGAAAAATTTGAAAGTGATCAAGATTGATACGGAAGAAAATTTGATGCTGGTGCGCGGCGCGGTTCCGGGCCCCACAGGCGCGTACATTCTGATTCGCAAAGCCAAAAAAGCGAAATAGCGAGAAGAACATGCCAGTCGTGGACGTGAGAAATCTAGAAGGCAAGACGGTCGGACAAGTCGAACTCTCCGACGAAGTGTTTGCGGCGCGCGTAAATCCGCACCTGCTGCACGAAACGGTGCGGCATTACCTGAACAAAGCGCGCGCGGGCACGCACAAAACGAAAGACAAGGGCGAAGTGAGCGGCGCGGGCCGCAAGCTCTGGCGGCAGAAGGGCACCGGCCGCGCGCGTATCGGGTCGATCCGCTCGCCACTGTGGCGCCACGGCGGCACGGTGCACGGGCCGCGCCCGCGAAGCTACGATTATGTAGTGCCGCGGCAAATGCTGGCGGGCGCGTTGCGCTCGGCGCTTTCTTCGAAGTTGAAGGAAGAGAAAATGACAGTGATCGAGGCTTGGGCGCTCGACACGCACAAGACCAAGGCGTTCCGCGAGCAACTCTCCAAGCTCGATGGCGAGAGCCCGACAATTTTGCTGGTGGATACCGGCGAGAACGAAAATCTCGGCAAGGCCAGCCGCAATCTCGCAGGCGTAAAGCTGGTGAACACCATCGCGCTCGAGCCTTACGACCTGTTGCGGCACGAGCGCCTAATGATCTCGCGGCCCGCGGCGGAGAAGTTAAGCCGTTCGCTGGCGGTAACGAAAAAGCCGAGACCTGACGCTCCAGTGCAGATTGTGGGCGCGACTGCGGCGCCGGCTCCAAAGCGCGAGTCAAAGCACGAAGCCCGACCGAAGGCCGAGAAAGCCGCCAAGCCAGCCAAGTCGGCGACAAAGGCAGCGCCGAAAGCAAAAGCGAAGGCCAAGGCGGCCAAGCCCAAGGGCAAGAAGGAATAAGCGATGACCACGCGCGCGTACACAGTGATCAAGCGTCCCATCATCACCGAAAAGGGACTGGGCGTGAAGGAAACGCAGCACACCGTGGTCTTCGAAGTTGCCACGGATGCGACGAAAACGGAAATCAAAGAAGCGGTGCAACTGATTTTCAAAGTAAAAGTGGCGGCGGTACGCACCGCAGCATTCCACGGAAAATTCCGGCGGCGCGGGCGTGCAGAAGGGTACCGGCGAGACTGGAAGAAAGCTTACGTGAAGCTGGCGCCGGGCGAAAAGATGATCGAGTACGCGGAGAATTTGTAGCGCAATTTTTGGTTGGGCAGGCAAGAGGGAACGATGGCACTAAAAACATTTAAACCATATACCCCGTCGCGGCGTTTTTTGACGCTGGTGGACAAGAGCGACATCACCAAAGATACGCCGGAGAAATCGCTGCTCGAGCCGCAGAA
Source organism: uncultured Acidobacteriota bacterium (assembly GCA_963792515.1). GTDB lineage: Bacteria > Acidobacteriota > Terriglobia > Acidiferrales > UBA7541 > Palsa-147. The sequence continues at coordinate 67,656 of CAWBWG010000004.1, read as the reverse complement.
GCGTACGGGCGGGCGCAACAATCACGGCGAAGTGACGATATGGCATCGCGGCGGCGGGCATCAACGCATGTACCGGAAGATTGATTTCCGGCGCGACAAGCTCGGAGTGCCGGCGAAGGTGGCCTCGATCGAATACGATCCGAATCGCTCGGCGCGCATTGCCTTGCTGCATTACGCGGACGGCGAGAAGCGCTACATCCTGCATCCCGTGGGACTGGAAGTGGGGATGACGGTGCAGAACGGTCCGGCTGCCGACATTCTTCCCGGCAACGCATTGCAGATCCGCAACATTCCTCCGGGCACGATGGTGCACAACCTGGAACTGGCGCCAGGCAAAGGCGCGCAAGTGGTGCGGTCAGCAGGCGGCGCAGCACAGCTTTTGAGCAAAGAAGGCGACATGGCGTTGGTGAAGTTGCCTTCGGGAGAAACGCGAAAGTTTCACGTGGATTGCATGGCCACGGTTGGGCAAATCGGCAACCTCGACCATGAAAACATCACCTACGGCAAGGCCGGAAAGTCGCGCTGGCTGGGCATTCGCCCGACCGTGCGCGGCGTGGCCATGAATCCGGTGGATCACCCTCACGGCGGCGGCGAAGGCCGCGTGAAGGGCAACCATCCGCAGACACCGTGGGGATTCCCGACACTGGGCGCGAAAACTCGCCGGAAACGCGGTGGGAGCAAGATGATCGTCCAGCGGCGGGAGAAGGGGTAGTAGCTTTTCGTCGGTGAAAGGGCAGTGAGCATGTTTCCGGCGCGGCGGGGAAACGAGACGAAGATGACAGCCACACGAACATCGCGCAGATCGTCACGCAGAACAGCGCGAAGAACTTCGCGAGCAACTGCGCGGCGCGCAAGCGCTCGCACCACGCGGAAGGCGGCGCCCGCTCGCCGTTCGTCTGCAAAAGCGAAACCGGCAGCCAAGCCGCTATCGAAGTTGGCAGCGCGTTTGGTACCGGCACCGCAAGTGCATTTCCGGCTTTGCCGGGCAGGTTGGGCCGTGATCGTGGACAAGATTGCGAACGCGCAGGGCACGCGGTTTGTTTGCCCGTTTTGCCCGCTATCGCATCGCGTTCCCGGTCCGGTTCGAGGGTTCCGGAAATTCCGCCGCGCGCAGTGGGTGAAATTGCGGCGCGTCGAAGAATAAAAGAAAAAGTAACGGAGAGAGCATGCCACGTTCGCTGAAGAAAGGCCCGTTTGTGGACGACCACCTGAAGGTGAAGGTGGACGGGCTGAACTCGCGCAATGAAAAGAAAGTGGTGAAGACCTGGTCGCGGCGCTCGACGATCGTGCCGGACTTCATCGGCCACACCATCGCGGTGCATAACGGGAAGAAATTCATACCCGTGTACATCACCGAACAGATGGTGGGGCACAAGCTGGGCGAATTCGCGCCCACGCGCACGTTCAAAGGCCACGCGGTAAAAGCAGCGCTCGAGAGGGCCGCAGCGGCTTCCGGAGCACCAGCAGGCGGAGCGGCACCGGCCGCGGGCGGCGCGCCGGCAGCCCCGGCGCCAAAGGCATAGGCGATGGCGGACCTTACACCCACGCAGGCAACGATCGAAGGAGTGGCGCGAGCGAAGTACGTGCACGTCTCTCCGCAGAAGGCGCGGCTGGTGATCGATCTGATTCGCGGGCATCAGGCGGAGAATGCGCTGCAGACGCTGCGTTTCACGAAAAAGCGCGTGGCCAAGGAAATCGAAAAAGTGCTGCGCAGCGCGATCGCGAATGCGGAGCGCAAGGCCGAAGATTCCGGCGAATCGCTCGATGTCGATTCGTTGTTCGTGGCGCAGTGTTATGTGAACGAGGGGCCGCGCATGAAGCGCATTCGTCCGGCTCCAATGGGACGCGCGTTCCGGTATCAGAAAAGATTCAGCCACATCGTGGTGTCGGTAACCGAGCACCACCGCGCGGCGGCATCGCGCGCGGCGGCCGTCGCTGCGGAAGCTGAGGCGTCGAAGGGCGTGAAGGGCGTGGTACGAAAGGCGCGCAAGGCGCTATCGCAGGCGCAGAAACAGACTCCGAAAAAGAAGGGCAAGAAGTAGGAGGCAAGAGTGGGGCAGAAAACACATCCGTACGGGTTTCGGCTGGGCTACAACAAGGATTGGAAGTCGCGCTGGTTCGCCAAGCGCGAATATGCCGACCTGTTGCATGAAGACGTAGCGCTGCGCAAGCAATTGAAGGAAAAGCTGAAGTCCGCGGGCGTGAGCACCATTGACATCGAGCGCGCCGCCAACAAATTGGTGATTCGGATTCATACCGCGCGGCCGGGAATCATCATCGGGCGCAAAGGCTCGGAAATCGACAAGCTTAAACAGGAAGTGCAGAAGCGGACCAAGCGCGAAGTGCACATTGATATTCAGGAAGTGCACCGTCCGGAACTCGACGCGCAACTGGTTGCCGAATCGATTGCGCTGCAACTCGAAAAGCGCGTGGCTTTCCGGCGGGCAATGCGCAAGTCGGTCGATTCGGCGCTGCGATTCGGATGCAAGGGAATCAAAGTGCGCGTGGCGGGGCGTTTGAACGGTGCAGAAATCGCGCGCAAGGAATGGTACTTGCAGGGGCGTCTGCCGCTGCAGACTTTGCGTGCAGACATCGATTACGGCACGGCCGAAGCGCATACCACTTACGGCTTGATCGGCGTGAAGTGCTGGATTTATCAGGGTGAAAATATTCCCCGCCGCAAGGCGCAATCAGCCGCGGCGTCAGCAGTCGAAGCATAGAAGCGCGCCAAGCGGAAACACAGGGACACGATTATGTTGATGCCGAAAAAAGTAAAGTACCGCAAGCAGCAGCGCGGGCGGCGCAATGGCAAAGCGTGGCGCGGCTCGTCGCTGGCTTTCGGTGAGTATGGATTGAAGGCGCTCGAGCCGGCCTGGATCACCGACCGTCAAATCGAGGCGTCGCGCGTGGCGATTACTCGCTTCATCAAGCGCGGCGGAAAACTTTGGATACGCGTTTTTCCGGACAAGCCGTTTACCAAGAAGCCGGCTGAAACGCGTATGGGCAAGGGCAAAGGGCCACCGGAGCATTGGGTGGCGGTGGTAAAGCCGGGGCGCGTGATGTTTGAGATGTCGGGCGTGGATCTGGCGTCGGCTACCGAAGCCATGGGGCTGGCGGCCAACAAGCTGCCGATTCGCACGAAATTCGTGACTCGAGCGGGAGAACTCTGATGGCGCGGCGCGTGGAAAAATTCCGGCAGATGAATTCCGAGGAGCTGGTAACGCAGCAGACGGAACTGGCCGAGCAGATTTTCCGGCTGCGTTTTCAATTGACCACCGGGCAGACCGAAGGCGTGAAGCGCATGCGTGAGGCGCGCAAGGAACTGGCCCGGGTAAAGACATTGCTGCGCGAGCAGGAACTGAGGAAGAAGAAATGACGGACGAGAAAGCAGCGGCTCCGGCCGCGACAGCTCCCAAGGGGCCTACAGCTCCGAACGAAGAAAAGAGCATGCGCCGGCAGGAACTGGTCGGCGTGGTCACTAGCGCGAAGATGCACAAGACCATTGTGGTCAAGGTGGTGCGCACCACGCAGCATCCGCTGTACGTGCGCGTGATTCGCTCATCGAAGAAATATTATGCGCATGATGAAAACGGCGAAGCGCGGCAAGGCGACACGGTAAGAATCGTGGCATCGCGGCCGCTTTCGAAGCTGAAGCGCTGGCGTTTGCTCGAAGTGGTGGCACGCACGACGCGCGTAGTCTAAAGATTTTCGAGACGGAATTTCGAGAGGGAGCACGATCATGGTTCAGATGCGCACATGGCTGACGGTCGCCGATAATTCCGGCGCGCGCCAGATCACCTGCATCCTGCCGGTGGGCGGCGATGCGGGACTGGTGGCTGGCCTCGGCGACGTGATCACCGCGGCGGTTAAGGAAGCATCGCCCGACGGCCAGGTCAAGAAGGGCAAAGTGGTGCGCGCAGTGGTGGTGCGGACACGCAAAGAGCACCGGCGGCGCGATGGAACGTACATTCGATTCGATGACAATGCGGCAGTGTTGATCAATGACGCGAACGAGCCCGTGGGAACACGCGTTTTCGGGCCGGTTGCGAGAGAGCTGCGCGAGAAGAATTTCACCAAGATCGTCTCGCTGGCTCCGGAAGTCTGGTAGCCATGGGAACACGAGAAAAGAATCCAACGCGGCATACGCTCAGCATCCGTCACGGCGACAACGTGAAAGTGATGGCCGGGCGCGACAAGGGCAAGACCGGGCGAGTGCTTTCGGTGAATCCGTGGAAGAACACGGTGACGGTGGAGCACGCCAACATCATCAAGCGCCACACGCGCCCGAATCCGCAAAAGAACGTGAAGGGCGGAATCGTGGACAAGGAAGCGCCCATCCAGATTTCGAATGTGCTCTTGGTTTGTCCCGGCTGCGGCAAGCATACGCGCGCGGGACATACCACGCTGCCGGACGGAACCAAGACGCGCGTTTGCCGGCGCTGCAAGACGACTTTCGAGAATTAAGAGCTAAAGGGACGACGAATGAGCAGCCGTTTGCATGACAAGTTCAATACAGATGTGGTTCCGGCGCTGAAGAAGCGCTTCAACTATCCGAATATTATGGCCGTGCCGCGCGTCAAGAAAGTGACCGTGAATATCGGCCTCGGCGAAGCGAGCCAGAACGTGAAGTTGCTGGACACCGCAGCGCAGGAACTCGGGCAGATTGCCGGGCAGCGTCCGATCATCACGCGGGCGAAGAAATCGATCGCGAACTTCAAAATTCGCAAGGGCATGCCGATTGGCTGCATGGTGACGTTGCGCGGCGAGAGGATGTACGAATTTCTCGACCGGCTCTCGAGCGTGGTGCTGCCGCGCTTGCGCGACTTCAAGGGATTGCCGCCAAATTCGTTCGATGGCCGCGGCAATTACACGCTGGGATTGAAGGATCAGCTGGTATTTCCGGAAATCGATTACACGAGAGTGGACAAAATCAAGGGCATGAACGTGACCATCACGACCACCGCCCGCACCGACGAGGAAGGGCGCGAGCTGCTCAAGCTGCTCGGCGTACCGATCCGGTCGTAAGAGGAGAAGCATGGCGCGCGACAGTCAATTCGCGAAGCAGTTGAGGAAGCCGAAGTTCAAGGTGCGTTTTCGCAACCGCTGCCGGATTTGCGGCCGGGCGCGCGGCGTGCTCAGCAAATTTCAGATGTGCCGCATCTGTTTCCGCGGCCACGCGCTGAAGGGTGAGATCCCCGGCGTGGTGAAAGCTAGCTGGTAAGCGTGAGCGTAAAGGACGGACGGAATGACCACTGATCCCATCGCGGACATGTTGACGCGAATTCGAAATGCTTCGCGAGCGAAGCACCCGCGCGTCGATTTGCCCTCGTCGAAATTGAAAGTCGAGATCGCGCGGATTTTGAAGGATGAAGGATATCTCGCGAGCTACAAAGTCGTGGACGACACCAAGGTGAAAAAGACGCTGCGCGTTTATCTTCGTTATACCAGCGACCGCCGCAGCGTGATTTCGAATTTGAAGCGCGTGTCGCGGCCGGGTTGCCGGCGTTATGTGGGCAAGACGGAGATTCGCCCGGTGGTCGGCGGGATGGGGATTTCGATCGTTTCGACGCCGCGCGGATTGATGACCGGGCAGACGGCGCGCAAAGAAGGCGTGGGCGGCGAGTTGTTGTGCGAAGTCTGGTAACCATTTTATTACTGGGCTGAATCATCAGCGCAGACCCGATTTCGAGGAAGAGTGATTCATGTCGCGAATTGGACTTAAACCGATACCGGTGCCCTCGGGCGTGAAGATTCAAATTCACGACCAGGGCATTGATGTGCAGGGGCCGAAGGGCAAGATGTCTGTCCCGACGCCGCGAGGCATCAAGTTTCAGACGAAAGACGGAATCCTGACCGCGTCGCGCGAGGCGGAACAGTTCCGGGCGCTGCACGGTTTGGCGCGCGCGCTGGTGGCCAACGCAGTTCACGGCGTGACGGAAGGATTCAAACGGGATCTCGACATCGTCGGTGTGGGATACCGCGCGGAAGTAAAAGGCAAGAATCTGGTGCTGGCGCTGGGATTCTCGCATCCCGTGGAATTTCCGATTCCCGAGGGAATTCAGATTAGCGTCGAGAAGCAGACGCACATGGTGGTGAGCGGCGCGGACAAGGGCCAGGTCGGCCAAGTCGCCGCGAATTTGCGCCGACTGCGCCCACCCGATCCGTACAAGCAGAAGGGCATTCGCATCACCGGCGAGCGTCTGAAGAAGAAGGCCGGCAAGGCCGGAGCAGCCAAGACCGCGGGCTAGCCGCCCGATAAGAGCGCGCGGGAAACGTCCGCGGAAGAAAAAGAAGGAGAGCAAGCGTGGCTACAGTACCTGTACGAAGACTATCGCGCGGCGCGCACCGGCGGCGGCTGCATGCGCGTTTGCGGCGCACGATTCAAGGCAGCACGGAACGTCCGCGTCTTTGCGTGTTCCGGTCTGCGCGGCACATTCAAGCGCAAGTGGTGGACGATCAGAAGGGCACCACGCTGGCCGCAGCCAGCTCACTCGATGGCGAAGTGAAGAAGACGATCAAGGGCGGCGGCAACATCGCCGCGGCAAAAGTGGTCGGCAAAGCGATTGCAGAACGCGCACGCGCTGCGGGCGTCGAAAAAGTGGTCTTCGACCGGGGCGGATATCAATATCACGGCCGCATACAGGCATTAGCCGACGCGGCCCGAGAGGCAGGACTGAAGTTTTAAATTTATGGCGAAACAAGAGCTTAAAGATACTCTGTCGGTTCGCCGCATCGTGGATGCGAACCTCGCGAATTTGAAAGATCAGGTGGTGGCCATCAACCGAGTGACGAAAGTGGTCAAGGGCGGAAAAAACCTGAGTTTCTCGGCGCTGGTGGTGGTCGGCGATCAGCGCGGCCACGCAGGTTTCGGCATGGGCAAGGCGCGCGAAGTTCCCATGGCCATCCGCAAAGCCATCGAGCAAGCCAAGAAGAACATGGTCACGCTGAATCTGAAAGGCTCGACGATTCCGCATCAAGTGCTCGGGCGTTATGGCTCGGGCCAGGTGATGCTGAAGCCCGCGCCGGAAGGAACCGGATTGATTGCCGGCGGGCCGGTGCGCGCGGTGATGGAGGTTGTGGGAATTCAGAACGTGCTGACCAAGTCGATTGGCACATCGAATCCGCACAACGTGGTGAAAGCGACGTTTGACGCTTTGCTGCATTTGAAGGATGCCGCGAAAGTGGCGGAAATGCGCGGAAAGTCGGGCGACGAGAAGACTGCCGTGGCCACGACGCAGGGTTAAAGAGGCAAAGGCGTCGGAAATTTGAAATTTCAGATTTGAGATTTCAAATGGAAGAAACGGCGAAAAACGCTGGCGCTTTTTTCCGTGAGCTGTAAAGGCGAGATTCGAGACTGGTGATGACCAAAAAGACGGAAGAAAAATTGAAGATCAAGTGGATACGCAGCTTCATCGGCTGCCCGCGCTCGATGCGCCAGACCATTCGCGGGTTGGGCTTCCGGCGCATGAATCAAATCGTCGAGAAGCCGGACACGCCTACGATTCGCGGCATGATCGCGCGCGTCCATCATCTTGTGGAAGTACAGGACTAATCGATGGCCATGAAACCAACGCTTTCGAATTTGAAACCGGCGAAAGGCTCGCGGCACCGCAAAGTGCGCGTGGGGCGCGGGATGGGCTCGAAGCTCGGAAAAACTTCGGGCGCGGGCAACAAGGGGCAACAGTCGCGGCGCGGTTACTCGGCGAAACGCGGATTTGAAGGCGGGCAGATGCCGTTGAAGCGCCGGATTCCCAAGCGCGGATTTGCAAATCCGTCGCGGCGGGAATTTACGGTGGTCAATGTGGAGAGCTTGAACGCTTTCGGCGCGGGCGAAACGGTTGGGCCGCTCGAGCTGGCACAGCACGGCATCATTCACGCAAAGCGCGATGGCCTGAAGATTTTGGGCGATGGCGAGCTGAAAGTGGCGCTCACCGTCCAGGCCCATGCATTCAGCAAGTCGGCGCAGGAAAAGATTGCCGGCGCCGGAGGAAAGGCCGTAGTTCTTTCGTGACCAGGGCACGCTCATGAACAAGCTATTCGAGGCATTTCGGAACATCTTCAAGACGCCCGACCTGCGCACGCGCGTGCTGTTTACGCTGGCGTTGCTGGGGGTGTACCGCCTCGGAGCTTTCATCCCCACGCCGGGAATCAATACCGACGTGCTCGGAGCGCTGTTCGATCAAGGCCGCGGCTCGGTGCTGGGCTTCATCGATCTTTTCAGCGGCGGCAATTTGCGGCGGTTGACGATTTTCGCGCTGGGGATCATGCCGTACATCACCGCGTCGATTATCTTGCAGTTGATGGTGGTGGTCTGGCCGTATCTCGAGCGGCTGCAAAAAGAAGGCGAGCTGGGCCGCCGGAAAATTACGCAATACACGCGCTACTTGACGATTATTTTGAGCGCGTTCCAGTCGTTCACGATTGCCGAAGTGCTGACGCGCCAAAATTTGGCGGGACAGGCGCTGGTTTATCATCCGGGCCCGCGATTTATTTTGATGACCATGCTGACGCTCACCACCGGTTCAGCCTTCATCATGTGGCTCGGAGAGCAAATCAGCGATCGCGGCATCGGCAACGGCATGTCGTTGATTATTTTCGCCGGCATTGTGGTCGGGCTCCCGCGCGGCGTTGAAGATTTGTGGGAAAAAACGCGTAACGCGCAATGGGGCGCGCTGACGGTTCCTGCGATGCTGATTTTGATTGCCCTGATGCTCGCGGCAGTGGCGTTTATCGTCTTGGTAGAGGGCGGACAGCGGCGCATTCCGGTGCAGTACGCCAAGCGAGTCGTCGGCCGCCGCGTGATGGGCGGGCAGATGACCTACCTGCCGCTGCGCGTAAATTCCGGAGGCGTGATTCCGCCAATTTTCGCGAGCTCGCTGCTCACGTTTCCGAGCACCATCGTGCTGGCCATGGGCGCCAAAGGACATTTTTTCGATCGCTTTGCCAACGCGATCAAGTGGGGCGAGCCGCTCTACACGCTGCTCTACGTGTTCCTGATTATTTTCTTCGCGTTCTTTTACGTGGGCATCATTTTCAATCCCACCGAGCTTGCCGACAACATGCGCAAGTACGGCGGATTTATTCCCGGCATTCGTCCCGGGCGCAACACGTCGGAGCACATCAACCGGATTTTAAGCCGGCTGACGCTCGTTGGCGGAGCTGTATCTGGCGATCGTCTGCTTGATTCCCGAGTGGATGATTGCCGGGGTGCATCTGCAGCACTTGCCGGGTCCGATCGGCGTTTGGTTCGACGAGCACGCCTGGCGGTTCCTGCTGGAAGGTTTGGGCGTCACTTTTTATTTCGGGGGAACTTCGCTGCTGATCGTGGTTGGCGTGGCGATGGATACGGTGCAGCAACTCGAAGCGCAACTCGTGATGCGAAATTATGACGGCTTCGTGCGCCGCGGCAAATTGCGCAATCGCCGTGGCTAACTGGGACCTCGGGGTGTCGCACATGGGTTTGAAACGCCCTGTAATTTTCTTGGGACCTCCGGGCGCGGGCAAGGGAACGCAGGCGAAACGCCTGGCCGAGCGTTGCGGAGTGCCGCATCTCTCGACCGGCGACATGCTCCGCGAGCATGTCCATCAAGGGACGGAACTGGGACGCAAGGCCAAGCCGCTGATGGATCGCGGCGACCTGGTTCCCGACGACGTGGTGCTCGGAATGGTGGAAGAGCGCATCGGGCGGCCGGACAGCGCTGATGGATTTGTGTTTGACGGATTTCCGCGGACGATTCCGCAGGCGGAAAAGCTGGATGAAGTTCTGGGGAAACGCAAATTTGCTTCACCGTTCGTGGTGAATTTCCAGGTGAACAACGACACGCTGGTGCATCGAGTGGCGGGCCGTTGGCTGTGCAGCGTGGGCGGCGAGATTTACAACATCTACGAGCGGCCGCCGAAGAAGCCCGGCTTCTGCGACAACGATGGCGGCGTGCTGGTGCAGCGTTCGGACGATCGAGTAGACGTGGTGCGCGAACGGCTGGCGGCTTTCGAGAAACAAACGCAGCCGCTGGTGGATTATTACCGCGGCAAAGGCAATCTCGAAGAAGTGGATGGTTCGGCGACGGTCGAGGACGTGAGCAAGCGGCTGGTGGATATTTTGGCCAGGCACGGTGTTGATGGCAATTGTGCGTAAGGACAAGCGGGAACTCGAGAAGATGCATCGCGCAGGACTTCTCGTGTGGGGCGCGCTGCAGGAATTGCGCAAGCTGGTGCGGCCGGGCGTGACGACGAAGGATCTCGACGCGTTCGCCGAGCGGTACAGCGCGGAACACGACGCGCGGCCGGCGTTTCAAGGGTTACATGGGTTATCCCGGCTCGCTGTGCACTTCGATCAATCAGGAAGTGGTGCACGGGATTCCCTCGATGAAGCGAGTGCTGAAAGAGGGCGACATCCTCTCGATGGATTTTGGAGTGGAGCTCGACGGTTATTACGGCGACGCGGCGCTTGACGGTTCCGGTGGGAACGATTAAGCCCGAGCGCGAGAAATTGCTGCGAGTGACGCGCGAGTCGCTCGATCAGGCCATCGACAAAGTCCGGCCCGGCAACCGGCTGAGCGACATTTCGGCCGCGGTGCAGGGATGGGTCGAGAAGAACGGTTTTTCGGTGGTGCGGGAATTCGTGGGCCACGGCATCGGCACGCAAGATGCACGAAGAGCCGCAGCTTCCGAATTACGGCGAGCCGGGACAAGGCCCGCGATTGCTCGAGGGCATGGTGCTGGCGATCGAGCCGATGGTGAATTCCGGCGGCCCGGGCGTGCGGGTGCTGGAAGACAAGTGGACGGCGGTTACGACCGACGGCAGCGATTCGGCGCATTTCGAACATACGGTGGCAGTTACGTCGAATGGGCCGTGGGTGCTGACGCGGCCGCGCGAAGAGCAAGGTCCGTGCTGGTGAATCCTAGAGCATCTAATCATTGAGCGGGTAACAAAGCGAGTTCATGGCGAAACGACGACCTGATAGCGAGAAAAAGAAGCGCGACGACGGCAATCCGAAAGAGGATGCCATCGAAGTGATGGCCACGGTGATTGAGCCGTTGCCGAACGCCATGTTCCGCGTGGAGCTCGATAACAAGCATCGCGTGCTCGCGCACATTTCCGGCAAGATGCGCAAGAATTTCATTCGCATCCTGCCGGGAGATAAAGTCGCCGTCGAATTATCGCCTTATGACTTGACGCGCGGACGGATCGTTTACCGCTACAAGTAGATAGCGGCTGCGAATTTGGGCACGGAGCAAGAGCAGAACGGAGCCAGAAATGAAAGTAAGAGCCTCGGTCAAGAAAATTTGCATGAAGTGCAAGATCGTTCACCGGCGCGGAGTGGTTCGCGTGATTTGCGAGAACCCGAAGCACCGCCAGCGCCAGGGCAGGGCCCTTTTAAGGAGAATATCGAATGGCACGTATCGCCGGCGTTGATTTGCCGCCAAACAAGCGACTGTGGGTCGGCCTGACCGCCATCTATGGCATCGGCCAGGAACGCGCGAAGAAGCTCGCCGCGAAAGCCCACGTCGACGAAACGAAAAAAGTGAAGGACCTGACCGAAGAAGAAACCAACCGTCTTCGCCAGGCCATTGAACAGGAAGGCCGGGTGGAAGGCGATCTCCGCAAGGAGATGCAGATGAACATCCGCCGGCTGATTGAAATTCAATGCTATCGCGGCCTGCGCCATCGCCGGAATCTTCCGGTGCGCGGCCAGCGAACGCACACGAATGCACGCACGCGGAAGGGTCCTCGGAAGGGCGCGGTGGCAGCGAAGAAGAAGACCGCGCTGCGCAAGTAGCAGCCGGCAGCGAATTAGCGCGCGCACGGAATAAAGGAGAACAAAGCTCGTGGCCAAGGAACCGAAGGACGCCGCCGCAGCACCGGATGCAGGTGCAAAAGCAGCGGCAAGTAAGCGCAAAAAGGAATTTCGCAAGAAGAAGGAAAAGCGCGTCGTGCCGCATGGCGTCGTGAACATTCAGGCGACGTTCAACAACACGATCGTCACGCTTACCGATCCGGATGGCCGCACGGTGAGCTGGGCGACGGCGGGTTCGGTCGGCTTCAAAGGCTCGCGCAAGGGCACTCCGTACGCAGCGCAACAGGCCGCGATGACCGCCGCCGGAGTGGCGCGCGATCAGTACGGCATGAAATCAGTGGAAGTGCGCGTGAAGGGTCCGGGCGCGGGGCGCGAGTCCGCAATTCGCGCGCTGGCTTCGGCCGGTCTGCACATCAACGCCATTAAAGACGTAACGCCCGTGCCACACAACGGATGCCGGCCGCCCAAGCGCCGCCGCGTCTGAGCCTTTCGAGTTTCGAGTTTGCAGGAAAAAGGAGAATCAGAATTGGCAAGACATCGTGAAGCAGTTTGCCGGCTGTGCCGCAGGGAGGGCATGAAGCTCTACCTGAAGGGACTCCGGTGTTTTACGGAAAAATGCGCCATCGAGAAACGCAATTTCGTTCCCGGCCAGCACGGCCAGGCGCGGCGGGCGAAGCTCGTCGGGTACGGCGTGCAGTTGCGCGAAAAGCAAAAGATGAAGCGCACCTACGGCTTGCTTGAGCGCCAGTTCCGCGGCTATTTCGAAAAGGCGGAGAAGGCTCAGGGCCCGACCGGCTCGAACCTGATGGTGATGCTGGAGCGGCGTCTCGACAACGTAATCTATCGCATGGGCATCGCCTCGTCGCGCTCCCAGGCGCGGCAATTTGTGAATCACGGGCACGTGCGCGTGAAGGGCCGCAAGGTGAACATCCCGAACTTTTTGGTGAGCGTCGGCGACGACATCACCATCAAGGACAAGATGCACCAGAACGCCATGGTGCTCGAAGCGCGCAACCTGGCGCAGAGCCAGGACCACACGCCGTGGCTCGATATTGACCGCGAGAATTTCAAGGCGCGCGTGATCGCCATGCCGCGTCGCGAGGATTTGCAGACGCCGCCGCTCAACGAACAGTTGATCGTCGAACTTTATTCCAAGTAATTCGCCGTACCGAATTTATCGCCAAAGATTATTGCAGATGACAGCCAGTGGGCTCGCGCGAGTGGGCCGGGAGGAATGTGGAATATGTGGAAGGGATTTCAGAAACCAAAGCGGTTGGCGGCGGAACTCGAGTCGCTGACGGACAAATACGGCAAGTTTTCCGCGCAGCCGTTTGAGCGCGGCTGGGGAACCACGGTCGGCAACGCGATTCGCCGCGCGCTGCTCAGCTCGATTGAAGGCGCGGCCATTACCGCGGTGAAAATCGAAGGCGTGCTGCACGAATTTTCGCCGATTCCTGGAGTGGTGGAAGACGCTACCGACATTATTCTCAATCTCAAAGCGGTGCCTTTGAAGCTGAATTCGGACCAGTCCAAGACGATTACGCTGAACGTGGATGCGCCGGGGCCTGTGACGTCGGCAAAAATCGAAGAAGACGCTGACATCGCGGTGCTCGACAAGAATGTTTACATCGCCACGGTGAGCGAAGGCGGCAAGCTCGAACTTGAAATGCGCGTGAAGAACGGCCGCGGCTACGTTTCCGCCGACCGCAACTTCGACGAGGATTTGCCGATCGGCTACATTCCCATCGACTCGGTTCACTCGCCGGTGCGCAAAGTAAATTACGCCGTGGAAGCGGCCCGTCTCGGTCAGATGACCGATTACGAGAAGCTTTCGCTCGAAGTCTGGACCAACGGCGCGATCACTCCGCAGGATGCCATCGGACTTGCTTCGAAGCTGGTGAAGGATCACATGAGTATCTTCATCAACTTCGAGGAATCGCCCGATTTGCCGGAGGAAGTGGTCGAGAATTACAACGATCCGCGTCTCGATCATCTCGATCGGTCGGTCGAAGAGCTCGAACTTTCGGTGCGCTCCTACAATTGCTTGAAGAACGCCAACATCCAGAGCCTGCGCGAACTCGTTCAGAAAACCGAGTCCGAGATGCTCAAGACGAAAAACTTCGGCCGGAAATCGCTGAATGAAATTAAGGAAATCCTGCAGAAGATGGGGCTGAGCCTGGGCATGAAGTTCGACGATCGCGGCCGCATCATTTGGCCGCCGTTGCCGAGCCAGACCGCGCCTCCGCTTCCGGAGGAAACCGCCGGCCTGTAGTCCGCGGGACACACGACCATGAGACACCTGAAGTCAGGCTTCAAACTTGGTAAGAATCCGGCGCATCGCAAGGCCGTGCTGCGCAATCTGGTGACGAACCTGATTGTGAACGAGCGCATCACCACCACGATTTTGCGGGCCAAAGCGACGCGCCGGCTGGCTGAGAAGATGATCACGCTCGGCAAGCGCGATACGTTGCATACGCGGAGGCAAGCCGCGGCATTCCTGCAAACGCCGGACGCGACGAAGAAGCTTTTCGCGGATCTGGCACCGCGCTTTGCGGACCGGCCGGGCGGTTACACGCGCATCATTCGCCGGGGCTGGCGTATCGGCGATGGCGCGGAGCTGGCGATTATCGAATTCATCGGCTCCGATTTGAAGAAAAAGGAAAAGAAATCGAAGAGGGAAGAGGCGGTGGAGGAACCGAAGGAGAAGGAAGCCGCCGCGAAGTAATTTCTGATAATTCGGACAATCGAAAAGCCCGCTGCGCGTTTCGCGCTGCGGGCTTTTGTTTTTGTACCGCCGGCGTCTCTGCCGGCTCTTTACGGCTTACGTTTTGCCACGTGCAATACTTACGCGCGAGCTGCCAAATCATATGAACTCATCTCATAAATAATTTCAACGACGGGTCGGAGTGTCCGCAGGGGCTAAAGCCCGAGATTATAAGGGCCGTTCATTGTCGGAGCTAAAGCACCGACCCCCTAAAAGGCATTTGTGAGATGAGTTCATTCAGAAGTTTCGGGGTCTTATGCGCCCATCGATGATCGCGCGCTTGATGTCACTTTCACTTAAAAAGAGCCGGCAGGGACGCTGATGAGATAAGGGTGTCGGCTCCCGCGACCGAGTAGACTTGGGTGGTGTTCAGACAACCAAGGCTCGGAGCGAAGGAGCCGAGCGATGCGGATTATAGGATGCGATTTTCATACACGCTACCAGCAGATTGCCATGTTGGACGAAGAGACCGGCGAGATGGTGGAGCAGCGGTTGGATCACGAGAACGGAGAGGCTCAGAAGTTTTACGCGGAGTTGCCGAAGCCCGCGCGCATCGGGGTGGAGGCGACCGGATACCTGCAGTGGTTCGAGCGGCTGTTGGCGGACCTGGGGCACGAGCTGTGGATCGGAGATGCGGCCAAGATTCGCGCCTCGGTGGTACGCCAGCAGAAGACGGACGCGCGGGACGCGCTTCATATTCTGGAGTTGCTGTTGCAGAAGCGCTTTCCGCGGATCTGGATTCCCTCGCCGGAGAATCGCGATGTGCGGCAGTTGGTGGTGCATCGCGTGAAGCTGGTGCAGTGGCGGACGCGGGTGATGAATCAACTGCACGCGATGGCCATGGGCCAGGGACTGCGGCGGAAGAAAAGACTGTGGAGCACGGTGGGACGGCAGGAGTTGGAAGCTCTGCGGTTGGGGCCGTGGGCCAGCCGGCGACGGGCGGAGTTGTTGCAACTGCTGGGGCAGCTGGACGGTTCGATCAAGGAACTGGAACGCGCCGTGGCGAAGGAAGCCGCGAGAAACGCCGCCGCGGCTTTGTTGATGAGCCATCCGGGCGTGGGGCCGGTGACTTCGTTGGCCTTCGTGCTGACCATGGGACCGAGCAGCCGTTTCCAGCGCGGCAAGCAAGTGGGCAGTTACTTGGGGCTGAATCCGCGCGAGCGATCTTCGGGCGGACGTCAGCGTCTCGGGGCCATCAGCAAGCAGGGCAACTCGATGATGCGCTGGTTGCTGGTGGAAGCAGGACAGACGGCCGCACGCCAAGATCCGGAGTTGCAGCGGGTCTATCAGCGGTTGAAATTTCGCCACGGCAGCAGTGCGGCGAAGGTGGCCGTGGCGCGCAAGCTTGCGGTGAGGTTGTACTGGATGCTGCGCAGCCGGGCCGATTACGCGCAGCTGGTTCGTGTGCGGGGCAGCTCGAGTACCGCCGTGGTCCCGGAGACGGGATCGGGACGCTGAATGGGCACCCCGCCTCCCTAGAAAGCTAGGGAGTTCGCAGCAGAAATCATGGTCGCGAGTTGCCGATCGAATAGATGGCTGGTGGAACCAGAGTTCCATCGAAGATTCGAGTAGCGAGCCTTGGAAGTGCTGAACACAAGATTCCTGGTAGGAAAACGAAAAGCAGCGGCCGCGCGAAACGCAGCCGCCGATCATTCGATGAAGTCTGTCTTGACTACGCCGACGCCCTTATAGACGGCGGTACGTTACTTGATGCCCAGCCAGCTTTTGTAGATTTGCTGCTGTTGATCGGTCATGGGATCCATCGGCTTCAGCGTGTACACCGGATTCGGATTACTTCGCAGCGTAATCGTGAATTCACGCAATTCATCGAGACGTAGTACGGCAATTTTCGCAGCATCCCCAGGCTTGTGCGCTTCGATCATCGGGACAATGTCATCGGGCGAAACCACGCGGCCGTCGATTGCGACGATGATGTCGTCCTTCTCGAGGCCAGCGGATTCAGCCGGGCTTCCCGGAATGATGTTTGAGATTCTGGGGCGGCCGTCATCTGTCTTCGCGGTGTCCATTCCGGCCCACGGCTTTTTGTCATCGATTTTCTTTTCGACCGAAATTCCCGCGTAGGCGAAATAGGTTTCATATGGCAGCGGTTCTTTGCCGCTGATATAGCGCGCGGAGAAATCGCTGAAATCGATTCCGCCGACTTCCGAGAGGGCGCGAATCGCGTCTTGCGGCTCGAAACCCGGCTTGGGCAGCGCATAGCGTTGATAGAGCAAACGCATCCAGTCATCGAGCGTTTTCTTGTTGCCGGTATTTTGGCGAATGGCAAAATCTAACAGATGGCCGAGAAGCTGCCCGCCATCGTAATAGGAATATTCGATGTTCGGCTGATTGTTGTCGAGCTTGGTGTCACGCACGAACCAGGTATCGAAGCTGGTGTCTTCGATGCTGCGTTCCTTGCGCCCAGGCTCGGACTCGAATTTCGTAATTAGTTTGGCGATGTTATCCAGATAGTGTTGCGGCGTGACCAGCCGTGCGCGCTCGACTGCGAGAGATCCGTAATAGCTCGTGAGGCCCTCGGAAATCCAAAGCGAGGGAGTGTGCACCTGTTTTGTGTAATCGAATGGCCCGAGAGGGCGCGGGCGAATGCGCTTCACGTTCCAGGCGTGGAAGAACTCGTGGGCGGTCACGAATAATTTCAATTCATATTGCGTGCCGAATGCGCCGGCTGGGCCGGTGTTATCCCAATCCTTCGCGAAATTAATCTGCGTGGAATTAAGGTGTTCGAGGCCGCCACCCGATTTTGGCCAGACGTGGAACAGAAACCAATATTCCTTGAATGGCGCTTCTTGTCCCGGGGTTCCGGCAACATCGGCGAAAATCGGCACTAGCTGTTGGACTAGTTTCTCGGTATCGCCCGTGAATTTCGTGAAATCCTGCTGGCCGATGATGTCGTGATCGATGACGTGGTACTTTGTGCCCGCGAATTCGAAAGTCTGTTCCTTGAAATCGGAAATTTCGAGCGGGGCATCGGCGAACCAATCGTAGGAATCGGCGTGATAATTGTTGGCCGAAACATGCGTCATGCCCGTGGCAACTTTCCAGCTTTGCGGCACTGCAACGGAGAGGTCGATGGGGCGCTCTTTGCCGCCAACCAAATACATCCAAACCGAAGGTCCGCCGATGAAGGCATGCTTCTCGTTGTATTGCGCGTGATTATTTTGCAGCGTGTTGGCGTAGATCGAATATTCGACCGTCACTGACGTCGCGCGATTCAATTCGATGCGCCAGGTTTGCTCGTCAGTTTTGTGCCACCTGACCTCCTGGCCGTCGGGCCCGAGCGCGCGGAATCCCTGCACCAGCATCCAGTAATTCGCGATCTGATAGGTTCCGGGCGCCCACGCAGGAATCGCGAATTCAACGCTCTTGCCGTCGAGGCCCGAGGCGTGAATTGTGATGTCCATCAGATGCGTATTGGGCACTTCGAATTTCAATTCGTAGCGGAGGGTCTCGTCGGCGGCGCAGAGGCTTGGGGCGCTCGAAAGGGTCGCAAACGTCAGCAGTGTCAGAAGAATTGTAAATTTAGAATTTCCCAGCACGGCGATTGCCTCCTGTTTGTACTCGTCAAAAATCTTAACCGTGGAAACATTGCGCTTGCCGAAGCGCGTCAATCGGCAGGCGGGGATTCGAGCTGGCGGCGCGTGCGAGAAGGCCATAGCGCCACGAGAATTTGGGCAATTGCTCCGCCTGTGGTGTCTATCAAAACATCGGTGACCGCCGCCGTCCGGCCGGGCACAAAGGATTGATGATACTCATCCGTCGACGCGTAGGCTGCCACGATGGCGATGGTAACGAGCGCCAATTTCAGCGTCTGACCTTTGCTTCCCGATTGCAGACTGCGTAACACCAGTAAGCTGAAAATAAAGTACTCGGTCAGATGCCCGCATTTTCGCACGATAGCGTGAAGCGTCTCGATGGATTCCGGCAAAGCGTGCGGCAGGAACCAGCGAAACACGGGCTCGATGATACGCCCGGTATTTTCCGAGGTGAACCACGAAGTCGAAAATGTCCAGATCAGCGCAGCCCATGCGAGCACCGGCCACCAGCGGAGCAGACGGTTCATTGCGTGAAAAAGTGGCGCGCGCGGGCAGTGCCCGACGCGTCGCCTTTCGATGATGTCGGCGAGGTGCTCTCCATTGTTCGATTATTCGACGCGGTAGTTGGGCGCTTCGCGGGTGATGATCACGTCGTGAACGTGGCTTTCGCGCAGGCCAGCGGAGGAAATGCGCACGAAGTGGCCGCGTTCTTGAAGCTCATTTAGATTCGCGACGCCGCAGTAGCCCATGCCGCTGCGCAATCCGCCGACGAGTTGATCGACGAGGCCGGCGAGCGGACCTTTGTAAGGAACCTGGCCTTCGATTCCTTCGGGCACGGTTTTGCCGCGGTCAGCGCATTCTTGGCTATAGCGATCCGCGGATCCGGATTCCATCGCGGCGAGCGAGCCCATGCCGCGATACGATTTGAAAGTGCGGCCCTGATACAAGAATCGTTTCGCCGGGCGATTCCTCGGTCCCGGCAAACAAGCCGCCGATCATTACTGAAGATGCGCCCGCGGCGATGGCCTTGGTGATGTCGCCGGAAAATTTCACGCCACCATCGGCGATTACCGGAACGCCCGAGCCTTTGGCCGCGCGAGCGGCGTCAGCGATCGCCGTGATTTGCGGCACTCCGGCGCCGGTCACGACGCGCGTGGTGCAAATCGAGCCGGGCCCGATGCCTACCTTGAGTCCGTCAATTCCAAGCCCGATCAAGTCGCGCGCGCCTTCGGCGGTTGCCACGTTTCCGGCGACCAGCTGCATTTCCGGCAGGCGATGCTTGATCTTGCTAATTGCTTCCATCACCCGCGACGAATGTCCATGTGCGCTATCGATCGCCAGAATATCCGCATTTGCATTGGCAAGCTCGATGGCGCGCTCGAGGAAATCGCCGGTGGCGCCGACCGCGGCTCCTACGCGCAGGCGGCCGTGCTCGTCTTTCGTGGCCAGCGGATATTCGAGTTTTTTCTGGATGTCCTTTACGGTGATGAGGCCCTTCAGATTAAAATCGGCGTCGACCACCAGTAGTTTTTCGATGCGATGCTGCTGCAAGATCCGCTCGGCCGCTTCAAGCGTGGTGCCGACCGCTACCGTGACGAGATTGTCCTTGGTCATCACATTGCTGACTGGCTGATCGAGATTGCGTTCGAATCGCAGATCGCGATTGGTGAGAATGCCGACCAGCTTTTGGCCGCGCGTCACCGGCAGGCCGGAGACGCGGTATTTGGTCATGATATCGAGCGCCTCGCGCACCGTAATTTCAGGCGCGATGGTCACAGGGTCGACGATCATGCCGCTTTCCGATCGCTTCACCTTGTCGATTTCCTCGACTTGCCGCTCGATCGACATATTGCGATGGACGAAGCCGAGGCCGCCTTGCCGCGAAATAGCGATCGCCAGGCGCGAACCGGTGACCGTATCCATGGCGGCGGCGACGATCGGAATATTGATGGCGATCTTGCGCGTCAGGCAGGTTCGCGTGTCGACCTGCGCCGGCATGACCGATGATTTGCCGGGAAGCAGAAGGACGTCGTCGAATGTCAAACCTTCGGGAATGGCACCGTCAAGCATCTTCACCTCGTTTGAATGTGGCCGCAGAGGCCATAAACACCACAGCCCAGCCGTTAGGGGCTGGGCTGCGAGAATTTTGAATTTTGCCAAAACTTCTGCATGAGTTGAAAATACATTGTAGGCGTGCTCGCAAATGAAAGCAAGTCGCCGTGGCGGATTCCAAAAAGGACGAGCCGATGCTCAAGGCACTGAAGAAGCGGAATATGCGGCTGTACATGAACGTTTGGCCGCCATTTGCCGGGGCGGGGATTCGCGTGGTGCGGCTGGATGCGGATTGGCGGGCGATTGATGTCGAGATGAAGATGCGGTTCTGGAATTCGAATTATGTGGGCACGCACTATGGCGGATCGCTGTATTCGATGACGGATCCGTTTTACATGTTGATGCTGATTGAGAATTTGGGACGGGATTATATCGTTTGGGACAAGGCGGCGACGATCCGGTTTCGCAAGCCGGGTGTGGGAAAAATGAGGGCTGAGTTCAGGCTGACGAGTGAAAGGATTGAGGAAATTCGCGAGGGTTTGAAGACGGTGAGGAAGGTCGAGCCGCTTTTTATGGTCGAGGTACGGGATGAGAGTAGGAATGTGATTGCGGAGGTAGAAAAAATTCTTCACGTTCGCAAGAAAGTTGAGAAGTGACAGAGTAGCATCAGCGAAAAAAAGAGAGCGGAATTCGCGGCTGTGATTTCATGCCAGGTAGCTCCGCAGAAAAGAGCCGGCAGGGACGCCGGCGGTACGTTGAAACGGAATCTTGCGCCGTTTCGATTGGTATCGTAATTTTGATTGGTGCGCGAGTTTAACCCTCCCAGGCTTCTGCGAAATCCTCATTTGATGACCCTCGCTTCCACTTTTTGGCCGCGGAAGTTCGCGACACTGCCCGCCAGCGTGCGCCGGGAATTCGAAGTCGAGCCAGGGACGCGGATTCTCGCCAAGTGTCACTGGCAAGTCGAGCCAAAATTAAGGCCAACATTGATATTGCTGCACGGACTCGAGGGATCGAGCGAATCCGGCTACATGCTTGGAGCTGCGGACAAAGCATATCGGTCGGGATTCAACGTGCTGCGTGTGAATCAGCGGAATTGCGGCGGGACAGCGAACTTGACGCCTACGCTCTACAACTCCGGACTAAGTGGAGACATGCGCGCGGTGATCGCCGAGTTGATTCGCAGCGACGGACTGCCCGAGGTCTTTGCGGCGGGCTCTTCGATGGGCGGAAACATCATGCTGAAAATGGCCGGAGAGTTTGGCGACGCAGCACCGCCGCAATTGAAAGGAGTCATCGGAATTTGTCCGGCGATTGATCTGGCCGCTTGCGCGGATGATTTGGCGAAGTTTCGAAATGTGATTTATTCGCGGCACTTTGTGAATAGTCTGAAGCGCAGCATGAAGCTCAAGGCGGCGATGTATCCGGAAACCTATTCGCTCGATGGTTTGGATGGCGTGCGCACCGTGCGGCAGTTTGATGACGTAATCACCGCGCGTTACTGCGGATTTCGCGATGCAGAGGATTATTACCATCGAGCGAGTGCGTTGCGAGTGATCGCGGCGATTCGCGTGCCCGTTTTAATCATGACCTCGCAAGATGACCCGTTCGTGCCCTTCGCGACGTTCTCAAACGGCAGCTTTCCGCTAAATCCAAATGTGACCGTGATTGCGCCCAAGCATGGCGGGCATTGCGCGTTCATTTCGCGCGAGCGCGGCGAGGAACGTTTTTGGGCTGAAGCGCGCTTGGTGGAATTCTGCAAGTCGAAATCGACACTAGTCTAACTGGAAGTCGTCTCGTAAATAGTCCGCACGACGGATCGGAGCGTCCTCAGGGGCTGAAGCCCGCGGTTCTAGAGGCGATTTCATGTCGGAGCTAAAGCTCCGACCCCCTGAAGAGTATTCATGAGACGGTTCTGCTCAGGCGATGGGCACGGCCAGCGACGGGGCGAAGCCGGGCGTCAGAAGCGTGGCCGCGCCGCTTTCGCTGATGGCCATGTCGTCTTCGCAGCGCAGGCCATACTCTCCCGGCACGTAAATTCCCGGCTCATTCTGAAAAAGTCATCGAAGGTTCGAGGATCACCCGGTTGCCGCGGACGAGATAGGGTTGTTCATGTTCGTCGATTCCGATGCCATGGCCGACCCTGTGGGCAAAATATTTGTAATCGGGACCGAAGCCGGCCTTTGTGATCACTGCGCGAGCGGCATCATCCACGGAACCGCAGCTTTTTCCCGCAACAGCGGCGGCGAGCGCGGTGTCCTGCGCCTTGCGGACGATTTCAAAAGCACGCTGCAGCTTGGCGGAAGGCTTCCCTAGCGAGGAAGTGCGCGTCACATCGGAGTGATAGCCTTCGACGGTCGTTGCGCCATCGATTAGAATGCCGTCGCCCTCGCGGAGCTGGCGATCGTCGTGCGTGCCATGAGGCAGCGCAGCGGCCGGGCCGAATAGGACGAGCGAATCGCCTTCGAGATTCATGCGCTCATATCCCGCCGCGATCATGGCGGACACTTCGGATTGCTTGATACCTTCCGTCAGCGATGCGAAGGTCGCTTTATAAACGGCGAAAGTGGCTTCGCACGCGAGCCGCATCAGCGCAAGTTCGTGTTCGCTCTTTCGGGCGCGGCAACCCAGCATGATGGCGTCGGCGCTAAGATATTCAGGGTAGGGATACGATTTTCGCAGCCCGTCGAAAAAAGCGTACGGCGTGCCGGATTCCACCGCAATGCGCCCCCCGGAAACGTGCTTGGACTTCAGCCACGCCGCGGCGATGCGATACGGGCTTTCATCTTCCTGCCAAACGCGAATTTCAATCGGCCAGCGCAAATTTTCGCGCAGGCGGCCTTCCTCGAATGCCGGTGAAATCAGAATCGGATCGCCGGTTTGCGGAATGAGCAGCGCGAGAATGCGCTCGCTCGGCCACCAGTGAATTCCGGTGAAATAAACCATCGACGATCCGGGCACGACATATAGCGCCGAATAATCGGGCTTCGCGTCGGCCATGAGCTGCTGGGCGCGTGCAATGCGCGCCTGGAATTCACTAGCTGTTATCGGATGAATGCGATCGTCCGAGCGGCCGCAGCGAATCGAAAGCTGGCGGCAGCTTAATCTGCTCCGGCGCCAAGGGTCTTGCCGCTGCGATTGCACTGGGCGCAATTACACCGCCAGCCCAAGCCGTCGCACCGGTCTTTACAAAATTTCGCCGTGAAATTCGCATGAGTTCCTCGATGGGAAAAACGACGCTAGTGAAAGTGTGAGACTTCGACCACGTCCGTGGCATAACGCCCGCGCGCCAGTGCAAGCTGCTTTAAATCGCGCGACCACATGAAACCAAAAATCAGATCGGAATTGAAATGCGTAAGTTGTCGGGGAGCAGAGCGAGTCTCGGGACTCGCAAGATTTACGGACTGCAACCAGATATTCGACACGCCGTTCTGAGTGACCACATAGGCCAGCCCGCGATCCTCCGCAGTCCAATTCAGTTGCGGACTGCCCTCGCCCGCGGGTCCGGCACCGGGCGGCAGATCGTAAGTCGCGCGTATTTCACCGTCCTCACTCGGGAAAACGATCAACTTCGCCGGCTTCAGCGGATCGGAGCGTTGCCCTGCGGCAATCCATTTTCCGTCGAGCGAATACGCGGCATAGTGCGCGTTCTTGATGTTTAGGCGCGTCGCTGCTCCGCCATCGATCGAGACGCGCCACAGTTCGCCATCCGTATCGTTCTGGCGGCGAAACACAACCCATTTTCCATCCGGTGAGCAAACCGGTTCGCTGTCAATTCCATTCGTCGTGATCGGGACGGCATTGCCTCCATCGGGCGAAGCGCGGAAAATCTGCGAGCCTTCAGCCCCCTGCTCACCGTAAACGAAGGCGCCCGAATCTCCGCATGGCGAGGGATGCGCGCTGATTCCTTTTCCAAGAGGCAGATCATGCGATGAATTGCCGGAAGAATCGCTGATGGCCACGCCGATTTTTCCGCTCGCGTAATAAGCTTGCACCAGCCGTCCATCGGGCAGCCACGCGATTCCCAAATACCCATCCGCGCGGCCGATACCGGAAGTAATCGCCTTGCCTTCAGAATCGGGAAGAGCTGCGGCACCGGCTTGTGCCACCCAGACGCGGGAAATCAGGGTCGCCTGTGAAGTCACCAGCGAGGAGCCATCGGCTGTAATCTTCGCTCCGAAATAGAGATTCAAATCATTGGTAATGCGACGAGGCTCGCCCGCCGGATAAGCAAGAAACCACAACTGCGAATTCAGCGCGCCGGAATCTTTTCGCGCGCTGGCGAAAACCAGCCCGCTGCCGTCCGGCAGCCAAGCCAACTGACGCGGATTCACCCAGATGTCGTCGCCCAAGTGTTTGATCGAACCATTGGTCGTATCGACGAGATGAATGTGCCAATGATACGAACTGCCTTGACCTTCGATCGCGCCAACAGCAATGCGCGCTCCGTCCGGCGACCAAGCCGGGCCATTCAAGCTGAAGGTACTCAAGCCCGTCAGAGTTGCGAGCGCTCGTTGGCCCGAACCATCAGCCGCCGCGATGATCAGCTTGGACGAGCCATCGGCAGATGAATCGCGCACGAACGCAAGCTGGTTTCCGTCCGGCGAAAATGTGATTGGGCTATCGATGTCGTCGAGAATATGCTGCGGAGCGCCGCCGAGTGATGCCATTTTTTGCAAGTGGCTGAGCGGCTCGCCCTGGTTCCGCGTGTTGAAATAGAGATAATTTCCATCGCGCGTAAACGTCAGCCCGTCCGGATTTAATTTCGACGGGGCCAGCACCTGCGCCGTGCTTCCCGTGGCCACCTGGCGAACCCAAATACTCTGCTGGCCATTGCGATCTTGAACGTAGGCGAGCCATTTGCCATCGGGCGAAATCGCGGCAGCGCCGATGTCCCCGCTGCTAGTAAGTTGAGTGATGCTCATGCCTTCCTGAAAGTTTTGCGTCGCGGTTTGTTGGTGCTCGGTGTGCCGGTGCAGCATCATCCACGCGACAAATGCCGCGATGATTACCGCTAGCGCCAGCCCATTCCACAAAATCAGATTGCGCCGCGATTTTGCGGGTGCGGTAGCGATTGCGCCGACACCCGACGTCGCGCCCGATTGGATTCGGGGATCGGACGCATAGGCTGGCGGCGCAGGTGGCTGGGGCACGGCCGGAGTTTGCGGGCCGGAGCTTCCGATTTGTGCGGGGGCGGAATCAGCGGCGCGCACGTTGGAGGATGACGACCAGTGGCCGGCGGCCGGAGCGCCGCGAGCGGATTCTACATCGCGACGCAGGCGCTTGAGATCGGCGCGCAATTCGGCTGCGGTTTGATAGCGCAGTTCGCGATCTTTCTCGAGTGACTTGCCGAGAATTTCTTCCAGCCGCGGCGGAGTTTCCGGATTTAGATCTGTTGGCGAAGACGGCGCGCGATTCAGAATCGCATCGAAAATCACCGCGGTGGTGTTTCCGGTAAATGGCGCGCGGCCGGTGGTCATTTCGTAGAGCACCGAGCCGAGGCTAAAAATATCCGTGCGTGCATCGAGGTCCTCGCCGCGCGCTTGCTCCGGCGACATGTACGCGACTGTGCCGATTGCCGAGCCCGGGCTGGTCAGCATGGCTTCGTTGATCGCGGGCGTGGCGTCGAGCGATTGCGTGGCGTCGGCGGGCGCTCCGAATGCGTGGGGCTTCGAGGTGTGTTTGGCGAGACCGAAGTCTAGAATTTTGGCCTGTCCGCGCGGAGTGATGAAAATGTTTGCCGGCTTGATGTCGCGATGAATGATGCCGCGCGAATGTGCGGCGTCCAGCGCATCGGAAATTTGGATCGCGAAATCCAGGAGCGCAGGGACTGCGATCGGGCGCCCGGAAATTCGCTCGCGCAGCGTCTGCCCTTCGAGCAACTCCATCACTAAGAATGGGCGCCCGTTCGATTCGCCCACATCGAACAGCGTGCAAATACCAGGATGATTGAGCGCGGATACAGCGCGTGCTTCGCGTTGAAATCTTTCCAGCATCGCGGCATCGTGCGCCAGCTCACCCGACAGAAATTTCAGCGCCACGAAGCGGCCGAGACGCACATCTTCCGCGCGATAGACCTGCCCCATCCCTCCGCTGCCCAGCGGCTCGATCACCCGATAATGTGAAAACGTCTCGCCGATCAACTTCCGCCTCCGTGCCGCCGGACATCGTATTCCACAGCGGGTTCACACGCAAGCTGCGTTGCAAGCCGCACATTCTACAGTGTTTACAGAAGTTTGGCCACGGGCGGACGAACGAGGGCGGGTATTATCAGAACCGATGGGCTATTGCCAAGCAGCCCGCGCGGGCACAGAATCATCCGGAACGTAATGCCTGTTATAATAGGAACCTCAGGCACGCTGGTGGTGTCTAAGCTAGTCAGGGCACGACGTCTCGAACCGTAGCGTTGGGGATGCGATGTCGGATATGGCGCACAGTTTAACGTGGGGCCGCGACGAAGCGGAGCTGGTTACCGAGCTGCAAGCCGGCTCGGACGCCGCTTTCGAATGGCTGGTCACTTATTACCACGCTTCCGTTTATAACCTCGTCTACGGAATTCTTTCCGATGCGGCCGATGCCGCCGATGTAACTCAGGAAGTTTTTCTGCGGGCGTTTCGGGGCATCCGCGGATTCCGCCGCGGCAGTTCGCTGAAGACCTGGCTTTACAGAATTTCGGTGCGCGAAGCGCTGAATCACCGGCGGTGGTGCTGGCGCCATCACAGGCAACAGGTTTCGATCGACGATGATTCGAACGGTACTTCGGCGGCGATGGAGCTCGAGGATTTGGATGCCACGCCGTACGACCGGCTGGCGACGCGCGAGACTCAGCTGGCGGTCCGCAAGGCGCTCTCTTTGGTGCCTGATGTGTTTCGCAGCGCGGTGATTTTGCGCGATCTTGAGGGGCTTTCTTACGAAGAGGTTTCGGAGATTTTGGAAATTTCGGTGGGCACGGTGAAATCGCGGATTTTGAGAGGGCGGCGAGCGTTGCGCGAATTGCTCGATCCTCTGCTGCATTCCGAGCGAGCGCCAATCGGCGCCGCGCCAGAACCGGCCGGGCCAGAGACCGCGATTGGGGCGGCGAGTTTGACGAGTGCAGTGCTTCCAAATTGGGCGCCAGCGCCTGCGCTGGCTTTCGACGCGCTTCCGAATCTGGCAGCGCTGCGGAGCCGCGGAGGCGCACGATGAATTGCCATCAGGCTAGCCGGCGTCTTGCGGGATATGTGGATGGCGCGCTTTATACTCGCGACCGCTCACAACTGCGCGAGCATCTGAATTCCTGCGCTGGTTGCCGCGAACAGCTCGAACGCTACCGTCGTTTGGCGATGTGCCTCGCGAACGTGGAGTCGGTTGCCCCTCCCGAAGATCTCGCCATGCGCATTCGCTTGGCTGCTTCGCATGCCCGCGTGCGCGAGCAGTGGCCGCGCCGCTTGCTCGAACGAGCCAGGCTAATTTCGGAAAATATTGTTCAGCCGTTGGCGCTTCCAGCTACCGGCGGAATTTTGACCGCGATTTTTGCGTTCCTCTTTGTGGTGCAGGGAATTCTAGTCGGTGTCCCCACGGCTGCCGGCGCCAACGATTGGCCCGGAAATCTCATTCAGCCGGCGCGCCTTGAAAGCCTCGCGCCATTTCCGGTGGCGGGAATCGCCGATAGCGGCGAGACGCCGGATGCCGGTCTGCTAATAGTAGACGCTACGTTAAACGAGCAAGGCCAGGTGGTGAGCTACACGATTTTGGCCGGCCCGAATGATGCGGCTGTGCGCCACCAGTTGGATCAAGTGATGCTGTTCTCGCGTTTCCGTCCTCAACTCAGCTTCGGCCGGCCAATGCCGGGCGGCCGGGTAATCCTGAATTTCAGCGAAGTGCGCGTCCGCGGCTAGAGTGTAGCGCGCGGGATTCACCTCCCGCCCGGTTCGGCCATGGGTGTTCCGTCCGAATAATCGTACCGACGTGGCGATTTTGACTTTGTCCCGTTTTTCGGGCCATGCGAGGCCAGCAGAATCCGGCTGGTGAAATCTCACTCCGACCGAAATCGAACACGGAGGAATCTTATGTTCGCGAATAGTCTATGGGCCAGCTTTCTATTTCTGCAAGGCGGCGCCAACAGCGATGTCGCCTGGGACCTCGTCACCATGTGGCACAACATGGGCATCCCGGCGAAGAGCGTTGTGATTCTGCTGTTAGTCATCTCGATTGGGTCGGTCGGTACCGTGATTAACCGCGCGCTCAGGCTCAACGCCGGCCGAAAGCAGTCGCAAGAAAAGTGAATCAGCACCCAACCCCCAAACGCAGCCCAGGTGCGCTGAACGCCCCGCAAAGCCCAGCCGCAGTCGATTTTTAGTCCGAATTCTTGACTCGCTTCGAGCGAGTAGATAGAGTTTGAGTTGGCTGATTTCGGCGAGGGCGGTCCGGAGATCGGGCCCAGCCCAGCTTCACGAATTCCCCCGCCAAGCGCATCTCGATCAACAGCCCAGAAGGAGCAGGAAAATCCGCAGGCCAGGCTCGAAATCCCTGCTGAGTTGGGCGGCAGCGGCTTCCCTCGCGATGTTGGTGGCGCTGCCTCTACGGAGCGCGCCTCAAACGGCCGCGAAGGGACAAGTCTCCGTAGAGAGCAGCGAGCAACTTTTCTCGGTGATGTGCGCGCTGGACGCAGCGGGCCTGGAAGTAAATCCGAGCGTATCCTCGAATCAGTCCGATTGGGCGGCGCTGCTCGATCGGCTGAAACAAGTTCACGGCCCTGCGACTGACGCGCTGCGTGCGTTCTATCGCGATCACGCTCTGGCCGACTCCGGCGAAACGATGTCGCGCTTTATTTCCTTCGGCCTGGTAGTCGGTCCGCCTGCAGCTTTCGCTTATCAGATCGATCATGACGTGCTGCCGCCCGACGTGCTCAGCATCGAGGCCTTCGATCAGGTGTTGCGCAACTTCTTCAAGGAAGCTCGGCTGGATCTTGAGTGGACGCGCATGTCGAAGGATTACGACCGTGAAGTGGATCGTTATGATAGCCCGGTCCGCCGCACCACCTTTCTCACCTCCGCCTATCTCCGCGAAGTGCAACGCGCCGCCAATGGCCGGGAATTCGCCGTGGTGGTCGAGCCGCTGACGGGGAACCGGCTCAACTTCCGCACCTACCAGGATCACTATTCGATCGTCGTCGGCGCCGGCGCCGAAATTCCCATGGACGATATTCGACACGCCTACATCCATTTCCTGGTCGATCCGATGGTTCTGCGTGCCCGGCCGGAACTGCAAAAGAAAAATTCCCTGTTGGATATCGCGGCAAAGGCCCCGCTACTGCCGCTAGCCTATCGCCAGGATTTTTTCGGCCTGGTTGATGAGTGCTTCGTGAAAGCAATTGAATTGCGTTTGAATCGCATTTCGCCGACCGATCTCGAAGCCGCGATGACCGAGGACGATAGCGAAGGGCTCATCCTGGTGCGCCCATTCGTCGCGCAACTGAAGTTATTCGAAAAAGACGGCCCGGCGATGCAGTATTATTTCCCGGACATCGTCAAGAATCTCGACGTCGATGTCGAAAAGCAGCGGCTGCAGAAGGTGACATTTGCAACCGCTGCGCCCGCGAAGCCAAAAGAAGAAGCAAAAGCGCCGGCGCCCGCCGAATCGCCGCTCGATCGCGATCTTGCTGAAGGCGACCGGCAGATCGCATTGAAAAATGGCGCGGCAGCGGAGAAGATCTTCAGCGCGGTTCTCGCCAGCCATCCGGATTCGGCGCGCGCGCAGTACGGTTTGGCGATTTCGTCGATCTTGCAAGGCAAAGGAGACCGCGCGCAGGAGCAGTTCGAGAAAGTGGTGGCCATCGCGAAAAGCGGCGCAGCCGTCGATCCTGCGATTCTGGCCTGGTCGCATGTATATCTGGGCCGGATCCACGACATGCAAGACGACCGCGATCTCGCATTAACCGAATACAGCGCAGCGCTCGCGATTGCCAATGCGCCCGATGGCGCGCGTGCGGCGGCGCAGCGGGGACAATCGACGCCGTATGGTTCGTCCGGGGGCGGGCGAAGCGGCGGCGATGGCAAGCCGGCAACTCAGCCGTAAACGAATTCGTGATACGCACCGTGGGGAACTTGCAAGAAATTTTCGATCGAAGGGGGAAACAATGAAGGCTTCGAAAAAGTTGCGGATGGCAATCGCGCTCGGCGCCGCGGTACTTGCGCTCGGCTTGACCGGTCCGGCATTTGCACAGGGACACGGCGGCGGTGGTGGCGGCGGGACGCAAGGAGGCGTGGGCGGAGCGGGTTCGCCAAACGGCGGCAAGAACGAGACCACTCCCGACAATGGTCCGATTCAACCTCCGGTTCCGGGACTTGGAGACGTCGGCAAGGTCGATCCGGCGGAAGACAATGATTACAAGGCGTTGGCTGCCGTGAAGCCCACCGATTACGATCAGCAAATTACCCTCGGCGAAGCGTTTGTGAGCAAATATGCGACCAGCCGCTACCGAGAAGCCGTCTACGCCGATCTCATGCACGCCTATTTCGAGAAGCAGGAATTTCCGAAGATGTACGAAAACGGCGACAAAGCGCTGGCACTCAATCCGGACGACGTATCCGTTCTGGTGCAACTCGGATGGGTGACGCCGCACAATTATGATCCGAATGACATCGACGCTGCGAAAAAGCTCGAGAAGGCCGAGGCTGAGCTCAAGCACGGGCTCGAAGTTCTCGCCACGCTCCCGAAGCCCGCGACTATGACCGACGAAGTTTTCGCCAAGTCCAAGGCCAGCGCGACCGAGCAAGCCCACAGCGGCTTGGGACTCGTTTACTTCCGCGAGCAAAAGCCTGCTGAATCCGCGGCTGAACTGGAAATCAGCACCAAGGGCCCAAATCCGGATCCTGCCGATCTGTATGTCCTCGGCCGCGATCTCGAAGCGCTTAAAAAGTACAGCGATGCATCGGCCGCATACACCGGTTGCGGCGCAATCAACGGCCCGCTGCAGAGCCGATGCAAGCAGCGCGCCGATCAAACCAAACAGCAGGCCGCCGCGCAACCGGCTGCCAAGCCTTAAGCCGATATCTCTGTGGCCAAGGAGCTCGAGACCGCGTCGAAGACGAACGAGAAGCTCGCTCAACTGGAGCAGACGTTGGCGTATCACTTTGCCCAGCCCGAGTTGCTCGAACGCGCCTTGACGCATCGCTCCGCCCGTCAGCGCGATCTCGACGCGCCTCCGGAGGATAACGAGCGGCTCGAGTTCTTTGGCGACAGGGTGCTGGGACTGATCGTCAGCGAGCACTTGGTGCAGACCTATCCGGATTGGGACGCCGGGAAGCTCTCGAAAGCGCACTCGCGTCTGGTCAGCGGGACGGCTGTGCATGCATCGGCGCTGCTGCTCGATCTTGGCCGGTACTTGCGATTGGGCCGCGGCGAAGAAATGACCGGCGGGCGCGAAAAGCAGAGCCTACTCGCCGACGCGTACGAAGCCGTGGTCGCTGCGATTTATCTGGATGGCGGAATCGAAGCCGCGCGTTCCTTTATTCGCCGCTCGCTTCTCGATCCCGCCATTCTTCAAGCGGAACAGCCGCTGCATCTTTCCGATTACAAATCCGCGCTGCAGGAATGGGTGCAGCAACACGCGCGGGGGCGCGTCGAATATCGCGTGCAACGCGAGAGCGGTCCCGATCACCGCAAATTATTCGAAGTCGAAGCCTGGCTCGCCGGCGAGCGCCTGGCCGCCTCGGAAGGCCGCAGCAAAAAGGAAGCCGAGCAAGTAGCCGCGCGTCAGGCGCTGGCGGCGCTGCTTGCGAAGAGCAACTGGAAGTGAGCGAGGCGATGCCGCCGGATGTTCCGTCTGACCTTCAGTCGGACGCTCATCTCCCGCCACCGGATTCGCCGCCTGAAGCCGCGCCAGCCTCTTCCACTCACGCGACACACGAAACCACCTTCCGCGAATATCTCGAATCGCTGCTCGTCACAATTCTGATCGTCCTCTACGGCACCACCTTCATCGTGCAAACCTTTAAGATTCCTTCGCCGTCGATGGAGCGCACGCTGCTCGTCGGCGATTATCTCCTCGTAAATAAATTTATCTTCGAGGGCCGCGGCGCCTGGTACGAGCATCTTCTCCCGTATCGCGCAATTCGCCGCGGTGACATCATCGTTTTCAAATTTCCGTTCGACGATCATCCGCATTACGTCAAGCGCGTGATCGGCCTGCCCGGCGACCGCGTGCGCATTGTCGATTCGAAAGTCTACGTAAATGGCGCGCTGCTCAATGAGCCATACGTCATTCACGATCCCGGCGCCGCCGATCTTTTCGGCGATGATTTTCCGCCCACCAGCAGCGCATTCTACGACGGCCGCCTGCGACCCGAATGGGCCGCGGATATTTTGAATCACGTGGTCGAGGGCGAGCTTCTGGTCCCGCCCAACGAATACTTTGCCATGGGCGACAACCGCGACTATAGCTGGGACTGCCGCTATTGGGGCTTTGTGCGCCGCGACGCTATCATGGGGCGTCCCGTTATCGTGTATTGGTCGGTGGAGGCATCCAGCGGGGATTATGCCAGCAATGATTTCGTCAGCGGCCTGCGCGGCATGGCGCGAACTTTGCTCCACTTGCCGAGCCGCGCGCGCTGGGGCCGCATGTTCCGCGAAGTGCATTGATCGATCGAGGGCCTCGTGACCACCGCTTCGGCCTCGCCCGAAATTGCGCTCGAAGAACCCGCGAATTCCGAAGGCCGTCCACGGCGTCGGGGCATGTTGCGGCGCGTGCGTTGGCTCGGAATCTTCATTCTCATCTGGATTCTCGCGCAAGTCGGCGGCTCTGCTCTCGTGCAGTACACGCGGCTTCGCGGCATTCTCAACGCGCGGCTCGAAGCTGCGTTTGGCCGTCGCATCGAAGTCGGTCGTTATTCGCTGAGCCTCTGGGGATGGCCGGAACTGGAGGCCTCGCCGGTGCTAGTTGCCGAAGATCCTCGCTTCGGAAACGAGTATTTCCTCCGCGCCGATTCTGTGACCATTCGCATTCGCTTGCTCCCATTGCTCGCCGGACGCATTGAACTCGGCATGCTGTCGCTCTCGCGGCCAAGTCTGAATCTTGTCCGCGCCGCCGATGGACGATGGAATATCGAAGAATGGCTGCCGGCGCCCTCGGGTCTAGTCGGCGCGGCTTCGGCCAGCGGCACTGCCGCTCGCAATCCCGCTCCGCTGCGAATTCGCCGCATCGAAGTTGATTCCGGCCGGGTGAATTTCAAGCGCGGCGATGAAAAACTTCCATTTTCGTTCGTGGGCGTCACCGGATCGCTCGAGCAGCAAACTTCCGGGGCACTGGCGAGTCAGTCTCGACGCGAGCCCATCGCGTTCGGCGGTCGTGCTGCAGCAAGCGGGCAATTTACATGTCGAAGGCCAGCTCGGCGGCACTTCCTCACGTCTGCGTCCAGCCGATCTCACCATGCATTGGCAGAATGCAGCAGTTGCTGATGCGTTGCGCCTCATCGGCGGCTACGATCATGGCGTTCGCGGCCAGCTTTCCATCACGCTCGACGCACACACGCTCGGGCCCACCTGGACTCTCGGCGGTCGCGCCGAAATTCGCCGTCTTCATCGCTGGGATCTTCCGATGCGTTCCGATAATCCCGCGCTCAATCTGGAAGTAAACGCCGAGTGGCAACCCGAAATATCCGAAATTTATTTTGCAGAAGCGATTTTGCAAACGCCGCGATCCAGCGTCCGAGGCGCCGGAGTAGTCACGTGGGATCCCTCCCGAACCGCGCGCAATATCTCGGCGACGCAGGCGTTCGTCATCACCTCAAGTGGCATTGAGATGGAAGACGCTCTGGCGTGGATTCGCGCCTTCCATCCAAACGTTTCGGAAGCCCTCGATCTCCATGGCCGCATCGCCGCACATCTCACTCTCGCCGGCTGGCCCATGCGTCCCGATCGGCGGCTCGCTTCAAACCACCGGCATTTCTCTCGAGGGAGGCAGCCTCCGAGCTGCGCTGCGAACCGGTCCCGGCACGCTTGAATTCGATCGCGAGCCTCGCGCGCCTTTCGCCTATGCGAATTAATTTGGGCGGCGAACCGGGCGGCATCGGCGCCGATGATGGCTCCTTGCAACTCAGCGGTTTCGCCGAAGAGCACGGCCCCATCGCGCTAGCAGGCAAAATTACCGGCCGCACTCCCGAAATTGAAAATCTCGCGGATGCCGTTTCTGCGCTCGGATGGAAATTGCCGGGAGAATGGAGCATCGAAGGACCTGCGAGTCTCGATCTTTTGTGGAATAGCCCCGATCGCACGTCGCCCGCGCAGCTTTTCGGCGAGATTGGTCTGGACGGTGTCGAAGTTCGCGCACCGTTTCTGAATCTTCCGGTGGAGCGCGTTCACGGAACTCTGAATCTGATTGGCAGCGCCGAAGAACTCACGGTGTCCTCGGCCGAAGCGTTTGGAGGGCAGTGGAGCGGCACGATTGCCGTATCCGCTCCCGACCAAGACGCCAGATTTTCCCTTAAAACGGATCGTCTCAATGCCGAGGACCTGGATCGTTGGCTGAATCCGCGTTGGCGCCAGGGCTTTCTCGGAAGCGTTCTGCCATTTCTCAGTGCGGGAGGCGCAGAAAAAATTCCCAGCACTCTGCGCGTCTCGGGACGCCTGAGCATTGATAGCTTCGCGTTCTCGCGTTACGTAGTCCAGCACTTATCCGGAAATTTCGCACTGGATCAGCGGCAAATCGCTTTTCGAGACGCAGACGCGGATTTTAGCGGAGGCAAGGTCACCGGCAGCGTGACGGCCGATCTTCGCGAAGCGCCCGTCTACAAAGTGAGCGCGAACTTTTCGGACCTGAATCTGGCCGCGTTGGCCGCCGGGTCTCCGACACTCGCACATCAGTTCTCGGGATCTGCAACGGGCGAGATTGAACTCGATATGAAAGGCGTCGGCCGCGACGCCTTGGTCGCCTCACTCGCCTGCAGAGGTCGCGCCGCCATTCAACCGGCGTCCTTTACAGCATTCGATTTATTCGATTCCATCCACGCCGCAGCTCGACGCAGCGGAACGAGTACATTTTCGGAGGTCAACGGAGCATTCGCCTGCCACGACGATCACATTGATCTCGCCGGCGTGCATCTCCGCAACGGCGACACCTCGCTGAGCGCCTCCGGCACGGTAGATTTCGCGCGCAACGCCGACATACATCTGCAATGGATGCCGCGAGCAAAAAATCAAGTTCACGTCGGCGCCGATCCTGCAATCGACGCGGCCTCGTACCAGCTTCGCGGTCCGCTCTTCGCGCCGCGCATCGAACGCGCGGAAACAACCCCGACCGAATGATTCCGAATCTCAATACACTACGGCGATTTTGCACCCAAGGGGTTAAGTAATAATCAAGCCGGACATGCCTGCGAATTCACGCCATCATTCGATCAAGAAAGTATTCGGAATCCGTTATCTCACCGTGCTAGTGGCGATTTTCTGCGGCGCGGCTGCATTCGCTTTCCGCGCTTCAGCGAACGATCACGACCGGGTGCGGCTCGCCCCGCACTTCGTCGTCGGGCAGGTTCTCGATTATCAAATCGAAATGCGCAACGTCACAAAAGGGCGCACCACGGGAATGGTCCAGGATCCCGAAGCCGCGTCGGAGCTCTCGCAATCCACCTCGCTCGTCGTGCGCCTCGAAGTGCTGAACTTGGAATCAGCGGCCGGCAATGACGCGCCCAGAGTGCGAATTCGTGCCACTTGCCGCCACGCTTCCGTCACCAACGAATCCGACGCCTACGATGAGCAAGCCGAAGCCATCGCGCAGCAATATCACAAGCTCGAGGGGCATACGCTCGAATTCGGCTTGGACGCAGACGGCCACGTCTCCGAAGTATCCGGGCTCGAAGGCGTCATCCAAGATCCCGCCACGCTCGCCAGTGTTCGCGGATGGCTCGGCAATATTTCCGCCGGCGCGCGATTCCCGAAGAAGGGAATCGTCGTCGGCGAAAAATGGCATACCGAGGAGCCCGTTCCCGGCGCGCCATTGCGCGAGACCGTCTGGCGCGCCGAATCCTCCTATCTTCGCAACGAGTCCTGCCGCAATGCCGGCGGCGGCGATCCCGCCGAAGAAAAATCAGCAGCGCCTCGAATGGACGCCCCGGCGACGGCAGATGATCAGGATCTCTGTGCCGTGATTCTGACCCAATTCCAAATTCTGCAAGCCAATCCTCACGGCGATCTGACGCCAGCGGATTATCTTCATAACGGCCTGCGGACCTCGGGAGTCTGGACTGGCTCCGGCGAGAGCTTAAATTTCGTTTCGCTGCAGACCGGTCTGCTGGTCAGCGCCACCCAAAACGTAGATCAGGATTTAAATTTCACGATTTCGAGCGCAACGGCAACTTCGTCCAAGCTAAACTACACCGGCAACGTAAAAAGCCAGTCGCACATCACACTCCTGCAACCCGCCAACAAAAACTGATCGTAGGGGCGGGGTTTCACCACCCGCCCGACTTGGCTCTTGGGTGTTCGGTCGCCGGCATAAATTAGCCTTGTCCGACGCGCTTGGTCGCTGGACTGCTTTTCCGCACGCGCTGCGCCGTTTTGACAACTGCGTTATAATGGAAGGCTCGGCATCGATCGTTTTTAACCGCAGGAGTTACTGTGAGCACGGACTTCAAACTATCGAGCGACTACGAGCCACGTGGCGACCAACCGGCCGCCATCTCGCAGCTAACCGAAGGCATAGCCTCGGGCGACAAGCACCAGGTTCTCCTGGGCGTAACCGGCTCCGGCAAGACTTTCACCATGGCCAAAGTAATCGCCCAGATGAACCGGCCGGCCCTGGTCCTCGCGCATAACAAAACCCTAGCCGCGCAACTCTTCCACGAATTCCGCTCATTCTTTCCGCACAACGCGGTCGAATATTTCGTCAGCTATTACGATTACTACCAGCCCGAAGCCTACGTGCCGTCAAGCGACGTCTACATCGAAAAAGAAGCCACGACCAACGAAGAACTCGACAAGTTGCGCATGAGCGCCACGCGCTCCCTCTTCGAGCGCCGTGACGTCATCATCATCGCCTCGGTTTCCTGCATCTACGGTCTCGGCTCGCCCGAAGCCTACTACGGCATGTTGCTCATGCTGGAAAAAGGCCAATCCATCGCCCGCGAAGCCATGCTACGCAGATTTGTGGACATTCAGTATGATCGCTCGGAAGATTTGCGCCGCGGCACTTTCCGAGTGCGCGGCGATATCGTAGAAATCCATCCGCCCTACGAAGACACCGCCATCCGCATCGAGCTCTGGGGCAGCCAGATCGAAGCCATCCGCCGAATCGATCCGCTAACCGGCGCAAATTATTTCCGGCGAATCCGATATCGCTCGAATGCCGATATATCCGAAGACCCACTACGTTCTACCGGCCGAGCAAAAAGAACGCGCCATTCAGACTATTCTCGAAGAACTCGAATGGTGGCAGGGTGAACTCGAGCGCAAAGGACGAATCGTCGAGTCGCAACGCGTGCAGCAGCGCACCCATTTCGACATCGAAATGATGCGCACCATCGGCTATTGCCACGGCATCGAGAATTATTCCCGCCACCTCTCAGGCCGTCTGCCGGGAGAGGCGCCGCCGACATTGCTCGATTATGTGCCGAACGATTATTTGCTCTTCGTCGATGAATCGCACCAGACCATCCCGCAAGTCCGCGGCATGTTTCACGGTGATCGCGCTACGAAAACAGACGCTGGTGGACTACGGTTTCCGGCTTCCGTCGGCGCTCGACAATCGTCCGCTCACATTTGAGGAATTCGAAAATCGCATAAATCAAGCGATCTATGTCTCCGCAACGCCCGGCCCATACGAACTCACGAAGGCCGGCGGAGTGGTAGCCGAGCAGGTAATTCGCCCGACGGGTCTCGAAGATCCACAGGTAGAAGTGCGGCCAGTAAAGGGCCAGGTGGACGATCTTCTCGAGCAGATTCGTTTGCGCGCCGGAAAAAATCAGCGCGTGCTGGTCACCACTTTGACGAAGCGAATGTCGGAGGACCTCGCCGAATATCTCACCGAAGTCGGTGTGCGCTGCCGTTATTTGCACTCGGAAATTGAAACGCTCGAGCGCGTCAAAATTTTGCGCGATTTGCGCCGCGGCGAATTCGACGCACTGATCGGAATTAACTTGCTGCGCGAAGGCCTCGATCTGCCCGAAGTCTCACTCGTCGCCATTCTCGATGCCGATAAGGAAGGTTTCCTCCGCAGCGCCACGTCGCTCGTGCAAACCATCGGCCGTTGCGCCCGGCATCTCGAAGCGCGCGCCATTCTATACGCCGACCGCATGACCGATTCCATGCGCATGGCCATTGGCGAAACGAATCGCCGCCGCGCCAAGCAGCACGCCTATAACATCGAGCACAACATCACGCCTGAATCCATCATCAAGAGCGTGGATATGCAATTGGCAAGAATCGTCGAAGCGGATTATCTGACGGTCCCGGCGGACGACGTGACCATCGATTCGATGGCCAACGAAGAAGACCTGCGCCGTGCCATCGATCAACTAGAAGCCCAAATGCGCGAAGCCGCAAAGAAATTCGAATTCGAGCGCGCGGCATCGTTGCGCGATCGCGTGCGCTCTCTACGCCAGCGCGATCTCACCGCAATTTTCGCCAGCGCGTCGCCGATCGAGATCGATCCGGGAATTTCGAACGCCGCTTCGGGTGAATCCGTTGACGAAGACGACGAAAAGAAGGGTGCCGCTGCGATCGCGGCGCCTGCCGACGAAACGACCGCCCCGGCAGAACCCGCTCCCGAATCCGCCAAACGCGCCAGGAAGTAATCCCATCTCGTCCGAAGTCAGACCATCCCTTTGCGCAGTTCCTTGAGCGGATAAAAGGTCCCGCGCCAAATGATCCCTCCTCGAAAAAGCGTTTCGATCGTCGCACGCAAAGACATATAGATGAAAATCGCCGCGCCAATTGGGTGCGTCAATCCGTACAATGCGGGCTCATTGGTCTCTTGAACGAAGCGCCCTTCGATCAGGACGGCAACCGTGCAGATCACAGCGCAAGATGCTCGGGCGACTCCCGAGGTAAACCAAATCGCAATGAACGGAAGGATGCTGAAAATAAATACCGCAACGATTGAAAGCAGAGCGCGTGAGACGCTGTAGCCATAGCCAGCGAATAAATTCTTCATTAATCCTCGAACCAGATTGACGAACCCATCATGCCAGCGAATCTGCACGAAGTGCTGGCTGGTAGCGAGCCCAGATCGAAATCCGCCGAGCTTAATCAGCTTCCCAAGCTTGATGTCGTCCACAACTTCCATGGCCAGCCTTCGATGCGTGCCGATGGCTTGGTAGGCCGAGCGCCGCACCAGTTGAAACGCACCGACGCCGAAATAAGTGTCGCTCTTGGGATCGCTGACTTTCCACGGCTGAAAGCCCAGCGCAAATCCGAGGCCGAGGTATCCGACCGTCGTAACTTCC
Source organism: uncultured Acidobacteriota bacterium (assembly GCA_963792515.1). Taxonomy (GTDB): domain Bacteria; phylum Acidobacteriota; class Terriglobia; order Acidiferrales; family UBA7541; genus Palsa-147. The sequence continues at coordinate 28,070 of CAWBWG010000004.1, read as the reverse complement.
CAAAATCCGCGCAATTCGAGCGCGGCAAGCAGCGTCATATGATCCCAATTTTCGTCCTGTGCTAGCGCCATCGTGCGGCGCAGTAGATCGGGCGCGAACCGTACATCGGCATCCGTAAATACGATCCACTCGCCGCTCGAGCGCGAATATGCCGCTTGCAGCGCGTTCGGCTTGCCAAGCCATCCTTCCGGCAGCTTCTTGACATGAATAACCTGCAGCCGTCGATCGCGGCGAGCGAACTCGTCAAGGATTGCCCCCGTGGCGTCTTCCGAGCGATCATCCACCGCGATGATTTCGAAATCCGGGTAATCAAGCGCCAGCCAGGACTCTACCGCCGCAGAGATTTTCTCCGCTTCGTCGCGTGCGCCAAACAAAATGGAAATTCGCGGCAGATCGGCGCCGCCGGCAGGCGCGACATTTGCAAGTCGCGGAATGCTGGCCATGCCGAAGCCGGCGCGGATTCCTTGAATGAGCCACAGGAGAGCAAGCAGGCCAAAGAATACGGTTGCGAAAGTGTGCAAGCTGAATAATTTCCTGAGCAGCGGACACTCGAACCAGCTATCCTATCATGCGAGATGTCGTCGACTGTTGCGATTGTAGGCGCGGGACGCGTGGGCCGCGGACTCGGGCGCCGCTTGAGGGAATTAGGCTGGAAAATTGGCGCAGTTGTCTCGCGTTCGCGCGCCAGGGCGAATCGCGCCGTCCGCGCGATCGGCGGTGGCGTCGCTCACGGTGGGTTAACCGGCCAGGCCATCGGCGCTGATCTGATTCTTATCTCGACGCCGGATGATTCGATCGAGCCGGTGGCGCGCGATTTGGCAAAAATTGGCGGCGACGAGTGGCGCGGGAAAATTGTTTTGCACACCAGCGGCGCACTCGATCGTACCGCGCTCGAGCCGCTGGAAAAATTGGGTGCGTCGACGGGCTCGCTTCATCCGTTGCAGACGTTTAGCGGCCGGGAAGTCCCCGATCTCGACGGCATAGTCTTCGCGATCGAAGGAGATCGCCGCGCGCTGCGCGCCGCGCGGAATATAGCGCGATCGCTCGGTGGCACTCCGGTGGCAATCGAAGGCGCGCACAAGGCTGCGTATCATGCCGCCGGCACGATGGTTGCGGGGCAGGGCCTCGCGTTGGTGGAAGCGGCGACGGAAATTTTGATGGAATCAGGATTCACGCGCCGCCAGGCTGTGCAAGCGCTGTTACCATTGATGCGGCAGATGCTTCTGAATTTTGAGCGGCACGGCCCGCGCGTCGCGTGGACTGGCCCACATTCGCGCGGCGATTACGCGACGATTGCTCGTCACAATGCCGCGCTCACGAAATTCCCGCGCGAGTTTGGCGGAGCGTACCAAGCCCTTACAATTCTTGCCGGCCGAGTGCTAGCTGCGAATCCAGCAGCTGCTGAAAAAGCGCTCGAGCAAGCAATTCAGGATTTCGAATGAAACAGTTTCAAGCACGCGAATATCCAGGAGGAAAAGTTTGAGCCCGCTTCGCATCCCTGTTGAGACCACGACGCTGTCGAACGGTCTCCGAGTCGTAGTTTCGCCCGATCATTCCGCGCCAGTCGCAACCGTCGGCGTCTATTACCAGATCGGTTTTCGTCTCGAGCCGCGCGGACGGAGCGGCTTCGCTCATCTCTTCGAGCACATGATGTTCCAGGGCTCGGAGAACGCCGGAAAAATGGAGCACATCAAGCTAATCAATGCCTCGGGCGGAATTCTGAATGGCTCGACCTATCACGACATCACCAATTATTACGAAGCTGTTCCATCGAACGCACTCGAGCGCATTCTGTGGCTCGAATCCGATCGCATGCGCGCGCTAAAGGTGGACGACGAGAATCTCAAGAATCAACGCGACGTGGTGAAAGAGGAAGTTCGCGTCAACGTTCTCAATCAGCCTTACGGCGGTTTTCCCTGGCTCGATCTCCCGCCGGTGGCCTTCCGCAACTGGCCGAACGCGCATAATTTTTACGGCGATTTCAACGATCTCGATGCCGCCAATCTCGGCGACGTAAAAAGTTTCTTCCACACTTACTACGCGCCGAATAATGCGGTGCTGCTGGTTCTCGGCGACGTCGATCCCGCCGAATCCTTCGCGCTGGCGAAACGATACTTCGAATCCATCCCGGCAGGTCCAGTGCCTCCGCGCGTAGACGCGACCGAGCCCGCGCAAACCGAAGAGCGACGCGGCGAAGTTCCAGAAAAATTCGGCCCGCTACCGGCGATGGCTATAGGTTATCGTGCTCCCGCGCGCGGCACTCCGGATTGGTACGCCGCCGGAATTCTCGATCGCCTGCTTCACGGCGGGCGTGCCGGCCGCATCTATCGCCGCCTGATTCTCGAAAGCCAAATCGCCATCGAAGCCTCTGGCGGGATTAATTATTCGTCCGGCGATCTTTTCGATTACAACGGTCCCACGCTGATGATCACCACGATTTATCACAAGCCCGAATATTCCTCCGATCAAACCATCGCGGCCTTCGAAGAAATCATGACGGAAATTCGCGATAAAGGCATCGACGAAGACGAGTTGCGCCAAATCCAAGTGAAGTTCCGCTCCGACTTTTATTCGCATCTCGAGAGCGGCATGGGCGCGCACATGCCCCGATTTGGATTGATGCACTACCTGGCGTGCTTCACGCTTTTCGACAACGATCCGCAGCTCATCAATTCCGTCCTGGATAAATTTCTTGCCGTAACCCCGGACCAAGTCCGAGAAGTCGCCCGCAAAATGCTGGTGCCGCAGCAACGCTCGATCCTGATTCGCCGCCCAGTAGGGAAGGGAGGCGCGCAATGAACTCGACGATCAAAGAGACTCCGAAATTCGGACCAACAAATGTTCCCTCGCTCGGCCCCGAACGTCCCGTAGCATGGCCGAAGCGCACCACGCGCACGCTTGCGAATGGTATGCAGATCGTTCTCGTCGAGACGCACTGGGTGCCAAAAATCACCGCGGAGCTTTTCTTCCGCAGCGGCAATGCCGTCGTCGCCGCTCGCGCTCCCGGACTAGCTGAAATCACCGCGTCCGTCGTCCGCACCGGCACCGCCAATCGCGACAGCCAGACCATCGAGGAACATCTCCGCCGCATGGGCGCCGATCTCGGGGTCAGTGCCGGCGCAGATACCAGCGCCATCTCGATTTCCGGTCTAGCCGAATCCGCGGATGGTCTGCTTGCGATGATCGCTGATCTCGCGCGAAATGCCGCATTTCCCGCAAACGAATTCGAGCGTGTGCGCCGCCAAAAACTCGAAGACGTGCGCATCGAACGCACCACTCCCGCATTCATCGCCGCCGAGAGATTGCGTCACGTCCTTTTCGGCGCGCATCCATACGCCATCGTCGCGCCCAGCGAAGCGCAAGTGGAATCCTATCGCCGCGAGCAACTTCAGGAATATTACGCCGCCCATTACGTCCCGTCGGACGCGTTGCTCGTAATCGTCGGCGACTTCAATACGCCCGCGATGCTCGACTTGATCGAAAAAACCTTTGGCGAATGGAGCGCGCCGTCTCCGGCGAAACCTGCGAATCCAGCGCCGCCCGCTCTTCACGGCCGGCGAGTACATTTCGTGCATCTTCCCGGTAGCGTGCAGACCGACGTGCTCGTCGGCAATCGCGCTATCACGCGCCTCGATCCTGATTGGTATCGCCTCGGCCTCGCAAATTCGATTTACGGCGGCGCGTTCAATTCGCGGCTGGTGATGAACATTCGCGAACAGAAAGGCTACACCTACAGCCCGCGCAGCGGCGTCTCCGCTCTGCGAGAATATGGCTACTTCACAGTCCACGCCGCGGTGCGCAATGACGTCGTGGCAGCAACGCTTACAGAAATGTTCTACGAAATGGATCGCATGCGCTCGCTTCCCGTCGGCGATGCGGAACTGAACGACGCGCGCAACTACATGACCGGCGTGTTCTCGCTCGGAGTAGCCACGCAGGAAGGAATGATCGGTCAACTCTCTACCGTCTATCTGAATCGCCTCGCAGACGATTATCTCGAAACGTATCGAGAGCGCATCCGCGCGCTCACTAGCGACGACGTGCTAACCGCAGCCCGTCGCCACTTCGATTCCGCAAACGCGCAAATGGTAGTCGTAGGCGACCGCGAGCAGGTAGGCGATCAAGCAGTATTATTCGGCGAAATGAAGCAATACGATGCCCAAGGCAACGAAACGTAGGGGTGGGGGTTTACGCCGCCCGGTTTGGATTTGGGTGTTCGGTCCCATCGCCAAGCCCGCCGATGTAGCGCAGAGCAAACGGATGCACAAGCGCGCGATTGCCATCGCGGTCTCTTTCTGCGTGGTGTTGATTCTGGGCGGCGCGTCGGTCGCCCGCGCCCAGCACAAAAAACAGCCGCCGCCCGCACTGATTGACCTCAATGCGGCAACCGTCGAAGAACTCCAAGAACTACCCAGCGTCGGTCCGCAAATGGCAAAAGCAATCGTTGATTTCCGCCAGAAAAGCGGTCCATTCCGAAGTGTCGAAGATTTGCTCGCGATAAAAGGAATTACGAAGCAACGACTGGAAAAAATCCGCCCCTACGTGAAAATCGTCCACATCCGATCCGAAAAAATAGGCCTTGTGCCGAACCAATCAAGCGCTGCCGAATCCATCTGTCCGCGTGTCACAACGCCTGATGCGATTTGCGCTCCGCGCCGACACCCAGCGCGACCTGGTCAGCGATTTCCAATCCATATCCCTCAAGCGCGACAACCTTCTTCGGATGATTGGTCAACACACGAATCTGCTTCAAGCCGAGATCGATCAAAATCTGAGCCCCAATGCCGCTCTCACGCTGAATTAATCGCTGTCGATTCAAATCGCGATCGATTTCGCCGCGAGAATGCACCAAGAATCGCCGGCAGTTGTCCCTCCTTCAGCCGTGGAATCGATTCGAAATCCGCGCCCCGTATGATGCAGATACACAAACACTCCGCGTTCCTCGCTGGCAATCTTTTCCAGCGAGCGCTCGATGAGTTCATGGCAATCGCAAGCCGTCGAAGCCAGTACGTCTCCCGTCAAGCAATGCGAATGTACGCGCACGAGCGGCGCAGGATCGCCCGCCAGTTCGCCGCGAACCAGCGCCACGTGAACTTCGCTATCCACATCGCTCGAGTAAGCGATCATCCGGAAATTTCCATGGCGCGTGGGCAGCACCGATTCCGCAATGCGCCGCACATAGCGCTCGTGCTGCATGCGGTAGCGAATCAAAGACGCGATCGTCAGCAGCTTCAATCCATGCTCGCGGCAAAATTCCAAAAGCTCTGGCGTCCGCGCCATCGTCCCATCATCATTCATGATTTCGCAAATCACGCCGGCCGGATCGAGCCCCGCAATCCGCGCCAAATCTACGGAAGCTTCCGTCTGCCCGGCGCGCACCAGCACGCCGCCGCGCCGCGCCCGCAGGGGAAAAATGTGCCCCGGCCGCGCCAAGTCTTCCGGCCGCGTATTGATATCAGTAGCAGCCAGAATCGTAGTCGCCCGATCCGAAGCGCTTATGCCGGTGGTAGTTCCGCGCCGCGCATCAATCGATTCGCAAAATGGCGTGCCAAACGCCGAAGTATTTTTCGGCGCCATCATAGTCAGATGCAGCGCGTCGCAGCGCTCCTCGGTCAGCGCCAGACAAATCAACCCGCGCCCGAATTTGGCCATGAAATTAATCATCTCCGGCGTAACTTTCTCCGCCGCCATGGTCAAATCGCCTTCATTCTCGCGGTCTTCATCATCCACGAGCACAATCATCCGCCCCTGGCGAATTTCCTCGACCGCCTCTTCTACCGTCGCAAATCGAGCATCGTGTTCCGTCATCTCACCGCCCCCAATATCGGAATAAATGAAAGAAAATCGCGCCCATCAATCCAGCTCCAGGTATGGTGAAAATCCAAGCCCACACGATTCTCCGAGTGACTCCCCAACGCACCGCAGAAAACCGTCGCGATGATCCCACTCCCGCTATCGCCCCAGTGATCACATGTGTCGTGCTCACGGGAATCCCTGCATGCGCCGTGGCAATTAAGGTAAGCGCCGCAGATGTCTCAGCGGCAAACCCGCCAAACGGACTGAGTTTCGTGATTTTCTGGCCCATAGTTTTCACTACACGCCATCCCCCGGCCATCGTTCCAGCAGCAATGGCGAGGTGACAACAAATAATAACCCAATAAGGCACGCCATAGTTCGGAAGCACATGCCCCGCAACCAGCGCCGCGGTAATAATCCCCATGCCTTTTTGAGCGTCGCTCGTGCCGTGACCGAAACTAAACGCCGCTGCCGAAACCAACTGCAGCCGCCGGAACCAATTATCCACATAATTCGGCGACATCCGCCGAACCACCCAGCTCGTGATCACGGTGACAATCGCTCCCGCCGCCATTCCAATAAATGGCGCGACGAAAATAAAAATTACCGGCTCGACCCAGCCTTTAAGTTGCAGCGCACGCAGTCCTGCGGCCGCAAATGCCGCTCCGCCGTACCCGCCCATCAACGCATGCGATGAACTGCAGGGAATTCCCAGCCGGATCGTTCCGTAATTCCAGATAATCGCTCCGAGCAAACCAGCCAGGATCACGTGAGCATCCACCAACTCAAGTCTCACCAAGCCAGTTCCCATCGTTTTAGCGACGGCGGTGCCGAATACAAATGCCGCAATGAAATTCCAAAACGCGGCCCACGCGACCGCCCACGTCGGCTTCAAAACCCGCGTCGACACAATTGTGGCGATGGAGCTGGCTGCGTCATGCCATCCATTCGTAAATTCAAATGTCAGCGTGATAAATACGATCAGCGCCAGGATGTGGAAATTATCCACGCGGCATCCTCAGGACACTTTCCCAAGATTTTGCCGCGCGCAATTCCGCTGGGGGCCGAGGCGAGGGCTCATGCGTTCTTCAGCGTGATAGTTTCGATTACGTTGGCCACGTCTTCCGCTTTATCGGTAGCGAATTCCAGCAGCTCGATAATTTCTTTCCATTTGATGATCTGCACCGGATCTTTTTCCTGATCGAAGAGATCTCCCATCAGCTTTCGGCTGATCCGGTCCGCCTCATTTTCCAAACGATTTATCTCGATACAATGATCGAGAATATGATCCTGGTGCTCCAGAAGATGTATTGCTTCCACGATTTCCTTGGCTGCTTTCATCACCACGCGCGCCAAATCGGCGACGCCAGGACGGATACTCGTTACGTGATAAGTCACCAGCCGCGTCGCTGCCGAATCCAGCAGATCAAGCACGTCATCGATCTTGGTCGAAAGTTCGTGAATATCTTCGCGATCGAATGGCGTGATGAAAGTTTGATTCAGCCGCGTGATGATGTCGTGCGTCATCGTATCGCCGGCGTGCTCGAATCTTTCGATGCGGTCCGCACTCGCCACCGGATCGTCGTAATGCTCCAGCAATTCGACCATCGCGACCGAACCTTGAAAAACATTTTCTGCCTGGCGATTAAACATCTCGAAAAAACTCGGGTCACGCGGCAGAAGTTTGCTCAGCAGTCCGGGCATGCCGGTAAATCCTCCGTGGAGCTGTTTGGGAAGGCCAGACTATATCGAAACGTTGCGGCGGCGGCAAGGCTCAGAACGGCCGGCGAAAAAAGAAAGGGCGCCTCGGCCGATTCGACCGAGGCGCCCTGTAAGTTATTTGATCGGTGCTAGTTAGCGACCAAGCGTTTAGTACATCCCGCCCATGCCGCCTGCACCACCCGGACCACCGCCCGCAGCAGCCTTCTTATCGTCTTCCTTGATCTCCGCGACGAGCGCTTCCGTCGTGAGCATCAAAGCGGCGATCGAAGCCGCGTTCTGCAGCGCAAGACGCGTCACCTTCGCAGGATCGATCACGCCAGCCTTCACCAGGTCCGTGTATTCGCCGGTATCCGCGTTGAAGCCGAAAGTATCGTCCTTCGACTCGCGGACGCGACCGACTACGACGGCGCCTTCGTGTCCAGCATTGTGCGCAATCTGACGCATTGGCTCTTCGAGCGCCCGCTTCACGATGTTGACGCCGATGGCCTCATCATCATGCAGCTTGAGCTTCTCGAGCGCCGAGATGCAGCGCACCAACGCCACGCCGCCGCCGGGAACAATTCCTTCCTCGACCGCCGCGCGGGTTGCATGCATGGCATCTTCAACACGAGCCTTCTTTTCCTTCAATTCCGTTTCGGTAGCCGCGCCGACCTTGATCACCGCGACGCCGCCAACGAGCTTAGCCAAACGCTCCTGGAGCTTCTCGCGATCGTAATCGGATGAGGTGTCTTCCACCTGCGCGCGGATTTGCTTGACGCGGCCCTCGATCTCGCCAGGCTTGCCGCCGCCTTCGACGATCGTGGTGTTGTCCTTGTCAATCGTGACTTTCTTGGCCTTGCCCAGGTCTTCCATCTTCACGTTCTCGAGCTTGATCCCGAGATCCTCGGTGATCGCCTTGCCGCCCGTCAACGTTGCGATGTCCTCGAGCATAGCCTTGCGACGATCGCCAAAGCCCGGAGCCTTTACCGCCGCGCACTGCAGCGTGCCGCGCAGCTTGTTCACCACCAGAGTTGCGAGCGCTTCGCCCTCAACGTCCTCGGCGATGATCAACAGCGGCTTGCCGGTCTTGGCAATCTGCTCGAGCAAAGGAAGCAAATCCTTCATCGAGCTGATTTTCTTTTCGTGGATCAGAATACGGACATCTTCCAGCGCGCACTCCATCCGCTCCGGGTCCGTGACGAAGTAAGGCGAGAGATAGCCGCGGTCGAACTGCATGCCTTCCACGACTTCGAGCGTCGTTTCCATCGTCTTCGATTCCTCGACGGTGATGACGCCATCCTTGCCGACCTTCTTCATGGCCTCGGCGATGATCGTGCCGATTTGACGGTCGTTGTTGGCGCTGATCGTGCCGACTTGCCCGATCATGTCGCCCTTCACGTCCTTGTGGAACTTCTTGATTTCCTCGACCGCGACTTCCACGGCCTTTTCGATGCCGCGCTTCAGTGCCATCGGGCTCGCACCGGCTGCCACGGTCTTCACGCCTTCGCGGAAGATCGCCTGTGCCAGCACGGTCGCCGTCGTCGTGCCGTCACCGGCGACGTCCGACGTCTTCGATGCCACTTCGCGCACCATCTGCGCTCCCATGTTTTCGAGCGGATCCGGCAGCTCGATTTCCTTGGCCACCGTTACACCGTCTTTGGTGATGATCGGCGCGCCAAATTTCTTCTCGATGACCGCGTTGCGGCCCTTCGGCCCCAGCGTGATCTTTACGGCATCCGCCAGCGCATTCACGCCGCGCAGGATGGACTGGCGTGAATTTTCACCAGTCACAATTTGCTTTGCCATATCTGCTTAGCCTCCTAAACTTTCTCCGAGAAATTTTCCGTTCCCGTGCTTAAAGCCCGACGCGGGTTAATGACTCAGCCCGCTTAAAAGCGTTGTTATTTCTTGCCGCCAGCAGCCTTTGCCGCGCCGCTGAGCTTTGCCAAAATTTCGTCTTCCTTGAGAATGAGGAATTCCTCATCGTCAATTTTGATTTCGTTGCCGCTGTATTTGCCAAACAGAATCCGGTCGCCCGCTTTCACGTCGAGCGGAACCCGCTGGCCTTTTTCGATTCGTCCTGCCCCGACGGCGATTACTTCGCCCTCTTGAGGCTTTTCCTTGGCCGTGTCGGGAATGATGATGCCGCCCTTCACGGTTTCCTTTTCTTCCAACCGCCGAACCAACACGCGGTCGTGTAACGGCGTGACATTGACTGCCATCTTCGCTTGACCTCCGGTAAGTTACTCAGGATAGCTAGATGAGGAGTCCTGAGCGTTAGCACTCCTCGGTAGCGAGTGCTAATATAGCACGAAACCGCCAAGTGTCAAGCCCATACGTATTCTTTCAAAAGGTAATCCCGAAGCCCAAGTCCACTAGTAAGTCAAGTATAATCTGTACTTTACGGCGATAGTATGGGAGTGTTCTTCAGACCGTCCCGCCTTTCGGCCACGCGCTTGCCACTGGGCGCCCCGTGCGCCGCATTCGCGGATGGGGATCTTGGTGTGTCCGTTCGTCCATGAGTAAGGATCGAGATCCGCAATTCCTTGCCTTTCCCCATCCCAAGCAAGTAGCATCGCCAAACCCGAACCAAATGCCCCTGAGAAACGACATCGCAGCCTACATCCTCGCCGGCGGTCAGAGCTCCCGCATGGGCCGTGACAAAGCCATGCTGGCCCCCGGCGGCATTCCGCTCCTGATGCGTACTGCCGCGCTATTAGCTCCCCTCGCCGGCCCTCCAATTATCGTGGGACCACCCACGCGCTATTCAGCGCTAGGCTACGACGTCATCGCCGACGACGCTCCCGGCATCGGGCCGTTAGGAGGAATCGCCACCGCATTGCGCCATTCCAATCAAGGCTGGAATCTAATTGTTGGCTGCGACTTGCCCTTTTTGACAGCGCAGTGGCTCGATTACTTAATCGGGCGCGCCGTTGAATCGAACGCCGACGCGGTGATCCCCCAAAGCGACGCCGGCGCCGAGCCGCTGTGCGCGATGTATCGCAAGACTTGCGTCACTCCCATCCTCACCGCCATCGCACGCGGCACGCGAAAAGTCACCGACGCTTTCGCCGGCCTAAATATCGATTCACTGACCGCGGAAGAATGGAAAGCATTCGACGAATCCGGCCATTTGTTCAAGAATATGAATACGCCCGCGGATTTCGAGGAAGCCGACGCGTTATTGGAAGACGAACTCGGCGGCGAAGCCTAAAAATGGCCGATCACTATTTCGAATTCAAAGATGTCTCAAAATCCTTCGGCGATCTCGAAGTTTTAAAGCGCGTAAGCTTTTTCGTCAATCAAGGCGAGACGGGAGTAATCCTCGGCCGCAGCGGCGTAGGGAAATCCGTTTCACTAAAGCTGCTTCTGGGTTTTCTGTATCCCGATTCAGGCCAGATTATCGTAGCCGGCGAAGATGTCACCGGCTGGACCGAAACTCAATTCGCAGGCCTCCGCCGCCGCGTAACCATGGTCTTCCAATCCGGAGCGCTTTTCGATTCGCTAACGGTAGCCGAGAATGTCGCATTCCCGCTCGAAGGAAAAGGGTTAAGCCAAGAACAAATCGATGCGCGCGTCAACGAGCTGCTCGACATGCTCGAAGTCCGCGAATTCGCCGATGAATTGCCAGGCGAATTGAGCACAGGTACGAAACGGGCGGTGGCGATCGCACGGGCGTTGGCTGAAGAACCCGAAGCGATCCTCTTCGATGAGCCCACTACGATGGTCGATCCGCTAATGGCCGCCCACATGGGCGATCTAATCCTCACGCTCAAAAATAAATTTCACAAAACTTCAATCGTCGTGACGCACGACACGCATCTGGCAAAAAAACTGGCCGATCGCGTGATCTTCCTGCAAGAAGGCCGCGTCGCATTCTTCGGCACCTGGCCCGAATTCGAAGCCTCCCCAGATCCAGTCTTGAGAAACTTCCGATCTGCAAGACGCGATAATCCCAGCCTTGGATGCGACTGCGTAGGCCCTCCAGTAGCACAGGCACTTCTGCCTGTGTAGGCTGCCGGCAAGGACGATTGAAAACGCCGCTCCGCATGACGCCGAACCGATAACCTCCGGAGCCGAATCCGAACCCCGCCTAGAATTGCCCCCCGTCCCCGATTTTGCTATGGTTGCAGCCCACCAAACTCAAAATTCCCCGAGGAGGTCCCGCCCCTAGGGACAATCGTTGAGCGCCCCGCCATCTCCCGATCCGAAAAATCAACTACGCCGCGTGATGGGATTTTGGGACGTCCTCCTATTCAACATCGCAGCGGTCCTCGGCCCACGCTGGGTAGCCGCCGCCGCACACAACGGCACCTCCTCAATGTCTCTTTGGATTCTAGCCGCGCTATTTTTCTTCATCCCCACCGCGCTCGTGATCATCGAGCTATCAACGCGATTCCCGAGCGAGGGCGGCCTCTATGTCTGGTCGAAAGAAGCCTTCGGCGAATTTCACGGCTTCGTAGCCGGCTGGACCTACTGGGTCTACTCCTTTTTTTATTTCCCCGGACTGCTTTTCGCCAGCGCTTCGATGAGCGCCTACATCGGCGGCGCAGGAATGGGCCGCCTGGCGCAGAATCAAACGTTTCTCGTCGGCGTTTCGCTCCTGCTGCTGTTCGTCGCCGTGGTCATGAATATCGTCGGGCTGAATATCGGCAAGTGGCTGCAGAACGCCGGCGGCGTCGGCACCTACGTCCCGCTGCTGATGCTGATCGGCGCAGCCGCAGTCGTCTGGCATCGGCACGGCTCGGTCACGCACTTCACCTGGGTCAACATGATGCCGCACTGGAATTGGGACACCGTGAATTTCTGGCCGCAGATCGCATTTGCGTTCGTCGGGCTCGAACTGGTCTCCGCGATGAGCGAAGAAATCCGCGATCCGAAAAAAACATTGCCGCGCGCGATTTATGGCTCGGGCGCGCTGATCGCAATTATTTATATCGTCGCCACCGTCGCCGTACTCGCGGTCATACCGGCAGCGGATGTCGATCCCAAGAGCGGCGCATTTCAGGCGCTCACCGTTGCATCGAGCATTCTGAAAATCGGCGCCTTCGGCATGATCGCAGCATTCCTAGTTTCGATCGGGAATGCCGGCGGAGTGGGAACGACGGTTGCCGGGAATTGCACGAATTCCGTTTGTAGCCGGAGTGGATCGCTACATGCCCGCCGCGTTCGGAAAAATTCATCCGAAATGGCGGACGCCCTATGTCTCGATTTTGGTGCAGGCGGTAATCTCTGCGGCGGTGTTGCTGGCGAGTCAGATCAATGAGACGACCATTGGCGCGTATCAGGTTCTGGTAGATGCCGCGACGATCCTCTATTTCATTCCGTTTCTTTATATGTACGCGGCGGTGATCAAGCTGGCGGCGCGGCCCGATCGTGCGAGCGATCCGCACGCGGTGCTCATTCCCGGCGGAAAAATCGGAGTCTGGCTGGCCGGGCGGACTGGGCTTCATCGTGGTGGCTGGTGGAATCGCACTCTCGCTAATCCCGCCAGGAGAATCTGAAAACAAATGGCTGTTCGAGTTGAAGTTAGTGTCGGGGACGCTGGTCGCGGTGCTAATCGGCCTGGCCCTCTACTATCGAGGCGCAAAAGAAAAGCGCAGAGCAGCCGCGCGGTGATGCTCTGTTCGTACCGCCGGCGTCTCTGCCGGCGCTTTTCTTTGGGGCGCGAGATTGCTCCGAGGAAGAAAAACAGCCGGCAGGGACGCCGGCGGTACGCGATCGTGTTACTTGGCCGATTTTCCTCGGGCTTTTCCGGCTGCCACTTCGTGCAGCTTTCCAGTCTTCACGTCGTAAATAAATCCACGCACGGAAATATCTCCAGGAATCCAGGGATGCGATCTCACCCGCTGAATCTGCTGCCGCACATTTTCCTCCAAGTTTGAGAACGCATGAAAACTCTGCGGCGTCACTGCCGCGGCATCGGTGATGGCCTCCAGCTTCGCCGTCAAATCCTCGCCCTTGAAAGTCAGCATGCCGCAATCCGTATGATTGATGATGATGATTTCCTGCGTCCCCAGCAGATAGTGCGAAATAATCAGCGAACGAATCGCATCTTCCGTCACGATCCCGCCGGCGTTGCGAATAATATGCGCGTCGCCAGTCTTCAATCCCAGCAATTGCTCCACTGTCAATCGCGCATCCATGCAAGCCACAATGGCCAATTTGCGGGCCGGTGGCATTGGCAAATTCCCAAGCTCGAACTCCTGCGCGTATGACTCGTTCGCCTTCAAAGCATCATCAGTGATCGACATGCGATTCCTCCGAGAGGGGATACTGACAAGAGATGCCGGCGATGTGACGGAGATTCATTAATTCGATGCGAACCGTGAAAGTTTGAGATGAATTCATGTACTGCCACGAGTTTCGCGGTAGTGCCGGCTAATAAATCGCCCGGCTCTGCACCGTTTTCTTCGTCGCCAGAGAAAAGCGCGGCTCAACCCCGCCGCCCTTCGTAATCCTCTCCGCCACATATTCGCCGAGCGCCGGTCCATGCTTGAAACCATGCCCCGAACCGCCCCCGGCGATCCACACATTTTCGAAATCGGGATGCCGGTCGATGAGAAAATCGCCGCTCGATGTATTTTCATACTGGCAGACGCGCGATTCGACGAGCGGCGCGTTTTTCAGGGCCGGGAATCGCGTCGCGAGATAATCCCGCGCCTCGGCAACTTTTTCACCCGACGCCAGCCGCTCCTGCGTGTCGGGATCGACGCGCGGACCGTGATCGTCGCAAGCGACTTTAATTCCGCGTCCTTCGAGATCGGGCATGCCGTAAAACTCCGAGATGTGATCGATGAAAGTCGGCAAAGCCGGCGGCGAAAATCGCATATCGCCCGCCGGTAAGCCAAAAAAGAAAACTTCCTGGCGCGTGGGAAAAATTAGATCGCCGAGCAGAGCAGGGAAAACTTTCGGCAGCCACGACCCGCAAGCAAACACGAAAGTATCGGCAGAAAACTTCTCGCCATTTCGCGTGCGCAGCGATTCCAGGCGCCCGCGGCCGGACGGCGTTTCCACAAATTCAGCGCGATACTCCGCTCCACGCTTGACCGCGTCCGCGGCAACGTGCTCAACGGCACGCCGGGCCATCAACGATCCACTGCGCGGCTCAAGTGCTCCGAACACATGGGAATCCACTGCAATTTGCGGATACTTCCGCGCGATATCCGCCGAGCTCAAGCGCTCAAACGTTACGCCCGTCTTTTCGTAGGTCGCTAGCGTCTGCGTCAAGTATTCGTTGCCGGCGGGAGCGAGCCAGAGCACGCCAGTCTGATGAAAAATCGTCGTGCCGATGCGCTCCTGCAATTCCTTCCACAGAGGCAGCGAGCGCATCGACCAACGCGTATAAATTTCATCGGCGCCGTAGCCCATGCGAATAATCCGCGATTCGCCGCCCGAACTCGCCCGGCTGTTCCCGGGCGCGTAAGCATCGAGCAGCAGGACGCGTTTCCCCGCCCGCTGTAAAAAGTTCGCAGTCCACGAGCCAAACACCCCGGCGCCAACCACGACGACATCGAATTTTGTGCTGGGACTCATAAAGTGGATTCGATTGTCGCTAAAATCCCTGCTCCATCAATTCGTCGACTCGCAACCGCGAGACTCCGGGCGCCCGCCGCGCTTCCAGTAGCGCCTCCACATACTTCGCCAAAACATCGCATTCGATATTTACTGCATCGCCGGGCGCGAGCCCTTTGATATTCGTCTGCTCGTAAGTAAACGGGATTATCGCGAAATCCGCAACGCCATCATTCCAGCGCGCCACCGTCAAACTAATTCCATCGATCGCAATCGATCCTTTCTCCGCGACGTAGCGCCGAAAATCCTCCGGCACCCGCACAGAAAGCCACCAACTCTCGCCCTCGCGCACCAACCGAGTCACCCGGCCCACCGCGTCCACATGGCCTTGCACAAAATGTCCGCCTAGGCGGTCGCCGGCAGCCAGCGGCCGCTCGAGATTTACGGCTGCACCAGATTTCTTTTCGCCGAGGGCCGTGCACCGCAATGTCTCGCCTGACAAATCCGCCGCAAAAACATCCGCGCCCAGCTCGACGACCGTCAAGCAGCAGCCATTCACCGCAATGCTGTCGCTGATTGTGAGCGGAGAGCCGGACCATGCGGCGCCGAAATTCACGCGCAGCCGCCCGCCGTCATTCGTCGCGTCCAGCGCGTCAATTTTTCCGAGGCGCTCGATGATTCCCGTAAACATCGTGAAAATATCCCTCGATCGCAAAATCCTCGCCGAATAGATCAATTCGCTCGACGCGCAATTCGTGCGCGCGCCTGGTCCAGTTCGGCGGCAGAAACGCGAACGGAACTCCGCGCTCGCCGAGGAACTTGGGAGCATAGAAGAGAATCAGCTTGTCCACAATCCCGGCATCGAGTGCAGTCCCATTCACGCCCGGCCCGGCCTCGATCAGCAAGCTCAGAATTTCCCGCCGCCCCAATTCGCGAAGCACTTCATTGAGATTCGGCCGTCCCCGCCGAGATCTGACTTGCACAACTTCGGCGCCGGCTTTCACGAGCGCGTGAGCCTTCGCCGAACGCGGGCTCTGCGACGTGAACAGCAACAAATCCTTGTGCGCGGATCGCACTAGCCGGGATTTCAGCGGAATGCGCAGGCGCGAATCAATCACGACGCGCAGCAATCGACTTCGTCGCGGCAATCCCGTTCGGTCGGTCAACAAGGGATCGTCGGCGAGAATGGTTCCGATGCCCGTGAGAATTGCATCGGCTGCATGGCGTAGCTTTTGTACTGCGGCGAGAGAGGCTGCGCCGGTGATCGCGGTCCGTGCGCCGGGCCTCTCGGCGATTCGAGCGTCTAGCGTCATCGCCGATTTTAACGTGACGAATGGCCGCCGCGTGCGAATCCACGTCGCAAAATCCTCATTCAAGCCCCGGGCTTCTGCTGCGCGTATGCCAACTTCGACTTTTATCCCGGCGCGCTTCAGTTGACGAAATCCGTGGCCGGCGACGAGGGGATTGGGATCCTTCATCGCGGCCACCACGCGCCGAATTCCTACGGCTATCACCGCGTCGGTGCACGGGCCGGTTCGGCCGAAGTGGCAGCATGGCTCGAGATTTATATAGAGGGTGGCGCCGCGCGCCTTTGCGCCGGCGCGTTCGAGCGCAATTCGCTCGGCGTGCTTCAGGCCGTCATAGGCGTGGAAGCCTTCGCCGACTGCCTTCCCATTTTTCACAATGACCGCGCCAACTCTCGGATTTGGATGCGCCAGCGCGACGCCGCGATTTGCGAGCGCGAGGGCGCGATCCATCCATCGCTCATCGGACGCGATTGTTTTGTGGGAAGCTTTTCGCCCGGGCACGGTTTCAGTCAAAGAGGGAATTGACATACGTCTGCACATCAAACGGGACGAGGTCATCCATTTGCTCGCCCGTGCCGACAAATCGAATCGGCAAATTTAACTCGCGCGAAATAGCCACAACGATGCCGCCTTTTGCGGTGCCATCTAGCTTCGTCAGCACAATGCCCGTCACGCCCGCATGGCTCGTAAATTCGCGCGCTTGCGACAACCCGTTCTGCCCGGTCGTCGCATCCAGCACCAGCAGCACATCGTGCGGCGCGCCCGGCACCAGTTTGGCCGCAGTGCGCTTCATCTTCTCCAGTTCCAACATCAAATTCGATTTTGTGTGCAGCCGGCCCGCCGTATCTACGATCACGGCGTCTGCCGAGCGAGCACGCGCCGCAGAAATTGCATCGAATACCACCGACGCCGGATCGGAGCCTGATTTCTGCTTCACAATCTCAACGCCCGAGCGCTTGGCCCAGATTTCCAGCTGCTCGATCGCCGCCGCGCGAAACGTATCTGCGGCGCACAAAACCACCGAGCGGCCTTCGGCGCGCAAACGATGGGCCAGCTTTCCGATTGTCGTTGTTTTACCGACGCCATTCACGCCGACGACAAAAATCACGCGTGGTGAGACATTCGCGGAGCCATTCGGACTCACTGCCGGAGGAGCTGCAAACATGCGGACGATCTGGCGCTTTAATTCGGTCTTCAGCGACGCTGAGCCTTCCAGCTTGTGTTCGTTCACCTGCGCGCGCAGGGCGGCCAGCACATCCTTGGTCGTCTGCACGCCGATATCCGCAGAAAGCAGCGCCGATTCCAATTGCGCGAGTAATGCCGGATCGACCGGACGGTCGCCGGTAAGAATCTGCTCGACTTTCGCGGCGAGTTCAGTGCGCGTCTTCGAAACGGATTCCTTCAGCCGTTCGAGCAGCGTCGGTTCGGGTTTGCCAAATAGAGAAATCATGATGGATTGCGCGCATCGCGCGCGGATTTACATTCTAGCAGAGTGAGCGGTTAGACTTCGACGAGCGTGGCACTAAGTCGAAGTTTTCCAGCGTGGATGGCGGATTCCAGCGCGCCTACCACCGATTGATCGAATTTCGATTCGGCGAGCGAGCGAATTCTTTCGAGCGCGTAATCCAGATCCATTGCCGATTGGTAGGGGCGATTCGTGGTGATGGCGTCGAACGTGTCCGCGACGGCAATAATTCGCGCGACTAGAGGAATTTGATCGCCCTTCAGGCCGTAGGGATAGCCCTTGCCGTCCATGCGCTCGTGGTGCAGCTCGATGCCCGGAAGCATCTCGTGGAGCTGCGGGACGGGGCGCATGATGTTCGCGCCTTTGATCGTATGCTGCTTCATCAAATCGAATTCTTCGTCGGTGAGCTGGCCGGGTTTTTTCAGCACGCGATCGTCGACGCCGATTTTGCCTACGTCATGCAGTAGGGCGGAAACGCGTAGGCGCTCCAGCTCTTCGAACGTCAGCCCTAGCGCTTCACCGATGATCAGCGAATATTTCGCTACGCGGCCGGAATGGCCGCGGGTATAAGGATCCTTTTCGTCGATGGCGGCGGAAAGCATGCGGATCGATCCCAGGAAAAGCTCGCGATTTTCGGCGGCGGCTTGCTTTAGGCGCTCCACAAATTGCTCGATGTCGCTGGCCATGTTGTTAAACGTCTCGGCAAGCTCGCTGATCTCGGCAGCGCCGCTTACTTCCACGCGTTCGTGGAATTCGGCGCGACTGATTGCGCGCGTGGACGTGACCAGACCGCGAATCGGGCGCGTGATTCCTAGGGCGAAAAGATATCCGAAGAGCAGTGCCACGAAGGTAGCGCCCATCACAAATCGAAGCGCATCGCCCGTCAATTCGCCGACGCCCGCGTCTATGCGCGCCTGTTCCATGCTCCGTTGCGCCACGACCGCCCAACGCAGCGCCGGAATCGTGCTGTACGTCCCGATCATTTCCGTCGAGCGCCCCGATCCCTTCACAGACTGGAAAAATCGAATCGTCGCGGTCGTGCGCAAGTCTTTCGGCAGCTCCTTAAATTTCACCACCACCGGCGAGCTATCCGAAAGATCCATTCCTGGGACC
The DNA here is from genome assembly GCA_963792515.1 of uncultured Acidobacteriota bacterium. Lineage (GTDB taxonomy): Bacteria > Acidobacteriota > Terriglobia > Acidiferrales > UBA7541 > Palsa-147. The sequence goes on along the minus strand of CAWBWG010000004.1, from coordinate 9,173 downwards.
ATTTGTTTCGAATTCGTGTGTGCGACGATGTGCCCGTAAGTGTCCACCACGAAAAATTCGCGATCATGCGTGCTGGCATCGCGCAATCGCGCCACCACTTGATCGAGCGATACCACCGCCGCCATCATCCCGGTGAATTGTCCCGCCGAAAATAGCGGCACCGACATCACTAGTGCTGGCCGGCTATCCGGCGCTAGCGCAAACGGCTCGCTCACGAAACTGGCCTGCTGAATGCTCGCGGTAAAAGCGCGCTTTAGTGCCGCGTCCACGAAGGGATCCTGATCGGCGCGCACGCTTCCGGCCGATTCCCCGCGCGCCTGCCAGTTCACCGCCGTCACATAAAGAATATTCGGATTGCTCTCGATAAAATTTTGCAGCATGCGGCTAACTTGCGGCGAGTGTGTGGGCTCGTCCACGTTGTCGAGCATGCCGGTCAAGGCCATGAACTGCCGCTGCGTCAGCAATTCCTGCTGCAGATTCGACTGAAACTGCAAAATTTCGCCAGCGATGGAACGCGCAATTTCCTGCTGCTGCACGCGCTCGGTGTCTTCCAGTTTGCTCTCGCTAAGCCGCAAAACCTCGCGGTGATAGAGCCAAAGGGGCGCCACGCTCACGAGCAGCAGTGCGCCCAGCACGATCCACAAGATGCGTAAGCGTTTAGTTCTCAGCGAGTTGAAATCCAGCGTCAACACAGACAGGTATCCCTCAAAAACAAGCTATCGGACGAACCCGCAGGAAACAACAGAACGAAAGGACAGTCACACCGCATGTGTTACGTCAAGCATTCATAGCGGTGCCCTCTAGGGCAGCATTTTCAGGGCAGACGCAACATCAAATAGCGTTGACATCGCACGCGTTTCAGAGGTCGATGGAATGCGGAGAGTGCCGGATCGCGTTACGTGGACGCAAGTAGGCCACATTTTTCGCAGGCTTTACTCGGGAGGGCGCAGCAAGCAAGCCAGCGCCCCTACGGGAGAGAATCTGCACCGGATTCGAATCACTCGCCCTTCAACCGCCGCTCCATCAAATCGCGGATCGCATCGCGAGGCGCGCGTCCCTCATAGAGCACCGCGTGCATCTGCTCGGTAATCGGCATCTCGATGCCTAAACGTCGCGCTAGGGTGCGGGTAACCGCGGTGGTCGAGACTCCCTCGGCGACCATGCGCGTCGAGCCAACAATGTCATCCAGCTTCCGCCCGCGCCCCAACTCCACGCCTACTCCGCGATTCCGGCTAAGCGCCCCAGTGCAAGTAAGCACCAGATCGCCCATTCCCGCTAAGCCCGCCATAGTCTCCGATCGTCCGCCGAGCGCAATCGCCAGCCGGCTCATCTCCGCCAATCCGCGAGTGATCAAAGCAGCTAATGTATTGTGGCCAAATCCCAGCCCTTCGGTTACGCCTGCCGCGATGGCGATCACATTTTTAACCGCGCCGCCCAATTCCACGCCGGCCACATCGGAATTGGAATAAAGCCGCAGCGTCGGCCCAGAAAATTCTTCCTGGATTTCCGAAGCAAGTTGCGCGTCCTCTGATGCAATCACAATCGCCGTAGGATCGCCTCGCGCCACTTCGCGCGCAAACGAAGGCCCCGAAAGCACCGCGATGCGCGGCGCGCGCCCTGCTGGAATCACCTGCCGGATCACTTCGCTCATGCGCAACAGAGTTTCCGGCTCAAGCCCCTTCGTCGCGCTGACAAACGCAGCACGCGGCGGCACAGACTTCGCAATTTGCGAATAAAGCTGTCGCGCATGAGTCGACGGCATCACTCCGAGCACAATATCGGCGTGCGCCACCGCCTCCGCCAAATCACCCGTAGGCGCAATGCCCGAAGGCACCTCAAAGTCCGGCAGAAAAACATCATTCACTCGCCGCCCGCGCATGCTCTCGACAACCTCGGCCTCATGCGCCCACAGCGAAATCGCATGAGCCGTGCGGCTGCGCGACAACGCGATCGAAAGCGCCGTCCCCCAACTACCGGCTCCGATGATGGCAATTTTCTTCATGATGATTTTTCCAGCGGCGAATCCGTCAAAAGTGCGGGGCCCGGCAGCGATCCATCAGCGTTTCAGCTTGAGCTGGCTTTCCGTTCCGGCAATGAGCCGCTGCATATTTTCGCGATGCTTCCAAATCACAAGAATCGAAACGAAAACAGTTGCAATAGAAAGTACGCGCGGCGGCGCAAATCCCGGCGCGTAAAGTTCGTACACCAACAGAGGCAACGCCGCCGCTGCCGCAATCGACGCCAGGGAAACATATCTCCAGAACAAAGCGACCACGATCCAAAGTACGGCCGCGGCAGCTACCGCCGTTCCGCTAATCGGAATGTACGCGCCCAAACCCGTAGCCACGCCTTTTCCTCCGCGGAATCGCAACCACACCGAAAACATATGCCCTAGAACGACTGCGACCGCCGCCGCCGTGATCCATCGCACGTTTCCGCCGCTGATCCGCCGCGCTAACCAGACCGCTAGATATCCTTTGCCGGCATCGAGCAGCAATGTCAGGATTCCCGAAATCGGCCCGGCAACGCGCGTCACATTCGCAGCGCCAATATTACCGCTGCCCGATTCGCGGACGTCGCCGCCACCGCTCATTTTCACGATCAGCAAGCCGAAGGGGATCGAGCCAAGCAGGTAAGCGATCAGAGGACTGGTCCAGACCGGAATCACACGTCACCGCCCGAGCCGCCGAACGGAAAGCTCGCCAATTTTGTATATTTTGCGCCGCCCGCGCCGAGCTGGCTTTGGAAAAGATGGAATTCACTCGCCCGCATTAACCCGAAATCGAAGGGCTCCAGTTTTTTGATTTCCTCGCGCAAACGCGGCAGCCCATCTTCGCTCTTGAATCGCGCCAGCGTCAGATGTGGCCGAAATTCACGCGTTTCGGCTGCGATTCCAAGCGGCGCGAGACGCTCATCAACCGCCCTCGCCAGCTCGGCCAGATTTGGCGGTCCTTCGACCCCGGCCCAAAACACGCGAGGATGCCGCTCATTGGGGAAAAATCCAGCCCCGCGAAATTTCGCCTCGACCGGAGCGGCAATGCCCGCGGTTTTGACACCGCGCAAGGCCTGCTCGATCGCCGCGACGCGCTCCTCCGGAATTTCCCCGATAAATTTCAAAGTAACGTGAACTCCCTCGGCCCGCACCCAACGCGCCCCGCGCGCCACGTCCCGCAACCGCGCGATCATCTCACCAATTGCTCGCCGTACCTCGGCCGGAATCTCCAGCGCCACGAAAACGCGCACGGCCTACGCCTTTGGCCGCGCCGCATAAAGAAAATATCGCCGCACCATATCCAGCGCCGCATTCGTAGCCTGCGTCCGAATCCGCTCGCGGTCCCCCGGAAATCGAAACGCGCGCTCCTTCGGCCCCTTCTCATCTGCCAAGCCGATATGCACAAGGCCCACTGGTTTCTCCGGCGTGCCACCGCCAGGCCCGGCAATTCCCGTCACGCTCAGTCCCAATGTCGCGCCAGTGCTCTTGCGAATTCCATCCGCCAAAGCCAGCGCCACTTCCGGACTCACCGCGCCCTTCGATTCGATGATCTCCGCAGGCACGCGTGTCCACGCCGTCTTCAAATCGTTGCTATAACAAACCACTCCGCCCAAAAAATAAGTCGAGCTGCCGGGAATATTTGTCAGCCGCGAAGCAATCAGTCCGCCCGTGCAACTCTCCGCCGTCGCAATCGTCGAGCGATGCTCCCGTAATTCATCGGCCACCACTTCTTCCATTGATTGCCCGGTCGTCGAATACAAATTTTCGCCCAGCGCCAGCCCGAAACTTTTCACAAGATCGTCGAGGATGCGATTCGCCTCCTCAGGATCCTCCAACCAAACTCGCGGATGAATCTGAATTTCGCCCGGCGCGGCCAGAATCGTATGCTCCGCCTGCGAATATTTCTTGTAGATTTCGGCGACGCGATTGTCGGCATCCGATTCCGACATTCCCGCCACGCGCAAATCGCGCATGTATAGCCGCCGCTTCGGCGCGATGCGGCTCAGCCGCGAGCGCACTTCATTCTCAAACATCGCCTTCAATTCATTCGGCGGCCCAGGCAGCAGCACGATGTAATGCCCGTTCGTTTCCATCCACAGTCCCGGCGCCGTCCCGCGCGGATTATCGAGCGGCTCGGCGCCCTCGGGAACCATCGCTTGCCGCACATTCGTTTCCGGCATGGCGCGCCCAAATTTTCGAAAGCGCTCCTGGATGCCGCGCAGAATTTCTTCATTGCGCACCAATTTCCGCCCTAAAAGTTCCGCAACGGTCTCGCGCGTCAAATCGTCGACGGTCGGTCCAAGTCCGCCCGAACAAACGACGATTTCCGCGTGCGAAAGTGCGTGTTCCAGCGCCTCGCGCAGTTCCTCGCGATTGTCGCCCACCACGGTTTTGCGCATCACGCGCACGCCGAGACGATTCAGTTCCGCCGTCAAAAAAAGGGAATTCGTATCGATGCGATAAGGAGTGAGAAGTTCCGAGCCAACTGCGATGATTTCCGCGTTCATGCGGCCGCGTTATCCGTAGAGCGCCTGACCTTCAACGTCCCAGTCCACCGTGTAAAGCGTGTTCGTAGTGGCGACGATCGCGCGGCATGTGGGCATCAGCGCAATGCCCACAATTCCGTTGCCGCTCAACACCACTTCCGCCTTGCCCTGCGGGCTCAAACGCACCACGCCGCGGCGCCCAGCAAGCGACGCGGCAACATACAAATTCCCCTTGCGATCAAAAGCCAGTCCTTGCGGCCGTCCGAGTCCGACGTAAAAGAAACTCACTTCGCCCGCAGGCGTAATGCGATAAACGCGATCGAAACTGGAAGTCGTAGGGCCAGTAACATAAAGATCGCCATTCGGTCCGAACGCCAGATGATAAGCCGCGACCGAAGGCTCGAGCGTAGCAAAAACAAAAATCTCGCGCTCCGGGCTGATCTTGAAAATGGTTCCGCTACGATCTCCAACGTAAAGGCTGCCCTGCTTGTCAAACGCCAACCCCGTCGCGATGCCCATGCCTTCCATCCACTGCATCGAGCGCCCGTCAGGAGAAATCCGGTGAATCGTGCCATCGTTGCGGCAAGAAACGTAAAGTTTTCCATCCGTGTCGAGCGCCAGGCCCGTAGGATTCATCAGTTCGGTAACAAACGGCCGCGGGCAATCGCCGTGGTCGTGGTGCCGGAATCAAGAATCACCACTTGCCCTTCCGCCACCATGCGCACCGCCGCCGCGGCAATCTGTAGCTTCTCTTTGCGGTGCAGCTTTTCTTTTTCCCGGAGAGTAGGGTCTTCGAGCGCGCCTTCACGCGCCGGCAGCGCACCACCATGAGTGCGGTGAACCCGGCCTTTGACGTGGAGAATTTCCAGGTCCTTGCGAATCGTGACCTGGGAAGTGTGGAACTGTTTGGCCAAGTCCACCACCAGGACCCGGCCTTCCCGCCGCAGTATCTCGAGGATCGCTCTTTGCCGCTCTTCGGTAAGCATTTAGAAATCTTGCGCTGCCCCACCTTTGTTCTCGTCCATCAAGGTGCTCGAGGGCACCTCTCTTTTATCTTGCAGGGCTTTACCTTGTCTACCGAAAAATGTCTCCCGAAACATGTCTAACCCAAAGTTCCGTCTAAATCATGAGCCGGCAATTCTGACCAAGCCGGTGCGCCCGCTTCCGGCCGTGTGTATATTGAAATCTATTCGTGCTCCTGCTCGAAAACATCCCGCTCGCGCCGCTGACGACCATCAGGATCGGAGGCCCGGCAAAATATTTCGTCGAAGCCAGGACCATCGGTGAAGTGCAGGAGGCAGTCACTTTCGCGCGCTCCCGCGATCTGCCCCTGTTCGTTCTGGGCGGCGGCAGCAATCTGCTCGTCGCCGACTCCGGTTGGCCCGGCCTGGTGTTGAAGGTTTCCATTCAAGGCATCGACCAGCGTAGCGGCCACGATGAAGACGGCAGAATTCTCTTCGACGCCGGCGCCGGCGAATCCTGGGACAAGTTCGTTTCCCACGCCGTGATCGCGCACTGCGCCGGAGTCGAATGCCTGAGCGGAATCCCCGGCAGCGTCGGGGGCACGCCCGTGCAGAACGTCGGAGCCTACGGCCAGGAAGTGTCCGAGACCATCGCAGCAGTGCAAGTGCTCGACTTAAAAGATAATCAGGTGCGCGAACTCTGCCCCGAAGCCTGCGCGTTCAGCTACCGCGCCAGCATCTTCAACACCACCGAGCGCGGACGCTTCATCGTTCTCCGCGTCACCTACGCGCTCACTCCCGGAGGCAGCCCTCGCATCACCTATGCCGACCTCAAGCGCCACTTCGAGGGCCGCGAAACTCCGCCGAACCTAGCCGAAACCCGCGAGGCCGTGCGCCACATCCGCGCCCTCAAGGGCATGCTCATCACTCCGGGAGACGCGGACAGCCAGAGCGCCGGATCTTTCTTCAAGAACCCTGTCCTTTCCGCAGAACAGCATGAGGATCTGAAGCAGCGGGCCGCTGCACGAGGATTTACCGTGCCCAACTATCCCGCACTTGAAACTCGCAAAAAAGTTTCCGCCGCCTGGCTGGTCGAGCGCTCCGGCTTCGCCAAAGGATTCGGCTCTGGCCGCGTCGGCATCTCGAGCAAACACGCCCTCGCCATCGTCAATCGCGGCGGAGCCACAGCTGCCGACGTCTTAGCCCTGAAAGACCAGATCCAGCATCGCGTGGAAGAAATCTGGGGCGTCCGCCTGGAACCGGAGCCGGTCATGGTGGGCTTCTAAGTTCGTGGGATGCGCACAACGCGGCTGAGCCAGAGGCGATCGGCGCCGCCCCGGTCCGTGACCCCCGCTTCTCCATTGTGACCCCATTCGATGGGGAAGGTGCAACGATCCGCCCGGCGGCGCCTCAACTTATTCATCGGCAAGTCTTGCCGCCTGCTTAAATATCTTCACAAACATTTTTCGCGTGAGCTTGCCGGTCTGCGTGTTCTGGTTCGACGGATGGTAAGACGCCAGTAACACCTTGCCGTCTGGTAACCGGTAACTGGCGCCATGTTTGAAGAGATAGCCTTGCTTGCTGGCAAGGAAGCCGCGACGTTTCAAGTAGTTCAGATAAGCGTCAAAACCGATCTTGCCCAGCGCGACCACCACCTTTACCTTCTCTAATCCTGCCATCTCGCGATCGAGAAAATGCGAGCAGTTGGCCAGTTCCTGCGGCGTGGGCTTGTTGGCGGGCGGCGCGCATCGGACTGCGGCCGTGATGTACAGGTCCTTCAGCTTGAGCCCGTCGTTGCGATCGGTCGCGTTGGGCTGGTTGGCGAATCCAGTTTCATAAAGCACCGGGAACATGAACTTGCCCGAGGCGTCGCCGGTGAAGGGCGTCCAGTGCGGTTGGAGCCGTGCGCGCCGGGAGCCAGGCCCATGATCAGCACCCGCGCCTCGGGGATCGCCGAACCCAGGCACGGGCTTGCCCCAGTACTCAGCAGTCGCGATAAGCCCGGCGCTTCTCGCGGGCCACCTGCTCGCGATAGGCGACCAGCCGCGGGCAGCGAGTGCAGGCGATGACTTCGCGGTTCAGGACGGTTAGCCAGCGGAGATTGTCATCGTTCATGCACTTACTATGAGATAGCCAGAGGCTTTCCGCTCGACCTTCGAACAATATTTTTCATCAGCGCTCCGGCGTAAACCAAGTCGCCGGGCGTGACGCATGGTTCAAATCCGCCCAAGAATGAACAGAATGACCACGACAAAAAGAACCAGCCCCAAACCACCGGTGGGAGCGTAACCCCACTCCCGGCTGTGCGACCAGCGTGGCAGCGCACCAACCAGGGCCAAAATAAGGATCACGATTAATATAGTTCCAAGCATATTTTTCTCCTTTTATTTATAGCGCAATCCATCTTCAGGTCGCAGGCACTCGCCTCAGTTTCACTGATGAGAGCCGCTCGGTGCGGTCAGAGAGAAAACGGTGCGCGTCCAAAAAAGCAGACGCGCACCGTGCTTTACTTATTCGTCTCAGTCAATTCTCTACTGACGAGGCTTTCCTTCCGGTTGGGCCTCTTCTTTCGCTGGACGAGGAGCCGGCTGCGCATGAGCTGTTGTGACCGCATGGGCAGCAGGCTGCGCCTTCGGGGCGGCTTCAGGCCGGGATGCCGCCGGTTGCCGAGTAGCAGGCCGCGCGTGAGCTGTAGTGGCCGGATGAGCAGCAGGCTTCTCGCGAGCTGCAGTGGGCTTGCTGGCCTCAGCGGTCGGTCGAGCCTCCTTAGGCTTCGCTGCCTTGCTCGCGGCTGCCTTGTTCTCAGTCGTGCGTGTCAGTAGCTGCTTTGTTTTCGGCCGCCTTGTTCTCGTTTGTACGGGTTGTCGCGGCCTTGGTCTCTGCGGTTTTATTCTCCGCAGTCCTGGTCTCGGCTGCCTTGTTCTCGCTGGTGCGGGTTGCAGCTTTATTCTCGGCCGCCTTGTTCTCGTTTGTACGGGTTGTCGCGGCCTTGGTCTCTGCGGTTTTATTCTCCGCAGTCCTGGTTCTCGGCCGCCTTATTCTCGCTGGTGCGGGTTGCAGCTTTATTCTCGGCAGCCTTGTTTTCTGTGGCTTTGTTTTCTGCTGCCTTATTCTCTGCAGCCTTGTTCTCGTTCGTGCGAATCGTCGCGGCCTTGTTTTCTGCTGCCTTGTTCTCAACGGCTTTGTTTTCCGTGGCTTTGTTTTCAGTAGCCTTGTTCTCCGCAGCTTTGTTGTCGTTCGCGCGAGTTGTCACCGCTTTGTTCTCAGCTGCCTTGTCTCGGAAACTGCGTTCCCGGTGGCCTTATTTCCGGCTGCCTTCTTCTCGGTGGCGGGAGCTTTGTATGGTGCTCCTGCCGCTTTAGCCGCTACCACACTCTTGCCGCTAAACTCGCCTGGTTTGGCGGTGGCGGCGATTGCCGGCCTTCCGTGGTTCACGGACGCCAGGAGTGCGTGGTTGGTGCTGGCAGCATGCGCATGTTCGGTTTGCATCGCGGTTGCCGGCGTGTGTGGTTGGTGCGAGGCCGTTTCTTCCGCTGCGGTCGGGCGTGCACTAATTCCACCCCTGCCACCGTTATAGCTGACATGGTTAACCGAGGTTTCGTTGATGACGGTCTTGCTGTAAACATTGGTGATGTTCGTGACGCCGCTTATGTTGTTGCTTGAGCGGTTGTAGTAGACCTCGTCTTCTTCCACTGCCCCGCCCTCATAGCCGACACCACCAGCAATACATTG
>CAWBWG010000003.1:0-152900 GCA_963792515.1 uncultured Acidobacteriota bacterium | reverse complement strand
CTGGGGTGCATTTGGCGTTTGGGGATCCTTATGGATCGCAGACGCATGCGGATTGGTCATCCGTTACGCATGTGGATGTTTTGACGCGCGGGTGCGATGTTTGGATTGATGAGGACTTGGTGATTCGCAAGGGGAAGTATGATTTGAGTTTGTTTGGGATGGAGTAGGTGGCGAGTCCGCAGGGAAAACATCAGGCATAAGAAATTTCAAATTTCAGATTTGAGATTTCAGAGAAAAACGAAATCGAACTGCAGGGCCGAAAAGCCCCACCCTTCCCACAAACCGGGAAGGATGGGGCACCCGGCACCCGAGATTCAAATTCAAAGAAAAAACCGCGAACCAAAAATCGGAGAGAAAGCCCAGTGCCACACCGGGTCGGTCGTGAACCCCGGCCCCTACCAACGGCTTATGTATTCTCTCATTTGATTTTTCCAGAAGGGCCAGTCGTGGCCGCCTTGTTCTTGCCAGTCATCCAGGTGATGCGGAATACCCTTGCTTCCTAGGATTGCGGCTAGGCGTCTTGTTGGGCCGCTGTTTTCCCAGGGGCCGTGGCCTGTGGCTAGGTGGATGTCGCACGTGGCTAGATTGTTTAGCGTCCAGTGGTCGTTTAGATTTGGGACGTAGTCCACTGGGTTGTTGAAATAGAAATTGTCGTCGTACATGCCGTTCATGAAGCTGCTCATGTCGTATTGGCCGGAGAGACCGAAGCAGCGCTTGATTACATCGGGATGCTTTAGCAGCGTGTTGACCGCTTGATACGCGCCTAGGGACGCGCCGAAGGTGGAGATGCCTATGGTTGACGATCTGCAATTGTCCCAGATGAAGGGGACTACCTCTTCGCGGATGTAGGAATCGAACATGGCTTGTACGTAGCTTCTGTGGAAGGGGTGGGCAGATTTGTTGTAGAAGCCTTCGCCGCTTACAGTGCCTGCGTTGAAGAGTTTTACTTTGCCTGCTTCGATTAGATCTGACAGCGCGCTGACCATTCCTTGATTTTCGTATTCCCATTCGTCGCCGCCGCTGGTTGGAAATGAGAGTAGTGGCGGGCCCCAGTGGCCGTAGACGATTACTGACATTTCGTGGCCTAGGCGATGGGAATACCAGCGGTGATAGTCGCGTTGGATGGACATTGGGATTGGCATATTAACCTGAATTGGGGATTTTTCGCATGGGTGATGCGTGGTGTTCGGATGCGGATGAATAATGGCCAGAAAACCCAGGGCCACACCGGGCCGGTCGTAAACCCCGGCCCCTACGTGAACACCCACGGCTAGAGCGGGCGGGAGGTGAACCCACGCCCCTACCTTTGTTGGGCTAGCGAGCCTTCCGTTAGCATGTCTACTGCGTCTTCTGGATAGGCTAGCATTCCGAATTCTGGCACATCCAGGCCTTGTAGTTCTGATTCTTTGCTTACTCGCATGGACTTTACTGCGTTTACTGCTTTGAATACTGCGAACGTGGCGCCGAAGGAATAGACGGCTAGTAGCGTGGCGCCTCCTAGTTGGATCCAGAATTGATTGGCGTCGCCGTGGAGTAGGCCGGTTACGCCTTGGCCTGCGCGGCCTAAGTAGGATGCGGCGCCTACGTTGTTCCAGCCTGCGCCGTAGGTGCCGTCGGCGAAGATGCCTACGGCTACCGCGCCTAGCCAGCCGCAGTAGCCGTGGACGGAGATGGCGCCGCAGGGGTCGTCGATTTTTAGGACGCGCTCGTTGAAGAGGACGCCTGCGCAGACTACGACACCGGCTACTACCCCGATTATTACGGATGCGGTGGGACTTACGAAGGCGCAGGGGGCGGTGATGGCTACTAGGCCTGCTAGCATGCCGTTGCAGGCCATGGTTATGTCGGGCTTTCCGAATAAGCGGTACCAGAGGAGCATGGCTGCGGCTGACCCTGCTACTGCGGCTAGATTTGTGTTGACCGCTACTACTGCGATGCGTAGATCGGTGGCCCCTAGCGTGGAGCCTGGGTTGAAGCCCATCCAGCCGAATAGCAGGAGGAAGGTGCCGGTTACTACGAAGACCAGATTGGACGCTGGGAAGGCTCGAGGTTTTCCGGTCTTATCATATTTGCCGAGGCGGGGGCCTAGGATTATGGCTAGGGCCATGGCGCAGAAGCCGCCTACGCTGTGGACTACCGAGGAGCCAGCGAAATCTACGTAGCCGTGGCCTAGGTGCATGCTTGTGCCAAGTTGGGACATCCAGCCGCCGCCCCACACCCAGCATCCCGAAATGGGATAGAGCAGGCCGCCTACGAATAGCTCGCATAGTAGGAACGCCCAGAACGTGATTCGCTCGCAGATGGCGCCTACGATTATGTAGCCGGCGGTTTCCATGAAGACTACTTCGAAGAGGGTTAGGCAATTGCTGCCGGCGTCGTAGGCTGGGCCGGTTAGGAAGAAGCCTTTGCCGCCCAGGAAGCCCCATTGGCCGCTGCCTATTAGGAAATGATTTAGTGTTGGAGTGCCTCCTAGATTTGCGGGGGCAGCGTTTATGGCTACCGCGCCGAATTGGAAGGCGTAGCCGATCGCGTAATAGGCCAGGAAGGCGAAAACGTAGGCGGCGAAATTCAGCATCATTAAGTGGCCGGCATTCTTTTTTCTTACCAGGCCGCACGTTAGCAGCGCGAAGCCGGCTTGCATGAAGAGGACCAGATAGCCGGTTAGTAGCGTCCAGGAGAAATTTGTCGCTAGGCGGACGTGGCCTACGTCGTCGGCTAGTTTTATTGCTAGGGGTTCGCGGGCGGATTGGGATTGGTAATCGTCGAAGGCTTTCTTGGCTTGTGGGTAATCGGGGGCGCTTTTGTCCGTGGGTTCGGGGACTACGAAGGGGTTGCCGGCGGCATCTGCGGCGGAATTTTTGTCGCCGGTGGCGGTGCCGGCGGGGTCGGGTTGTTGGGCGTGGGTGGGGCGCGGAGCGATTAGCAGGATTTGCGCGGCGGCTACGATTGCCAGGGCATAGATCGCGAATTTATTCGTCCGCGTGATTTGCATTTTTGGGCTCCTGTGTTGATTGGAGTTTTCTGGCATGGAACAGCTATGGAACTTGCTGCGGCGCGGTGAGTCAAATCGAAAAAATTGATTGAGTGTATTTGTGGGACGGTGGGCGCGCTGGAATTTGCGGTGATATTCGTGGCTCCGTTGAAACTGGGAATGGGGCCGACGTTGGGATAGTTAGCATTATTGGGCGATGGGTGCAAGATGACGGCGGGGTGGCGACCAAACACCGAATTCCAAATCGGGCGGGAGGTGATCGTCCGGCCCTACGGCGACGGCGGCGGAAATTTCAAATTTCAGATTTGAGATTTCAGATTAAAGAAACGGCAAATGCAAATGCAGATCCCTCACCCCTAAAGCGGGTTCGGGATGACAGACGCGGATGGATTGTGAATGGGTCGTTAATTGTGCTGCGGGTTTTTACGTGCGTAGTTTTTGTGCTTGTTGCGGCAAAGATATTGCTTTGAACTTGCTTGAAGATGTTTGACGCCTTATGCTACTCCGTTCGTTGGGCTGGGTCAGGGGAGGCACGTCCATCGCGGAGCGTTGGTGCGCCCGTGTTCCAATTCCACTCTGATCAGTTCTGCGGATGTGGCTGAGCCGCTGCTGGAGGTAATTATCGGCGGCTTGTGCGATGCGTGCGTGATTTCGCGATACCAATACCGGATCGAATTGATTTAAATTTTCGGCATCGGACGGAATCGCACTTTGGAACCTGAGGGGCTTCAATCTAACGCGACGGAAAGCTACCAGGCTTCGATCGTGAGGCCGGGGCACACGTCGGGAAGCGTTACCGACAAGATCAGCTCGATCGTGCTGGGGCAGAGGCGCCGGCGCGGTTGGTTTTTTGGATTTGCGATATCGTTTGCGCTGTTGATGATGTTGATGTACGCGGTGACGTGGCTGTTGGTGGTGGGCGTTGGGATTTGGGGCGTTAATATCCCCATTGGATGGGGATTTGCGATTGTCAATTTTGTTTGGTGGATTGGAATTGGACACGCTGGGACGCTGATTTCCGCAATTCTCCTGCTTTTGCGCCAGAAGTGGCGCACCTCGATTAATCGATTTGCTGAAGCGATGACGCTTTTTGCCGTTTCTTGCGCTGGGTTATTCCCGCTTTTGCACATGGGCCGCCCGTGGCTTGCTTATTGGCTTTTTCCTTATCCCAATGTGATGGGGACTTGGCCGCAATTTCGGAGTCCCTTGGTTTGGGATGTGTTTGCGGTTTCGACTTATGCGACAGTATCGCTTTTGTTTTGGTTTGTCGGGTTGATCCCGGATTTGGCTACTTTGCGGGACCGGTCGAAGAACCGGTTGAAGCAAGTGATTTACGGGATTTTTGCTATGGGGTGGCGAGGGTCGGCGGTGCATTGGCATCGCTATGAAGTGGCGTCGTTGCTGCTCGCAGGATTGGCTACGCCGCTGGTGGTTTCGGTGCATACGGTGGTGAGTTTTGATTTTGCTGCGGCCGTTGTGCCGGGTTGGCATACCACTATTTTTCCGCCTTACTTTGTGGCCGGAGCGATTTATTCGGGATTTGCGATGGTGATGACTTTGGCGATTCCCATTCGCAAATATTATGGACTGGAAGATTTCATCACCATGCGACACTTGGAAAATATGGCCAAGGTGATGCTGGCTACCGGGTTGATTGTGGCTTACGGATACATGATGGAGACGTTTACCGCGTTTTATAGCGCTAACACTTATGAGCGGTATGCGTTTGTGAATCGCTTTTCGGGGCCTTATTGGCCGGCCTATTGGTCTTTGATTCTTTGCAATATTGCGCTGCCGCAATTGCTTTGGATTAAGAAAGTGCGGACTACGGTGTGGTCTTTGTTTGTGATTTCTTTGATCGTGAATTTGGGGATGTGGCTGGAGCGGTTTGTGATTGTGGTGACTTCGTTGCATCGGGATTTTATTCCGTCTTCGTGGGGAATGTATTACCCGACGCGTTGGGATTTGATGACTTTCTTTGGGACTATCGGGCTTTTCCTTACGCTTTTGTATTTGTTTATCCGGTATTTGCCGGTGATTTCGATTTCGGAGATGCGGGTTTTGGTGGATGAGGAAGAGAAGAAGTGACGCGGGTGCATGGGCGCCGGTTTCGGTTTTGGCGCGTGGTTGCATGAAGAGGCCCGGCAGAAAGCGCGGGCCCTACTGGGAAAAGGCAACGGCTACGGAAATTTCAAATTTCAGATTTGAAATTTCAGATTGAAGAAAAGGCAACGGCGACGGCAAATGCAAATGCAAATGCAAATGCAAATGCAAATGCAAATGCAAATGCAAATGCAGATCCCTCACCCCCAAAGCGGGTTCGGGATGACAGCGTTGGTGCCGGGGCGATTTGGGCAATGGTTTTGAGGCGGCGATTAAGTTGACTGGACGGAATTAGGGAACGATGGCGCAGATATTTCGACATAGTACGAATTTGATTTCGCGGATTAGCATTTATGGGGCCGCGTTCATTGTGGCTTTGCTGGGGTATGCCGTGTATGGGTTGACTGGGTCGCCTTATGTTACGGACGTGAATGTGGCTAAGGATCAGCCGGTGCCTTTTAGCCATAAGCATCATGTGGGGGAATTGGGGATTGATTGCCGGTATTGCCATACATCCGTGGAGCAATCTTCGTTTGCTGGGTTGCCGCCTACGCAGACTTGCATGACTTGCCATTCGCAGATTTGGACGAATGCTTCGATGCTGGAGCCGGTGCGGGCTTCTTACCGGGATAATAAATCGATTGCTTGGACTCGCGTGAATGCGCTTCCGGATTTTGTTTATTTTAATCACAGCATTCATGTGGCTAAGGGCGTGGGGTGCGTTACTTGCCATGGGCCGATGCAGGAGATGCCTTTGACTTGGGCGGCTAATACTTTGCAGATGTCTTGGTGTTTGGGGTGCCATCGGGAGCCGGAGAAGTATGTGCGGCCGAAGGAATATGTTTTTAGTACGACGTATGAAGTGCCGGCGAATCAGTTGGAGTTGGGGCGGAAATTGGTGAAGGAATATAAGATTCAGAGTTTGACGAATTGTTCGACGTGTCATCGATGATTTAAGTAGCGCCGGCGTCCCTGCCGGCATCTTGGGCGCGCGGGGGCGGCACGGATGGGGTTTTGAGTGGAGGCTGGAATTGAGCGAGCGGGTCTTGCGGCGATTTGAGGTCCGGCCGTGATGGTGGCTTTGGGGAGAGTTTTGCTCGTCGGATGCCGGCAGGGACGCCGGCGCTACTTATGAGCGACATGTTTAAAATTTTGGGTGAGGGGCAGCCGGTTCAGCGTGACGCGGAGCGTCACGCGCACGACGAGCTTGATGAGCGGCGCGTTCCCGTGGCGCCGGTCTCTCAGCGGCCGTTGGATTTTGCGGCTATGCGGGCGAAATTGGCGGTTAGTAATGGGAAGCGATTTTGGCAGAGTTTGGAGGAATTGGCTGGGACGCCTGAATACGACGCGTTCGTGCAGCATGAGTTTCCCCATGATCCTGCCGACGACCTCGTGACTCACGATGCTGCGGCTTCCAAACTTCCTCGGCGGGATATTTTGAAATTGATGGCGGCTTCGGCTGCGCTTTCTGGGTTGAGCGCTTGCACGAAATTGCCGGTGGAGAAGATTGTTCCTTATGTGAAGGCGCCTGAGCAAATTATTCCTGGGAAGCCGCTATTTTATGCGACTTCTATGCCCGATCCGCGTGGGGCTATGGGGCTGCTTGTTGAGAGCCACATGGGGCGGCCTACCAAGGTCGAAGGGAATTTGGAGCATCCGGGGAGCTTGGGATCGACCGATATTTTTGCGCAGGCTTCGGTTTTGACGCTTTACGATCCGGATCGCTCGCAGGTGGTGGTGCGCGAGGGTCGGATTAGCGATTGGGCTGCGTTTTTGACGGCGGCGGCGAATGCGCGCGGGGATTGGCAGTCGTCAAAGGGCGCGGGCTTGCGGATTTTGAGTGATGCGAGTACTTCGCCGACTTTGGCGGCGCAGATGAAGGCGTTTGCGGCGATGTATCCCGCGGCGAAATGGTACGTGCATGAGGCTTGCGGGCCGGCGAATGCGCGCGAGGGAGCGCGGCTCGCGTTTGGCCGGAATGTGAACTCGGTTTACCGCTTGGCGCAGGCGGATGTGATTGTGTCACTCGATGCGGATTTTCTTTATGACGGGCCGCGAGCGGTGCGTTATGCGCGGGAATTTGCGGACCGGCGGCGGATTTCCGGGCCCGATTCGGCGATGAACCGGCTGTATGTGGTGGAGAGCACGCCTTCGAATACGGGGGCGATGGCGGATCATAGGCTGCCAGTACGATGTAGGGAGATTGACGGATTTGCGCGGGCGCTCGCGGCTGCGCTTGGCGTGGGTGGTGCGGCGGCTGCTGCGCCTGAGGGAGTGCCGGCGAAATGGCTTGAGGCGCTCGTGCGGGATTTGCAGAAGCATCGCGGGGCTTGCTTGATTGTGGCGGGGGATTCGCAGCCGCCGGCGGTGCATGCTTCGGTGCACGCGATGAATGCGGCGCTGGGGAATGCGGGAAAGACTATCGTTTATACCGATGCGCTTGAGGTGACGCCGGATACCGACGGCATGGCGGAGCTGGGCGCGGAGATTGATGCTGGCGTGGTGAAGGCGCTGGTGATTTTGGGCAGCAATCCGATTTATACGGCGGCTACCGATGTGGATTTCGCGCAGAAATTTGGGAAGGTGCCGCTGCGGATTCACTTTGGTCTTTATCGCGATGAGACGGCGGAGCTTTGTCATTGGCATGTGCCAGAGGCGCATTTCCTGGAATCTTGGAGCGATGCGCGCGGCTATGACGGGACGATTGGGATTGTTCAGCCTTTGATTGCGCCGCTTTATGACGGGAAATCGATTCACGAGATGGTGGCGATTCTGATGGGGCAGGCCGGCACCGCGCACGATATGGTGCGTGATTACTGGAAGGGCCAGCGGCCGGCGAAGCAGAGCGATAAGGAATTTGAGAATTTCTGGGAAACGACTTTGCACGACGGCGTGATGGCTGGGTCCGCGCTGCCTGCTCGGACTTTGCCAGTGAATTTGGATTTTGGGAAATTGCCGGCTGGGCAGAATGCTGGAGGAATTGAAGTTGTTTTCCGGCCTGATCCTACCATTGGCGACGGGCGCTGGGCGAATAATGGCTGGCTGCAGGAATTGCCGAAGCCTTTGACGAAATTGACTTGGGATAACACGGTGATGCTGGCGCCCGCTACGGCGGAGCGATTGGCTTCGAAGATGGGATTGGCGGGATTGTCGAACGGCGATTTGGTGGAATTGGGACTCGAGGGGCGCAAGATTACCGGGCCTTTGTGGGTGATGCCGGGACACGCGAAAGATTCGGTGACGGTTTATCTCGGTTATGGGCGGAGGCGGGCCGGGCGCGTGGGAAATGATGTGGGATTTGATGTGTATCCCTTGCGGGCTTCGCATGCGATGACGTCAGGGACGGATTTGTTGATCAGCCGGGCCGGCGGGAAGCAAGTGCTGGCTACGACGCAGCATCATCACGCGATCGACCGCGGCGGGGAGAAAGTGGAAGAAGAGAGCGTGGCGGCATTCGAGCGCGATCTGGTGCGCATCGCGACGCTGGGGGAATTCCGCAAAGATCCGAGTTTCGCGAAGGATCCGGAAGAGGCGACCTCGCGGGACCTGACGCTCTATCCGAATTACGATTACAGCAAGGGCTATCAGTGGGGCATGACCATTGATTTGAATAGTTGCACCGGTTGCGGGGCGTGCGTGGTGGCTTGCCAATCGGAAAATAATATTCCGGTGGTGGGCAAGGCGCAGGTGATTGCCGGGCGAGATATGCAATGGATTCGCGTGGACAATTATTTCCGCGGGGATTTGGATAATCCTGAGACTTATTACGAGCCGGTGCCTTGCCAGCAGTGCGAGAACGCGCCTTGCGAGGGGGTTTGCCCGGTGGGGGCTACCGTGCATAGCCCTGAGGGTTTGAATGAGATGGTCTACAACCGCTGCGTGGGGACGCGTTATTGCTCGAATAACTGTCCTTATAAAGTGCGGCGATTTAATTTTGAGCTTTTTTCGGATTGGACTACGCAGAGTTTGTTTGGTTTGCGGAATCCGAATGTTACGGTGCGCAGCCGCGGGGTGATGGAGAAGTGTACTTACTGCGTGCAAAGGATTAATTCGGCGAAGATTGAATCGGAAAAGCAGGATCGCAGCGTGCGGGATGGGGAGATTGTTACGGCTTGTGAGGCGGTTTGTCCTTCGCGCGCGATCGTGTTTGGGAATATCAATGATCCCGGGAGCCGCGTATCGAAAATGAAGGAGCAGGCGCGGAATTATAGTTTGGTGGCGGATTTGAATACGCGGCCGCGGACGACGTATTTGGCGCGGTTGAGGAATCCGAATCCGGAGATTGCGGAGGGGTAGTTGATGCGGGCGAGATGAAAGAAAAGGCCCAACGTGGTTCATCGAGGTAGCGGCGGGGAAAGTCAAAAGAGCCGGCAGGGACGCCGGCGGTACGGGGTTCGGCGCGATTAACGATGCGGAAGAAAGCTATTTACGGGTTGTTGGCTGAGTTTGAGACGCCGGAGGCGCTTTTGGCGGCGGCGGAGCGGACGCAGCGTGAGGGCTACCGGCGCGTGGATGCGTTTACGCCTATGCCTGTGGAGGGACTTTCGGACGCGGTGGGATTTCATCATACGAATTTGCCTGCGGTGGTGTTTGTTGGCGGACTGCTCGGTTGCCTGGGCGGATTTTTTCTGCAGTATTACCCGAACGTGATTGGGTATCCGTTGAATATCGCGGGGAAGCCGCATAACTCTTGGCCGGCGTTTATACCGATCACTTTCGAGATGACCGTTTTGGGAGCGGCGCTGGCTGCGGTGTTTGGGATGCTGGCTTTGAACGGGCTGCCTACTCCGTATCATCCGGTTTTTAATGTGCCGCGGTTTGCTTTGGCTACGCGCGACCGGTTCTTTCTTTGTATCAAGGCGCGCGATACGAAATTTGATTTGGTGAGGACGAAGGAATTTCTGGAGAGCTTGCAGCCGCATGGAGTGTATGAAATCGAGGCTTGATATCGGAGAGCCTGTGGCGGCGCGTGCGTTGCGAAATGCGCGGCGCGTGCGGCGCGGCGGGTGTGTCGCGCTCGCGCTGGCAGCTTGCGCGCTGGCTGGTTGCCGTCTCGATATGCACGTTCAACCGAAATATAACACTTACGATCCGAGCGATTTTTTCGCCGACGGACGCTCGGCGCGGCAGCCCGTTGAAGGAACTGTGGCGCGCGGTCAACTGCGGATCGATGACGAGCTTTACACCGGTAAGGTGGACGGAAAGCTGGTGAACGAGTTTCCGTTTCCGATCGGGGCCAACGATATTTTGCGCGGGCAGGAGCGCTACAACATTTACTGCAGCCCTTGCCACGACTACACCGGGCACGGGCGAGGCATGATCGTGATGCGCGGATTTCCGCCGCCGCCTTCGTATCACATTGACCGCTTGCGGCAGGCGCCGCTGGGGCATTTCTTTGACGTGATGACGAATGGGTATGGCGCGATGTACAGCTACGCTTCGCGGGTGACGCCGGAAGACCGCTGGAGGATTACGGCTTACATTCGGGCGCTGCAACTGAGCGAGAACGCGAAGATTGAGGATGTTCCGGCGGAAGAGCGGGCGAAATTAGAGGGGCAGCAACCATGACGCCGGCGGGCAGCGACAATCTGGTGCCGGTTTTCGACCGCTTGCAGCGCGGGATGTTGACTGTGGGAGTGATTGGCCTCGGCGGGCTGACGACGATGTATGCACACAATCCGGATCAATTTTTCCGGTCGTATTTGCTGTGCTTTGTTTTCTGGGTGGGATTTCCGCTGGGTAGCATGGCGATTTTGATGCTGAATCATTTGACCGGCGGGGATTGGGGCTTGCCGATCCGGCGTCCGCTGGAGGCCGCCATTCGGACTTTTCCGGCGATGCTGCTGCTTTTTATTCCGCTGCTATTTGGATTGAAGCGGCTTTATCCCTGGATGCGGCCGGAGGTGGTGGCGGCGGATCCGATTTTGCAGGCGAAGCATTTTTATTTGAATCCGCAATTCTTTTTGGCGCGCACGGCGATTTATATCGTGGTGTGGCTGGGGATGAGTTATTTGCTGAATAAATGGTCGAGAGAGGAAGAGGACACCGGCGATGCGGTGGCTGCGGCGCGCAAGCTCGAGGGATTCAGCGGGCCTGGGCTGATTATGTATGGATTGACGGTGACGTATGGATCGATTGATTGGGTGATGTCGCTTGAGCCGCACTGGTATTCGACGATCTTCGGAATGATTTTCATGATGGTCGGAGTGTTGGGAGCGATGGCGCTGGTGATCATCGTGGCCAGCCTGCTGATGAAGCATGACCCGTTTGCGCGCATGGTGGCGCCTTCGCAGTTCAATGATTTGGGGAATTTGCTGCTGACGTTTGTGATGCTGTGGGCCTATTTGTCGTTTTCTCAATATTTGATTATCTGGTCGGGAAATTTGCGGGATGAAATTCCCTGGTACATGACGCGAGCACGCGGAGCTTGGGAGGGATGGGGACTGTTCCTGATTATTTTCCATTTCTCTGTGCCGTTTTTGCTGCTGTTGCAGCGCGGATTGAAACGGAAGATGCAGGCGCTGGCGCGAGTGGCTTGGGCGCTGATCGTGACGGATTTTCTGGTGGTGATTTGGATGGTCGAGCCGGCCTTTGAGCCGGAACGCGTGCACATTCATCCGCAGGATTTGACGGCGCTGGTGGGAGTGGGCGGAATTTGGGTGGCGGCATTTATATGGCAGCTCCGGAGGCGGCCGCTGCTGCCTTTGCGTGCGGCGCAAGTGGAAGGATTGGCACAGCATGGCGATTGATCCGCACAAGAGAACAGAGACGCCGGTTGGGCCGGGTTACGAGACTCGCGACGCGAGTATTCCCGGCCTGCTGAAATTTGCGGCTTCGCTGGCGCTGGTCATCATCGTGGTGTCATTTGGGATGAAATGGCTTTTTAGCTACGACGCCAAGACGCAGAGCCTCGGGCCGACGGCGACGCCGTTTGAGAATGAACGGACCATTCCGCCGTTGCCGCGTTTGCAGGTGGCGCCGCAAAAAGAAATTCACGAGTACTGGGAAGCGGAGCAGGGTCTGGTGAATAGTTATGGATGGGTGGACCGGCAGCGCGGAGTGGTGCGTATTCCGGTGGACCGGGCGATGCGGATTTTGCTGCAGCGGGGATTGCCGGCGCGGACGGCCGGCGCGGTGAAGGCTGCGGTTGCCGGCAGCGAACCCCCGGCGGGCGGTGCGGCGCAATGAAGCGGAGTGATTTTCTGCGCGGTTTTTTGGCGACATCGGCACTGGCGCTTGGTGTGGGGATTTGCTGCGGCGGTGCGTTTGCACAGATCAATTACGTGCAGCCTCCTGCGGATGATGGGGCGCCGATGCAGAGCGCGGGGGTGCGGCCGGAATTGCTGCGGGATGTGGCGCTGGAGCAGAAATTGGGGGACTCGATCCCGCTGGATCTTACCTTTCGGGATGAGCACGGGCGGCCGGTGGTGCTGGGGAGTTTTTTTGGATCGAAGCCGGTGATTTTGACGCTGGTTTATTACACGTGTCCAATGCTTTGTACGCAGGTTTTGAACGCGGTTGCGCGCAGCGTGAAGCAGGTTTCATTGAACATGGGCGAGGACTACGAAATTGTGTCGGTAAGCATTGACCCGTCCGACCGGCCGGTGCTTGCGGACGCGAAACACCAGCTTTATTCCGGCATGTATGAGCGGGCCGGGGCGGTAAATGGGTGGCATTTTTTGACTGGGCGACGAGGCGGAGATTAAGAAGCTGGCTGCGGCGGTGGGATTTCATTATGCATATGATCCGGCTTCGAAGCAGTTTGCGCATCCTAGCGGGATCATGATTTTGACGCCGGACGGGCGGTTGGCTCGTTATTTTTATGGGATTAATTATCCGGCGCGCGATATGCGCTTGGGATTGGTGGAAGCTTCGGCGGGGAAGATTGGGACGCCGGTGGATCAGATTTTGCTGTATTGCTACCACTACGATCCGATGACCGGGAAATATGGCCTGTTGATTTCGCATGTGATTCAGATTTCGGGAGTGGCTACCGTGTTGGGGCTTGGGATATTTGTCGCGATTATGTTGCGGGCTGAGCGGCGGCGTTCTCCGGCGTCGCGCGCGGATTTGCGAAGACAAGGATGGCATGAACGGCACGTTTAATTTCGCGCTGACGGCGATGGCGGATCCGTGGTTTGGATTTCCGCTGAAGCCGATCGATGCTTCGACTACCGCTTCCAGCGTGGACCATCTTTATTATTTTCTTACGGCGCTGACGCTGTTTTTTACGTTTTCGATTTTCACTACGATTTTTTATTTCATGGTGAAGTACCGGCGGAGGTCGCCGGACGAGCGGCCGAAGGCGATTGAGGCTTCCTCGGCTCTCGAAGTGATCTGGACGGTGATTCCGGCGCTGCTTTGCGCGTTCGCGTTCATTTGGTCGTCGAGCCTTTATTTCCGGAATTCGCGGCCGCCGAATGCTTCGATGGAAGTTTTTGTGGTGGGGAAGCAGTGGATGTGGCACTTGCAGCATCCCGAAGGGGCGCGGGAGATTAATGAATTGCATGTGCCGGTGGGCGTGCCGGTGAAGTTGACGATGACTTCCGAGGACGTGATTCACGATTTTTCTATTCCGGTGTTTCGCATCAAGCATGACGTGGTTCCTGGGCGATATTCTTCCATCTGGTTTCAGGCTACCAAGACGGGGACTTATCATTTTTTTTGCGCGCAATATTGCGGGGCGGAACATTCCGGGATGATCGGTTGGGTTTACGTGATGTCGCCTACGGATTATGCGAATTGGCTGAGCGGCGGCAGCCGCGGCGAATCGATGGCGCAGTCTGGCGAGCGGCTGTTCACGCAGCTTGGATGCATTACTTGCCATGTGGCCGATGGGACTGGGCGCGGGCCGGTGTTGCAGGGATTGTTTGGGCATCCGGTGAAATTGCGAAGCGGGGAAACGCGGGTGGTGGATGAGGCGTACGTGCGGCAGGCGATTGTGAATCCGAATTCGATGCCGCTGCCGAATTATCCGCCGATCATGCCCACTTTTCAGGGACAGGTGAATGAGGAGCAGGTCTTGCAATTGATTGCTTTCGTCAAGTCGCTGGGAACGGTGGAAAAGGGGACTGCGAAATGAGTACGGCGGCGGTGGTGGAAACTCCGGCCGGGTCTCGCGTTCATTATTTGAATGCGAGCTATGGAATTAAATCGTGGTTGTTTACGACCGACCACAAGCGCATTGCGTTGCTGTATCTGGGCTCGATCACGTTCATGTTTTTTATCGGCGGGGCGGCGGCGACTTTGATCCGCCTGCATTTGATCGAGCCGACCGGGGCGCTGGTTCAGCCGGAAACGTATAACAAGCTTTTTACCGTGCATGGCGTGGTGATGATTTTCTTTTTCTTGATTCCGTCGATTCCGGCGGTGCTGGGGAATTTCCTGGTGCCGATGATGGTCGGGGCGCGGGATTTGGCGTTTCCGCGGATCAATCTTTTGAGCTGGTATCTTTACACGATTGCCGCGCTGCTGGCGCTGTATGCGGTGATGTCGGGCGGCGTGGATACCGGGTGGACGTTCTATACGCCCTACAGCAGCACTTACGCGCATACGCAAGTGATTGCCACGGCGCTGGCTGCGTTTATTGCCGGATTTTCTTCGATTCTGACCGGATTGAATTTCATCGTTACGATTCACAAGATGCGCGCGCCGGGATTGACCTGGTTCCGCATGCCCCTTTTTCTTTGGGCCATGTATGCGACCAGCATCATTCAGATTCTGGGGACGCCGGTGCTGGCGATCACCCTCGTGCTGTCTGGCGGCGGAGCGATTGCTGCACGTGGGGATATTTGATCCCAAGATTGGCGGCGATCCGATTTTATTTCAGCATCTGTTTTGGTTTTACTCGCACCCGGCGGTTTACATCATGATTTTGCCGGGGATGGGAGTGGTGAGCGAAATCATTGCCTGCTTTGCGAGGAAACGGATCTTCGGTTACTCGATGATCGCGTTTTCGAGCCTGGCGATCGCGGTGCTTGGCTTTCTGGTCTGGGGCCATCACATGTTTGTGACCGGGCAGTCGGTCTATGCCGGGCTGATTTTTTCCGTGTTGAGTTTCATGGTGGCGATTCCTTCGGCGATCAAGGTGTTTCAACTGGACGGCGACGCTCTATAAGGGCTCGATTTCGTATGAAGCGCCGATGCTGTATGCGCTGGGCTTCATCGGGCTTTTTACCATGGGCGGATTGACGGGACTTTTCCTGGCTTCGCTGGCCACCGACGTACATCTCACCGGGACTTATTTTATTGTCGCGCATTTTCACTACATCATGGTGGGCGGGGCGGTAATGGCTTATCTCGGCGGGATCCATTTTTGGTGGCCGAAGATAACCGGGCGGATGTATCCGGATGGCTGGGCTCGCTTTGCGGCGTTGATTATTTTTGTGGGATTCAATCTGACTTTCTTTCCGCAGTTTGTGCTTGGGTTATCTCGGGATGCCTCGGAGATATGCGGTGTATCCGGCGGAATTTCAGGTTTTGAACGTGATGTCTTCGGCGGGGGCTTCGATTCTTGGGATCGGATATTTGATTCCACTGATTTATTTGATTTGGTCGATCCGCTATGGGCCGGCGGCGGGGCCGAATCCGTGGGGCGCGAAGGGGTTCGAGTGGGAGACGCCTTCGCCGCCGCCTACTGAAAATTTTGAGGAAATTCCGGTGGTGACTGAGGAAGCTTACGCTTATGCGGAGCCGGAGGACGCGCATGGCTGAGTTGTCGGCCGGTTCGGCGCATGCGGCTATTCATCCGCCCGGGTTGCGCCATCATTTTGAAGACATGGAGCAGCAGCACGAGGCTGGCAACCTCGGCATGTGGGTTTTCCTGGTCACTGAGATTTTGTTTTTTGGCGGGCTTTTCGCGACTTATGCGATTTACCGCTCGCTTTATTTGCCGGGATTCGAGGCGGGGAGCCGGTTGCTGGATGTGAAATTGGGGGCTACGAATACTGCTGTTTTGATCGGCAGCAGCTTGACGATGGCTTTGGCTGTGCATGCGGCGCAAACGGGGAAACGCAAGGCGCTGATTTTCTTTTTGCTGATGACCATGGTGCTGGGCGCGGTTTTTCTGGGGATTAAATTCGATGAGTATGCAACGAAGTGGCACCACGGCTTGGTGCCGGGCTTGAAATGGGCGCCTGACGAGGAAATGTACAAAAACGCGCCGCTGGGTTCGGTGGAGTTGTTTTTCTGTTTTTATTTTTTCATGACCGGCTTGCACGCGCTGCACATGATTATTGGTTTTGGGATCATGACGGTGATGACTTTGGAGGCTTGGCGCGGGAAATTTTCCGCGCAATATTATGCGCCGGTGGAAGTGAGCGGGCTTTACTGGCACTTTGTCGATATCGTCTGGATTTTCCTATTCCCGCTGCTTTATTTGATTGGAGGGCGCTACTGATGTCCGGGCATGTAGTCTCAGTGCGTCTCTACGTCACGATTTTTTTGACGCTGCTGGTGTTGACCGGGCTGACGACCGGTGTCGCGTTTATCGATCTGGGGGCTTACAACACGGTGGCGGCGCTGGCGATTGCGGTGGTGAAGATGCTGCTGGTTGTGCTTTTCTTCATGCACGTTCGTTATAGCAGCGGATTGACGAAGATTGTGGTGTTGGCGGGATTTTTCTGGCTGGCGATTTTGCTGACGTTTACGATGTCGGATTATTTTACTCGTGGTTGGACTCCTTCGCCGAGCGGATGGGGGCCTTCGATTTCCGCGCCGCCGAGTCCATCTTCCGCTCCTGCGCACGATTGAGTTCTGGCGGTTTCTCCGGTAACCTCCCGTCGGGGATTTCCTCTGAAAATCTAAGTTTGAGCGATTGCTGGAATTGGCGTGCTGAGAGGTGCGCGTGGTTGAGCACTTGATGCAGGTGATGCCGCCCGAGGCGGTGAAGATACTTTTGGCGCTGCTGCTTTCGTTTTTGATTGGGTTGGAGCGGGAGGAGCGGCGGCCGGGGGAGCAGGGGTATCTTTTCGGCGGAGTGCGGACTTTTCCTTTGATTGGTTTGATTGGGCTGGCACTGGCGCAGTTGGATGCTTCGATTTGGCCCGTGAGCATTGGGTTTGCGGTGATTGCCGCGTTCCTGTGGCTTAGCTATCAGCATAAATTGCAGAAGGCGGAGGCGGCCGGCGTCACCACTGAGTTTTCCGGGCTGGCTACTTATATTGTCGGGGCGCTGGTGGCGCGGGATCAATTTTGGGTGGCTACCGCGCTGGCGGTGCTGTCGCTTTTGCTTTTGGAATTGAAGGCGGTGCTGGAATCGCTTTCGAGACGGGTGCCCGGCGAGCAGATTTTCACGTTTACGAAATTTTTGCTGTTGACCGCCGTGATTTTGCCGATCGTGCCGAATCAGACTTACGGGTCGTTTGGATTCAATCCCTTCAAGACCTGGCTGGTGGTGGTGGCGGTTAGCGCGGTTTCTTACGCCAGTTATTTGCTGCAGCTATGGACCACCGGGAAGAGCGGAATTTTGCTGGCGGCGGTGTTGGGCGGACTGTATTCGTCGACGGCGACCACCGTGGTGACTGGCCAAGCGTGCCAAGGATGAAAACCGGCCGCATCTTTTTTCCGGCGCGATTTTGATTGCGTCGAGCGTGATGTATCTGCGGATTTTAATTCTCGTGGCGCTGTTCAGCATGGAATTGGCGCGGCGGCTTTTTGTGCCGGTGATGGGGTTGTTCGTGTTGGGAACGGCGGTGGGACTGCTATGGGCGGCGCGGCGGGACGCGGAGTCGGGGGAAGTGAAAAGCGCGAAGACGGCGCCGAATCCCTTGGAATTGAGTTCGGCATTTTTCTTTGCGGTGATTTTTGTGGTGATGCTGGCGGCGACGCATTATGCGGTGGTTTATTTGGGGCGCGGCGGAGTTTATGCGATTGGCGGCGTTGACTGGGTTTACGGATATCGCGCCTTTTATTTTGGGATTGGCGAATACGGTGGGGACTTCCACGCCGTTTGCGCTGGCGGCTTCTGCGGTGATGGTGGCGGCGGCTAGCAATAATATTGTTAAGGGCGGATATGCGTATTCGTTTGGCGATCGGAAGACCGGGGTGGAGAGTTTGATTTTGCTTTTGGTGTTTGCTGCGGTTGGATTGTTGCCGCTGCTTTGGTTGGCCAAGTAGCGCCGGCGTTTCTGCCGGCATCTTACGACGCAACATCATCCCACATTCCTAAAACCGGGGCGGCGCAATCCCTTTCGCATAAAAGTTGGGGCTTATCGATAGTTCCTGGTCCGCCGAAACCGTCGCCGTTTCTGACTATTGGGATCGTAAGAGCCGGCGGGACGCCAGCGCTACGCGAGTCTATCGACAATTTTCGGTCCGCGCGCGAGCGTTGCCTTTGGCGATGATTTTCTTCGTCGGATGCCGGCAGGGACGCCGGCGCTACTTTGCGGCGCGGAAGGCTAGGACCGCGTTTAGGCCGCCGAAGGCGAAGGAGTTGGATAGGGCGGCTTCGGTGCGGAGATTTCGGGCGGCGTTGGGGATGTAGTCCAGGTCGCACGCGGGATCGGCTGTCGTGAAATTCGCAGTGGGCGGTAGGATGCCTTTTTGCAGCGCGAGGATCGTTAGTACGGCTTCGATGGAACCTGCGGCGCCTAGGGCATGGCCGTGCATGGACTTTGTAGAGCTTATGGCTAGCCGATCGGCTTGCGGGCCGAAGACTTCGCGTATGGCGGCGGATTCGGCTGGATCGTTGCCTGGCGTGGCTGTGCCGTGGGCGTTGATGTAGCCGATTTGCTCGATGGCTAGACTGGCGTCGGCTATTGCGCGGCGAATGGCGCGGGCTGGGCCTTCTACTGTCGGTTGCGTGATGTGATGGGCGTCGGCGGACATGCCGAAGCCGGCCAGCTCGGCATAAATTTTAGCGCCGCGGGCGCGCGCAGCTTCGAGCGGCTCGAGAACGAGTATGCCGGCGCCTTCGCCAAGAATCATGCCGCGGCGATCGACGCAGAATGGCCGGCAAGTATCCGGCGCGATTACCCGCATGGCTTCCCAAGCCTTCAGGCAGCCCATGGCGAAGGGCGCTTCGCTGCCGCCCGTTATCGCCAGATCTACTTCTCCTCGGCGCACCATTTGAAATGCCTGCCCTATGGCGTGATTCGAAGACGAGCAAGCAGTCGAAACCGCGTACGACGGGCCGTGGATGCCGAATTCCATAGTCACGTGGCTGACGCCTCCGCTGGCCATGGTGCGCGGGACGATCAGCGGATGGACGCGGTTTCTGTCGCGTTGATAGAGATCGATGTAGCCCGAATCCTGGCTGATCTGACCGCCAGCCCCGTTGCCGCAGACCACCGCGGTATTCTCCTGGAGCGCGGGAGTGAAAGTGATGCCCGCGTCAGGCAACGGCTTCGCGAGCGGCGATTACTGCGAATTGCGCGAAGCGATCGAGATGATCGGCGCGGCTGCCTTCGAAATGTTGGAAGGGATCGTAATTGCGAACTTCCGCGCCATTCTGGAAGCGCATCAGCGAAGAATCGACGGAGGTGATCGGGCCGATGCAAGAAACGCCGCGTTGGATCGAATCCCAGGCTTCCGGACATTCAGGCCCGCAGCGCAGATGATGCCGACGCCGGTGATGGCGACTCTGCGGTCGGCCATCCGTTAGCTCGCCGGCGCGGTGGTGGAACCGAGCGTCGAGCTGTCCTTGCCGGAGTCCAGGATGCGCTGGACGCCTGCGACGATATCGCTGACGGTGCGGATGTTGCGGGCCTCGTCATCGGGGATGGAAATATTGAATTTGCCCTCAAGCTCGAAAAGCAGGGTGAAGGTGTCGAGAGAATCGACGCCGAGTTCCTGGAGCGAGGAATCGAGCTTGATCTGCTCGGCGGGAATGCGCTTCACCGATGCGAGCGTGGCGATTACTTTTTCCTCGACGGAGGAATCAGGCATCGGGCGTCCTTTTCGCGGTTTCCATATTGGCAGAGAACAATTATAGGCTGCCTCGCCGGATTCGGGAATTAGTTCGTTACGCTGGACCCTGAGGCTGCCTAATTGAGAAAAATTAGCCGAAAGTGTGACGGAATGCAATCGATACGATTGGGGCGGCGGTTCGCGGCAGCAGGGTGCGGCGGCGGGTATTGTCATCTTTTATGGCGGCTATAAATCTAAAGGCCGAAATATGGGCTGAATTTGATATGCTTCACCTGCCTGGGGCTGCTCACGGCTACGTCCCCTCTGGGTCCTACCCTGCGCTTGCGAACTGTCCCGCGCAGGGGTAATGTTTGCGGCCGAAATTTAAGAAATACCCCGCGCGGCTGGGCGGGCGGAAAAGTGTATGCGCGAAAGCGCGGAGCTGCGGATGATACCCGGATCGCGATCGAACGGAAATGGCAACGGCAATGGCCACGGAATGCCGGCGTCCATCGTCGCGACTGCGACGGCCGTTCCTCCCCACCTGATAACCGCCCAGGACGTCAAGACGCACATTCAATCGATATTTCATCTCGAGGGCAGCCGCTTGGATGGCATGTTCTCGATTGTCGATAATTCGCATATCAAGCAGCGGCATACGATTTTCCCGCTGGATTACACCGTGCAGCCGCGGCCTTTGACGCAGACCAGCCTGGAATATCAGGAGCACGCGATCCGCTTGGGCAAGCAAGTGGCCGAGGATTGCCTGGCGCGGGCTGGGATGAAGCCGGAAGAGATCGATTGGATTATTACCGTTTCTTGCACTGGGTACATGATTCCTTCGCTGGACGCTTATTTAATCGAGAGCATGGGATTCCGGCGCGATGTGCGGCGCTTGCCGATTACCGAGATGGGTTGCGCGGCGGGGGCTTCGGCGTTGGCGCGCGCGCATGATTTTCTGCAGTGCGGACCGAATAAGAATATTTTGGTGATCGCGGTGGAATTGCCTAGCCTTACTTTTCAGCGTCGCAACTTTACGCCGGCGAATTTAATTTCGAGCATTTTGTTCGGCGATGGGGCTGGGGCGGTGATTCTTACCAGCGATGAGCGCACTGGTTGTATGCGTGTTGTTGGGGCCGAGCCTTTCTTGATGCCGAATTCGCTTGACGCCATGGGATTTGATTTGAAGGATGAGGGATTCCATATCGTGTTGTCGAAGGACGTCCCGGAATTGTTGCGCGGTGGGATTCGCGGCGTCGTTGAGAAATTTCTCGGCCAGTTTCATCTGGGTACTGAGGATCTTTCCGCTTACCTGCTTCATCCGGGCGGGCGCAAATTGCTCGACTATATGGAGACGGAGCTGGGGATTTGCAAGTGCGAGACGCAGCCTTCCTGGGACATTCTTTCGGAGTATGGGAATTTGTCGAGCGCTTCGGTGCTGTTTGTGCTGCATGAATGGTTGACGAAGCGGACGGTGGAAGCGGGGAAGTACGGGATGATGGCCGCGTTTGGGCCGGGATTCACGACCGAGATGTTGTTGATGCGCTGGGCTTGAGGCCGGCGGCGATTGGATGAAAACCTGGGACGCGATTCTGCTTCTTGCCGCGGTTTGACCCTTCCATGAGTCAGAGTGTTATCGCGTATTTGATTTTGCTGCTTTTTGTGGGCGTGGTGCGCCTGATTGAATTGCGGATTTCGGCGCGCAATCAGCGGGGGATGGCGGAGAAGGGCGTTTCGAGAGTCAGCGAGCCGCGGTATCGCTGGATGGTGGCGCTGCATATTGGAGTTTTAATTTCGGCGGGCTTGGAGGTTGTGTTTTTGCATCGCCCTTTGATCCGGCCGTTGGCCGCAGTTTGTTTGGCGGTGCTGGCGTTTTCGATTTTGTTGCGTTGGTGGGTGATCCGCACGCTGGCGAGCCATTGGAACGTGCAGGTGATGGCTTCGACATCGCTGGGCGTAGTTACGAGCGGGCCTTACCGCTGGGTGCGGCATCCGAATTATTTGGCGGTATTTTTGGAATTGCT
Organism: uncultured Acidobacteriota bacterium; assembly: GCA_963792515.1. Lineage (GTDB taxonomy): Bacteria > Acidobacteriota > Terriglobia > Acidiferrales > UBA7541 > Palsa-147. The sequence continues at coordinate 130,934 of CAWBWG010000003.1, read as the reverse complement.
GGCGATTCCACTGATTTATTCGGCTTGGATCACCGCGATTTGGGGAACTTTGGCGCACATTTTAATTTTGCGCTGGCGGATTCATGTGGAAGAAGAGATGTTGATGGCCAGTCCACAGTATCGCGCCGCGATGGGCTCGAAGCCGCGATTCTTGCCGGGGCTGTTTTAGGTTTCGTACCGCCGGCGTCTCTGCCGGCTCTTTTGATTGCAAATATTCGCCACGGGCTTAGTGTTTCGCGGCGCTTGTTATTAATACACGGACTTAGTTGCCTTGAGCAGCCCGCCCGTGCGTGCTGCCATTGGCGGGACTCGCAGTCGAAAGAGGCGGCAGAGACGCCGACGGTACGTTACGGCGCTTTATTTTTGAATATCGCGCTTGTACGATGCTTGATTGCCCCTCCTTGGGAGGTTTTTTGCGGACGCGGTTGGGTGGCCTCTGTTTTGCCTCGATGCTAATCGGGATTCTCGCTGTTTGTTTCGCGAGCGTTCCGTTGCGCGCGCAGCAATTCGATCAATCGAAATTGCAAGGCTTGAAATGGCGCTTGATCGGCCCGTTTCGCGGCGGACGCTCGATCACCGCTACCGGCATTCCTGGCAATTCCAGCACATTTTATTTTGGGGCGGTTTCCGGCGGCGTTTGGAAAACTACCAACGCCGGTCTGATTTGGGATCCCATCTTCGATAAGCAGGCGATTTCCTCGATTGGCGCGATCGCTGTGGCTGAATCTGATCCAAATGTTATTTACGCGGGGACGGGCGAAGCTTGCATTCGCGGAAATATTTCCTATGGCGATGGTGTTTATAAATCGGTGGACGCCGGGAAAACTTGGACCAATATCGGATTGCGCGATACCCGGCATATTGGCGCGGTGATCGTCGATCCGCACGATGCGAATACCGTTTTTGTGGCGGCGCTTGGGCACACCTACGGACCCAACGCGGAACGCGGAATTTTCCGCAGCCGCGATGGCGGGCGGAATTGGGAGAAAGTCCTTTATAAGGATGACAAGACCGGCGGCATCGATATCGTATTCGATCCCGAGAATTCTCACATACTTTTTGCTGCAATGTGGGAGGCTGGCCGTACGCCGTGGAGCCTGACCAGCGGCGGGCCGGGCAGCGGGCTTTACCGCTCGATTGATGGCGGCACAACTTGGAAGCGCATCGAGGGCAACGGATTTCCCGAGGGAGTGCTGGGGAAAATTGGAGTTTCCGTTTCGGGCGGTGATTCGTTTCGAGTCTTTGCGCTGGTGGAAGCGGAGAAGGGCGGACTTTACCGCTCCGATGATGGCGGCGATTCGTGGCAACTAGTGAACGATGACCATCGCTTCCGGCAGCGCGCCTGGTATTTCACGCACGTGTTCGCCGATCCGAAGAGTGTGGATTCCGTTTATGTGCTGAATACGGGACTGTTTCGCTCGACAGACGGCGGCCGAAAATTCGAGCGCATTTCCGGTATGCACGGCGATCATCATGATTTGTGGATTGATCCGACGGACCCGGATCGCATGATCAACGCGAACGACGGCGGAGCAACGATCACGACGGACGGCGGGAAAACGTGGTCGAGCGAGATGAATCAGCCAACAGCGCAGTTCTATCACGTCGCTACGGATTCGCGATTTCCGTACTACGTTTACGGCTCGCAACAGGACAGCGGCAGTGTGGCCATCGCCAGCGATTCGAGTCGCGGCTCGATTGACCGGCAGGATTGGTATTCGGTGGGCGGCGGAGAAAGCGGCTACATCGCGCCCGATCCCACGAATCCGGATGTAGTTTATGCCGGATCGTATTTCGGTTATGTCTCGCGATTCGACAAGCGCAGCGGGCAGACGCAGACCGTTTCGCCATGGCCCGACGATCCGGATGGAAGCGGCGCGGCGGGGCTGAAGTATCGCTTCACTTGGACGCAGCCGATTGTTTTTTCGCCGAACGATCCGGGCACTCTTTATTATTCCGGCCAAGTGCTTTTCAAATCGACCGACAGTGGAATGAGTTGGAGCGAGATCAGTCCGGATTTAAGTCGCAACGACAAGACCAAGCAGCAATCTTCCGGCGGCCCGATTACGAAAGATAATGCCAGCATCGAATTCTACGATTTGATTTTTACCGTGGCGGAATCGCCGGCGCAAAAGAATTTACTCTGGGCGGGAACGGATGACGGGTTGATCCATTTGTCGCGCGATGGCGGAGTGCACTGGAGCAGCGTGACGCCGCCGGGAATTCCGCCTTGGAGCATGGTGAGCTTGATTGATCCATCGTGGCACGACGGCGGGACGGCTTATGTGGCGGTGGACGCGCACAAGCTGGATGATTTCAAGCCGTACATTTTCCGCACGCACAAATTTGGCAAGGAATGGACGCAGATTACTAATGGAATTCCGGACGGATCGTACGTGCACGCGGTGCGCGAGGACCCCCAGCATGGCGGATTGCTTTTCGCCGGAACGGAGACAGGTGTTTTTTATTCACTGGATGACGGAGAGCATTGGCAGCGTTTGCAGCTAAATTTGCCGCCATCGCCGGTGCACGACCTGGCGATCAAGAATAGCGATTTGATTGTGGCCACGCATGGGCGCTCGTTCTGGATTCTGGATGACATTTCGCCGCTGCGGCAGTTGGCTGACATGCGTGCGGGTACGAGCGCATTTCTATTCAAGCCGCGTCCGGCGATTCGTTTTCGACGCAGCGGAACGGGCACGGCTGCTGCTTGGAAGACGGCCGGTCAGCCTGCGCCGCCTGGCGCTACGATTTATTACTGGCTGAAAGAGAAGCACTCGAAGGACGACGAGATTAAGCTCGATATTTTGGATTCGTCGGGGAAAGTGGTGCGTCACTTTTCAAGCAAGCCGAAGCCGCCGGACGACGATCAGGAAGGGAAAGAAGATGACGCGGAAGAAAAACCTCCCGCGGCACTGCCTGCCGAGCAAGGCTTGAATCGATTTGTGTGGGACTTGCGCTATGAGAAGCCGCGTTTGGTGCGCGGGGCGGTCTACGATGAGGGCGAGCCGTTGGGAGTTCTGGCGCGTCCCGGGAATTACCAGATTCGATTTACTGTCGGCGGCAGAGATCATACGCAGGATCTCGAGTTGCGCATCGATCCGCGCGTGAAGAGCAGCGACGACGATTTGGCGAAACAGTTTGATCTAGTTTCGAAAATCGGCGATTTGCTGGATCAGGTGAATGGCGCGGTGCTGGAAATTCGCGGTGTGCGCGCGCAGCTCAAGGCTTTGGGCAAGCGCCTGGAGGCTGATGAGGCGGCGCAGGCGGTGCGCGATGCGGCGGCGGAGCTTGATAAGAAAATGACGGAAGTTGAGGGGCAGCTGGTGCAGAGCAAGGCTACGGCGTCCGAAGATATGTTGAATTATCCGGTGGAGTTGGATAGCCGGCTCGGTTATTTGCAGAATGCGGTGGATAGCGCGGATTTTGCGCCTACGCAGGCGGAGATTGCGCTGGAGGCAGAGTTGGAGAAGAGCGTCGGTGATGTCGTTGCGCAATGGAATGATTTGAAGGACAAAGATCTCGCTGCGCTGAATGAACTGATTGCCAAGGACAATATTCCCGCGATTGGATTGACGGCGAAACCGGAAGTGAACCAGCCGACCGCGTCGCCGGAATAGCAAAGTAGCGCCGGCGTCCCTGCCGGCATCTTACGAACGAGATTTCGCCACAGCCGCGGACGTGGGCGGCCCCACCAGCAGAATCTGGCTTCTCTTCAACGCATTCGTTCGGCGATGATTACGGCATTTGCGGAGAGTTGCGCTCGTAAGATGCCGGCAGAGACGCCGGCGCTACTTTACTGCCGGCGCTGCTTCGGGCGCGGGTTGCGGTTGTGGCGTGCCGCACTGGGCTTCCACTTGCGTGCTTAATGTGTCGTCCAGTTGGGCTTCGCTGCGATTGCTGGCTGAGCAGATTTGCGCGGCGGTCAGGCCGGAGGCGCTGTGAAAATCGGCGCCGGATAGATTTGCGCCGGTGAAATCTACGCCGCGTAGGACTGCGCTTTCGAAATTGGCGCCGCGTAGATCGGTGTTGCGCAAGTCGGCTTCGATCAGGATGGCGCGATTCAGTTGGGCGTCGCGCAATGACGCGGCCGGCATTTTTGTCGACCACAGATACGCATCCTGCAGATCGGCCAACGAAAGATCGGCGCTCGAGAGATTTGCTTCGCGCAGGTCGGCCTTCTCGAAATTGGCGTGGGCCAGACGGGCTTCGCGCAAATCGGCGTTGAAGAGATTGGCGCCGCCCAGTCGCGCGTCCACCGCGACGGCTGCATGCATGGCTGCGTAAGAAAGATCGGTTTCGCGCAGGTCGGCGCGCGTCAGATTGGCCTTCTCGAGCTTGGCGCCCTGCAAATTGGCGCGGAAAAATTGCACGCGATCGAATGAGGCTGAACGCAGATTGGCTTCGCGTAGATTTGCGCCGCGGAAATCGGATTCCGAAAAATAGGCGCCTTGCAGGTCGGCCTTCCAGAGATGCGAATTCGTCCAGAAAGTGCGATAGCCCTGCGCATAGCGCAAATGCAGATCGTTAAGCTGCGCGCCTTTTACGTGCGAAATATCCTCGTCGCGGCCGCTCCAACCAGCAGGCGCGGTGGAAACTGCGGACTCGATCAAATCAGCGTAAGGACGGTAGCCGATCAGCCAAAATGTATCGGCAGCCCAGCGGCGCAGGCTCGCGGCGCCGTAATCGGGCATCACGTTGGAGTCGTGCGGCGCGCCATAGACGATGCCGAGCGTCAGTATCGCCAGCACTGCGCCAAGAGCGAGCGCAGAGCTCGCGCGGCGGACTGGCGTGGCATAGCGTTTTGCGGAATCGAGAGAAATTTCGATAGATGGCTGGCGCTCTTGCGAAGATTCCGCAGCGGCCGGGCGCTCGCGCAATGTTTCTACCGCTGCGCGGTCCTCGTGAAGTTCCTGCTGCAGCTCGGCGAATAGCGGCGACTGAAGATCGTCCTCTACTGTTTCGTCTTCTTCCGTTGTCGCCTGCGTTTCGTCGCTCGAGTGAATGCGATCCGCGGGCGGCAGTAGCGCGGAGTCGTCTTGGATCGGCGCGCTATACATCGACGGCAGCGTTTCGATCAAATCTTTTTTCGGGAGGGCGGTGGTGACGACGAGCGCGAGCACAAAAACGGCGATCTGCAACATGGCCGCGCGAAGATCCTGCATGACCAGATAGCGCGCCCAGAACATAAGCAGCGTCGCGGGGACGACGGCATAAGCCAGCAGCAGCGGAATCGTGGATTCGAGCACCGACGGCGATGCCTGATTTCCCGTCCAGCCGTGGAAGCGGCGGCGGAAAAGCGTCATCAGCAGCCACGGCCCGCTGCGATCAACTGGACGTCCATCGGGGAAAATTGCAGGCAGCTCGATGAGGCGCTCCCACAGGCGCTCCATCGAAACGTGGAGATAGAGAAACATGCCGAAAATGATCATCGGCGCGACGACGAAGAAACCGGAAATTGGAAGCGCTGCGCCGAGATTGGGGATCGGGACCAGCGGAGCGCCGCGCAGAAAAAGAACATCGCGAGTGGTGGCGATGCGCAGAACGCTGAGGGCGCAGGCGATCATCGTGGCGATGAAGAGCCGGTAGCATTGGCGCGCGCGTTGTTCGGCGAGGTGCTGGCCTTCAAATTCCGAAACCGAAGACGGAAGCGCAGCCCAGAGCAGGCTTGCTCCCGCGAGTTGCTTGGTATGCAGGCCGGCTGCGCCGTCGAGCGACGCGCCTTCGAGATTCGCGCCCTTAAAATCCGCGCCCAACAGATTCGATTCGCGCAGATCGGCTTGCACCAAACTCGCGCCGCGCAAGTCCGCGAGCAAAAGCTCCGAACGCTGAAAATTCGCCTTATTAAGGATTGCGCCTTGTAAGTTGGCGCCGGTCAGGTCCATGCCTTCGAAATTGGCGCGCGCCAATTCCAGGCGCTTGCCGAAAATTCCGCGCGACTCGACCCATTCGCGATGCAATTGGAGCAATTCGACGAGCTCAGGCTGGCCAACTTGCCTTGGCGGAAGATCCTGCGAAGGTGCAGCCGCCAGCGCTGCGTCTTCCCTGATGATTTCACCCACACGCCACTGAAATGAAGACATACTTCGTCCGCCCCCCGTTGCTTGGAGAATGCCGATTCTTGTTGCGCGCCGCCGGGCGCGTGTATTGCGCTACTTCTAGGCCGCTTCCCCGGGATTCGCCGGCCGCCGGTGATGCTTGGACCGCGGATCAACGGTCGGAAAATAAATGCGCCAAAAATCGGGCGCGGGACTGGTGAACTCGATCCCTATCTTGTGTCCTATCGGCGTAATGGGCCCGATATTTACAACGCGACAGTCTTGCTGTTCCAAGGTGGCCTTGTTGGTGACCCGAATCGTGTCGCCGCGCTCTACGTGCGCTTTCAAAAAGACCATGCCGCCGAACGCGTTGACGTTCAGCATTGTCGCGATTTCTTCTGACGGCGCACCGTTTGCCGCGTGCCGGGTGATGATTACAGGCACTTGCAACTTCAGGCGGTGACTTCGCCGGGCGCCTATTCTCGGCTTATCCACTGCGTTCGCTGATTTCATTTTGGCTCTGTCTACAGAGGTTAGAACCCGGATGGAGAAGGAGCAATGGTACGCGCGGACAGGTTTTATGTCCCCGGCGGACGAACAGGTTTTGGCGAGCGAATGCGCCGATCTAGGGGCTAAGTACTGGAGTCGCAGGCCTTTCGCCGCGGCGAATAACCTAAGTTTGCGCAGCCGTTGCGGCGCCCATCTGAATTTTTCTTCGTAGGGGCGCTGGGTCAATCGTCTCTGCGATTGCAAGGCAACCGACGCGCCCGCTCCCTGTCGGATGGTTCTAAATGGCGCAGTTCGACTAGTACGACGGCGACGGCGGCTGACGAATTTCTTTTTCGGCGTTGGGTGGCAGTTTGTCGATGTGTTTCAGAAAAGTGGCGAGTTGCCAGACTTGCGTGTCGTTGAATTTCGCTTTCCACGCGGGCATGCCGCTCCAGCGGATACCGTGGCGGATGATGTAAAAGTTTTCGTTGTCGGGCATGTCGGCGGCGTCGGACATGAATTGCGGAGCGGGTGGATTGAAGGCGTGGCCCATCGCGGAGTCCGGATTGGCGGAGCTGCCGTGGCAGCCGGCGCAATTATCGCGATAGAGCTTGGCGCCGGCAACCAGATTATCCTCGGTGGGAGTGATCGGATTTTGAAGTGCCGGCGCACGGCGCTCCACCGAAGCATCGGAAGCGCTCATCGCCACATGACGCTCGATTGCCGAAGTTTCTTGGTCGGCGGCGAAGCTTACATAGCCGAATTTCACGATCAAGTAGGCGCCCACGAGGATCAGCACGATCGTCAGAAAAACTCCCCAGAAGAAACTGCGCATCATGGCCTCCGCGATTTAGTGAATTCAAGTGCCAGTTTAATTGATAGCGCCGAGATTTTCTGTTCTGTTCCGGACTACTTCGTTTCCGCGAGCCGATTGTATTTCCTCAGCACCTCGCGCAGCTTGTCGTGGGGCAGGGCTTCCACGCGATGATTGTCGATGCCGGTCATTGTGTCCGCGGCCACCATCGCGTTGATCACCGCTTCTTCGGTGGCTTCGACGGTGGCTTCGAAGAGCGGATCGATTTTTTCGACCGGCAGAATGGTGATTGCCGCCGGAGTTTTCGACATACCGGCGCCTGCATTCGCCGTCGAAAATGAGATGAAGATATCGCCTGAATCGTTTCCGGAAATGCTGCCGTTGCGGCCGAGGCCCAGCGTGACGCGGCGGGCTAGACGCTTGAGTTGGTGCGGAAGCAGCGGTGCGTCCGTGGCGACCACTACGATGATTGAACCGGTGTCCTGGTCCCAAACTGGCGGGCCGGGAATTTCTTTTCCGACGGGAACTCCCGCAACGCGCAGGTTGCGGCGAATTCCATAATTGCATTGCACGAGGACTCCAACCGTGTAGCCTCCGGCTTTCTCGCTAAGTTTGCGCGACGATGTGCCGATGCCGCCTTTGAATTCATTGCAGATCATTCCGGTGCCGCCGCCGACGCTGCCTTCTTCGACTGGCCCGCCGTGTGCGTTTTCGATTGCTGCTACGGCGTCTTCGGGTTTCACGTGGAAGCCGTTGATGTCGTTGAGATAGCCGTCCCACGTTTCGGCCACGACCGGCAGCGACCACCAATCATCGAGAGGCGCTGCGGGGCCGTGCTCGAATTGCCATTTGATCACGGCGTCGCGGACCACTCCAACGCTGTGCGTGTTGGTGATCATCACTGGACCGTAGAGAAATCCGGATTCTTCGACCCAGGTTGTGCCGGTCATTTCTCCGTTGCCATTTTCCGTGAACCATCCGGCGAAAACTGGATCGGCGGACGCTTTGCCGCGCGGAAAAATCGCGGTGACGCCGGTGCGAACCGGGCCGATGCCGACTTTTAGTTTTCCCTCGCCGGAGATCAGCGTGCGATGACCAACTTCGACGCCTTTCACGTCGGTGATCGCGTTTAGCGGGCCGGGAGTGCCGTCGAACGGGACGCCAAGATCGCGAGCGCGCGGCTTCGCTTTCGATTGAGCTGCTGCCGGCTGACTTGCAATCGCCAGCGCGCAGGAAGCCAACGCCATCAGCACGAATCGTTTCAATGAGCACCTCGATCGCTGGAATTCTGCAATTCGCGCGTAGCTTGTTGCAGCACTGCAATATTTTTTGCCAGCTCGCTCTCGAGAATTTTTTCCTGGTCCGCCGCGCGCTTCCAGTCGCCAGCTTCGGCCGCTTCGGTGAGTCCCGGCAATTCCAGATGGGCATAAGTGAAGCGGGCGGCGTAAAGCGTGTGCTTGAACCATGGGCGTCCGGGAATTCCGTCGGGATTGCACCAGTTGCGTTCGACTTGCATCAACGCGGAATTGACGCGTTCGGTGGCGGCGTTTTCGCTGGCGGCGGGCGCGTTTGCGGTTACGCTCAGCGCTGCAATCACCGCAGCATTCAAATCGCGGCCGGCGGTTTCGAATTGATCAACCTGTGCGTATAAGGGCTGCAAGTCCAGGTGCTCGTGGACGCGGCTCTTCACGTCGAGCTCATCGACGAAGGAGCGGATATTCTTTGCATAGGTTTCGAAATCGTAGGGCAGCACATTGGCATTGGCGAGGCGTAGGGCGAGGACGCCCCAAAGTTGCGTCATCAGCGCGTGATACTTGTAACCCGGATCACCGAAATGATTCATCCAGTAAAAATCATCATAGAGAGAATGATAGACGCCGTAGGGCCCATCGAATTCGAGGCCGACGGTGGGGATGCCGAGAAAATTCAGAAAGACAGTGTGGTCCGAGCCGCTGCCGATGCGCGTATCGGCCAATTCCGAATCTTGCGCGGGGCGCGTTTCGTGCAGTTGCTGCTGCCGCGTGTCGCGCCATTCTTGGTAGAGCGTTTTGCCCGAAGGCGCCGGGAGCGTGCGCGTTACGTCGACGAGGACCGTCGCGAGCGAGGCCACCGGCGTGCCATGAAAATTCGGGCCGGACGCTGAGGAATCCACGTTGAGATAAGCGATGGCTTTCTTTTTCAGTTCATCGGCGAATTCTTCGCCCCATTCCGTCGAGCCGGTGAGTGCGTATTCTTCGCCGTCCCAACTGCAAATCACTAGCGTCCTGCGCGGCCGGATCCCTTTCTTTAGCATCTCGCCGAGATTGCGCGTCATTTCCAGCATCGTCGCCGTGCCGCTCGATGGATCGACGCCGCCGTAGACCCAGGCATCGCGATGATTGCCGAGCACGATCCACTCATTCGGCAGTTCGGCGCCGCGGATGCGTGCTTCGGTCACGTAATAAGGTTGCGTGCTCGTATCCATATCCACTTTCAGGTGCGCGCGCACGCGTTCGCCGCCGAGATGATATTGAAACGGCAATCCGCCTTGCCAGGATTGTGGGGCTTGCGGGCCGTCCATATTTTTTAGCAGTGGCTGCGCATCGTGCCACGAGAGCGGCACACCCATGATTTTTGGCAGCGAGACTGCCTCGGCGATCGGGATTCTTTTTGCGCCGGGGACGGAGGCCCAACCCGGCGTGAGCGGATCGCCCGGCTGAATAAAATCGTAAGTGATGGCGCCGCGTTGGATGTGCGTCTCCGGGCCCCACGGGCCTTCGGGAAAAACTTTGCCTTGGCTGTAGCCGTCTTCCTGCGGATCGGAGTAAATCAAAATCGCCGCGGCGCCTTCGCGTTCGGCGGTGAGCGCTTTGAATCCGCGGTAGCTGTAGGGATTCGAGTAACGCACCAGCACGATTTTTCCGCGAACGCTGATTCCTTGCGAGCGCAGGTAGTCGTAATCTTCGGGATTGCCGCTGTGTGCATAAATTACGGGGGCCGTGACTTCGCCCGAAGCCGAATAGCCGAGAAATGCGCCGGAGGCCGCCGGATTTTTTGTGTCGGGATCGACGGCGTAGGGAGCTTCCCGCAACGTTGCGTGATATTCGACGGGGGCTACCATTTCGAGAGAAATTTCGCGGGGCTTTGAATGCAGCACGTCGTATTCGTGGATGGTTACGTCTTCGAGTCCTTGCTGCTTCCATTGATCGCCGACCCAGCGGGCTAGATCATTGTTGCGTAACGAGCCGGCCATGTGCGGTTCCGCGGTGAGATAGCGATGAAATTTAGCAATTTCCGCGGTGGAGGCGAGTGCGCGGTATTGCTTTTCGATAGCACTCTGGCGCTTTGCGGCTTCGGGCGAGTAACCCTTCAGCGAAATTTGGTCTGCGAATGTTGCGAGCGCGAGTGCCGATGCGGCCGCAACGGCGATGGCCGAGGCGTGCTGCAGGATTCGGGGTAGCGGCGATCGCTTTTCACCGCGAGGAATTTGCGACAGGGGAGCCTCCAGCACCGGAGCGGTGCGCGGTTTCGAGTTCGCCGAGCGCTTTGCTGAGCGCGCCGGCAATCATTTGAATTTGTTGCGAAGAAATCGTGAACGGAGGCGCCAAAAGAATATGATCGCCGCGCCGTCCGTCAACCGAGCCTTGCATGGGATAGGTGATCACGCCGGATTCCATGGCATCTTCGGCGATGCGATTGGCGATGTGGGCTTCGGGCGGGAATGGTTCGCGAGTGTTGCGGTCGCGGACGATCTCGATTCCCTGAAGCAGGCCCATTCCGCGAATGTCGCCGGTCACGGAGAGTTGCGCGAGCGGTTCGAGCGCGGCGCGAAGTTCGCGGCCCGCCGTTTCCACGCGCTCGAATAAATTATTTTGCGCGATATAATCTAGCACCGCGACTCCTGCAGCCGCCGACACCGGATGAGCGTTGTAAGTGAATCCGTGGAGAAAAACGCCCGACCCGCGCTCGATGGTCCCAACAATTCTATCGTTCACCAGAACGCCGCCGAGCGGCGCATATCCGCTGGCCACTCCCTTGCCGACTAGAATCACGTCCGGCTCGACGCCCCAATGATCGATTGCGAATGTTTTTCCGGTGCGTCCCATGCCGGTCATTACTTCGTCGGCGATGAGCAGAATGCCGTGATCGCGGCAAATTGATGCGATGCGTTCGAGATAGCCGTTTGGCGGCGGCACGGCGCCGAGCGTCGCACCACTGAGCGGCTCAACGATAAATGCCGCGACCGTTTCCGGATTTTCGCGGCGCAGCAGCCGATCGAGTTCGTCGGCGCAATCGACATTACATTCCGGATAGTGCAGCCCCATCGGACAGCGATAGCAATAGCATGGCGGGATGTGGCCCCATTCATTCAGCAGCGGCGCGAAGGGTTCGCGGCGGGCGACGTTTCCTGAAACTGCGAGCGCGCCGAGCGTGGTGCCGTGATAGCTCTGCTTGCGAGAGACGATGCGAATGCGTTTTGGCTCGCCGCGCTCGAGAAAATACTGGCGTGCAAGCTTGATCGCGGTTTCAGTGGCTTCGGATCCACCGGAGGTGAGATAGACGCGGCCATTGCGAAATGATTTTGGCGCAAGAGCAAGCAGGCGGCGGGCCAATTCCGCCGCAGGCGCGGATTCAAATTGCGAGGAATGAACGTAGGCCAGACGCTCGGCTTGCTCAGCCATCGCGCTCGCTACCGATTCCACGCCGTGGCCGATGGTCACCACAGCCGCGCCGCCGGCCGCGTCGAGATACCGGCGGCCATCGGCAGTGATGATGAAGCATCCTTCGCCGCGGACCGCTTGCGGGGATGTCTTCCGGAAATTTCGTGGAAATAGCGACTGGGCCATCAATTCTCGTGTAGGGGAGGGTTCTTTAGACCCTCCCGCATTTTGTCCCGACGGGCTTCGTAATCCGAGCAAGCCGCGCGATTCTAACAAACTTTGCTGGTACGGTTGGCATCCTGAACGTGGCGAACGGGGCCGGGGCCGAAATCCGCGAGGGTCTAAAGAACCCTCCCCTATGTTATTTCCATTTCAGATCTCTTACATCCACCGTCGGCTTTGGATACTTCATCTTTAGATCTTCCAGTGTCTCGACCAAAATTCGCGAGACCGCGAAATTGCGGAACCATTTTTTGTTTGCAGGGATTATGTACCAAGGGGCTTCGTTCGTGCTGCAGCGTCTCAATACTTCCTCGTACGCTTGGATGTAGTCGTCCCAGTATTTTCGTTCCTTGAAGTCCGACTCCGAAATTTTCCATCGCCGATCCGGGTCGTCGATGCGCTCCTCAAATCTTTTTTTCTGCTCGTCTTTGCTGATATGCAGGAAAAATTTGGCGATGCTCACTCCGTTGGCGGCCAGAAGTTGCTCGAACCTATTTATCTGGTCATATCTTGCCGACCAGATTTCCTTCGGCACGAGATTGTGAACGCGCACCACCAGAACATCCTCATAGTGCGAGCGATTAAAAACGCCGATCATGCCGTGCGGCGGCACAACTTTGTGAACGCGCCACAGAAAATCATGGGCCAGCTCTTCAGGCGAGGGCTGCTTGAAGGACGCGACCACGCAACCCTGCGGATTAATGCCCGACATCACGTGGCGAATGGTGCCGTCTTTTCCGCCGGCATCGAGCGCTTGAAAAATGGCTAGCAGCGCATGTTTTTTCTCGGCGTAGAGGAGGTACTGCAGCGAATCCAGCCGGCGGACAGCTTGATCCGTCTTCGACTCGACATGCGATCCCTTTTTGTGGCCCAGCGTGTCGTCGGGGTCGTAGTCGGATAGCTTCACTTTTGCGCCGGGCTTCACTAAGAGTGCTTTTCGAACGCTCATTTTGAATTCCTGGAATGCATTTTTTCTGTTCGACGACCCTGTAACAGAATATTCATACTGCCTTTTAACCTCCGGGGTATCATAAACTACTGAGTTGGAAAACGAGCGGAATCGATTCGCAATGCCCGAAATCAAGCCCACGGAAATCCCGGCAGTCGTCGAGCGGCCGGCTGAAAAGGCGCGCTCGCCGAAGCACGATTACCCCGGTGCGCTGGTGGTGGTGGAAGGAATCGACGGCTCGGGAAAAAGCACGCAGCTTTATCTGCTGAAGCGCTGGCTGGAGATTAACGGCTACCGCACGCATTTCACCGAGTGGAATTCTTCGCCGCTGGTAAAATCGGCGACGCGGCGCGGCAAGCAGCGTCGCTTGCTGACTCCGGTCACTTTTTCGCTGTTGCATGCCGCGGATTTTGCGGATCGTTGCGAGCGGCAGATTTTGCCTTTGCTGCATGGCGGGTATTTGGTGCTCGCCGACCGTTATATTTATACGGCGTTTGCGCGCGACGTGGCGCGCGGCTGTCCTCCGCACTGGCTGCGCAATCTTTATCGCTTCGCGCCGATTCCCGATATCACCTTCTATTTTCGCGCCCCGCTGGATGTTGCCGTGAATCGCATCATGGCGGGCCGGCCGAAGTTGAAATACTACGAAGCCGGCATGGACCTGGGGATCTCCCTCGATCGCGCAGAGAGCTTTCGCATATTTCAGGAGCGCATACTGAATTATTACGACCAGATGATGGAGCCGGATAAATTCGTTTTGATGGATGGCACCGTTCCGGTAAATCGCTTGCAGAAACAGATGCGCGAAATTCTCGGCGAGCGAATCGATCTGGCCAAATTCGCGCCGAAAAAATCCACATGACGCCGCGCGACATTCCGATCGTTCCCGGAGTTGCGCCCAACGGACGCCACCGCAAGAAGGACGGCAAGGGCAAGGGCGACGCCAAGGAGCCCACGCGATTTTACGGCGCGAGTCTGCCGGGCGTGCGCGAAGACGAACTGAGCGGAACGCTTATCGTCATCGAGGGGACGGACGGTTCCGGCCGCTCGACGCAAATTTCGCTGCTCACCGAGTGGCTCGAATCGGAAGGGTTCGCGGTTCAGACCACCGGCCTGCGGCGCTCGTCGCTGGTGGCCGACGACATCGACGCGCTGCTGGCGGAAAATTCGGTGACGCGAACGACGCTGGCGCTGATGTACAGCACCGATTTCTTCGATCAGCTTGAGCGGCGCATTCTGCCGGCGCTGCGCTCGGGGCTGATCGTGATTGCCGATCGGTATATTTATACGCTGATCGCGCGAAGCGCCGTGCGCGGCATCGGGCGCGACTATTTGCACGGGATTTACGAGATGGCGCTGCGGCCGGACCTGACTTTTTGGCTGAACGTGCGGCCGGAAGTGGCTTTCGATCGCGAATTCAAGAAATCGCATACCATCAGCTACTGGGAATCGGGGCGCGATATGTCGCTTTCGAATGATCTTTTCCAATCGTTCATTCGCTACCAATCGCTAATCAAAAAAGAATTCGAATATTTGTCGCGCCGCCATTCGTTCATCGAATTGGATGGCGAGACCAGCGTCCCGAACGTGAACCGTGAGTTGCGCAAACAGATTGGCGCGCACCTCGGCATCAAGGGTACGCACTATCAGCCCTCGGGCGCGCTCGCGCACCTCTGGCGATAGACGAATTGGCCGCCCCAGTTAACATCGCCGCGATTGACGCCGGCTCGAATGCCATCCGGCTGCTGATTGCGCGCGCCACTTCTCCCGATCGATACGAAATTCTGGATAGCGAACGCGCGTCCGTTCGTCTTGGGCACAATGCATTCACCCGCCATGCCTTGAGCAACGATACGATCGCCAAGGCCTCGCGCGCCTTCCGCCATTTCCGGCGAATGATGGACCGGCATCACGTAGCGATGTATCGCGCGGTCGCGACCAGCGCGGCGCGCGAAGCTCGCAACCGGCATACGTTGATCGAGCGCGTGCGCCGAAAGTCCGGCATCGAAATCGAAGTGATCAGTGGCGAGGAAGAAGCACGGCTCACTTGCGCGGGAGTGCTGCGTCTGCTGCCCAGCCACGTCACTCCGCGAGTGATTTTCGATCTTGGCGGAGGCAGCCTGGAGATTAATTTTCTGGAGCGCGGCGCAGTGACGCAGCGAGTGGCGCTGCCGCTGGGCACCGTTCGGCTGATGGAAACCTACAAGATCGAGGGCGTCATTACCGAAGATGCGGCCACGCGAATTCGCGATCACGTGTTGATGCTGCTGCGATCCGCGTTGCCTTCGCCGCCGAGCCTTGCAGGAGGAATCGCCGCAGCTTGTGGCGGAAATGCGGAAGCGCTGGCGCCGCTGGCTGCCGGTCCGCGATTGCGCGGTCTGCCTACAATAAATTTGCGTCTGTTGCGGGATCAGGTGTGGCATATCGCGCGACTGGACGTGGCGCACCGAATGCACGCATTTCGAGTGCGCCGTGATCGCGCCGAAGTGATGGGTATCGCAGCGATCGTGCTGGCGACGCTGGGGCAATATCTGAATCTGCGATCGATGGTGGTGCCGAGCGTAGGCGTGCGCGAAGGGATTCTGATCGATTTGATGCTCGCGCAATATTCGTGCGCGACGCCGAGCGCGGATGAAAAGCGCACCGAGGACCGTCTGCGTACCGGCGCGGAATGGTTTGCGCGGCGTTTCAATTACGACGCGGGGCATGCCGAGCAGGTGCGGCGGCTGGCCGTTTCGCTTTTCGATCAACTGCGTCCGCTGCATGAAATGGGCGCGGATGAGCGGGTGTTGCTCGAGCTAGGTGCAATTCTTCACGACGTGGGGCATACGATTGGACGGAAGTCGCATCATCGCCACGGCGAATATCTTATCCGCTATGGCGATATTCCCGGGCTCCGCGGCTGGCGGCGCGACATGGTGGCAGCGCTAGTCCGGTATCACAATTGCAAATCCGAGCCGCAGATGGACCACAAATCGTACACCGCGCTCGACGGAGATCGCCGGGAAGATGCGCGCATGTTGGTCGCGCTGCTGCGGATAGCCGAGAGGCTCGAAAGCGGGCACCGGCGAATGGTTGGCGATGTTTGCGTGGACGTGGAAGACGGGCAGGCCATCTTTCGCGTGCAGATGCAGAACGGAGCGCGGCTGGATGTTGGCGGGCTGGGGCGCAAGGCGGCCATGTTCGAGCGCGAGTTTGGATTGCGGCCGGTATTCCGCCGGGCGGTCACGAAACCGAAGCTAAAAGGGAAAGTGGCGTAAATCATGATTCTTTATCTTGTCCGGCACGGAATCGCCATCGATCGCGAGGATCCGGATTCGCCGCCGGAGACGGAACGCTATCTCACGCGCGACGGAATGAAGAAGACGCGCGAGGTGGCCAAGGGATTTCGCGAGTTGAAGCTGGAGATTTCCTTGATGATCACCAGTCCTTACGTGCGCTCGGCGCAGACGGCGGAAATTTTTGCCGAGGCGCTGGGCTACTCGCGAGAAAAAATCCGTCATAGCCAGGCGCTGCGGCCCGGCAGCAATCCTGCGGAATTTTTGAAGGAAATTGCGCATATTAAGGCCGACGCGGTGATGTGTTTCGGGCACGCGCCGCATATGGATCAATTGATTGCAGCGGCGGTGGGAGCGCGCGGTGTGTTTACGGCGATGAAGAAGGCGGGAGTTGCGGCGTTGGAATTTGAATCGCCCGGGTCCGGGAAGGCTACATTGCTTTGGATGCTGACGCCGAAAATCGCCCGCCAGATCGAGTGAGTCGTCACTCCGGCCGCAAAGCATCGTCAGGGCATCACTTCAGTCATGCCGCAAGTGCCGCAATATCACTACGGCTTCAGCCGCCGATGTTTTGTTTTTCCGGTTTTGAAGCTGAGCCCGTGAGTTGAACTCATCTGGCTCCGTTGACATGCTCCGCGGCATTTGAATTTCTCCCCGTAGGGGCGACGGCTTGCCTCGCCCGTCCGTGTAACGCGTGCGAATATGTGGCCTATTTGCGTCGACGTAACGCGATCCGGCATTCTCCGCGTTCCATCGACGTCCTGAATACAGACGATGTCAACAGAGCCAGATACCTTCTTCTCAACACAGACTCTTTACCCGCCGACTTTTGTCTTATTTCGCCCTTACGCCGGTTCTTACAGTCGATCGAGGCGCGCCTCTACGAAGCCTACATTTGCAATTCTTATTTTTTAGCGATTTTGATTCTCGGCCCGATATGCTCACGACGCGATCGAAGTGAGTCTGCTTGCTGCAATCATTTCGGCGGCTTGAATTACCACCGGGCAATCGCAGAGAGTTTCAAGGAGATGCTTTTTGCGCGCGAGCATGGCGGCAGAATCTACATCGTGAACGTAGCCCGTGGCGCGGATGGTTAGAGCGGTGCGATCGCGCTGCACGCTGACGTGTTGAATGCGGCCGCGGTGATCGGAATCCAGGCCGTCGGCCAGACGCAGCGTTGCGGCCAGCCAGGCCACGCGTTCTTGTTCCGCCGGCTCAAGCGCGGCGTATTCCTTTTGCTCCAGGCGCGGCTCGGCACCGCGGTGATAGCGCGCGATCATGGCGGCGCTGAGAATCTCGTCTCCGCTCCAGCCCACCAGGGGTCTCAGCTCGCTGATCATGCGAAAGGAGCGCTTATGATGACCGGCATCTTTTTTTGCGCGGCCCACGTCATGGAGCAACGCCGCGGCTTGCAAAATGCGGCGCGACTCGTCCTCGCGAAAAACCGCGTTTAGCGAGTGCGCGCTGAATCCGTCGAAAAGTTCCAGAGCGAGCGTCGTTACCTTTCTCGAGTGATCGAAATTCGGATCGCGGTAGGAGGCCCACGTTGAAAACGTGGCCAGCACGGCTTCTTCGAGTCGGGCGCCTGAGGGCAGGCCGGCAAACCAGATGTTCCATGCTGAATTACTTCCCGTCATTTTCGCGCGATAGGCGTTGAGCCGCTCGGTGCGAAGGGCTTCAATTCGCGCGGACCACTGCTCGAATTCGCTGGGCTGCGCCACGCCATTTTCTTGACCGGCTGGTTCGTCGGAGCCTGACAACCTCCGAAACTCCGCGCGCAAAACGTCGAGGTCGTGAACGTCGCCGAGCAGATCCTGGACCAACTTCAGATCCGCAATCCATTCCTGGTGATAGCGCGGAAGGAAGTTTTCTACGGTATAGCGAAAGCGCTTGAGCGCGATGCGCAGGCGGTGCCAACTGACGCGGCTGCGCGAATGTACGGCGAAGCGATGAGCTTCGCGCGCCTCGAGGCAGCGCTCCAGTGCCAGATGTTGGTAAACGAGGCTATCGAGCGGCACACGGCGGGAGCGCTCGGCAAGTTCGCGCGACCAGCGGCGCCATTTGTGCGTGTCGAATGCATCGAGGGCCGCAGCGGCTTCCACCTTTGCAGCGCCTTCGGATTGCGCCAGCGATTCCAGCATGCGTGCTGCGAGCGGGTCACCGGTGGGCGCGAGTTTTTTCAGCCACTCGCGCATGATTTGCATGTCGCGCAATTTGCCGAGGCTGCGAAAAGTGCGCCTGGATGCCTTTCGCATCGCGGGGAAAGATTTGTCGGGATCGAAAGTGGCGATAGCGTCGGCCATGGTGCGGCAGCGTCGCAGTGCCACACGCAGATCGTGCACCGCGTCGGCGTCGAGTTTTTTGGCGGCGCGCGCATGTTCTTTGAGCACGCGCGCCATAAAGTGCGCCAGACCGGCGGCTTGAGGTTTGCGGGTCGGGACGATTTGAGTGCGAGATGCCATATCTGCCTGCTTCATGAGGTAAGACGACCAGGGAAGCGGCGAGGATACACCTTTTCGAAGCCGGAGCAAAATTTGAAGAGGCGAGCGGGGGGCGGCGTTGCCGATTGAGCGGCGCAACGGGTCCGGCGGAGTTGTCTCGCCTGCCGCCGCTGCACGAGGCGGGAAACTCGCAATTCGAGTTTCTTGACACATCGCTTTGACTGGCCTATTTTCGCAATACGGATCCCTTCCCCTGCTGTTCGGCCGAATTTTTTGGAGGTGGCCATGCTTTTCAATCTCGCAACTTTAACTTTGACTACCGCGCCGGTGACTTTGAAAGAGGGGCTGGCGATTCTCGAGCGCGATCAACACCGTTGCCGCTATTGCGGGCTTGATGGCAACGCGAGCTTTGAAAATGCGCTGGCGATGTCGGTGGATTTCGTGACGCCGCGCGCGCGCAAAGGGAAAAAAGACCCGAACAATCTGGTTGCTTGCTGCCGGACCTGCAACACGATCAAAGGAAAAAAAGTTTACGAAAGTTTTGAAGCGGCCAAGGCGCATGTAATGGAGCAGCGCGAGGAATTGCGAAAGGCCTGGGAAGCCAGGGTCAAGCCCCGCGCGGGCAAATCATAGACTGGCCTTCGTAGCGGCGGGCTTCAGACCGGCATTTCGCGACCTCACAGCTCACCACGGCCCGCGGCTGACAGCGTAGCAACCGCGCGATTTAGAACTTCAAATACGACGGCGGCTTAGCGAGCATCAACCCTTTCGCCATTTCAGCCAGTCGCGATGCGTTGCTTCCATCATGGTTTTCGAAGCGCGATGCAGCCAGCGCTTCGGCCGGCCTTTCAGGTCGCGGAGAATCGCCGGAATCGCGCCGCGCGTTCCTAAGTGAATATTCGCGGTCTCGAAGCCCATGCCCTCGAGCAGCCGCGCTTCGTCATGATCTTCGGGAAGCGAGGCTAGAAGGATGCGCGAGCAATCGGGCGCGATGCGGCGAATCATGAAATTGTCGTAAAGGCGGAGAAAGGGATCCTGGACTCGCGCGGCCCGCGAAATAATTTCGGGATAGAGAATTTTTTCAGATTGCGGCTTGCCGCTGGCCCAGATCACCGCTGAGGGAGTGAGCACTTTGGCTTCGCGCGCCACCCACGCGCCGCACCAGCGAGCCAATGCGAGCACGCGAAGATGTCCGAGGCTGCCGAGGCCGGCGACGCGGCGCTTGCGCTCGTACGGCATTTTAGGATCGGGAAGCGCGGCCTCCAGCTTTTCGCGGATGTGGTCGGGGATCGGCGCTCGCAGATCTCCGAGTTTCGACATGCGCTTCCAGAAGCGAACCGGATCGCGCAAGCGATTCAAGGCAATCAGGCGCAGCCAGCGGCTCTGTTCGGCGAGGACGAATGGTTTGCCTTTCGCGTCGATGCCGCGGCGATAGCCTTCGAGAATCGCATCGCAAACTTCGCGCGTGTTCAGCGTGAGATGCTCTTCCGCGACGGCGAGGTGCGCGCTGGTGGCCAGGCGAACGAGGTCGATGGTGTAGGGCATCGGATGAGCTTCGTCGAAATCGTTCACGCCCCAAATGAGCCGGCCTTCGGCATCGCGCCAGGTGCCGAAATTTTCCACGTGAAGATCACCGACGGCGAGAACTTCCGGCGCTTTCGATTCCTCGAGGCAAACTTCGGGCCAGCGTTGCGCCCAGCGATAAAAAGTGGCGCGCAGAAATTCGAACGGCGATTTGGCCATCTGCTGATGCTTGTAGTCGAGGTCCTCTTTGACCACACGAATGCGCGCGGCAACCCATTTCTCGTAGCTCTCGGTGGCTTTGCGAATATTCACAATGAATCTCCAATCAATTTAGGCCAAGGCGACGGTTGCGGGGGCGCGAGGCGAGATTCTACACCGTGCTAAGCGGGTGACGTCGGATTGATTTGCGCCGATGCGGTCTGCGCGCCTTCGTTGCGGCGGGCTTCAGCCCGGCATCTTGCGACCTCCGAGCTCACAACAAGCGACGCTCATGCGCGGAGCACTTCGTCCAATCAAAGCGCAGAATTTGATGTCGCGGTCCGTCCGGCGCGGTTGCATTGGACGGACAACTATGATCGCAAGATGCCTGGCTGAAGCCCGCCGCTACGAAGGCGAACTTCCCACAGCAACGTTTCTGTAAACAAGGATTCATGGAAGATTCACATTTGGCGGCGGGAGGTCGGCGAAAATAGGCGCCTTCTCGTTAAAAGCGAGTCTCGTATTGCGGCCGCGTGCGTGCCATTGGCTGCCCAGGGGAAATTACCGATCGCTAGAACAGTCATTTGGAGTTATCGCATCGCGGCGCTGACACTCTGGGCCTTAGTGAGCGCGACCGTTGGCTCGAGTTGCGCATTGGCGCAGGGTGCTTTGCGTGACGCGTGCCCGCAGCGCCCGGCGGCAGGAAGCGTGGTCGGAGAACCGGACGATTTGCGCAGCCACGACGGCGTTCTGCGAATCGATTTCACCTACCGCAATTCCGTCGACGCAAATGGCCAAACGCGCTACTGCTACTTATACGAAAACCGCATCGAGGCGCCCACTCTGCGGCTGAAGCCGGGCGATCTGCTCATCCTTACTTTGAAAAATGAGGTGATCCTGCCTTCCGCGCCGGCACAGGCGCACGCGCATCAACATTCGATGCCCGGTGGATGCACGAGTGGCGCGATGACGCCCGCGTCCACGAACGTACACTTCCACGGCCTTACGGTCCCGCCTGTGTGCCACCAGGATGACGTGCTCAACACCTTGATTCAGCCCGGCGACCAGCCATTTGAGTATCGTTTCCGCATTCCGCCAGATGAGCCGCCGGGATTGTATTGGTATCACCCGCACGTACACGGCGAGAGCAAGGCGCAAGTGCTGGGAGGAGCGTCGGGCGCGCTGATCGTCGAAGGAAGCGAGCGGGCAATACCTGCGCTGGCAGGATTGCCGGAGCGAGTTTTCGTGATTCGCGATCAGGAGCTGTTGAACCCTGACGCCGAGCCTGTGAAAACGGATTCAATGCCGCCGCCGCTCGTGCTGCGCGATGCCGAGGGCGACATTTTGAATACCGGAAACGGCGGCGGCAAACCGGCGAAAGATCTCTCGATCAATTTTGTGCCGGTCGCTTTTCCGAATTACGTTCCGGCGGTGGTCAAAATGCGCCCGGGTGAGAAGCAGCATTGGTGCGTGTTGAACGCATCGGCGATTACGTATCTCGACTTGCAGATGCTGGTGAATAACAAGCCGCAGATGATGGGCGTGGTTTCACTTGACGGAGTTCCGATCAACGAAGACGGGGAGACCAACCGGATAATCTGGCAGAGCCACGTTTTGTTGCCGCCAGCTGGCCGTGTCGGCCTGATCGTGAATGGCCCGCCTGCAGGAGTGCAGTCAAGTTTCGTTACGCGCACAGTGGACACGGGGCCGGCCGGGGAGAACGATCCGACGCGGCCGTTGGCGGTGATCGTTACGGATGCCAACGCGCCTGAACCACGCGTGCGGTTGGCTGCCAATCCTGTTCCTCTTCCGCCGGCGAGTGCGCCCTGGCTCGGCGCGGTGAAGCCAGTGCGAACGCGCACGCTCTATTTCACCGAGAAGCCGCACGATCCAAACGATCCGAAGAGTCCCACCGATTTTTATCTTACCGTCGACGGCCAAGAGCCGAAATTATTCGATCCGCGCGAGATGGAGCCGAATATCGTCGTGCAGCAGGGCGACGTGGAGGATTGGATCATCGAAAATCGCACGCAAGAACTGCATGCTTTTCACATCCACCAGATTCATTTCATGCTCGTGGATTGGAACGGAGTTCCGCTGGAGGAGCCGTTCCTGCGCGATACCATTAACGTGGCGTATTGGGACGGAAAAACCCGGCCGTATCCGAGCGTGAAACTGCGCATGGATTTTCGCGATCCGAATACCGTGGGGACGTTTGTTTATCATTGCCATCTGCTGGAACACGAGGACGGCGGAATGATGGGCGTAATTCGCGTGGTGTCAAAAGGCGGGACGCGGTGAATAAGAAGACGTACCGGTACGCCGCAGAACTTCAAAAACGCCGGGCAGCCGGCGCTACGAAACGTTTCGCGCTCCGACTGCCAGCTTTTAACCTGGCTGTTACCTAACCGCAACAAAGTCCGCGTATTCCTCTACGGCACGCGTTTGACTCCTGAAAGCGTCCTCGGCAACGGTGTTCCGCTGCCACTTCCACGGGGCTACAGGGAGTCAGACCCGGATTCTTCCAACCTATAAGGAGAACTGCTGATGCATAAGCATCTTCGGCGGATGGCAGCGATTGCGCTGGCCTCCAACCTCGCTTTCTTTGTCCCTGGCAATCTTTTTGCCAACCACAACGATGGAAGTGCGCCAACGACCACTCCGATCAAGCACGTAATCGTAATCTTCGACGAGAATATTTCATTCGACCACTATTTCGCCACCTATCCTCACGCGACGAATCCATCGAGTGAGCCGTTCTTCAAAGCCCAGGACGACACTCCGCGGACCAATAACCTTTTGAGTGGCGGATTGCTGGACGAGAATCCGAATTCCACTCAGCCATTCCGCATGGATACGGGAGTGGCGTCCGTGACGTGCGACCAGAATCACAGCTACACACCCGAACAGCAGGCACTCGATCATGGCTTGATGGATAAGTTCCCGGAATCGACGGGATCGGGCTCCTCGTCATCTTCGCCATGCAATGACTACGGCAAAGGCACCGGCGTGGTGATGGGCTATTTCGACGGCAACACCGGTCACGGCGATCTGGAATTACGCGCAGCATTTCGCCATGAGCGACAATTCTTACGGCACGATGTTTGGGCCCTCTTCGGTCGGAGCGCTCAACTTGATCGCCGGCACGACTGCTACTGCGACACTTTTCCCAACGAAGCCGAATGGCGCGGCGGCGAGCGCATCGGGCAATATCGCCAACGGCTCGACGAGCGGTCCGGTAATCGGCGACCCGCGCCCCGCAGGCGATGAATGCGTGCTCACCAATCCCGGGTTGCAGACCACCAACATGGTTTCGCTCGTGGGAACGAACGTCGGCGACTTGCTGAACGCCAAGAATGTTACCTGGGGATGGTTCCAGGGCGGCTTTGCTCCCACCGAGCTACGACTCGCAGGGCCGCGCCATTTGCGGTGCGCACCATGTCGGCCTGGCCGGTGATGACGCCGTCGAAACCGTCGGCGACTACATTCCGCACCACGAACCTTTCCAGTACTACACCAGCACACAGAATCTGCATCACGTGCAGCCGACGCACGTATCATTGATCGGAACCTCCGTCGGACGGCGCAAATCACCAATACGACCTGACCGCCTTCTGGGCCGCGCTGGTCGACAACAATCTTCCGGCAGTTTCGTATCTCAAGGCCGCCGCGTATCAGGATGGCCATCCCGGCTACTCCGATCCGATCGATGAGCAGAACTTCGTCGTCGGCGTGGTAAACGCGATCGCCGAAAGCCAATATTGGAACGATACGGCGATCATCATCGCGTATGACGACTCCGATGGCTGGTACGATCACGTGCTCGGGCCGGTCGTCAATCAGTCGGCGGTCGCGGATGATGCGTTGGCTGGCCCCGGAAATTGCGGCGCGGCGACGAGCGGCTGGGACGCAAGGCCGTTGCGGCTATGGTCCGCGGCTTCCGTTGCTGGTGATTTCGCCGTACGCCAAGCAGAATTACGTCGATCACCGGGCCACCGACCAGTCCTCCATTCTTCGCTTCATCGAGGACAACTGGAGCCTGGGCCGCATCGGCGGTGATTCGAGCGACGTTAAGGCCGGTAGACTCAACGGCATGTTCGACTTCGACGATAACAACCGAGCGCCGAGGTTGATTTTGAATATTGCCAACGGGACTGTGCAGGGGCACTCGGAACGAAAGAAACGGAACCGGCGAAATAAATCGTTGGTCCATCAAGTCAGAGAACTAAGCGCATCATTCGATGCAGGAAAGGCTCCGGGTACCTCCCTCCCGGAGCCTTTTCATTTTTTGTGGAGATAAATTTTGACTTTGCATGCATACGAGAGTTCGCTTGCCACGGGCGAGTGTATTGGATACGGTTCGAGTGACAAGGACCGTTAGCCACTTTCTGGATTTTGCGGTTAAGGAGGAATAGCAGATTGCCGGCGCCGCGCAGTATTGAATTGACGCAGGTCACCGAGTGGGTCGACGGAAAGCTGCGTCGTGTGCAGGATTCCGTGGCAGGCGAGGAGCCGCTTGAAATTCGCATCGGCGATGCACCGCTGGCCGTGACGATGCGCACGCCCGGGCATGATTTGGAATTGGCCGCGGGATTTCTTATTTACTGAGGGATTAATTCAATCGCGCGAGCAGACTTACTTCGCTCGAAGCGATCACCGACGGACTCGCGGGCCAGCCGCGGAAATGTGGTGGTGGCGCAGCTTGCCGACGGCAGTCACTGTCGATTCCGAGCAGACGCAGCGGAACTTTTTTGCGAATTCGAGTTGCGGCGTATGCGGCAAGGCTTCGATCGACGCGGTACGCTCGCGGCTGCTGCGTCCCCCGAACGCGGCGTTCCGAGTAGCGGCGGAGATGCTTTGCCGCATGCCCGAAAAGTTGGGATCGTCACAAGACATTTTCGGACGCACGGGCGGTTTGCACGCGGCGGGATTATTTACTGCCGAAGGTGACCTGCTTGTTTCGCGCGAGGATATCGGCCGGCACAATGCCGTCGATAAAGTGATTGGCTGGGCGTTGCAGGAAAATCGGCTGCCACTTTCGGATGTGGTGATGCTAGTGAGCGGCCGTTGCGGATTTGAAATCGCGCAAAAAGCGATCGTCGCGGGAATTCCGGTGGTCGGATCGGTTTCCGCGCCGTCGAGCCTGGCTGCGCAGCTGGCGCGCGAATTGAAGTTTGACGCTGGTTGGATTTCTGCGTGGACGACGATTCGTCATTTATTCCGGAGAAGAACGATTGCAGTGCTAACTGTGTCCCGCGCCGTTGCCATTCGTTCCCTGGCCGTGGCGCTGGCGTATTTCGTCGACGTGCGGTCCTGCCTCCGCTAGCATTTTTCGGAACTCGACTACCAGTTTGCGATCCCACCATCCGCGGCCCGCTTCTTCTTCAATCGCATCCAACGCGGCCGCTGAATTGAGCGCGGTGCGGTAGGGGCGCTCCGTGGTGAGCGCGTCGTAGACATCCACGATCTGCAGAGATTCGGGCAGTCAGCGGAATTTGTTCGCCGCTCAGGCCATCGGGATAGCCGGTGCCATCCTGCTTTTCGTGGTGATGGCGAATAATCGGCAGAACGAGGCGAAACGATTTCAGCGGCGAGCAGATTCGTTCGCCAACGACGGGATGCTCGCGGAGAAGTTCCTCTTCCTCGGCGGTGAGTGGACCTTCTTTTAGCAGGACTGCATCGGGCACTGCGATTTTGCCGATATCGTGAACTACTCCGGCGCGGCGCAGCGCGGTCACCTGGTCGGCGCCGAGACCAAGGCGGGCGCCGAGCAGCGCGGAAATTTCCGAGAGGCGCTCGCAATGTCCATGAGTGGTGGGATCGCGGGCTTCGATGCTGCGCGCGAGGCTAAATAGAACCGCTTCGGCGTTTTCGAGTTCGTCGGTGTAATTTTTCAGGCGCAACAGAGAACGAGTGCGCGCCAGCAACTCGCTGAAGTCGATTGGCTTGCTGAGGAAATCATCCGCGCCCGCATTGATGCCTTGAATGCGATCGGATACCGCCGTCAAACCCGTAATCAAAACAACCGGTGTGAGCCGCGTTTCGGGCGCGGCTTTGATTCGCCGGCAAACTTCAAAACCATCGAGGCCTGGCATCACGATATCGAGTAGGACCAGGTCGGGACGAAATTCGGCGCAGTGCTGGAGCGCCGCAGCTCCGTCGGCAACGGCGAGCACTTCGTAGCCTTCGCGGCGCAGGAGGATTTCAAGTCCCGCGCGCGGCGCGGCTTCATCGTCAACGAGAAGTATTCTTGAAGGCATCGTAGCTTGGGCTGGTGAAACGAGCCACCAACATATCAGCAGCACTTGCGGGCAGCAATAGAACGTCGGTTTTAGGCCGGCTGGAGCGCTGGCGCAGCTTCCGGAATTGCGCTTCCCGCAAATAATTCGAGCGGCCGGCGCTTTTTTACCTTTCTTTGTGATTCTAACCGCAGCCCGGAGTATCCTGTGGGCTGCTGAGGACGCCGATGAAAAGATCGCTGACGCCGGAATCACTGCGAGCTTTGGACGCTAAGCTCCGCGAACGCCACCGCGATTTTGCGCAACTTTATCCGGGGCCGGGAAACGAACGGCAGCCGGTCCACACCGTTTACGCCGGCGCGCAACTATTTCATGCAGACTCGGCGCAGCGGCTCGGCGTCTACGCGCTGCAATCTCTCGACGAATACGCTCCCGATTTCGTCACCTTTGCAAAAGCAATTGGATTGGATGGCGCCAGTGAACTCCCGGATGCTCCAGCGGAAATCGAGCGGCTCGAAAAATATATCGATTCCGATCCGGACACGTTCCGGAAAGAAAGTCGCGCGGCTTGGTTGGCGCTGACGATTTACCGGCGCGTGCGCGAAAAACTTGGGCGCGAGCCGGTCGAAGATTTCCGGATCGATTTTGAAGATGGCTATGGAAATCGCGTCGGACGAGGAAGAGGACGCGCACGCTATTTCGACTGCGCAGGATTTAGCGGCGGGCGCGAAGGCTTGGACGTTGCCGCCGTTTATCGGAATTCGCATCAAGCCATTCAACGAAGAGCTGCGCGGGCGAAGCATTCGCACGCTGGATTTATTTGTGACCGCGATGGCCGAGGCCTGCGCCGGAGCGCTGCCGCGGCATTTTCACGTCACGCTGCCGAAAGTGAGTTTGCCTGAGGAAGTCGAGGCGCTGGTCGAGATTCTCGATCGTCTCGAATCGTCGCTGCGACTGCCGGGCGGCTGGCTGCGGATCGAATTGATGATCGAAACGCCGCAAGCGATTTTGAATTCGCGCGGAGAATCGAATTTGCTGGCGCTGGTACGCTCGGCGAATGGACGCTGTGTGGGCGCTCATTTTGGGACTTACGATTACACCGCCGGGCGCAATATCACCGCGGCGCATCAGCACATGCTGCATCCCTCGTGCGACTTCGCGAAGGAAATGATGCAGGTGGCACTGGCCGGAACCGGCGTGTGGCTTTCCGATGGCGCGACGAATATTTTGCCGGTGCCGGTTCATCGCGCGGCCAAAGGCGGGCTGCCGCTCACCGCGGCGCAAGCCTCCGAGAATCGCAGCGCGGTACATTCGGCGTGGCGCTTGCACGCGCACCATATTCGCCATTCGCTGATCGCCGGCTTCTATCAAGGCTGGGATTTGCATCCCGCACAGTTGCCGACGCGTTATGCGGCGGTGTACTCATTCTTTCTCGGCAGTCTTGATTCGGCGGCGGAGCGCTTGCGGAATTTTATTGAGAAGGCCGCGCAGGCGACTTTGGTGGGCGAAGTATTCGACGATGCCGCTACCGGCCAGGGGCTGCTGAATTATTTTCTGCGAGCTATCAACTGCGGAGCGGTGACAGCCGCAGAAGCTCAGGAACTGACCGGGCTTGCGTTAGAGGATTTAAAGCTCGGCTCGTTTGCGAAAATTCTCGAGTCGCGCACGCGTGCGAAATAGCTTCTAGACATCCTTCTTCAGGGTGGCTTCGATCATTCCGTGGGGTTCGTCGGTCGGCACGAAAATCTCGTTGTGATTTTCCAGTCCGAAGGGCTTTAGGTCGACCAGATTGTAGTGTTTATTCGGCATCGCCAGGTGGATTTCTGAAATCGACTCGAAACTTTTCAGCACCGCTTCGCCCATGGCGTAAAGCGTGTGCTGCACCGAGCGGCTGTGATGCTCGGCGAAAGTTTCGATGAGCGCCTGGCGCACGCCGTGCCAGATCGGACTGAAGGCGATTTCTTCCGCGGCATATTGCCATTCGGCGCGGACATGGCTCATCAAAATGCGATCTTTGGTTTCTTTCAACGTGGTGTAAGGATCGCGGATGAATTCCCCGAACTCCGATCCGGTGGTCTTCATCACCGCAAGATCCTCGATACCCGCCGCGAAGTGGGTTTCTTCGCGCGTTCCGCTGACGATGGCGGTTCGCCTTTCGTTGCCGCTGCGAATGAACGAAGTGGAATGCGGCTTGCCTCCGATCGCGATGCGGCTCCAGGGATGTTCGATGGCGGTGATTTTGACGCGCGAGACTTGCGGATTGTAGGTGAGGAAGTGCTCGATGAGATGGTCGGCGAATTCTTCAATCGGCTCGGGCGGATATTGTTTGGCGAGAACGTAAACAGTGTTTTTGATCGTGTCGGTCGGGAGAATTTTGCGATTGTCCCCCGCCGTGTGTACTTCATCGAAATCGCCTTCAAATAAAATTTCGAGTGTTAGCTCCTTGATTTCGTGATGGTTCTCCTGCCGCGAGAGGCGCAGCATGCGGACGCGCGACTTGCCATAATTATTGTGGCCCAGACGTATGCGCATCGGTCAGCTCCCGCGATAGGTGGTGTAGCCGTACGGGCTCACGAGCAGTGGAACGTGATAGTGCTGCCCTGCATCGATTGCGGCAAACGTAATCTCGATAAATGGATAAAAAGCCGCGGATTGGCGCGCTGCGAAATAGGCGCCGGTTTCGAAACGCAGCCGATAATTCCCGGCGGCCATTTTTCCGGGCTTAAGAAGAGTCGCGAGCCGGCCGTCGACACCGGTAACTCCACGCGCAATTTCTTTCCACTCGGTTCCGGTTGTCTGCAGCAGCAGAGTGATTGCGACGCCCTGCGCGGGACGGCCGATGGAAATGTCGAGAACGTGGGTGGTGATCGGTGAAGTCATGAGGCGAGTAATTTCTCCAGGCGGAGGCGCGTGATTTTACGCTGTTCCTCGGCGGCGGTGCGCAGTTCAGTCTCGCGGTCGTTGCCGAGGCGGCGCTGCAATTCCTGCTGAATTTCTTCGGCTGATTTTCCTCTGGCGCTGATGATGAAAATATGGCCGAAGGCGGCTTCATAAGCGCGATTCGCAGCGGCGAGAACGGCGCGAGCGTCGTGTGCGGCTTGCGCGACGCCAGCTTGCTCCTTCGCCGACCAATCGCCTGCTTTTGCCGACTGCTTTCGCTCGGCTTTTTTGGAGCCGATACGCCGATGATGGCGAAAGGCTTGCAGCCACTCTTTACGGCTGAGAGCGCCCCAGATTTCGTCGGCAGCGCGCAGCAGTTCATCGGCATTCGAGAACGGGCGGCTCGCCAACACACGGCGCACCCATTCCTGCGATCCGCAACAATCGAGAAGCGCTTCCGCAGCTTTCTTTTCCGGCAGGGAATTGAGCCAATCCACGCCTGAGTTGCACGATCCAGCTTCGGGCTTTCCCCAAATGCGCAGACGGCTTACGCCGCCGTCCGGGAAGATATTGAAGCGAATGTGCGAAACCGGCTCGGTGCTAATGATTTCTTTTTTGAACGAATGCAATGCGTTGGCTTTGAGCTTAGCTTGCGGCAGAAGCGCTCGCCAAGTCGTGCTCTCGTCCGGGTCGGACCCGCCTGCGAGAGAAATCGCGTCGATCGAACAGCTATCGGGATAATTTCCTTTGAAGTGCGAAGTGTCCACCTCGACTCGCTGAATCGAGCCCGGACTACCAAGTTTGATGATGACCCAATCGTGCCCGGGGCCTCGGCGGCGGCGCGTCTCCCAGCCGTCATGCATGCCTTTGCTACGGCCCGGCATCAATAAATTGAGCGGCGCACTGTAAAATTCGTCGCTGGCCGCAAGCACTCGGCCGCCATTTTGGATTTCGACCAGATCCATTTCTCTCGGACTCTCAGTGGCCCGTGCGGGCGCGGGCACCACTTCGCCGTAAACGCGCAAACGCGCCACGCCTCCATCCGGGAAAATCTTCAGGCGCACGTGAGTGAAGCGATGCTCGCCTCGAATCGCAAATTCGTTTTGCGTATTGCCCTTAAGTTCAGATTGAGAAATCAGCTCGTACCATTTCGTCGAGGGCGCGTGAAGAGCGGCGAACTCCCGCTTCTGCCCAGGCTCCAGTGGAATCGCACAAGCTTCGAGAGCGCATTGCTCGGGAAAATTTCCAGTGAAGAATCTGGTATCGACGATCGCCCCACGAATGATTCCCGGCAGACCGAGACGAACGACGCACCAATCGTGGCCAGGGGTCCGTCGGCGGCGAGTTTCCCAGCCGTCCATCCATTTACCGCGGTCCGTGTATTTGCCCTCGATGAAAATTGGTTGCGAATCCTTGAGGAGATTCTCTTTTGGCGCGAAGAATTCATCGTTGGCGGCTATCACTTTGGCGCCGAGCCGCTCCGACGCAAGGTTTGGAAGCTTTTGAAATTCGCTCATGCGTCGGACCGTTTCAGAATGTTTCCAATCGGGCCAGCTGGAAATTCTCCGCGCTCGAAAATCTTGCGGCCGCGCAGAAAAGTCGCCGTCACCGAGCCTTGCAAATCGCGGCCAGCAAATGGTGTCAATTTATGGCGCTGATGTAGCCGCTCCGGTTCCACGCGGAAAGTCGTCTCCGGATTCCAGATGACAAAGTCGGCGTCGCGCCCTTCTGCAATCGTACCTTTTCGTTGCGACAAACCTGCCAGCCGCGCCGGCCCGCGGCATAGCCACTCTGCGAGGCGGCCCACAGGATAGCCGCGCGGGCGTGCCGAAGTCCACACGGCCGGGAGTGCGAGCTCCAGAGAAGCAATGCCGCCCCACGCTGCAAAAAAATCGCCGCTCTCTTTGAGCTTCATTTCCGGCGGGCAGGGCGAATGATCGCTGGCAATGAAATCGAGCGTGCCATCGCCGAGCGCGTTCCAGAGACCATCACGATGTTCCACTTCGCGGATAGGCGGCGCGCATTTGAATTCGGTCGCGCCATCGGGAATATCTTCCGCATTAAACGTGAGATAGTGCGGGCACGTTTCGGCGGTGATCGATACGCCCGCGGCCTTGGCCTTGCGAATCAATTCAAGCGCGGCAGCAGATGAAACATGCACGATATGGACACGAGCCTTCATAGCGGCCGCCAGGCGCGCAAGAAACTCGATGGCTTTACATTCGGCCTCGGCTGGCCGCGATGCGAGCCACGAGGAATATTTCTTCGCCGGCAGTTTCGCGGCTGCTTTGCTGGCGCACTCGATGATCGTGGGATCTTCCGAGTGCGCGAGCAGCGGAGCGCCGAGCGCGGCGAGAACCGGCATGGCGGCCAGCAAATCGTCCTCGTTTACGTGCCGAAATTCTTCGACGCCGCTTGGCACCAGAAAACATTTGAAGCCGAAGACGCCTTCTCGCCAGAGCGCGCCAAGTTCCTGCAAATTTCCGGGGACTACGCCTCCCCAAAATCCCGCATCCACCCAAAGTTTTCCAGCGGCAGCGGCGAGCTTTTCCCGAAAAGCAGAAGCTGTTGTCGTGGCGGGGATGCTGTTAAGCGGCATCTCGATCAACGTGGTGACGCCTCCCGCGGCTGCAGCACGCGTAGCGCTCGTGAATCCTTCCCAATCGGCGCGGCCGGGCTCGTTGATGTGCACGTGGGTATCGACGATGCCCGGCATCACGAGATCGTCGCCCGCTTCGTAAATGTTCGGCGCGTTCGGCACCTGGTCGTACGGCGCCAAGGCGGTGATTACGCCGTGCTGAATATGAATAGCGGCGGGCGAGGGCTCGGCGGATTCTTCGGCCAGAACTCGAGTTCCGCGGACGATGAGATCGGGTGCGCTCATGCTTTGGCGCAACTTTGCAGAAATTCTTGCAGCAAATTCTGCGCGATTTGCGAGCGATAGCGGGCGGTCGAACGCATATCGTCAATCGGTGCGATTTCGGCGGCGAGCGTGGCTCGCGCGGCAGTGATCGCAGTGGAGTCGAGTCGCTTGCCGCGCAGGATGTTTTCGGTCTTTGTTGCGCGGATAACGTACGGCGCGACACTGCCGAGCGCAATGCGAACGTCCGCGATCGCGCCATTTTCCTCTTTCACAGCCGCCGCCAGGCACACTTTGGAAATGGCCTGAGCGCGGCGCGTGCCAACTTTGCGATAGTACGCTTTCCAGCCGTCACGGCCGCGCGGCAAAATAATCCGGGCGATCAACTCATCGGGCCGTAAATTCATTTTTTTATATCCGGTATGAAAGCCAGCGTACGGCACGCGTCGCGCTCCGCCGGCTGAAACCAATTCGAGTTCGGCATCATAGACGAGCAACGCGGGCGGGGAATCGGCGGCTGGCGACGCGTTGGCAATATTGCCGCCGAGCGTGCCGCGATTTTGCGTTGCGACGCCACCGGTTTCTTCGGCGGCGCGGCAGAGTAATTTGAATTCGCGTTGGAGTATTGGATGCTCCTTCACATCCGTGTAGGTTGCGAGAGCGCCGATCGTCATTTCGGAGCCGCTCGCGGAAATATTGCGCAGCTCGTTGCAATTCCAGATATTGAGATAGCGCCGATGAGCGAGTTTGCCGGCTTCGAGCAAAACCATCAGGTCGGTTCCGCCAGCGAAGGGCCGCCATTCTCCCGGCGCGCGCGCCATCATTTCCAGGGCTGCAGCGAGATTTTCGGGAGTGCGCAATTCGAACGCTGCAACCGAAGATCTCAATCGCGCACCACTGACACCGCGACTGCTCGCAATACGGATTCGAATATTTTTGTATAGCCGGTGCAGCGGCAAAGATTGCCGGCGAGCGCGAGGCGCACTTCGGCTTCCGTTGGATGCGCATTGCGCTCGAGCAGATTCACCGCGGCGAGAATCATTCCGGGAGTGCAGATCCCGCATTGCGCGCCACCGTATGCGATGAAAGCCTGTTGCACGGCGTGAAGTTGCTCGCCATTTGCAACGCCTTCGATGGTGCGAATGGCCGCGCCATCGGCTTGGAGCACGGGCACGAGGCAACTGTTCACGAGCCGGCCGTCCATTTCAATGCTGCACGCGCCGCATTCGCCTTCGCCGCAGCCTTCTTTGATGCCGGTGAGATGAAGTTGTTCACGCAGTGCATCGAGAAGCCGCGCCATCGGAAAATCGTGAAGCATCGCATCGTGGCCGTTCACGCGGCATCGGATGCTGATCTTTTCAGGCATGGGCCTTTTCGCGCACAGCATCGAGTGCTTCGAGGAGAATTTCAGGAGTGAGCGGCACGCGGCGAATCACGATACCCGTCGCGCTTTCGACGGCATTAATAATTGCGGGCGCGGTGCCATCGAGCGGCAACTCGCCGATTCCCTTCGCGCCCGCGGGGCCGCGCGCGTAGGGCAGCTCTTCGAAGTAAACGCGAATCGGGGGCACGTCCATCGAAGTGGGCATGATGTAATTCGTCATCTGATTGTTGATCATGCGCCCTTCGCGCCAGACGACGTTCTCATACAACGCGAATCCCACGCCTTGTGCGACTCCGCCTTCAATTTGACCCGCGGCCAAAACCGGATTGATCACGCGGCCCACTTCCTGCGCGGCAACAAAATCTTCCACGCGCGTTTCGCCGGTGAGCGTGTCCACCGATACTTCGGCGACATACACGCCCCAACCGTAAGCGCCATAAGCGTCGCCGCGATAATGCGCATCGTCCCAATGAATTTCCGGCGACGGCGAATAGCGGCTCGACGCGCGCAGTCTGCCGAATTTTTCGATGTACAGGCGGCACGCGCCCACGAAAGCCTCGTAACCTTCACCCTCGCGCAAAAATCCATGCTGCAAAAGCGATTGCTTCACTCCGAGCGCTGCGGACTCGACAAGCTTTCCGACGATCATGCAAGTGCGCGACGCGACCGTCGGGCCGCTGTTCGGAACGTGCGCGGTATCCGGCTGCACGATTTCGACATTCGCGCAATCGAGCCCCAGCGCATCGGCGGCAATCTGCGAAAAAATTGTATTAGTGCCCTGACCCATTTCCGTGCTCGCGGCACAAACACGGATTCTTCCGTCACTGGTGGCTTCGACTTCGGCAACGGACGCCAAATAATCCTCGCCCGAGCCGGTAAAACCGGCGCCGTGAAGAAAGGAAGCGAAACCGACGCCGCGCTTGATGCCGCTGAAGGGGTTTTCGCGCGCGAAGCGTTCGCGTTTGGCCTGATATCCGCTCAACTCGAACGCGCGCTCCATCAATTCGTTCATGTCAATTTTCTCGTGAACGATTTGGCCGACTGCGAGGGTCTGTCCCTCGCGAACGAAATTGCGCCGGCGCAACTCTTCGGGCGACAATCCGGCCGCTTTCGCAACCTGGTCGAGATGCCGCTCGAGCGCAAACACGCTCTGCGGCGCGCCAAATCCGCGAAACGCGCCATGCGGCGGAAAATTCGTAGCCACCGCGCGGCTGCGGATGCGCACGTTGGCGCAATCGTACGGCCCAGCCGCATGAATCGTTCCGCGCGAAAGGACTACGGGCGAGAGCGTCATGTACGCGCCGCCATCCAGCGTGAAATCGATATCCATCGCCACGATTTTTCCATCGCGGGTGATGCCGGTGCGATGGCGTGTGCGCGACGGGTGGCGCTTCGTGGTCGCGGCCATGTCCTCGGCGCGATCGTAAATCATTTTCACCGGCCGCCCGGATTTCCAGGCGAGCAGCGCGGCATGAGCGGCGATCATCGACGGATATTCTTCTTTGCCGCCGAATCCGCCACCGGTTTCCATCTGCACCGCGCGAATCTTTTCAGCAGGCAGGGCGAAGAGCGCCGCCAGCGCCTTATGAACGTAATAAGGGCACTGCAGTGATCCCCAAACGGTGACGCCATCGCTCGGATTCGCAACCGCGATCATTCCCTGCGGTTCAATATAAAGTTGCTCCTGCGCACCGGTTTCGTATTCGCCTTCGACCACAAAATCAGCGCCCGCCAAAGCTGCTTCCACATCGCCCTTATCCACACGCAGCGATTTGAAAACATTGTCCGCGCGCCAAATAATCTCTTTCCGCGCCAGCGCGTCATCCATCGAGAAAACAGGCGGCAGCGGCTCGATTTCAAGCTGCACGGCGCGGCGAGCTTCTTCGATCAAATATTTATCAGGATGCGCGAGCAGGACCACCGCTTCTTCAGCGTGATTTACAAATTCAGCCGCGAGACACGGTTGGTCATCTTCGAGCAGCACGATGGAATTCTTGCCGGGAATATCTTTCGCGGTGACCACCGTGATTTCATTCCACGGCAGTCCATCGCCGAAGCGAATTCCGCGCAGACGTCCGCGCGCGACGGGACTGCGCACCGTCACGCCGAAAAGCATACCGGGCAAAGTCATATCGGCCACGTAACGCGCGCGACCTGTGACTTTCTCGCGTCCCTCTTTGCGCGGCACCGATTGGCCAATGGTGGGATTTGCCATCTCGCGGTCTCAGTAGGGCGCCTTGTCGGTTTTTGCCTGCCATTCGCGAAATGCCGCCATCGCTTTATTGCCCAGCAGCGGGATCATCGGAATTTTTCGGTCGGCGAGCGGAATTTTCAATTCCGAATAAATGAATGCGTCGTCGAAACCGATGGCCGCAGCATCGGCCGCCGTGTTCGCGTAAAAGACTCGCGCGGGCCGCGCCCAATAAATCGCGCCGAGGCACATCGGGCAGGGCTCGCAACTGGTGTAGAGATCGCAACCGCTAAGTTCGAAGTGGCCAAGCTTGCGGCACGCGTTGCGGATTGCGACGATTTCAGCGTGAGCAGTCGGGTCGTTCGTTGTCGTAACGCAATTCGCTGCCTCGGCAATAATTTCGCCATTCTTTGCCACCACTGCAGCAAATGGCCCGCCGCGGCCGCTGCGAACGTTCTCGAGCGAGAGTTCGATGGCGCGTTCCATGCAACGCGAATCTGTGGTTTCGGGCACTCGCTACGGCCTCAGAATTCCAGCGTGATCACTGGCACGAATTTCTTCCGTCGATGATTGTAGCTTAAGCAAACATCGACGAAAACGATTCCACTTTTCTGCGCCAGAAAAGCAACAACGCCACTCCGATCAAGATCAGCGCCAAGCTCAAGCCTATCCACAATCCCGCCGCGCCCCATCCAACGGCAAAGCACAAGTGATAGCCCAAAGGCAGGCCGATCGCCCAGTATGCAACCAGATGGCAAAGAAACGGTGTGCGCGTATCGCCGGCACCGCGCAGCGCTCCGGTTATCGTGCTCTGAATTCCGTCGAAAAGTTGAAAGAACGCCGCGATGAATAACAGGCTCGACGCGGTCGCGATGATTCCGAGATCGGGAGTGAAAATTCGCGCGATGAATCGCGGTACCGTCCAGAACACCACCGCCATGCATCCCATGAAAGTCGCGCCCAGCACGACGCCAGTCCATCCCGCATGTCGGGCTCCGGCCGCATCTTTTCGCCCGAGCGCTTGTCCCACGCGCACCGCGGCCGCCGAGGAAATTCCGAGTGGCACCATATAAGTTACGCTGACGGTGTTCAGTGCGATCTGGTGGCCCGCGAGCGGCACCGCGCCGAGCCGTCCGATCAGCGACGTCGCCACCGCGAAAACGCCGACCTCGACGGTCATTTGCGCCGCCGCCGGAACTCCTAATTTCACCAGCCGCCAGACGCGCGCGAAGTCGGGCTGCAATTCAACGGCGTGCAAGCCTGTTCTATAGCGGCGCTCGTAAAAATAAATCGAAATCAGCAGCACCGCCGACATGTAGACCCGCGAAACACAAGTGGCCCAGCCGGAGCCGACCGGGCCCATGGCGCGAAATCCGAGGTGGCCGTAAATCAGCGCCCAGTTGCCGATCAAATTCACCAGGTTTGCGCTAATCAGCGCGAACATCACCGGTGCGACTCGATTCATGCCCTGCAAATAGCGGCGCAACGCGAAATACAGAAATAGCGGGAACATGCTCCAGTTCAGCGCCATTAGGTAGGGGACTGCGTACTGCAATACATCCGGCGCGACGCCGAAGCGATGCAGATATCCGCCGAACCACCATACGAGGCACATCAAAAGCGGTGCGGCGACGATGCTCAAATAAATGCTGTTGACCAGCGAATGATGACAGTCCGCGACATCGCCTGCGCCGAATGCGTGCGAGACCAGGGTATCCAGTCCGAGCATCAAGCCGGTGCCGAAAATTCCGATCGCGTAGAAGATAATGCTGCCGAGGCTTACCGCGCCGATCGCATCGGCGCTGTACGGCAGGCGGCCGACCATCATGGTGTCGACGATGGGCATACCCATCCAGCCCAGCTCGGCGAGCACGATTGGTCCGGCGAGCCGCAGCATCGGCCGCAGTTCTTCGCGAAGAAAATTCACCCAGAAGCTCCTGAAAGGGCGGGACTAAATACGCGCAAAGAATCGTAACATGAGGAAGATTCACGCGGATAATTACCGGCGGCCCAAGTAGCGCCGGCGTCTCTGCCGGCATCTTACGACTACAAATCTTGCTAACGGCTCAAGACCCGGACGGACTCGCCTCGCCGCGGAAGATCTTGGCTGCAATCTCGCGCCGTCCAAATTTTCGAGATGTCGCGCAGCTTTTAATCGTCAGATGCCGGCAGGGACGCCGGCGCTACTTTGCCAATTACTGATTTCCGGCTGCCGTGGATTTTTCGAGTGGTAGATCGGTGCGGCTGCCCCACTCTTCGAACGAGCCGTCGTAGAGCCGGGCGTCGTAGCCGAGGAATCGCGAGACTAGATAGACCATGCTAGCTCTTTGACCGATATGGCAGTAAGCAATAATCTCATCGCCTGGTTTTACGCCCGCGGCTTGAAAGATTTTTCGCAGCTCGTCTGGGCTTTTGAGTTTGTAATCATCGCCCACCAAAACTTCAAACGGGATGTTCAGCGCGCCGGGGATGTGTCCCTCGCGCTGGCCATAGCATCCTGACGGCGGGCCGTAGCATTTCGCCTCGCGCACATCGACGATCGCGACGCCCGGCTTGTGCAAATCCCGCTGCACTGTATCAATCTTGGCGATCACGTCGGTGCGCGGATGCGGCGTTAGCGTGCCTTTCGCAAACTTCGGCGCCTCGGTGGAAACCGGACGCCCTTCTTTGCGCCACGCCTGCATCCCGCCATCGAGATACGAAACACGGCCGCGAAGCCCCAGATAATCGAGCGTCAGATAAACGCGCGCAGTTGGCGTGATCCATTCGTTGTTGAAATATACGACGACGTGCGATGAGTCGCCCACGCCGACGTCTTCGAATACTTTCACGAGCTGCTCGACGGGCGGAAGCTCGAGCATCAGTCCGCTGCCATGCGGAGTTGAGACCTTTTCATAATCAAAATAGCGCGCGCCGGGAATGTGCCCGTGGTCATAGTCGCTTTTTTCGCCCACGGCGAGCAGGACCAGCGAGGAATCCTTGAGATGATCGGCAACCCATTGGGTCGTTACGAAATATTCGCCCCCGGTTTTTGCGTCGCCCGTTTGCGCGCTTACCGCGGGGGCGAGAAACAACGCGCATGCGCACGCCATCAGCGCCGTTCTTGTAAATCCTAATTTATTTCTCATCGTTGCAATCCTTTGGTCGGCGATGTTCGCCGCACGAGCATCATTCAAATCGCAATGCAACAAGCGGATCGGTTTTAGCCGCGCGGCGCGCAGGAATTAAGCAGGAGATTACCGCCGCGGAGACAAGCACGAATCCCACAGCGCCAAACGTAATCGGATCGGTCGGCGAGATTTCAAAAAGCAAAGTTTGCAACAAGCGTGTCAGGCCTATCGCAGCCAGCAGCCCGACAACAATGCCAGTCAACCCAAGCCCAAGCCCCTGCCGCAGCACCATGCCCAAAATATCGCGAGGCTTCGCGCCCATGGCCATGCGAATCCCGATTTCGCGAAGACGCTGGCTCACCGTCAGCGCCATAATTCCGCCGATACCCGTAGCCGCCATCACCAAGGCCAGCCCCGCAAACACCGCGAGCAAATCGGTAGTCAATCGCGGCGATGTCAGCGTCGCACCGCGCGCCGCCTCGAGACTCTGCATGTGCGTCAGCGCAGTATCCGGATCAACGTCGTAGACGCTCTGGCGAATGTCCCGCGCCACGCTCATCGGATCGCCCATCGTGCGCACCAGCAAGCTGCCGATCTGCGGAAATTGGTCGATCGGCACATAAACCTGGTCGTCCGCCGGCTGGTTCAGCGCCAATTCTTTCGTGTCGCCGACTACACCAACAATCGTCTGCCAAGTTTTCCCATCGTCGAAAGAAATTCGATGGCCGATCGGATCCTCGCCAGCCCAGTGATGCCGCACCACCGCCTGATTCACGATGGCGACCTGCTGCGCGTCCATGGTGTCGGCTTGCGTAAAGCTGCGCCCCTCGATCACCGGAATTCCCAGCAACTTGAAATAATCGGCGCTGGCGACGCGCGCCGCCGTCATCGGTTGCGCTTCTCCATCTTTCAGCGGGCGCCCCTCGATCACGTAAGGATTGCTGCCCAGCCCGAAAACCACCGAATCAGGATCAAACGGAAAGCTCGACGAAATCGCCACGGACATCACTCCCGGCCGCATCTTCGCACTTTCCAGCATGCGGTTGCCGAGCGCGCGGTATTGATCGTTTTTCGTATACTTCGTGAAATTTGGCGAGACCTTCATCGCCAGAATGTGTTGCGGCACGAATCCGGGATCAACGCGTTGCAGCTTCACGAAACTGCGCAGCATGAGCCCGGCTCCGGTGAGCAGCAGAAACGACAGCGCGATTTGCGAAACGATCAGCAGGCTGCGCACTCGATGGCGTCGGCGGCTCGCCGAGGCGCCGCCGGTTCCTTCTTTCAATCCCGCCGCCAGGCTCTCGCGCGAGAGAAAAGCTGCGAGCGAGCCGAATACGATGCTCGTCCCCGCGGCAACGACGAACGTAAACAGCAGCACCACGTAATCAATTCGAATTTCCCGCGCCCGCGGCGTAAATCGCGCCGCGAATCCTTGCAGCAAATCCATTCCGCCGGATGCGAAGAGCAAACCGAGTCCCGCCCCGAGCGCCGCAATCATCACGCTTTCGGTGAGCAGTTGCCGCAGCAAACGGCTGCGCCCCGCGCCGAGCGCCGAACGCACCGCCAATTCGCGTTCCCGCTGCGTCATGCGCGCCAGAGTGAGGTTCGCAACATTCGCGCAGGCAATCAGCAGCACAAAACCGGTCGCGCCAAGCAAAATCAGCAGCGTCGGACGTGCGTCCTTGATTAATTCGCCCTTCAGGGGAACGGTGATCGTTCGATAGCCCATCGACCCGGGATAAAACTTGGGATAGTCCTGCGCGAGCCGGCCTGCGATGGTTTCGACGTCGGCGCCCGCTGCGCCGAGCTTCACGCCGTCTTTCATGCGGGCAAAAACGTTCATCATGCGGTGATCGCGGCCTTCCATCATCTCTTTCGAGCCGCGGAACGGGCACGCAACCGTTGGCATGTAGACGTCATTTTCGACCGGGTATTGCGGCACGGGCGGAAGCACCCCGACTACCGTGTGCACGCGGTCGTTCATGCGAAAAGTTTTGCCGACGATATTGGGATCGCCGCCCAGGCTATTTTTCCAGAATTCGTAGCTGACGAGCAGAACGGCGGGCGCGCCCAGCTTGTCATCGTCCTCGCGAAACGTGCGGCCTTGAATCGGCTTAATTCCAAAAAGATCGAAGTAATTTGCCGAGACCACGCCGGTTTGCACGCGCAGCGGCTCATCGCGGCCCAGCAACGTGAAAGTCATCGAGTGGTATTCCGCTACACCGGAGAAAGTTCCGTTTTGCGCGCGGTAGTCTTCGATTTCTTTCACCGAAAATGCCAGATCGTCCACGCCCTGCTTTTGCGCTTGCTGCCGCAGGATCACCAGCTCGCTGCCTTTCGGATAGGGAAGCGGGCTGAGCAGCACCGCGTTCACTACGCTGAAGTTTGCGGTGTTGGCGCCGATGCCGAGCGCCAGCGTGAGCACAGCGACGATCGTGAACCCGAAATTCTTGCGCATCATTCGCAGCGCATACAAAAAGTCCTGCTTTAGTATTTCCCAATGCTCGCGCGGCCCGGTTTTGAGCAGTCCTGTCAGCGTTTCCCACCACAGTTTCATCAGGCCGGCGAAACCTTCTTTTTCGCTGGCCTCGCGTTCCTGTTCGCGAAAGACGCGATGCATCTCGTTGCCGTAGTCGCCGCGAAAATCCGATGGCAGCACGGCCAGCGCCATACGGAAGATGCGATCGGAGAATTTGGGCTTGTCGTTCGCCATCTCGTTTCTCCTAGGCCAACCGCGGCTTGCGAACGAGCCGCTTGGCGCGCGCCATTTCGACCATCTCTTGCAATCGCGATGCTTCTGCCATCGCGACGCGGCGGCCGAGTTCGGTGAGTTGATAGTAGCGGCGGCGTTCGTCATCGAAGCCGATGTCCGGGCGCTGCGATTTCTCGAGGATCCAGCCGGATTCATCGAGGCGCTTGATGATTCCGTAGAGCGTGCCGGCGCTGAGCTGCACTTTGCCCCCGGTGCGGTCGGCAACCTCTTTCAAAATCGCATAGCCGTGTTTTTCGCCATCGGCCAGCGCTAGCAGAATGTGGAACATCGCCGGAGTGAGCGGAGCTTGCGGCTCGCGGTCTTTATCTTTCGAGCTCAAGAAGCCTCCTGAGTCAGGGCCGGGCGACTATATCGGCTTGCGGCATACTATATCGCGCCACGGTATAGTGGAGCAGGGCGAGCGCCAATGGGCGCCGCCCGAAATTCTTTGAGAAATCAGAACTTAGCGGTCTTGCCGGCTCGTCGCATTTGCTGCAGATGTCCGCTTGCGGGATTTTTCGTTTCGCCAGCGGACATTGTTTGCGGATTTACAGGCGGTCGATCTTTGCGGCTAGGATGAAATCGCTCTCCGTTAGGCCGTTGATTTTGTGCGTCCACGTGGTGATGTCGGCGTTGCCCCAGGTCAGGAAAATATCGGGATGATGGCCTTGTTCTTCGGCAATGGCGCCCACTTTATTCACGAAGGCCAGCGCT
Source organism: uncultured Acidobacteriota bacterium (assembly GCA_963792515.1). Lineage (GTDB taxonomy): Bacteria > Acidobacteriota > Terriglobia > Acidiferrales > UBA7541 > Palsa-147. The sequence goes on along the minus strand of CAWBWG010000003.1, from coordinate 88,211 downwards.
TGCGCGAAATCTGGGAATGTGAAATTGCGCGTGATGTGGTGGCCGTCTACTACTTTCCATTTGGGAACCTCGCGCGCGAGCTTCGCTAATTCCTCACCTGCGAGCGGCGGGACGCCGCCGCGGCACGGCACGCACGTTTTGCTTGCTAGATCGGACATCGCTTTTCCTCCGTCACATTGGCCGCCGGCAACTGGCCTTCGAAAGCTTAGCGCACATCTCCGGGCTAGAGAAACTTTCGGGCTTCGTGCACGGCGCGGCGATTTTTTGCTATCCTTCGCGGCGCAGCCTATTGGCTCCCTAAACTATGGCCAGGAGATCCTCGATGCCCGAAGAACCTCATGAACTTGCTGAGCGCGCAGAGCACGCCGAGCACGATTCGGCGCTTGCCCGCGTGACCATCACCATGGCGATACTCGCGGTGATAGTGGCCGCGGCGTCGCTCATGGGCCATCGCTCGGCTACCGAGCAGCTTCTTGCTCAGACTAAGGCTACCGATCAGTGGGCCTACTATCAGGCCAAAGATATTCGTCGGCGCAGCTATGAACTTTTCATCGACGAGATTGGCGTTTTCTCTTTGCAGAATTCCCCGCAAGTCGAAGCGGTGAAAGCCAAGTACGAAAAAGAAATTGAGAAATATAAGGATCAGCAGAACGACGCGCAGGCTGAGGCCAAGAAAACCGAGGACGAAGTAGCGATGTTGCAGCGGCGCGTGGACCGGTTTGACTTGGCTGAAGTTCTGCTCGAGGCCGCGCTGGTGATTTGTTCGATCACGCTCCTTACTCGCAAGCAGGTTTTTTGGGGGATTGGATTAATCCTCGGTGCTTGCGGCGTGGCCATTGGGATTGCCGGGATGCTTGTTCACTAGGCTGCGTACGCCTTTGTAGCACAGCCACTCCTGGCTGTGTCTGCTGCCGGCATAGGCGTTGCAGCTCGCCGTTTACGTAAATCCGACACTGCCAAGAGTGGCTGTGCTACCTGGCTCGCGTTATACGTTACTCCGGGCCGGCGTGGCGGCTTGGGCTGCTTCGTTCGAGTGTTTGGCTACGTAGTCGGCGATATATTTCGCGAAGACTTCGCCTAGTTTTTTGGTGATTGGGCCTGGGGCTGGGAATTTGTGGTTGGCGATTTCTCCTACGCCGAGTAGGCTGCGATTTGTTGACGAGATGAAGACTTCTTCGGCTGCGTAGAGATCTTCCCCCTTTAGCATTTTTTCTTCCACCCTTACTCCTGCATCTTTGCCGATCTCTAGCAGTACTGAGCGGGTGATTCCTTCGAGACAGCCGGAATCTAGCGGTGGCGTCTGGACATGGCCCGCTCGCACTATGAAAATATTCGCCGCGGTGCACTCGGTCACTTCGCCTCGTTCGTTTAGCAGGACTACCTCGTCGTAGCCGGCTTGCTGGGCTTCGTAAATATTCCAGACGTTGTTCAGCCACGAAGTCACTTTCACGCCGGCCAGCGGAGAAGCGGCGTGGCGGCCCTGCTCGCGCAGGTTTAGGCGGGCCGGTTCTTTGTGGGCTGGCAGGCCTGCGGAATAAATGATCAGGTCGGCTGGAGGAAATTTTTCTTCGCTGGCCCAGAAGCCCGGCTGATTGTAGATGACGTAAATTCTGGCGGTGCCTTCCTCCACTTTGTTGGCTAGCAGGACTTCGTAAAGTTGGCTGCGAACCTGCTGCGAATCGAACGGAAAGGGGCAGTGGGTGCGGGCGGCATCTTTTTCCAGGCGCTTCCAGTGCCGTTGGTACTCGAAAGGGACGCCGCCGGCGATGCGCAGCGTGGTGAATAGGCCCCAGCCGCTGAGCAGACCAGCCTGACCCGGCGAGAGGCGCACCTGCTCGATCGGCTGCAGCCGATCATTATGGAAGACGTAGCGATGAACCATCCGGGCCTCCTCAGCCTCAGGCGCGCTGAAGGATTTTAGCGCAGAATGCGAGGTTGGCGCCTTTGACGTGGCACTTTTTCGTAGGGGAGGGCCGGTGTCAGCCCTCCCGCGACGCCCGTCATTGGCGTCCCCGCGCGCGAATCCCAGCGCGGCCTTTGACTTTTCTCTCTTTCCAGTTTCGGCGACCCACCCGTCCACACTTCACCGGATTCCTGCGCATCTATCCCAACCTTTGCACCTAGTTCTAGCCCAACCGTACCATTGCCTATTCTTCCACCTATCCTCACAATAACTACGCGGCACGCACTGCAGGTCCGCGCAACAAAGTGCCCCGCGAACAAAGGAGCCAGCGCAAAAACAATCGGGACACCAAAATATTGTTGCCAGGCCTAAGTCATTGAATTCAAAGGACGGGCGCCAAAACAATCGGGACACACCCCGGGTACCCGCAGATGCGTCGTCGTCCGGCCAGTGCCCCGCGAACAAAGGAGCCAGCGCAAAAACAATCGGGACACCAAAATATTGTTGCCGGGCCCAAGTCATTGAATTTAAAGGACAGGCGCCAGAACAATCGGGACACACCCCGGGTACCCGCAGATGCGTCGTCGTCCGGCCAGTGCCCCGCGAACAAAGGAGACAGCCCAAAAACAATCGGGACACCAAAATATTGTTGCCAGGCCTAAGTCATTGAATTCAAAGGACGGGCGCCAAAACAATCGGGACACACCCCGGGTACCCGCAGATGCTTCGTCCGGCAAGTTGCCATGCTTCATGCTACTGGGCTTTTTTTATGTAAATGGAATCCCAGGTGATTTGCCAGGTTTTTTCGTTGTCCGTGGATTGTTCGGCCATTTGTCTCACGTGGTTTGGGGAGACGACGTACCAGGTCCATCTTGAGGCTGGGGCATTTGGATCGTTCGTCACCAGGACCATTTTTTCTTCTTTCAGATTGCCGGACATTGCTGGGAAGGCGCCGGCGTTTCCGGAATTGTCTAAGTAGAGTTGGTGCCACTTTTTGTCGCGGATGTCGTAATAGTTGAAGCTGGTGCCGGTTTGCGCGCCGCCACTGGCGGTCCAGTGTTCGATGATTAGGCAGCCGTCTTGTTCCGCGGTCACTGCGTTGTGGCCCACGACGTTGCCTTGCGGATCTTGGACTTCCCAGTCGCCGATCCAGAAATCGAATTGGTGATATTCGGGGGATTTGCAGGGGGCGACGGCTTCGAGGATGGATTTGAAGTCAGGGTCGTCTTTGTATCGGGCGAATTCGGTGCTGCCGAGTATGAATGGGCGTGCGCGGCCGGCTTGATTGCTCGCAGCAACTTGTTTCAGGAGAGTGATTGCTGCTTCGCGGTTGCCTTGCTCGGCTTGGGCACGGGCTTCGTTGATTTGATTTATTACTGGATGGAAATTTAGGGCGGCGGCTTTTTGGAAGGCTTGGATGGATTCTGGGAATTTTTTTAGTTGGAGTAACGATTCGCCTAGATTTTGCCAGGCTGGGGCGTTTTTGGGATCGGCGGCGGTTAGTTGTTGGTAGGCTTGCGCGGCTTTTTGCCAGTCGTTGTGGTTGAAGTATTCGTCGGCCTGAGATTGGGTCGGTGTTTGTTGGGCGGAGATTTTTGTTGTGATCAATGTTAGAGCGATCGAGAGGTAGAGAATTTTTGTGAGGTTAGACATGATTGGGCTCCTGGTTTTTTGTTAGATGGATTTGATTGGGAAAAGTTAGCGGGGTGGGAGACAGCCGAAATGCTGAACGGCAACGTCATAAACGCCGGCAGGCTGCCTGCGCTATGCGGGAAAAGAAACCAAAACCCAATGCCAGCCCGGGCGGGAGGTGAACCTCCACCCCCACTGGTAAACCGCCGCGGCTGCGTTACAATTTCGGGCTTGTGAAAATTTGGATTGGGGGACGCTGATGGCATTGGGGCGGAGGTTGATTTTTTGCATTTCGATGATCGCGGCGCTTGCGATTGGGGCGGCGTCGCTGCTTTCGGCGCAGAATCTGGGTGATGCGGCGGGGTCGATTGATGGGGCGCGGATATTGGCGCATATCAAGGTGCTTTCTTCGGACGAGTTTGAGGGGCGGGGGCCTGGGACTCGTGGGGAGGAATTGAGTATTGGGTATATGGAGAAGCAGTTTCGCGCGGCCGGGCTTGAGGCTGGGAATCCGGACGGATCCTACTTGCAGAAGGTGCCGCTTGTGGGGATTCGGCCTGATCCTTCTATGGAATTTACTTTTGCGGGGCATGGGGCGACGCTTCATGCCTTGTTTCAGAAGGATTTTGTGGCTTGGACTAAGCGGATGGTGGATGCTTCGCGGCTTGATAAGGCGGAGATGGTGTTTGTTGGGTATGGGGTGCAGGCGCCGGAATATAAGTGGGACGACTTTAAGGGCGTGGATGTTCGTGGAAAGGTGATCGTGGTTTTGATTAATGATCCGCCGGTGCCGGATGACCGGATGTTTGGCGGGAAGGCGATGACTTATTACGGGCGGTGGACTTATAAATTTGAGAAGGCGGCGCAGTTGGGGGCGGCTGGTTGCATCATCGTGCATGAGACGGAGCGGGCTGGATATCCTTGGGAGGTGGTGAGGAATAGCTGGAGCGCGGAGCAGTTTGATTTGGCTTCCGCGAATAAGAATATGAATCGCGTCGCGGTGGAGGGTTGGATCACGCATGAGGAGGCGGAGGGGCTTTTTCACGCGGCCGGATTGGACTTTGCGGATTTGAAGGCGAAGGCGGCGCGCATTGATTTTCAGCCGGTGGCGCTGGGGATGACGGCTTCGATTGAGATTCATAACAAGATTCGGACGATTGATTCGCATAACGTGATTGCGAAACTTACTGGAAGCGATGCGAAACTGAAGAATCAGTATGTGATTTATACCGCGCATTGGGATCACTTTGGGATTGGGCCGGAGGTGAATGGCGACAAGATTTATCATGGGGCGGTAGACAATGCTTCCGGGTCGGCGGCGCTTTTGGAAATTGCTCGGGCTTTTCATGAGTTGAAAGCGGCGCCTAAGCGGACGATGCTTTTTCTTTCTGTGACGGGCGAGGAGCAGGGGTTGTTGGGGTCACGTTATTACGCGGAGCATCCGCTTTATCCTGTGGCTTCGACGGCGGCTGACATCAATATGGATGCGATTAATGTTTGGGGGAAGACTCGGGATATTACAGTGGTGGGGAACGGGAAATCCTCTCTCGATCATGTGGTGGCGGCGGTGGCTAAGGAGCAGGGGCGACGGGTGGATTCTGATCCTGAGCCGGAGAAGGGATTTTATTACCGGTCGGATCATTTCAGTTTTGCGAAGGTGGGGGTGCCGGCTTTTGATCCTGATCCTGGGGTGGATTTTGTGGGGAAGCCGGCGGGGTGGGGGATTGAGCGGCGGAAACGTTTTACGGCTGAGGATTATCATAAGCCTAGCGATGTGATTAAGAGCGATTGGGATATGAGTGGGGCGGCGGAGGATTGCCGGCTTTATTTTTTGGTGGGGTATCGGGTGGCTGAGGATCCGAAGATGCCTGAGTGGACGGCTACGGCGGAGTTTCGCGGGATTCGCGAGGAGTCGTTGAGGAAGGCGGAGAAATAGCCGACGATTTGGGCTGGCGTTACTTGGGCGGGCGCAGCAGGCAGCGCCCCTACGGGGAAATAATTCGGCGACTCGCGGGAACAGGGGTAACCAGGGGTGAATTGAGTTATTGACAGGTTACCGGGTCAGGCTTAAATTACTTTTGGCCCTCTTGGAGGTGCGACGTGCGTTTGTTTGCTCGCGCATGCTTGATTGCTATTTTGATTGGGACGCTGGCCAATTTGCCTGTGGCCGGCGCTGCTGACAAGCCGCTTGGAATGGTGACGCAGTCGTCGTCGGCGCGGTTGGACAGCGCGGCGGCGGCTGTTGGTGCTACCGTTTATCCTGGCGATACGATTGATACGGAATCGACTGGGTCGATTCGTTTGCGAGCCGGGACTGCACAGTATTATTTGATGTCTGCCAGTAGTTCACGCCTGCAGCCTTCTTCGAGCGGAATTAGCGCGGAATTGGTGCGCGGCACGGCTGGATTTGCGTCTGGGCCGAGCGATATCGTGGAATTGAGCGCGCTAGGAGCGATGGTGCGATCGCGTTCTGGTGAAGCGGCGCATGGGCGGGTGACGATTGTGGGCGCGAATGAGCTGGTGGTGACCAGCTTCCGCGGGCCATTTGACATTTCGATTGACGGCGATACGCATGCGATTCCGGATGGACAGTCGGTGCGCGTGCAGATTGTGGACGCGCAGGATCAGGGTGGCGGATCTGCTAAAGGCGGGAACGGATCGGGGACGATTCCTGCGGTGCGCAACCGGAAGAAATTGCTGCTGGTGGTTTTGTACTCGGCTGCGGCGATTGCGGCTGGGGTCGGCGGGTACTTTATTTATCATGAGTTGAATGAGAGTCCGAGCCGGCCAAAGCAGCCTTAGGCCGGGCGGATTTTGACCTTCCTTTATTGTCTGGTGTGAGCTTCTGTTGGGTTATTTCCCTTTCTATTGGTGTGTGCGGGGGCAAAACACCTCAGGCCAAATCGGACGGGAAGTGAATCCCCGCCCCTACTGGACTTTTAGCTCGACTGATACTGTTTTCTTGTTGCCTTGGGCATCCGTTGCCGTGAGGGTGTAGTTGGTGGTTTTTGTGGGGGTTATGTCGAAGCAGCGGCTGGCTGAGGGCCACATTTCGGCCACTGGCGGATCGAGGGTTACCGTTTTTGTGTTGGAGACGCCGTAGCAGAGTTGGGCCGAATCGCCGCGATGGATGGCGCCTGGGCTGACGTAGAAGCTTAAGATGTCGAAGCGGTTGCCGCCGAGGGACTCCACGGTTTGCTCGGCTTCGGTCTTTTCCTTGGCGCGGGCTTGCTCGGCGGCGCGATCTGCCAACTGTTTATTCTCTTGCCATCTTGTGAGCATGATCCAGCCCACGTAGACGAAGAGAATCAGGAGTATGGGAGAGGAATAGAGCCATAATTTGCGGGCCGGATGCGAATTGGGTTGCTGGCGGTCGCCAATCATATTCACTCTTAAGCAATTAGACGATAGGGAGGGGCGGCGCGTTTCATTTTGGAACTTGTTCCGAATCCGAACAGGAGCCGGGCTTGGAGAACGGTACTCGGTCAGGATAACATCAGGAGCATGGTAACGGGTGCCAGGAAGCCGGGAGAGCAGCTTCGAGACATTCGTCTGCGGCTCGGAATTACGGTGCGCGAAGTGGCCGAGGAAAGCCAGAAAATCGCGGAATCCGAGGGAAACTCGGAATTTGCGATTTCGAATCCGTGGCTTTCGCAGCTGGAGAATTCGAGTTCGGTTCCCAGCATCTTTAAACTGTATAGCCTTAGTACCATTTACCGGTTTAAGTTCATCGACTTGCTGGCGCTCTTTGGCGTGGATTTGCAGAGAGTTGCCGGAGCGGCAGCTTGCGGCGCGGTCGCCGAACACCCACCTGGTGACGATCGAAGATCCCGATCCGGAAAAAGCCGTGTCGTTCCCGATTCAGTTTGACCGCGGATTCAATTTGGACAATACCAACCTGCTCTCGCGGATTGTGGAAGTGTGGGGAGATGTTCCGATCGCGTTGATTCAGCGGCTGGACATTCGCCATGGGAAGTATGGATATATTGGCTTGCAGGATATGACCATGTATCCGCTGTTGCGGCCTGGGTCGTTTGTGCAGATTGATACGGAATTGAGGAAGTATCAGGCGCTGCCATGGCGCACGGAGTACGATCGGCCGATTTATTTTGTGGAATTGCGGGACGGGTATGCGTGTTCGTGGTGCGAGATACAGGACCGGGAACTTTTGCTGATGCCGCATCCGCTGTCGCATTGCAAGATCCGGCGATTTGTTTACGGGGCGGAAGCGGAAATTGTGGGGCGCGTGACCGCGGTGGCGATGCGGCTTAATGATCCTGCGGCAACTTCAGATTCAACCGCAGCACTTCCAAAGCGAAACTAACATTTGAGATAAAGAGGGCGGCGCTGGTGGGATGGGTGTCTACCGGCACGACCACGCGGAAGGGCTCGACGGCCTGCCAGGCGCGGAAGAAATCGGCGGGATTTTCGCGAGTGGAGCGCATATAGAGTTCGAGCTCGTGGGCCAGATTTTCGAGCGACGAGGAGACCAGCTCACGAAACACTTCGCGATGAGCGAGTTCGAGAGCTTTTGCGGCGATTTCCGGGGTGAAACGATCGGCGAGGCCGGAGTGATGATAGCGGGCGGAATTGTAATCGCGGGTGGATGCGAGATAGATCAGGCGCGCGAAATTTCCTGGAATTTTCGAGAGCGTGCGGTGGCGAAGATCCGCGTAGGCTTCATCCACGGTGTTGATTCGTAACGCGCTGAACATGGTGGCGGCCACTTTGAAGTTGGTCCTCAGCTATTAGACTGCAAGCCGGAGTTTTTGGCGAGGTCTCCGGGCGCGGCCGCCGGGAAACTTTCGAACGGCCTCTTGCCACATGGCGGCGAATATGGCCGACGGCGGCGGCCAGGCGCGCCAGGCTGTTTGGCCCTGCCACGCGCAGCGCTCCGGCGAGGGCGAGGCAAAGAGATTGATGCAGCAGAAATTCGGCGACCAGCTTGGCTTCCAGGGAGATGCTTAGATCGGGGCTGCTGCGGACGGAGCGAAAATGATAGGACATGATGTGCTGCGTTTCGTCGAAGACGCCCCAGACCCAATGCAGCGCGATCTGGCGGCGATCGCGTTCAAAGGCGCGACGCAATCGATACCGAGTTTTGCAGCGGATGAACTCGAGATCCTCGGAACCGAAGATATGCGCGATAGTTTCGGCGGGACATTCGCGCCGACGGACGGGCCGCAGGAGAAAGATCGGCGAGGCCGCGGCGCCATGCTGAATCGCGACGGCTGAAATAGCGGCGGCGGGCCGGCGCCACAAAATAAGTCAGCGCGCCCAGCAGGCCCATCGCCAGAAAAACTAGAGCGACAATTGCCGTCGCCTCACTCATTCTCTAGGATCCTTATCCTTGTGCCGTCCAAAGAAATCCGAGATGCGCTTCCATCGTTCTCGCGTTGTGCGCTCGGTAACTTTGTACGGCTTTGGAGGTTCCGCACCCCACGGAACTTCCGCTTGTGGCGATGATGCCCATAATGACACGGTCCAGATGAAAAGTACAAGTAAGTAAAACAACTGTTGCGAATACGACCATACGCGCTGGAACTCATTTCCGGGAGACGCCAACGCCGCCAGATTGGCGAGGCTAGTGGCGATGAACAGAGCATATCCCAGCACGATGCCGCGTAAGTTTCTACCAAGTGGGATGGAATATGCAACTAGTAAAATTACCAACCCTAGTACTGCGAATGCCTGGACGGCGCGAAGATTCCGTTCCAGCTCGGCGGTAGTACGCGCCGGCCACCACAATGGGCCCCGTAAAGACGCTGCCAGGGCCTTGCCGACGGCTACCGCGAAGACTAGCGCCAGCACATTCCGGGCCAGCCGAGCGGTGCCTGGATACGGCGCCAGGCCCTTGCGGTAGATTTCAAACAGTACACCGGAACCGACGATTACGCCGAGAAATTCGGTGTACCAATAGGATTCCATATAACGCGAAGGAAACCAGTGGTAGACCCAGAAGCGGGCCACGGACTGCAGCAGGACGAAGAGGACATACAGGTAAAAAACGGGGTACTTTTTGACCAGTGAGGTCCGGAGGCCGCGCGCTAGCAGCAGGAGTTCGAGAACGATTCCGCCAATCCAGAGGAGACGATCGAGCAACGGAGTTAAACCCGCTAAGTCCTGATTCTAGGCGGAGATGCTAGCACATCTCGAGGGAAGGATGGGCCAGATCCTTCCCTCGTTATGGCTGGCCAGGATTGGGAACTAGACGTTTTTTGGTGGACCTGGCAACGGCATAGGCGGTGGAACGGGGTCGGTACCGTCGGCCGAGAAATGACCCGCGGCGATGGTGAAGCCGTGGGGCAAGGGCATGGGCGGCGGAACGGGATCAGTGCCGTCAACCATAAGGGAACTGGCCGTCATCCGGGGGCCGTGCGGCAGGGGCATCGGGGCCGGCACAGGGTCGGTGCCATCGGCGGTGAGCGAACTGCCGGTTAGGATGAAGCCATGAGGCAGCGGCATCGGCGGGGGTACCGGGTCGGTGCCGTCGATCGCCACGGCGCGGGCACTGAATCCAGGCCCATGAGGCAAAGGCATCGGCGCGGGCACGGGATCAGTACCGTCGGTGAGGTTACGGACGGTATGCTGAGTGGGCGCTGACGGAACCGTGAGAGTATTGGAAGTGGCGCGTGAATTGGGGTTTAGTCCCTGGTGACCGATGCGCGGTCTTGGTACAGAAGACAGTCAGGCCCGACAGCAAAACCAAAGACACAAGCTGCATCGATAGTCGCTTCATTAATTTTCCTCCGAGATTTAGTGTCGGCATGGTCGAGCTGAGATGGGAGGCCCGCCGACTTGTACGCGTTTAAGCTATTGGCGAAGGCGAGAGCAATCAGAATAAATACGGGTTTGCTTCTGATCCCAAGCAGAGGCGAAAGTGAAAAGTGGGCGAATTTTTCGCTTGAGCGAGCGGCACTGCGTGGCGAATTGCAAAGTGTCGGAGGCTTCTCGCTGAACGCAAGTGGCGCGCAATGTTGGAAATCCGTCGAGACGCCAGAAAAATTGCGGAGCACTACGTAGTGAGAGTCCTGGTACTAGGATGCAAATGGGCTCTCCTGATTGGGGAATACTCCACGCCGTCGCCAAAGACTAAAATTGGTGCCAGCAGGCCTCTCGCCGAGAAATCTACCTACGTAATCGCCCATTCTTAAATCTTAACCTAAAGTAATATATCATTGGATATTACATCTGCGCCCGTGGTACCGGGTTTTTCCGCTCATGCTTGGGAGAATGAGCAATTCCTACAAGATGACCTGGATGCTCTGGCGGTTCGCGTGAACAATGTTGAACGATGGGCGCGTTTTGCTTTTTGCGAGGGGACGCGTGGTCACGGTTCGGACGCGACTCGCGCCGGCGAGTGGGTAGCTTTCGGCAGATCACAGAGCGGCGCCGAACGCCTCTCGTAGACCGGCGTGCTGGAACTCGAATCAAAGCTAAGAATTGGTGTCCTCGATTGTTTGGCGGCCTGTAAGGAGATGAGCTCTGATCTCAATGTGCCGTAGCTGTTCACGAAGCAGGCGGTTGGCTACTCTTTCGTAAGCCTACGGCCGCGCGCCTCGATAGTTTCTGCAGCAATTCGACTTCGTCGTCGTCGAGATCATTCCCCGATTGGTGCGGCCCGAAGAGCACTATGGCGTTGGCTTCCGGGATTTCGCTATCGACCGGAACCGCGAGACACGGTGCTTCGAGGCCGGCGGGAAGTTCAGGCGAGAGCCAGTCGTCATGAGCGATGCGCACTGGCTCGCCGGATTCCAGGCAGCGCAACGCGAGGGCGTCGGTTTCCGGGCGCAGCTCTTTCTTCATTAAATCGTTCCATCCCTTTTGGTGCTGGGTGCGGCGGAAGGCGGAATCTTCTTGCCGGAAAATGGCGCCGGAGGATAAGGACATCGCTTCGACCGCGTTTTCTACGAGCAGACGATCGATTTCATCGAGAGTTTCGGCGTGCTCGATGGCGTTGCTGGTTTTCCTGAATCGCTCGCGCGCGGCGTGGAACTGGCGATTGAAGAGGCGGTCGGCAACCTCGACGAAGAATTCATGCAAGCGATGCAGCAGGTACAAAAATCCCGGCGCGACAATGATGACGAGAATCCACGTGGGGAGCCGAAGGTGTTCCTGAACGTCGCCTAACTTTTCATGAAGTTGGGAAATGGGGATCCCGACGGCCAAGCTGAGAGCGGCCAGTATGCTGCCTCGGCGGAGCGGAATCGCGACGCTCACAACGCGACGTTGCCAAACCGCTTGCGATGCGAGATAGGCGAGGACGCCGCTGGGCAAATAGATCAGACCGATGACCGCTTGCGGGATGGGAGCACCGAAAAGGTGATTGAGAAGATCGGAGGATTGGCAGAGTTCCGCCAAAATAAAAGTAGGAAGACCGATGAGGCAGCCGCAGATGACCCAGCGGATGCGTTGCTCTTCGAGCGGGGGCATTTTGCGGCGACGCTCGAGAAGGATCAGGAGAGCGGCGGCGTCGATTATGTAGCCGGCCAGAAAACTGGCTTGAGTGATGCGTTCGGTGTGGAAGCCGAAGATATTGGAAAAGGCGAGGAGATTGAGAACTGTGATCGCTGCGCCCAGAATCGGAGCAGCCCACTGCAGCAATCGCAGGCGCGGCGCGATGCGATCATCGGGGAGACGCAGCGTGAAAATAAGTAGCCCGGCGAATGCGGCGCCTTGGGCTAAGCGATTCGGCTAGCTCTTGCGCGATTACGGCGAGCGGCCAGCGTTGGATAAGAGCGTAATACGTGACGGTTTGTCCTGGATTAATCCAGATTACATAAAGGAATAGGCCCCAAGTCATCCAGCCCGGGCGCGTCCACACGAGCCAGAAGCCGATGCAGATGACGACGATGCCGGCCAAAGTGTCGGCAAGTTGCACCGCTCGCTCGACGAAAGTGAGTGAAGCGGGGACGGAGTGAAGTGTAAAGTCGCGCGGTGGTGCGCCGGATTGCGGAAGAATGCGCAGAGTGATTTCGCGGCCGGTTAAGGAACCCTGCAAGCCGGCGAGGCCGCCGAGAATTGTGACCAAGCTTTCGCACTGCGGAGTATTTGGCGGGAGGCAGCGCATCGCCGGCAGATCGATACGATCGCCTGGAACGATTCCGGCAATTGCGGCAGGAGATTCCGCGGGGGATGGAAACGGGGCGAGTACGTCGGTGACTACGCCATCATTGTTTACAGAGAGGCCGAGGGAGCCGAGAGTGTCGAAGACTCGCTGAAGGCCGGGGACGATCATCGCGAGCGCCCAGAGTGCCAGAGCGATTAGGAGTAAGCGGCCGCGGTGCTTGGGCGGTGGCCAGCGCTTGCTTTTTCCGGCGGGGAATTTTTCGCGTTCACGGCTTCGTTACTTCGCGGACGAGAAATTTACGATATTTAGATCGAGCGGAAATTCTTTTTTGCGCGGGCTGGGATTGCTGACGCGGCCCCTGCCCCAATTGCCCTCGACTCCGGTGGCGGCGGCAAATTCGTCTTCGGAAACTTGACCGGATAATGTGAAGGAATCAAACGAGTACGGAATGCCGCTTGAGCAGAGAACCGATGGGCTTGCCATCAGGTGGAAATGTAAGTGCGGGGCTGAAGTGTTTCCGGTGTTGCCTAGCTTGGCTAGATGCTGGCCGCGTTTCACGCGATCGCCTTTGGCTACGGCTACCGAGCCTTTTTGCAGATGTGCGTAGAAGGCGAAAACTCCGTTGCCTAGATCGATGACTATGTGATTGCCGTCGACATTTTGGATCGTGATGGTTTTTGGATCCGGCAGTTGTCCGGGGATTTGATCCTCGAGGGTATTGAGCGTGTCGATGATGGTGCCATCGGCTACGGCAAGTACGTCGGCGCCGTAGGCGGTGTAATTGTGGACGTCCGAGGGATCGCCGTGGACGAATCGGCCGTCGGCGTCGAGCTGCATCCAGTCAATGGCGAAACGCTGCGCGATATAGATGCCACCGTCGCAGGTGAGGCTGGTGGAACGATGCACCCCGGTGACGCCGCAGCAGCCATTGAGGGCGACCCAGTTTTTGCCCGACAGCGGCGCGCCGATCTCCGGATTTTTACGGGAAACTTCGACTGGCGCGATTGTGTAGGTCAGCGGAACCGGAGCGGCGGGGCTGTGGCTGGGCGTGCCGCCGCCGAGAAGATCGATGCGATTCTCGAGGCGGATGGGAACGGCGGCTGATGCTTCCAGGATGAAATCGATCAGGAAGAGACGGGTGCCGTTGAATTCGATGGTAGTGGTTTGTGCGGATGAGCTGCCGGTGGTTCTCAAGTGCTTCAGGAGTTCGTCGCCTTCGTAGCTGGCTAGAATTCTTGATGGATTATCCGCTTCGAGGACTTCGATTTTTTTCAGAGTGGAGGCAGTGGCGTTGCCATTGGTTAGCACGAGTTCGTAGACGAAATGTTGACGATTGTCGGTGCCTGGGAATGCGCGGACTTCGCTGGTTAGGGTGGAGGCTACTAGTGGGGTGAAGACGTCGTCGCGGGAATTCAACCGGGTTGGCAGCAAAATGGAAATTGCCAGTAAAGCTAGGGTCAAAAGGCGGGTGGGCATGCGCGGCATTGTACTCTGAGACTTAGATTGGGCGAAGAAATTGAATGAAGGATCCGCCGGAGTTTGCGAATTTCGATTCGCGGCCCAACGAACACCCAATGCCAAAGTGGGCGGGCGGTGAACCCCGCCCCTACTCACTGAATATTTACTTGCAGAGTACTTGGGGAGTGCGTAGGATGCGGGCAACTTGGTCAGAGCGCGAGCCCCGCAGCGGATGGCGTTCGAACGAGGCATGCACGATCACTTCTAGACTGAGTTGCCGAGGTAAGTCGCGGCGTGTGCAAGTTTTGGAGGGTGGGTCGTTCTATCTCGTGAAAGCGGGCCGGGGAGATTGAATTTCTAGGAGGCGCTGATGTGCCCAGACATCGATAGTCGAAAAGCGGGGAAATTTTTTGTGGCGGTCGCCATTCTTGCGTTGCTGCCGTCATTTGTTTTCGGGCAGAAGAAAAGCAGTTCTTCGGGAAGTTCGAGCAAACCGGCTGCGGCGCCGGCGCAGAAAGCTCCGGCACCAGCGCAGAGGCCAGCAGCGCCTGGCGCGAGGCCGGCTACACCCGGCGCGAAACCGGCTACGCCCGGTGCGAGGCCCGCAGCACCTGGCGCGAGGCCCGCGGCGCCCGGGGCGAAACCGGCTACGCCTGGCGCACGGCCGCCGGTGGCGGGTGCGAAACCGGCTGCGCCTGCCAGCAGGCCGGCGGCTCAACCGGCATCCGTGCACAATGCGAATGGCACAACTACGACGACGCGGCCGAATGGTTCGTCGGTGACGCGCGACGCGCACGGTAAGACTACGAGCGTGACGACTCCCGGGGGGGCGAAGGCTAATTACAATTCGGCCGGAAAAGTGAGTTCGATTCACGCGTCCGTGACGGATAGCAAGAATCCGATGCACTCGGGTGATATGACGATCAGCAAGGGGGCGCACAATCAGCGCTCGTTGGTTACTACGCGAAAAGATGGAACTCGCGTCGTTGGCATGGGCGCGCATCGTGGATTTGTCGAACATACCTTCACGCGCAATGGCCGCTCGTACATGCGGCGCACCTATGTGGCAAATGGGAGAGCGAATGCTTATGTTTATCGCGGGTATCCGTATCGCGGCGGCGTTTATTACGGATACGTGCCGGCTTATTACTATGGGCCGGGGTATTACGGTTGGGCTTACGATCCGTGGGGCGCGGCGGTGCCGTACGCTTGGGGTTGGGCGGGCGATCCTTGGTATGGATATTATGGCGGATATTTTGCGGCGGAGCCGGTGTATGGCGGGGCGTCGCTGTGGTTGACGGATTACGTGATCGCGCAGAATTTGCAGGCGGCTTATCAGGCGCAGGCCGATGCGAATGGCGGGGCGCCTCCGCCGGCGGATTCCGGAGATCAAACTGGCAATGCGGGTGGCGCGGCCGCTGGGCAAAGCGCTGCGACGATTACGCCCGAGGTGAAGAAGCAGATTGATGACGAAGTGAAAGCGCAGATTGCGGCGGAGAAGCAGGCTGCGACGCAACCGGCGGGCGGGGCGCAATCTGCGAGCGGCGGAGCGGACCAAGTTCCGGCGGCGCTTGATCCGAATTACCGGACGTTTATTGTGTCCGCGGCGCTGCAGGAAAATTTGGATGGCGGGGCGACTTGTGGGCTGAGTCCGGGCGATGTTCTGACGCGCCTCGACAATGCGCCGGATGCTAATCAAAACGTGAAAGTGCTGGTGACGACTAGCCAGAGGGGCGATTGCGCGACGGGGGCGCAGGTGGCTGTTGGGGTGCAGGATTTGCAGGATATGCACAACGACTTCGCGGCGAAAATCGATGGAGGTCTGCAGAAGCTTGCTGAGTCGCAGGGCAAGAATGGAATTCCGGGCGGACCGGCGGCTGGCGGGCAGAAAAATCCTGATGGGATGGCCAGCGCCGATCTGACCGCGCTCGCTGATTTGCAGGATCAACAGAAGGTTGCCGATCAGACGGAAACTGACGTCAAGCAGGCTGAAGGATCCGGTCAAGGCGACGACTAGAACTCACCAGCTGCGGGCGAACTTCTCCGCGGCGTCGCAAGCTTTCGAGACTTGGTTCGATTGGGGCGCCGCGTTAAAATCTCGCGGCGCTCCTGCTGCAACTGCTGGTACGTAACTTAGTTGATCGAGGCACGCCTGAAAATTCCTGAAAACGCTAAATCATAAGAGGAGAATGCCGCATGCGCCGCCATCCTATTCGAATCGCTTTTACGGTTGCGACCGTCTTGATTGCATTTTTTGCGTCCTCAGTCGCGAGAGCGCAGGCGCCGGCTGCGGGCGATTCCGGTTCGCTTTCCGACAAGTTGAAGGGGCAGTACAAACTCACCAAGTTCGGCTTGGATTCGACCGGGGTGCGGGTGATTGAAGCTGGAACGGTGCTGGTGATCCATGGAAAGAGTTTGTTCGGAACGCCTCCGGCCAACCTGGTGACTTGCGCGGCGAATTTTCAGGACGGGAATCTGCATCCTCCCGGCGGATTTTGCACCGCGATGGTGAAGGACGTGGGGCGTTATTTGGATGACGGCGAGAAAGTTTATGTAACGAAGATCGACGTGAATCAGAAGAAAGAAAAAGTCACGCTATCGTTGGTGGAATGCGATTCCTGCAATGGAGTGCAGCAGCCGTCGTTTTACAAATCGGCGGTCTCGTTTGATTTTCCGAAAGGATATCTTGAGACGGCGGATGCGGGGCAGATTAGCGACGTGATCAGCCAGGTTTTGACGATTGATACGGGTGATGCCGGTGCGCAACAACAGAACGCGGCTCCGCCCGCTGCGGCTGCGCCGGCGGATGCGGCTCCTGCTCCTGCACCCGCCGAAGCCGCACCGCCGGCTCCTCCGATCAAGATTGGGCAGACCATCGACCAAGTGCAGGCGAATACGAATAATGGTCTGGTGCTCGCGGCTGACTTGGGCGAGAAGAAAATTTATCAGTACAACGGACTGAAGATTACCTTCGTTAAAGGCAAAGTCACGGATGTACAGTGACGCGACGGAGTTGAATTGGCGGGCGAAAAGTTGTGCCGCAATAGTGGCGCGGGTCATAAGGCGCGGCTACTGGCTCTAGTCACGCGTGGTACAATCGTGCCGTGGAAGTAATCGTCAAAAATCGAGATATTCTTGGCGGAACTCCTGTGTTTTGCGGAACGCGAGTGCCCGTCCAAGTGCTGTTCGACTACCTGGAAGGCGGAGAAACACTCGAAAACTTCTTAGAGGGATTTCCTACCGTCTCGCGCGAATCGGCTGTCGCTGCGCTTGAAGAAGCGAAACAACTCCTGCTCGCCCGTCCATAAATGCGCGTTCTGATCGACGAATGTATCGATGAACGATTCCGAAACTCGTTGCCCGAGCACGATTGCCAGACAGTTCGTTACGCCGGATTCGCTGGATTGAAAAATGGCGAGCTCCTGATCGCGGCGGAAGCGGCCAAATTTGACGTTTTCCTTACGGTCGATCAGAGCGTTCAATACCAGCAGAATTTAACCGGTCGAATAATTGCAATTATAATTCTTCGCGCGAAGTCAAACCGTCTGAAGGACCTGTTGCCGCTCGCACGCGCTTGCCTCGCCTGCATTGAAACCATTCAACCCGGTCAGATTTTTAAGATCGAGGATTAACTCAGCCGAAGCGTTGGGGACAGTCAAAAATCGCCGGCGGGCTGCCAGCGCTACGCGTTGGTGAGCCATCCGGAACATAGGCGACGGAGATGGGAATGGCGGAGAGGGGGGGATTCGAACCCCCGACACCCTTTTGGGGTGTAACTGATTAGCAGTCAGCCCTGTTCGGCCACTCCAGCACCTCTCCGCGGTGGGCGCTGCGTTTCAGTTTACAAGAATCGTTCCTAACTTACTATCGCTGGGGCCTGTGCTCGATTTCCTTGATGGAGTTGGTGCGTCTAAATTCTTGAGTGCGCATTCAAAAGCCAGTATGTGATTTGTGTTGGATTTTGCTTGACAGGTTGCGCGAACTACTGTTACAAGATGTAACGTTACGGCGGATCGCGGTACAGCGTGGTTTTCGCTTTTGGCGCGATCTTGCATGAGGAGGCCCGGCATAAAGCGCGGGCCCTACGTTCGGAGGTAGAGCTGGCGCTCTATTTGAGATGGTTGATCGAGGAGTTTTGCGATTGAAGAATTTGGGGGAGTTGGAGCAGTTGGTGATGGATTACGTTTGGACGCATGGGCCTTGTACGGCGGAGGTTTGCCGCGCGGCACTGGCTGCGGCGCGGCCGATGAAAGAGTCGACCATTCGCACTGTGCTTCGGCGGATTGAGGAGAAGGGTTACGTTACGCATACGGTCGAGGGGCGGACTTTTATTTATCGGGCTGCGGAGCGGCGGGAGAATGTGGCGGTGCGGGCGGTGAAGAATATTATTGACCGGTTTTGCGGGGGGTCGGCGGAGGCGCTGGTTTTGGGGATGGTGGATAACCGGGTGTTGGATGGGAAGCAGCTGGAGATTTTGGCGCGGAAGGTGGCGCAGGAGAAATCGCGGCGGCGGAGGGATGAAAAATGATGGACTCCGGCTCATTTTCACATTTCGCATCGGGATTTTTAGCGGTGTTGGGTGCTTCGGCTTTGCGCTCGATCGTGTTGGCTGGAGTTGCGGGAGTTTTGCTGGGTATTTTTCGTGCGAAAGATGTCACCTTGCGGCTGGCGGTTTGGAAGTTGGCGTTGTGGAGCGCGCTGGCGATGCCTTTGTTGGCTTTGGTGCTGCCGCCGGTGCAGTTTGCGGTGCCGGTCGCGGTGAGCTCGCGGTTTGAGCGCTTTGGATTTGGCGGCGCGGCTGCATTGCGAACGAGTTCGCATTTGAGGGTGGTCGCTGATGGTGCTACCGACGTGAATGATTCTCCGCGTGCGGCGCATCCGGAATTTGCCGATGCTGCGGCGGGCCGCTCACATGTTGCGACGCCTCATGGCAATGCAATCGCGGCGGGCTTCGCGGGTTTTTCGAACGCCGATGGTTCGAATCTGAAATCTGCTGGAAGCGTCGAGCGGCTGCGCTGGAATAATAATTGGGCGCTCACCGCGCTTGCGGTGTATTTGGCGATGGCGGGATTGCTTTTGAGCCGGTTGTTCATCGGGTGGATATTCGGACGGCCGTTGATTCGCGGTGCGGTGGCGATTCGCGATCCGCGTGCTTCGCTGAGCCTTTCTTTGCGGGCGTTTCCTGGACATTTGAGAGAGACGCCTTTGCTGGCGGAATCGGATGCGGTTTTGGTGCCGGTTACTTTGGGTGTGGCGCGTCCGGTGATTTTGCTGCCCGCGGATTGGCGCGATTGGGATTCCGACAAATTGAATGCAGTGTTGGCGCATGAGCTTTCGCATATTGGGCGTGGGGATGCATTGATGCAGAGGCTGGCGAAATTGCATCGGGCGATTTTTTGGTTTAGTCCGCTGAGTTGGTGGCTGGATCGGGAGTTGGCGCGCTTGGCGGAAGAGGCTAGCGATGAGGCGGCGCTGGCTAGCGGAGCGGATCGCGAGCGTTACGCGGAGATTCTGCTGCGATTTTTTGAAGCGATTCGGGCGGGTTCGGGACGAGTTTGGTGGCAAGGAGTTTCGATGGCGGCGGGGGGCGACGCGGCCAGGCGAGTGGATCGAATTTTAGGATGGAAGGGAGCGGTAACTATGCGAATCCGAAAATCATTTGTGTTTTTGCTGGCTGGCGCGGCGATGCCCCTGCTGTTTGCCGCGGCGTCGATTCATTTTACGGCGGCTGCTGCCGCGCAAAAAACGCTTCCTCGGGGCGTTGCGCCTGTAGCTGCTACACCGCCGCAAGCGCCGGTTGCCGCGGTACCTGCAACGCCGCCCGCTCCAGCTGCACCGTCGGTATCGCCGATGCCTAATCTTCCGGCACTTGCGCCTCTCGTGGATGCGGTGCCGTATGCAGCATTCGCGCCGTTCGCGGCACTGGCGCCTCGCGCGAGCCAGTCGCAATCGAGCGATTCGAATACCTGGATCATGGATGACGAGCATGTGCGCGACGCGTTCATCATTGCTTCGGGAAATTCGTATATTGCGGTGCTGAATCACTCGGTGACGATCAGCGATTCCGGCGACACCGAAGAACTGGCGCAGGCGAAGGCGCTGCACGCGAAGATTAGCGGCGATTTCATTTGGTTCAAGCACGAAGGCAAGGGCTATGTGATTCGCGACCGGGCTACGATTGACCGGGCGCTGAAACTTTACAGGCCGATGCACGATTTGGATGCGCAGCAGGATGAATTGGGGAAACAGCAGGAAGAACTGGACAAGCAGCAGGATGCGCTTGGCGACCAGATGGAAGAAGTAAAAGTCAAGATCCCGGATATGACCGCAGACCTCGAGCACATCAAAGAGCGCATGCGCGAGATTGTTGAAAAGGGCGGGACACCTTCGGAGATTGGCGAGCTGCAATCCGAATTGGGTGAATTGCAGAGCCGCATCGGGGAGATTCAGTCGGAGGCTGGGAGCGCGCAATCGAAGATTGGGCGTCAGCAGGGCGAATTGGGGCGGAAGCAGGGCGAAATCGGGCGGCGACAGGGTGAAATTGGGCGGAAGCAGGGCGAACTCTCGAGGAAGGCTGTTCAGCAGACGCAGGGAATTTTGGATGACGCGAGGGCGAAGGGATTGGCGCAGCCGGAATAGTTGCGCGGGAAATTAGTGCATGGCGCCTTCGGGGCGGATGCGTAGGAACATTACTACGCCGACGGGATGATCGCCGTAGATGGCGTTGAGAGAATCGGGCTTGCCGTAGAAGGTGGCTTGGGCGCCGATGGCTGTGGAGAAATGCGGGATGACGCGAAATTCGCGATCGTAGCCTGCGGTGTAGGCTTGTATGCGGGCAAGGAATCGCTCTTCGAAATTTGGCGGCTCGGGATTTTCGCCTAGCAGCAACAAGTTTGTGCGGTCTACATTTTCTATGCGGGTCCATGCGGCGTTGTGAGTAAGGAAGTGCAGCGTGGATTCGAATAGATAGCTATTTAGAACCTCGCCGGTTACCAGCGATCGATTTCTTCCCCAGACCACCGACGACGCCCAATTTCCTTTTGGGATTGGGCGCGCGTATTCGATGGACGCGGTCATGCGTCTTAAATCTTCTTGCGGGCTAAGTGCTTCGGGACTTTTCAGCGTGCCTAGGGAAAATTGGCCGCTCCAGTTTTGAGTTGGGCTTATGGTTAGGCGGGCGGCCCAGGAATCGATGGCGCCTGCGTCGATATTCCAGCGATTTTCATCGGGCTCGCGGCCGTGGAAGCCGGAGACTTCTACTCTTGCGAAGCGATAGGTGTAGCCGGCGGTGACTACCTCGTCGGCGATGTGCGAGGAATCCTGCATGTGGTGGCCTAGGACGGCGATGGGATCTTCGCTGGCTGAGGCGCGGTGAGGATAGGCGGGCGGGCCGAGTGCGGGATCGCCTACTGGGGCTGCGTAAAACGAGATTAGATTGTGCTCGTCGAGTTTCCAATCGTAGAAGGCGCCGAGTTCCATGAAAAAATCGTGGGGGTGCTGGCCGTCGACGATGGGATTTCCGAAGGCGGTTTCGCCTAGTTGAAATAATTCTGGATAGCGGCGCTCGCTGATTAATGCGGGATCGAGGCTTAGCATGGCGCGGGCGGTGAATTTGCCTGGGCCGAGATCGTGTTGGGCCATGCCCATGAACCAGCTTTCGCCGAAAAATTTATCGCCGCCGCGGGGGCCGGATTGCTGGATGTCGTTGACGAAGAGGATGCCGTGGACCATGAAATCCCATTTGCCGCGTTGGAACATCCAGGCGTGTTGCGGGAGGGAGCCTGGCTCGACGTCTGTGCCTGCGACCATGTGTTCGAGTATGGTGCCGGCGAGTGTGAACGGTTGATCGTGGCCCATATTCATCGTGCTGTGGTCCATGGAATCTTGAGGCATTCTGTGTTGCGTCCATGGTCTGGTGATCCATGGGGTCTTGTTCGATTTGTGGTTTGCGGCAGAGGCCGTCGCCGCAGCTGCGGCATTCGACGGACGTCTTCGACGGATTTTCGAGGGCGCGGGCTGGAGCTGTTGCGGCAGAAGTTGCGGCTGCCAGGATTGCCGCGCAGATTAATCGTGCAATGGCAGCGCCATTCATCGCCGGAGTGGCTTCCTGAGTTGTTGGACGCGCGTTGGTCATTGGTGAAATTCCGGGTCTTGCGGCGTGGCTGGACGGTTTGCGGCGGTCTCGTGAATCACGCTTGTTTCGTCGGCGTAAAAATTACGGTAGCCGAAATTTCCTGGGCGGGCTAGCAGCACGAAGGATTTGATGCGCCCGGAGTCATCGGTGTTTGCGGGGGTGTATTGAATTTCGTAGCCGGCGCTTTTGGCGGTTTGGATTGCGGAGCGGACCGCGTCACCGAGTGCTTCCATGGATGGCGGGAAGCTGCCCGTTGCGCTCGAGTACGAGAGCAGAGCTACGCGCACTTCGGATATTGCTGCTAGGGCGCTTTTTTCGGCCTCGCCTTTGGAGGATTCCGGGCGCGGCGGAAGGACGAACCAGACGATAGCCCAGACGGAGGCGATCAGGATTCCCCAGATAACGATCGATTTTATTAGGTTGGATTTTTTCTTTGGGACGGGGCCTTCTTCTGGGTTTGCAGCTGTTAAATCTGCGCCGCAGTGGGGGCAGACTTCCATGGCTTGATTTAGAGGTTCTTCGCATTCGCGGCAGATGTACATTGCACGAGAATCGTAGGAAGCCACAGGAGGGAAGTCAAATCGAGGCGTGAAGTGATGGAGAGGAGAGACGTGACCGCAATCCAGCGTTCTCTCAGGTATTATCTAGGCCTTGGTTGGATTGAAATTTGATTGGCTTTGGAGCTTGTCCATTGCCGAGTGCTTTGCGATTTGCTTCCGATTTGGGGCCTACCGTTGAGCGTTTGTATACGCTTGCGGTGGCGCCTGCGGATTGGGGATTGGGAGTGGGAGCGTTTCGCGAGGCGCTGGAACGTAGCGCGGGTTCGCGATTTCGTGGTACCGCGGGGCAGCCTGCCCGGCGCGACATTATTGCTTACCTTGAATCTTTGAATCTTCCTGATCTTGCGCTGGCTTGTGCTTGCGGGGCTGGGAATTCGCGGGCTTGGGAGGAGTTTGTTTCGCGTTATCGGGCGGAGCTTTATCGGGCCGGGCGGGCGATTGCTGGGGAATCTGGTGGGCGGGAATTGGCGGATTCGCTTTATGCCGAGCTTTTTGGGTTGGAGAGCCGCGAGGGGCAGCGGCGTACGCTGTTTGATTATTTTCATGGACGCAGCAAATTGGGGACTTGGCTGCGGGCGATTTTGTCGCAACGTTATATCAATGAAATTCGGCGGACGCGTCGGACCGAATCGCTGGATGCACCGGTTAGTGACGATGATCCGCGTCCGGCGATCGACCCTGCGGCGCCGGTGAACGAGACTCCCGATCCTGAGCGGCGGCGGTATCTGGCTTTACTGCAGGCGGCGCTTTCGGAGGCGCTGGTGGCGCTGGAGGCGCGCGAGCGTTTGCGGCTTGCTTACTACTACATTGAAGACCTGACGCTGGCGCAGATTGGGCGGTTGCTTGGCGAGCATGAGGCTACTGTTTCGCGCAAGTTGGACCGGGCGCGGCGCGATTTGCATCAACAAGTTGACGCGGCTTTGCGTGGGAAAAAGCGGTTGAGCGAGGCACAGGTGCAGCTTTGCTATGAATATGCACGCGAGGAATGGCCTTTTGATTTGACGCGGGCTTTATCGAAGAAGGAATGACGCGATGCAGGGCTTTGCGCTGCAAGATGTGACCGGAGTATCGTTCTAAATGAAGGGAAAGTGTGGATGAATCCGCGGGATAACGAGAGAAAATTCGGGGCCATGGTGCGGCGCGGGCTTGCGTCTGGTGCTGCCGCGGCGGAATCCGAACATCTTGACGCGGAGGTGTTGGCGGCTTACTTCGAGCGGACTTTGACGGCGGAGGAATTGCGGGCTTGCGATTTGCATGTTTCAAATTGCGCGCAGTGCCGTAACGAGATGGCCGCGTTGGCACGAGCGGAACCGGAGATTGCGGGGGCCGGCTCACGCCGCTTTTCTTGGATTTGGGATTGGCGATTTTTGGTGCCGGTGACTGCGGCGCTGGCGATGATTATTGCTTGGGCGACGGTGTGGGGGCCTTTTGGGCCGCGCAACGGGCGCGTTGCTACGCCTATTGTGGCGCAGAATCAGCCGCCGTCTGCGAATTCGCCTCTGGCTCCGCTGCCAATACCTTCCAGCACCGAGACGGTGGAGGTGTCCCCGCAGCCGCCGTCCGCTGCGAGGAAAGATTCGAAGGGCGGCGCGGCGGCGCGCGGAAAGAATGTCGATGCTGTGAATGCGCCGACGGGGCGTCCCACCGACGAGGAATCACGAAACGCGCGGCGCGAGTTCAAGAAAGAACGAGACCGCGGGGCAAGCGATTCGGTAGGAGGCGGCACGGGCGGCGGGGTAGGTCCTGCGGAGGGAGGTTCTGGAACGGCAGGTGGAATCGCGAAGCCGCCACAGTCCGAAGCGGCGAAGGGGGCAGCGCCGGCGCCGCCGGCTGCGCCGAATTCGAGCGACGCGACTATTGCTGTGAATGCCGGCGAAGTCCCAAAAAATCCGGCGCCGGCTCCTGGTGCCGAACCTTCTAAGCCCGCTGCGCCTGGTCAAAATTCCAACGGGCCGGCTACCGCCAGTACACAGCAAAAAGCGGCTCCTGGGCGTGCGGCGACAGGATCACGCGGTGCGGCCATGACCGGGACCGCGGGCGGAATCGCCGCGCAAAAAAGCGCGGCACCTGCGGTGGCCGAAACGGTTACTTCGCGATTCAAGCAGGATGAATCTACGCTTATCGTGATTCCTACGCCTGATTCGAATATTTTGTGGCGCGTGGCGGGGGCGCATGAGATTCAGCTTTCGCGCGATGTGGGCGCGACTTGGCAGGCGCAGCTTACCGAGACTAATGTGCGTTTGGTGACCGGATCTGCTCCTTCGTCGAAAATTTGCTGGGTGGTGGGCCGGCAGGGGACGATTCTTCGCACTGTGGATGGGGAAAAATGGGAGATGGTGAAGTCGCCTACGGAACTTGATATTACATCGGTGAGCGCTCAGGATGCCGATGTCGCCACGATCACCGCGAGCGATGGCCGCATGTATGAGACAAAAAATGGCGGCGCGAAGTGGAAGCACATTAAGAAACCTCACTAAGTATCGATTGCAGCCGCAAGAAAAACATGAGGCCCCGTTCTAAGCATTGAGATCACAGAAGATTGAGGATTTTCCCGGGAGGTTCGAATGCTCCGACGCAAATTTCAGCGGAGTTTGTTAATTATTTCGTTCGCGGCTGGCGCGGTTGCGTTTGCGCCGTTGGCTTGGCGGGCGGTTCATGCGGATGCAGCGGCGCGTCCGGCTGCGGATACGCCTTCGAGCACGCAGAAGGACCAGGTGGATCTGAATGTGACGGTTTACAACTCGAATGTGGCGTTGGTGCGCGATGTGCGGCAGCTTTCGCTTCCTTCGGGCAACTTTTCGCTGAAATTTGAAGATGTGGCGGCTTCGATTAATCCGGCTACCGTGCATTTCCGCTCCCTTAGCGAGCCGGCGCACTTGAGTGTGGTCGAGCAGAATTACGAATACGATTTGCTCGATCCCGGAAAACTTTTGCAGAAGTATGTGGGGAAGGAAGTGACGCTGGTGCATCGCGAGACGGAAAATAATTCCACGAAGTGGGTGGAGACGAAGGCGCTGCTGCTTGCGGACAATAACGGTCCGGTCTGGAAAATTGGCGGAGAAATTGTGACTGGGATGACGGCGGAGTCTTACCGCTTTGCTGATTTGCCCGAAAATCTTTATAGCAAGCCTACGCTGCTTTGGATGCTGGAGAATAGCGGGCCGAAATCGCAGAAGGTGGAGGCTTCCTACCTTACGAATAATATGAATTGGAATGCGGATTATGTCTTGACGGTGAACCGCGATGATAAGGCCGCGGATCTGGATGGCTGGGTGACGCTGAATAACAACAGCGGCACGGCTTACAAAAATGCGAAGCTGCAGCTGGTTGCCGGTGAGTTGCATCGCGTGTCAAACGGAATAGGCGCAACGGCGGGCGCTGCATTGGTTCGAAAAGAGGCGGTGGCAGCGGCGCCGCAATTTTCGCAGGAAAACTTCTCTGAATATCATCTTTATTTGCTGGAGCGGCGAACTTCGATCGAGGACAAAGAATCGAAGCAGATCAGTTTGCTGACCGGCACGGCGATTCCCGTGGAGAAATTTCTTTTGGTGGAAGGGCAGTCTTACTACTACCGGGCGTCGCAGGGAATTGGGAATCCGATTCCGCAGACTGTGAAAGTGAATTACCGCTTCAAGAATGACGAGAAATCTGGCCTGGGGATGCCGCTGCCGGCTGGGAATTTCCGCGTGTATCAATCGGATTCGAAGGGCGGCGTTCAGTTGGTCGGCGAAGATCACATTGGGCACACGCCCAAAGATGAAAAAGTCACGATTTATGTGGGCGATGCTTTTGATGTGGTTTGCGAGCGCAAGGAGACGGATTTCCGGAAGATTAGCGATCGCGTTTATGAGATGGAATATGAGATCACTTTGCGCAATCACAAGAGTTCGGACGTGAATGTGGAATTGCGCGAGCCGATTGGCGGGGATTGGGAGATTTTGAAGTCGAATTACAAATCGACGAAGCTTGACTCGAGCACGCTGACGTTTCAGATTCCGGTGGAGAAGGATGGGACGGCGACGCTGAACTATCGAGTGCGCGTGAAGTGGTAGGGGAGGGTCTTCAGACCCTCCCGTCTTTGGCCCCGCTATTGTGCGCCAATTTCAATCCTTCGACGGAGCCGGGATGCGCTTCTCGCCTTTTAATTCCTTTGCTGTATCCGCGATGTTGCTCTTCGCGAAATATTTGAAGAAATCCCAGGTTCCATATTTTGCTTGGAGATCTGGGAGGGCTGCGTCGATCACTTCTGTTCCGGATTTTCCTGCGCTTTGCGCGACGGCGACGGCGCCGCGGAGTTCGACTAGATAGGCTTGAAAATCTTTGACGTCGCCGGCGTTGCCTATGTCGCCGTGGCCTGGAACGTACGTTGCTTGCGGCGCGATCGTTTCAAGTTTATCTAGCGTGGCAATCCATTTATCCGTGGAGGCATCGATTAAATTTGGCAGCGTTTTTCGCCAGAACAGATCGCCGCAGAAAACCGCGTGTGCGTCCGGCACCTCGACTACGGTGTCGCCTCCGGTGTGGCCGGGATAAAAGTGCAGAGCCAAATGGCGCGAGCCTAGATAGAGGTCTAGCGAGTCGGAATAAACCACCGACGGGGCCACCAGCGATTCGACCATTTTCTTTTGGTCGGGCGTGATTTTCGAGCCGAAGAATTTCAGATTCTCGGTGTGAATCCATTCGCGGACGTTGCGATGGGCGACGACTGTCGCGCCGGCTTCGGCGAAGACGCCGTTTCCGGCGACGTGATCGATGTGATAGTGAGTGTTGACCACGAAGCGGATGGGCAATTTCGTGATTTTGCGGATTTCGTCGAGCAAAACTTTGGCGGCGGCTGCGTCTTCAAAAGTATCGATCACGGCGACACCGTCGTCGCCGATCACAAATCCGGCGTTGGCGCCGGCGCTGCTGTCGCCGGGTGAAATCGCGGCGTAGACTCCGTCACCGATTTTTTTGATCTCGAAAAGCGCCTTATCGGCGCGCGGGTTTGCGGAAACGCGAGCCGGCCGAGCTGATCCCGCAACGGCGGCAACGCAGAGCGCAATCGCGACCAGAAGAGGGAACGAAATTCTGCGAAGAGATGACTTCATGCGAGCGCTCCAATCAATTCTCGGCGCGATCACTGGCCGCCCGCTGCTTTTTCCGCGAGGGTCATTTCGGCGCCGAAGTGGGGATTTTCGGGAAATTCTTTGTGAAGCTCGGCGAGCAGCACGCTAGCTTCGCGGTATTGATGCTCGCGCTCGTGGGCCAGGGCCAGCATGATTTTCGCGAAAGGCTTCAGAAAATGCCCGCCGGAAGCTGCCGATTGCATTTGCTCGATGCCGCGCTGTTTATCGCCATGGACACCGCCGAACCAGACGAATGCTTTTTTGTAGCCCGGCAAGCAGCCGATGATGTAGTTCGCCGAGCCGAGCGAGACGTAGGCGTCCTGCGCTTTTGGATCGATGGAAAGAACTTTGGTGGCTTCGGCGTCGGCCTGCTTGAGCATGGAAAGACTGGCGAGCTGCTTCTTTTCGATCATGGCGTCGTAATTCGATTCCATGCCATCGGCCATGGCCAGCACGAGCAGAGAATCAGCATCGCGCGGGTAAGTTTTCAGGCGCGCTTGGGCTAAGGCGCGAGCCTGGCGATTGGCTTCGAGAAATTTTGGATTGCGATTTGATTCCGGCGAGCCTTCGACGCCGCCGAGGAAGCGCTTGTCGTTGAGAAAGAACGCGGAGCTGAGCACGCCTTTCTGCTCGAATTCTTCGAAAAGATAGGCGGCGGCTTCGGTGGCTTTGCCGAGCGCGTCGTCGGGATGCAGAGTCTGGTAGGCGGCGATTTCGGCGTGGGCGTCCGCGAAATTTAGGCGGTACATATGGTTGAATGCACTTTCGAGCGAGGGGCCGCTGCGCAGTTCTGGTTGCGGTTTTTGCTGGCCTTGACTGGCCGGCGTGGTTTCCTGCTGTTGCGCTGCGGCTGGCTGGATGACGAAGGGAATGACGGCTACGCAGAGCGAAGCGAGCGCGAAGGGACGCCAAAATTTATGGCTGGATTTCATCGCAATCGTTAGATGCAAAATTTCCGAACTGCGTATTTTTTCGATCTAAATGAGAACTTGTTCAACGCACTCTCAGCGGCCCCGGGAAAATGGCGAAAAACCTAAGGCCACACCGGGCCGGTAGTGAACCCCGGCCCCTACCAAGGCCGCGACAAAACTTTCGCTATAAATTGTTCAGCAGAAACTGCTCGATGTGGTTGAAAAGGTCGACTTGTGCGGCGCGGTCGCTCATGGGATGTCCGCGGCCTGGGAAAATCATCAGCTCGGGATATTTGTCGGCATCGATAAATTTGTTCAGTAGCAGAGCGGTGTTTGCGAAGTGGACGTTATCGTCGCCGGTGCCGTGGGCTACCAGGAGATGGCCTTTCAGATTCTGTGTGAAATTGGCCGGGGATGAATCGCGGTAGCCCACTTCATTGTCTTTCGGAAGGCTCATATAACGTTCGGTGTAAATCGTGTCGTAGAGGCGCCAGTCGGTTACCGGCGCGACCGCTACTCCGGTCTTGAAAACATCGCTCGCGTGAAAGAGCGCTTGCAGGGTCATGTAGCCGCCGTAACTCCAGCCCCATACGCCGATGCGCTTGCCGTCCACGTAGGGAAGCGACTTCAGATAATTCACGCCGGCAACTTGATCGTCGAGTTCGAGTTTGCCGAAGTGATGATAAATAGGAGTTTCGAATTTGTGGCCGCGGCCGAGCGAGCCGCGATTATCGAGCGACCAGATGATGTAGCCGTGTTGCGCCATCATCTTGGACCAGAATTTGCTGGGGTCCCATTGGTCCTTCACCGATTGTGCGCCGGGGCCGCCGTAGACTTCGACGAGGACTGGATATTTTTTCGTGGCGACGAAATCTGGGGGCTTGATCATGCTGGCGTATAGAGTCGTGCCATCGGCGGTTTTTACGGTGGTGAATTCGGTCTTCGGCAATTGATACTCATCGAGATCGGGCACTTTGTTCTCGAGGATGGTCGCTACCAGCTTTCCATCGGCGCGATAGAGGCTTTGCCGCGGGAGCGTTGTGGCGTTCGAAAATACTTCCACGAATGCGGTGGCATCGGGAGAGAGAACTGCTTCGTGCGTGCCAGAACCTTGCGTGATTTGTTTGACCACGCCGTCTTTCAGCGAGACGCGGTAGAGTTGGGTTTGCGTTGGATTTTCTTTGTTGGAGTGGAAGAAAACTTCGCCGCGGACTTCATCGACGACGAGGCCATTCGTCGCGCGCGGGCCGAAGCCTTCGGTGCTGGTTACGTTCCAGTCGCCGGTGGTTACTTGCTTCAGGAGTTTTCCGCTGACGTCATAGAGATAGATCAAACGGAAATCTTCGCGCTCGCTGGACCAGAGGAAACGCTGACTATCGGAGAAAAAATATAAATCGTCGCTGACGTTGATCCAGTAGGGATCTTCTTCGCTGAGGATGGATTTCGATGCGCCCGTGGCGGGATCGCAGAGGAGCAGATCGAGACGGGTTTGCGCGCGATTGAGGCGCTCAATGGAAAGTTGCTTCGAGTTCGGGAGCCAATTTACTCGCGCCAGATAAACATTCGTGTCGGCGCCGGTGTCCATCCATTTCGTTTCACCGCCGGTGGGCGCGATTACTCCGACCCGTACGATGGGATTCGGTTCGCCGGCTTGCGGATAGCGCGTGGTGGTGATGCCGCCGATATCGCTGCTCATGTCGTAGATCGCGTATTTTGTTACTGGGCGCTCGTCCATTTCGAAATAAGCGATTTGCTTGGAATCGGGCGACCACCAGTAGGCGGTGCGGCTGGAAAGCTCTTCGGGATAAACCCAATCGAGTTTGCCTTTCAGGATTTCCTCGGAGCCGCCTTCGGTAATTTGTTTTTTCTCACCGCTGGAGATATTGAGCGTCCAGAGATTGTAGTTTTGGACGAAGCTTACCCATTTGCCATCGGGTGAGAGGCGCGGATCTTCGATATCGGCTTCGGTTTTGATTAATTGTTTCGGGGTCATGCTGGCGAGATCGAGCCACACCAGCTCGCTGTCGCTTACGAATAGAATCGCTTTGCCATCGGGCGCCCATTGGTAATCCTGCGGCGTGGCGCGGGCTAGGCCCGTGCCTTGCGTGGCTTTTTGTTTTTCGAGTTCAAGCAGCGAGCCGAGCATTTTTGCGCTTACGAGAACGGATTTTTGGCCGGTCGCGGCGTCCATGGCCCACATATCTGTCGCGGCGTTTCTTCCGGTGCCGGTTCGCTCGAAGTAAGTGACGCGTTTTCCGTCGGGAGTCCATTCGATGCCGTGGACGAGCGTGCCGCTTAGGCTGGGGGCGCTGTAAATGCGCTCGACGGTGAGTTTCTTTCCGGTGCTCGCGTCGGATTGCGCGCGCGCCGGCATCTCGGAGACGACACTGGCAGCGATAAGGGCGAAAAAGATAAGCGCTTGCGGAATTCTTGAATTACGCATGTATGCTGGGCTCCCAATCAACGCGGCACATTCTAACTTGCCTCGCGGAATGAGGAAACCGGGAATGTTGTTGGCCGCGAGCTAGATTGAATCGAGTTGTTGCGATGGAAGAGAAGCTTCAGCGAGCTTGTTCGAATTGTGCAGTTGAACCGGTGGACGACTGTGGCGCCGGCTTTTTACGCGAGATCAGAAACGCGCCGATGGTGACCGCGAGTGAAAGTGCGAAGAATGAACCGTCGCGCACGAACGACAGAGGCCCGACTTTTTCTCCTGGGCCGAAACAGCCGCAATTAATTTCGAGTCCGAGAGCGTAGGCGCGAATCATGGCGGTAAGGAAGCCGCCAAGCATCAGCGTGGTGACCAGCGACGGCAGCACCAGCCAGACGCCGCTGACGATCCATAATCCGAGAGCGAGCTCTGCGAACGGCAAAAGTATGCGCGACCAAGATTTGCGCTGCTCGAGGACAACATCTGATAGGAGTCGACCTGCATCGCAAACATTGCCAGCGAAGTTTTCACAGAAGCCCGGGACCACGCCATGCCGTGAACGGCCGGGCGCAATTTTACGAAACCGGCCGCTATGAAAATTCCGCCGAGAACAATTCGTCCCGCGATCAGAAGAATTCGGCCGGTGGTCCAGCGGTGAATTGCTCATGTTATTGGGTGAGCAAGCTATCCAAGAATTGCTTGAGGATCTGCCAGGAGACGTAGCCCGCCGTCGGCGGATACGTCTGGCCCTTGTAAGAAAAGCGGTACGTGGGAGTTTGTGTTATCGGGACGGTGTTGCCGAGGGCTTTATCTTTGGCGATGGCGTCGTCGATCGAGCACTCGTGCGTTTGCGGAGTCAGATTGAAGCTCGCTGGTTTGATTCCCGTGGAATCAGCTACGCAGGTTTCCACCATTTTTTCCGCGCGCTTGAAATCGGCTGGTGAGAGCGCGCCGGCGACGAATTTTTGGATATTTCCGTCGGCGGACCATGCGTCCTGATTGTCGTACAGCGCGGCTTCGACTTCGGGGTAGCGTCCGATTTTTGCGCCGGCATTTACCCAGCGGGCGGCATCGGTGGAATATTTGTGCATAGGCAGCGGGAAATCACGGTGGACCAAGTAGACCTTGCCCGTGGCGACGTATTCATTGATCAGCGGCTTTAGCGTTTGTTCGTAGAGCAGGCGGCAGGACGGGCACTGGTAGTCGCTGAAAACTTCCATGGTGATTGGTGCGGATTTTGAGCCGATGGCTTTTACCGGCACTTCATCGGAGGTGGCGGCGGCCTTTGCTGCTGGGGCGCTCGTGGCGCTCTTTTTTTGCGTTTGCGCTGTTGCTGCGACCGCGATTAGGGCGAACAGTGCGGTCCATCCCAGAATGCGCGTCGCCGAGTTTGCGCGCGAAGTCCAGCCGCGTGGCATCTTTAGAATCCTCCTGAGCGGGAAATTGTCAGACCAGGGCGCTTCGTTCGAATCATTTATTTTTCAGAGCTGAATCACCAGCCCTGACTTGTAGATTGCAGGGCTGAATCTATAGACCCGATTATTGTATCCTTATTCGCGGTTAGAAGCCGATAGGTGTTCGAAGCGTTGCCGCAAATGCGTAACCGTTTTGGAGATATCAGCGGTTTCGTTGTGATCCGCTGCGCTGTACTGCCCATTGGGTAATTGGATCGAGAATTAGATCGGCAGCGTCGGACCGGAAACACCCGAAGCCACGACGGGCGGGTGGTAAACTGTTGGTCCTACGTTGAGTGCCTTCATCGGTTGTCTTCTCGTAAACCATTGAAATTAAGCTGCTTCCTCTACATCAAGAAACTTGACAAGCATACACTCAACCTGTATACTTCGCATCGTATCTAGCGTTAATCGCGAGGCTTTTCAGGCTTCGCGTATCGAAGGAGCTCACTCAATGAGCAAAATTATCGGGATTGACCTTGGAACTACCAATTCGGTGGTGGCCGTCATGCAAGGTGGCGAGCCGGTGGTAATCCCAAATCAGGAGGGCGGACGGACTACGCCTTCTGTTGTTGCAATTACCAAGACAGGGGAACGACTCGTCGGCCAAGTGGCAAAGCGCCAGGCGATCACGAACCCGGAAAACACGATCTATTCGATCAAACGGTTTATGGGACGCCGCTACGATGAAGTGACTGAAGAGACCAAGATGGTGCCCTATAAAGTGGTTCGCCAGGGCGACCATGTGGCTGTCGAGGCGCAGGGCAAGGAATATACCCCGCCCGAAATTTCGGCCATGATTCTGCGCAAGCTGAAGGATGCCGCCGAGGATTTTCTTGGCGAGAAGGTGAAGGATGCGGTAATCACCGTTCCAGCCTACTTCAACGACGCGCAGCGGCAGGCTACCAAGCAAGCCGGCGAAATCGCGGGCTTGGACGTGAAGCGCATCATCAATGAGCCCACTGCGGCGGCGCTTGCTTACGGCTTGGACAAGAAGAAGGATGAGACGATCGCCGTTTATGACTTTGGCGGCGGCACTTTTGATATTTCGATTCTGGAAGTCGGCGAAGGCGTCGTGGAAGTGAAAGCTACCAACGGCGACACGCACCTCGGCGGCGATAACCTCGATCAACGAATTGTGGATTGGCTTATCGAGGAATTCAAGAAGGACGAAGGTCTTGATTTGCATGCTAAGGGCAATGAGATGGCTTTGCAGCGGCTGCGCGATGCGGCTGAGCGGGCCAAGATTGAACTCTCGACCACTATGGAAACGGAGATCAATCTGCCGTTCATTACTGCTGACGCCGGCGGACCGAAGCACTTGGTGAAGAAGCTTACGCGAGCGAAATTGGAATCGATGGTGGATGAAATCGTTCGGCGATCGGTGGAGCCTTGCAAAAAGTGCATGAAGGACGCGGGAGTGGATGCCAGCAAGATTGACGAAGTGGTTTTGGTCGGCGGCCAGACTCGCATGCCTTTGATTCAGAACATTGTGAAGGAGCTTTTCGGGAAGGAAGGGCACAAGGGCGTCAATCCGGATGAAGTCGTCGCGGTAGGGGCGGCTATTCAGGGTGGCGTGCTTGGCGGGGAAGTGAAGGACATCTTGTTGCTGGACGTTACGCCGCTGTCGTTGGGCGTCGAGACGTTGGGTGGCGTGATGACTACATTGATTCCTCGGAACACTACGATCCCTACGCGCAAGTCAGAAACGTTTTCGACGGCGGCTGATAACCAGACTTCTGTGGACATTCACATTCTGCAGGGGGAACGGCCGGTGGCTAGCGGGAATCGCAGCCTGGGGAATTTCCAGCTTGTGGGACTTCCGCCGGCGCCGCGTGGTTTGCCGCAGATTGAGGTGACGTTCGATATTGACGCGAACGGCTTGCTCAATGTTTCGGCGAAGGACAAGGGAACCGGCAAGGAACAGAAAATTACGATCACTGCTTCTACCGGCTTGAGCAAGGATGAAGCGGAGCGCATGCGCAAGGAAGCTGAGTCGCATTCGGATGAGGATAAGAAACGAGTTCTGGAAGCCGAGGCTCGCAACCGGGCTGACAATCTTATCTATCAGACGGAAAAGTTGCTGAAGGAGAATCGCGACAAGTTGCCTGAGGCGGATGCGAAAGCTATCGAGACTGCGATCGAGGAGACTCGGCGTGCGGTTGCCGATGGAAATGTGGAACGCATCAATGCTGCGGTTGAGGGTTTGACCAAGGCTTCGCATCAGGTGGCTGAGGTGCTTTACAAATCGCAGCAGGCTGCTGCGGGTGCTGCTGGCGGGGCTGGAGCTGCTAGTGGCGGGCAGGCGACGGATGGCTCGGCTGGTGGAGCGCAGGGCTCGGGCGGATCGGGTCAGGACAATGTGGTGGACGCTGAGTTCGTGGATGTGGACGAAACGAAGCGGCCGAATTAATTAGCGCGGGCGTCCCTGCCGGCATTTTGCGAGAGCGAGTGCCGGCAGGGGGGCGCGATTTTGGGCGGGACGTTCAGTCGAATCGCCGGTGGGTTTTTTGTTTTGTAATCCGTCCGTGATCTTCGCATGTGGTTGGAGTTTTGCTCGACGGATGCCGGCAGAGACGCCGGCGCTACTTGGAGACTTGATTGGCCTCTACTGGAATTAAGCGGGCTAGCGCGCCTCAGGCGGTTCAGAAAGTCCGGGATAATTATTATCTGATTCAAGTTTCGATTACTGAATCGCCTAGTGCGGATTGGCGGCGGCTTTTCTACGAGACGCAGCAGGATGTGCCGGCGGATTTTCCTACGCGGTCGGTGGAGATTACTGGGACGTTGTTGCGATTTCGATCTGATCCGGGGACGGTAGAAGAGAAAATCGGGCGGATTGACCGTTGGCTAGAACGTGCGAATCAGAAAGATGCGGCTTCGGCTAAGCGATCCGAAGAGCAGATTCGGCATCGCGAGGAATTGGCGCGCGAGGCTTTGGAAATGACGGAATGGAATGCGAAGTGGGCAGGGCTTTAGGGCGGGCTCACTTGATCGATAATTCGGCGAAGTCGTAACGACGGGGCCGAACTGCGGGTGGGTCTAAAGCACCCTCCCCTACTGGGAACATGGCAACTAATTCCAAACAAGATTATTACGAACTCTTGGGCGTGGGGCGCAAGGCTCCCGTTAAGGAAATTCGCGCGGCTTATCGCAAGCTGGCGCGGAAATACCATCCTGATCTGAATCCTGGCGATAAATCCTCGGAAGAAAAATTCAAGCAAATCCAGGAAGCCTACGAAGTTCTCTCGGACACGAAGAAACGCCAAATGTACGACCAGTTCGGTTTCAACACGCCTGGCTCGGCTGGTCCGCAGGGTCAAGGCGGTGGCGGCGGCTATAACGTCTCGCCTGAAGATATTCATTTTGATTTTGGCGGATTCGATTATGGCGGCGGAGGCGCGGGCGGTCCGGGCGGCGGTACGAGCTTCCGGGATCTTTTCAGCCAGTTTTTCCGTGGGGGCGGGGCGGCGCAGGGTGGCGGGTATGAGACTGAAGCCGGCTCCGATCTGGAATATCAGATCGACATCTCATTTGCCGAAGCGATGCGCGGGACGGTGAAGAAAGTAACGATCACGCGACTGGATGTTTGCACCGATTGCCATGGCAAAGGCTATGTGGGCAACGAGCAAACCTGCACCGAGTGCCATGGCAGCGGGCGTACTACCCAGACGAGCGGAAAGATGAAATTTCAAGTTGCCTGTCCGCGCTGCGGCGGCACTGGGAAACTGCACACGGTTTGCCGCACTTGCGGCGGCGAAGGGCGGGTGCGGCGGGCTGAGACGCTCGATGTACGGATTCCGCCGGGCGCGCAGACCGGATCGCGCGTCCGTGTCGCGGGTCATGGCAATGCGGGTGCCAACGGCGGGCCTCCTGGCGATCTTTATTTCATTACGCAAGTGGCGCCGCATCCGTTTTTCGAGCGCCGCGGCGACGACTTGCACACCGTGGTGCCGATTACGGTGACCGAAGCTGCGCTGGGCGCCAAGGTGGAGGTACCTACGATTGATGGGCGCGCGCAAGTGCGCATTCCGCCGGGGACGGACAGCGGCAAGAAATTACGCCTGCGGGAAAAAGGCGCGCCCTCGGCTCGGAGGCCTGGGCATCGCGGGGATCAGATCGTGGAAGTGCAAGTGGTGGTGCCGAAGCCTGAGGACGAAAAGGTTAAGGAATTGTTGCGGGAATTGAGTAAGGCTGCTCCGGAGGACCCGCGGCTCGAGATATTTTCGCGCGCCGCGTTGTAATCGCCATGGTTACTAAGGCACGGAAGAAATCAAAAGCTGGATACATGATCAGCGCGGTGGCGGAGATTTATGGTCTTCATCCGCAGACTCTGCGGCTTTATGAGCGAGTGGGATTGCTGAAGCCTTCGCGCTCGCAGGGGAATACGCGGCTTTATACAGATAGCGATCTCGAACGGCTGGAAATTATTTTGAATCTGACCCGCGAACTAGGCGTCAATCTTGCGGGCATCGAAGTGATTCTGAATATGCGCGATAAGATGGCGGATATGCAGTCGCAGATGGAATCGTTTATTACTTTTGTTCGCGGCGAATTGGCGCGGGGATTGAGTCACGCTAACGAACGCCGGGCTCGCACTGCGATTGTGCGCGCGGCGCCTGCAAAAGCCATTCGTATTGTAAAGTAACGGCCTCCCCTGCGCGGCGGTGGGCTTCAGCCCAGCATCTTCGCGCTGAGATCGGATGCTGGGCTGAAGCCCACCGCTACGAAACCTTCTCTTTCCACATTTCCTCAAATTTGCACAGGCTTCGACAGCTTGCGTGTGTGACGTTGCGCGCTTATTCTCTTTTTATGGCGCGTCCTGATTGTCCTCTCTGCGGCGGCACTGGATGGAAGACCGTCGCGCGTCCTGAAAAAAATACTGAGGCGCAGCCGCTTGCTTCTCCGGAGACGCGGGGCGGCGAGTCTCGAATGGTTTGGGCTGTTCCTTGCGAATGCACGATGGATGACCGAGCATCGCGGATTTTTACGCGGGCGCGCATTCCTGAACGATACCGGCACTGCGACTTCGATAATTTCGATAAGGATCTGGAATACGAGATCGGCACGCCGGCGGAAGTGTCGGCGTGGAATCGCAGTCTGGAGCAGGCGCGCTTGGTGGTGCAGGCTTTTGCGCGCGATTACCCCGCAGCGGCTGAGCACGGACTTCTTTTGATGGGATCGTGCGGCGTCGGCAAGACGCATCTGGCTGTTGCTGCGCTGCAGGAATTGATGCGTCGCGGGCATTCCTGCCTTTTCTATGATTACCGCGAGCTGCTGAAGGAAATTCAGGATAGCTACAATGCGGAGAGCGCGTCGACGGAGCTTGGAGTCCTTGAGCCTGTCGTCAAAGTTGAAGTTCTGCTGCTTGACGACCTTGGGGCGAGCAAGCCTTCGCTGTGGGCGCTGGAGACGATCGGGCACATTCTTAATGCGCGCTACAACGACAATCGCGTCACGCTGGTCACCACGAATTATTTTGATACGGATGCTAACCCTCGACCTGTCACGCGGCCGTCTTCGTTTCGGCCGTCTGCTGTTGAAGATTCGCTGGGCGATCGCATTGGGACTCGGATTCGTTCGCGGCTTTACGAAATGTGCCGCACCGTGGAAATCTCTGCACCCGATTACCGCAAGGAAATTCGGCAGGCTGGGCGATTCCGGGCTTAATCAATACGGGGTGAACGGTTCGTGGGACGCACACCCAGAGCCAAAGCGGGCGGGTGGTGAACCCCCGCCCCTACGGCTGCAGATCTGCGGCGTCTGAGACGGGGGACGAACACCCAAGGCCAAGGCGGGCGGGAGAGTGAACACCCGCCCCCACTAGTTTGACGCGGCCTTTGCGGATACGTCTTCCGGTGTTTCGGCTGCTGCTCCGAGGGATTTGGCGACGATTTCTAGTCCGTTCTTGTTCATGTCGAAGCGCTGCTTTGCGGTCCAGGCCCTTCACGAACTCGCGCACCGCTTTGCCGACTGCGCCTGGAAGACTTGACGCTTCGGCCTTGACCGTTGATTCGACTGTCGTGTCGCTCCGATCTCGAAAGCGAAATTGCAACTCAAACGACTTCATGTTGTGATCCTCCCTTTATTTTAATGATCAAAATTGAGATTGGTTCGCGCAATCTTTGGGATGCGCGAAACTTGCTACTGTTACTGGGATGTTTGGCTCCTGTGATGTTTGTGGCTGGTCGACTTTTTCCCGAATGCTTTGATTTCCGCGAGGCCAACTGCGCTTTTAGAGTCTCATTCTCCTTGGTCAAAGCGTCGCGGGCAGCGGTCATTGCCGCGAGGTCACTTGCGGATTGAGCATTTTCCTTCTGAAGTTCAGCCAACTGGGTCTTTAGTTGCTCGTTCTGCTGCATGGTCTGAGTGTCCTTGCACGCGGCCAGGGGCAAACTCAGCGCCGCTGCCACGACAAGTATCGCCCAGGTGTTTTTGCGCGTCATACTCCATCCTTCGTTCATAAAGATTTGAATTCCAACCGGGCAACTGATAGCGGGCGAGGAGGGGAGACGCCGCTAACAACTGAGTGAGCGTAATGGAATTTAATAGATCGCGCAAGTCGGATCGAGACGCAGAGCAAAGCCGCACTTCGTTGCATAGCCTCTTTTGTTGACATTATTTGCGGGCCGCGCGTATCATCGAACGCGATAGACCTTTCGAGCGCGGGCGGTTTATCCCCTTCTTTGCTCTATTCCCAGCAGGGTGAAGAGTCCGAGGGATAGCTCTCGGTTACCAGGGTATCAAGTTCCACGGAGGCCGCGTCCCATGTCACGCGAAAACGAATTAGCTTCTAAACCTACACCGGTGGACGAAAACACGAACGATCGTTCTGCGCCTCAAGGGGCGCAGGAAACGCCTTCCGCGGCCACCGCAGTTGCCGAGACAACCGCGCCTGCGCATGAGGCCGCCGCGGCGGCTGTGGCTGTCGAGCATGCCTCTTCTGAAGCAACTCCTTCCGAATCGAGTTCGCCGGATCGCGGTGCGCCCGAATCATCTGCGTCCGCCGGAAATGGATCTGCTGGCGCGCCCGCAGAATCTGCGGAAGCGACGGTGGCGAATGGCGAAGCTGCCTCTACCGACGCTGAATCCGCCGAGGGAATGGAGAAGCTGATCGAGCAGTACGCCGTTCCCGAGCCTGCTGTTGCTGAGGGCGAAATTTTCGACGGGCGAGTTGTGGCCGTGACTGACGCCGGCGTGATCGTGGATGTCGGCGGAAAATTTGAAGGATTGGTGCCCGCTTCGGAATTTCTCGATGCCGGCACCACGAATCCATTTGGCGCGGGCCAGACGATCGAGGTCGAGCGTCTTCACGAGCACAAGGACGGCTACGTTCTGCTCTCGCATACGCGTGCGCATCGCCGGCGCGTTTGGGAGCGTATCGACAAAGCGTACCGCGAGCACGAAACGATTAAGGGCAAAGTTCTGGAGCGCATCAAGGGCGGGCTGGTGGTCGATATCGGCGTGCGCGCGTTTTTGCCTGCTTCGCAGCTTGAATTGCGTCCTGTGCACGATCTTGAGGCGTGGAAAGATCGCGAGCTGGATCTTCGCGTTCTGAAATTGAATCGCAAGCGCGGCAACGTGGTGGTCAGCCGGCGCGCGTTGCTCGAAGAAGCTGCGAAGACTAAGCGCGATGCTTTGATGGATTCGCTGGTGGAAGGCTCGACTGTCACCGGCCGCGTTAAGAACATCACCGACTACGGAGTGTTCGTCGATCTTGGCGGACTGGATGGATTGCTTCACGTCACTGATTTGGCTTGGGGCCGCGTGAAGCATCCGAACGAAATCGTCAAGGTGAATGACGAGATCGAAGTCAAGATTCTCAAGTTTGACAAAGAAAAATCGCGCATTTCGCTGGGCCGCAAGCAGCTTCTTGCTGATCCTTGGGCTGGAGTGCCGGAGCGATTTCCTGCGGGCACGCGCATCAAGGCGAAAGTTGTCGGCGTGACGGATTACGGCGCCTTTGTGCAGATCGAGGCTGGCGTGGAAGGATTAATTCACGTCAGCGAGATGAGCTGGTCGCGACGCGTGAAGCATCCTTCGAAGATTGTGAAAGTCGGCGATGACGTGGAAGTGGTGGTTCTAGAAGTGAAGCCGGACGCGCAGCGAATTTCGCTGGGGCTGAAGCAGGCTTTGCCCGATCCATGGCAAGCGGCGGCGGAACGCTTTCCGGTGGGCACGGTGATCAGTGGGCGGGTACGCAGCCTTACCGATTTCGGGGCGTTCATTGAAGTGGATGAAGGGCTCGAGGGACTCATTCACATCAGTGACATCAGTTGGACGGAGCGGGTGAAGCATCCGAGCGAGAAATTCAAGAAGGGCGACACGGTGCAGGCGAAAGTGCTGAAAGGTCGACGCCGAAAATCGCCGTCTCTCGCTGGGGCTGAAGCAGGTGAACGATATTTGGGCGAATTTCTTCGCGGCTCACAAGGTGAACGACGTAATCAAGGGCAAAGTTGTGCGCACCACTGATTTTGGGGCGTTTGTCGAGTTGGCTGACGGCATCGAAGCGCTTTGCCACGTTTCAGAAATCGAGGAACGGCGGCCAAAAGGCGAACGCGATCGCGAGAAATCGCCGCGCAAAGACCGCGCGGCTTCGTTGCTCACGACCGGTCAGGAATACGAATTTAAAATTATTCGAGTGGAGCCGGAGCAGCACAAGATCGGATTGAGTTACCGCGCAGCGCAGAAGCAAATCGAGCGCAAGGAGATGGAGACGTTTCATACCACCTCCGCCAAATCGTCGCCGACGGCAACTATCGGCGACGCCATTCGTGCGAACCTGGCCAAGCGCCAGAACTCATAGGCCAAAGATTCGAAGTTTGTAGCACGTTGTTTCGGGCCATCATCACTGCGGCCCCTCCCCGCAGAGAAGTCATTTGCCCAGCTCCGGCAGAAAAATCATTTACCTAGACGTTGATTGGTGATATGCAAAGGTCGTCGGGGCTTTGTTCGCCGCGCTTGCCGGGGGACGTTGGCGCGCTGCGAGTGGAACGAATGCTGGCAGGCGCCGACGCCGAATTCGCTCTACCCGCATCATATAGATGGAGTTGTTTCGAACGAGGAGATTTACGAAGAGGAGGGCTGCCACCCCATGGCGAACATTGCCGGCGAGCAGCACGTGAAAGAACGCACGGTGACGAAAGCGGACCTGATAGAAGAGGTCACGCGCATCACTGAACTGCCACGCAAGGATTCTGAACTAGTGGTGGAAACGATATTTGACAGCATCATCGCGGCGCTGCAGACCAGCGACAAGATCGAAATCCGTGGCTTCGGGAGTTTCCGCACGCGGCAGAGGCGTGGGCGGACTGGGCGCAATCCGAAAACCGGGGCTAAAGTGGAAGTGCCACCGAAAAGAATTCCGTTCTTCAAGCCGAGCAAGGAATTGAAAGACTTCGTGAATCATGCGAAGTCCGCCTCGCCCTCGGGATCTTCCAGCTAAGGCTCACACTTTGGATTATCTTTGGAGCCCGTGGCGCTACAAATACATCGCCGCGGGCGGAAAAGAAGAAGGCTGCATTTTCTGCGCGGCGGTCGCAGCCAATGAGGATTCCCGCACCCACATTATTTTCCGCGGCAAAAAAAACTTCATCATTCTGAATCGCTATCCTTACACCACCGGGCACGTGATGATCGTCCCCTACGCGCACGTCGCAGATTTGCAGGCTGCGGATCCGGCGGCGTTGGCGGAGATGATGGTGCTGGCGCAGAAAATGCAGGCGGCGCTGGAGGCTGCTTATCATCCGCAGGGCTACAACCTGGGGATGAATCTCGGGCGCGCTGCCGGCGCGGGCGTGGAAGGGCATATGCATCTGCATGTGCTGCCGCGCTGGTCGGGCGACTCAAACTTCATGACCACGGTTGCTGAAACGAGAGTTGAGCCAGAAGATCTAGACACGACCTACGAAAAACTCCATGACGCCATCGCGGTCACGAAAGCTGAGCCGAAGTTGAGTTCGTAGGGGAGGGTTCTTTAGACCCTCCCGATTTTCGGCCCCACAAATTTCAATTTCGGGCATGCAGTTAAACTTCAAGCGGCCCTAGCGATCACCGGGCTCGAAATATGTGAACGTTGCATCGGCGACATCAAGAAAAAGGGGGCCGAACTGCGGGAGGGCTAAAGCACCATCCGCTACAAAAGCATGAACGAACACGAACGCACCGAATATCTCGCCATCCTGGCGCGCACGCGGGATGAATTTCTTTCCTCGCTTGCCGGCGTTACCGAAGAGCAGTCGCGCCTGAAAGTCGCAGCGGATAGCTGGTCGATTCTCGAATGTACGGAACACGTCGCTACCGCCGAGCGCGGCATGTTTATGGGGATCACGCAGCGTTGCACTCCGCGCACCCCTCCGAGCGCGCAGAATCGCGAGCAGGAATTCCTGCGTTCCGTCGCGGATCGTAGCCGCAAGCTTGCTGCGCCCGAACATGTGGTTCCGACCGGTCGCTATGCGACTCTGGGAGAGGCGGTTGAAAAATTTCGCGAGCAACGCGGCAAAGTCATTGAATATGTTTCAGCCTGCCGCGACGATCTTCATGCTGTGGAGATGCCGCACCCCATCGCAGGAATAATAACCGCGCAAGAATGTCTCGCGATCCTGGCGATGCATCCCGCGCGCCATGCCGCGCAAATCCGCGAAATCCGTCAGTCTCTGGGAATTTCTTAACGGGACATCCGCCCGCCGGCCACCGCGCCGACGAGTTTTCCACACGGTGACAATTTCTGTCCGCTTACTGCTTGCAATCCCAAGCGAAATTGCCAGTCCGCCCAATTCGCTCCCACGGCGTGTTACCTTGCGAAGCAATGGATGAGCACGATCGCCAATTAATGCTCTCCGTTCTGGAACGC
The DNA here is from genome assembly GCA_963792515.1 of uncultured Acidobacteriota bacterium. Classification (GTDB taxonomy): domain Bacteria; phylum Acidobacteriota; class Terriglobia; order Acidiferrales; family UBA7541; genus Palsa-147. The sequence continues at coordinate 44,698 of CAWBWG010000003.1, read as the reverse complement.
ACACGTGACGATTTTCTCGAATCGGTTGCGGGTGTGAGCGAAGGCGAGGCCCGACTGAAACCCTCGTCAGATCGCTGGTCGATTCTAGAGTGTGTAGAGCACGTCGTCTCCGCGGAGCGCGGCATGTTTGTTGCTATCACGCAGCGCTCCGCCCCACTTTCTTCCCACGTAGGACGCGGGCGCGAAGAAGGATTTCTGCGTACGGGCACGGATCGCAGCCGGCGCTATACAACTTCCGCATCGCTTGCTCCTAACGGCCGATTTGCGACGCTCGCCGACGCTGTAGCCCGATTCCGCGAGCACCGCGCGCACACGATCGAATTTGTAGCCGCGTGCCGCGTGGATTTGCGCGATCTGGAAGTTCCACATCCGATCGGCGGCTTGGTCACCGGACAGGAATGTCTGGCGCTCCTGGCCGTTCATCCAGCGCGCCACGCGGCGCAAATTCGCGAAGCTCGCGCGGCTCTCGGACTTGATGAATTCGCCGCCGTCGCCGATGCGCGAGCCGTAACAGCACGCGCCAAGCCAAAAGCCCGCTTCGACTAAATCCGCAAGGCCGCATTTCTCCAAGTAGCGCCGGTGTCTCTGCCGGCATCTTACGGGCGACAGTCTCCACGACAGCAGAAATTTTGGACGGCGCGATAACATTCATCGATCGTCGCCGTGATTTTGTTTTTGTAGTCCGATCGTGAGTGTCGCCCCACCGCTTCTCGAGTGATTGTCGGATGCTGCCAGGGACGGCGGCGCTACTTAAGTGCTCCTTGTCCGTGATACCATCCGCGCACTTCTTCCCGGGGGCTTTCCATGCGCGGCCGCATGATGGATTTTCCGCTTACGTTGAATACGATTCTGGATCGCGCGCGGGCGCTTTTTGGAAAGAGTGAGATTGTTTCGCGCGATCCGCAGTACCAAATCCACCGTTATACCTACGCGGAGTTCTTTCGGCGGGCGCGGCAGCTTGCTCGGGCGCTGATCTACGCGGGGCTTCGGCCGGGTGATCGCGTGGCTACCTTGATGTGGAATCATTCCGGGCATCTTGAGGCCTACTTCGGAATTCCGGCTGCGGGCGGCGTGCTCCATCCGCTCAATCTGCGCCTTCATCCGCAGGAAATCGCCTTCATCGCCAATCACGCGGGCGACCGTTTTCTGATTATTGATGATGTGCTGTTGCCCATCTACGAAAAATTCAAAGACCTGGTGAAATTCGAGCATGTCTTCGTCGTTCCGTTCGGCGGCGGCGATGCCGTGCCCGAAGGAATGGAGAGTTACGAAGATTTTCTCGTTTCCGGTTTTGGCGAATTTCACTATCCGAAAATTGACGAGGACGATGCGGCGGCCATGTGCTTCACTTCCGGCACTACCGGCAATCCGAAAGGCGTGCTCTATTCGCATCGCTCGCTGGTGCTGCATTCTTTTTCTTCGGCGATGGTGGATAGTTTCGCCATCAGCCAGCGCGATACGGTGCTGCTCATCTCGCCCATGTTTCACGCCAACGGCTGGGGCATTCCGTTCACCGCAGTGATGGTCGGCGCAAAAATTGTTTTTCCCGGACCCAACGTGGAGCCCGAAAGCCTTCTCGATCTCATTGAGAGCGAACGCGTCACGCAGGCGTGCGCTGTTCCCACCGTGTGGCTCGGCGTGGTGGGCGCGCTGGAGAAAAATCCCGGGCGCTGGAAATTCCACGGCGACGTGCACGTCACATGCGGCGGCACTGCACCTCCTGAATCCATGATCCGCGCTCTCGATAAATTCGGATTTCACCTCACGCATCTCTGGGGCATGACGGAAACCACTCCGCTCGCGACCACCAGTGGGATTCGCGGCTTCATGCGCGATTGGAGTGGCGACGAGCAGTACCGCGTTCGCGCCTCGCAAGGGTGGCCCGCGCCGATGATTGAGCTGCGCGTGCGGTCCTCAGATGACAAGCTTGTCGAATGCGATGGCAAATCTCCGGGCGAGCTGGAAATTCGCGGGCCGTGGGTGGCGTCGAGTTATTTCAATGCGCCGGAAACGGCGGATCGCTGGACGGAGGATGGTTGGTTTAAGACTGGCGACATGGCTACGCTCGACGAGGACGGTTATCTACGCATCGTGGATCGCGGCAAGGACATGATTAAATCCGGCGGCGAGTGGATCAGCTCGGTCGATCTTGAGAATGCTCTGATGGGACACCCAGCGGTTCGAGAAGCGGCGGTGATTGCGGTGCGGCATCCCAAATGGGATGAGCGGCCGCTGGCTGTGGTCGTCGCGAAGCCCGGCGCGAAAGTTACTGCCGAAGATTTGCGGGAATTCCTTGCACCGAAATTCGCGAAGTGGCAGATTCCGGATGCATTCGTCTTCGCCGATGAAATTCCTCGGACTTCGGTGGGGAAATTCATGAAGATCAAGCTGCGCGAACAATTCGCTAATTGGAAGTGGGAAAAGTAGCGCCGGCGTCTCTGCCGGCATCTTACGAGGGCATCAGTTCGCGCACGGCTAGATCATGTGCGGCGCAGGATGGAACTAAGGGCTTCGATTTTGTTGTGCGGACCGATCGTGACGGCTGCCTTTGGCGAAATCGCGGTCGTAAGATGCCGGCAGGGACGCCGGCGCTACTTTTTTGCGTAAGCCTCGGTGCCGAGAAAATGTAGCGAGATGTACGGCTCGTCGCCGACCACCCAGCTATCGTGGCCTGGAGGAACGTAGAAGACGTCGCCGGCGCGCATTTCGATGATGCGGCCATCAGCCATTGCGGCTGTTGAGCAGCCTGAAATCACCATGCCCACGTGTTCGACTTGGCACATTTTTGCGCCAGTGGCCGCGCCAACGTCCGTTGACCAACGCCAACCCGGCGCGTAGGTCGCGCGGCCGATGGACATGCCGCCGATGCGGAGCAATTCGAACTTGCCCTTCGGAAACGTCCGCGTCTCGTCGGGATTCTCGAAGCGCTTCAAAATAACATCGAGCATGGCATCCCTCCTGATTGGCTTGGGGCTCAGAGCTCACGTACTCGCCCTCGGCGGCTGAAGCCGAACGATTTATAGCTCGCTTGCGGCACGACTGAAGTCGTGCTCTGACAAAACCTATCGGCAAAGAAATTTTGTCCAGCGATTTGCTTCACGGCGTCCAGAAAGTACCGAACAAAAATACTACGGGGCGCTTGCAGCTTGCGCTGCAGGCGCCCCGTAAGTTTTTCAGAGTACATCAAGCTTGCAACGACCGCGGCAGACTAATCGTCACCGTTGCCATTGTCCTGCGCAGCCTGCACGTCCGCCTCGGCCTTTTCGGCGTCCTGATCCGTAGTAGCCAGTTCGGTGGCTGCGTCTGCGTCGGGTTGAGCCGTGCCAGCCGGAGAAGCCTTGCGGTCCGGTGGCGGACTGCTGGGCATGCCCTTCTTGCCTTGATTGTCGGCGAGCGATTGCAGGCCGGTGTCCATCTTCTGCCGGAAATCGTTATGCATATCCTGCAGATCGGATACGGCCACGGCAACCTGCGTTCCCGTCGGACAATCGGCGCTCTGGCCGCTGGTGATCATCACGTTCACATTCTGATTGGCGTCCGGCGTGTCGCCGATGCGTGTCAGAACGTCGCCAGGTGATAGCGAGCAAGCCGTACCGTCTTCGGTGGTCTCGGCGAGCGTGGTAGAAACGATGAATGTGCGATTCTTCGGGTTCAGCGCATCCGGCAACTGCGTGTTCTCCGGCGTCGCTGCCCCTGCTGGAGCCGCGTCTGCCGAAGCTGGGACTGGAGCCGTCGCTTGCGGAGACGCAGCCGCGGCCTTTTCGGCCTCGATCTGCGCGCGCACTTCGTCGGCAATCGCTTGCTTCACTTCAGGCGTGAGCGTTGTGGCGTTGGAATCCGCGGCCGGAGGCGGTGCTGCGGCTGCTGCTGCTGCATTCGCCGCGGCTGCCTGCTGCGCTTCATACGCGGCCTGCAAATTCTGCGAGATCACGTAGTCCGTGAGCCAGAAAGCTGGCGCCGCATAGGCTGGATAAGGCGAGAAGTAGCCACCGTAGAAGCCATACCACGGCGATCCGCCCCAACCCCATCCCCAGGCGATTGGCGAGGCCCATGGATTGTAGGCCCAGCCATAAAATCCCACACCGTAGTAGAAGCCCGGAACGTATCCGAAGTACGGATGCCCGCCCCAATAGTAGCCGCGGTAAACCGCTGCGTAGGGATGGCCGCCGTAATAGTAGGTGCGCCGCATGTAAGGACGTCCGCCGCGATAGAAGGGTCGCTCGACGAAGCCGCGACGTCCACCATAGCTCACCACTCGTCCGCCCCCTCGCAGATTCGTCACGGCTACCCGCCCGCCGCGCGGCCCGCGATTGATGGTCGTGTTGCCCGAATGAATTTGCGCCACTTTGCCATTCGCACCGAATCGCGCGGTGGCGCCGCTCTTGGTCTTCATGGTGGTGAGGTTGCCGGCTTTTCCGGTGTTGAACTGAGTGCCGTTTTTCGCGGTGTAGGTATTGCCGCCACGCGCGTTCGGTGTGGCTTTTGCGCCGGCTGGAGGATTGAACTTTGCAGGAGCTGGTCGGGCTGCCGCGCCAGGTTTCGTGCCACCTGGAGCTGCGCCGGGCCTGTTGCCGCCGACCGCTGGCTTCGCGCCACCGCCGGGAGCTGCGCCGGGCCGATTGCCGCCGACTGCTGGCTTCGCACCTCCGCCGGGAGCTGTGCCGGGCCGATTGCCGCCAACCGCTGGCTTAGCGCCGCCTGGGGTTGTTGCACCGGGCCGATTGCCGCCGACTGCCGGCTTTTGGCCGCCTGCGCCACCGTAGCCTGGAGCCGGTTTGTAGGTATCTCCTGCGGTTTTCGGCGGCGTGCTTCCGCCGGGTTTAGCGCCGCCAGCTGAGCCACCGCCGGCCGCCGGTCGCGCGCCGCCGCCCGATGGCGATGGACGCGCTCCGCCTCCGCCGCCGCTCGGATGCTGAGCTTGCGGTGCTGGACGTGCCGCGGGGGCCGGTCTTGCAGCAGGCGCGCTGTGTTGTTGCGGAGCTGCATGTGGCGCGGATTCACCTTTCTTATTTTGCGCCCACGCCGGCGCAATGATTATGGCCAATATTAGTATTCCCCATCTTAAAATACTCATTTGCTGCGAACGGCTGGCTTTCATCTCTTCCTCCTGTTTGCGTGCAGCGCGGATGCGGCGGCGAAGAACAGGGCGCGGTGATCAGTCACGCTCTTCGCGCGATGCGCACCACGAAGCTGACCCGCACACCCCACAACTCTAATCCTAAGTATGCGTCTCCGCCAACATGAGCTCGTTCCAAGTGGTAAGTGCGGAGATTCTCAAGCGAACCCTATCATAAATCAGTGGTTGCGCAAGTCAGAATAATCGGCGCGACGCGTTCGAGTACGCAACGGGGCGACCGTGGCCTCGATTCCACTTCCAGTCCACTCGAGGACTCGTTCCAGTTTTCCCGGCCCGATGATATTTGCCGCAATCCATGCTAGGTTCATTCTAGGGGCGCGAAGCATAATGGCCACACACTCCTCACCTCGGCTATGCGCGAGGCATGATCTGAAACCGTCATGGCGTGAGGAAATTTTGATGCTTGGGGCATTTTCTGGTGGGGCGCGCATTTTACTCGATTCCAGTCGAGGAGTTATTTCGTGAATCTCGATCTCAACGAAGAGAAAATTTTGCTTCAGCGAACGGTACGCGAGTTTGCCGATGCGGAAGTAAAGCCGCATGCGCGCGAGCTGGACGAGACCGGCCATTTTCCGCACGAGACTTTTCGCAAAGCTGCGGAGCTTGGCCTCACCGGCGTCGCTATTCCGGAATCGGAAGGCGGCGCGGGGATGGACTACATTTGCTACGGGATCATGATTGAGGAGATCGCGCGGGTCTGCGCTTCGACTAGCGTGGTGCTCTCGGTGCAGAATTCGCTGTATTGCGATCCGATTCATCGTTTTGGTACGGACGAGCAGAAGAAAAAATTTCTCGTGCCGTTTGCGCGCGGGGAAAAAATCGGTTGTTACGCGTTGACTGAGCCGCAGGCTGGTTCGAACGCCGCCGCGCTTACTACGAAAGCGGTGTTAGATGGTGATCGCTATATCGTGAATGGGACGAAAGCCTGGATCACAAATGGTGGCGTGGCGGATGCGGCGCTGGTTTACGTGAACACGAATCCGGAGCGAGGAGAGAAGGGAATTACCGCGCTGGTGATTGAAAAAGAAACGCGTGGATTCAAAGTCGGCAAAGAAGAGAAAAAGCTCGGCATTCACGCGACAGCTTGCACCGAGCTTTCGTTCACCGATTGCGAAATCCCGGTGGCGAACCGCATTGGGAATGAAGGCGAAGGGTATCGAGTGGCGCTTTCGACGCTTGATGGCGGGCGGATTGGCATTGGCGCGCAGGCTACGGGCATCGCGCAGGGGGCTTTTGAGGCGGCGCTGGCTTATTCGAAGGAACGTCAGGCATTCGGACATCCCATCTCCGATTTTCAGGCCATCCAATTTATGCTCGCAGATATGTCCACGGAAATTGATGCGGCGCGGCTGCTGGTGCGTAAGGCGGCTTGGAAACATGATTCCGGGCAGCGGTATTCGATGGAGGCTTCCATCGCGAAACTTTTTGCCAGCGAAATGGCGACGCGCGTAACTCACAAAGCGATTCAGATTCATGGCGGGAATGGATATAGCAGCGAATATCCTGTGGAGCGCGCCTACCGCGACGCGCGCATTACCGAAATTTATGAAGGCACGAGCGAGATTCAGCGGCTTGTGATTGCCTCCTGGGTTCTCAAATCGTACTGACCGATTCAGCCATGCCGCTTGCTGACGACTCCGGATCGCCGCTGGAGTTGAATTGCGGTCTTGATTTCGATCCGGCTCGCGACGCTCAATTTTTCTCGGCGCTGCCGTCGCGCGCGGCCGTTTACATTTTGGAGCCGCGGCAGACGGGTGCTCGGCCATTTCTCTCGCGTACCGCCAATTTGCGTCGTGCCGCTGAGCGTTTCTTGAGCAAGCCGGAAGAATTATCCAAGCGCTTGAACCTTCGTGAAATCGCTGCGCGCATCCACTACCGGCTTACCGGTTCGCGCTTCGAGCAATCGCTGGTGCTCTATCATCACGCGCGCGCGAACTTTCCGAAGCGTTATCGCGAATTTCTACGGCTGCGCCCGCCTGCAGTGCTGAAAATCAATTTGCGGAATTCCTATCCACGATGCTACGTGACGCGGCGCATTACCGCGGATGAAAGTTTTTATGCCGGGCCGTTTGCCTCGCGGCGCGCGGCGGAATTTTTTGCCGATGGATTTCGCGATCTGTTCAAGATGCGCCGCTGCCAAATCAAAATTCGGCGCGATCCGAGTTTTCCCGGCTGCATTTATTCGGAAATGAAAATGTGCCTGGCGCCGTGCTTCGCCGGTTGCTCGGCGGAAGAATACGAAGCGGAGACGGCACGTACTGTAGAGGCATTAGCGACGATGGGAGCTTCGCTTGAAAGCAGCCTCGAGCGCGAACGAACCGCGGCGAGCGAGGAACTTGATTTTGAACGCGCTGCCGCGATTCACAAGAAGCTGGAGAAGGCCACGGCGGCAATGCGAAATTTGCCCGAACTGGCTCGGCGAGTGGACGAATTGGACGCCATCGTCATGCAGCGGGCGGCGGAGTCGAACACTGTTGCCTGCTTTGCGGTTCGTGGCGGAGTTATTGCCTTGCCATTTTTTCTGCGCTTCGATGAGCTTTCCAGTCAGCCTCGTTCGGTGGAGGCGATTTTGCGCGAGCATCTGGAGAGTCCGGGTGTTGGTGCATCCCGCGACGAAGATGCTGCCCTAAAGGGCACCGCTACGAATGCGGAGGCGCTGCGGGCTCGATTTGGGCTTCGGGCGGTTCCTGAGGAAATGCAGGATCATCTTTCATTGTTGGCGCGCTGGTTTTATTCCAAGCCGCGCGAAGGCGAAATCTTCTTTCGCGGCACGGATTGGCCCTACCGGCGCCTACTCCGCGCCTGCGCCCGCATCCTCGCGCCAACTCCTGTAGTTCCGCCAGCGGCCCCGCCGTCGTAGCGGTGCGCTTCAGCGCAGCATCTTTGAGACATGAGGAGGTGGTGCGATCGCGAAAATATCCGGGTGAACATGCTATGCCTAACGGCTCAACCAAATTGTCGCCGCTAGCCGAAACGCTGCATCCGAAACGCGTCCGAATTTCGCAACGAGGCATCGTACAATAGCTTCGTGAGCGAATCGCCGATGGCCGTAAAAGAATCCCCTCGAAAACCGGAAGGCGTCAACGATCTTTCCTCGATTCAAACCTCGGCGATGTTCCGCGCTCTACGCCATCGCAATTTTCAATTATTTTTCGGCGGCCAGCTCATCTCGCTGATCGGCACCTGGATGCAGAACGTCGCACAATCCTGGCTCGTCTATCGCATGACGGGTTCCGCGTTTCTGCTCGGCGTGGTGGGATTCGCGGGGCAAATTCCGGTGTTCATCTTTGCGCCACTCGGCGGAGTGGTTGCCGATCGCCTGAGCCGGCAACGTGTGGTGATCGCGACGCAAACGACCTCGATGATCCTCGCGTGCATGCTGGCGATCCTTACGCTGATGCGCGTAGTCACCGTATGGGAAATTATCGTTCTAGCGGCCTTGCTCGGAGTGGTGAACGCGTTCGACATCCCGGCGCGCCAGGCTTTTCTCGGAGACATGGTGGGCCGCGAGGATTTGATGAATGCCATCGCGCTGAATTCCTCGATGTTCAATGGCGCGCGCGTGGTGGGTCCAGCCGTCGCGGGCATTCTGGTGGCATGGATCGGCGAAGGCTGGTGCTTTTTTGCCAACGCGGTGAGCTACATCGCGGTCATCGCCGGTTTATTAATGATGCGGCTGGCTCCGTTCATCCGCCCAGACATCACCGTGTCTCCATTCGAGCATATCGCCGAGGGATTTCGCTTCGTGATGCAAATGCGGCCGGTTCGCTCGATGCTGCTTCTGCTCGGGTGCATCAGTTTGCTGGCTCTGCCCTATAGCGTGTTGATGCCGATCTTCGCCGACAAAATTCTGCACGGCGGCGCGAGAGCTTTCGGAATTTTGATGGGCGCGGCTGGGCTGGGCGCATTGGGCGGAGCGCTGACGCTGGCGATGCGCACCGGATTGCGCGGCCTGGGCCGGTGGATCGCGATTTCCTGCGGGGCATTCGGAGTAAGCCTGATCCTCTTCTCGTTCTCGCACTGGTTCTGGCTTTCTGTGATTTTGCTGATTCCAGTGGGGTACTCGGTGATGTTGCAGACTTCCGCGTCCAACACTTTGCTGCAATCGATGTCTCCGGACAATATGCGCGGGCGTGTGCTGGCCGTGTATTCGATGATGTTTATGGGCATGGCGCCGATCGGTGCGCTGCTGGCCGGCACGTTGGCGAAACATATCGGCGCGCCGCTGACGGTCTGCCTCGGCGGCATCGGAGCGATCCTGGGTGCGATCTGGTTTGCGCGCTCGCTGCCGGCTTTTCGCATCGAGGGGCGCGAACTGCTGATCGCTTCGGGAATGGCCGCGGGCCAGCCGCCGGAAAGCATTTCGACTCGCCCGTCTGCATAATTTAGCGACGCTCTCTCGTAATAGGTCGCGGTGAATAAAGCGGTGAGGATTGAATGAAGCGCCTGGCGGCGAGCCTGGTTCTGATCATTGCGATGCAATCCTACCAATCAACAATCCCGGCCACCCCTGCCCAGAAAGCACCTCACGCGCCCGCCGATCTCAACCCGCTTCTCCAGCCCATTCTCGAAAAATACGATCTCCCTGCAGTTGCCGGCGCGATTGTCACCAGCACTGGAGTCATTGGAGCCGGAGCAGTCGGAGTAAGGAAGTACCGTTCGAAGATTTCCGTCACCATCGACGATCAATTTCATCTCGGCTCGGACACGAAGGCGATGACTGCGGTAATCCTCGCGATGTTAGTCGAAAAAAAGCAGCTCGGCTGGACGACCACGCTGGCCTCGGCGCTGCCGGAACTCGCGCCGAAAATGGATTCCGCCTACCGCAACGTAACTCTCGAACAATTGTTGAGCCACCGCGCCGGATTCACCGCGGAAACCGCGCCCCGTGGCAAGAGTTTGCTCGACTTGCATCGCTTGCCGGCCTCGCCGCGCGAGCAGCGCTGGGCTTATGCGGAAATGATTCTGCGGGAGCCTCCTGAAGCTTCGCCCGGAACAAAATACATCTATTCAAATCGGAGCTACGCAATCGCAGGAGTCATTGCCGAGAAAATCGCCAACAAACCATGGGAAGACCTAATGCGCGAATGGCTCTTCAATCCTCTCGGCATGAATTCCTGCGGATTCGGCGCGATGGGAACGCCCGGAAAAATCAACGAGCCGCTGCAGCACATTCTGAAATTCGGCACCCACATTCCAGTAGAACCCGGTCCGCTGGCCGATAATCCCGCTGCGATCGCGCCGGCCGCTGCGGTGCATTGTTCGGTGCTCGATTGGGCAAAATTTATTCAGGCAAATCTGCGCGGCGAAAAAGGTCTCAGCGGAATTCTGAAGCCAGAAACTTTCAAGAAACTCCACACTCCACCTTACGGCGATTACGCCTTCGGATGGCTGGTATTGGATCGCACCTGGGCCGGCGGACGTGCATTCGCGCATGCAGGCAGCAACACGCAAAATTATGCCAACGCCTGGTTCGCCCCGCAAAAAGATTTCGGCGAACTTGTGATGATCAATCAAGGAGGCGATGCTGCGGCGAAAGCGTCAGATGATGCCGCGAGTGCGCTGATCAAATATGCGCTGCCGAAGCCCTGATTACTGGCCGTACTAACTGCGAACATTCACGAATTCCCTGGAACTAGCCGATATAGTACCCTCTGTTATAGTGTGTGTTTTCAGCGTCCTGAGGAATCGAGGCCCGATGTCGACCGCAGCAGGCTCCCCGAGCGCGAAGCCAGTGAAGGCGTCGTCAGAAGGAACCCGTCGTTATGCGGCGCGGTTTGCCGGGCGTGCCGCGGCGGGGCATTTCCGCGAACAATTTTCCACCGGACTAATTCTTTCTTCGATTGGAATCGGCACTTATCTCGGCGAGCCGGACGCGCCGACGGATGCGGCGTATACCGCTGCGGTGGTGGCGGCGGTCGAAGGCGGCGCGAACGTGATCGACACCGCGATCAATTATCGCTTCCAGCGCAGCGAGCGCTCGATCGGCGCGGCGCTGCAGCAGCTTTTCGCGAAAGGATTTCAACGCGACGAGATGGTGGTTTGCACCAAAGCTGGATTCTTGACTCCAGACGGGGAAATGCCTGACGACCCGAACGAGTATTTTTCGCGCGAGTATCTCGAGAAAGGGATATTTCGCGCCGAGGAAATCGCCGCAGGATGCCATTGCATGGCGCCGCGCTATCTGGAAGACCAACTCGAGCGCAGCTTGCGCAATCTTGGAGTCTCGAGTGTCGACGTTTTTTATCTGCACAATCCCGAAACGCAGCTGGATGAAGTTCCCCGCCCGGATTTTCTGATTCGTCTGCGCTCGGCATTTGAATTTCTCGAGGATGCGGCGCGGGCCGGGCGCATCGGTGCTTACGGCCTGGCCACCTGGAATGCCTTCCGCCAGGAAAAGAAGATGAAGGATTATCTTTCGCTCGAGGAGATGGTCTCCGTGGCGCAAGATGTGGCCGGCGCGGCGCATCACTTCCGTTTCGTGCAGTTGCCGTTCAACCTGGCGATGCCGCAGGCTTTGACGCTGCCGAATCAGATGGTAAACGAGAAGGCGGGCGCGCTGGTGCAGGCGGCTCGATCTTTGGGGATCACGGTAGTTTCGAGCGCGGCGCTTTTGCAGGGACACTTGATCAAGAAAATGCCGTCGGGTGTTGAAGCGGCGCTGGGGTTGAAAAGTAATCTGCTGCGCGCGCTGCAGTTCGCGCGTTCGACGCCCGGAATCACCACCGCGCTCACCGGAATGAGCAAAGTAGCCCACGTGCGCGCAAATTTGGAAATCGTAGGAGTCGAGCCGGCCGCCCGCGAGCAATACCTAAAGGTCTTCGAAAATAAATAGTGAATTCGCCTTTGTAGGGGAGGGTTCTTCAGACGCTCTCGTTTTCGGCCCTCTTCGTTTTTTTCTCCACGTGTTCATTCGTTTCCACGTCCACAAAGAAAATGGCCGAATTGCGGGAGGGCTAAAGCACCCTCCCCTACAAAAGCGCGTCAATCCAGCCTGATATCGCAACTGAGACTTGGTCTAGCTTGCCAGCGAAGAAATGGTCCGCTTCGGGGATTTCCACTAATTGCTTCGGATCGGGAATTTCTCTGAAGAGAGTCTCTACTCGATCTCTTGCGCCGTATCGGTCGTTCGCTCCTTGGATGATCAGTTTCGGTTTCGCGCAAGTTTTCAAATAGCTTAGATCGGAATCGTTCGCGGGAATGCCGAGGCCGATGAGTTCCTGCACTCGCGGGTCTGCACAACCTACTTTCATTCCCACCACGGAACCGAAACTGAATCCGGCGAGAACTAGGGGAAGCGCGCGAAATTCCTGCGCCAGATAATCAATCGCCGTACGAACGTCTTCGGTTTCGCCGCGCCCTCTATCGTGTTCACCTACGCTTTGGCCCGCGCCGCGAAAATTGAACCGCAGAACAGGAAAGCCGTGCGAGTGCAGCGCTTTCGCGGCCTGAAACACGACTTTATTGTGCATGGTTCCGCCGAAGAGCGGGTGCGGATGGCAAACCACTGCAGCGCGCGCAGGATTCGGCGACGCGGAAGTCCACAGCAGCGCTTCGAGCGGGCCGGCGGGACCATTGAGAAAAAATCGACGATGGAAGACTTCGGCCATGGCGAGTCGAAACTAAAGTTTAGGGGAGCGAAGAAAGCACAGCAAGCGAGCGCGTTCATGACTGGCAGCACTTATCGGAAAAGAGGAATTCGCTTGGCGATCGATTACGTATCTGCAGCGCGCCAAACAACCGCCACGCTTTTCACCAGCGCAGAATTCGGGTGCTGCGGCGGGCGATCTAAAGCGGTCGCGACATCGCGCAAATCTCCGCCGAAAGGATCGATGCGCAGCACGCGGCCCGGAATTTCACCGCGCTCCGCCCAGGAGCCGGAAGGAATGTGAACATGAACGAAATCGTCCGCGGCATAAAAGCGCGTGGCTTCGAAGCGCACGCCGACATAAGAGAGATCGAGAGTCATCGTGGATTCGGCCGCATAGGCACCGTCGCGGCGGATCGTTATGGGCAGCGCGAAAGGAAGACGCGGGCTCGATCGCCGTTCATCGATTTCGGAGCGGATACCGGAATGCGGAAGTTGCAAATGAAGCGCCGCAAGATGTGCGCCAGAACGCGCGCGTGCGGTGCGTACCAAGCGCGCGGGCATTTCCGGCTGCAGGCCGGTCGTGTCCTGCGCATCGTAAGGAACGGTCACCCAGAAACGAGTGTGCTCAGACCAGGATTCTGACGCGGGGACCAGCACGCCGTTGCGCGAAAGATCGAGGGTTTGTGCGATTTCCGTCTGCAGGCCGAGCGGCCCGCGCCAGCGGATTCGCACGGGAAGACGAACTCGCGCGCGCGGGTGACGGCGAGATTCTTTTTTGTAAATCATTCAGCAGCAGGAATGTTAGCGGTCTGCTCGGAAGTCGTCAAAACGCATTATCAAGGGGATGACGTAGCAGTAAGTAGCGCTGGTGTCCCTGCCGGCATCTTGCGATTACAAATCGAACCACCGGCGGCGATCACCGGCAGACCGGCCATCCCGCGATCAAGTTCTAATTAACGCGGCGGTCCGGCCATAACCTGGGATCTCGCAAACTTCGGCGGTCGTCAGATGCCGGCAGAGACGCCGGCGCTACTTGTAGGCCACGCGCCAGATGGAATTGGAGCCATCATCCGTTACGTATAGCGCGCCCTCGCTGCCTACGGTGACGCCCACCGGCCGGCCCCACACCTTGCCATCCTTGGTCACGAAGCCAGTCAGGAAATCATCGTACTCCCCGGTGGCTTTACCGTCGGGCGCGGGAACAAAGATCACCTTGTAGCCGGTGCGCTTGGCGCGATTCCAGGAGCCATGTTCGGCGGCGAAAATGTTGCCGCGAAACTCTTGCGGGAATTGTGTGCCTCCATAGAACGTAAGGCAGAGCGATGCCGAGTGAGCTTGTAGTAGCACATCGGGAACGATTACCTTCGATTTTAGATCGGGGTGCGCGCCCATGTGGCGCGGGTCTTCATTCGGACCAATGTAAAACCAGGGCCATCCGTAGAATCCGCCAGGCGCCACGTGAGTGATGTAATCCGGCGGAACATCATCGCCGAGCTCGTCGCGCTCGTTGACCGAAGTCCATACGTCGCCGGTGCGCGGATCGATGGCCAAGCCGACGGGATTCCGAATTCCGGAAGCAAAAATTTTCTCCGAGCTTCCATCAGGATTGAATTCGAGGATATTGGCGCGGCGCTTCTCGCGGGCGTCATCATTCACATTCGAATAGGAGCCAACGGCGACCAGCATCTTGGAATTATCTTTCGAAAACACGACGTCGCGTGTCCAGTGCCCAGGCCCACCGACGAACGTGCCGCTCGGAAGGCTCGGCACAATCGTTTCCGCATCGCCGCGCGCTTTAAGATCGCCGTTTTGATAAGGGAAGCGCACCACCGACGCGGTATTGCCGACGTAGAGATACTTCGGATCCGCGCCGCTCGGAAAGAACGCCAGGCCGAAGGGGCGCGACAAACCCGTGGCGAATACTTCCTTTTGCGAAAAGCTCCCATCGGATTTCGCGCCGCGGTACACCGAGACGCGTCCAGCGCGGCTTTCGACCACGAAGAGATCGCCATTCGGCGCGGTGATAATTTTTCGCGGTTCGCTGAGTCCCGTTGCGTAGAGCTTCACTTCGAAACCCGCAGGCGCTTGTGGCCACGCATCGCTTGGGCGCGCGACCACTCGCGCTCCATTGTCAGCCGAGGTTGTGGCGTAGGGTGCGGGCAGATCGGCAGGTGTAATCAAGCGGCGCAGGCCGGGATGATCCACCGTGGCATCGCCGAATGCATCACGGCCTCGCAAAATTGTGTCGCTCGCGGAAGGCTGCGCCCGCGAAGCGTCGAATGGCGCTGCGCCGAGTAGCCCATGAATCGAAACCACGGCGGCGAAGGTTCCGACGATCGCGATCGCTGCGATTAAGTTCTTCCGGTGCACGTCAAAATCCTCCAAGCGAAATCTTCAACGGAGACGGGCGCGATGTCGAGTTTCGAACGGATGGTCGAACCGAGTATGAATCCGGGGAAAGCCGCAGTATGAGATTGGGCAAGAGTCACGGCCATCCGCCTATGAGATGCCGCGGGCCAAATTTGGTTGCGCTTTGTACGGCAGAGTGTTAGTTTCAGCCGATTCGCCCCGCTTGGGAGGACTATGGGCCACGACGTAGAACGCCGCGCCGCCCGCCGCTTTACGATGTCGCTCCCGTTGAAGGTCCGTTTTGCTGCCGAGAATGGTGCGCCTGAATTGCCCGGAGAGACGCGCGATATCAGCTTTCGCGGGCTCTATTTCCTGAGCGGCAGCGCGTCAGTAGAGAAAGGCAGCAAGATCGAATTTGTCCTCACGCTTCCGCAGCAAATCACGCTCGCGGGCGATGTGCACATCCGTTGCTACGCGCGCGTGCTGCGCGTCGAGCCGAATAACGGCAAAAGCGGCGTCGCCGCGCGCATCGAGCGTTACGAGTTTCTTCCCGCCCCCGCCTGACGGTTTTCCGCAATCGGAGTAGAATGACGGCAGTTTCACCTGTGGAGAGGTGTTGCCATGTATCACTACGATCCAGGCACGGCGCTCGATGAATTGCGCGAAGATGCGGCGTTGCCGCATCCCGTCCATCTGCGCGACATGATTTTGCGCACGCGGCTCGAGCCCGCCACCGCGCTCGATCTAAATCGCGAATTCCAAGATTATCTAACGCGCTTCGGCGAGCTGCAGCAGTTAGCTCGCGAAATCCTGGAGACGCTGTCGAAAGGCATCCGCAAAGCGTCGTGACTTTGCTGTAGGAAGGGAGGATCTAAAGACCCTCGCCTACGAAGTACTGCGTTTGTCGGGAGAATCTCAGCAATGGCGCGGCAGACTCTGTTAATCGACGCGGACGATACGCTTTGGGAAAATAATATTTTCTTCGAGCAATCGATCGAAGAATTTATCTCCCGCATGGAGCCACTCGGCTATACGCGCGAGTATGCGCGGCACATTTTGAATGAGACGGAGCGGCGCAACATCCGCCAACACGGCTACGGAGTCCGCAGTTTCAAGCGCTCGCTCGAAGATACCTACATGAAGCTCGCCGGAAATGCGGCGAAACGAGAGATGGTGCAGTGGGTTCACGAGCTAGTGAGCGTAATGGAAAATACGCCCCCGCATATTCTAGATGGAGTTCCCGAGACGCTCGCGTATCTTGCCGGCCATCATCGTTTGATTTTGCTGACCAAAGGCGAAGCCGCCGAGCAAGCCGCGAAAGTAGAACGCTCGGGGCTGCAAACGCATTTCGAAGCCATTGAGATTGTTGGCGAAAAAGACGCCCCGACTTACGAGCGCATAATTCACCAATTCAAAGTAGTGAAAGCGAATGCGTGGATGGTCGGCAATAGCCCCCGCAGCGACATCAATCCAGCGTTAGGCGCCGGTATGAACGCCGTTTTCATTCCGCATCATGCCACGTGGGAGCTGGAACACTCCGAAATCGAGAGCGGCAGCGGGCGTCTATTAATATTGACCAGCTTCCGCGATCTCCGCACGCATTTCTAAGTAGCGCCGGCGTCCCTGCCGGCATCTTACGAGCAGGATCTTGCCACCTGCGACCCTCACGCTCGGACGAACCTGCAAAACCTCGGCACCCGACGTTACTCCGCGCGCCGCCCGTGAGTCGTGCCCCACCGAATTTCGCTCTCGTAAGATGCCGGCAGGGACGCCGGCGCTACTTAACCCGATCAAATTGGCCTTCCTTGCTATCGCCCGATCTTTCTTTTTCCCTGATGTCGGAAACCTGAAACCTCTAGACTTGTCTGTGGCCTGACGTGGGGCGGAAAGGGAACTGAAACTTCTATGGACTATCGCAAGGAATTCGCCGATTTCGACGATGTGATTTATCTGGATGCGGCTACGCAGGGGCCGATGCCGATCGCTGCGGCCAATGCGGCCAAGCAAGCGCTCGAATGGAAAAAGCTGCCTTATCGCGTGCCCGACGGGCTTTATTTTGAATTGCCGGATCGCGTGCGCGCATCGATCGCGAAATTGATTGGCGCGCAGTCCGATGATATCGCCATCACCACGGGCGCAAGCGCCGGATTCGCCGCGGTAGCAGCAGGAATCGATTGGAAACCGGATGATGAAGTGATCGTCGCAAAGGGCGAATTTCCGGCGCACTTTGCGACATGGCTGCCGTATCAGCACGCTGGGAAATTGAAAGTAAGGGTGATCGAGCCCGCCGGGCGATTTATCACTGCGGACGATTACATCGCGAATTTGACGCCGCGAACGCGCCTGGTTTCCGCCAGCCTGGTGCGATTTGATAACGGCGCGCGCCTCGATGCTCCGCGCGTGGCAGCCGCGTGCCGCGCGTCTGGAGCCGCGTTTCTGGTGGATGCGAGCCAGTGCGCCGGCGCGATTCCCATCGACGTCGCCGCGCTGGGCTGCGATTTTCTCGTTTCGTCGGGATACAAATGGACGCTCGGGCCTTATGGCACCGGATTCTTCTGGGCCAAGCGCGAGTGGAGCGACCGTTTGCCGCCCGGCGGAATGTATTGGATGGCGCTCGAGGGCGCGCAGAAATTTTCCGGATTGCCGCTCGATGATTTGCACGCGCGCGCCGGAGCGCGCCGGTGGGACACGCCGGAGACGGCCAGCTTCACGAATCTCGCGGCGTGGGATGCGGCGTTGCAGATGCTGGTCCGTATCGGGACCGACAAACTCTGCGCACACAACGCGCAATTGACCGGCATGCTAGTGGAAAGATTGCCGCATGACCGGTGCGTGCTGGCGTCACCAGCGGAATTCGAAAGGCGTGGGCAATTCGTTTGCGTATCGTCCCGCGATTCGTCAAAGAATGTCGGGCTCTACGAGAAACTGAAAGCGGAGAAGATTTATGTAGGTTTGCGCGAGGGCTCGTTGCGGATTTCACCTTACATCTACAATACGGAGCGCGATATCGCACGGCTCATCGAAGTTTTGTCGGTGTAGCGGTCGCCACGCAAATTCAAAATTGACGCCTAGAAATCTGGCGGAATTCTGAAGGGGATGTGTACTACTGCTTCTAAATCTACCGGGGAACCGTCGCGCGTGGCCGGCGAAAATTTCCACCGCGAGAATGCTTCAATCGCGTTGCGATCCAACTCCGGATCAAGACTCTTCAACACCTGAATGCTATCCACCGATCCATCCGCGCGAATAATTGCGTAAAGCACCACCTCTCCCTCCACTCGCGCGGTCACCAGCGACGTCGGATACTTCGGATCGATTTTGCGCACAGCCAACGGCGCGGAAAGATTATTCGGCGCTCGGCCGGAGTGAAGTTCCTGCAGCTCCGCAAAATTCATCAACCAGCTTCCACTCGCGCTCGTCAAATTCGGAAGATTGATGTACAGCGTGTGAATCTGCTTATCGCCAAGAATTTTTTCCGGCGCGAGTCCGTTGTCGAAATCTCCGGGACCAAACGAAGGCCGGCGCTTCATCGGATTTACCGGCGGATCAGCGGCGGGTTTCGGCTGCAAATTGAGATTCGGCCGCAAGCCGCCGTTCGCGCCCGTTCCGCCGATCGCCGATGTGGCCCCGGGTTGCGTGGATGTAATCGAAACTCCCGGCGGTCCCGATTTTCCATTTCCGCCTGAGCCGGGTCCCGCACCGGTTCCGCCCGCCGGAGTGCCTGTGCCACCCGTCGCGTTCAAACCGCCGCCATTATTTCCTTGGCCGTTTGGAGTGCCATTCGCCGCGCCACCGGGAACGCCTGCTTTCGTGCCTCCGGGACCTGCGGAGAGCTTCGCACTCAGATTTCCGTTCGGAATTTCAACTTTCGGCGAAGGCGGCGCAGGATTCGCGGAAAGCGAAACGAGCCGCCGCAAGCTTGAATCCCCGCCAGAATCGTTGCCTGGAATCGTCGGAGCTGCTCCGGCATCGCCGGAATTTTTCTGCACGCGCGCGACTGGACCTCCGCCGCCCGAATTCCCGCCGGCCGAAGGCATTTTCACCGATGACGCGCCGGAGCCGGACCGCGCGAGACCGAGCGCAGTGTCCGAATTCGCCGGTGCCGCATTCGCAATCGTTGGTGCCGGACCAGCATCGCTCTGCGCGCCGGGCATATGGGCCACGCGGGCGCTGCTCGCGCCCACTGGCATTTTCACTGAAGGAATGTTCGCAGCCGACGGCGCGATGTTCAGCGCGCCCGAATTCGGCGCGTTGTTCTCGATCTGCGGAACGGCCGCCTCTTCGGGCCGGCGCGCTTGCATCACCGGCGCGCTCGCCGGTTTTACCGGCATTTTGAGATCGGGAATGTTGCTGCCGGATTGCGCGAGGTTCGCCGGATCGGCAGTCTGCGTCTCATGGCGAATATCAGGAGCAGCCGCCGATTCGCGATGGCGATTTTTCAGGATCGGCGCGAGCGCGGACGCCGAGATTTGCAGTTTCGGAGGCGCCGCGGGAGTGGACTTGCCCCACTCGACGATATTCGGCAACTGCGGCACAACTTTCGGCGGATCGGGCGATGCGTCGGGCTGGATCAAAGTTTGGCGGGGATGTGTGACCCGCTGCGGCTGCGACAGAATTGTTTGCCGCGGATTGTAAGCGTCCGCTCCTTCCGGCGGCAGCGGCTCATTCGGCTTGCCCGCGGGACTCGGCTTGGCGGCCGGCGCGGATGTGTGCGCGGTCGAAGGTGGCGTAACCGGCGGTAGCTCCGGCAGCGGCAAATCGTAAGTGATATGAAATTCCGGTGCGATGGGATGCTCGGGAGTCCAGTGGATGGCGCCCCAGATCGGCAACGCCATCACGAAAATCGCGGCGACGTGCCACAGCGAAGAAACCGCCATCGCGCGCGCCGGTACCGGTCCGCGAATCCAGGTAACGCGCAGCGGATCGTGCTCGGGCATCGCATTCCACGCGGGAGGCTTGGGCCCGTGACGGACAGCTTCAAGGCTCGATTTGAACGCAGCAATGCGCGATTCCCAAGCAACGCTAAACCTGGGCAGCCGAGAGGGACTTTCAATCAGGGAACCTGCGGGCCGCATTCAGTGTCCATTATAGAGGCAAAGTGCCGCGAGCCGGGAGAGGCCGTCCGTACGGGCCTCGCTGGTACGAAGATGCCGGTACTCGCCGAGCCGTTGTCTCGCCGGAGAAGATCGATGATTTCGTTACAGTTGCAAAAATCGCCGCGGATGATGCCGCTCCAGAAAGCCCCACTAATTTTCAGACTTTTCCTGACAAGCGTCGCAATTCTTCCGATGTTCGCGGTCATGATCGGAGTCCAAACAGGATTTCGAATAACCGATAACTCTTGCGCAGGAGATGTCGGCTGGGACCTCACAACGATGTGGCACTAATGTAGGGGCGGGGGTTCACCACCCGCCCGGTTTGGCTTTGGGTGTTCGGCCTGGCTTCAGCCTCAATCAGACTGCGAAGTAGTCGACGTCGTGGAATTTACGCAGCGCGGGAGAGTCGGTAGAACGTGAGCACCGCGTCGCCCTGTGCAAGGACGCGCGTCTGCTCCAGATCATCGACGAACGATGGCAATTCCAAATGATGCCAATGCTCGACGATGACGCGCCCCTCAGGCGCAAGCAGCCGCGCCGAACCAATCAATTCAAGCACCGGCAAATACTGCGGCGTGTCCCCGTAAGGTGGATCGACGAAAATGAAATCCGGAAGCAGCCGGCGATCAGAAAGCTTTTCCAGGCCGACGAGGGCGTCCACTTTCAAGATTTCACTGCCGCGGTTAATCTGCAGCGAATCGAGATTCTTCTGAATCAGCGCGGCAGCGGGAGCGTGATTCTCGATGAAAATGGCTTCGCGTGCGCCGCGGCTCAACGCTTCGATTCCGACCGCACCAGTTCCCGCGAAGCAATCCACGAAGAGCGAATCTTTGACCAGAGGGCCGAGGACATTGAAGAGCGTTTCGCGCAGGCGATCGCTCGAGGGACGCATGGACAATCCCTTCAGCGATTTCAGCGGGCGGCTGCCGAATTTTCCTGCAATCACGCGCATGGGAGCCAGCTATCCGACGGCCGCGAGCTGATAGCGCTTCTGCCAGGCCGCACCGAGTTGCGCCGTGAGTTTGTGCAGCTCCTCGGCGCGTTCGGGATTTTGCGCGATGGCGAACGCCTCGGTGCGAGCCAGTTCAAGCAATTTGTGATCGCGCAATGGATGCGCCACATGAAACGACAGATCGCCATGCTGTCGAGTGCCGAAAAATTCACCGGGGCCACGCAGTTTCAAATCGCGCTCGGCGATTTCAAAGCCGTTCGTTGTAGCGACCATGGTTTCGATGCGCTCGCGTGCGTCGCCGGTAATATTTTTCGGCGCCACCAGCACGCACACGGATTTTTCACTGCCTCGGCCAATCCTACCGCGAAGTTGGTGGAGTTGCGCCAGGCCGAAGCGATCCGCGTGCTCGATCAGCATAATCGTCGCGTTCGGCACGTCCACGCCGACTTCGATGACGGTCGTAGCCACAAGGATGTGCAGCTCGCGGCGGCGAAAGCGTTCCATCACGCTTTCTTTTTCCTCGCTCGGCAGGCGCCCGTGCAGCAAACCGACCTTCAGTTTCGGGAAAACATCACGAGAGAGACGCTCGAACTCGGCGGTCGCCGCTTTCAATTCCTGCTTCGATTCTTCGATCACCGGATAAAGGATATAGGCCTGCCGTCCGGCGGCAATTTCGCGGCGGATCGATTCCCACGCGCCAGGAAGTTGTGCTTCGTCAAGCCAACGCGTCGAAACCGGCGTCCGGCCAGGCGGCATTTCGTCGATCACGGAAATGTCGAGATCGCCGTACACGGTAAGCGCGAGCGTGCGCGGAATCGGCGTGGCAGTCATCACCAGCACGTGCGGCGAGGCGCCTTTTTCCATCAATCGCTTGCGCTGCAGCACTCCGAAGCGATGCTGCTCGTCCACGATCACAAGTCCGAGACGCTTGAATGCCACAGCTTCTTCGATCAGCGCGTGCGTCCCGGCGATAAATTGCGCCTCTCCAGTACGGATACGTTCCAGCGCCGCCAATTTTTCGGCCCGCTTCATACCGCTCACCAGCATTTCCACGCGATAGCCTGCCGGAGCGAAGATGCGGCGCGCAGACAGAAAATGTTGTACCGCCAGAATTTCGGTGGGCACCATGATGGCCACCTGGCAGCCATTCTCAATCGCGATTACCGCGGCTTCGAAAGCCACGATGGTTTTGCCGCTGCCCACGTCGCCTTCGAGCAGCCGATTCATCGGCGAAGGCCCTTCGAGATTGCCGGCGATCTCAGCGAGTACGCGTTTTTGCGCGGCGGTGGGCTTGAACGGAAGGATGCGCTTGATAGCAGAACGAATTTTATCGTCGCGCACTTGCAACGGAATGCCGGCCTGCGCCCGCTCTTCCTTGCGGCGCGCGGCGATGCCCAGCTGGAAAAAGAAAAACTCCTCGAAAATCATGCGCACGTGCGCGGGGCTGCGAAAACTATTCAGCAGCTCCAGACTTTCATTGGCCGGCGGAAAATGAACGTACATGAGCGCTTCGCGCCGCGAAGGCAGCGCGTAACGCTTGCGGATTTCCTCCGGCAAAGTTTCGGGAATCTGGTTGGCCGTGTCGCGCAGAATTCCGTAAATCATGCGCCGCAGCAATCGCGAATTGACACCGCCGATGGCTTCATAAACGGGAACGATGCGGCCAACTTCCGTGGAATCGGGGTCGGCTTCGTCGTCGTCGGCCGAATTCGAAAGAATCTCGTACTCCGGATTGACCATCTCTCGGCGAGCAGTGCGAAAGGGATCCATGTTCACTCGGCCGTGGAGAACGAGACGCATGCCGGGCTTGAGGCGTCCTTCGAGATACGCGCCGAAAAAGAATCGCACGCTGAGAATGCCGCTCCAATCGCGCACTTTCATCAGAAACATGCGTTTGCGATCGCGCGCGAATTTAATAGCCGCGGCCGAGGTGACCTCAGCCTGCACGGTAAAAAATTGGCCAGGCACTACTTCGGCGATAGGCGTGAAGCGGATGCGATCTTCGTAACGAAACGGGAGATAGCCGAGCAGATCGGCGAGCGTATGAAAGCCGCGCTCAGCCAGCAAGGCCGAGCGATGCGGGCCGATGCCCTTGAGTCGGGAAAGTTCGCTATTGAGGAAAGTGGGCATCGAGTGGGTAGCAAGTTCGCATCAATATATTGGCTATCCTTAATTTACACTATTGCGCTAAAGACGGCGCGCCGGCGAGCGCCCGCACAAATTCGCACGCGGCCTTTTGTGTTAGCCGGCTTGGGGAACGGAAAATGAATGCGACATTCCTAGGGACGAGCCTTCGTCGCTGGCTGGAGTATCTGATCGCCATACTTCTAGGAAACGCCATCTATTATTTCTCGCTGCAGCCGCATCTTCCTCCGATCTGGCGACACCCCGGCGCGAAAATTGATTTGGGCCTCTTCCTCGATTTCTTAGTTTGCGTAGGCGTCTACGGCCTTATCCGCCTAGGCATTTATGTACAGCGAGACAGACCCAACGACGATGGTTCCACAGATGCTCAAGGACGGACGGGTTAAGTAGCGCCGGCGTCCCTGCTGGCATCTTACGAGCACAGATTCTGGCAAAGGCCGCTCCCGACGACGGCGCGCTAAGTCACGCAAATAGAGTTGTTTGACTTAAGAATCCGCCCGTGACCTCTGCCCTTAATGCAATCGCGCTCGCAAGATGCCGGCGGCGACGCCGGCGCGACTTGTCCCACCCGTGGGACAAATGTTCGTTATCGGTCGGGTCAATGCTTACCTGTTCCCGTGAGCCGCGTCTATGACAGTGGGGCTAGGAAGAAAGCAGAGTAACCGGGTCAGTTGCGAACCGGGCGAAATCCCGGCGGGTGGAAACGGCGACCCGGCGCAACCGGTGGGTCACACCATGGGGATGAGCGTCGCTCTCGAGCGAGATGCGCGCCACGCAGCTGTGAAGGTTTCGGACGAACATGCCCTCGTTCGCGAGGCGCAGGCCGGAGACCGTCTGGCTTTCGAGGAACTCGTCCGCCGCTACGATCGCGAAGTTTTGCGCCTGGCGCTGAACCTGGTCCACCGCAGCGAAGATGCCCACGACATTTATCAGGAAGGTTTTCTCCGGGTTTACAGAAATCTGCACCGCTTTCGATTCGAGTGCAGCTTCTATACCTGGCTTTACCGGATTGTGACCAACGTCGCGCTCGATCATTTGCGCCGCCGCTCCAGCCGCAAAGAAGATCAAGCTCCGGCGCCCGATGAAAGCGAAGGAACGACGCGTGATTTTTTCGATCGCCAACCGGAAACGCGAGCAGGAGCAAATCCGGAACGCAAGTTGCTCGGCGACGAACTCGGGCAGCATATTCAAAACGCCCTCGAGCGCCTGTCACCCCGCGAAAGAATGGTTTTCGAATTGAAACATTACCAGGGGCTCAAGCTAAGAGTGATCGGAGATATGCTGGGCACCTCCGAAGAGACCGTAAAGAATTCGCTATTCCGGGCGACGCGCAAACTTCGCGCGAGCCTGGGCGAAATGAGATAAGCGAGGCGCAATAGTAATGACTGACCCCTCCAATTCGAATGCTCGCGAGCGGCGCGAGGCCAAGCCTTGCGAGCCGTTCGCCGAGAGAATGTATCTGCTCGCATCAGACGAGCTGGAACAAGCGCAAGCGATCGAAGTAGAAACGCACTCCGCGCAGTGCCAGGAATGTGGCGCTTTCCTTCTTCAAAATCAGCAAATGATGGAATTGCTCGCCGGAACCCCGCGCCCCGAGCCCAGCGCCGATCTTCTAGCCGCTTGTCGAGCCGGCCTCACCGACGCGCTCGATGAAGCCGAAGCGGCCATGAGTCATTCCGGATGGCGCAACTGGCTAGAAGCGTTCATGCCGACGCAGTGGCTGGCCCTGCACCCAGCCGCCGCCGCAATCGTGCTGATTTTCCTGGGATTCACCGCCGGAGCGTTTTACCCGCAGTGGTCGGGCCGAACGGTAATCTCCCCGCCTCCCAGTCTCTCAGCTCCCACCGCAAGCCTCGAATCGCTCGACACCACTCCCGGCGCCACTCCCATCGACGATCAATATCTACGCACCGCCGATATCACCGGCATCAATTGGGAGCCCTCCGCAGACGACGCGTCTCCGGAAGTCCAAGTTCACATGAAGTCGCCGCAGCCGCTGGTAGTGCAGGGAACTCCCGCGAACAACGATGTAAAGCGCGTCCTGCTCTACGTGCTGCACAACAATCAACGCTTCGCTCCCGACGTCAGAATCAACTCAGTCGAAATGCTCAAAGTGCGCGCCTCGGATGAAGATGTGCGCCAGGCGCTCTGCCAAGTGCTGCGCAGCGATCAGAATGCAGCGGTCCGCCTAAAAGCGCTCGAAGCTCTCGACACCACGCAGCCTCACGAAGTAGTCCAGCAAACATTGATGAACGCGCTCGTAGAAGATTCCAACCCCGGCGTGCGCATCGAAGCCATCAACACGCTTCGCGAAATGCAAGCCAAGGGCCAGGTCACTTCCGATCCGCGGCTTCTTGAAGTGCTCCACGAGCGCGCCCGCAAGGATTCCAGCACTTACATTCGCCTGCAGAGCGCCGCATTAATTCAAGATTTGGGCCCGCGCGAAAAGTTCTAGCGCCACTTTGACGTTGCACAGGAGCGCGATGTTAGGTTGTCTGAATCAGCGCGGAGTTTCCGTCACAAGCAGCACGCTGCAGCGCACCGTGCTCGCCGCGATGATGACGGTTCTTTTCGCCGCACCTGCCACAGTCGCCCGTCCCAAACCCAAAGACCCCGTCCCGTCGCCCCGCGCGAAACGGGAACTCGCCGGCGCCGTGAACACCCATCCGGGCGAACGCCTGATTCTCTCCACCGATCTCGGCTGCATCCAAATCCACACCCGCGATACCGATCGCGTGGAATATCACGCCGTCCTCAGCACCGACGCCACCAAGCCCGACGCGCAAGAAATCCTGCAACAATTTAATTTAATCGAGCGCCCCGAAGCCGGACGCGTGGTTCTCCGCGGGCAACTGTTGAGCCCCAAGCTCACCGGGCGGCTGTGGGTAATGATTGATGTCACCGTCCCGCGAAAATATAACCTCGACGTGACCACCCGCGGTGGAAATATTGACAGCGATGACGTTGATGGCGGCGTCTCTCTCGCCACTTCAGGCGGAAATATTTCCGTAGGATCGCTCGGCGCCTCGGCCAAGCTCGAAACCGGCGGCGGCCATATCACCGTCCGCGATGTTGCCGGAGATTTAAGCGCCATCACCGGCGGCGGCCATATCGTCGCGGGAAATATCTCCGGTGCGGCGACGCTGCGCACCGGTGGCGGACACATTCGCGTCGCGTCCATCGGTGGAGTCGCGCGGCTCGGCACCGGCGGCGGCAATGTTTCCGTGGAAAAAGTCGCGAAAGAACTTTTCGCCGATACCGGCGGCGGCCAGATCGAAGTCGGCGAAGCCGCAGGAATCGTGCGTGCGCGAACATCAGGCGGCGGCATCAGAGTAGTGCGCGCTTCAGGCCCGGCAACTCTCGAATCCAACAGCGGCAGCATTTATCTGACGCAGGTAGACAGCCCGGTGCGCGCCTTCACCAGCGCCGGCGGAATTACCGCATGGCTCGGACACTCCGCAAAAGTTCCCGGCGGCTGCGACCTGCAATCTTCCGATGGCGATATAGTCGTCTATATCCCCAAAGAATTGCCGATCACCATCGACGCCTCCATCCAGCTCGGCGGCGCCCACGGATTCACCGTTGATCCGGCCCTTCCGATCAAAGTCAGTTACGAAGATCAGTCGGACGGACGCCATGTAATTCGCGCCGCGGGCGAGCTCAATGGCGGCGGTGAATTGCTGCGTCTCCGCACCGTGGCCGGAAATATCCGTCTCGTCCTGAGCGATACTTCGAAGCAAGTGAAGATCTACAAGCTGCAAATGGAGCAGCTCCAACGCAAACTCGTCGAGCTGCAAGACCAGCGGGAAGAAACGGAAAAAACGGACGGTCCGCCCTCCGACAATTAACAAAAGTCTGGCTGCCGGGCGGATGCAGCGAGACACCGAATTCAGTCAGTTGGGCCAGGCGCGATTCTTCGCACGGGAGGGAGCCGTGGGTAGGATGTTCACGCAGTCGTGGCACGCAGTGGGACGCAGAACCATCCTCGGCAGCTTGCTGCTGGCCGCGGCGTTTCTCACCTTACCCAGCGCCGGGTACGCCTTCAGCCAGGTTTACGAGCAGAAGTATCCGCTTCCCAGCGGCGGCAGCTTCGAGCTGGTCAACGTCAATGGCTCGGTGCAAGTAGATGGCTGGGATCGCGATGAAGTGGAAGTGCGCGCCGTGAAGACCACCACCGGCGACGAGCGCGACCTCGCGCGCGTGGAAATTCAGGTCGATTCGTCGCAGGATCACGTGGCCGTCCGCACGCGCTATCCGCAAGGCTCAGGCGTCGAAGTCGCCGTCGAATATCATGTCCGCGTGCCCTACCGCGTCCTTCTCGGCGGCGTCGAAACCGTCAATGGAAATGTTCTCGTGCGCGGCGTCGATGGAAATGGCGAGCTGCGCACGGTAAATGGCGACGTGGACGTGAGCGAAAGTTCCGGCCGTTTCAGCGCGCACACCACTAACGGTAGCATCCGCCTGAAATTGCGCAAGCTCGCCGATTCCGGCCCGATGTCGCTCGAGACTGTGAACGGCTCGGTAGTTCTCGCCCTGCCTCACGACGCTCATGCGGCGCTCAACGCAGTCAGCCTCAATGGCGATTTTTCGTCTCAGTTGCCCGTGATCTCCACGAGTGCAGCTGTGGGCCGCGGCGTTTCCGGAACGATCGGCGCCGGCGGCTGCAGAATTTCTCTGCGCACAGTAAATGGCGGAATACGCGTGGTGGTAGACGAGCCGGGAGTCTGAACGTCTAATCCGTTTGTATCGGCGATTTCGAAGTCACGAGTTCCGGGGCGCAATTCTGAAAATATGAGGGAACAAGGAGGGGTCGAGATGCGTATTAAGACATGGATGGCGCTCACTGGGGTGAGCGCGCTCGCTTTGCTTCTGTTCGCGTTTCCGGGCACGAGCTTCGGCCAATCAGCCGCGCCCGCGCCGAAAGCACCGCAGGCGCCAACTGCGCCGAGCTCTCCGTCGGTGCCGCAAGCGTGTGATCTGGACAAGGCAGCAGCAGAAGCGGTGGACATCGCGGTGGCCGATGAAATCGCCGCCGCAACAGATCAGTCGGCCGCAGAAGGCGTGCAACTCGCGCTCGAGGAGGACGAAATGGAATCGCAGGAGATCGGCAATCTCGACGCCCTCACCGCGAATCTTGCCAGCCTTCAATCCGATGAGCTGGCCAATGAAGCCGCCTCTCTCACGCAAGAGAAGAAGCGCGTCATCGAAATCAGCCCCGACTCGCAGGAAGTTTGGACTTCCGACGACAACAGCGGCTGGCTCGGCATCGATATTTCCGAAGTGAGCGCCGAAAAAGCCAAGGAACTAAAGCTGTCGGAAACGCGCGGCGTAGTCGTAGGCAGCGTCGAGCCCGATAGCCCCGCCGCAAAAGCAGGCTTGAAAGAAAATGATGTGATTCTGTCTTTCGAAGGCCAGAACGTCGAAGGCACCATTCAATTCCGCCGCCTGGTGCGCGAAACTCCTCCAGGACGCGCCATTCCATTGAGTGTTTCGCGCGACGGCAGCGTGCAGTCCATAACCATCGAAGTCGGCGAACGCAGTAGCGTCGTTGGTCTCGGCGACAAAGATTCCGCACCGCGCTTCTACAAATTCAAAGTTCCCAACGTGCAAGAATTCAAGATGCCTGACTTCGATTTCAATCCCATGGTCACCCCCGAAGCCATGGATTTCCACACACCATTGCTGGGAATCGGCGCCGAAGATCTAAGCGGCCAACTAGGCGATTATTTTGGAGTGCCCAGCGGCGAAGGAATTCTGGTCCGCGAAGTGCGCTCCGGCACGCCCGCGGAAAAAGCCGGCCTGAAAGCCGGCGACGTAATCACAAAGGTGGATGGCCAGACGGTGAAATCCACGCGCGATCTGCGCACCCAGCTACGCCAAAAGATCGATCAAAAAACAGTTACGCTAAGCGTCCTGCGCAAGGGCTCAGAAATTTCGGTGCCGGTAGCCATCGAGAAGCCGCGCAGAATCGACGCCCCGCAAATCGTAAATCGCGCGCAGCTCTAACGTACCGCTGGCGTCCCTGCCGGCTCTTACGACCACAATCTCCGAAAGGGCTGCGATGTCCGCCGGACTTCGCAGCCCAATCAAAGCCCTGTCGTAAGCAAGTATTAACGGTCGTGATTTTCGCTCTAGGCCAGCTTTCGTGCTCGTAAGAGCCGGCGGGACGCCAGCGCTACGTTAGGATCGCCTCACTCCCGAACAACTTCGGCATTCGATGCCGGCGCCACCAACCGCATCAACCGCTGGCTACTATCCAAATAAAGATCCACTTCCAAATCCGCCGTCTTCACCCGCAACTCTTCCAACTTCCCAGTTCCCGCTGAAATTTCGCCCAACGATTCCACCGTCACGCTCCCAGGCGTCATCTCCTGCGGCACCAAAACCGAAAAAGTCTGCACTCCCATTTTCGCGCGATCGTAAAGCCGTGCCAAAACCGCATATTGGTTGTAAGCATTGTTATCAAGCACCACGATCTGCGGCGAGCTGAAAGTAAATTGCTGCGTGAAAGGTTTCGCCCCTTCCACGCGCAGCACAATCGTCGCCACGTTCCCCTGAAAACTAATGTCCGCCGAAGCCTTCTTCGCCCCCTCGGTGCTCCAGTTGTAACTCACCGGCGTGCCATCAGCTTGCAGCACAAGTCGCGAGGTCACGCGAGTCGCCGCGCCCTGCGCCGGTTTCACGTCCGTAGTGCCCTGCGCCAGCCAATGATCTCCATTCGGCCGAATCTCAAATTCTTCGGTGCCAAGCGGCTGGCCATTCGCCGAAATCCGGAATCTACCTTTATCCGCCGCGAGCGAAACAGATGGAGGCGTAGCCGCAAGCGCGGCCGTCGCGGGCGATGCAGAACGCACCCCCGAATTCGCCGCCGCAAAAAGAG
This sequence comes from uncultured Acidobacteriota bacterium, assembly GCA_963792515.1. GTDB lineage: Bacteria > Acidobacteriota > Terriglobia > Acidiferrales > UBA7541 > Palsa-147. The sequence goes on along the minus strand of CAWBWG010000003.1, from coordinate 14,548 downwards.
CGAATGAGAATGCCGCCGCCGTAGCGACAGCGCCAGCCGCAGCCACACTCCAGCGATATTTCCTCAATTCAATTTTCATGCCAGCACCTTGTCCAGAATTCCCAGAGCGAGGATTTGTTCCACCACGCGCAGAGGCTCGACCGAGCTTTCCACGCGGTAATGCGCCAATTCGTAAAAGGGAAGCCGCTGCTGATAAAGCTCGCGAAAGCTGGCCTCGTCGCGAAACAGCGGCCGGTTCGTGATATGCGCGCACCGCCGCAGCAATTCCTCAACCGGGCAATCCAGCCAGATCAAAGTAGCAGCATTGCGCTCGAGCACAGCCAGATTCGCAGGTTGCGCCGTAGTCCCTCCGCCGAGCGAAACAATCGTAGGCCGCCCCAGCGCCTTCGCTTCGCCCAAAGTACGCGCCAATTCCTCGTACTCCAGCTTGCGAAAAGCCGCCTCGCCTTCGCCTTCAAATATTTCAGGAATGGAATGACCGGTCGTATCGGTGATGCGCTTGTCGAGGTCTACGTGCAGCCAGCCGATTTGCCGCGCCAGCAGACGAGCGACCGTGGATTTCCCGGTGCCCATGAATCCGGTAAGGCAAAGAAGTTTGCGAGAGCGATTGTCTGGCGTGGCGGGCGGCGAATTTTCGCGGTTAGCGTTCAGAGCAACACGGCGCTATTCGCGCCTGTGGATGTTGATTGTACCATCGAACGATTTCAGCTCGACTTTAGCTTTGCCCTGATTGTAGACACTGAACAAAGTTTGCGCGAAGCGGGAAACAGGACCCTTGCGAGGCGCAGCAGGCGTGAGGTTCGCGTCATTCTGCACTTTGCCCTTCACGGATGTCGCACTGAGATCGAACGAATCATCAGGCGAGAGCCGCACATCGATTAGGCCGCTGTAATTCGTCAGTCGGTAGGTGCCGTTCGCGAGAAACGCGCCGTCAAACACGATATCCCCTCGCGTAGTTTGCGCCCGCACGCTATAGCTGCGCATATCGAGCAATTTCACATTGCCGGAAATCGAAGTAATCTCAATCCGCCCCGCGCAACGAATGCATTGCACCGCGCCGCCGACGGTTCGGATGGAAAGATAGCCCGAAGCATCCTGCAAAGCGATCCCCGCGGCGATCGTATCGAGCGCCATATCGCCGGTCACATCCTGCACGGCCACCGAACCCGAATCATTGTGAATCTGCAATTCCGCATCTTCCGGAACGAACAATTCGAAATTCGCGCGCAATTCCTCAGGGCTAATGTCATCCGCCACGGTGCGCACATTCAAATCCACGCGATTGCCGGTCTGTTCGGCGTCAATTTCAACTTTGTCGCTCTGGCTATCGCCCACCAATTTCACTTCCGGACGAGTCCAAGCCTTAATAGTCACAATGCCATCCGGATTATGAATGGTAATCACCGGATGCGCGCCCACCTTGAAATGCTTCTCCACATGACGCGGCGCAGCGGTCGCACTGGCAGCGAGCAGAAGCCCGGTGCCGAAAGTCATCGCCGTTTTCGACGCCCACGATTCAAATGGCATGGAAACGCGCATCATTGGTGGCTCCCCCCGCGCTCGCTCATCTGCTCGAGCAAATCCGCCTTCTGCTGATAAGCCCCGTAAAGATAATCCCGGGAAAGTTCGTCTTCCGGATCGTCCTGCACACTCTTCTCGCATTCCGCAATGTAGTTGTCAACGATTTCGAGGTTCTTCTTGAACGCAACGTTTACTGTCGCATTCGGCTCATGCAACGCAGAAACTGCGTGCAACTCGAAAGTGCCGAGGTCGGCTTCAATCGGCGCGGTAGCAGCCTGATTGCCGCTCACCCAGCTCGCCCGAATATTGGAATTGTGAACCCGCGTGCCCAGCACGAATCCGCCCGCCGCAAGAATCGCCAGCAACGCGCCGGCGAAAGCAGGCCTCATCCAAGCAGCCCCAAACGAGGGCAGCCAGCTTAGCCATCCACGAGAACCGATCAGCCCTTCCTGCTCGAGTTGCGCGCGTATCGCCACCCAAACGCGCTCGGGCGGATCTACACCCTGCAGTTCTCGAGCGGCGATTTGAATCTTTCCCAGGTCGGCCACCAGCCCACTGCATGCGGTACACGAACGCAAATGAGCTTCGGCGTCCGGTCGATGATCGCCGTCCAACCACTGATCGAGCGATTCCATGAATTCATTGCACTGCATGGCTGGCATATTTCTAGCCCTCGTCCATCCAATTCGGTCTGTCTACTGATCGATCTAAATTCGCCCTAAGTCTCGCCGGCCGCTTCCGATTTCACGGCTTGGCGCTGTTCCCGCGCTTCGCTCCGCAAAGTTTCATGGAGCAACTCGCGAAGCCGCATTCTCGCTTTATGCAGCTGCGACTTCGAATTTCCAATCGAGCAGCCCATAATCTCGGCGATCTCGTTGTGCTCATACCCCTGCACATCATGCAACACAAAGATCGCTTTATATCCCGGGGGGAGCTGTTCCACTGCGCGCTGTAAATTCACCCGGTCCACGGAACCGGTCAACTGCAAATCCGCCGTTCCAAAATCCCGCCGCGGCCCTCCCGACTCTTCGTCCGGCTCCGTTGCTTCTTCGAGCGAAGTTTCGGGCATGCGCTTCTTGCGCAACTTCATCAGCACCACGTTTACCGAAAGCCGGTGAAGCCAGGTGGAAAACGCCGACTCGCCCCGAAAAGAACTGATCTTGCGAAAGAGCTGGAGAAAAGCCTCCTGCGTCAGATCTTCGGCTTCGGCCGTATTCCCCACCATGCGCAAGCAAAGGGAGTAAACCCTCCGGTTGTGCATCCTATAGAGACGCTCGAAGGCAGACGGGTCACCACGCTGGGCGAGCCGGATGACGTCGGCTTCGGGCATCTCCTGGGATTCGTTTCGTCTCGTTCGGGTCACAAAGTCCCGGCGCGACGCATCACCTACTGCGATGCGACATGCGCCCCGTGAGTTGTCCTTACATTTTCGTTGCGGTGCTTCTTTGGACGCTAAGTTCCCGCGTCCGGATTCGCAATCCTTAAATCACGCCCCAAGGATCGCCGCCCGATGTGTCTCGAATTGATTGTCTTAGGAAAAGCGGTGTGCGTCTAGCCCGAAAACCCGCAAAACTTGGGACCGAATTAAACTAATGCGAGACTCGAGAGCGGCGCGCGCGGGAGCGTCGCACCCTCGAAGCTGACGGTGCTTGCAGATTTTCGCGTATCCCCTGCATCAAAGCCGGCGGCAACTTAAGCAGCAGCGATTTCAGAACAATCTCCAGCTCGCGAGCGCTGGTATTGAGATCGCACTCCAGATCGGCTAGCGCGATCCACGGCGCTTCGACGTCCGTCAGCGAGGATTCCATCAATTCCGTGGAAGCCGCTGCAAAGTTCGAAGAGGTCTCCGTGACCACCGACCCGATCACCCGCAGTTTTTGGAAAAATTGCGAGCGCGCATCGAACAAAATCCAATGAAACATCGTGCTCCAATGCGCCGCGCGCTGCGCCGCTTCGCTGCGGAAATTCTCCGGAGCCAGCGGCTCGACGGACGGCAAATCCGCCACGTGCCGCGCCTCATCGTGAATCACGTTCACCGCGTGGGAGAGTTCGATCGCATTGCGGGCCACCAGCTCGTTGGCCATTTCCACGTGCAGTAGCGCCTGCTCGAAGCGCCCGTTATCGCGCAGCCCAAAAGCATCGTGCAGCGCGATGCCCGACATCGTGGAATTGCGTTCCCAGCGTGTGGCGATGGACCTGAAGAGTTCCAGTTTTTCCGGAGGCAGCCAGGCAATCCAGTCCTCGCGGACGGTCCGGCGTCGTGCGAACAGAACCCTAACCATTGAGAGGGACAAAGTACCTCCACCCGAGGCAACGCATTATACCAGACGATGCAAGCGGCTTCCTTGACGCTGTAAGAATCGCGCCGTTATACTTCCGCTCGACTCTCCGAAAGGATTCCCGATTGGAATTCGAGCCGCTCGATCAGTTTCTGCAACGACGCAAGAAGGTGGCCGATATCGTCGCGCAGGGACGCGATCCCTATCCTCATAAATTCGACTGGACGCACACCGCCGAAAGTATATCCGCTGCATACGAATCAAAATCTGGCGATGAATTGAAAGCCGAGGCGGTGAATGTGCGCGTCGCCGGGCGCATCGTCGCGCTCCGTCCTCACGGAAAAGCCGGATTCGCGCATATTTTGGGGCAGGGAAAGCGGCTGCAGCTCTACGTAAAACTCGATGCCGTGGGCGCAGAAAATTTCGAGCTTTTCCGTTCGCTCGATCTCGGCGATATCATCGGCGTTACCGGCCATCTATTCCGCACCAAGACCAATGAATTGACCGTGTGGGTCGAAAAGCTCGAGCTGCTCACCAAAGCGCTGCTGCCGCTGCCCGAAAAGTTCCACGGCCTCGCCGATCCCGACATTCGCTATCGCCAGCGCTATCTCGACCTGATCGCCAATCCCAACGTCCGCGAAATTTTCATCAAGCGCGCCCAGATCATTGCGGAACTGCGCAAGTTTTTCGTCAGCCGCGGCTACATCGAAGTCGAAACGCCCATGATGCATCCGATCGCCGGCGGCGCGACCGCCCGCCCCTTCATCACCCATCACAATACCTTCGATATCGATCTCTATCTGCGCATCGCCCCTGAGCTGTATCTCAAGCGACTGATCGCCGGCGGCCTCGATCGCGTCTTCGAAATCAATCGCAATTTCCGCAACGAAGGCATCGACGCGACCCACAATCCCGAATTCACCATGCTCGAGTTTTATCAGGCCTATAGCGACTACCGCGACTTGATGGACTTGAGCGAAGAATTGCTCGCGTCGCTGGCCGAAAAAATCTGCGGCAGCAAGAAAATTCCCTACGGCGAGCACGAACTCGATTTCTCGAAAATCGAGCGCCTATCCATGCGCGAAGCCATCTGCCGCTACTGGCCCGAACCCGCCGGCGCACCGCCGACTCCGCAGCAACTCGCGCAGCCGGGCGAAGCTCTCGCAGCGCGCCGAGCGTTATAACGATTGGGCCAAGCGCGGCGGCCGCGAGCCGCTGGCGATTTCCGCCGCCGCATCCGATGGCGAAATCACCGGCGCGCTTTTCGATGAACTCGCGCAGGATCGCCTGATTCAGCCAACCATCGTTTACGATTACCCGACAGCAATCTCTCCGCTCTCAAAAGCGCGCCCCGACGATCCCTCCGTCACCGAGCGCTTCGAACTTTTCGTCGCCGGCAGCGAAGTCTGCAACGGCTTCTCCGAACTCAACGATCCCGAAGAACAAGAAAAGCGCTTCCGCGAGCAGATCGAGCGCGGCGGCGACGAAGCCCCTAAGCAACTCGACGAAGATTACATTCGCGCGCTGGCTCACGGCCTGCCGCCCACAGCCGGCGAAGGCATCGGCATCGATCGCCTGGTGATGCTGCTAACAAATTCCCATACCATTCGCGAAGTCCTACTCTTCCCACTTCTACGGCCGCAAAGCGCCGCTCGCGATAACACCGCGGAAGCTGCCAGCGCGACCGGCGACGCCAAATGAACTTCGAATGGCTGGTGGCGCTGCGCTACCTTCGCTCGCCGAATCGCCCAGCCGTTCTTCGCCTCGTAACTCTGCTCTCGGTAATCGGCGTCGCAGCAGGAGTCGCCACTCTCGTGATCGCGCTGGCCATGAACACCGGCTTTCGCCAAGCCATCCGCGACCGGCTACTCGGCGTCACCGCGCACATAAATCTAAAACCAGTCAGCCCCGAAGGAATCCGCAATTACCGCGAGCTAATCGCCAAGCTAAATTTCACCCCAGGCGTGCGATCGATCGCTCCTGCCATTTACAACACGGTCCTGCTCACCGCCGGTGGCACTTCGCGCGGCGTCGTCTTGAAAGGAATCGATCCGGAAATCGAAAAGCAATCAAACGAAGCGCTGCGCCGCATCGCATCCGGCAAAGCCGATTTTTCTCTCGATGCCGATGGTGTCCCCGCAATCCTCGTCGGCGCCATCATGGCCGAAGAATTAAAAATCGCAGCCGGCGATTACATCAGCCTCACCAGCCCGCAAGGCAGCCTCACGCCATTCGGCATCGTCCCGCGCTCCCGCAGATTCCGCGTCACCGGCATTTTCAATTCCGGCTTCTACGACTATGACGCGAACTGGGGATTCGTCTCGCTACCCTCAGCGCAAAGCCTCGCCGGCATCGGAGACGTAGTCAGTCTCCTCGAAGTGCGCTGCCTCAACTCGATGATGTCGAGCACGTAGCCGAAGTACTCCGCGCCCGAGCGGGTCCCGGATTCACCACCTCCACATGGATGGACGAAAATCGCGCCCTCTTCCGCGCCCTGAGCCTCGAAAAGTTAGTCACCGCCATGTTCATCGGCCTAATCACCTTCGTAGCAGGCCTCAACGTCCTCGTAGTAATGACCATGACGGTCACCGACAAAGCTCGCGACATCGCCGTGCTCGTAGCCATGGGCGCCCGCCGCGTCCAAATCCGCCGCATCTTCTTATTGCAAGGTCTGGTTGTCGGCGGCATGGGAACGCTGCTCGGCCTAATTGCGGGCTACGGCCTAAGCTGGGCCGCAGATAAGTGGCGTCTAATCCCACTGAACGCAGAAATTTACGCGGTTCCGTACGTTCCATTTCACTGCAGCAGCCCTCGACGCAATCTGGATAGCCGCCGCAGCAGTAGCCATCTGCATAGCAGCCACGCTCCTACCAGCCCGAGCAGCAGCGAAAATTCTGCCGGTAGAAATCCTACGCTTCGAATGATGGCCCCTTAGCCGTCCGCGCGCGGTCCACTCTTTCGTGGCGGTGGGCTAGCCCGGCATCCGGCGCGCACAGCGGCCATCGCCGTAATCGTGCTCGGACTACAAAATCCATCCGCAGCCGTTTGGGTGAGCTCAGGTGCGGCCACACGCAGAGCCAATGGCAAAATTCCCAATCGCAAGATGCTGGGCTGAAGCCCACCGCTACGAAACCGTCTCAAACCGCAAATCCAATCCATAAACTCGCACCTACCAAAGGTTCAGTACTTTGGTTGCCGAAATAGGGTGAAAGAGCCTATAGCACGCGCCGAAGTGCAAGAGCAACATATAAGTGTGAAGCGATTACTACATTCCAGTCCAAAATAGCCCGAATTCACGATGGGCACTTTGACGGCTAAAATGAGTAATCTCTTCTCATTAGACAATTTTCGCCTTTATGCTAAACGGTTGCATAAAAAGGACATACCGCAGCCCAGCTTCGGCATCTAACGTGAGTAGAGACTAATACGAACATGCTCCAACAAGCCAACTTCGACGCCAACAACCCGGCGCCACCGCCAGCGGCGAATTTCTCGCCCGCCAACGGCAACGCCGAACTCCTCCGCGTCGAAGCCCTGCGCAAAACTTTCCGCTCCGGCTCTGCGGAAATCACTCCACTCGACAACATCGACTTCTCCATTGCACGCGAAGAGATGGTCGCCATCGTGGGACCATCGGGAGCCGGCAAAAGCACTTTTCTACATTCACTAGCCGCGCTGGACACTCCGACAAGCGGTACTATATACTTCGAGCGGAATTCGCTGGAAGCGCTTGCGGAGCACGAACTCGCCGAGTATAGAAATCACTCAGTGGGTTTTGTCTGGCAACGGCACCATCTGCTGCCCGACTTCACCTCGGCCGAGAACGTGGCGATGCCTTTATTAATTTCCGGCGTCGCGCGGGAAACTGCACTCCGGTCTGCGGGGGAGTGGCTGGGCGAGGTAGGCTTGGGAGGTCGGGACAACCAGCGCGCCGGGGAATTATCCGGCGGCGAGCAACAGCGCGTGGCCATCGCACGCGCTCTGGTGAACCGGCCGAAACTGCTCCTGGCAGACGAGCCGACGGGGGATCTGGACGAGCGCAACGCGGAGCTGATCTTCGATTTAATGCGCCGCTTGCATTCAGCCCACCGTCTCACTTCCATCTTGGCGACGCACAACCTTTCACTGGCCCAGCGAGCGAACCGGGTTCTTCATCTCGAACACGGCAGGCTCACGCAGGTCGAGGAAGCAGCGGCGACGCGCTCGCAATCTGGCGCGCAGGCGGCCGAGGCTGGGGCTAACGCCCCGAAAGAGCGTGGGTGATTCGTGTTTGAACGCTACACAGAAAAGGCACGTCGAGTGATTTTCTTTGCTCGCTACGAAGCCTGCCAGTACGGCAGCCCTTATATCGAGACCGAGCACCTTCTCCTCGGTCTGCTCCGCGAAGATAAGGCGCTCGCAAACCGTTTCCTGCGCTCGCACGGTTCCATCGAATCCATCCGCAAGGAAATCGAATCCCGCATCACGGTGCGCGAACGAATCTCCACTTCCGTTGACGTTCCTCTCAGCCAGGAATGCAAGCGCATCATCACCTTTGCCGCCGAAGAAGCCGAGCGACTCGGTCACAAGCACGTCGGGACCGAGCATCTACTTCTAGGCGTGTTGCGGGAGGAGAAGTCATTCGGTGCCGAGATTTTGCAGGAGCGCGGTCTTCGCCTTTCTACCGTTCGCGAAGAACTGTCGCGCGGCGCCGGGGAGAAGGTGCCCGTGAATCGACCCAAGGAAGCATCTTTGTTGGCTGAATTCAGTCGCGACCTCACCCAGGCCGCCATGGAAAGCCAGCTCGATCCGCTCGTAGGACGCGATCGCGAGCTCGAGCGCGCCATTCAAATTCTCTGCCGCCGCACCAAGAATAATCCGGTGCTGATTGGCGAACCAGGCGTCGGCAAAACCGCCATCGTCGAAGGCTTGGCCCAACGCATCGCTGATGGCGATGTGCCGCCCTTCCTTGCCGACAAGAGGATTCTCTCGCTCGATTTGTCCCTGATCGTCGCGGGCACCAAGTACCGCGGCCAATTTGAAGAGCGCCTCAAGACCATCATGAAGGAATTGATGGAGAGCCAGAACGCCATCATCTTCATCGACGAGTTGCACACCCTCGTCGGCGCCGGCTCCGCGGAAGGCTCGCTCGATGCCGCCAACATTTTGAAGCCCGCGCTAAGCCGCGGCGAGATTCAGTGCATCGGCGCAACGACGCCGGGCGAATATAGAAAATCCGTCGAGAAAGATCGCTCTCTCGAACGCCGCTTCCAGGCCGTGAAAGTCGGCGCGCCCAATGAGGAAGAAGCCGTCCTCGTGCTGCAAGGCGTGCGCGACCGCTACGAAAAGTTCCACGCCGTTTCGTACACCGAAGAAGCCGTGCGCTACGCCGTCTATCTTTCGAACCGCTACATTTCCGATCGCTTCCTTCCAGATAAGGCGATCGACCTGATCGACGAAGCCGGCGCACGCGTCAAGCTGCGCCAGGCGATGCTGCCCGACGAGGTCTCCGAAGTTCAGAAGCGCGTGAAGTTCATCACGCACCGCATGGAAACAGCCATCGCCAATCACGAATTCGAAAAGGCTCGTTTCTATTCCGAAGAAGAGCGCAAAGAAAAAGAACACCTGCGCGTTCTTCGCGAAAAGCTCAAGATCGATGATTCAGCAACAGGCGTAGTCGGCCGCGAAGATATCGAAGAAGTCGTCGCGCGCTGGACCGGCGTCTCCGTCAGCGCCATTAAGGAAGACGAACAGCAAAAACTGATGCGCATCGAGGAAGAACTGCACCGCCGCGTCATCAGCCAGGATCGCGCCATCACCGCTCTAGCACGCGCGATTCGCCGCAGCCGCGCCGGCCTGAAAGCTCCGGGCCGTCCAGTAGGCTGCTTCCTGTTCCTCGGACCTACGGGCGTAGGCAAGACCGAAGTGGCCCGCCGCCTCGGCGAATTCCTCTTCGGCAGCGAAAAGTCGCTCATCCGCTTCGACATGTCCGAGTACATGGAGAAGCACTCCGTCTCGAAACTGATCGGCGCGCCTCCGGGATACGTAGGCTACGAAGAGGGCGGCCAGCTCACCGAGCGTGTTCGCCGCACCCCGTATTCAATTATTCTTCTCGATGAGATTGAAAAAGCTCATCCAGACGTGTACAACATCCTGCTCCAAGTGTTCGAAGATGGCCAACTTACCGACGGCCTCGGCAACACTGTGGACTTCAGGAACACGATCATCATCATGACTTCCAACATCGGCGCTCGTCAGTTGCAGAAACAGTCCTCGCTCGGCTTCCAATCCGCCGGCGACGACGTGGCTGCCAAGTCCGCCGACGATTTGGTGATGGTCGAAGTGAAGAAAATCTTCAATCCAGAATTCCTGAACCGGCTTGACGAAGTGATCGTATTCAATTCGCTGAGTGACGACGACCTTATGGGCATCATCGATCTGCTCGTCGGCCAAATCAACGAGACTCTGGTGCATCGCCAAGTGCAGATCGCACTCACGCAAGAAGCGCGCCAGTGGATTCTTGAGAAGACTTGCGCCGATCGTAGCTATGGCGCTCGCCCGTTGCGGCGCGCGCTACAGAAGTATGTCGAAGATCCGCTGTCGGAAGCTTTGATTCAGGGTGGTCTGCAGCGTCCCGCTACTCTCGAGGTTTATCTCTCGACTGACGCTTTGGCGTTCCGTCCCCTGGTGGAAGCAACCCCGGTAGCCCACTAGGAATCCTACACGCGCGAGCCGGCCGCTTTCCCGGTCCGGCGGGGGAGCAAACAGTCTTGGGCGGGGAAATGCGGCCTTGACTACTGGTGTGGCCGCAATCGTTAGAAGATGCCTGCGCATTTTCATTGGCCTCGTCGCTCTCTGCCTCGTCGGCGCGGCCATCGCACCATGTGTGTCCGCTCAGATCTCCAGTGAAGGCTCCAACGGCACCATCACCAAAATAGAATTCATCGGCAATCGCCGCATTCAGAAAGCCACGCTTACTGCCCGCATGTTTTCCCGCCAGGGCGACCCCTATAATGAAGAAAATGTAAGGCGCGACTTCATCGCTCTCTGGAACACCCAGTATTTCGAAGACATTCGCCTCGAAGTCGAAGATGACCCAAGTACACCCGGCGGCAAGATTCTCGTTTTCTACGTCACCGAGCGCCCCGTCATCCGCCGCATCGAATACAAAGGCAACAAGTCCGTCAGCGAATCCGACATTCTCGATCGCTTCAAGGAACGCAAAGTCGGCCTCACCGTCGAGAGCCGCTTCGATCCCACGGTCATCAAACATGCTCAAGTCGTCCTGCAACAATTGCTCGCCGAACATGGCCGCCAATTCGCCGTCGTGAAGCCCACCTACGAAAAAATCGCCGCCACCAATGCCGTAAAGCTGGTCTTCAATATCGACGAAGGCCCCAAAGTAAAAGTCGGCACCATCAAATTCGAAGGAAACAAATCCTTCTCCGCCCGCAAGCTAATCCGCGCCATGCACCACTCGCGTCCCATCGCTATTCCTCTCGAAATCACCGATATCAATATCTGGAGCAAGACCTTCGACCGCGACAAGCTCGACGAAGACCTCGAAGTCGGCATTCGCGGCGTTTACCAAGACCACGGCTTCTTCCGTGTAATCGTTCACGATCCGGTTTTGAACACCGTCGACGAGGAAGGCGGCCTCCCCGTTCCCGGCCTCGGCCACAAGCACGGCAAGCGCACCAACATCACCATCAAAATCGAAGAGGGCGACCGCTATCACATGGGCGACCTCCACGTCGTCAGCTCAGATCCTGATCAAGGCCTCTTCTTCAAATCCGACTTCCTTGAGAAGGTCTTCCCGCTCCATAAAGGCGACATTTTTTCAACCGACAAACTTCGCAAGGCCTTCGACAACTATAAAAAGCTCTACGGGGAATACGGCTACATCGATTTCACCTCGGAGCCGGTTTTCGATATCCATGAAGACACGAAGGTCGTCAATCTCACGCTCCGCTTCGACCAGCAAAAGCAATTCTTCGTCCGCCGCATCGAATTCACCGGCAACACCACCACGCGCGACAAAGTCATCCGCCGCGAAATTCTTCTCGACGAAGGCAATCTCTTTAACAACCGTCTCTGGGAAGTCAGCCTTCTGCGCCTCAATCAGCTTGGCTATTTCGACGTGCTCAAACCCGAAAACGCCGAAATCAAGCGCAATCAAAAAGCTGGCACGGTCGACATCAATCTAAAAGTCCACGAAAAGGGCAAGCAATCTATCAGCCTCTCCGGCGGCGTCAGCGGTCTCGCCGGCAGCTTCATCGGCCTCTCCTATCAGACCAACAATTTCCTCGGCCTCGGCGAGACGCTCACTTTCTCCGCGCAAATCGGCGATCGCCAGCGCAACCTGGTCTTCGGCTTCACCGAGCCCTATCTTTTCGATCGCCCCATCTCCACCGGCTTCACCGTCTTCAGCCAGAAATTCGATTACAACCAGCAGCGCGAAACCTCCATCCTGCTCGGCCAGCAAGTCACCATCAATCCGGCCATCGAGCAGAATTACAATACCGACAGCAAAGGCTTCACGCTGTTCGCCAGCTATCCGCTCCGGCGTTTCTCTTTTACCCGCGTCGGCCTGACGTATGGCTACACCACCACCAACATCACCGCCTTCAGCCAATCCTCTCAATTGCTCTTCCAGTCCCTGCAATTCCAGAGCCTGGCCGGCCCCTCCGCGTTGCGCGGAATCGAATCCAGCAAAATCACTCCGACCATCAATTACAGCACCGTCAACAATCCGCAAAATGCCACCAAGGGCAAGAGCTTCTTCTACGGACTCGGCTTCGAAGGCGGGCCGCTCGGCGGCAACACCAACACCATCACCAATACTTTCACTACCTCCTACTATCATCCGATCAATAAGAACCGCAACGTAATCGCTCTGCGCTTCCTCACCGCTTTCGGCACCGGTTACGGCGGAAAAGTCGAGCCTCCGCAAAACCGCTTCTACCTCGGCGGTGAAAACGACATCCGCGGCTTCGATTTCTTCACCATTTCACCTTACGTTTTCATCCCCGAAAATATCACTCAAACGGTCGCCTTCCTGAATCCCACCAAACTGAATTCCAATGGCAGCCCGACGCTGGAATCTCTCAGCGTGCCGGTGCTCGATTACGTGGCCACGCGCCCCGGCGGCGACGCGCAAGCCGTCGGCAATTTCGAATATCGCATTCCCATCGCCGGCCCGGTCACCCTGGCCCTGCTTCACCGATATCGGATTGAATGGCATCGTGCGCAAATCGCAATTAGCGCTCGCTCCCGAAACTCTCAATCTCTTGCAGCAGCAGTATCCGAATCAGGATTTTCCGAATACGCAGATTCAATCGTTCGCTGCCCATTGCCGGCGGCACCAACTTCCATCCGCGTGCCTCCTCGGGCATCGAAATCGTCGTCTTCCTGCCCATCGTCAATGCGCCGTTCCGCTTCTACTACGCGTATAATCCGCTGACGCTCGACGAGAATATCGTTTCGCCGCGCGGCGCTTTCTTTATTAGCGACGATGTGCGGCGCTCTCTGCCGCCGGGCGTGCTGCAGACCGAAATTATTCCGCAGCTTAACAACGTCCTGGACATCAACGTCCAGCGGCTGCCGACAAGTTTGCTCGAACCGCATCACACGTTCCGGTTCACCGTGAGCCGGACTTTCTAAACGCAGTGCGCGTTGCGGGGGCTGTCACGGCTCGCGGCGTATTTTCATCCGCCCAGAGCCGGGCAACGCGCTGATCGGCGCAATCAAATTCGCGCCGGTATTCAGATCCTGGGAGGGGTGGGAATGAAAGCTTGGAAACTAGCCGCGGCACTGCTCGCCGCCGGATTGGCCGCTGCCTGCGGGGGAAACAAACCGACGATCAGCGTGGTCGTCGCGCCGGCCACCTCCACCGTAATTCAGGGAGGCAACCAGCAATTCACCTCCTCGGTCACCGGCAGTTCCACCACTTCGGTGACGTGGTCGGTCTGCACCGACGCTCCGAACGCAACCCCCGCTCCAACCTGCAACACCGCCGCTCTAGGCGTAGTAAATCAAAATGGCCTCTACACCGCCCCGCTCGCCATTCCGAGTCCTGACTTCGTCCTCGTCGTCGCCACCAGCACCCAGAACGTAAACGACTTCGGCACCGCCACCGTCACCATCGATTCCGGCGTCCGCGTAAAAGTCATTCCGGCAACAAACGCATGCACCGACGTCAACCCACCGGCATCCGCCGAAATTCCTCCGCAAGGAACTTTCTCGATGTTCGCCTGCGTCACCGGCACGCAGAACACCGCGGTCACCTGGTCGGTCAACGGCACCGCCGGCGGCGATGTCACCGACGGCTTCATCACTCCGGGCGGCGTCTACACCGCTCCTCCCACCGCTCCCGGCGCCATCACTATCACCGCCACCTCTCTCGCTGATCCCACTCAAAATGGCACTTTCGCCATCACCGTCGGCACTTCCGGCGCTCCCACGGTCAGCGCGCTCTCTCCACCCACCGCCGAGCAGGGCTCCTTCTTCCAGGATGTCTACATCCAGGGAACCAACTTCTTTACCACCAGCAACGTGCTCGTAAATGGCAGCGTCGACGCCAACGAAGCCACCACTTTCATCAGCGCCACCACTTTGCGCGCGCGCATTTTCGCTCCGCTGCTCACTTCCACCGCGCCCATCGCCCTTAGCGTGCAGTCGCAATGCCCACCCGATTGCAGCACCTCGAACGTCATGAGCCTCAACGTAATCGCCGTCAGGCCCGGCCTGATTTCCGAATCGCCGGTCAA
>CAWBWG010000002.1:0-393158 GCA_963792515.1 uncultured Acidobacteriota bacterium | reverse complement strand
AGGCGATCTCGCGGCGCGCGTGGACATTGGCGGCAACGATGAAGTGTCCGATTTGAGTCATTCCATAAATCAAACGCTCGACGCCCTCGAAAAATCGCATCAAGCCGAAGCCGATCAAAGCGCGCGCCTGCGCATCATGGTCGAAAGAATGCCTGCGGTTCTCTGGACCACTGACGCCGAACTCAAATTCGGAATCTCGATGGGCGCGGGACTCCAAGGCCTCGGCCATCAAACCAACGAAGTCGCGGGCCTCAGCCTGTACGACTATTTCGGCACGCGCGATCCGGAATATGCGCCGATCGCCGCGCATCTGCGAGCCCTGCGCGGAGAATCCACGTCCTACGTCACCACCTGGAAAAACCACACTTTCGAAAGTCACACTGAGCCGCTCCGCGACGGAAACAACGCAATCGTCGGTGTAATTGGCATCGCTCTGGACAGCACGGGCCGAGTGCTCGCCGAAGAAGCGCTGCGTGAATCCGAATCCGGTTATCGCTCCATCATTCAAGAAGCTCCTTACGGGATTTGCCGCTGCACTGTCGGTGGTAGCTTTACTCTCGTGAATCGCGCGCTGGTGCGCATGTTGGGTTTTGAAACCGCGGCCGATTTGCTCGGACGAAATATCGGCACTGACATCTTCGAAGAACGCCGCGACCATTCTAATTTCATCGAGCAATTGCAGTCGCAAGACAATGCCGAGGGGGTCGAAACGCTTTGGAAGCAGCGCGACGGCAATTCCATCATCGTGCGCCTGGCCGGACGCGCGGTGCGCGACACTCGCGGACAAATATCCTATTTCGAAGTGATCGCCGAAGATATCTCCGAGCGCCGCCAACTCGAGTTGCAGCTGCGCCAGTCGCAAAAAATGCAGGCCATCGGACAACTCGCCGGCGGCGTGGCGCACGATTTCAATAATTTGCTGACGGTGGTGAAAGGGCACATCGAGCTGATCCTTAATACGATGCCGATTACCGATCCGCTTTTTCCGCGACTCGATCAAGTACAAAAAGCGGCGAATCGGGCCAGCTCGCTCACGCGCCAGTTGCTGGCTTTCAGCCGTCTACAGGTTCTTCAGCCGCAAATTCTCGATCTCAACGGAATTGTTTCCGGCATGATTCAGATGCTCTCGCGAATTATCGGCGAGCACATCGAACTGGTATTTCGTCCCGGCGGAATTTTGGGGCGCGTGAAAGCGGATGCCGGGCAGCTCGAGCAGATTTTGCTCAATCTGGTCGTGAATGCGCGCGACGCGATGCCTAACGGCGGCCAGCTCACCATCGAAACGGAAAATGTTGAGCTCGACGACTCGTATTCGCAACTCCATTCCATGATCAAGCCGGGCCCCTATGTGATGCTGGCCGTCAGCGACACCGGATGCGGCATGGACCCTTCCACGCAAGCGCGAATTTTCGAGCCGTTCTTCACCACGAAAGAACCGGGCAAAGGCACAGGGCTCGGACTCGCGACCGTTTACGGCGTCGTCAAGCAGAGCGACGGATACATCTGGGTTTATAGCGAGCCCGGCCAGGGCACAACTTTCAAAATTTATTTGCCGCTGGCCGCGGATGTCATCGAAACGCCGAAAGCGCAACCTGCGGCGGCTGCTCCGGTGCGCGGATCGGAAACAATTCTTCTGGTGGAAGATGAGGAAAGCGTGCGGAATCTCGTAGCCGATTTCTTGCGCACTACCGGTCACACCGTTCTCGAAGCCGGCGAAGGCGAAGAGGCCATTCGCGTGGCTTCGGCGAAGACTCACAAGATCGATCTGCTGATCAGCGACGTGGTGATGCCCCGACTCAGCGGCCGCGAACTTTGGAATGATCTCCGCAAACGCTTGCCCACGTTGAAAGTGTTGTTCATCTCCGGCTACACCGACGATTCGGTTGTGCGTCACGGAGTAATCGATGGTGACGTAGCGTTTCTGCAGAAGCCTTTCACCATGCGCGCCCTCGCCGCAAAAATACGCGAAGTCCTCGATGCCGACGAAGTCAAAGAATACTCCGCGCCGTCCCGCGACAGTCTCCGCAACTGATTCCCACGCGTCTTTGCATCTTTCATAGCTAAATTCGCGTGTGAGTTTTATGATAGGCGCGAAATATTGGAGCGTTTCCACATGGCCAAGCTCGCGCTGGTTTACGGTATGCGTTTATTTCCGCTCGAAGAACTCGATGCGGTAAATGAAGCCACTATCACGCTAAAGAACGGAAAAACCGCCCGAATCACGATGCATTTAATCGAAGGCACGCACAAAGAAATCGAAGCCGCCCTGCGCCAATCCATGGACGCCTTCTTCGAACTCTATCCAGAAATTTAGTAGGGGCGGGGGTTCATCTCCCGCCCATTTTGGCCGTGGGTTTTCGTGTTCGATCGCGCGTAAAAAACAAAACGCTCGCCAATTCCTAAATCAAAACCACCGTCTGCCCCGTCAAATCAAATCTCTTCCGGCACTTAATATTCCGGCAAGCCACCATATCATCCACGCGCACCATATAAGATCGCGCCTTCTCATAATGCGCCCGGTCCGCATCATTCGCTCCGCGCGGCAATTGCGCTTTTTTCGTGCGCGTCTTCCAACGAATCGGGAATGTGCTCTCCGTCCGGCAGTGCGGGCAAACCATCGGTATCTGTTTCGTCTCTTCCTTCTCGTCGTAGAACATTCTCTCGTCCATCGCATTTACCTCGTCAAGATTTCCGTTTCCAGTCGTTCAGCGCCACGAAGCGCATTCCCGCGTCGCGCCAACGCGGCAGCCAATATTCCATGGCCGTCACCGTGTGCTGCCGGTCTCCATCAACGCGGCGATGATCGCCGTCATGCAATAAAACGATATCCCCTCCGCGCACGCGCCGCAAGCGACGGATCACCGGCCCCGCCGGCTGCGCCTTCCAATCCCAGGCCCAACGCGACCACATCACCACGCCGCCGAATCCCATTTCGCGCACTACCGAATCCAAATTCGGCCCCCGAAATCCGAAAGGCGGCCGCATCCATTCGGTGTCGCGCGTGGTGGCCGACGCAATCGCATCGCGGCATCGCAGCAATTCCTCGCGCACTTTATTCGCCGGAAGAAATGTCAGACGCGGATGCGTTTCGGTGTGATTCGCGATGGTGTGGCCGCGCGCCACAATCTCCAGCGCCAATTCTGGAAGCGCTCGGACGAACTTGCCGAGCACGAAAAATGTAGCGCGCACATCGTTTTGTTCCAGCACTTCGAGCAGCGCCGGCGTGACCGCTGGATTCGGGCCGTCGTCAAAGGTCAACGCGATCGCGCCGCTGTCCTCCGTGTTGCGGATGGTCGGCCCGAAAATCTGCGAGGACGGCGCCATCGCGCTCCAGGCCGTTGCGCCCGCCGCCACCGCCACCGCTCCCACGCATCCTGCCGCAATTCCGACAGCTCCCATGCGTACGATTTTCGCATGCAGGCCGCCGCTCCGCGACGCGAACTTTCTGCTACGATACGCGCGCGCCACCATCCGCATGATTTCGCCCGCTCATTCCGCAAATCCATTCCCTGCTTGGGTGCGCTGGACGGCTGTGATTTTTCTCGCGATTTGGCTGACGATCTATTTGAAGTTTTGGGGACCGACGACATTTTTATTTCTGTGCGACATCGCCGTGATTCTCTCGTGCGTCGGTTTGTTCAGCGGAAATGCGCTACTGCTATCGAGTCAGGCGGTCAGCTCGATCGTGATTGATACGGTCTGGCTGATCGATATCGTCACCACGCTGCTTTTCAATCGCCATGTGGTCGGCGGCACGGATTATTTTTTTGATACGAATTATCCGCTGTGGGTGCGGCTGATGAGCTGCTTCCATGTCGTGCTGCCGTTCGTTCTGATCGCGGCGCTGCGCCGCGCTGGCTACGATCGCCGAGCTCTCAAATTGCAATTCGCGATTGCAACAGTCGCCATGATCGCGTCGCGCTACGCCGCGCCGGTGCGAAATATTAATTTTGTATATCTCGATCCAATCCTGCATAAGCAATGGGGGCCAGTTCCCATCCACGTAGCGGCGATGCTGGTTGGAATGACCGTTGTGATCTACCTTCCGACGCACATCGTCCTCTCGCGTCTATTTGCGAAGCCAGCGTCTTCGTAGCGGTCGGCTTTAGCCGAGCATCTTTCTTCACGGGCCCCGGCAAAGTTGGCAGCTACTCCGACTTGCGAATAGCTCGAAGGTCGATGCCCAGGTGCTGACATTTTTTGTAGAGGTGACTGCGCTCCAGGCCGAGAGCCTTGGCGGTGTTGGTCATGTGATGACCTTGCTTCTTCAACTCCGCGAGAATTGTGGCCCGCTCGAAAACTTCGGTGCGCGCTGCCAGACTTCCGTCGCTCGAGGCGGCAACCTCTTGCGACTTGCCTGCGCCATTCGATACGCCACTGCTTCCGGTGCCGGCGGGCAATGCCAGCCGCACTGTGTCGGCGTCAATTTCATCGCGCGTCGAAAGCAGCAAAATTCGCTCGACCACATTTCTCAGCTCGCGTACATTTCCAGGCCAAGAATATTTCTCGAGTTCCGCGACCGCGCTCTCGGCAAATGCTTTTTCCTTCCAGCCATTTTGCGCGGCGACCTGGCGGGCAAAACTACGCGCGAGCAACGCGATATCTTCGTGCCGCTCACGCAGCGGCGGCAATAAAATCGGGAACACGTAAATGCGGTGATACAAATCCTGCCGAAATGTCCCTGCCTGCACCTGCGCTTCGAGATCACGATGCGTGGCCACCACTACGCGCACGTCAACAGCGATGGGCTTATCACCACCCACCCGCTCGATTTCGCCCTCTTCCAGCACGCGCAATAATTTCGCCTGCATGCCCAGCGGCATATCGCCGATTTCGTCGAGAAAGAATGTACCGCGATGCGCCGCTTCGAATTTTCCTACGTGCCGCGCCGATGCTCCGGTGAACGCCCCCTTCTCGTGTCCGAATAATTCCGATTCCATCAATTCCGCAGGAATCGCCGCGCAGTTCAGCGTCACGAACGGGCCATTTCGCCGCGCGCTTTTCTCATGCAGCGTGCGGGCTACCAATTCTTTTCCGGTCCCGGTTTCGCCGCGAATGCAGACGCGTGTTTCGCTCGCCGCCACGCGATCCAGTTGCTCCATGAGGGCTTTCATGGCCGGGCTAGCCCACAAAATCTCGTGCTTGCCGAGGCGCTTTTTAAGGTCGCGGTTTTCGTTTTCGAGGCGCGTGATGCGCAGGCAATTGTCGATGGTGAGCAGCAATTTGTCGGTGGAGATGGGCTTTTCGAGAAAATCGACGGCGCCGAGCCGCGTGGCGCGCACAGCCATTTCGATATTGGCCTGGCCGGACATCATTACCGTCGGAATTGTGATTCCCGCGGCTTTCAAATCTTCGAGAAAGGAGATGCCGTCTTTTCCCGGCATCACGACGTCAGAAAGAATCACATCGATACGTTCGCTCCTGGCGATGTCGAGGGCGCGGGCGGCGTTGTCGCAGACGGTGGCATCATGGCCGGCCAAGCGAAACGCGCGCGCGAGGGATGCGAGAGTGTTCGGATCGTCATCGACTACCAGGACGTGAGCTTTGGCCGTCACGAGCGGTTAGGCCTCCGGCTCGGACGTGCTGATCGTTTCGGCGGAATTTTGCGCGGCCTCGTCGGCTGAGACAGACGAGCGACTGGCAACATCATGCGAAAAACCGGGCGACTCGTTTTGGACCTGAGCAGCGAGTGCGTCGCTCGGCGCTTCAGCAGCATGTTGCGCAGGCGCATTCGCCGCGACAGCCGCGGCGGTTGGCTGCGTCTGCGCCGACGGCGGGGTTGCGGCGGCTCGCGCGGCTTTTTCGGTCTCGACGGCAGGCTTGATCATCAGCACGATTCGAAACGTGGTGCCGACTCCGCTTTCGCTCTCTACGGAAATTGTTCCGCCGTGATCGCTGATCACCGACTGCACCACCGCGAGACCCAAGCCGGTGCCGTGCTGTTTCGTCGTGTAATAGGGCGTGAACAGCCGCTCGCATTCTTCTTTGGTCAGCCCCGAACCGGTGTCTGCGATTTCGATTATCACGCTGGCGTCGCCGGTGGAGGTGGCGATGGCCAGAACTCCGCCCGAAGGCATCGCGTCCATTGCATTCAAAACTAAATTCTCGATCGCGCGGTGTAGCAGCAGCGGATCCGCTTGGATGTGCGGCAAATTCGCTTCGAGATGCAACTCCGGCGTAATCGGCGGCCGGCCCACGGCGCTGAATTGCGCTTCGAACAGGCGCACCACAGTGCGCACCACTTCATTCACGTCGACGGTGCGCAATTCCGGGCGCGGCATACGCGCAAAATCGCTGAAGCGCCCGATGATGCCTTTGAGATTTTCGATTTCAGCGAGTAGCGTTTCAGTGGATTCATCGAATATTTCGTCAAACTCGTCGGTGCTTTTCATCCGCGCGCGTCGCAGGTTTTCGACGGTAATCTGCAGCGGAAAAAGTGGATTCTTCAATTCATGCGCCAGCCGCCGTGCCAATTCTCGCCAGGCGGCGACGCGCTCGGATTGCACCAGGCGATCGCGTTGCTCCACAAGCTCTTCGGTCATCTGATTGAATGCGGCGGCTAATTGCCCGATGTCGTCCTTCGAGTGCAGATCCACTCGCGCGTTCCAGTTTCCCGCGGCCACTTCCCTTGCGCCTTTCACCAATTTGGTGACTGGCTGAGTAACCCGCGCCGCACCCCACCAGCTCAAAATCGCGCCGAGCAGCAAGCCGAGGCCTGCGACGCCGACCGCGAGCAAAATAATGCGGTGCTCGACCACCACGCGCTCGCGCTGCGAAGCGCCGATCAGCAAAACGCCGAGCAAATCGTTATCGCGGCCAGCGAGCGGCAGCAGATGAAACACTTCGGCGCTGGCGGGATCGGAACTCCAGGAAATCTGCGCGGTTTGCTCTTTCGGCGCCTGGCGCACTTGCTCGACGAGTGGTGAAAATCTTTCAGCGTCCTGCACCGCGCCATTGGCGTCGAGCAAGCCATCGCTCGAAAAATCTTTATCGAGATTTAGATAGACCAGCGCGCGCATGCCTTCGGAAAGCGCCAGCGTGGAAATGAAATCCTTGCCGAGTTTTTTTCCGCCGACGACGTAGATGCGCTTATCGGCCACCGGCACCGCGTTTGCTACGGCCATCAGGCCGAGCATAGGCCCTTCCTGAGTCTCCATGCGCGACAGAAACGGTCCGGCGGAAGCCCAGTCGTCGGTCTTCGTTAGCCAATTTAATTTGTAGCCGGCGCGGGCGGGCCATTCGGCGGAGGAAATAATTGTGCCATCGGTGGCGACGAAATCGAGGATATCGAGCTGATGCGCCGAGGCCACATTGCGCGCGTCCCAGTAGTAAGTCGATGCGTCGGCGTTCGGGCGCATCAATTCGATGGCCATGCGCGTGGTTGCTTCCGCGTCGGCGATGCCCTTCACCTGCAGCGCCGCTTCATCGCCGCGCTGCTTGAACTCCTCGCGGAATTGCGCCACGAGTGCGTCGGTGCGGCGCGCGTCAAGTTCTTCGAAGGCATTGCGCGTTACGAAAGTGACGCCCGCGGCCACAATTCCCACCGCGAGGAGCACGAAGAATGTAAATAGCCAAAAAAGTCTAGATCGAAACGTCACTGCGCTTCCCTCTTCAACCAAATATCCGCAAGCGGCAATCCATTCATGGCCGCGCCCTGCGGAATCGCCCAATTCCGCACGCGCGGCCCCAAACCATAAACGCGCGGCAAATGCGCGATGGGAATCACGCGCCAGGTTTCGAGAGCCGCTTTTTCGCGCGCGTAAATTTCCGCAGGTTCCGCGGTTTCCGGCAGCTCCGATTCCGCACCGACGAGCGCCGACGAGAATTCGGCCAGCAAACCGGCAAGCGCAGGACGCGGCAGCGGCGAAACGAGATTCACGCGCAACAAGCGCGCATTATATTTCGGCTTTTCAGCGCGCGCCGAATTTGCAGGCGCCGTTGGTGCCGATGGAATCGCAATCGACGTCACCGCAATTCCGACTTCGCGCGCATTCACCGCGATTCTCTCCGCCACGGCTTGTTCCAATGCATCGCCCGAATCATATCCCAATACCAGCGTCGGAGCAGGTGCGATCTCTTTCACCAAATCTCTCGCCGCCGCCGGATCCGCCGCGCTTGGAAACAAAAACGCAGTACCCGAGATCCATTGCGGCAATAATCCGCCGGCCGGCTCGCCTTCTTTCTGCAAAACCAGATTCACAATCGCCGCGCGATCGATGCAGCGCGAGATTGCCTGGCGCAACCGCGCATCAATTTCAACCGAGCGCCCGGCGGCCGCACGGTTCTGGCCAGCAGCGCGCCCCGAGCCGGGGGCGGACGCGCCCGGAAAAATCAGCGCCAGCAATTCGACTGGCGGCGTCACTTCGACGCGCATTTTCTCATCGCTCGCCCGCCGCGCCATCTCCGTCGGCAATTCCACCAAATCTGCGTTGCCCACTTCGAGATCGATCATCCGCTCGCGCGCAGGCCGGCCCAGTTGCACCTCCACCGAATCGAGGAATGCACGCCCGCCCCAATAATCCGGATTGGCGGCGAGTACGACATGTTTTCCGGCCTCCCAAGATTCGATCTTGAATGGCCCGGTACCTCCCGAAGCCTCCTTCGAGCGACGGACTAAAGCGTATTTGCGTTGCGCCAATGTGGCCGGGAATTCCGGCGCGGGCGACGGAGTCTCGATTTGCAGGCCGTCGCTCGTGGGCGTTACGCGCCAGTCTTCGTCCGCGTTGATCAACGCAGCCACGGCATTTTGAGGAGCAAGTAGCGTTCCATCCTGAAACTTTACGCCGCTGCGCAGATGAAACTTCCATCGCCTCATGGTCGAGTCGCGTTCCCAAGTGTCGGCAAGCAGCGGTTGGAGCTCGCCGCGTCCGTCGATGCGCATCAGCGTTTCGTACACCAAAGATACGAGTTCGGCTTCCGACGCATCCATCGAGCCGATTGCCGGCTCAAGCAGGCTCACGCGCTCTCCGATCTCCGCTCTCAACGTTCCGCCATAAACAGGCCGCTCGGAGGCAACGATGCTTTTGCCGTAGTAGGGGAGGGCCTTCATACCCTCCCGCTTTTCGGCCCATGCGCCACCAAACGCGATCGCGCAAACTCCAGTGATCGCGCTAAGGCCCACAAGAAGCCGTGACAATCCCCGCTTCATAATCCCCCGTTGCCAGATCGCGCCAGATCACGCGCGCCGTTTTGCTTTCCGCGCCGGGCCACAGCGCCAAAATTGGCCCTGAAAACCACATTTCTTCGCCGACTTGATTCGCGTGATCCGTCACGTCGACCACGCGCAGCGAATCCGGCCGCGTCCAGTCGGAATTTCCACTGACGAGCGCCTGAGATCCGGCGCCGCAGGAGAAAGCGAGCGAAACGGAATCGGGCTCCACGGTGGAGCGAATGTCCCGCGCCATCGAGCAACTCAATTCCAGCCGCTCGCTTGTCTTCAGCGCGCACTTCACGCCGGGCAGATCCACCGCGATTGACGCGTCCGCATCACTCCCCGGCGCCGTGAGTGTGCCGCGCGGATCGCGCGCTGCCGGCATCACTGGAAGAGGATGGGATTCCTGAGCTTGCCATCGCCCGTCTGCCGATCGATAGATCACCACGCGTCGCGCCTCGAGGACCACGAGACGTGACGGCGCATCCACCGCAGCGGGCAACACGATAAAATCGAGCATCGCATCGGGCTGCGACCAAATTAGTTCTCGTTGCAGACGCACCGCTGGGCGCGCGTCAGATTTCGCAGCGGCCTCTTCGCGATCCAGGCTCACGAGCACCACCTCGCGCGCGTCGCTGCGGCGCACTTCTGCGGCGAAAATGATCGCACGCAAATTCTCCGCTACGGTTATTTCCGCTGCGGCATCCGCCGCATCTTCGCCAACCAGCTTCATTCCTCGACGCTGCAACTTCGCTTCCAACGCCTGTTGAAAATCCGCGATGCGCGCCGCGTCCAGCGACGATAAATTCCTCACTTTCAGATGCATCGCGGCGGGCCGCGCTCCAGCGGCTGCGGTAATTTTTGCCGCAAACGAGTCTATGGAGCTATCCCAGGAATTTTTTTGTTGCGGAGCGACTACAGGAGCGACGAAAAGCGCCGCGAAAATCAAGAATCGCTGTGAGCGAAGAGCTTCGGCGGGCGGCCCGCATCGTTGTATGCCAGGCGAACGTGACGAGGAATCATAGCATAGGGGGCGGGATGGATGGCAGAAGGCGCAGGCTGAGCGACGGCGCGGTGTTGATTGCCGCTGCTGCGGCTGGATTCGGGTTAACGCTCGCAGACACAGGCAGGAGTGCCTGTGCTACTCGGGCCGCCGGCAGGGTGGCTTCTTTGCGGCGGAATTTGAAGCCACCTTGCAAGGGTTTTTGCCAGCGGTTGCTCCCAAGCCCGCGCGACATATTGCCGCTGGGGCCTAGAACTCTTAAAGTCGTCGTTCCCTTCAGGCACGGTCAGGGCGCGGACGCAGCGCGAGCCGAAGAGTGCAACGACTCCGCCAATTCGGCATTCGGAATTGGAACGATTTCGTTCGCTGAGCTTGCACCTGCACTGAGCGTGACTGGAGCCGTGGCTGGCTCGGGTCCCGGCATCATTTTCATCAAGCCCCAGAGGCCAATCCATTCGACAACTACAGCTACCGAGATGGATCCGACTACTGCTAGCCCGACAACCGCGAATTCCATGGTGCCTTGCATGTTGGCCGCCCTCCCCTTCAAGCTCCCAGAACCTGCCGCATCAGCCGCAGCACAGCCTCTATCGGCAAATGGCCAGCCAATCTTCAATCGCTGATTGCAAGGCACTTAGGCGCGATCCCGCGGAGGCTTTCGTGGGGGCTGGCACA
The DNA here is from genome assembly GCA_963792515.1 of uncultured Acidobacteriota bacterium. GTDB lineage: Bacteria > Acidobacteriota > Terriglobia > Acidiferrales > UBA7541 > Palsa-147. The sequence continues at coordinate 382,329 of CAWBWG010000002.1, read as the reverse complement.
CGCCGTGGAAACTCGGACGCGGCGGCGCGGCTTGGCTATAATGCCTCGGGGGCGAAATGGAAGACCCATCGGGAATCCGCGTCGGGCGCATCCTTAATATTCCGATCTATTTGCATCCGAGCTGGTTCATCATTTTCGCGCTGATTACTTTTTCGCTGGGCACGCAGTTCAAGCAGCAGCATCCGAGCTGGTCTCCTTCGCAGCATTGGGCGCTGGGAATTATTACCGCCATCCTGTTTTTCACTTCGGTAGTGGTGCACGAGCTGGGCCACAGCGTGGTGGCTATGCGCTACAAAATTCCGGTGCAATCGATCACTCTATTTGTGTTTGGAGGGTTGGCGCGAATTGGGCGCGAGCCTACGAATTCGCGGCAGGAATTCAATATTGGCATTGCCGGGCCGGTCACCAGCTTTCTGCTTTCCGGCGGATTTTATCTGGTGACGCGGATTCATGGGGCGAGCGAGATGGTGATTGCGACCGCTACCTGGCTGGCGGAAATCAACTTCGCGCTGGCCGCGTTCAATCTGGTGCCGGGATTTCCGCTGGATGGCGGGAGAATTTTTCGCGCCTTGATTTGGGGAATCACCGGGGATTTTGCAAAGGCTACGCGTTATGCGGCGCGCAGCGGGCAGGCGATTGCTTATCTGATGATTTTTGGCGGGATCGCGCAGTTTGTTACCGGAGATAAAATCGGCGGATTGTGGCTGGCGTTTATTGGGTGGTTTTTGTTGAGTGCGGCGCAGGAGAGTTATGCGCAGGTGACCATTCGCTCGGCACTGGCTGGGACTGTTGCCGGCGATGTGATGACTCACGATATTTCTTCGATTGGGCGCGAGGACTCGATTGAGAATTACGTGCAGGAAGTTTTGCGTACTGGGCGGCGGTGCTACGTGGTGATGAACGGCGAGACGCCTGTGGGATTGATTACTCTCGATGCGGCGCGGTCGGTGCCTCGGGAGGAATGGGCTAATACTTCGGTGCAAGCGGCTATGATGCCGCTCGATAAGATTCATTGGGCCCAGCCCGGGGAGCCAGTGCTCAGTGTGCTCGAGAGGATGCAGCGCGAGGATATTAATCAGATGCCGGTTTTGGATGGTGGGCGCATTGTGGGGATGATTGCTCGGGATACGATTTTGCGGGCATTGCAGACGCGGTTGCAGGCGGGGCATTTGGCGGAGCAGTAGCGGAGTTCTTTGCGGTTTCTTCGGTGGGATTCAACTTCCAAATTCATTGATCTGATTTTGCCGGGTGCACCGTGCTGGTTTGCGGTTGTGCGGGACTTTTGCGCTGGTTGGATGCCGGCCTGAAGGCGCGCGGCTACGGGTACGGTTGCTTCGTGCGCGTCTGGCGATTGCTTGTGAGTGGATTTTGATCGTCGCAGCCGGCAGGAGCGCCTACGTACTGAAACCTTATTCGGGGGTCTCCCGTATCCGTTGGCAAGATTGTGGACTCTCGGCTAGGAGTGGATACGATGGTACGCAAGAATATTTACCTGCTGCTTTGTTTGCTTGGAGTCGTCATTCCTTACTCGCAGTTTCTTCCTTGGCTTTTTGCGAATGGATTGGATTGGCGGCTGTTTCTTGCGCAACTGGCTGCCAATCGCGTTAGTTTGTTTTTTGTTGCGGATGTGTTGGTCTCGGCTTTGGTATTGGTGGCGTTTATTCGGATGGAGTCTTCGCGGGTGAAGATCCGGAACGGTTGGATTGTTACCGTCGGGCTTTGTCTGGTTGGAGTTTCATTCGCGTTGCCGATGTATCTGTATTTGCGGGAGAGAAGTTTGGAGACAGGGGAGTCGACGTCCGGAAACAAGTTTGGGGCACGTGCCAGAGTTTGATGAAGGGCGAAACAAGACGGACCTCGGCGGCTAAAGCCGGCGCGAGTTGCGGCGCTTTCAGCGCGACTGAAGTCGTGCCCTGACAAAGCTGTGATTTTCATTTTGCTGCGTGGACTACTGTGATGGTTGTCAGCATTCTTACCCAGCGGGCTGGGCGCTTTTCGTGGGGGGCTACTATTCTTAGCGGGCCTACGTCTGCGCCTATGGACTTGCCGTCTAGCGTGTCGGCTACTATTACATCGGAATCGAGCATGGCGGAATCTAGCTCGGCTAGGGAGAAGATTACTCGGTAGCCGTCGCTGCCTTCTGCCACTACGTATGTTGCCAGGGCGGTGCCTCGTAGCTTTTCGCCTTGAGCTATGCCGGCTTGGCGTAGCAACTCTTCTAACAGGACGCCTTCGTAGGATTCGGTTTTTTTATCGTGGGGATTCACCACTGACAGGGCCTTCCTGGGCATTTTCTTTAGATCGGCGATTGTTAGAGTTTGCGGGGTGGTTACGTCGCCCGTGATGCGGAGTTCTGTTGCGGGTGGGGTTGCGGGGTTTTGGGAATTTAGGTTCGGCGTTGCTGCGGAAGTGAGCGCGGCTGTTGCGATGGTGACTGCGACTATTAGGCGGTGAAGATTTCTTTTTGGCAAGGGGCTCCCCGCGTGCCTTGGAATTTACGGACGCGATCGTTCCGCGAATTGGGCACGGCGTACGAGTATAAGCGGAGATCAAAGTTACGAAAACGAAGAGGGCCGAAAAGCGGGAGGGCTAAAGCACCCTCCCCTACTGGGCTACGGCTTTTCTATAACCTTTTGTACCTGGCCGATTTTCTTTTGGACTTTGCCGGCGATTTTTTCGCCTAGGCCTTCGCCTTCGAGGTTAGGATCGTTTGTTACGCGGCCTACGGTTTCTTTGATCTTGCCCTTTACTTCGTGGATTGTGCCTTCTACTTCATTTTGAGTGCCTGGCTTCATTTTGTTTTCTCCTCTGAATCGATTTGAATTGCGGGCCGTGGTTGTGGCGGTTCGTCGGTTTCTTGGATCCCCCTTAGTCGGTCAGAGCAAGGCGGCTGATCTGTTTGCAGAAGAGTTCGTCTCGCTCGACTGAGTCAGCTTATGCGCGTTGATTGGGGATACCTGTTCACATCGGGACACTTTTGAAATGGGTCCCTGGGATTGGCCGGAGGCGACCGAAAAGCGAGAGGGCTAAAGCACCCTCCCCTACTGGGGTGCTGTATATTACTGGCACGTGGCTTTTTCCTGGTCAGGAGAGATGCATGGCTTTGATGAAGGGCTCGTCGTGGATTCATGGATCGTTTCGGACGGGGATTACGCTGAAGGGGCTTGGCGGGTTGATGGAAACGGCTGGAGGGATTTTGATTTGGTTTGTTGGGCCCGCGCGGCTGGCTGGCATTGTGCAGGGTTTTTTGGAGCGCGAAGAGCAGCGGAATCCTTACGATTTTATTTCGGCGCACTTTTTGCATTTGGCGCATGAGATAGGGAAGGCTGATCCGGTTTTTGCTTCCTTGTATTTGCTATCGCATGGAATTGTGAAGTAAGTGTTGGTTATTGCGCTTTGGTTCAATAAATTGTGGGCGTACCCGTTGACGATTGTCGTGTTCGGCGGATTTATGGTTTATCAGGTTTATCGCTATACGCATACGCACTCGTTTGCTTTGATGATGCTCACCGTGTTTGATGCGGTGGTGGTTTGGTTGACTTGGCAGGAGTGGCAGTTGCAGCAGAAACGGTGGGCGGCTAAGAGAGCTTCTGTAGCGGCGGGGTAGTTCCGGCGCGTGGAAAAATGCGGGGCCGAACTGCGGGAGGGCTAAAGCACCCTCCCCTACTGGTTCGGCCCTTTTTCTTAGCAGCCTTTGAAACTTATGAAGGCTCCTAGTGGATTTGGCAGCACTGGGGTGAATGGGTCGAACGTAAATGACTTCGTCGTGTCGAAGCCGGCTTTGGTTGCTGCTGTGGCGTCTACGAAGGGAGTCAGCGCTGCTACCGCTTGGGCGATGCGATTCCAGCAGTTGGTGCGTTCGTAGCCGTTGTTGTTTGGTGGATCGGCGGCTTCTGAGACGCCGGCGAAGCCGATGATGTTTTCAATCGGGCCGCCATCTTGAGCGGCAACGTCGCCGGCGAGGACGCGCGCCAGCGTGCGGTGATCGCTTTCGATTCCCATGATGCGTGCGGCGGTCACGCGCAAATCGGATGTACTGAAATTGCGAACGCCGACCAGATATGCCGCGATGAATGCGTCTTCCAGCGTTACCAGAACATTCAGCGTCGTTTGCGCGTCGGAAAACATATTCGGCGGATAAAAGAAAGTGGTGAACGGCGACGGTTGATCGGTTACCGATTGCTCGAGCGCGTAGTGCGACATTTCTTCCTGGCGCGCGGCGATTAGATAGCCCTGGTCGTCGTTTGGCAAGTTGCTGAAGAACGGCGACGTGTTGATGATGTTGGTGTAAGTGGTGACGGCGAGGGCTTCGGCGATTTCGGCCGCGACGAGAATCGCTTTGTCGCCTTTCCTTCCTTCATTGAATTCGAATTCAACGTCAGTTGCCGGATTGCCGCGGCTTGACAGGCTACTAACACCCGCTTCGGCTTCCGCGGCCGCGATGCTGAGCAGGCCGCCAAGTCCGGCGATTCCGGCGCCGGCCAGCGAGGCCTTCTGTATAAATGATCGGCGAGTGGTTCCTTCCGTTTGTTCGGGCAATTTAGACACACGAACCCCTTCTCTTGGCGCAGTCATTTACTGCCTCCTTAGTGGTTTATTTTTTAGCGAATGGCGGTGGAACCCGCGTTCGTCTTGTGATTACTTTCGGTGCGTTGAGTGGATTATGGCTGCGAGGGTTCCCCCGTGCTGCTTCCTCGTCGGAGGGAGTACGCAGAGCGTCGGCGAATGGATTTGAGAGTGAGAGAGAAACTCTTGGATTTTTGAGGATCGATTAGGCGCCACCGTCTTCGTGATTCTCGTTCGGCGCTGCATGGAGCGCTACTCGATAGAGAAATCCGCTGCCTTGCTTGGCAACCAGCTCGAGCGTGGCGCCATCGTGCATGAAGCGGCTGGGCCACCAGTCGAAGACCGTGCCATCGGAATAGAGAAGAAAGACAGGATGCGCGGCGGCGAACGATTGGAATTCATCTACCCGCAGAGACATGCAGCAGTGCAATTCGATCACGAGCTTGTCGACGGTATCCGTGCCTGCATAGTTGACGGCGCTTGGGGGATCGACCAGAGCCAGGATGCGCTGGTTCAGGGCTGGGGAAGCGCTGTGCGAGAGCTCGACATACGCGCCGGCATCGGAGATTACCAACGGCAAGTCGCTGCGTTGAGCGGCCTCGGTTAGAAAATTCAGTGTGGCGGCGCGCTCCTCGTCTTCGGGACGATGTTTGATCATGCTGCGTAGAACGTCGGCTTCTTGAAATGTGAATGCGATCAGCACCATTGCGGCAGCTAGCCTGACGCCGGAGGGCGTGACATTTTTCAGAACATAGCTCAGGGCGATCACAATTCCGAAAATTGCGGGAAGATAGTAGCGGTCAGTGGCCCCGCCATGCGCGACTTTTGCCGCGACGATTCCGAAAACCGGCAGCAACACAAATCCCAGAACCAGCGCATGTTCGGACGGCAACGCGGCAATCGTTTCGCCGCTCGCCGCGGATTTCCCGCTGCTGCGGAGCCAGGCACAAATGACGGCGTAGATCGCCACGATGGCGATGGCCATGCCCCAAAGGGCATTCAGCCGAAAGTAGCCGCCGTAGCTCATGGGAATGAGCATGAATTGCGGGCGCGCCCAAATGTGGCCGGAATAAGAGTGCTTGAGTGCCAGAAGAAGCGGCGCCGCAAGCACTGCGGGAATTAGGCTGGCGAACATGGCAAGCCAAACGGCACGGCGGAGACGCAACGTAACGCAGACGTAGACGAACTCGGCTACGAAAAAAGGAAAGCAAGCCAGCCCGGCGTAATAGTGCAGGCTTTCTGCCGCGGCGAGGCTAAAGAATAATCCGATGGTCCACTTAGCTGCGGGCAATCGTTGATAGCAAACTAGAGCGATCGCTAGAGCGGCCGCCAGCAAGCTATACGGGCGGGCTTCAAGCGCGTATTTGTTGCTGAGTGGAGTGACGAAAATCAGAATTGTGCTGACAAACGCGATCGCGGGACTGCTTCTTTTTCTCACGAAGGCATAAATGCAAATCAAGATGCAGGCGAACGCCAGCGCGGGGAATAAGCGATAGGCGATCGTTTCGTTGGAAGTGAGTTTGGATGCTGCGCGCTCGATTACGTAGAAGAATGGCGGATTTCCGTCCACGCCATTTTTTAGGACGTTCCACATGGCGCGGAGATTTGGCTGGCGGGAAACGGCCTGAGTTAGGAGTTCGTCAAACCAGAGAGGTTTGGCGGCTGAGCGGATGAGATTTCGGATCACGGAGTAGATCGCCACGGCTATAACACACGGGGAAATCCATTTTTCGTAGGCGGGATTCGGGCTGGAGATATTTTGTTCGTTCGGGGCTTCGTTGTTTGCTGAGGTCATTTTCGATGCGACGCATGTTAGGAGTTGGGCGTCGACGCGTCAATCTTTGCTGGAATGGATTCGTGGTGGTACGACGGATCGATCTGCGGGATGCGCCTTGATGTTTACGCGTCCAATACTTACTTATGATATCGCCGGGGCCGAAAAGCGGGAGGGCTACAGCACCCTCCCCTACTACGGGCCTGTATCCTTTAGTAGGACTACGTCGGATTCTATGTGTTGGCGGATCATGGCGATCGTCTTGCCATCCGGGGACCAGTTGAAACTGGTGATTTGTTCGGCGGGGAAATTTGTGATTTGGCGGCCTGGGCCGCCGTCGATTGGTTGCTGCCAGAGATTTTCTACGCCGTTGACCAGGATTGAGTAGGCCAGGGCTTTTCCGTCCGGGGTGAAATTCAAATTGCTGTGGATGCCTGGGTGCGGGTCGAGGAGGCGCGCCTGCGGTTGAGGTCCGGCGTCGAGCGGGACTAGATTTATTTTTTGCAAGTTTGACGTGGATCCCGAGTCCGGCGTGAACGAAAGCAGGCACGCATAGTACTTTCCGTCCGGCGACACGGCAACATTGAAGGATGAAACGATGGCATGGGGAACGACCGTGCCTGGGACGATCTCCGGCTTGCTTGAGCCATCGAGGGGAACACGCCTGGCATTGCCGTCGTTCTGATCAGCGTAGTAGGCCCATTTGGAGTCCGGCGAGCAGACAGGGTGAGAATCGTACAGGCCGAAAGTGAGTTGCTTGGGGTGGGCACCATTTGCGTCAGTGCGCCAGATGTTGAGATGGATGGCATTGGTCGGACCAGTCCACGAAATTAACAGAGTGCGTCCATCCGGGCACGATCCGATCCCGTCGGTTCCCGCGTTGCTAAGGAGAACTGTTTTGTTGCTACCGTCCGGGGAGACGCGGACGACTTGGGTGTCGTCGGCGAGGTAAAAGCCGCCAGAGATGGCCCAGGCGAAATTCGTGAAATCCTTTTCCTGCGGGAGCGAGGGATTGGGGAGGTTCGCAGTGGTGCCCGCCGCAGGGAATACGTAAAAACTGCGCAGAGTTCGGCGTTGAACAGTGGCGAGCGTCTTGGCATCGGCTGAGAGCGTCAAGGTGGCATAGCCATTGGTGTCTTTTGTGACGGCGTGCAATTGTCCGCCGGGATAGGAAACGAAGCCGATCTGATCACGCGTGTAGTTCGAGGCCGCATCCTGATAAAGGGCCAGCATGCCCTTGCCGTCGGGGAGCCAAATTATTTTCTCGAGATACTTGTCCTTAAAGGAGGCCGCCAGTTTGGCCTGGCCGGAAGCGACATCGAAGACTTTGATGGCGGTGAGCTCATCGCCCGTTTGATACTGGATCTTCGCGACTTGGCTGGCGTTGGGGAGCCACGCGATGAAACGGGATGCATCCGTGGTGGGGCCTGAGGCGATCAACTTTTCGTCTGAGCCGTCGGCGTTGGCGGAGCGGAGTTGAAATTTGCCGACATCGGGGTCGTTAGCGCGCATGAAGGCGAAGCGCTTGCCATCGGAGGAGAAGGAGGCGCCGGAATCGATGTCGTGCGTGATCAGTTGCGGAGCGCCGCCGAGGACTGGTGCGCGGTAGAGATCGCGAACGGAGGTATCAGCGGCTTCGGCTTTGATGAAATAGATGTAGTTTCCGTCGGGGGAGAAATCTAGATCGGTGTAGATAGTGTCGGCTGGGGCGATTACTTGGGTGTCGCTGTTGGTGGGGACGTGGCGTAGCCAGAGGCTGGATTTACCGGCGTCGTTTTGTTCGCTGAGGATGTATTTGCCGTCGGGGGAGATGGCGGCCAGGGCGGATTTGCCGTTGTTGGTGATTTGGGTGATAGAGAAATTCTGGAACGGCGGGGCGCTTTTGCTGCTAGCAGGGTATATACACCGTAGCCGGCTGCGGCTAGCACTACTGAGCGTGACCACCAGGCCTGCACTTAGCCCGAGTTTGTGTTGTTTGGCGGCTACGATTACGGAGCTCCCGGACGCATGCGTGCCGGAGGATTGCGCGGACTGCGGTACGGCTGCGCTTGATGCGCTCGAAACGTTTGACGCGCTTGAGGCAGATGGGACAGCGCCGGAGAGTTGCGTTCCGCTTGCGGCTGCGGCGGCTTCTTGCGCGCCGGTCATGCTGGCTGAACTTGTGTCGCGCTTCAGGCGGCGCGAGCTCGGAGCGCATGTCTGCGGCGTTCTGGTAGCGCATGGTGCGATCTTTTTCGAGCGCACGGTTGATAATGTCTTCGAGCTTCGTGGGAATATCCGGATTGAGACGCATCGCCGGTGCCGGCGCGCGATGCAGAATTGCGTCAGTGACCAGCGCGGAGCTATCGCCGCGGAATGGCAGCGTGCCGGTAGCCATTTCGTAGAGCACCGCGCCAAAAGAAAATAAATCCGTACGCGGGTCCAATTCCTTCGCGCCCAATTGCTCCGGCGACATGTAAGCGATCGTGCCGACAGTAGTGCCCGGGCTGGTCAAATCGACTTCAGCGACGCCGCCGGAGAGCGCGCCAGTAGCCAGCGTAGCATCATCGCGGGCATCTTTTTTCTGCGGCACTTTCGCCAAGCCGAAATCCAGTATTTTTGCGTGGCCTCGCTCGGTCACGAAAATGTTCGCCGGCTTGATGTCGCGATGAATGATTCCTTTCGCGTGCGCCGCGTCCAGCGCATCCGCGATTTCGATCGACAGATCCAGCAGCGTGTCGAGATCGACTGGGCGGCCTGCGATGCGATGCTTCAGCGTTTGCCCTTCGAGAAATTCCATCACGATGAAAGCCTTGCCGTTTTCCTCGCCGATATCGTGGATGGTGCAAATGTTTGGGTGATTAAGGGCGGAGGCGGCTTTCGCCTCGCGCTTGAAGCGCTCCAGGGCTTGGGGGTCTCGGCCTAGTTCTTCTGGGAGGAACTTTAGGGCTACGGCGCGGTCCAGGCGGGTGTCTTCGGCTTTGTAGACTACGCCCATGCCCCCGCCGCCAATTTTTTCCAGGATGCGATAGTGGGAAATTGTTTGACCGATCATATTGGGGGCGCCGCTATTCGCGACGCATGTTAGGACGGGCGCGGGGGCAAGTCAATTGGGGCGGATTGAAAACGCAAGATCGTCCGATCGGGACGCGCACGGTGAATGGCCCACGTTTTCGTGCGGGTTATACGGGCCGGCGCAGCAAGCGAGCGCCCCTACGGGAGAACGGCAACGACGAAGACCGGCGAAATTTCAAATTGAAATTTCTGATTCCGGAAACCAGCATTTTACTGCATCAATTTTTTCAAACTGGACCGGGCTTCGGTTACCTGCGGCAACTTCGTGCGCGAATTTTCAAAGCGCGACAAAAATTCCTGATACTCATTGATAGCTTGGTCGCGCTTCCCATCGCGTTCGTACATCTGCGCCAGATAATAGTGGCTCAAGATCGCGTAGGCTGGGAACCCGCTGCGCATATCAATGAAGTTGTCCATGCGCCGCGCGGAGAGCAATGCCTTGCGGAACTGGGTCTCGGCAGCTGCGTCATCTTTCAGCAGGAATTGCGCGCGCGCCTTCATGTAGCGCACGTCACCGAACTCCGGCACCCCGTCCGTGGCGGAGAGCGCCGCCTGCCCATCATTGCGCTGCAAGGCCGCGTATGCCGCGTTCATTTTTTTCCGCTCTTCCAGGTATCGCGCAGAAATCCAGGGATGGCTAGACTTGAATTTCTCCAAGGTTTGATCGGCCGCCGAGGTGTTGCCCGCAACAGATTGCAATAACGCCACCGCGGTTAGCTCCTCGTCGCCAAGCTTTTGCTGCTGCGCGAAGGAAAGCGCCGAGGAATTCTCGCCGAGCAGAATGGACAAGAGCGCGAACTGATTCAAGAACGCGGCCGCGCCTTCATTCTGCCCCGCGCGCGCCAACTGCGCTACCGCTTTCCGGTAGTTGACGAGCGCACCCTCGAAATCCCCGCGCGTCTGCCGCAGATGGGCTTCAAACCCCGGCAGATAAGGCTGCTGCACTGCCACAGCGTGCTGCGAGAATTGCTGGAACATGGCATCGGCCATATCGGGCTTGCGCTGGTCGGCATAGACCAAGGCGAGCTTGAGATACTCGCCGTAATCGTTGAAGTCGGGCTTGAGTTCGATGGCTTTGCGGTAAGCGGCGACGGCGTCGTCATCGCGCCCCGCGTCGAAGAGAATATCGCCGCGGGAATCGTGGGGATTCGGATCGTTCGGGCGCACCGCCATGTACGCGTCGTTTTGTGCCAGGGCACCGTTAAAGTCGCCTGACTCGGCGAGGCCATACGCGAGAACATTCAGGATGTCTTCGTTCTTGGGATCTAGGGTCAATGCTTTCCGGCTTATCTCGACTCCTTCTTCCGGACGTCCCAATAAGGAAAGCACGGGACCCAAGTTGGAATCGTCAGTGCTGGAGCGGGGAAATTCCGCGATGATCGCCTTAAACACGTCCGCCAACGCCTCCAGATCGCGCGAGCGACCTGTAGTCTGCACCTGCAACTCGAGTTGCTCGTAACGCGGCAGCCGCGCCTGCAATTGCTCGGCTTTTTTGGTCATTTCTTCGTTGCGCCGGCCATCGCCACTCAGAAAATACTGATCCGCGAGCCGCATATATGCCAACGCAAACTGCGGATCGAGGCGCACCGCCTCATTGAATTCACGCACCGCCTCCTGGCCCAAAAATCTCCGGCTGTAATCCATTCCCAATTCATAGTGCTTGTATGCCTCCACGTTTGAGGTCGAGGCTTCCTCGATCTCCGGCCCCTTCGCCGGCACGGTCGATGCAGGCAAGAAATTGCCGGCGATGCTGGCGGTGAGACGATCGACCATCCCGAAAATGCTTTGCACATCCTGGCCTTCGAGCTTGTCGGAAAAGAGGATTTGGCCCGAGGCGGTGTCTTGCACGCGGACATCGAGGCGCAATTGCGTCGGCCCGACTTTCAGCAGCGCGCCGGTGATGTAAGCGTCGGCGCCGGCTTCGCGCGCCACTTTTTGGGCTTGCGCCGGATCGAGCGACTTGCCGTCTTTGGTCGCGCTTTGCACGCCGCCAAGAACTCGCTCGGTGGAGAGGACGTCGAGGCCTTTCACCTGCGCGAGATTGGTGGTGAGCATGTCCGTAAGGCCGGAGTCCAGCCAGTTGAGCGATTGATCTTGAGTGAGATTATTGAAATAGAGGACGGCGATGGCTCTGTGTTGCGCGCTGCCGGGAGCGCGAGCGCTGCGGGCATGAAGAAAAAAGTAAGCGGCAACGGCCACGATCACGATCGCCGCTGCAGAAATGATTTGACCGTTGCGGCTGCGGAAAAATGGGATGGCTTGTGACGGCGCCGCGGCTGGCGATCCATCATCGGCGGAAACGGCACGCGACGCCCCCGAAGAACGGCGGACGGTGCCGGAAGATTGCCGGCGCGCCGATTCTTGCGCCGATGCCGGTACTTCCGGCGGTTCGAGCGGCGGCAGCGACGTCGCAGCGCTCCTACCCGAATCGGAATCGCGCTTCAACCGCTGCAGGTCGGTGCGTATATCAGCGGCATGCTGATAGCGCATGTTGCGGTTTTTCTCCAGCGCTTTGTTGATCACGTCTTCGAGTTTCGGCGGAATGTCGGGATTGAGACGCACGGCGGCAGCTGGAGCGCGATGCAAGATCGCGTCAGAAATTAGCGCGGAGCTATCACCGCGAAATGGCAAAGTGCCGGTGGCCATTTCATAAAGCACCGCCCCGAATGAAAATAAATCGGTGCGCGCATCCAGATCCTTCGCCCCCAATTGCTCGGGAGACATATAGGCGATAGTGCCGACGGTCGTGCCGGGGCTAGTCAGATCGATTTCATTTACGCTGCCCGGCGCTGCGGTTGCCATTGTGGGATCGTCGCGCGAGCCATCTTTTTTCTGCGGTACTTTCGCCAAGCCAAAATCGAGAATCTTCACGTGCCCCCGCGCGCTAACAAAAATATTCGCGGGCTTGATATCGCGATGAACGATCCCTTTAGAATGAGCAGCGTCGAGACCATCGGCAATCTGAATGCCCAGGTCCAGCAGAGTTTCAATCTCCATGGGACGTCCGCCGATAGCATGCTTCAGCGTCGTTCCTTCGAGATACTCCATCGCGATGAACGTGCGGCCGCCATCTTCGCCGATATCGTAAACCGTACAAATATTCGGATGATTGAGCGAGGAGGCCGCCTTAGCTTCGCGCTTGAACCGCTCAAGAGACTGCGCGTCGCGCGCCAAATCATCGGGCAGAAATTTCAAAGCAACGTGCCGATCCAGCCGCGTATCTTCAGCCTTATAGACCACGCCCATTCCGCCGCCCCCCAATTTTTCCAGGATGCGGTAATGCGAAATAGTTTCGCCGATCATTGCTGGAATGCCGCCATTGGCGACGAATGTTAGGACGCGCTCGCGGGCAAGTCAATCTGCGGCCGGGCTGGATCACAGAGCAGTTCGTAGCGCAGGCTGCCAGCCGGCGTTTTTGGCTTTGCCGTTGCAGTCGTACCGGATTTCGCCGTTGCAGCCCCCGTCGCATTTCGGGGAAAAGTCGTGCACGTACCTCACAAGTTGCGAAATCCACTCGTACAATTAGCGCGCTAATTAGCCGTCAGAAAGCTCATAGGCAGTCCTCGGGTTGACCGCATCTACCCGCTCTCCCACCAGCGCTTGCCGAAAACATGCTGAGTCACGCCGATATCCGACGTGACCCAGTTGTCCGCCACAATCTCCGGCCTTGCGCCTGCGCGCAAGAGCCGGGTGGGTAGATTGCGGGAACCCCGAAAATATTCTTTATCGCCCCAAGCGGTCGAGTCCGAATTTGTGCAAAAGCTGCTTGTTCGCCTCCGCGGACAAATTGGATTTCGGATGTGTCGGCGCGACATCTGCAACCGACTTTTCCATCCTTTCGTTTGTAGGAGTCGCCAGAAACGCGTGGATATCGCCCATATGCGGACCGCTCATTACGATGGCCATGCCCGAGATTTGTCCGCGCTCGTTGATCTTGTTACCCATGGTCGGAAAGAGGTTGGCACTGGCGGGAAACACGGTGTCAAGGGTTGTAAGCACGCCGTTCTGCCAGATGAATGCATGCGACCAGTTGAAGTTGGGGTCCAGCGTGCTTCCCACCACTCGGCCCTGGTCGTTGATGCCGGAGGCGAGACCGATAGCATCTCCCTGCGGAAGCACGATACCTGTGACTGGGCCGTCTTTGCCGTTCAGCCAAACCCCACCAATGGCTGTTGAGCCATCAGCACTGCCGATTTGCCCAGCAATTTGGCCCCGGTTGTTAATGACCTGGGCGATCGCGCCATTTCCGAGGTCTTGAAGCGGGGAGACAACGCCGTGCTCCCACGTTGCGCCGTGAGTCGCTACGAGGCAGTTTCCCGAGTAGCCTACGGCCTGGCCTTTATCGTTGATCCAAAATGCATCCCCGTCGAAGTCGCCAGTTACCAAAGGAAGAGGCTTGACCGTGCCGTTTTCCCATATCGCCGGCAGCGCAATCCGATTATTTATTATGCCGGCCGTGCAGGTGCCGTCCAGGGAGCCGTTTTCCGCAAATCCCACGATTTGTCCTCGGTTATTGATCGAGCTAGCCTGCCCGTTATTTCCGCCGAGCGTCGGAAGAGCTTTCATGTGGAAGAGTTGCCAAATAAAAGGCAGACACGTGCGGTGCGTGCCAAAGCCGCAAATGTCTTCACCATTAGAGTCTGTGGCAGCCGTTTCGGAATCACCCACGATCTGCCCGAAATCATTAATCTCGCCCCAGTTGCTCGTCGTATTCGTTCCTCCCAGCGTTCCCAGGTCGAACTTGAATCCATCGATATCTACGAATAAGCGTCCGCTTAGAAGCATCCCCCCCAAGTTATCCTGCTGTCCCGGCGGCAAGTTCTGAGCCATCACCTCTGTCCAGCCCTGATTGTTGAGGGACATGGCGCACCCCAGAATGTTGTTCCCCTCAGTGCCCAAGTCGGTGACTTTGTAGCTCGTCTGCGCGAACGCGCTATTGAAGCCACCCAGCAGCATCGCCGCAACCCACGGCATCCAGAATTTCCGCAACCGGCGTAGTGCGTTCATCTCTTCTCCTTTTAATGTGAACGATGTCTCGAAAGCAGAATCGGCCCACAACTCCGCAAATACTTGCTGAGGGACGAACTGACGGAGCATGCAGCGCTCCACGCTCCCAACGATTACGCGACACCACCGGCGCAATACTTCAGAGATCGAAAACCTGTGGCGGACTAACAATATTCCGGGGCGGTCTCAAAATAGCTGACGCGGCCATTTCTCCAATTTTTCATCCACTCGAGCGAGAGGTTATGAACTGAGAACGGCAGCAGCCGAAAGTCGCGCCGTTCGAATGCAATGGACTTTCAGATGCTTAACATACATACCGGTCTGTATGTTAAGAGAATTAACTGAAGAACCGAATCCAACGATCCGGCAGGGAATCACTACGAGTTCTGGTCATCCAGGGCCGGTCTACGCAATTCTATAAGTGCGACGGATTAAGATGGATTTTCATATCTTCGAGCGCGCATTAGTTCTCTCTTGACGCTCGGAAAGATGCGATACATGCTGATCGGTATGTTGGCAGCAAGCACGAAACCGAAACGTAGAGCCACGAGGTTGCGTGATCCTGAGCGCACGCGCGAGCGCTTGCTGCATGCGGCGTCTCGCGAGATCTACAGATCCGGTTTCCAGAGTGCCAGCCTCGACACAATTCTGGCCTCCGCTCGCGTCACCAAAGGCGCCCTCTACCACCACTTCAAAAACAAGGAAGCTCTCGGTTATGCCGTCGTCGAAGAAATTATTTCTCCCGACGTCGACGGCCAATGGGTGCGGCCTCTACAGAGCGTCAAGGATCCCATCGGCGCATTGATCGCCATCGTTCAAGGCATATCCGCGCGGCCCCAAGATGTACGCGGCGGCTGCCCACTGAACAATCTAGCCCAGGAAATGTCTCCTCTCGACGCAGGCTTCCGCAAGCGCCTGGAGGCAATCTTCGACGCCTGGGGCGAGTCCGCCGCCTCCGTTTTGCGCGAGGGTCAGCTCCTCGGAAGCGTTCGCCGCGACGTGGAACCCGACAACGCCGCCGCCTTCCTGATCGCCATGATCGAAGGGTACGGCTCGCTGGCCAAGAACGCTCAGGATCCGAAAGTGATCAAGGCGGGCATCAAGAATATCGTGGCTTGGCTCAACTCTCTGCGCCGCCCGGGCAACCGCAAGCGCATCTGATTGCATCGCTTCTCACACACCGGCACATACTAACCGGTTTGTAGGCCATGCGAATGCGCACATTGGAAACTCTCAGGCAGGCCGGGGCGCCACCGGACGAGGAACTGATGGAACGCGAAAAACGATCGGATCTGTCCCTCTGGCAGATGCCACGAATCGCATTTAAGGCCAAGGGCAGCATCCTGCTCCTGGATTTAGCCGATATCATGGCCGTGCAAGCCGAAGGCAACTACGTTTCGTTGCGACGCCGCACCAACCCCTACCTGGTGCACGAGTCCCTCACCTCCATGGCGGAGAAGCTCAAACCCTACGGTTTTATCCGCATCCATCGCTCCGTCCTCGTGAATATTTCCGCCGTCGAGCAGATCCAACCTCTGCCGACCGGCGGTTACAGGCTGCGTATAAAGGGCGGAAAGGAATACCTGGTAACGCGGACTTACAAACACAACCTCAGAGATCTCGCTCAACTCTGGCTCGGCTCAGAGCGGCTTTGCGGCTAGCAGGCAGCATAACTTTTGCATCCTGTACCAGCACCCAAGCGTCCGATTGGCTCGCGCGATTACTCACGCCGTATATCTCGGCAGCTGGATGTCTGATGATCGAACGGATTTGATGGCGAACTGGTTTGCCCGCGATTGCTTTCGAGACCGTATTTCCGCGCCTGGTTCCATGTGCTTTGTCTCCATTCTCTGTTAACTTCGGCTCGGAAAATTGCGAATGCTCCTTTCCGACACCCTCGCCACGGAAAACAATCCACCTATCCAGCCCAACCTGCCAATTTCTAATCGAACTTCTAATCGAAATGAAAACGATTAGAAATCGCACTATCCCTTTGAAAACAAAGGACAAGACAATTTCTAATCGTAATGAAGTCGCACATTGGTCGATGAACGCTTAGCCGCAGACGCGCCCCAAGGTGAAAATCCAACGGCAGAAGGCTGTGCAGTTAAATCTTTAGTGCGGAACCAATCTGATCAGCAGCGGGGCGATGGAGTCTTGAATGACGTGGGCAAACATGCCGGGGCGAACGGATTTGCGCCATTGTGCGACCAGGCCGAAAAGGACACCCATGAGGGCGATGGCGAACCCGCGCCGCCAACCTTGATACAAGTGCACGGCGCCAAAAGATGCGCCCGACACGATGATGCCCGCGGGGGCGCTGTGCGTGAGCGCGGCGAACTGACGCTGGAAATAGCCGCGGTAAATCGCCTCCTCGCAAATTCCGGCGGTAATCGAGAGTGCAATCCAGAGAATCATCTCGAGCGGAGACTGCGGTATCAGGAAACGCACGGATTCGGTGGAAGAAGTGTCGTGCTCGAGAGTGCTGACGATGGAGACTAAAACGCTCGAAGCTACCATCAGCGCCACGCCCAGACCCAGGTCGCGCAAGACTTCGACAAGTGAGCGCCAGCGCTGGCCGAGAATTGCTTGAAGTGGGCTGCCATGTTGGCGCACGCCGAAAATTACGATGGCGAGCAGCAGCCATTCGAAAAGCATCGTTCGCAGATACATGTGCGGGCGGCCGGGACCGAGGCCGCTGCGAGCTTGTGCGGCGTTGAATGTAGCGCGATAGGCCCAGAACGCCACGGCTACTGCGACGAAAAGTGTGTGCCACGGATTGGCGATTAGCGATTCGGGTTCGGAGCGTGTTTGCGGGGCGATTGGGGCGGCCATGTCGGAGTTTCGCAAGCGCGGCGATTGTAGCTAATTTCTTTGGCCGCCGTGCCGATATCAGCAGAGGCGGGGCATGTACGGCTGGGTGTACATGCCTCTCGTCAATCTGGGTCGAGCACGCACGGAGGATATTGTGGATTTCGAAAAAGCGATCTTGGCGCACCGCCATTGGAAAGAAAAATTGAACGGCTATTTGGCCAAACCCGACGGCAGTTTGTCAGCGTCGGAAGTTGCGGAGGATACTCGGTGCGAATTGGGAAAGTGGATTCACGCCGAGGGGAAGAAAATGGCGCGGCTGCCGGAGTATGAGCATTTGAAGACGGAACACGCGCGATTTCATCAGGCGGCCGCGGACGTGATTCGCAAGGCCGACTCAGGAGCCAACCTATCGGGCGAGACGGCTCTCGGAGGGCACAGCGCATTTTCGGTGGCTTCTACGGCAGTGGTGCGGGCGATTATGGCTTTGCGGCATAGTTTGGAGGCGCCGGTGGTCGCGCATAAGTAAGTCATGGCTCGGCGCGGGCCAGCCTGCACGGTAGGTTCGTGGCGGCATATTGCTTGAGCCGAATTAAGGAGCCGAAAAGCGGGACGGCTTCCGCCAAAACACTGGCGGACAAGAAAGCACCCTCCCCTACCGCGAGCTTTCCTTCACTGTTAGGATTTGGTTGGGGCGTACGTTTTCTATTGTTTGGTGGATGCCGCTGGGCCATGTGATTTCGATTTTGTCTACTTGGGTGCGTTCGCCTAGGCCGAAGTATAGGCGGGGGTCTTGGGCTGAGCAGTAGCTCATGCCGCCTTTGGATTGATCGTAGAGCGTTAAATTTTTTGCAGATATTTTTATTGCTGCACCGATGCCGTCGCGATTGCTTTTTGTGCCTATCAGCTTGATGGCTAGCCAGTGATTTTTTGCTGCGGTCGGGGATTTTGCGCCTTCGTTGCGGAAAAGTTGGGCATCCTCGCCATTGTTATTCACTAGGAAGTCTTGCCAGCCGTCGTTGTTGTAGTCGCCTACCGCTAGGCCTCTGCCTACCTTTGGGGCTAGAAAAGCTGCGCGGTTGCGTCGAGCTCGCGTCTACAAATTTTCCGTCGCCTGTATTGCGATAGAGTTTTTTGGATTCGGCATATTTTACGTCGGGGTGATAGAGCGGGATGTTGTCCAGGATGTGGCCGTTGATTACGAGGAGATCGCGCCAGCCGTCGTTGTCGAAATCGAAGAAGCGGGCGCCGAAGCTGCTGTTTAGATAATTGGTTTTGGCCAGGCCGCTTTGGATGGTGGCGTCGGTGTAGGTGCCGTCGCCATTGGCGCGGTACAGGCGATTCAGCTCGAAATCCAGGTGGCTTACGAAAAGATCGTAGCGATTCATATTGCGCAGGTCGGCGGCATCGGCGCTCATGCCGGCTTCGGGCTTTCCTTCTTCGCTGAAGCCGGCGCCTGAAGTGTAGGTTACGTCGCGAAAGGTGCCGTCGCCGTTATTCAGGTAGAGGAAATTACGCTGCGTGTCGTTGGCGATGAAGATGTCGGGCCAGCCGTCGCCGTTTAGGTCGGCTAGCACTACGGCGAGACTCTTCCCGTCTTTGTTGGTTAGGCCGGCTTTTTCGGTTACGTCGGTGAAGGTGCCGTCGCCATTGTTGTGATAGAGACGGGCGCTGGTGCCGGGGAAACTGTCGGGATGGCAATAGGCGCGGTAGCCGGGGCGATTGTCGCCGCAGTTCACGGGATGATCGGCATCGTAGGCTACGTAATTCGTGACGAGAAGATCGAGCCTGCCATCGTGGTCGTAGTCGAACCAGCCGGCTGCGGTGGCCCAGTTGCCATCGTCGCCTACGCCTGCTTTGGCGGTGACGTCGGTAAAGGTGCCGTCGCCATTGTTGTGATAGAGGACGCTGTGGCGATAGCCGGTCATGTAGACGTCCGGGTAGCCATCGTTGTCGTAGTCGCCGACTGCTACGCCGAAGAAAAATGTGCCGTCGCTGTGGATGCCGGAGGTGGCGGTTACGTCGGTGAAGGTGCCGTCGCGATTATTGCGGTAGAGCGCTGGTTGCGGCGGCGTTGGGGGATGGAAAAACGGAGTGTAGCCGCTGTTGATTAAGATGGCGTCGAGGTAGCCGTCCTGGTTGTAGTCGATCCAGCCTGCGCCGGCGCCCATGGTTTCGAGATAGAGCTTTTGATCGCTGGCGGCGCGCTCGTGATGAAAGTGGATTCCGCTTAGGGCGGTCACGTCGGCGAATTGGACGCTGTAAGGATTGGCGGGGTCGGGCTGAACCGGTATTTTTTGCGCGGGGAGTGCGGCTAGCGAAAAGATCACGGCGGCGGTCGTGAGGGTGACGGGCGAGGATCGCACTGAAAACATCGCGGGCGAATTCTAACATCGCGGGTGGGAGGGTGTTTGGCGGATTGTCGGCAGCTTTCGAAAAAAGAGGGCCGAAGAGCGGGAGGGCTAAAGCACCCTCCCCTACGTAAGAATACGAGCTGTCGCGTTTGTAACATGATTACAGTTTTTGCGCGCGATGCGGGGGAGTTTGCGCTTGACAGTGTATATACCCACAGCTAGGCTACCCGTCATTCGTTCGCTGGGGGTTGTGTTCTGAATCGATTGTCGAAATTTCGGATTTGGTGCGCCTTTATTGCCTGCCTGAGTCTTCTTGGTATTGGCGGATTCCCCTTGGCGAGTGCGTCGGTGGCGGGATTTACCGCGCCGCAACGCGTGATTATTGATACCGATCCCGGGACGGACGATGCGCTGGCGATTTTGCTGGCGCTGAATTCGCCGGAACTGGACGTGCGTGCGATTACCGTGGTGCCAGGCAACGTGACCGCGGAGATGGGGCTCGGGAACGCGCTCAAGATTGTTTCGCTGGCGGGGCGTTGCGATATTCCGGTGGCGGGCGGGGCGCAACATCCGCTGTTTCAGAAATTGATTACGGCGGAATTTTGGCATGGGGCGAATGGGTTGGCGAATGTGGAATTGCCGGCGAGTAAGTGCAAGGCGGATGGGCGTTGGGCGCCGGACTTGATTATCGAGACGATTCACGCGGCGCCGCATGAGATTACTTTGGTGCCGGTGGGGCCGCTGACGAATATTGCGCTGGCTGTGGAGAAAGATCCGTCGATCGTGCCGCTGGTCAAGGAAGTGGTGATCATGGGTGGATCGATTACCGGCGGGAACGTGAATGCTTCTGCGGAAGCGAATATTTACGGCGATCCGGAGGCGGCGCAGATTGTATTTCAGGCGGGTTGGCCTTTGACGATGGTGGGTTCGGATGTGGGCGAGCGGACGCTTTTTGGCACGAAGCAAGTGGAGGAATTGAGCAAGACGCATGGGCCGGAGAATGATTTTGTGGTGGCGGTGCTGAAGTACCTGGTGGCGCTTTCGCAGAAATTTGGAGTGGACGGGACGGCGATGTATGACCCGTTGGCGGTGGGCGCGGCGATTGACCGATCGGTGATCGAGACGAAGCCTATGCACGTGGATGTGGAGACGCGTGGGGAGTTTACGCGCGGCGAGACGGTGGCGAACCGGCGGAATTCGATTGAGCGGAATGTGCCGCACGATGGGCGGTTGTGGATTGAGGCGCTGGAGCCGGTGAAGCCCAACGCGCAGGTGGCGGTGGGATCGAACGCGGAGAAATTCGCGGCGCTTTTTATTTCCAGAATTCAGGGCAAGTAGGAATCGAGATTCGCTCGACCGGTGGGAATTACTCTGAGGAGCAAAAAGAAAATGAGAATGAATCGACACGAGATGAAGTTGCGGACGCTCATTCTTTGCTGCGCGGCGATTGCGTGCCTATTGCTTGCGCCACTGGCTTCGCACGCGCAGTCATTAGAAAAAGGCGCGATTCACGGAACGGTGACCGACAAGTCGCACGCGGTGGTGCCGGGAGCAAAGGTGACGTTGACGAATCCTTCGACGGGAATCCGGCGGGAACTGACGTCGGGAGCGTCGGGCGATTACGATTTCGAGGCGGTGCCGCCCGGAGAATATACGATTGTGGCGGAATCCGCGGGCTTCGCCGTGACGACGACGAAGGGCATTCAATTGCCTATCGGATCGTCCATCACTATCGATATTGAAATGCCGCTGAAGGCGCAAGCGACCACCGTGGAAGTAACCGCGAGCGGCCAGGTTGTGGACACGTCCACGGCCGGCATTACACAATTGCTGGATTCACGCAGCGTGGAAAATTTGCCGTTCCCGGGGCGCGACTACCGCGACCTGGCGACGTTGAGCCCGAGCGCGCAGGTGGTACCGGGGTTGCGCGGTGGCATCCGGCTGGGCGGGCAGCAGAGCGATTACAGCGGCCTCGTGATCGATGGAATGGACACGACGAACAATTTCTTCGGCGAGAATTTCGGGTCTCTTGAGACCAAGAACCTCACCGTTCCGATCGAGGCGGTCGAGGAATTCCAGGTGGTGACCAACGGATTCGCACCGGAATTCGGGCGCGCCACCGGCGGGTTGTTGAACGTGGTGACCAAATCGGGGACGAACGAATTGCACGGCGAGGCGCACGAATATTACCGCGGCGGCGGACTAACGGCGAACGATGCCTTGAACACGCCCTCGAACATTGACCGCCAGAATCAGTTCGGTGGATCGGTGGGCTTCCCGATTCACAAAGACCGGCAGTTCTTGTTCTTGTCAACGGACATTCAGCGCGAGCACGGACCTCTGACGACGGTGTTCTGCCCGCCGGGGAGCAGCAATGCGGCTTGCGAGACCCAGCTGCAGGATGCCGGCCCGGTGATTTTGCCTCCGGTGCCGGGATCGAACGAAGTCTTGCCAGCAGCTTGCGGCGGAAGTGCGGCGATCGGGCAGCACTTGCTCCCAGCTTGCTACGGAGTGCCGAATCTGGCGGCGTTTGAAGGCTCGAATAATCAGTACCAAAATTTCTTCACATTGCTGGGCCACTACGACTATCAGATCAACACCGCGAACCACTTCAGCATCCGCGGATTCGGAACGCGCAACCACACCAACGGATTCACTGGCGGACAAGGACAGACGGAAACTTTCGACGCGATCGGCAACACTGAGAACTTCGTCAACCAGGGCATCAGCGGCGTCTTCTCGCTGACCACCGTGCTCGGCCGGAAAGTGAACGAAGCGCACGTGGGAATCGAAGGGGAGACCCGCAAGCGCCATCCGATTCAAGATGGGGTGCCGGAAATTCAGATTACCGGCATCGGCAACTTTGGGCAACGCTTCTATCTGCCCGCCAATAACGACAACGGCAAGCTGCAGGCGCAGGACAACTTCTCGTACACTTTCGGCAAGCACGATATGAAGTTCGGCGGCGACGTGGATTCGTTCGTCGACCGCAAAGATATTTTCGCGGGCTGGAGCGCCGGCGAATATACATTCAGCTCGCTTTGCGACTTCGATCCCAATCCGACGACCTGCGTCGGAGTGGCGGGAGCGCCGACCGGCCCGAATACCAATTTCTTCTTCCAGGGATTTGGATTGAATGGTGTGGACGTGTTTCCGGCAAACACTCTGAAGCCGGCGTATCAGACGGGCATCGGTCTCTACGCGCAAGACAAGTGGCAAGTGACGCCGCACGTGACTTTGACCTATGGGTTGCGTTGGGACGGCACGCGAAACCCGGGGATTCAGACTCCGGTTGCGGGTCAGATGGCGCTGGTGGGCGAGGGATCCGGAACTCATGAGGCTCCCATCCCGCAAAATGTTCCGAACGACTATAAGCAATGGGGACCGCGGGTCGGAATCGCTTGGAATGCCTTTGGCACCGAGCACCCAACGGTATTCCGAGCAGCCTACGGCGTATATTACGCGCAGACTCCGACCATTTTCTTCCCATCGATCGGAGGCGCCAGGAACGCGACACTTTTCTGCCCGCCGATATTCGGTTGCACGCCACCGCAGGACACGCCGCTGGGGACCCAACCTACCGTAGGAGGATTCCCGTATTTGTTCCCGTCGTCGTTGCCTTTCGGAGTGAGCGGGCTTTGCTCTTCCGCGGAAGGATGCCCCTCGCCCACTTACGTGGATCCGTCGTTCCGAAATCCGAAGGTTCAAAACCTTACGATTGGAGTGGAGACAACCATCGCGAAGAGCTGGGTCGTGTCGTTGAACTACGCCTTTGTGCACTCCGATGACCTGCGCATCGGCGGATTTAGTACCACGATTTGGAATCGGAACGTCCAGGTTGTAGGCACCGACTCCCTTGGCCGATCGTTGCTGAAGGAGGTACCGAATCCGAACGGGCCATTCGAGACTTGCCCGTCAACGGGCCAGCCTATTTTCGGGCCGTTGGAGCCGCTGGACTGCTCGCAGTTTTCGAACACCGCGCTGGCGAGCTTCGGACACGGGAATTACCACGAGTTGATCGCCGCCGTGAACAAGCGATTCTCGAATCGTTTCCAGATGTTCGCGAATTACACATGGTCGAGGAATTTCGCGAATGCGTCATCGGAACGCGATACCGATAGCTTTTTTGGACCGCAAGATCCGGTAAACCTGAACCTGGACTACGGTCGCACGGGCCTGGACATCACTCACCAATTCAAGGCCGGTGGCGTAGTCGACCTGCCAATGGGATTTACATGGAGCACGAACATCATCGCGCACAGCGGACTTGCGTATCCCGCGTATATCACTGTGGACATCAACGGGGATGGCACGAGCAATCAGGGTTTCGGTACGAACGATCGCCCGGCGGTGCAAATCGGAAATGGGACGCCTTTCCTGATGCCGGACTATCCGGGCCGGCAACCCAACTACTTTAACTGGGACATGCGGATCTCGAAGAACTTCAACTTTGGCGAACGCTATCAAATCCGCCTGTCGGCAGATTTGTTCAACGTCACGAACAACGGGAACTTGTATTCGAACCCCGACCACAGCGCGTTCGTCGATCTTCCCGGTTGCGTACCGAACCCGCCGGGAATTCTCGGTCAGTCGTGCCCGCCGCTCACGGCGCTCCCGAAGCCGGGCGATATTTCGCTGGACAACGGAGGGACCAAGTACCGCACGTTGGATGAACTGGCGCCGGGTGCCACGCCGTTCGCGGCGCAGTTCGGCATTCGGTTCCAGTTCTAGGAGCCGCATCTGAAAGGACGACGCAGGTTCCTGCAAGAAGTCGGAAGTCTGGTTGCGCTATCGGCCGCCGGGAGGGATAAGCTCCTGGCGGCTTCTTTTTCTTGTGGGCTTTTGCGAACGGAGGGTGCGGCGTTGCGATGGCCGAAGCCGATTGGTAGTCCGGTGCTGGATAGTTTGCATCCGGTGATTGAGCATTCGCGCTATGTTTCTACTGACGTCGATCGCATCGTGGAAGTGGCGCGATGGATGGCTTATGAAGAGTTGCCGATGCCGGAATACGCGCTGCCTTATGGAATCGGAAAGGAAGACCCGCACGAGGCCGTGGATTTCATCATGGTTTCGGATTCGATTGATACGGCGTTTACGGATTTCTCTACGCACGTGAAATTTCAGACGCAATATGCGGGGCAGAATTGGTCGGATTCGGATGCGGAGTTCGCCTGCTTGAAGCGGGCGATGGATAACAAGATCCCGATTTTGGACGGGAAATTTCTGGCGGAGATCTCGCGCAAGCAATTGGCGGAGATTTTTACCGGCAATATCGAAATGCCCATGCTGGATGAAAAGTTGGAGGTGCTGCATCAGGTGGGCGGAGTGTTGGTGAAGAAATACGATGGGCACTTTCACAATTTCGTGAGCGATTGCTCACCTCGGCTTTATGACAACGGGAACGGCTTAGTGGATCGTCTAGTGAAGGAATTTCCTCGATTTAATGACGTGAGCATGTACGACGGGCATGAGATTAAATTCTATAAATTGCCGCAGCTTGGGATTTGGATGCTGTATGCGAATTTGCACCGGCGCGGCTGGTTTAAGCTGGATGATCCGGAGAAGATGACGGCGTTTGCGGATTATATAGTGCCGGCGGCGCTGCGGATTTTGGGGATTTTGAAATATTCGCCGGGGCTGGAGCAGACTATCAATTCGTATCAGATGATCGCGCGGGATAGTACGCAGGAAATTGAGATTCGGGCGCATATGCTTTATGCCACTGCGTTGCTGCGTGAAGAGGTGAATAAGATTCGGCCTGCGGAGATGCAGGTGATTATTCCGCAGATTGATGCGCGGCTTTGGCTGCCTTATCACACTACTTTTTGGCCGCATCATTTGACTCGGACGATTATGTATTGAGTGGCGCCGGCGTCCCTGCCGGCATCTTGTGAGCGCCATCACACCCAAGGGCAGGTCTCACGCGTGCGTCACTTTGCACGGCCGGGGCGTTCTGTCTTACGGCGCGCTCCGCCTGCGATTGAGATCTTTCCGTGCATCTCGGCTCGAAAGATGCTGGCCTAATGGCGCACCGCTACGAGGGCGCCGGTTGGTTTCGTAGCGACGCCGTTTAGGGTGGCATGGGATGTGTCTGAAAGAAGAGTCCGCCATCGAGCACGGTGTTGGCTTACGTCAGAGTCGTCAGATACCAGCAGGGACGCCGCGCTACTTTACGGATTCCAGGGCTTTGCGGTAGTCGGGATCATCTGGGGAGAGTTCTACGGCTTTTTTGTAGGCTTGCTGGGCTTGCTTGCGGTCGCCTTTTTGCTGCTGGATGGCGCCGATTTCGAAATAGGCGTCGGATTCTTTGGGATTTACTTGGGTGATTTTTTCGAAGGTCTGCAGGGCTTCGTCGGCGCGATTTTCCTTTTCTAGAATTTTCCCCCAGACATAGAGATAGTCGGGATTGTACGGGCGCGCGGCGAGCGCTCTCTGGATGGACTCGGCGGCTTTGGCGAGATCGCCCTGCGAGAATTGCAGTTTGGCGAGCTGGGCGTGGGCGTCGCATTTGTCGGGATCTTTTTCGAGGGCTTGGTTCAGCAGATCCATGGCTTGCGCGAATTGATTTTTGATGGCGAGGTCGTTGGCTTCGTGGACGAGATGGCCGGCCTGGGTGGAATTTTCATTGGCGGCGCGATCGGCTTTTGAGGATTGCTCGAATTCGGCGGTGACGCGCTGGGTGTTGGCGGCGTCACCGGCGCATTGGTATGCGCGCGCGAGTAAGAAAGAGTGCGTCAGACTCGCGCGGCTCGCGTTTTCTAGCGGCTTGAGAATTTCGATAGCGCGCGAGCAATTGGGCACGCGAAGCAGGACTTTGCCAAGCAGAATACGACCGCGCGTGTTGGCCGGCTGCGCGGCAACCACGGCTTCCGCGTCGGGCAGGGCGTGCTCAGTATCGTCTTTATCGGCGTAGATTTGGGCGCGCAAAAAGTGCGCGAAGGCGTTGGAACTATCGCGCGCGAGTACGACTTCGAGCTGCTCGAGGCCTGCGGCAGATCGCCTTTCGCCTGGTACGCGGCGGCGAGATCGTCGCGGGCGCTGATGTCCCTCGGTCCGAGTTTGATGGCCGCCTGCAATTCCGCGATGGCGCGATCGTAGTGTTGCAGCTCGATCTCGAGGCGGCCGAGAGCGATGCGCGGAGCCGGGCTGGAAGGATGATCTTGCTTGGCGCGCTCGAGGAACTTGCGCGTCTCGTCGTAGTTAAAAACGCGGCGATAGGCTTCGGCGGTGCCTAGCTCGGCTGCTTCGTTGCGAGGATCGAGCCGCAAGACTTCACTTAAATTCGGCGATCGCGCCCGGAAAATCCTGCGCAGCGCTGAGTGCTTCACTCAGCTCGACGCGCAGGCGCGGATTTCGCGGTTCGAGTTCGATGGCACGACGAAATTCATCTGCGGCTGTATCCCAATCTTTTTCGGCGACGGATTCCTGCGCGAGTTTTTCGAGATCACTGGCTGAGACCGGATTTGGGCGCGATGGGGATTGCGCGAATCCCACAATGTGCAGAAACAGCAGGAGTCCGACGAGCATGCTCGGGAGTATAGCATTGCGAATTGGACGACTTGAGAGGCCGGATTGTCGCATTCATGGCTTTTCGCTTGACGGCACACTTGCCGCGAACTATAAGCTCCGCACGCTTTTTCACGAAAGGAAACTGAATACTGGCATGAGGCTCTGTCGAATTGCGGCTGTGGCGTGGATGTTGATGGCACTGGCGGCAGGGCTGGGCGCGCAGGGACGCCGCAAAGTGATAATCGATCAGGACGCGCGCGGACCGGCGACCACCGATCAGCAGGCAATATTGATGCTGGTGCAATCGGCGGATGTCGAGACTTTGGGAATTACCGTGGTGAGCGGCGATCAATGGCGCGATGAAGAAGTGCTGCATACTTTGCGGACGCTTGAAACTGATTGGGCGTACGGACATTCCCGTGGTGCCGGGCGCGATCTTTCCTTTGATCAACAGCAAGGAAGAAATCGCGCGATGGGAAACGCTGTACGGCAAAGTGAATTATCAGGGGGCGTGGGATCGGCAGAAGCGGCCGATCTCCGGCAACAATTCGAATCGCGACAAATATTATGGGCCGTTTGAAATTCCGCCGATGCCGGAGGGCATGCCGACCACGAAACCGTTGGATGAAGACGCGGCGCATTTCATTATTCGCATGGTGCACAAGTATCCGGGCGAAGTGACGATTTATGCGGGCGGGCCTTTGACGAATCTGGCGTTGGCGATTGCGATTGATCCGAAAGTGCCGGAATTGGCGCAGGAATTGGTGGTGATGGGCGGGAGCGTTGCACCGGCGGTGGATCCGGAATGGGCCATGTCGAACCGGCGGGAATTTAATTTCTGGTGGGATCCGGAGGCGACGCATATGGTGCTGCACGCGCCGTGGAAAAAAATTACGGTGACGACCGTCGATATTTCGGTGAAGACGCGGCTTGACTAGGGCAATGATTGCGGAAATTTCGAAATCGCAGACGCCTGCTGCGCAATACATCGCGAAGTATGCCGATGAAGAATATATGTGGGACGAGTTGGCGGCGGCGAGTTGGCTGGAGCCGGACATCATCACGAAAGAGCAGACGGTTTACATGGATATGGATATTTCGCATACGGCGGGATACGGAAATACGCTGACTTGGGAATCTGGAGCACAGCCTGGAATGGGCGAGCAGCTTGTGCATATGCCGATCGATCTGGATGCGCGAAATTTTACCGATTGTTCGAGAAATTGATGATGCAGGAGACGCCTGGAAGTCGATCTGGTGCGTGGCGACAAGTAGAACATTGCGCGGGTGCTGGCCTGAAGGCCACCGCTACGAAGACTGAGAGGGAAATTGTGGCTGGAAATGTGGATGTGGTTGGGATTGGGAGCTGCACTGTCGATTATTTTGCGATTGTGCCGCGATTGCTTGGGGCGGAAGAGAAAATTAATGCCGAGCGGCTGGAGATTCATGCGGGTGGCGTGACGGCGAATAATCTGACGCAAGTGGCGCGCTTGGGGGCTAGCACCGGCTGGCTTGGTCTGATTGGCGATGACGACAACGGCCGCATCATCGTGAAAGCATTTGAATCTGATGGAATGGATTGCAGCGGCGTTGAAATTGTGAAGCACGAAATGTCGTCGCTCACGTGGATACCCGTTGATGCGGCCGGCGAACGCTGCATTTATATGTTTCCGAATGTGACTGGGAAGATTTCGGCGTTTCAGGTGAACAGCCGTTTCGCGCCGCACATTAAGAAGGCCAAGCATTTTCATACCGAGGCGTCGCAATTGCCGTTGGTGCCGGTGCGCGAGGCGATGAAAGTGGCGAGGGCTGCTAATGTGCGGGTGATTTTCGATTTTGATGTGTCGCCTAGCTTTTTCGCGCAGGCCAATCTTGGCTCAGAACAGGATATTTGCGCGGCGCTGCGGCTGGTTGACGTCCTGAAGCCTTGCAAAGCGGCGGCGCGGGAAATCACCGGATCGACGGACTTCGAGGAAATTGCGCGGGAATTGCTGAAGCTGGGGCCGAAGCTGGTGGCCGTGACTATGGGCGCTGACGGATGCCTGATCGCAAGCACGGAGAAGATGGTGCATGTGCCGGCGTTCAAAGTGAACGTCGTCGATACTACTGGCGCGGGTGACGCATTTATGGGCGGGCTTTCGTATGGATTGTTGCAGGGGTGGGATCACGAGAAGGTCGGGATGTTTGCGAATGCTTGCGCGGCGCTTTGTTGCACGAAGGTGGGGGCGCGGGCTATGGCGAAGCACGATGAAGTTGTGGCATTCATTCGGGCGCAGAAGGGTGCGGCTGCGTTTTAGCTTTCAATTTAAGATGCTGGCCTAAAGGCCACCGCTACGCAAATCAGAATCGCCGGGAGACTGCTTTCATGTTCACGCCGCCTACTTTTACGATTGCGATGGTGATGATGGTTGCGTCCGCGATTTGCTGGGGATCTTGGGCCAATACTTACAAGGGCGTGAAGAATTACCGCTTTGAACTTTTCTATTGGGACTATGCCGTCGGAATTTTTCTGATCTCTCTGATTCTGGCGCTCACTATGGGTAGCCACGCGAATGATCCCGTCAGTTTTTTAAGCAATGTTCATACGGCGGACACTTCGAATTTTTGGTTTGCGATGCTGGCCGGAGTGATTTTCAATTTGGCGAACTTGCTGTTGGTCGCGGGGATCGACATGGCCGGGCTGGCGATTGCGTTTCCGGTGGCGATTGGGATCGCGCTGGTGGTCGGGCGTGGTGCTGACTTATTTGCGCGAACCGAAGGGTAACGCGGTGATGCTGGGAGCGGGAGTGCTTTGCGCCATCGTCGCGGTGGTGATGGACGGAAAGGCTTACGGGCAGCTTCCTTCGGGCAATCGGGCGGTTTCGCGGAAGAGCATCGTTACTTGTATTGTTTCGGGCGTGTTGATGGGATTGTGGTCGCCGCTTTCGGCGCATGCAATGCGCGAGGGAAATGGATTGGGGCCTTATAGCCTGGCGGTTTTCTTCACGCTCGGGGCGTTGCTCTCCTGCTTCATCTGGAATATTTATTTTATGCGGCACCCGTTGGTGGGAGAGCCGGTGGCTTTCGGCGGATTTTTCCGTGCGCCGTTTAAGTGGCATCTGCTTGGATTGCTGGGCGGATTTACTTGGGGAATTGGGACCGTTTTTAATTTGGTGGCGGGAAATTCGATTGGTCTAGCGATTTCCTACGCGATCGGGCAATCGGCGCCTATGGTGGCTGCGCTTTGGGGGATTTTGGTTTGGAAGGAATTTGATGGGGCTAATAAAAAGGCTCGGGCTTATTTGGGGATGATGTTTTTGTTTTATCTTTTGGCGATTTTGCTTGTGGCTCGAGCTCACAACGCTGGGTAATGCTCAAAAAGGGGGCCGAAATGCGGGAGGGCTTCCGCCAAATGCTGGCGGAGACACCCTCCCCAACAACGGCTCGCTAGTGCTTTCGTATTATTGACCCCTGGTGATTTTGTGCTTCAGACTTGCGCGATTTTGAGATGAAGCGCTTCCGATCATTCCTTCTTTATTTTCTGTTCCTCAGCGCGGCTTATCTTTTTGCTTGGCCTTACGCGACGCTGGTTTACGAAGGGACGGTGCTGCTGCATTTGCTGGCGGGCGCTGCTTTTTTGATGCTGGCACTTCCCTTTCTGTGGCGAAAAATTGCCGGTGAGGATTTTTCTGAGCGAGCTGGGATGGCTGTTGATTGCAGCAGGCGGCGTGCTGGGAGTTGCGCTCGCCGTCACGGGAGCGCCGCGCAGCCGCTTTCCTTTGCTATATGCACACATTGGCGCATGTGTGGCGGGCGGCGTGATCTTGGCGGCAACGTGGGCCGGGCGGCGCGGATGGCTCAGCTGGATCGGCGTTGCGAGCGACTGTGCGTTACACGCTTGGGTTCGCGATTGCGGCGGGATTGGCTGCTGGGGCTTGGTGGCTGCGAACGGTGCCGTTTGCGCGGGCTTACCGCATCGCAAATCCCGCGATTGCGCCGGCGAGTATGAATTCTGAGGGCGATGGTCCATCGGGACCATTTTTTCCTAGCTCGGCGCAGACGCCGGGACAGATGCGCATCGCCAAAGAATATTTCATGGAGTCGCAATCTTGCGAGCGTTGCCACTCGGACATTTACAAGCAGTGGCAAAGCTCGATGCATCATTTTTCTTCGTTCAATAATCAGTGGTATCGCAAAAGCATCGAGTACATGCAGGACACGATCGGCATTAAGTCGTCGAAGTGGTGCGCGGGGTGCCACGATCCCTCGCTGCTTTTTAGCGACGAATTTGACAAGCCGGTTCGCGAGATTGAGAGTACGCCGGCCGGGCAAGCTGGACTTGGCTGCATGATGTGTCATTCGATCAGCGGGGTGAAGAGCACGATGGGCCAGGGCGATTTCCGGCTGGAAACGCCGGCGACTGCACGACATGGCTATGAGCAACAATCCGCTGGTGCGGCGCTTCCATGATTTTCTGGTGGAAGCTGAATCCGGAGCCGCACCGGCGCACTTTTTTGAAGCCGTTTATGCGCACGCAGACGGCGGAATTTTGCTCGTACGTGCCACAAAGTGCATCTCGATATTCCCGTGAACCACTATCGTTGGACGCGCGGGTTCAACGATTACGACAATTGGCAGGCCAGCGGCGTTTCGGGACTTGGCGCGCGGTCATTTTATTATCCGCCGAAGCCGCAGAACTGCGCCGATTGCCATATGCCGCTGGCGCCGCTGCAAGATACGGCGGCTGGCCAGAAGATTTTGCACTCGCACCGATTTCTTGCCGCGAATACGGCGGTGCCGTTTGCGAATCAGGACCAAGCTCAGCTTGATGCCACGGAAAAATTCCTGCAGGACAAGCAAGTGAGCGTCGATATTTTCGCGATCACTCCCGACAGCGAAAAATCGAGCGCAAAGACCGCGGCGCGTGCACCAACCACGCCGCAACTCGAGACCACCTTCGCGGTCGGTGAAGAATCCGAAACGCCCGGGCCAGCCGAGCGTGGGCGCAGCAGGCACGATTCATCGGGCCCGCTGCCGCCGGTTACCGGGCCGCTGAATCGCGTTGCGGCGGCGGTGCGCCGCGGCGACACGGCGCGCGTTGACGTGGTGGTGCGTACGCGTAAGGTGGGCCATTTCTTTCCCGGCGGGACCGTGGATGCGTTCGATTGCTGGCTGGAACTTTCGGCGACGGATGAAAACGGCCGCGTGATTTTCTGGAGCGGCATGGCCGAAGACGGCGGGCGCGGGCCCGTCGAGCCTGGCGCGCATTTTTATCATTCGGTTTTAATCGACGCGCACGGCAATCCCATCAACAAGCGCAACGCGTGGTCGGCGCGGGCGACGGTCTACGTTCATTTGATTCCACCGGGTGCCGCGGATACCGTGCATTTCCGGCTGAAAATTCCGGCGGATGCAGGCTCGCGGATATCTCTGCGCGCAAAACTGAACTATCGCAAATTTCTTTGGTGGAATACGCAGTTTGCATACGCCGGGATGCGCGATCCGAAGGAAGCGCATCCGCCGGTGACCTCGGAGTTCGATGACGGTCACTGGATTTTTGCTGGTGACACTTCGGGCGTTTCGGGACAGATTAAAGCCATCCCGGCGCCGCCGACCGTGGTGCTGGCGGAAGATAAAGTTGAACTGACGGTTTTACCAGCGAACGCGCTCGCGCCTTCCGCTGCATTGAAACTCGATCCTGCGGATTGGACTCGCTGGAACGATTACGGCATCGGCTTGTTGCTGCAGGGCGATTTGAAAGAAGCGGCGGCGGCATTTGAAAAAATTATCCAGGTCGCTCCCGATAATCCCGATGGCTGGGTGAATATCGGACGCGTGCGATTTCAGGAAGGCAACCTGGCCGCCGCGAAAACGGTTCTCGAAAAAGCGTTGCAGCTTTCGCCGTCGCTGGCGCGCGCTAATTTCTTTTATGCCAAAGTGCTGCGCAATCAGGGCAACTATGACGATGCCGCGGCGCACTTGCGAAAAGTGCTGGAGCAATATCCGCGCGACCGCGTGGTGCATGATGAGTTGGGGCGCATTTTGTTTTTGCAGCGGCGCTACCTGGATGCCATCGCAGAATTTAATGCCACGCTGGGAATCGATCCCGAAGATCTGGAAGCGAATTACAATTTGATGCTGTGTTATACAGGGCTTGGGCAGAATGATCGGGCTGCGGAATTTCAAAAGCGCTATTTGCGATTCAAGGCGGATGAATCGGCGCAGACTTTGACGGGTCCTTATCTGCGCGCGCATGCCGATGATAATCGGGAGCGCCAGCCGATCCACGAGCATGATTCGGTAGCCGCGGACAAACTTCGCGGTTCGGCGCCACCGGCCACTGTTGCCGCGCATGGGGGATCAGATTGAGCAATCCAAACTCTCCGCGCTCCGCGCGCGCCCGCTTGACAATTTCTTACTTCGCCGCGCTCGCGATCGTCGTCACTGCATTGTGTTTACCGCCGGCGCCGGGATTTTCCGCCTCTCCGACGGCCGCGATTCAATTTGAAGACGTTACGCGGGCGGCGGGGATTCATTTCACTCACAACAATGGAGCATTCGGAAAAGAATATTTGCCGGAGGCGATGGGGTCTGGCGTCGCGTTCATTGATTACGATGGCGATGGCTGGCAGGATCTTTTTTTCGTGAATGGGGCGGACTGGCCCGAGCATCATCGCACTGCTTCGCATCCAGCGCTTTATCACAACAATCACGATGGAACATTTACGGACGTCACGTCCAAAGCCGGGCTGGCGATCGATATTTATGGCATGGGCGTCGCGATTGGGGATTACAACAACGACGGCTTTGACGACATTTTTATTACCGCGCTCGGGCAGAATCGTCTTTTCCGCAACAACGGCAACGGAACTTTTACCGACGTTACGAAGCAGGCTGGACTTGCTGGACTGAGTGAATTCAGCACCAGTGCTGCTTGGGTGGATTACGACCGCGACGGGCATCTCGATCTGGTGGTGGCGAACTACGTGCAGTGGTCTGCGCAGAATGACATCTACTGCACGATGGATGGAAAAACGAAATCGTATTGCACGCCGGAATCGTATCGCGGCGCGTCGGTGCGGCTCTGGCACAATCGCGGCGATGGAACGTTCGAGGACGCTACCCAGAAGGCCGGGCTTTTCGATACGACTTCCAAGACGTTGGGCGTTGCGATTTTGGACGCGAATCAAGACGGTTGGCCTGACATTTTTTTCAGCAATGACACGCAGCCGAACAAGCTGTACATCAATAATGGCAACGGCACTTTTACGGAGAAGGGTGTGGCTTCGGGCGTGGCGTTCAGCGAGGACGGGATTGCGCGTGCGGGAATGGGCGTCGACGCGGCGGATTACGACCGCAGTGGATTTCCGAGTCTGCTGATCACCAATTTTTCGAATCAGATGGCGGCGCTTTATCACAACGAGAAGAATGGGCTGTTTGTAGACGAAGCCGCGCCGACGGGCATCGGGCGCGCGAGTTTGCTGACGCTCGGCTTTGGTTGCTTTTTCTTCGATTACGATCTGGATGGCTGGCCCGACATTTTCATCGCGAACGGGCATATCGAGAATGGCATCGAGAAAATTCAGAATCGCGTGCGCTATGCCGAGCCGCCGCATTTGTTCCGGAACCTGGGTGACGGAAAATTCGAAGAGACTACGGCATCAGCTGGTGCGGCGTTTGCGTCGCGGCGAGTGGCGCGCGGGGCGGCTTACGGGGATATTGACAATGATGGGGCGCCGGACATTGCGGTCACCGCGAATGGCGGGCCAGCGGTGCTTTTCCGCAATAGCGGGAATGCGAATCACCGGCTGCGCGTGAAGCTCGTCGGCACGAAATCGAATCGCGATGGCATTGGCGCCGTGGTTCGCGTTACCGCGGGCGGCGGGACGCAGGGTCAGCTGTTGCGCAGCGGCGGGAGCTATGAATCTGCGAGCGAGCTTGTGCTAACCTTTGGGCTCGGGACGGCGGCGCTGGCCGACGGGATTGAAGTGCGCTGGCCGAGCGGGCAAACGGATACGCTGAAGAATGTCCGCGCAGATCAAATCATTACGCTCAAGGAAGGCTCGGGCTTGGCCGGCGCGCTCGACTTGAAGAAGAAATAGACAAACCGCAGCGGCTAAAGCCGAATTCATTGGGCGCCGCTTTCGGCACGACTGAAGTCGTGCCCTGGCAATTCTTCTGACGGCGGACAATTCTGAGTGCATCGAAACGATCGCGCGCGACTTCACTGGCAATTGCGGCCGGTTTGATGTGCTTGTGCGTTGCGCCAGTTCTCATCGGCGGACGCAGCGAGCGACAACCGCAGTCGAACACTCAGGCCAAATCTAAAGCGGACGAGGTGCTGCGCGCCAACAATCTGGGCGTGGCGTATATGGATCAGCAGCGTCCTGAGGATGCGCTGAAGGAATTTAAACGCGCCAGTGCCGCCGACTCCGAAAATTACATTCCGGAACTGAATGAAGCTATTGCCCTGCTGAACATGCAGCGCGCCGATGAGGCACGCGAAGAATTGACTGAAATCACGGAATCGCACCCCGCAGATGCTCGCGGCTGGTACAACCTGGGCCTGCTCGAAAAATCGTCGGGAAATTCCGAAGCGGCTTTAGCGGCATTCTCGCGCGCATTGATCGTCGATCCGGACGACGCCGATACCCACTATTTTCTGGGGACTCTCAATTCGGAATTGCATCACCCCGCGGAAGCTATCAAAGATTTTCAGGCGGCGCTGAAAATCAATCCCTATCACATTTCCGCGGAATTCGGGCTGGCGCAGGCTTATCAGCGTAGCGGCGACGTCCGCGCAGGCAAAGGCGCACCTCGAGCGTTTCCAGCACATGAATGAATTGAAATTGGGCGCGCCGATGAGCCTCGTCTATGGCGAACAGGGAAAATATTCCCTCGCCGAGCAAATTTCATCCGCACTCGCGCCGGTTCTGCCCGCGATCCAAGTGCATTTCGAAGATGTGACCGCGGATTCCGGGCTTCCACTGATGGCCAACACGACGGGAGTCGGTGCAACCGCTGGGGGCGTCCCATTGGAGCCCGCAGGACGGGGAGCTTGCATTTTCGATTTTGATGGCGACGGGCGGCCCGATATTTTCCTCGCTGGGTGGGGTCCTGGGCATTCTGAGTTTTATCGCAACGCAGGCGGCGGAAAATTCGTGGAAGTTAAGCATGCAGCGGCAGACATCCAAGGAGCGATTCGTCTGAATCGCGGAACCGAGGGGTGCGCAGTTGGAGACTACGATAACGACGGCTGGCCAGACCTGGCGGTCAATACGCGTTCATTGACGGCGTAGTCGCTGCTCCGCAATCAAGGGGACGGTACGTTCCGCGACGTCACGGCGTCGGCAGGAATTGACACTGGCATCGCGGAGGGAGTGACGTTCGTAGACTACGACCACGACGGTGATCTCGATCTCTTGCGTGACGCTTGACCCGTCGGGAGAGCGCTTCAAAATGCCAAAAACCCTCCGCGCCTGCTGTGGCGCAACAACGGCAACGGGACGTTTACGGACGTGACTAAAGAGTTCGGGATCATCGACCCGCCAAAGGTGTTGGTGCGATCGTTTCGGATATCAACAATGATCGAGCAATCGATTTCATAATCACAGGCGGGGCCGAGGCGCCGTTCGCGTATTTTCAACCGTGCGGGAGGCAGCCTTCGAGCGGCGCGAGATGTGGCCGAGCGATGCGCCGGGACATTCGAGAGGCATCGCAACGTTGGACTTCGACAAAGACGGCTGGATGGATGTGGCCTTGACTCACGATGCAGCGCCGGGAATCTCGCTCTGGCACAACGAAGGTGCAAAAAAATTCACGCGCGTGCGTTTGCCGGAGTTGGGTTGGACAAGCGGATTTGGAATCGCTGCGCTCGACTACGACAATGACGGATGGGTCGATCTCGTTGCCGTGGGCCGAATGACCCGGTCGCACAGATTGCGCTGCTTCGCAACGAAGGTCCTCGGGATTCCGCGACGTGACGAGGGAGGTAGGGCTCGACCAGATCTCGCTCGCGGGACCGCTTTCCATAATTCCGTCTCGATTTCGACGGTGATGGTTCCGTGGGATTGCTGATCACCCAAGGGTCGGGGCCGCCTGTGTTACTGCGCAATGTCGGAGGAAACAAAAATCACTGGCTGGAATTGGCGCTGAAGGGCGCGAACGACAATAAATCTGCGATTGGCACGAAGGTGGAGGTATTCGCCGGGGCGATGCGCCAGAAATTCGAAATTAGCGGCGCTTCCGGATATTTGAGCCAGGGGCCGCTCGAGCTGCACGTCGGGCTGGGCGCGGAGACGGAAGCGGACGTGGTGCGCATGCTCTGGCCTACCGGCGTAGCTGCAAGACGAAGTGAAAATCGCGGCTGGGCCGCGAAGAGAGATTACCGAAATTGACAGACGCGGTAGCTCCTGTCCGATCGTTTTCGTTTGGAATGGCTCGCGCTATGAATTCCTTGCTGACATGATTGGGCCCGGCATCGTGGGGCACTGGACTGGCCCGGGCCAGCGCGATGTTCCTGACCCGGACGAATATCTCAAAGTAAATGCATCGCAAGTGGCGTTGCGCAATGGACGCATCAGTTTCCGCATGCTCGAGCCCATGGAAGAGCTCGATTATCTCGATCGCGTACGGTTGCTGGCCGTCGATCATCCCGCTGATGTCGAGGTCTATCCCAACGAATATTTCGCCAGCAATCCGCCCTTCCCGGAATTCAAAGTAATTGCCAGCCGCGGGGCGCATCCTCCGTCCGGCGCCTGGGGCGATCGCGGCGAAGATGTGCTGCCGCAGCTTCTCGAGCGCGATCGCAAATACGTAATGGATTTTCCCGAAGCGCCCTATCAAGGTTTCGCGCAGATGCATGCGCTCACGCTCGATCTCGGGGAGTGGGATGCCGCGCGTCCGCTGCGCTTGCTGATGGACGGGTTTACGGATTACTTCACGGCGAATTCCATGTACGCCGCGTGGCAAGCGGGAATGCAGCCAATCGCACCTTATGTCGAAGTGCAGGATCCCGCCGGCAAATGGACGCGCGTGGTCGATGATATGGGCTTCCCTGCCGGGCTCGCGCGCACTATGACCGCGGATCTCACCGGCAAGCTGCCGCCGGGCACGCGGCGCATTCGCATCAGCACCAATCTCAAAATTTATTGGGATCGCATCCGCGTGGATAATTCGCCGGCGGATCTCGCTTACTCGCTCAGCGAAATTCCGTTGGCCGGGGCCACGCTCGATTTCCGCGGCTATCCGGAAGTGATCGAAGGCACGCCCAAAAACGATATCCGCTACGTCTACGAAAATGTGAGCCGCACCGGCCCATACACGCGCCAGGTGGGAAATTACACGCGCTATGGCGACGTCACTCCGCTATTGCAGAAAACTGACGAGAAGTACGTGGTCTACGGTTCGGGCGATGAAATCTCAGTCGAGTTCGACGCCTCGCGGCTGGCGCCGCCGCAGGCCGGCTGGACGCGCGACTATTTCTTCTACGCCGACGGTTTCGCCAAGGATATGGATTTCTACGCCGCACACGGCGACACCGTAGCCCCTCTGCCTTTCCACACGCTCGTGCCGTATCCCTATCCCGCAGGAATAGGCTACCCGATGGATGCAGATCACCTCCGCTACTGGCTCGAATACAATACCCGGCCGGTAAGCGGCCCGGCCGGCTCGCTTTATCAATTCCAGTATCCGCGTTGAAGTGCACTAATCGAAATTCTAATCGAAATGAAAACGATTAGAATTTCGCGTAAGTGTAACAAAACAAAGGACGAATGAATTCCTAATCGAAACATGATCCTAAAAATCGTCGATTAGACGCGTTTTGTCAGTGCCTCTGGTTCGGCTGCAATTAGCTCTGCTTGCCTCGGGGCTGCTACAATGCTAATTTCAGCGCAACCATAGGCATACGGGACCGTCTGCAGGAGGCCCCGTTTATTGATGGAATCATCGAAGGCTGTGACCCCTAACGACAATCGCGCCAACGGCGCCGGGGCTACGGGTGTGGCTGGGCGGCCGGTTACATTTTGGCGCGTCGAGGGGAGCCTTTTGAACCTTACCGCGGTGCGGCCGGTTGGCTTTTTTGCCTGGAATGCCCAATCTTTCCTCGAGCGTTGGGGGCGGCGGGGCGGGATGGGCGTGCTGGCTCTCGCGCGTCCCTTCCTCTACCTCACCAACCGAGTAGTCGCCACACGGCTGCTGCATACCGTCCTGCGCGGGGTTAGCAAGGACCGGCTGGACCTGCTCGGCGAGGAATACTTCGAATACTTCTTCAAGCCGCGGCTGAAACCGGATGGGGTCGCCAAGTTGCGCGAGGCTATCGCTGCGGGCGAACGCATCGTGCTGGTCAGCCAAGGTCTAGACCACATCATGGGTCCGCTGGCTCGGAATCTCGGCATCGACAGCCTGATCGCCAATCGCCTCGAATTCCGAAACGGTGTCGCCACCGGGCGGCTGCTTGAGCCCATCATTCGCCCGCGTGGCGCGCTGGCCAAGCTCTCGGGCCACCAGCCGGACGGACGAATCTCGCGCGACGTTCTTGCCGGCATCTGGGCTTCTCGCGAAATCCGGCGATTCTGGATGACGCTATCCGTCCCGCGATGCGAACGACGCCGCGCATGACCATCCCCGTAGTCGATTACCCGCTAGGTCGCGGCGCCGAGCAGCTCTCCGTGCATGCATCGTTGGCCGGGAAGAAAATACTGCTTGATCGGCGGCACCGGATTTATCGGCAAGGTCTGGCTGGCGAATTTGCTCACCGATCTGCCGGAGATTGGGAAGATTTGTGTGCTGGTGCGGCGGAATCGCTCGACCACCTCGCTCGAGCGTTTTCAGAAGATGGTCGAAACATCGCCGGTTTATGGGCCGCTTGCCAAACGGCACGGGGCTCGATTTGCGGATTTTCTGCGCGAGCGCGTGGAGATTGTCGAAGGCGACGTCACCAAGCCTGGGCTGGGAATGTCCGCCGAGGTGCGCGCGGAACTTGCGGCGACGCTCGATCTCATCGTCAATAGTTCCGGGCTGACCGATTTCAATCCGGATTTGCGCGATGCGCTTTCCTCGAATGTGAATGCGGTGGCATACGTGCTGGATTTTTTGCGCGAATGCCGCCGTGGGGCGCTGCTGCATCTTTCTACCTGCTACGTCGCGGGGCAGCGCGATGGGCGTATCCATGAAACGGCCGCCCCAAATTACAATCCCGCTGCGATCGTCGGATTCGACGCCGAAAAAGAATGGCACGCGCTTGAGAAATTTATTCGCGAGACCGAGGCGCGCTCGGAAAGTGTCGAGGTGGCCGAGGAGCTTCGCCAGCAGGCGCTCGGCAAGGAACACGCCGCGAAAGATTTGCACGGCGTGGCGCTCGACAACCAAGTGCGTAAGAACCGGCTGCGATGGATTCGCCAGACGCTGACCGAAGCGGGCACTCGCCGGGCGAACGAACTCGGTTGGCCAAATACGTACACGCTGACGAAGAGTCTTGCTGAATCGCTGATCGTTAAATTCATGCGGCGATCGCCGCAGACTCCGGTGGCCATCGTGCGGCCGGCGATTGTGGAATCGTCGATCCGCCAGCCATTTCCTTGGTTGGAACGAGGGCATCAATACTTCCGCGTCGCTTTCATATTTGCTCGGCACTTATTTCCGCCAGTTGCCGACTAACGAGCGCAAATGTCTCGATATCGTGCCGGTGGATTTAGTTTGCCGCGGCATGACGTTGATTTCGGCGGCGCTGATGGCGGGCTGCAACGAGCAGGTCTATCAAATTGCTTCGTCGGTGACGAATCCGTGCAACATGGGACGCTCGATCGAATTGACCGGACTCGGGCATCGGCGGCACTATCGCGCGCAGAATGGATTCAAGCAGCGGATCAAGCTGAAATTTGATGCGATCCCCGTATCGAAGGCGCGCTACGAAACGCTTTCGGCGCCGGCGCAAAAAGCGATCGTGCAGGCCATCCAGCGCGGCGTCGAGCCGTTCGGCTTGCAGATGCCGACGCTGGCGCGGCGCGAACGTGAGCTAGATAAAGTTACCAAGCTCATTGCGCTCTTCGAGCCATTCATTCTGCACAAC
Source organism: uncultured Acidobacteriota bacterium (assembly GCA_963792515.1). Lineage (GTDB taxonomy): Bacteria > Acidobacteriota > Terriglobia > Acidiferrales > UBA7541 > Palsa-147. Next base: position 341,204 of record CAWBWG010000002.1, on the reverse strand, counting down.
GATCATATTTTCGAAGCCGAAAATGTCGAGCGGCTTTCGGCGTCGCTTCCAGCCGAAGAGCGCGCCGAATTCGGATACGATGTGCGCGAACTCGACTGGTGGAATTATTGGATCAACGTGCACATTCCGGCGCTGCGCAAGTGGTGCTATCCTCTCATCGAAGGACGCGCTCCGGAGGCGCCACCGCGGCGTTCTGTGCCTCTCGCGCCGGCGGGCGAATCGAATTCGCCTGATTCGGATGGCGATGCAGCGAGACGGGCGGCGCCGGCCGCGTCTTGAACACCCAACCACTGTGGCTATTTTCCTGACAGGCTCGACCGGATATATTGGCGCGCACGTTCTGGCGAATTTGCTGGAGCGTTCGAGCGAGAAATTTAATTTGCTGATGCGTGCGCGCGATGATGACGAGGCGCGGCAGCGGCTTTGGCGCGCCGTGCAAATTCACCTCGATTTTCCGCGCTTTCATGAGTGGCTTGATTCGCGCGTCACTTTCTTTCGCGGCGACTTGACTGGGCTCGCGCTTTGGGCTCGATGACGATCGCTATCAACAGCTCGTGCGCTCCACCGATTCCGTGATTCATTGCGCGGCTTCGCTCAATCGCAAATCTGAGAAAGCCTGCTTGAATGTAAATCTTCGCGGCACGTTGCAGGTAATTCAGGTGGCTTCGCGTGCCGATGCCGATCACGGACTGCGGCGCTTTAGCCACGTGAGCACGGTCGCGGTAGCTGGAATGCGCAGTAATGAAGTGGTGCAGGAAGACACGGCGATCGATTGGGAGCGCTCCGATTACGATCCATACGCGCGCACGAAGAAATTCTGCGAGCATATGGGCCGCGAACTTCTTCCGAAGGTCTCGAAACTATTTTTGCGGCCGAGCATTGTGCTGGGCGATAGCCGTCGCCCAGAAACCACGCAATTCGATATGGTGCGTGCTTTCGTTTTTCTTGCGGGACTGCCGATGCTTCCCTTCCGTCCGAACGATCAGCTTGATATCGTGCCGGTGGATTATGTCGCCGATGGAATCGCGTCGCTGCACATGAAGGAAAAGCCAACGCACGAAATTTATCATCTCGCTTCGGGCACCGGCTCGGAGACATTTCAGCGACTCACTGAGGCGCTCTCCGAGGCGCAAGGAAAACGCGGATCAATTTTTATGCCGAGACTCGAAGGGCCTTCAACGCGCATGGTGAATTCTCTCGCGCGCCGCTCCGGAAAAGTTGGCGGCATCGCCACGCTGCTCAAAGTTTTCCTGCCCTATCTCGTCTGGAATACGGTCTTCGACAATTCGCGCATCGTGGCGGAATTGGGACGCAAGCCTGTGCCATTTTCGAAATATTGCTTTGGACTGCTGCGCTTCAGCCGCGAGAATAATTTCCAATATCGTTATCAGGATTGGCCCGGCGTGGCGGCTTCGTCGTCGGCTGCTGCACCCTCGGCCACCGCCGGAGGCTCGACGAGGAATTCACGCGCATGAGCGATCTGGCTCTGGCCATGTGGGTGAGCAGCGTTATCGACGCGAAGAAGTTTGCGTGGATGCTCGGCTCCGGCAACGCCTGGCGGCCTGGCGAAAAACTCAAATTATTGTTTGCGGGCTACAACGGCACACGCAATACCGGCTCCGATGTGCGCGTCGAGGAAATACTGCGCCAGGTGCGCCGCATTTTCGGCCCCGAGAATCTTGCGCTTTCGGTGATGACCCAGAATTTCGATCTCACCCGCGGCTATTTCGGCGACGCGCGCCAGGTGCATCTCCCCGATGTCTATCCGCCGTTTCTCGCGCGCGAGGTGCCGCGTCATGACGGCGTGATCGCCTGCGAAGGCTCGATGTTCAAAAGCAAATTCGCGAATGCGCTCACCATCATGATCATCGGGGCGCTCGGAATTGCTGCGGCGGAAAACAAACTCAGCGTCGGTTATGGCGCGGAAGCGGGCGAGATGGATCCCTTCGTCCAACAAATGTGCCGCAGGTATTGCCGCGATTCTTTTATCATCACGCGAAATCCGGAATCGCAGGAGGTGCTCGGGAAGCTGGGCGTTTCGACCGAGCTTGGCACCGACACAGCTTGGACTTTCGAGCCGCATCCGCCGGAATATGGCCGCAAGCTGTTACGCGAAGCCGGCTGGGATGGACGATCGCCAATACTCGTCGTTTGCCCGATTCATCCTTTTTGGTGGCCGGTGAAAGCTTCGATTGCCAAACGCGTCGCGCATCTCACCACGGGCGCCTACAAAGAGAGCTACTACCGCACCATTTATTTTCATAGCTCGGGCAAAGAAGTGGATGCGGCGTTTGAGAATTATTTGTCGGCGATGGGGCGCGCAATCGAGCGCTATCGCCGCGACCGGCCCATGTTTACGATTCTGGTGGCTATGGAGCAGCTCGATCGCCGGGCTTGCGAGCGGCTGGCGCCGAAAATTGGTGGCGCGCCGATTTTTTCTTCCGATCGGCGCGATATGTACGAGCTGGTGAGCGTGCTGCGCTGCTGCGATCGCATGGTTTCCTCGCGATACCACGCCATCGTCACTTCCATGCCCGCGGGAATTGTTTCTGCCGGCGTGACCATGGATGAGCGTATTCGCAATCTCATGCACGAGCGCGGCCACGATCATCTTTCACTGCGCGTCGATGATCCTGAGCTTGAGCAGAAATTGGTGGCCGCGATGCACGCGCTCGATCGCGAAGAAGATTCGATTCGCGACGCCATCGGCCGCACCGTAATCAAAAATCTGCAATTGATCGCGCGCATGGGAACTTATCTCGAGGCGCATCTGGCGCGGCAATATCCCGAATTTCCGATTCGCGGCGGACGGCGCAGTTGGGAAGAATATTTGCCGCCGCTCAGTCCGACTTTGGAGCAATTGGCGGAAGCTCGCTGCTAAATGAACTTTCTCAAAATTATTTTCGAACGATTGCAGGCAGCCGGCTCTGACGTGGTGCTGCAGGAAATTCACGCCGGACCGATCGAGAGTGTCTCGGGAAATCAGCTACTCGCTCTGGTGGAGCAGGCGCGCGCCTTTGTCGGCCGCGTCGGATTGCGCGTCGGCGATCGTTGCGCGCTGCTTGGCGCGAATAGCATTCGCTGGGTTGCCATCGATCTTGCCTTGATGGCCGAAGGCGTCACGGTCGTGCCGCTATATGCGCGACAGGCGCCCGCGGAACTCGTCGCCATGATGAAAGATTGCTCGCCTTCGCGATTACTGTGCGCGACGCCGGAATTGCGGGAATCGATTGCGGCAGCCTGGTCCGCGGCTCCGCCGGTTACACTTTTCGACGAAATCTTCGCAGCCAAGACAAACTCCACCACCGGTTCTACGAGCACTGCGTCAGCGATACGAATTGTCTACGAGCCAATTGAACCGGCCGATCCAGTCACGATCATCTACACTTCCGGCACATCGGGCGAAGCCAAAGGAGTAATGCTCAACATCAGCAATCTCAATTACATGATGACTTGCACCACCGCGCGGCTAGACCGGCTGATGGAGATGTACCCGAAACTTTCGCGCCGTGAGCGAATTTTTCATTATCTGCCGCTCAGTTTCGCGGCTTCCTGGCTGACGCTCTTAAGTGCTCTCTCTCGCGACTCGGTGTTTTCGCTTTCGATGGATTTGAATCGCCTCGCCGATGAGATTAAGGTGGCTCAGCCGGATTATTTTTTGAATGTGCCTACGCTCCTGGAGCGCATTCGCGGGCGCATCGAAGCGCAGATCGCCGGGCGCGGCAGAGTTATCGCCGGCCTTTTCCAGCGCGCCAAGGCGGCATTCGCGCGCAAGCAGAGTGGCGGATCAAAAACGGCCGACGCGCTGTGGCTCGGCCTCGGCAGTGCACTTCTGTTTCGCAAAATTCGCAGCGCGATCGGGCCTAATCTGAAGGCGCTTATTTGTGGATCAGCTCCGCTGGCCGTCGAGACGCAACGATTTTTTATGATGCTTGGCATTCCGGTTTTGCAAGCGTACGGCCTCACGGAGACCACCGGCATTTGCACACTCGATGATCCTCAAAATTACGCGCCAGGGTTCGTGGGGCCCACGATACCGGGGATTGAGATGAAGGTCGGCGAAAATGCCGAGATATTGGTCCGCGGGCCAAATGTGTTTCCCGGATATTGGCAGCGTCCCGAAGCCACCGCGAAATCTTTGGACGGCGGATGGTTTCATACCGGAGATCAAGGCGAGTTAAGTCCCGAAGGCAATTGGCGAATCATCGGGCGCGTGAAGAATCTGATCATCTTGAATTCGGGGCACAACATCGCGCCGGAACCGATTGAAGAAGAATTGAAAAAGCTGGTGCCCGCGGCCGAGCATGTAGTGCTTGTCGGCAACAATCGCAGTTATCTCGCGGCGATTTTTGCTTCAGGAGTGGGCTCGACCAATGGATTGCATTCTGGAGAAGCACAAGGCGCCATCGACGGGGTAAACGAATCGCTGCCGCATTACCGGCAGATTCGCGCGTTTTGCATTTCGGCGGAACCGTTTTCGATCGAGAATGGATTGCTCACCGCCAATGGTAAACTGAAGAGGGACGCGATCAACGAGAGGCTTCACGAACCGATAGAGGAACTTTTCCGGAAGAAAACGGGATGAGAGATTTTCGCGCCACGACGATGTCCTGGGGGCTGCGCAACGGCTGCGTCGAGTTGGCGTTGCACCGTCCGCCGAACAACGAAATCGGTTCGGAATCGCTCGTGGAATTCGAGCGCTTTATCGCCGAACTGGAGACGGTCTTCGGCTCGGCGCATGCGCTGATCATCTATAGCGAAATGAAATCGGGATTTTGCGCCGGTGCAGATTTGCGCGAATTGTTCCGGCGCTCGCAGGAAGTTGCGCCCGATGCGCGCTTGACCGAACTGCGCGAGTTTCTGCAGCGCATCCATCGAGTGATGAATCGCATCGATGCTGCGCCGCTCACGACGATTGCCGCGGTTCACGGCGTCGCGTTCGGCGGAGGATTCGAGTTGGCGCTAGCTTGCGATCTCATCATCGCGGACAAGATGGCGCGCTTCTGTTTTCCGGAATTGCGCCTGGGCCTGATTCCGGGATTCGGCGGAATTCCGCGATTGAAGCGCGACGTCGGCAATGCCGTCGTGCGCGATTTGCTTTTGACGGGACGGAGCTTTAATGCCACACGCGCGCATGGAGTTGGAATCGTTAGCCAAGTGGTGGCCGAGGGAGAATCCTTGCGTGCGGCGCGTGCCACTGCGGCACAGCTTGCGAAATTCGATCGCGCCACGGCCATCGCTGCAAAACGATTCATCAAGCCGATTCCGGAAGAAGAATTGCGGCAGGAGATTGAAATATTTTGCGATTTATTTACGCATCCGGCGGTGGAGGCCGGATTGCGGAAGTTCGTGGAGTCGGAGGATCCGCTGCCGTATCTGCCTTAACGGATGCCGCCCTGAAGGGCGCCGCTACGAATTCTATGGCCAATTTACAAGACACTACCGAACAAATTCTGAATTTGGCGGCACAGCATTTTTCCGTGCCGCGGGCGCAGCTTTCCGCAGAGGATGATTTTTTCAAGACGCTGGGGATCAACAGCCTGCAGGCCCTCGATCTTTTGACGCGCGTCGAAAATCACTTTCATATCGAATTGCCGGATTACGAATTGCAGGGCGTCACGGATTTCCGCACGTTGGCCGAGCGGATTCAAGCGCGCCTCTGATGCTGGACCTCACTTGATGCTGGACCTCAGCCGTTATTCCTGCCTTGGCGAAGCGCTGCGCGATGCGCTCGAGCAGTGGCCCGATGAAATCTGCCTGATTGAAGCGGACCGCGAGCGCGAAATTTGCCGCCTCACCTATCATCAATTCAAAGAAGCCGCGTTGCCTCTCGCAACCTGGCTCCAAGAATTTGGCTTCGCGCCCGGCGGACGCGCGGCCATTATCATGACTAATCAGTCCAAATGGCTGATTTCCGCCGACGCGATTTTTTATTGCGGCGGCGTGCTGGTGCCGCTTGATTACAAGCTGACGCCCGGCGAGCAGCTCCAGTTGCTTGCTCATTCGCGCGCGGAAGTGCTGATCGTCGAATATCATTTGTGGCGGGCCATCGCGCAAGCCGCCGATTTCGCGAACCTGCATGCGAAATTAATTGTAGTCACCGAGGCTCCCGCCGGTGCCCCACTCTTTGGCGCAGGCCGCTGGGAGGAAGCCACGTCTGCCGACGAGCCGCGCTTCGAATTGCGCAGACGCAGCGATCCGGCGTGCATCGTTTATTCCTCGGGCACCGGCGGCCGCCCCAAGGGCTGCGTCCTCACACACGAAAATTATCTCGAGCAGTGTATGTCGCTCACTGCGCTCTATCCGTTCTGGCCGGGCGTGCGCTATCTGAGTATTTTGCCGACGAATCACGCGATTGATTTCATGGTCGGGTTCATCGGGCCATTTACGTGCGGCGCGACCGTCGTGCATTTGCGAACGCTGCGGCCGGAATACATCCGCGAAGCCTTCACGCGCTATAAGATCACCTACATGACGCTGGTTCCGATGGTGCTGAAGAATCTCGAGCGCGGCATGCGCGAACGCTTCGATGCGCTGCCGGCTGGTAAGCGGCGTGTACTGAACTTCTTGATTGCCACGAATCGTGCTTTGACGCGGCGCCGTCCGAGAACGGGATTGAGCCGCGCGCTTTTGGGAGACGTTCACAAAGCATTCGGCGGCGAGTTGCGCGCGCTGTTTGTCGGCGGCGCATTCACCGAGCCCGCTACGCTGCAATTTTTCTACGATCTAGGAATTCTGGTCGGCAACGGCTACGGCTGCACGGAAGCTGGCACCGTCAACACACTGAACGAATTCAAGCCGTTTCGCGCGGACACGGTCGGCAAAGCGCTGCCGGGAGTGGAAGTGAAAATTGTGAAGCCGGATGACGACGGAATCGGTGAAGTGAGCGTGCGCGGGAAAAATGTGATGTCTCATTATCTCGACGATCCGGAAATGACGGCCGAAGTGCTTGTCGATGGCTGGTTGATGACCGGCGATCTGGGGCGGCTCGACGCAGACGGTCATTTGCACCTCTTTGGGCGCAAGAAAAATATGATCGTCACCGAAGAGGGCAAGAATATTTATCCGGAAGACATCGAAAATGTTTTCGAAGGCCTGCCAGTGAAGGAATTCAGTGTCTTCGCGGCAAATTATCTTTGGCCACAACGAACCATGGTAGGCGAGCAGCTCGTGCTCGTGATTCATCCCGAGGAAGGACGCGCAATTGACGATGCGTTGCGCGCAGAGATCGCTGCGCGGAACCGCCGGCTGCTGAATTACAAGCGCGTCAGCGGCATCGTCGCATGGAGCCGCGATTTTCCGCGCACCGCCTCGATGAAAATTAAGCGCAACGTGCTGGCTGACGATATTCGCGCGGCGCTCGATCGCAGCGCTGTCCTGCCGCTATGAGCGATCGATTCCTCGCCATCGTTAATCCTGCAGCGGGCGGAGGGCGCGCCGGTAAACTCGCGACCAAGGCAGTTGCCGATTTGCGCGCCAAGGGCGTCGATCTTCAAATCCGCGAGACGAATGGTGCGGGCGATGCCACGCGCATCGCCCGTGAATCCTATCGCAAAGGCTGGCGACAATTTATTGCGGTCGGCGGCGATGGCACTTCCTTCGAAGTGGTCAACGGACTTTTTCCCGAATGTCTCGGCGGCGAGCGCCCGGCCCTTGGATTTCTTCCGCTGGGCACGGGAAATTCTTTCTTGAAAGATTTTACGGAGAATGGCGCGGCAGGAGCCGCTGAAGCGCTCGTTGCCGGTCGGACGCGGCGTTGCGATGTGATGCGGCTCGTCTATAGCGGAGGAGAGCTTTTCTACATCAATCTTCTCACTCTTGGATTCGCAGCCGACGTCGCGGCCACCACGAATCACCGATTCAAGGCATTCGGCGAGGCCGGCTATATTCTCGGCGTGCTCACTTGCCTCGCGCGTCTCGACCGTCGGCCCTTTCCGCATCGCATCGACCCGCACGGTGAACATGACCGACGGCGCTGTCTTTTCCTGGCGTTCAACAATAGCCGCTTCACCGGCGGAAAAATGATGATCGCGCCAAAAGCGGCTACCGACGATGGCTTGCTCGAATATGTGCGCTGGGGCCCAATCGGACGGCTCGGCTTGTTGCGCAATCTTCCCACGCTTTTTGATGGCACGCATATCCAGCATCCGCTGGCATCGCGCGCCGCCGTGCAGCGGGTGGAATTTGATCTCGATCGGCCGGTGATCGTGATGGTGGATGGCGAAAGTCTGGAGCTGCAGCTTCGTAGCATCGAGGTACTCGCCGGCGCGCTGGATGTTTACGCATGAAGCGTGCCTGGCTCTCGGTGCGCTCCACCATTTTGTGGGTGCTCAGCGGCCTGCATTTTCTTGTGGTCTGCACTTTTCTCGTTCTGCTGGCGATTTTCGTCGATCCACGCAAGAACGATTGGCCGCAGCGTGCTTTCTTCCGCAATATTCTGCGAATTGCCGGAGTGAAATTCGAAGTGCAGCGTTCACCGGGTTTCGATGCGCAGAAAACTTCTATTTTTATTTGCAATCACGTGAACCTTTTTGATCCATTTGTGATTTATTCGGCGATTCCGCAATTCGTGCGCGGCTTTGAATTGGAATCGCATTTCAAAATTCCAGTCTATGGGTGGATGATGGGCCGATTTGGAAATGTGCCGGTGCCGGATGTGCCCAGCCGCGGAGGCCTCGAGGAAATGACGCGTCGCGCCAAAATGGCGCTCGATTCGGGAATCAGCTTGATTGCGTTTGCGGAAGGCTCGCGCACGCGCGACGGCCACGTAGGGCCATTTCGCAAGGGCGTATTCAGCATCGCGCAAAAATTCGGCACTCCGATTGTGCCCATGAGTATTTTGGGATCGTTCGAATTTTTCCGCACCGGCAACTGGATGTTGCATCCTGGAAAAATCACGGTAATCCTGCACGATACGATCGATACATCGACGATTGGCAAGGATGAAGTGGATGCACTGCGCGATCGAGTGCGGGAAATTGTTTCCGCGCCTGTGGAAACTTTCATGGGCGCGAATAGCAGCGACAAAAAGTAGCGCCGGCGTCTCTGCCGGCATCTTACGACCACAGACCCAACCAAAGGCAACAGTCGCAGACGGCCCATTCAAACCAACGCACACTTTTTCCACGCACGCCGCTCCGCGCACGATTCTAGCCTTTGCGAAAATATCAGTCGTAAGAGCCGGCAGGGACGCCAGCGGTACGGAAGACGGACAGGACGCCGCGCTATGTAAGTGGCGTGGTGGCTTCCGGTAGCGTGCGGCCGGCGCGCAGTTCTTGCCACGTGTAGACGACGCGGTGGATTACCGTCAGCGTTGAGACCGACGCGATTACCCACAGCACCGGCGCCATTCTTTGGAAAATGCCGCCGAGAATCAGCAATACCAGCCGCTCGGGGCGTTCCATGAAGCCGACCTTGCATGTGGGAATCAGCGATTCGGCGCGGGCTCGCGAATAGCTCACCATGAATGAACTGGCCATGGCCACCGCCGCGAGCGCCATGTAGAAAGGGCGTCCGATTAGCGTGTAATAAACGACCAGGCCCATGTAGAGAGCTAGATCGGAATAGCGGTCGAGCGTGGAATCTAGGAACGCACCGAAGGCAGTCACTCGTCCCACTCGCCGCGCCACTTGGCCGTCGGCCATATCCAGAAACCCTGCAAAAAACAAAACGGCTGCGGCTTGGCGGAAGCGGCCGGTGGCGAATAGAACTGCGGCCCAACTGTTCACGGCTAGGGCGAAAAAGGTGAACATGTTAGGCGTGATGCCCGTGGCTGCGAGGCCGCTCACTACGTGTTTCAGCAGCCAGCCACCGCCTTCGCCGATCCAGTAGGAGGCTGGGCGGCCGGTTTCTTTTAATGATGCGTTGGATTCGTCTGGCATTTGCAGATTGAAATGATATGCCAGGCTGGCACGGTGCTCAAGCGCGCCGGAAATTTAGCCGCGCTGCAATTTCGAATTGCCCAGCGCTAACGCGCATCGTTCGTTGCGGCGCGTTCTCAGGGCGCTGAAGCGCTCCTCACGCGCACGAATGCAGGAGCTCCCACGGAAGTGTGCCGACTCCTAATCTTTCTTCGGTGCGGGCACCATCACTACCGGCACATTCGCTTTTTGAACTTGCTCGTTGAATGCAGCCAGATCTATTTCCTTCACTCCTTTCCATTTTGCGAGCTGTTCGTCGAGCCGCGCGTTTAGCTCCTGGAAGACTTCATAGGAAACTTGCGTTGGGGCGGCGTCGGCGCTGTTGACGGTGCTGCTCAACGCCATCAGTTGATCGGCCACCTGGATCGGATAGTTCAGCGGGTCTTCCGAGGACTTGGATTTCGGTTGGATGATGGATTCCTCGATGGGCGTCAGTTTCTTCACTAGTTCTTCGGCGGCTTTTGCAATTTCCGCTTGTGCCGGATCGTTTGCGACGCGCTTGCGCAGCGATTCGAGTTGTCCCCGGACATCGCGCAGTTCGTTCACCGCATCGTGCGCGACGCTTACGCGGTCTCGAATTTTCAGCGCGAGATCGAGCTGCTTTTTCAAATCTTCCGCTGAAGTCGTCACTCGTGGGTCGAGCTTCACTTCCACCGTGGACGTGTAGCTTTTTCCTGTAACCGTCAGCTTCACCTGATACGTTCCCGGTAGCACGAGCGGGCCGCCCGTTCCTCCGCCCCACGAGACAGTGCGTGGCACTTTCGTGGCATCTTCGTAATGTAAATCCCAAGAGAAGCGATTGAGTCCCGCGGCTGCGGGAAGCACGTCGGCTGGCTCGTCAGCGTCGGCTTCTTCGCCAGGCAGCTTTTCTTCCTCTTTTTCTTGCTGGAATACTTCCGAATCAGATTGCCGTCGCTATCTTGAATTTCCAGGGTGACGGTGTCCTTTGGCGCGGATTTCAGGGAGTAATCGATGATCGCGCCATCGGGTGGATTGGCGCCGAGCGCGAAGCCGGGCGGTACATGGTACGAGCCGCCGAAGAAGCGAATCGCGGCGGACGGCGTGTAGAGATGCGCGTCTTCGGACTGAGTGGCGTCTGAGATTTCGCGCAGCGGCGCGATGTCGTCAAGAATCCAAAACGAGCGTCCGTGCGTTGCGACGATCAAATCATCGCCGTGAATCGCGAGATCGTGAATGGGAGCCGGAGGTAGGTTGAGTTGGAGTGGCTGCCAGCGTCCGCCCGCATCGAACGAAACGTACACGCCCGTTTCAGTCCCGGCGAAAAGCAGGCTGGGATGTTTCGGATCTTCGCGCACTGAATGAACGTAACTCGTTGCCGGCAATCCGTTGTTGATACGCGTCCAGGATTTTCCGTAATTTTTTGTGGCGTAAATGTAGGGCTGGAAATCGTCGAGGCGATGCCGATCGACAGCTACATACGCAGTCCCAGCCTCGGCGCTCGATGGCTCGATAATGCTGATGGTGCTCCACTCCGGCAAATCTTTCGGGGTGACGTTGGCCCAGTTCTGTCCGGCGTCTCGCGTCAGGTGAATCAATCCATCATCGGAGCCGGCCCAGATCACGCCCTTCTCGACCGGCGATTCGGCAATCGCGAAAATCGTGTCGAAATATTCGACGCTGGTGTTGTCCTTGGTGATCGGCCCGCCCGTCGATTGCTGTTTCGATTTGTCGTTGCGCGTCAAGTCCGGGCTAATGATGTTCCACGTTGCGCCACCGTCGCCGCTCTGGAAAAGTACCTCGCCGCCAAAATAAATCATCGCCGGATGGTGCGGTGAAACGGCAATTGGCGCGGTCCATTGAAAGCGATGTTTCAAATCCGCGGCACCCGAACCCATGGGATTGAGAGGCCAGGGGGATACGTCCTGCGTTTGGCCCGTCGATTTATCAAAGCGCGTGATCAAGCCATCGTAGGAGCCGGCAAAAACGACATTCGCGTTGCGTGGATCGGGAATCACGTAGCCGCTCTCGCCGCCGCCCACTCCATAAAAATCGCGCTGTCCGATCGCCCCCCCATCACTGCGGCTGGCAATTGCGACCGTGCCGTTATCCTGCTGCGCGCCGTAAACGTAATATGGAAATCGCGAATCGGTGGTGACGTGATAGAACTGCGCAGTCGGTTGATTCGATTCCGCGCTCCAGGTTTTCCCGCCATCGGTGGAAATCGTCGCGCCGCCATCATCGCTTTCGATCATGCGATTCGCATTGGTGGGATCGATCCACAGATCGTGGCGGTCGCCGTGCGGTGGATTCAAAATCTGAAATGATTTTCCGGCGTCGGTGGAGCGAAACATCCCGGTGTTTAGCACGTAGACGCTGTCGGCATTCGTAGGGTCGGCAAAGATGTGCGTGAAATACCAGGCGCGCTGGCGGAAGCGGTGATCGTCGGTGACGCGCTCCCACGTCGCCCCCGCATCATCCGAGCGATACAGTCCGCCCTTTTCGGCTTCGACCAGCGCGTAGACGCGGCTCGAATCGGTGGGGGAAACCGCGACGCCGATGCGCCCCAGAACTCCCTCGGGCAAACCGTGACCTTCAAGCCGCTCCCAAGTAGCACCCGAATCGCTTGATTTATAGAGGCCGCTTCCCGGGCCGCCGCTTTCGAAACTCCACGGCGTTCGCAGCGCCTGCCAAAGCGAAGCATAGAGCACATGGGAATTATTCAGGTCGAAGACTATGTCTATCGCACCCGTCTTGTCGTCCTTGAACAATACGTTCTGCCAATTCTTTCCGCCATCGGTCGAGCGATAAACGCCGCGGTCTTTATTCGGCCCAAACGCGTGGCCCAACGCCGCGACAAAAACGATATTGGGATCGTGGGGGTCGACAATCACTGCGCCGATGTGCCGCGTGTCGTCCAGTCCGATGTGCGTCCAGGTTTTTCCCGCGTCGAGGGATTTGTAGACGCCATTGCCGAAGGAAATATCTCCGCGAATGCAGGCTTCGCCGGTGCCGACATAAATGATATTCGGATCGCTCGGTGCGACGGCAATCGCGCCGATGGAGGAAACCGGTTGCTTATCGAAAATCGGCGACCAGGTAAGTCCGCCGTCGGTGGTCTTCCACACGCCGCCGGCCACTGCTCCGAAATAATAAATATTCGGCTGATTCGCGACGCCGGCCACCGCGAGCACGCGCCCGCCGCGAAACGGCCCGACCAGCCGCCATTTCATGCCCTTCAGCGAATCGTCTTTAAGCGTCTGCGCTGCTGCACCAACCGCGCCCAAAGCGCAAAGTAAAAGAACTGCAGATAGGATCGAAACACACCACCGACCGAACCTCATCGAGATTCCCCCCAAGCTTGCCCGAGGAATTCTATCGCGAGCGGGGAAATCGAGCGAGCCGGGAAGCCGGTTTGAGGGTTGGCCAGGCGTTCGGTTCGACGGCCGAGACTTCATTCAATTTTTGGGGCAAGAAATACTAGACGAAAGCCAGCTAAAATGAATCTGATTGCGGAAGAGGCAGGAATGAGTGCAGACTTTGAACTACTCACGAAAGCAACTTAAAAGAATGGAGTGTCCATGAGTCAACGTGCGGCAGTACTGGCGGATCGAATTGAGCAAGGCGCTGCGGGTCTAGCGGCTTTTGCGGAAGGGCTTTCGGACGCGGAGTGGCTTGCGCCGGCGTCGAGTACCGACCGACGTTCGGTCGGGGCCATCGTGCACCATGTTGCTCTCGTTTACCCGATCGAGGTTGATTTGGCGCGAACCATCGCCAGCGGCAAGGCGGTTACCGAGGTGACGTGGGAGGCTGTCGCGGAGTTGAACGCCAACAACGCACGGGAACACGCGCGGGTGACGAAGGCGCAGGCGCTCGAACTTTTGCGGAAGAACAGCCGTGAGGCGGCCGCGGCGGTCCGCGCCTTCACGGATGCTCAATTGGACAGCGCGGCGCCCTTCTCGCTCAGTTTCGGCGCGCCGGTTACCGCGCAGTTCGTGATTGAGGATCACGCGGTGCGGCACAGTTGGCATCACCTCGCGAAAATCCACAAGCTCCTGGGCCGGTGACACTACGGCGCAGCGGAGGCTAACGATAGAATGGGCTTGATCGAAGTACCCACGATGATTCATGCGGCAGGCGTCCCGCCGAAACAGATCGCTGAGTACGTGGGACGCGTGAACACAGGTAGCGCCGCGATCAGCGTCGCACGAATGCTGAGCCCGGGTGGTTGGCAGGAGCCCGGGCAAACTCCGGAATTCGAGGAGTACACTCTCGTTCTGCGGGGTTCGGTGCGCATCGAGACACGCGCCGGAGTTACCGATGTGAAGGCCGGACAGGCTTTCTTTTCGCCCAAGGGCGAATGGGTGCGCTACTCCTCGCCGGAGGACGGTGGCGCCGAATATGTCGCGATCTGCGTGCCAGCGTTCTCGCCCGAAATCGTCCATAGGGATTGAACTGGCCCGCCGGCGGGAGAATTAATCGGCAGGCGCGGCTCGAGTCTTGGCCCATTGGCGGATTGATTCCACTTCTTCGGAACGAGTCACGCTGAGTGGTTGGGTTGAGTGAATCTCGGCGAGAAGAATTTCCGTGGTCAATTGTTGCTTTTGCGCAAACGCGCTATAGAGCGCGGCAATAATCGCCTGCTCGATTTCCGCTCCTGAGAAGCCCTCGCTTGCCGCGGCTAATTTTGCCAGATCGAACTTCGTTCCGTCGCGCCCGCGCTTTTTCAGATGCAATTCGAAAAGCGACGCGCGAACTTCGGTGCCCGGCAAGTCCACGAAGAAAATCTCGTCGAATCTCCCTTTGCGCATCATTTCCGGCGGCAAGACCGTGATGTTATTCGACGTTGCCGCGAGAAATACGCCGGGCTCGCGGTCTTGCATCCACGTCAACAGCGTTGCCAGCAGCCGCTGCGACAATCCCGCGTCAGCGTCTCCACTTGAGCCCGCGGACGCAAAGGCTTTCTCGATTTCATCGATCCACAAAACCATCGGCGCGAGCTTCTGCGACAGCTCGAGCGCCTTGTGCAGCTTTTTCTCGCTCTCGCCTACAAATTTGTCGTAGAGCGCACCTGCATCGAGCCGCGCCAGTTCGAATCCCCATTCTCCGGCTACCGCGCGCGCCGCGAGGCTTTTGCCGCAACCCTGCACGCCGGTAATCAGTACCCCTTTCGGCGGCACCAATCCAAACCGCTGGCCTTCCGGTGTTAGAGCGCTCTTGCGTTTGGCGATCCAATCGCGCAGGTGCTGCAGACCCGCCACATCGCCGAACGAAGTGTCGCGCCGCACCGTCTCAATCAATCCGTCGCTGCGCAACGCCTGGCGCTTAGCATCCAGCACGTCATCAAGTAAACCCGCGTCGACGCGTCCTCGCGAGAGAACGCACATCCGCAGGGTGCGCAGAGCCTCCTGACTCGAGAGGCCCGCCAAGTTTCGCGCGACTTCCGCGATGCCCGCCAAATCCAACGCCAACGGAATGTGCTGCTCTCGATTTAATTCCATGAGCACGCTCTTCACTCCCGGCAACAACTCGTCCGGCGTAGGCAAACTAAAATCGAAAGGCGTCGCATCACCGGCAAGCTCCGCCGGCAATTCGAGCGCCGGCGCCGAAATCACAATCGCCCGCCGCGCGGTTCTGAATTTCTCCGCGAGATCCCGCAATCGGCGGCAAATTCGGTCGTTGTCGCAGTAACGCGCGAAATCCTTCAGCCAAAAGATTGCGTCGCCCTGAATCAGCGAAATATTTGCCAGCGCCTGCTCCGGTTGGTCGGTGTTGTAAATCGGCGCGCTGTGAAACTTAGCGAGCCCTGTTGTGACGCTCCACTCGAAGAGCGGCACTGCCAATTGCGTAGCTACCTCGAGCAGCATTTGTTCCAGACGCTCTTCTTCCGGCGTCTCAACCGTGATGATCGGTTGGCGTGAATTCACGAGCAGGCGCAGTTCGTCGTGCATATCGCGCGCGGGTTGCGCAGGCGGGTTGGATTGATCTTTGAGGTCCGGTGCCAAAGCCTGATGCCTCGTGTAATACCGGGAGTGCGATTGATGCCCGAGACCTGCGATAGATGACCCACGAACAGGCTACCAAAATCGACAAGAAGATAGAGTTGGATTCGGGACGTGCGAGGCGAGCTGGTCAACGCGGACATCGTGACCGCGTTTGTTGGCTGCAACATGCGCAAATCAAAACCAGTTTGCACCCAAAACCACTGCGGGCGGGAGATGAACCCCCGCCCCTATGTGGCCGTTGCGTTTTCGGTCTGGTTACGCGGACGGATGTTTCAAGATCTGCGCCAGATCTTGCAGTCGTTTTGAATCAGCTGGGGTCTGGGCCGACTTGGCACTCGCTTCCGTCGACGCCGCCATGCTCTGCAGCTTCGCCACCGAGCTCTTGCTCATGTGCGATTTCTCAACGGCCTCGATGGCCCTTCGCAGAGCGCCGATTCGCCCTTCCGGCAGTGCCTGCGAGCGCTGCAACTGGTCGATGTAGGCCTTTGCGACCACCAGGCTCGACGGCCAGACGATCTTCTGCTGATTTTGCACGTTGAGGTCGGCCACGTGGACTGCCTTCGCCGCATCAATCTCATTCTGCGTAAGAAACTTCGTCGGCGTCAGCTCGAAAACATCCAGTCCGCGCGCGATTTCCGAGGCATAGATCGTCCCGTTATACCAATACGCCGACCAATCGCCGCCGAGGACCAGCATGTTCGGATCGATAGGGCCGCGGTCGAAGTATGCAATCTCGGTTGGATGCGCCGCATCGGTGAAATCCATCACCGAGACGCCGCCCTGATACCAAGCCTGCACTTCGATATCTCGTCCCGGCACGGGAACCAGCGATCCGTTATGCGCTACGCAATTCTCCGTATCAGCCTGCGCGGCCGGCAATTTGTAATAGCTGGCGAAGGCCAGCTTGTCATCCTTCAGATGAAAAATCGCGTCCGCTCCCCACTTGTTCGGATCGTTCGGACGGCACCGCGCGCCCAACCCGCCGCCCCACTCGTCGGTAAACACCACCTTCGTCCCGTCATTCGAGAACGAAGCCGAGTGCCAGTACGAATAATTCGGGTCGTTCACCGCATCCACGCGTTTCG
Source organism: uncultured Acidobacteriota bacterium (assembly GCA_963792515.1). GTDB lineage: Bacteria > Acidobacteriota > Terriglobia > Acidiferrales > UBA7541 > Palsa-147. The sequence goes on along the minus strand of CAWBWG010000002.1, from coordinate 324,236 downwards.
GATGAACCGGATCTTTGATGTCAAGAATAATTCCATTGCCCGAACATGCGCCCGCCGCCAACCCGATCGCCGAGTAAACGGTAATGTCGTGGCACTGATTCGAATCGGACGGCTTCTGCTCGCTCTTGTCATGGCTACCGCCGTTGCTCAATCCGTTCAGCGCCCCCGTGCGAGCGTCCATAAATACGCGCGGACTCGAAACAATTTTCGCGTCCTGCGGCGCCGCCACCGGAACCTTGATCACTTCAATGCGGAACAACGCTGTGTTCGGATCCTTATCCGGCGCCTCCCCCGAGCAGCCCGCCAATTCTTCCGCTTGACGAACGAACGATGTTCCCGACACATAGATATAAACGTTGTCTTTGTCGTTCGGATCGATCACCAGCGTATGCGTATGCGATCCGCGGCAAGTCTGCACCGCGGCCACTTGCTTCGGGTTCTTGACGTCCGAGATATCGAAAATCCGGACGCCGCGGAAACGATCCTTTTGCGCTACAGGCAGCCGTGGCTTCTTTTCTTCGCCCGCCGCTCGAGGAGGCTCCGGCGGAAATCCCTGGTCGCCGCAATCTAGCCGTCCATTCGGCATCTCGACCGACATGAACAGCAAGTTTTTATATACCGACACATCGCCCTGTCCGCCAGGGCACACCAGCGCGGTCAACAAAGCGGCACGCGCCGGATCGGAAATGTCATAGACGCTTATGCCGTAAAAATTTCCCTGAAAAAGGTGGTTGCCCTCAAACGCCATATCGGAATTTGCGAACGCCAGTTGCGCGATCACCATCTGCATGGGTTTCGGTATCTGCGATAGCGCGGCCGCTGGCAAGCCCAGTTGCCCGAGCGTCTTCTCGACCTTCGGATCGTCCGGTCGATCGATGCCCAGTTGAAATGCGTCAGGCTTTTTCAGCAGCAGCAAATGCTTGATGCCCATGGAAGCTTCGCCGGCGTCGTACATTCCCGGGGTCAGCTTATAGCGCGGATCGTTGGTATCCGAGCCCGTCATTCCCGGGGGCAGCGTGGGAGCCGGCTGCGGCGCGAACGGATTCTGATTCTGTTGGTCATCGGAATCTTTTGGAGCTTCCTTGGCAGGTTCCTGCGCGGGCGAGGGTGTAGCGGGCGCCTGAGCATGAATGCGGGTCACGCCAGAAGCCAAGACAAACGCGGCCACCGCGACACGGAAAGCAATACTGGCGAATCGATTCATCGTTTCTCCTCTGACGTTTTTTTCTCAAGCATGGATTGCATAATTTTGATCTCGGCCCGCTGGGTATTATCAGCGTCCGTCGCGAAATTGAATATGTCCGCATCCTGCCCGGCGCCCGCCGTGTCAAACAAATCCTTCACCATGATTAATGCGCCATCGTGGTGCTGAATCATCCCCGTCAAAAACAGGCGATCGAACTCGGGGCCCTTGGCATTCCGCAGCGCCTCCATTTGTTCCGGCGTCAACATGCCAGGCATCAGCTTCATCGCATTGCCCTTCATATCCATATCGGGCATTCCCGGCATGGCCATGGAAATCGGTTCCCCGCGCGCCGCCAGCCAGCGCTGCATCAGCTTGATCTCGTCGGACTGCGAGCTGCTAATTTTCGCTCCCAGTAGTCGCAAGTCCTTATTCTGAGTGTGCGATGGAATCAGCGCCGTCATCTCCACGGCCTGTGCATGATGCATGATCATGCCTTGCATGAATTCCACGTCCGCTTGCGAGCGCGGAGGGAGAGTTCCTTTCGTCGAAATCGAGAGTTTCTTAGTCGGCTGGCCCGGCGCACCCGGCTGCACGACGACGGGCGTGGAGGATCCAGTTTGCTGAGCGCGGGCATTCGAAGGAGAAAATATTGCGGGAGCGCTGGCTGCCAAGAGCACGCCGCACAGCAGCGCGAATCCTTCGGGGTTATGGCGCTTTCGCTTGCCGCGAAAACCGTTGAGCCCCCACTTCGCCTCACAACAAAACATCTTCAGTGCACTCCTGGTGAAACGGCGCGCCCACACACAAGACAGCGCAATGCAGCTCGCACCTTAAAAATCCCCGGGGAATTTTTCCTAAACCGGGCAGGCGGGCGCAATTCGGGAAGCCACACGTGACCGCGCGCTAACCACAACTTCCTACGTCCCCGCAGCATAAACCAAAGCACAACCGATAGCAACCAAGTAGCGGCGGCGTCCCGGCCGGCATGCGGTGACCGCCCTGCGCGTTAGATCTCAAACTCGCCGCAATCCGGCCGAATAATCCGCGTAACTCGCTCTGTATTTGTACGTCTAGTGCTCAGAACACTAAGTGAGTTATTGACGCGCGAACTCCGTCCGGAGTAGTTTAAATAACCCCGCGCCAGGAGGAGCACATGCCTGGATGCCAAGATTTCATGAAAATAGGCCCGACACGGACGCACGCCCCGCTATGTGGGCATCGCGAAACGCGCCTGTCGAACTTGTCGCGCCCGAACACGAAAGTCGCCATCGGCGGAATCGCATCGAGCGTGCCTTGTGACACGTCAGACCGATCAAGCCAGAGCTGATTTATTGGGGCCCCCGACGCGGGTAGTTGGGTCCGGGCGGCACTATACCGTGGAGCTGCGCGGAGTTACGGAACAGAACGACGATGGCACGGAACGACAGCAAGTCCTGCGCGGCTGCGGCATAGGCGAAGAATTACACCTCGATATCAACTTGAACCGTCGCGACGGCGCCGATCCCCTAAAAATTCGCAGGAAAAGCGGCGAACAGCTCGGATTCGTGACTCCTCTTACGGAAGTAACCGACAAGCTCGTAGAAGGACGCATATTTCGCGTGAAATTGGCCAAAGTCTACCCGCACCGAGGCCATGCAGGAACGTACGGGGCGGTACTTGATTTCGAGGAAGTAAGGATGATTCCCCTCGCGGGAGGCCGCTCGGGCCTCGAGATGAAGTGGATCGTGTTGATGGGAATCGTGGCTCTGCTTGTCGGCGTGGGAGCTGCAAAGCTGCTGGGAATTTTCTGAGCGTTCGTGGCTCCGTATCCTCTGCCGGTCCGTTTCTAACGCGATGAGAAAACATGTGAAATTTATCGATTAGGCGGGGGTGCTCTCCCTTGTTTTGTTGGACTTACGGCGTTTCTAATAATTTGGGTTATCGATTAGAAATTGCCGGGCCGGCACGAACTACCTGCGCTGGCTGGCCTGTAGTCTGATTCGACACTCCGTAATCATCGGAATCAATTCGACTTGACAAAATTTTCCACCGGGTTATAAAAGCCCAAAGGTGGGAACGACTAGTTTCTTTTTGGGGTGTTGGGGCTGCAAAAATCAAGGGGGAATCCTGTCCATGAAGACCGTCCGTGTGTTTATTGTCGCGTTGATCCTGGCATTGAGCGGCTTGGCTTCGAGCGTCGGTCTGCGCGCGCAGAGTGTGACCGCAGAACTGTCCGGCCAAGTGACGGATAGTTCGGGCGGCTCGGTTGCCAAAGCGACCGTGACGGCGGTGAATACTGCCACGGGACTTTCCCGTACCGTGCAGACTTCCGACGGTGGGCACTATTACATTGCGTCGCTGCCTAGCGGCGCATATAGGGTGACGGTCGAGCACTCCGGCTTCAGCAAGTCGGAGAAACTTTTGACTTTGCAGGTCGGCGAAGTCGCCTCAATCGATTTCACGCTGGCGGTCGGCGCGACGCAAACGCAAGTGACCGTCACGGCCACCAGCGAAGTAATCGAGCCAACCCGCACGCAAGTGAGCACGGTGGTCACCGAGAGCCAGATTGAAGACTTGCCTGTGAATGGCCGCGAATTTATCGATTTTGCGCTGCTCGCTCCGGGCGTACAAATCGGCGACACGACATCAGGCAGCACCGACGTAATCGTCGAGCCGGTCACGAAGCTCTCTTTTGCCGGACAGAATATTCACTTCAATTTCATCGCGGTGGACGGCGCGGACGATATTTCTACGGCTTCGGGAATTCAGCGCGGTACTCCGCCGCAGGAATCCGTGCAGGAATTTCGCGTGGTCAATACCGACTATACCGCGCAATTCGGGCGCGCGACGGCCGGCATCGTGAACATCATTACCCGCAGCGGAACGAACGAATGGCACGGCTCGCTTTACGAGTACGCGCAGAACAGCGCGTTTGACGCCATCAATCTTCTCGCCGCGCCGCACTTCCATGAGCTCAGCCAAAATCAATATGGTGCTGCGATTGGCGGACCGATCCAGAAAGATAAGACCTTCGTTTACGCCAACTACGAAGGTCAGCGGCGCGATGAATCGCCCACCTACAATTCCGCGGTTTTGCAGAACATCGACGGCTATCAACGCCGTTAAGACCGAGCGTCTTCGGTTTGCCCGCCGAGAATCTCTCCGTTCTTCGCGACTCCAACTACGACGATGGCTTCGCGCGCCTCGATCATTCCTTTGGGCAGAAAAATTATCTCTTCATCCGTTACTTCATCAACGACAATCGCTTCACCAATCAATCGCCGCTGAATAACGGCTTCGATTTGCCTTCGGCGTTCAAGAACAATTTCATCCGCGACCAATCGCTAGCTGGCGCGCTTACCACCAACATCTCGCCGAGCTGGATCAACGAGCTGCGCATGCAATACGCTAACCGGCGCTTCGATTTCCCCGTGGTATCGACGCAGCCGCACCTGGAAGTTTCGAACGTGTTTGCGGTGGGCGTGAACCGCGGCAATCCGGATATTTACCGCGAGAATCGCTTTGAAGTGGTGGACAACGTCACCCGGAACTGGGGTCCGCATACCTTTACTTTCGGTGGCAACTTCAATCGCGTGGGAACGTACGAATCCTTCCCGCTCTTTTATCCCTTTGAAGCCGACTTTGCGAACCTTCCGGCATTTCTTGGCACGGACGGTGCGGCCGGATGCCCTCCGGGAGTCTCGTGTCCAGATCCATTCGTTATTTTCTTCCAGCGCTTCGATACCACCACGACGCCCGAATTCAACGAGACATCGACTCCAGGGCGGCACCGCGGTGTATCAAGGCGGGGCGATCTCTCAAGCGATTCGGAATCAATCTTCGGCTACGTTAAACCACTATTACACCGGCTTCTACGGCCAGGATAAGTGGCGGGCTACCAAGCGCCTCACTCTAAATCTGGGGCTTCGTTGGGAATTCGAGAACTGGCCCAATGGCGTGTTGAATACGCAGTGGAAGAACTTCGATCCGCGCGTCGGCGTGGCCTACAATCTGGGCACTTCGCACAACATCGTCTTCCGCGGTGGCTTCGGTCTTTTCCACGGGACGTTCCCATCGCCTTTACTAATGTGCCAGCAGCCCTCGTGCGGCGGACTTGCTCAATATCCGGGCCGTCCATTCGAGAATACGTTTGAACGCCAACACCGGCTTGTTTTCGTTTGCCAGCTCGCCCGTTATCAATTTCCTGGGTCTGAATGCGTTGCTAACTCAAGGAACCTATCCGAACGGCACGCCGGAGGCATTCTGCCCCGACGGCACGCTGGCTTCGTGCGGATTCCTGCAGGACGCCACCATCGTGCGCTTCGATCAGGGCAGCAAGACGCCTTATGGCATTCAGGCCAGCGCATCGATCGAATTCCAGCCGTTTAAAGACTCGCTTGTTGAGTGTTACGGGACTGCACCTGCGCGGCGTGCATCTCGGCAGCTTCTTCAACGTGAACCAGCCCGACGCGACCGGTACGGTGCAGGCATTTACGTCGTCCGGCACTGCCGGATGCAAGAACGTGTACTACGACTTCGCGTCGCCGAATAATCCAGCGGGACCAGTGCCGCCGACCGACTGCTCGGCCTATCCTATGTCGTACGTGATTCCGGGAGTGCCGCACGTCGGCGGAGTTCCAGGATTCCGCGATCCTCAGTACAGCGTATTCTTTGAGGCGACTTCGCGGTGGGATTCGGTGTACGACGGCCTGCTCGTGAATTTCAACAAGCGCATCACGCACAACTTCGCGATCGAATTGAGCTACACCTTCGCGCACTCGATCGACGACGGTCCGAACCCCAGCTTCGTGCTGATTCCGCAGGACAGCAACAACCTTGAAAGAAGAGCGCGCAAACTCCGCAGACGATATCCGGCACCGCTTCGTCGGGAACGCTACGCTCTCAGCACCGCACTCCTGGAATGTCGTGATGCGCGATTTCTCGTTCAGCACCATTCTGACCTTGCAGTCGCCGTTGTGGTTCACGAAGTTCGCCGGATTTGACGTGAACGGCGACGTATTCGGAAACAACGACCGCGTCGGAATCGAGCCCCGCGATACATTCCGCGGCGATTCGCTGGCGTCGCTCGACATTCGCCTGGGTCGCGCATTTCCCATCGGCGAGCGCTTCAAGCTTGAGCTTTTCGCCGAAGCGTTCAACGTCGCCAATACCGTGAATATCCGCTACTTCAACACCAGCTACGGCGCAGCAGACTTCTGCAACAGCGATCCGATCGCTCCGGGATGTTTGGGTGCGACTGGCTCCTTTAAAGAAGGCTCGCCGAATCCGTTGTACGGCACTCCGAGCGCGGTGCTCAATCCGCGGCAGTTGCAGTTCGCGGCTAAGCTGACCTTCTAACTTTCAGTGTGAGGCTGGCTGCTGCTTAAGCCGCCGGCCTCACTTCTCTTCCCTGTAGCTTTCTTCAGATTGATTTTCAAATCACGCGAGAAAGGGTAGACTGCGCGCATGCGATTTGGAATTTACGCGGAAATTCAGACGCCTCCCGGGAAGCCGCATTACGACATGACCTGGGAGATCATGCGGCAGATCGAGCATGCCGACGAAGTGGGCTTCGACGTCTATTCGACGATTGATCATCACTTCTTCCAGAAATTTTCGATTTCCGCCAATCCGCTGGCTATGTTCGCCGCCGCCGCGCAACGCACCAAGCGCATTCGCTTTCGCACCGCGCTGCACACCATTCCGCTGGCCGATCCGCTGCGTCTGGCCGGGGAAATCGCCGAAGCCGACATTTTGACCAACGGGCGGCTCGAGTGCGGACTCGGTCGCGGCCATGCTTGGCTCTATTCGATGTCGAATGTGGCGCTAGAGGAAAGCCGCCCGCGCTACGACGAGGGCATCGAAATCATGATCAAGGCGTGGACCGAGGATCGATTTTCCTTCGACGGAAAATGTTTCAAGTTCAAGGACGTCTCGGTGGTACCCAAACCGGTGCAGAAACCGTATCCCCCGCTTTATACCGGCGGCACCAGCGACATCACTTACAAAATGGCGGGCGAGCGCGGCTGGGGAATTTTTGTGCCGCCCCTGCTGCCGTGGAAAATCCTCGAGCCGCCGCTCAATATTTATAAGGCCGCCTGCGCCGCCAGCGGGCATGAGCCGAACATCGTTTATATCCGGCCGGTCTATATCGACGACGACGAAAAGCAAATCCGCAAGGAAGTGGAGCAGGCGCTGCACAATTTCCTGGCCTTCAATGCGTCGCCGGTAGATTCGCTGAAAGATCCAGCCAAGCAAGCCGAACTGCGCGCAAAAGGCTACGGCTTCTACGCCAGCGGCGCCCTGGAATCCCTGACCAAATTGACCTACGACGAAATCGTAGATCAAGAAATCGGCTTCATCGGCACGCCAGAAAAAATAATCTCGCAGGTAAAGGCGCTCGAAGCAAAAGGTGGCATCGCAGAATTGGCAATAGTCTCGAATTTCGGCGGCCTGGAGCATTGGAAAAGTCGATCAAGACCCAGGAACTGTTCGCCAAGCACGTGATTCCAAGGTTTCGTAGCGGCGGCCTTTAGGCCGGCAGCCTTCGCTGCGTTGACCGCTTCGACGTGTTGTGATATTTGGGCGCGCGTGCAGCATATTCGTCGTTTGTGCGCACGTGAATTAGCAGCGAAGATGCTGGGCTTAAGCCCACCGCTACGAAGGCAAGAGCGACACGAATCGTCATGTCATCCCACTCCGACACGATAAACGCTAGCTCCGCCCGAGAGATTGCCGCTTCATTCTCAGCATTGAGCGCGCGGCGGTTGCTGGTGATTGGTGGCATAGCGCTCATCCTTGCCGGAATGCTTCTTGGCGATATTTTCGCGGTCTTTGTGCTGCATCAGAACGCGTCACGTATTAACGAAAATCTTCTGGCAGCCACAAACGCAGTTGCCGCGCACGATCCTTCGAGCGTTCTGCCGCACTTCATGGCTATCGGCGGCTTCCTCGAAAACCGCGGCACGAAAGTGGACGCCCACGTCCACATGATCGATTTCGGATATCTTGCACTGCTGCTCGCGCTGGTGCAGCCATTCGTGGCGTTAAGCGAATCCGCCAAGCGCAAACTCGCCGCAACTTTGATTCTCGGCGCGGCTCTACTGCCGGTCGGCGTTTTTCTGATCCACTACGTCGGCCTGATTTATAGCCCGCTTGAATCCATAGGCTGGGCCAGCATTTTCGCGGACTTTGGCGGCTTCCTGGTACTGCTAGTCGCCGCCATCGAATTAATCGGCCTCTGGAAATATTGGCAGTTGCCGGCCGGCGCCAAGCCTGCGGATGCACTACTCGCCGATCGCAGTTGGGCCTCGCGCACGCTACTTGCCTGGGGCACGCTGCTGGTTCTCGTCGGATTTTTCCACGGCTCGTATTACGCAGGCACGCAACTCTTCGCCAATGAAGCCAGCGATGTCGCGCTGCTGACGCAAATGACTAATGGCTCCCGCGAAGCCGCAACACAAGCCGTGCAAAATTACGGCATGTTGCAAGGCCAGAAGGCCGTAAACATCGCCGCGCACTCGCACATCATCGAATTCGGAATGCTCGCGATCTTGATGGCGTTCTTTCAGCCGTACGTTTTTCTGAGCGAGCGCTGGAAAAGAATCTGGGTCGCCACTCTGCTGGCAGGCTCGATCCTATTGCCCGTATTCGTTCTGCTCGAGCTGCGTCTGGGCTTGCTGGCAGGCGGTATCGCCGATATCGGCGGCCTGCTCGTGATGGTCGCTCTCACAGGAATGCTGGCCGGAGTAGTGCGCTACACGGGCACGCTCGATGCCCCCACAGGAGCCGGCGCGATGACGCGCTCCGGCCGCCTGCTTGTGATCGGCGGATTGCTGCTCGCGGTTTGGGGCATGACCTACGGGCTGTATTACGCCGTCTTCGTGGAGCATCAAACCCTCGACACCATCGGCGGTTCGCTCACCAACGCGTTCGTGCACGCCGCCGAGCAAGCTTCGCATGCAATCGCAAGCCTCGATGCAGGCCTACGCCAGCGCCAACTATATTTATGTGCGCCATGTGGACGCACACGGCCACTGGATCGGCCTCGGCTTGCTGCTGGTCGTCCTCGGCATGGCCTTCAGCCGCGTGGGATTTTCAGAATCCGCGCGAATGGGATTGGCAGCAGCGCTGCTCGCCGGCGCGATTCTATTTCCGCTTGGCGTGTTGCTCGAAACTGGCGATGCAAGGCTCGCTTGCCGAAGGCCGTCGCGGTATTAGGTTCGGCGCTGATCATCGTGTCTCTCGCGGGGATTGCGCTTGGATTTAGCAGGGAACGCGGAGCCGCTTAGGGGCGACCAGGCGTTTCGCATCCGGGCGAAGATGCTGCACTGAAGCGTACCGCTACGAACGCTTGTTTCGAAGTGAGCGGCGTCGAATCTCTTCCGCTTGTTGATAGCTGGGGATTGCTTCGCTGGAAATTTTGCGAGGTTTCCGTTGCCTCAAGAACATCCGCACGCAGCGTCTGTAGGTCCACAGCGAATCGAAATCCGCCCAGATCGAGACATCGCTCACGGGTACAAACTGAACCCGGCGGTCGTCGCGATAAACCACTTCGCGTGCGGTGCGCGCCTGCTCCAGTTCGCCGCGAAGTTTTTCTGAGCACAGAATCGGATGCCCGGCGCGTTTGCCCTTGCGCGGCATCACGATTAGTTTTTCCGCTGTGCGCTTTTGAAACGCGCGAACCAACCGCGCAACCAGCGCCGCCGTGAGCAACGGCTGATCCACGGGATAAAGCAGGAAAGCCTCGCCGCGAGGAACAGTGCGCAAGCCGGCCAAAAGCGAACTCAACTGCCCGTTGCGCCATTCGCGATTTATCACAACTCGAGCGCCAGCGGGCACGTGACGTCGAATCGCAGCAGCCCGGTGTCCAAGCACCACAATGGGCGGCTCCATTCCGGCACAGTTTTCCACGGCAAGATCGAGCGCAGTGCGGCCATTAAATAGCGCGAGAGGTTTCGGATAACCGAGATGACTGGAATCGCCGGCGGCAAGAATGATAGGAAACACCCGGGTTGGCCTCATGAGCTGACAATCAAACTATAAGGCAGCGTGGCGCGCACGGCAATGTGAATTCAAAATCGCATGTCCAGCATTCTGGACGACAGCCAGAATGTCTCTCCTTCAAGTTCTTTCCGATTTACCTCGGAAATTTCGCATTGCCAGTTGAACCGACGCCTCAGACCCTTTAGAATCGGCTGCGTCAAGAAGCGCATTGCTTCCATCGCGGCCGACCGCGAAAGGAAGCGAGGACAGCAGAAACCAGTGTATCCAGGCGCGTTTCGTTATTACCGGCCCTCAACGCTCGAAGAAGCCTCATCGATTCTCGCCGAACTCGGCGAAGACGCCAAAGCACTGGCCGGCGGGCAAAGTTTGATTCCGCTGATGAAACTGCGGCTCTCGGTGCCGTCTGCGCTCGTGGATTTGAATTACATCCCGGATCTTGGCCATATCAAGCGCCATAACGGAACACTGCACATCGGTGCTATGGCGCGCCATGCCGACATCGAAAATTCCGCCGAAGCGAGCAAAATCGCGGTGCTGCACGATTGCGCCGCGGGAATTGCCGACGTGCAAGTGCGCAATCGCGGCACGATCGGCGGCTCGGTGGCCGAAGCGGATCCGAGCGGCGATTGGGGCGCGGTGCTGCTCACGCTCGACACCGAAGTTCACGCGATCGGCCCGAATGGAGCGCGCAACATTCCGCTCACCGATTTTTTCCTCGACGCCTACACCACTGCGCTTGCTCCCGGCGAACTCGTGAAAGAAATTCGAGTGAAGGCGCCGGCGAAAGGCACCGGCGGCGCGCTGCGTCGCGTTCAAGCGCTGCGCGCCGGTGTATGCGTCGGCGAGCGCGGCCGTGAGCATCACTCTCGGCGATCATGACACTTGCAAGGACGCGCGTATCTTGATGGGCTGCGTCGGCTTGATGGCCGTTCGCGCGACCGAAGGCGAAGCCGCGCTGCGCGGCCAGAAGCTGACGCCGAAATCCATCGAAGCCGCCGCTGAAGCTGCGATGGCCGCCACGGATCCGCAATCCGATATGCGTGGCTCGGCCGATTACAAACGAGTTCTCGCCGGCGCGCTGGTGAAGCGCGCAATCGATATCGCCACGCGGCGCGCGCGCGGCGAACATGCGGAGGCCAGTCACGAATACATCGGAAGGCTTTGATCTAGTTCCCATCGAAGTGCGAGTGAACGGCAAGCGCTACGTGCGCACCGTTCCGCCGCGCATGCTGCTCGTGGAATTTATCCGCGAGGAGCTGGACCTTTGCGGCACGCACATCGGCTGCGACACCACGTATTGCGGCGCTTGCACGGTGCTGCTGAATGGCGGCGCGGTGAAATCGTGCACGGTGTTTGCGTTCCAGGCGCACCTGCGCGAAATCACCACCGTCGAGGGCCTTGCAAATGGTGAAGAGCTTCATCCCGTTCAAAAAGCATTTGCGGAAAATCACGGCTTGCAGTGCGGCTATTGCACGCCGGGATTTTTGATGTCCACCGTGCAATTGCTCGCGCTTCATCCGCATCCCACCGAAAAGCAGATTCGCAAAGGCATCGCCGGAAACACCTGCCGCTGCACCGGCTATCAAAATATTTTGAAAGCAATTCGCGCCGCCGCTGCGGCAACAGCCGAGACAAAAGTGACCGCCGACTCCACGGCTCCCAGGTGACACGCAATGAAGATTGAATTCGGCGGAGATTTCGTCGTCCCTAAAAACCCGGACGAAGTTTATAAGTTTCTCGTCGATCCCGAACGATTCTGCCCCCTGCTGCCCGACTATCAGAGCATGACCAAGCAGGATGAAAAGAATTTCGCGGTGAATCTGCGCGTAGGAATTTCACACATTCGTGGCACGGCCGTCGTGAAGATGACTCTCGCTGAAGAAAATCCGGGCAAGCACGCGCGCTACGACGGGAAGGGCGACGTCCCCGGCGGAACAGCTCAATTAAGCGCGGGCTTTGCTCTCGAGCCGAAGCGGAACCGGCACGAAAGTAATCTGGAAAGGCGAATCGCAGATCGCCGGACGCCTTCCGTCGCTGGCCGGAGGATTGCTCGAGCCGCTGGCGAAGAAAAATATTCAGAAGCTGATCGACTCGCTGCAAAAGGCGCTGTCGTAGCGTCGCGCTTTGGATGACAAGAGGGACAGGTAGATTCGATTGAAGAAGAAAAAAATCAAAGAGACGCGGCCTCCGCGCAGCCCGGCGCGCGACAAACGGCTAGAACGGCCACGCTCCTCCCGGCAAATATGTCGGCCAACCGATTAAGCGCCGCGAAGAAACGCGCCTGGTCCAGGGCAAAGGCAGCTTCGTCGACGACAAAAAATTCCTAGGCATGGTCTACATGAAGCTGGTGCGCTCGCCTTACGCGCACGCCCGAATTACCAGACTCGATGTGTCTCGCGCTGAAGCAGCTCCCGGCGTTCTTTGCACCCTCACCGGCAAAGAAGTCGCCTCGATGACCAAGCCCTTCATCGAAATCGGTCCCGGTGTCGGTCAAACCATCGAAGATTACTCAATGCCCGTCGATAAAGTGCGCTTCCAGGGCGAGCCGGTCGTCGCGGTGATCGCCGAAACGCGTTACGCCGCGGAAGATGCCGCGGAACTGGTCGAAGTCGATTACGAAATTCTGCAGCCCGTCCTGACCGCCGAAGACGGCCTGGCCAACGAATCGATCTTGCACGAAAAAGCCGGCACCAACGTCATCTACCACGACCTATTTGAATTTGGCGACGTCGATAAAGCCTTCCGCCAAGCCGCGCATGTCGTGAAAATCGGCCGCATGCATTTCCACCGCTTCTCGAGCACCCCGCTCGAGAACAATGCGGTAATCGGCGAATGGGACCTGAAAGAAAATCGCATCAAATTTTGGTCGAACAATTCGTTTCCAGCCTTCGCCGCGCAATTTCTTTCCCCGGCGCTTGGCGTTGGCATCGATCAGATTCACATGCAGAGCATCGATATCGGCGGCGGCTTCGGCATCAAGATCACGAATTATCCTTACATGGCGCTTTGCGCGCTCGCCTCGCGCAAACTGGGCGGCCGTCCCGGTGAAATGGACCGAAACGCGCTCCGAACATCTGCTGGCCAGCGCGCACGGCAACGAGCGCACCTTTTTCGATACGCGCGTCGCGCTCGATAAAGACGGCGTAATCACCGCCATCGAATCGCGCCACGTGGACGATTGCGGCGCGTTTCCGCGCTACGAACCGCTCGGCTGCATCATCTGGGCGCAAGTTCTTCCGGGCGCGTACCGCTTCAAAAACGTTCGCATCGATTTCTCGCAGATCGTTTCGAATAAATGTCCCGTCGGACCGAATCGCGGCTATTCGCGCATGCAGCATCTGTGGTTTCTCGAGCGTGTGATGGATATTTGCGGCCACAAGCTCGGCTTCGTTCCCGACGAAATGCGTAAGCGCAATTACATTCGCAAAGAGGAATTTCCGTACACCACGCCCAATGGCTGCGTCTACGATTCCGGCGACTATGCCCGCATGCTGGATATCGGAAAGAAATTAATCGACTGGGACAAGTGGGTGAAAGAGCGCGAAAAAGCGCGCAAGGAAGGCCGCATCTCGGCATTGGAATCGGCACGACGCTCGATTCGGGCACAAATAATTTCGGCCAAGCGCAAATCATCAATCCTTACGCGCCATTTTCAGGTCAATCGAAGGCCGCCCTCGCGAAGCTCGACATTTATGGCGAAGTGGTCATCAGCCTCGGATCCGTGCCGCAAGGCCAGGGCCACGAAACCATCGCGTCGCAAATCGTCGCCGAATCGCTCAACATTCCGCCTGCGATGGTGAAAGTTCGCCCCGGCTTCGATAGCGAGCAAAATGTCTATACCGGACACACGGGCACCTACGCCAGCCAGTTCGCTGTTACCGGCGCGTCTGCAATCCACGGCGCAGTCGAACAGTTGAAGGCGGAAATGGCGCGCGTCGCCGCTTTCGCTCTGAAGTCCCCCGAGAAGAATCTCGAATTCGGCGTTGGCGAACAGGGTCCTGAGGTTCGCGTTCGCGGCACGAAGAATTCCATCAATTATTGGGGCATCGCGAATCTCGTGTTCGTGAATAATGCCGGCTTGCCGGAGGAGATGGCAGACGTCACGCTGAATTGCCGCTACGTCTATCGCGCGCCTTTCAAAGTTCCAGATGTCAAGCGCAAGTACGGCAACCTGTGCCTCACCTACTCGTCGCAGCTCCATATGGCCGTGATCGAAATCGATCGCGAAACTTTTCAGCCGAAAATTCTGGCCTATGCCTGCGTCGACGATTGCGGGCGCACTCTCAATCCGATGATCGTCGAAGGCCAAGTTCACGGCGCCACCGCTCATGGCATCGGCGCCGCGCTGATGGAAAATTGCGTGTACGACGCGGAAGGCACCATGCTCACCAGCACCTACAGCGACTACACGCCGATCACCGTGATGAACATGCCCGACTTGCTCTACGGCCACATTGAATCGCCGTCGCCGTTCACTATAACGGCGCAAAGGGCATGGGCGAAGGCGGCGCGGCGCCGGTGCACACCGTGAGCGCCGCGTTGCAGGACGCGCTCGCGCAGACCGGCATCATAATTTCGGATTCGCACAACAATGCTGAAAGCATTTTTCAGGCGCTGCGCGGCCACGGCCCGTCACGCCTGTCGAAGTCGAAAGCCGGGCAGCCAAACGATGATGGCGAGTTCACTGCCCGGACGAATTTGCGCGCTGCTCCTGCCGCCCGTTTTTCAGCGCACGCAGTGAGTCCCGGATTAACTTATCGTGCCTCCTCGAATCGGTATCATCGGATGCGGTTCAATCGGCAGTCTCTACGCCGCGCACTTGGCGAGCGTCGCCGAGGTGCATGCGTTCGTCCGCCGCCCGGAACACGCGCGCACGCTCAATGAATATCCGATACGCGTCACCGGCTTGCACAAGCTGGAAGGCAAAATTCACGCGACCGCCAACGCCACCGACTTTCCGGATTGCGATCTTGGCATCGTGAGCTGCAAAGCCACGCAAACCGAGGAAGCGCTAGCGCCGATTGCTGGTAAATTCAAAAATGGCGCAGTTCTCTCCGCGCAAAATGGTCTCGGCTGCGAAGAAATCATCGCCGATATGACCAAGACCAAAGTCATTCGCGGCACCACTTTCATGAGCGGCACGCGCCACAGCGACAATCACGTGCAATACGAACTCGACACGGAAACATGGATGGGCCCATTCGAGCCCACCCACACGCCATTCTCGGTGGTGAAGACAGCCGCTGATTGGATCATCGCGTCAGGACTTAAAGGCGGTAGCGCTCGAAGATGCCCGACCAGCGCAATGGTCAAAGTTGATTTTCAACGCGTCCGTAAATTCCGTCGCGGCGCTCACAGAACTGCCGCACTCCGCGCATTACGCGCAAGAAGAAAAATTCGCCGACCTGGGCCACTTGCTCCACTCGCTGATCAACGAAGGCAAAGATGTGGCCAAGGCGCTCGGCATCACGCTGCACGAAGACCCGTGGGAGATGAACAAAATCGGCGCGCGCACCGATCATCCGCCATCGATGCTTTACGATATTCGCCATCACTTGCGCACCGAGATCGATTTTCTCGGCGGCGCCATCGCCCGCGAAGCCGCGCGCATCAATCATCCGGCCCCGCTGCACACCGCTCTCTACCGGCTGATTCGCGGCAAGGAAGAATCCTGGACCTTTGAATCGAAAGGGCACGCAACGGCGTAACGCCGCGACAAAATGTCCTACCCACTCGATCACGAAAAATGGACGCGCCTCCGCAGCGCGATGGCCGAGAATGACCTCGACGCCGTAATCGTCCGTGCGCCCGACAATATTCTTTACCTCACCAACTATTGGACGATGAAGGGCTACGAAATCGTAGTCTTCCCGCGCGAAGGCGAACCAACTCTTTGCGTCCTCGAGCCGCAATTCCGCGAAGCGCAGCACACCGCGTGGAATAAAGATGTCCGCTCGTTCAACTTCTACCATCCGTCCGATCCGCGCCCGCCCACGGCGCGCTCGCTCGACGCCGCGCTCGAAGTGCTGCGCGAAAAAAAGCTCACTGATCGCATCGCCGTCGAGTTGAATCAAGGCTCGCAAATCTGCGATCGAATGGTCGGCGAGCCAACCGTTTACACCCAGGGATACTTCGACGCGTTTCGCAAATCGGCGAAAGAAGTAGTAGACGCCGCGCCGCTACTCGCCGAACTGCGCATGATCAAGACGCCGCAAGAAATCGAGCGCATGCGCATCGCCAATGATTTAGGAGCGATCGGCATGGCCTACGCCCGCAAGAATATCCGCCCCGGCATGAAGGAGAGCGAAGTAGCCGCGATGATCGAAGGCCATATTCACGAAGTCGGCGTCGGGTATCAAGGCAAAGTGGCCATGGCGCGCGCTTTCACTCTCGTCTGGTCCGGCAAAGGCATCGCCACTTTCACCGCCACGAGCGATCGCCCGGTGCAAGAACACGAGCCAACGCTTGTCGAAATTTGGGTTTGTGCCGACGGCTACTGGACCGACCTCACCAAAAATATTTGCCCCAGCTCGCTCACTCCCGAATACAATCGTTTGCTCGATTTGCTGCTGAAAATTTTCGGCGAGGCTGTAGGGATTGTTCGCGATGGCGCGCCACTCGGCGAAATCGATCGCATCATTCGCGCGCGCATCGACGAAGCCGGTTATCAGGGCCAGCCGTCGCATCCAGTGGCGCATGGCGTTGGCGCCCGCGCGCACGAGCCGCCGTATTCGCACAAAGCCGCGCCGGGCGTGATGAAACGAAATATGGTGCTCGCCATCGAGCCCGGAATTTATTGGGAAGGCGGCGGTGGCCTGCGGCTCGAAGATAATTTTCTAGTGACCGGCGACGGCAGCGAAAAACTTTGCACCGATCCTGATGATTTCCGAATTTAGCATCTAGCTGCGAGACGAAATACCGACATCCAGCGGAGGCACTTTGCCGATTGACGCATCGCTAGCCAATAAAATCACATCGCAAGTCCGCGAAGATGAACTCGTCGCGATGTGCTGCGACGTCGTGAATATTCCCAGCCCCACCGGCGAGGAACTGGCCATGGGCCAGTATATGCGCGGCGCTCTCACCGAGGCTGGGTTGCAAGTCACCTGGCAGGAAGTGGAAGAGGGCCGTGCCAACGTGATCGGCCGGTTCGAAGGCAGCGGCACCGGCAAGAATTTAATGTTCAATGCGCACATGGACACGTCCAACACCGGACGCGAAACTTATCTGACCGGGCTTGGCTACAAACCAAAAGCCGTTTTGAAAAATGGAATGATCTACGGCCTCGGCATTTACAACATGAAGGGCGCACTCGTCTGTTACACACAGGCGGTAAAGGCCGTACAACGTGCGGGCGTGAAGCTGGATGGCGACGTATTAATCGCGGCGGTCGTGGGCGAAATCGAAAAAACGCAATGGAGCGATGAATTCGTCGGCAAAGAATATCGCGGCTACGGCGCCGGGACGCACTACATGGTGAATCACGGAGTGCTGCCCGATATGTGCATTCTCGGCGAGCCCACCGACATGCAAATTATTCTCGCGCATTATGGCTCGATCTGGGTGCGCATTGGCGTGCGCGGAAATTATGTGCACACCGCGTTTGCTGTCGGCAAGCAGAAGGAAAGTTCCATTCGCCGCATGCACGATGTGCTCGGCTCGATCTACGAATGGATTCCCAGCTTCGAAGCGCAGGCCAGCTACGAAGGCAAACCTGGAATCGTAAACGTCGGCTGCATTCGCGGCGGCTACCCCTGGCGTGCCAGCCGCACTCCGGATCGCACGGATGTATTCCTCGATCTACGCGTGCCGCCGAATATGCCGCTCGCCACAGCCCGTCGCGCCGCAAAGCAACTCTATCTCGATCTGCAAAAGAAATTTCCAAGCTATGGCCTGGATTTTGAAACGTACATATCCGTACCCGGCGCACAAATTGACGCCAATCACGAACTGGTAAAAACGATCGACGCAGCCCACACAAAAATTATGGGCTCAGCTCCCAAGCGCGACACAGTCCTGTGGTGCTCCGACGCTTCAGTAATGACGCGCTTCGGCATCGAGACGGTAAATTACGGCCCGTCCAGTGGCCCGCGCGACGCCGAAGGCGAAAAAGTAGCCGTAGAAACATTCGTGAACATCACCAAAATATACGCGTTAGCGATAGCAGAAATTTGCGGCGTCCGCTCGTAGCGCGGATTGTGCTGTCATCCTGAGGTCGGTTTTTGGCCTAAGGATCTAAGCGGCACAACAGCAGCATCGAACCAAGCACCAAACCCAAGGAGCAACATTGGTCACCAAATCCGAAATCGACCGCCGCTACAAAAACACGCGCGAGGCCATGGCCAAAGAAAATCTCGACGCGCTCGTCGTCTGCGGCAACGAGTACACCGGCTTCGAAGGCGCCATCCGCTACGTCTCCGGCTTCGAAATCGTGCACCGCTACGTTTATGCGGTGATTCCTCTCGCGGGCGATCCGACGCTGGTCTTTCCTGCCGAAGCGCGCTGGATCGGCGACAAAAGCACGCCCTGGATTCGCGAACATATATGGGCCGACATTCCTGGCAAGTGGATCACCGAACACGCCACGAATAAAAATTGGAAGCGTCTCGGCGTTTATGGACTGGACGCGGTCATGGCCGTGCGCGACTATCGCGAACTCACGAAAGCCAGCTTCGAAATCATCAATTTCGATCGCGCTTTCGACATGTCCCGCGCCATCAAGAGCGAAGAAGAGCTTGCCGGCATCCGCCACAGCATGAAAATTATCGAAGACGGCTTCTGGGCCATGCTCGCCAAATATCAGCCGGGAAAAACTGAAGCTGAAGTGATGGCGCCGGCCGTGGATAAATTTTTTGCCGGCGGCGCGGGCCTGCAAATGATGAACATCGTCCTCTCTGGCACGAATGGCTCAGCCGAAGCCATGTTCAAAGTTCCGCGCGATCGCAAAGTCAACGCCGACGATCTGCTTCTCTACTCGCTCGAAATCGCCGGCCCCGAAGGCTACTGGGTGGAGTTTTCGCGCCCGCTCATCCAGGGCAAAATTAGCGCCACGACGAAAAGGATGGCCGACGTTTATCCCGAAGCCCTCGAGGCCTCGCGAGTGCTGATGCGCGAAGGCGAGCCGATTAAGAATGTCCACAAAGCCTCCGCCGACATTTTCGCCAAGCAGGGCTTCGCGCTCGGCCATCTCTCCGGCCATTCTATCGGCATGACTATGATCGAGCATCCGGCCATCGGAGCAAATTCAGAAACGCTGCTGCGCGAGAACATGATTTTTTCGTTCCATCCGCAAGTGGTAGACCAAGACGGCAAAGTTTGCCTGTACACGCAGGACACCTATCGTGTGGGCAAGAAAGAAGGCGAGAATTTGGCCAACGTGGACTGGAAATTTTATTCCGGTGCAGAAAAGCGCGGATGAGGGCGCGATGAAGATCTGCATCATCGGCACCGGCGCAATCGGCAGCATTTTCGGCGCGCACCTCGCCCGCGTCGAAGGCGTAGAAGTCCACGCCTACGACGTTTCGCAAGCGCACGTTGACGCCATCAATAAGAATGGCCTGCGCATTTCAGGCGCTGCGGATTTCACCGCAAAGTTGCAGGCGACCACCGACCCCAAACAGATTCCGCCGTGCGATTACGGCATCATCGCCACGAAGAGCACGCACACGCGTCCAGCCATGGCGCAAATCGCACACGTTTTCGCGAACGATGGCGCCGTCTGCTCGGTGCAAAATGGCGTCGGCAACGAAGAAATCATCGCTGAGCACGTGAAATTCGTGATTCGCGGCACTACGTTTCCGGCCGGCCACATCATCGAGCCGGGCCACGTGGGCTTCGACATTAAAGGCGACACATGGATTGGCCCATTCGAGCCAACGAAGACTCCAATGTCGCGCGTGAATGAACTTGCGGAAGCGCTGAACAAATCCGGCATGAACGTGATTCCGCTTGAGGATGCCCGCGGCGCGCAGTGGACTAAATTAATCTTCAACGCCTCGACGAATCCCGTCGGTGCGTTAACGCTGCTGCATCACGGCGCGGCTACGCGTCTTCCGGCCACCGGCCAACTCTTCAACGATCTGATTGCCGAGGGAGAAGCCGTCGCAAAAGCCATGGGCATTACGCTGCACGGCGATCCGCGCGCGATGGTGCAAAAAGGCGCGAACGCCCCCGGCAAACACAACGCCAGCATGTTGCAAGACGTGCTTGCCAAGCGCATCACCGAAGTCGATTTCATGAATGGCGCGATCGTGAAATGGGGCGAGCAGGTCGGCGTGCCTACGCCGCTCAATAAAACGATGTGGGCGTTGATCAAAGGTCTCGAACATTCCTGGACCAATCCGTAGCAGTCGTAGGGGCGGGTCTTTAGTCCCGCCCGCATTTCGTCCCCGTAGTTTTCACCGCGGGGAAATTTGAAATTCAAATCCATCACCCGAGGACACAAATGGCCGTTCCCTTTCGCATTGGCGTTTTGCAACTGAGCATGGAGCCTGTCGCTGAGACCGTGGCGATGGCGCAGGCCTGCGAGCGCGCGGGCTTTGACGCGTTCTGGCTCGCGGAAGCATATCCCTGGTGGCGCAAACATTCCTACGAAGCGCGCTCTTCCACCGCGATTACCGCGATCGTCGCGCGCGAGACGAAGAAAATTCCCATCGGCTGGGGCATCATCTCGCCGTACACGCGCAATCCGGTGCAAATCGCCATGGAGGCGCGGGTGTTGCAGGATGTTGCCGGACCTGGCCGCTTTTTCCTCGGCCTCGGAGCTTCCAAGATTTTCATGAAGGAAGTTGGCGAGGGCGAGAAGGGCGAGAAGAGTGCCGGCCCGGCGACGGTGATGAAGGAATCGATCGACATCGTGCGTGGCGTTCTCGGCGGCCAGCAGTTCGATTACGAGGGGCAGGTATTTGACGCTCACGTTCCGCCGCTGAAGGCTGACGCGCATTCGCCGCGTGGGATTCCGCCGATTTATATCGGCGCTACTGGACCCGTTTTGCAGCGCATGGGCGGAAGCGTGGCTGACGGTTTGCTGACTGCTAGCATCACTACGCCGGATTTTATTCGCTATTCGCGGGCGATGATGGAAGAGGGTTGCCGGAAAGTTGGGAAAGATCCTGCGAACAACGATCTTGGCGGCGTGGTGGTCGGCAGCATCGGCAAAGACCCGAAGACTGCGAAGGAAGGTGCTCGCGAGATGGCCGCGATGTACCTGGCGAACAAGGTGCAGAACATTCGCGGGTCGGCCGATGTGCTGCTGCAAAAAGCGGGACTCACTTTCGACGAAATTCGTCCCATCGCTGACGCTATGGAATCTGGCGGACGCAAGGCTGCGGCGAAAGCTGTGACCGACTCGGTGCTAGAAAAAGTTTGTCCGATTGCTGGGACGCCGGATGAATGCATCGAGCGCATCCAGCAATATCGCGATGCCGGTTGCACGCACATTTTGCTCGAAGTTTGGGGCGACGATCGTCTCGAGCAGGCCAAACTTTTCGGCGACGCCGTCATTCCGCATTTTCACAAGTAGCGCCGGCGTCTCTGCCGGCATCCGACGAGCGAAATTTTCAATCGGAGCGGGACTCGACGGCGGACCCGGACTGAACCCAAATCGTTCTGCGACAATTTGAGTCCGTGCGCGTGTTAAGCCATAGCGACAATTTGCGGTCGTAAGATGCCGGCAGGGACGCCGGCGCTACTTTAGTTGCGTCACGATGGCGCGAAATTCTTCATCTGTTAGCAGGCCGCGCTTTTCGATTCCTTTTTTCTTTACTGCAGCTAGGACTGCTGCGCGTTTTGACTCGGCTACGTCCAGGCCTAGATCGCGGCTTTTGATCGCGATGCTATCTAGGCCGCTTTTTTTCCCTAGGACAATTTCGCGGCGGGCTTTGACTATTTCTGCGCTGAAGGGTTCGATGGCTTCGGGGATGTGGAATTGGCTGGCGACCGCGCCGCTTTCGCGCATGAAGAGATTTTCGCCGACTACCGGTTTCCAGGGTTCGAGTTCGTAGCCGCTGGCGCGGCGGACGTGGCGCGACACTTCGCGGATTTTGTCTAGCCTCAGCTCGGTCGGCACGCCGTAGACACCTTCGAGCGCTATGGCTACTTCGCCGATGTCGGCGTTGCCGGCGCGCTCGCCCATTCCGTTGATGGTGCCTTGAATCCAGCTCGCTCCCGCTCGTACTGCTGCGATCGCGCAAGCTGTGGCTAAGCCGAAATCATTGTGGCCGTGAAAGTGAACTGGGATCGAATCACCTAGCCATTCGCGCACTTTGCCGATCAGGAATTCGACGGCTTCTGGGCCGCATGCGCCGATGGTGTCGACTACTACTGCTTCGTCGGCGCCTGCTTCGATTGTGGCGCGATAGAGTTTTTCGAGATGTGGGAGTTCGGCTCTTGTGCCGTCCACCGGAAAGAACGCCACTTTTAGGCCGTGTGTTTTTGCGTGCTTTACCGCTTCTACTGCGCGGCGAATGGATTCGTCGGCAGTGATGCCGTAGGCGCGGAGTTTGATTTCGCTGGCGGGAATTTCGATGACTGTGGCGTGGGCGCCTAAGTTGATCACTGCGTCCAGATCTTCTTTTACGGCGCGGGCGAAACCCCAGATTTCGGCGCGGAGGCCTGCTTTGCAGACCAGGCCGAAGGCTTCAGCGTCATCGGCGGAAACGCGAGGGAAGCCGGCTTCGATGCGGCTGATGCCGAGGGAATCGAGTAGGCGGGCGATTTCCAATTTTTGCTGCGGATCGAGTGCGACGCCTACGGTTTGTTCGCCGTCGCGTAGCGTCGTGTCATAGAAACGTACGGGACCTTTGCGCGCGGCGTGTGGCCCGATTTTGGCCGGCGAGTTTAGTTTGCTTACCCAGTATTGATTTCCATTTTCTGCGGTCATTTCGATTCGCTCGCTTGCGCAGCTTTTTTGCCGTAGAACTGCTCCCAGGACATTACTGGATTTCTGAGGATGCCGATTTTTTCGATTTCGCATTCGACTACGTCGCCCCGCTTGAGGTACAGGGACTTGGGATCGTCGCTGAAAGCTGCCACGCCCGATACTGTTCCTGTCGAGAGAACGTCGCCGGCGCTGTAGCCCATGGCGGAATAGTGCGAAATGATTTCTGGAATTTTTACCGACATTTTTTTGGAGTGCGATTGCTGGCGGATTTTTCCGTTTACGCGAAGCTCCATGGCTAGATTGTGGGGATCGGGGATTTCGTCGGCGGTTACGATCCACGGGCCTAAAGGGCAGAAGGAATCGATGGCCTTGCAGAAACTGAAGACGCCGGATTTCATTTCGTTGCGCTGGATGTCGCGGGCGGTTACGTCGTTGAAGATTACGTAGCCGCCGATGTAATCTGCGGCATCTTCGGTGGAAAAATATTTGCCCGCCTTCTTTATCACTACCGCCAGCTCAAGTTCGTAGTCGAGTTCTTGCGTTAGTTGTTCGGGATAGATGATGGGTTCTTCGTGCCCGATGATGGCGTCGACATTTTGGAAGAAGACGATCCAGGGCATTACTGGATGCGAAAATCCGGATTTTACGGCTTCTTCGTGATGCTCGCGGAAATTTCCGGCGGTGTGGAAGAATTTTTTTGGAGCGATCGGGGCTTTTACTTTTATATCCGAGGGCTCGTAGATTATTTTTTCGCCGGAGGGGCCCTTTGATTCTGGGCCGTGTTCGGTGACGTATTTTAGGGCGGCGCGGGCGGCATCGAGGCTTTTGTCGCCGCCTTCGAAGAGAGCGCGCATGTCGGCGGGGACTCGGGCATCGGCAAGGGCGTAGAAGTTGGCTTCTTTTTCTACGTCGCGCAGGTAGAGCGCGTAGGCTAGATTCAGATCGATGATGCGTAGGCCGGAACCGTAGGCGCCGATGCGCGGGCGGTGCGGGGTCGGTTCAAAGGTTACGAGTCGCATGAATTGTGTACGTCCTCCATGGCCGGGCCCGAGTTTTCGATAGCGAGCCGGGGTGGTGATTTTAATCGAAACGTGGTGCGATTAAAAATCGTTGTAAGTTGTTGAAAACACAGGGTCGCCTCGCTTTTTAATCGAAACACTTTTGAGGGGGTGGCGGGCTCGAAATTCGGTCCTTGGCACCCCACTTTTTCGTTATTCGAGGGTGCCGTCCTTTCCGGCGGGGTGCGGTGGGCATTGTGCCGAGTTGTGTTGTTAGTGCTCATTTCGCCTCTTTAACGCTAGCACGAAGTTGCGGGAATTCAATGCGTGGATTTTGGGGAATTTGGGGGTGGGGGCGGTTTTGGGTGCATTGGATGGAATCCCAGATTAAGGCGGGATGCATCCGCGCGGGTCGCGCATGGATATGTGGCCCGCGGTTCGGTTGGCGTTAGGCGGGCGCAGCAAGCGAGCGCCCCTACGAAGAAAAAGGCAACGGCAAATAAAAAAGTGACGGAGATTTCAAATTTCAGATTTGAGATTTCAGATTGGGGAAACGGCGAGAGCAAATTCAAAAGCCCCACGCGCAAGTACGGCGTCCGCCTGGGCGGAGGCACCCGGCGACGGAGATTTTAAATTTCAGATTTGAGATGAAGTCATGTCATAAATAATTTAAGCGGCGGGGCGGAGGGACCTCAGGGGCAAAAGAAACTGTGTTAGAACTCGCGCCCGAAAAATCAAAGACGCAAACCCAATGCTACACCGGGCCGGTGGTGAACCCCGGCCCCTACGACGGCAAAATCACAATGCAGATCCCTCACCCCTAAAGCGGGTTCGGGATGACAGAGTAGTACGGAGCGCGGCGGGAGGCATCGGAGTGACAAAGTGCAGTTAGCGGCGTGTTTGAAATACAGCGCGGCGGATTGAATTCCTATTTGCTGGGATTGGGTTCGGGTAGACTTGGCGCGATTGATTGGAGGCTTTTTTGGATCGCGAGGGCGGGGACGGGCGGGCTGGGTTTGCGTTGGCGATTTTGTTTGCCATTAATCTTTTGAATTTTTTTGACCGGAATTTGTTTGGGGCTTTGGCTGAACCGATTAAGCGTGAGTGGTCGCTTTCGGATACGCGCATTGGCTTTTTGGCTCTCGCGTTTACCGTGCTTTATGCGGTGGTGGGAGTTCCGCTGGGGCGGCTTTCGGACCGACGAGCGCGGCCGCCGATTTTGGCTATTGGAGTGGCGGTGTGGAGTTTGTTGACTGCGGCTTCTGGATTGGCTTGGAATTACGCTTCGTTGTTTGTGGTGCGGCTTGGCGTGGGGATTGGCGAGGCTAGTTGCGCGCCTGCGGCTAACTCGATGATCGGGGATTATTATCCGGCGAAGCGGCGTGCTTGGGCGCTGGGGATTTTTATGCTGGGGTTGCCGATTGGAAATTTTCTGTCCTCGTATTTCGGTGGGCATTGGGCCGCGGCTTACGGTTGGCGCAAAGCCTGTTTCATTGCGTGTGTGCCGGGATTGCTTTTGGCCGCCTTTGCGCTGTTGATGAAGGACCCGCCGCGGGGCGCAGCGGAGATTTCGCGGCATGCGAGCCGGACGCATGAGGGCTCGGCATACTGGTGCGTGTTGAAAATTCCGACGGTGCGCTGGCTGATCATTTCCGGAGCGCTGCACAATTTCATGATGTACACCATCGCCGTATTCGTGCCTGGGTTGCTCGCGCGTTATCACGGCTTGAATCTAAAGGACGCGAATGGCGTGAATTCGATTGTGTTCGGGTTGGTGGGCATCCCCGGATTGCTGATTGGCGGTTGGGCTGCGGACCGAGCGGGTAAGCGGCGGCCGAATGGCCGGCTCTTGACTGGCGGGGTGGCGCTTTTGTGCGCGGCGCCTTGCATGTGGCTGGCGAACGATGTTGCTCGTGGGAAAATTTTAAACTTTACGATTTTGATGGGGACTGGGGTTTTTCTGGCTTACTTTTATTATACGACTGTGTATGCGGCGATTCAGGATGTGGTGCAGCCTAGTTTGAGGTCTACGGCTATGGCGATTTTTTTCTGCGCCATGTATTTGCTCGGGGGGAGTTTTGGGCCGGTGATTACTGGGGGGTTGAGCGATCACTTTGCTCGCGCGGCTGTGGCGGCTGGCGCGACTGGTGCTGCGTCGCGGGCTGTTGGGTTGCACAGCGCGATGTACATCGTTCCGTTCTGCGTTTTGGGAGTGGCGCTAGTATTGTTTGCGGCGGCGAGGTCGGTGGGGCGGGATATGGCGAATTTGCAGGATTGGATGGCTGCGCCGGAGGCGGGGCGACTTAAGTAGCGCTGGCGTCCCCGCCGGCATCTTGCGAGCGCGATACTCGTCACGGGCTATGTATGTGGGCGGACTCCCGCGAAACTACTGCACGTGTAATTGGGTTTTGCGCGCCGACCATGATTGCGGGCGTTGGTGGGAATTTTCTTCGTAAGATGCCGGCGGGACGCCGGCGCTACTTTAAGGCCCGGCATCGATTCGATTTTGCGGGCCGATCGCGAGCGCGGTTTTCTTCGTCGGAGCCGGCAGGGACGCCAGCGGTACGGGTGAGCGGGGCGATCTTGCACGTGGGTTTGACGCGGGTTAATCGTCGCAAAAACGCCGGCTGGCCGCCGGCGCTACTCGTAGCGCAACGCTACTAACGGATCTACTTTTGCGGCGCGGTGGGCTGGGATCCAGCACGCGATTACTCCCGTTATCAGTAACAGGATTGCTACCGCAATTAGCGTCACGGGATCGTGGGCGGTTACGCCCCAGAGTTGGCTGGAGATGAAGCGGCCGATCGCCAGCGTTACCGCTACGCCTACCGCAATTCCGATCAGCACCAAACGCAAGCCCATCCTCAGAACTAACTTCAGCACGTCTGACGTGCTTGCGCCCAGCGCCATACGGATGCCAATTTCGTGAGTGCGGCGGGCGGCGGTGTAAGCCAGGACGCTGTAGACGCCGATGGTGACTAGGATCAGGCCGATGATCGCGAAGATGGTCATCAGCAGGAAGCCAAAGCGCGGGCCGGCATACGTGAATTGGTTGAGGAAGCTTTCGAGCGAGCCGGTTAGTGTGATGGCTACGCCGCGGTCGGTATTCCAGATTTCGCGCTGGGCTACCGTCGTCATGGCTGCGGGGTCCTTCGCGGTGCGCACTAGGATTCCGCGGAACGGGGCGCCACCGAGCGTGGACGGGGCCCAGACTTCCGGGAGGATGGGGCGGTGTGGCCCCTCATTCTTTATGTCGCCGATTACGCCGATGATTTCGAACCAGGCATCGCGAACCGGGTCGGGCAGTGATTCCATTTGAAGTACGTGAACGTGCTGGCCCATGGGATTGTCGTTCGGAAAATATTTGCTGGCGAAAGCTTGATTGATGACGATCAACTTTCTGGCGGAATTTACTTCCGCTTCGGTGAACGTGCGGCCACTGAGCAACGGTACTTTCAGCGCTGAAAAATAGTCCTCGCTGCAAAATGCGTAATTCCCCTTCCACTGGTCGGTGTGCGATTTTCCGGAGATATCGAAATCGGTGCTGTCGCCGCCGTAGGCGGGCAATTCGGTGGTGTCAGCCGCGTCCAGGACGCCTGGCGAATTTTTTAGGCGCAGCAGCAGCGGGCGGAAGAAGGCGTTGAGTTGCGCGTTGGTTTTGTAACGTTCGACGGGAAGAGGAATGCGGGCGAAGAAAAGATGATCGGACTGGAAGCCGAGATGCACTTGGCGTAGGGCGATAAAGCTGCGCATGAGCAGGCCGGCGGCTACCAGTAACGTGAGCGAGAGCGCGACTTCGAGGACTACCACGGCGTCGCGCATCCGGCTGTGGCGTGAACCGCCGCCTACGCCTTTGCCGGTGTCGCGCAATTGATCGTGGAGATCGCGGCGAGTGGCTTGGATTGCGGGAGCGAGGCCGAATAGCAGAGACGTCGCTGCGGCGACGGCGAGGGTGAAGAGCAGGACGGTGGCGTTCAGGCTTATCACTGCTTCGGCGGGAATGATGTCTGGAGGAATCGCGGCGACTAGCGATTTCAGTCCGGCCCAGGCAAAAATTGCGCCGAGAGCCGCGCCGCCGATTGCCAGCACCAAGCTTTCTACCAGGAGTTGGCGGACGATTCTCCAGCGGCCTGCGCCAAGTGCGGCGCGAACGGCGAATTCTTTTTCGCGGGCGGTGGCGCGGGCGAGCAGCAGGCTGGCTACGTTGCCGCAGGCGATTAGCAGCAGAAATCCTACCGCGGCTAGCACGATGAATAGAGTGGCGCGAAATTCGCCGACCACTTGATCGGCGAGAGATTCGATCTCGATGCGGTAATGGTCGGGGTAAACCTTCGGATATTCTGCCGCTACCTGGTGCGCTATCACGGTGAAGTCAGCCTCTGCTTGCGCGATGGTGATGCCTGGTTTTAGATGGCCGAGGAAATACCAATATTTACCCTCGTTGAATGCGGCCGGAGTTTCGGCGGGGTTTGGCTTTTCGGGAATCCAGATGTCGGCGTCGCCCCAGGCGAAGCGCGGGGGCATGATGCCGATTAGGGTGCGGGGCGTGCCGTTGAGGGTGAATGATTTATTTAGGATGGTGGGATCGGCGGCGAAGCGGGTGACCCACGTTTTGTAGCGCAGGACGAAGACCGGTGGGGCGCCTGGCTCGTAGTCGGCTGGCTGCGCGGCGCGTCCTAGGAGCGGGGGCATGCCGAAAAATTCGAAGGTGTTGGGGGAGATTAGATTTCCGTTGAAGCGTTCGGTGCCTTCGGCGGTGATGTAGAGGACATCGACGCCTAGATTGCCGATTTGGCGATCGAAGACGTGATTTTGCGCGGCGAACGTTGTCCACTCGGCGCCGAAGAATCCGCCGCGGTAGCCTGGGCCGGGCTCGTCGGTGTTGTGGATTTCGATGGCCATCAGGCGCGGCGAGTCGGTGTAGGGGAACGGGTCGATGAGCACATTTTCGATTACGCTGAAAATTGCTGTAGAGGCGCCGATGCCTAGGGCTAGCGTGAGGACCGCGATTGCGGCGAAGCCTGGACTTTTGCGGAGATTTCTTGCGGCGTAGCGGATATCTTGCCAGATGGAGAGGCTCATCAAACCTCCGTGCGGTTGCCGCCCCGAGTATCTTGTCATGATTTATGCGCGTCATCGCAAAAAAGTTGCCTGAGGAATTTTCCCCGCGTCGCCGTCGCTCGGCGGCTCTCAATTTATTTCGATTCTGTTAACTCTCTGTCGCGGCTTGTATTGACCGGGCTCAGGCTGGACGCTACGCTCGAATTTCGCGTTTCAATCTTCGTTTCGGAGGTTTTTCGGTGGTTGATCGCTCGTCACTGCGTCAGTGTTTGCATTGCGGACGCCTTGTGCCTATCGATTGCGCGCAGTGCCCTACTTGCCGCGAGTCGTTGCCGGAGGTGCGCGCTGCGGTGCGTGCGGCGGCGGAACGCCCTAGCGAGATTCGGCGGGGTTTGTTGGCTATGTTGTTGGCTGGGGTGATCCACTACTTTTCGGGCGGGTATAGCGCGATGAATTTGCCTTATCCGATTAATCCGGTGATCACCGTTTATCTTTCGCCGATGCTTTTTCTTAGCGGACTGGGATTGGTGGTCTACGGATTTTTTACGTGGAAAAAAGATTGAAACACCATGGTCGGTGAGGTGCGTGTGCGGTGGACTCGCCGTGAATGGGGGGCAGCGTTTCTCCGCAAAAAGTCAAAGCGCCGGCAGGGGCGCCAGCGGTGCGAAATTCAGATTGGCGCCTGGCTCGTGTAGGGCCTTGCTCCAATCCTTCGGCACGTTTTTGGGACGCGCGCGACGGAGAATCTTGAAGTTCGGGCCTACACGAGCCGGCATTGTGCCGCGGCATGAAGCCCTTGCCGCGGGATGAAAAATCGCTGGCTTACTTTTCGCAGGTCTCGCTTACCATTTTCAAGTTGGTCACGCGTAGATTGTTTTGCGGCGCCGTGTTGCCTTCCTGATTGTTTTCGTTTTTGGTTTTTTGCGGGATCGTGCCGGTGATACTTACGGTATGGCCTACGTGCGGTGCCAGTTGCACCGTGCGGCTATGCAGCACCCACATTCTTCCTTGCTCGTCGGTGAGCGTGAATGAGTTGCCGGAGCCTTTTTTCAGGCAGCCGGTGACCATCTGCGTGGAATCGTCGGCATTGTCTTGGGCATGGGTGACGATGGGAGTGGCCGTGAGGCCGATTGCTGCCAGGGCTACGGCTCCGATTGCTAACTTCAAGTTCATATAAATCCCCCTCAGAAACTTTCCTCGGGCTGCGGCTTCTGCGAATCCGCGGATAGCGTGCTCTTGTTTCGGCCGCGGCGATATACCCGGAATTCCGTAGGGGCGGATTTATGTTCGCGTATAGGTCGTTGGGAAAAATTGCCGGCGATGCGCGGAGGAAACACCCACTGCTAAAACGGACGGGAGGTGAACCCGCGCTCCTACAAAATACAAGAATTGCTGCATGGTGTGGTCGCGGTCGCGACGCTACATTCGGGAATGTAGGGAATTTTGCCGCCGGGATTTTGCTGGCGGGGGGAGTTTGATTATGGCTGACCGGAAAACGCAGGGGGCACAAACGCAGGAGATCGAGCGGCGGGCTTATGAGCTTTATCTGGAGCGAGGGGGCGGAGACGGGCACGACTTGGATGACTGGATTCAGGCGGAGCGCGAATTGGGCCGGCATACGGAGAAGAGTCAGCTGGGCTCACAAGTTGGATCGCAATTTGAACCGCGGCGGACTGTGGAGCGTAGCAGCGAGCGGCCGAGTGAACGCTCCAGCGGCGAACGCAGCGCCGACCGAAGCAGTTGGAGCGATTCGTTGAACGCCACGACTGGAAAGCGGCTGTAGTCGCGGCTTGCGGCGTCACCGGGCTGTTGGACATCTCATTTTTAATCGATACCGGGTGGCCGGTAATGTGAGGCCCCTTCAAGGAGGTTGCGATGCAGGACGAAGAGACGATTGAGCGGGCGCGAAAGGACGAACGCGAAGGCAAGGCGCCTTCCACGCAGGCGGGCGAGTTTGTGCGTGAAGAGATCGACCACGTGCGCGAAGGAAAACACGGAGCGCGATCCGTGAAACAAGCGATCGCTATCGGACTTTCCAAGGCGCGGCGGGCGGGCGTGAAGCTGCCGCCTCCGCGCAAGGGTTCCGTCTCCGCTTAAACCCGGAAGCAGGCGAAGCGCGAGACTCGGCGGGCTGGGGCGTCTTCGCGGACAGTTTCCCGGAAGCGTTCGCGGGCTACCGAGAATGCATTGCGCCGGGAGAGCACGCGGACTGTTTCGCGGAAGGCGCTGGCGCGGCAGGCGCGCAGCAGTGCGCGGCGTCGGGGCGCGGCTGCGCGACCGGCGGCCGGACGAAAGGCCGCGCGGACTCGCCGGCGAATTGATTGAAGCGGAGGTGATTTATGGCCCGGCTCGCTCGTACAGCAGCCCATAAATTTTGGGTTGCGGATGCGGCGGTGCTCGTTTACGCGGCGCTTTTTTTGTTTGGAGCTGGTTTCAGCCGAGAACTTGAGGCAGTTTCAGCGGCAATCGTTTTGGATGTGCGCGTTTGAATACGACGCGTTGAAAATCCCGCCAGTTTAGTCGCTCGAACTAGTCGCACATGCGCTAGTGGTCAGCGCGTCGGCTGGCGTTACGCGGCGGGCGCACCAAGCAGCGCCCCTACGGCGGAAATTCAAGTTCTGCGGTCGACATTAACAGAGGTTGGAGCGTTCATGATTAGCGCTGGGATTGCTGTTGTGAATCGATGAGCGGGCGGCGGCTCGGTTTTTTTGCTGGGATCGTTGCGATTGGCGTTTTGTTGATTCACTTTGCTGCTTCTTCGTGGGCCGTTCAATCTACGGCGCCGCAAGCAAATCAATCTGAGAAGGTTGCTGCCGACGCGGCTACGCGGGCCGCTATCAAGAATGTGAATTTTCATCTTACCGACGGGATTGTGCTGCTCATTCACAGCCTTTCGGGAGTCATGGTTCCCTCCCAGCAGGGCCAAATTCCCGTATTCGATGACAAACAGTCGTTCGTGTTCAAAGTGGATACGGCGAGCATCACCGTGACCACTGCGGCACTATCGAACGATCTCAATGATTATGTGTTCGCCAAGCCGGGCGCGCCTCTGAAAAAACTCTCGGCGAGCATCAAGGGCAATCAGTTGGTGGTGAAGGGGCTGCTGGTTAGCAAAGGCGGCGTGCCTTTTGAGAGCGACGGGACAGTTAGCGTGACTCCTGACGGGCAGATTCGCGTGCACACCGAGAAAGTGAAGGCGGTGGGCATTCCGGTGAAAGGCTTGATGGACCTTTTGGGAATTGATACCAGCAACTTGATCAGCACCAAAAAAGTGGAAGGCGTGGCGGTGGATAAGGACGATTTACTTTTAGATCCCGAATCGATCCTTCCGCCGCCTGAAATTCGCGGACACCTGGTGTCCATTGAATTGAAAAATGGAGCGATCGATTTGAAATTCGATGCGGGTCGCGAGGGCCCGGACTTTCCCGAAGCCGCGAGCGCGTGCGGCGGGCATAATTATCTGGCGATGAAGGGCGGCACGGTGCGGTTTGGAAAGCTGACGATGACCGACGCAGACTTGGAATTAATCGACTCGCAGCCGGCCGATCCATTTGATTTTTCGCTCGATCATTACTTGCAACAACTCGCGGCCGGTTACGCCAAAGTGACTTTGAAAGGCGGCCTGTGCGCGCATGTCCCGGACTTCTATAGAGTGCAACGGAACACGAAAGCGGCTCCGAAATGAACGGCTACTCATCCGACGGAGGATACAATGGATACGAAAAAGACAAAACGAGAAGCGAAGCCGGCGTCTACGCACCAGAATGACGAGCGGCCATCTGCCAGCGTTGAATCGATTTCGCGCGTGGAGTTAATCGATTTATTGAACCAGGATCTTAGCCGCGAATATCAGGCGATTATTGCGTATGTGGTGTATTCGCAGGTTTTGAAGGGCGCGGAGTATATGAATATTGCGGCGGAGCTGGAGAAGCACGCGACGGAGGAATTGGCGCACGCGCTGATCATCTCGAAACAGATTGATTATCTTGGCGGCATGCCCGTGGTGGTGCCGAAGGAAGTACGGACGTCGGAAAAAGCGCGGGATATGCTGCGATTTGATCTGAATAACGAGCAAGAGACGATTCGGAATTACCGGGAGCGCGTGCGGCAGTGTGAGAACTTGGGCGAGTATTCGATGGCGGAATTGATTCGCGGAATTTTGGTGAATGAGCAGGATCATTTGATTGCTTTGGCTACGGCGTTGGGGGAGGATGCGCCGGCGATGAAGGCGATGGGTCGAGATCGAGGATAAAGTCAAAAACCCCATGCGCAAGTACGGCGCATGGGGCGCCCAGTTCTACTGCGGGCCTAATACCTATGGCCAAACCGGGCGGGAAATGAACCGCCGCCCCTACTCAGGTAGCAGAACTATTAACGTGTAGATTCCTAGTGTGGTGCCTAGCGGGATTTCGGATAGCGATAAGAACGCTGCTATTAGGGCTAGGGTGCGGGCTGTGCGGCCGCGGCCCATTAGAGCCAGGCCTGCGATTATGCCCAAGATTCCGCAGAGGACTGAGAGTACGATTGCGCAGGTGTACCAGATGTGGAATTCGCTCATCAACGTGAATGGATCGGCTACGCGGGTTAGTAGAGCGCCGAACATTACTGTGGCTGTCGGAGTGAATGCGAATAGTACGAAACTCATTGCTAGGCGGAGGATTCCGTAGATTATCCAGAGGATGGCTAGGAGTCGGCGTGGGTTGTTTGTGGCGATGGCTGGGGAGTCTTGTGGCATTTTGTTCCTTTGGCGAGAGTTGGTCCTGGTTACATTGCGAACAATCCTTACGGGGCCGAAATGCGCGAAGGTCTGAAGAACCCTCCCCTACCAAACCCGGCGCCGCTCAATATGACTGGCGTGGCCTGCGTTTGCGGCGTTGGCGTTAAAGAGCCGCCAGGGACGCCGGCGGTACTTTTATGCTTCTATGATTTGGTTTCTCACTGCGTAGCGGACTAGGTCGCTTACCGAGTGAATTTCCAGCTTGCGCATGATGTTGGCGCGATGGGTTTCGGCAGTCTTGGTGCTGATGCCCAGTGTTGTTGCTACTTGCTTGCTGCTGCGGCCTTCTGCTAGCAACTGGACGATTTCGCGTTCGCGCGAGGTTAGCCGCTCGCGCTTCAACGCTTGCGGGCTTGGTGCCGCATCGCGGCGGCGGAAGCCATCCATCACCATTTCGGAAACTTGCGTGGTGAAATAGGAGCGGTGATTGGCTACGGCTTCTACTGCGATTACCAGGTCGCGCTCAGCGTCGGATTTCAGGATGTAGCTTTTTGCGCCGGCGTCGACGATGTCGCGAACGAGTTGGTCGGAGAAGTGCACCGAAAGGATTACGATCTCCGCCTTCGGGCAGATTTTTTTGATCTGGCGGGCAGCCTCGAGGCCATTCATGTCGGGCATGCTGATGTCCATCACTACGACGTCGGGCTTGAGCTGCTCGGCTTGAGTGACGGCGTTGCGGCCATTGGCGGCTTCGGCGCAGACTTGCCAGCCCTGATGAGCTTCCAAGACCGACCTGAGCCCTCGTCTCACTACATCGTGGTCGTCAACTACCAGAATGCGCATCGCGTCCTCCGATACCCTTGGGAATGGTTCTCCGGTGCCTATTGAATACGAGCGCTTGGGGCTTCGAGCATATACAGCGATTACTGTATTTTTGCTTAAAAACTTAACCACTTAGCGGATGCTTGCGAGTCGCCCACTCCCCGTTTGATGGCGGGTTGCGGCTCGCGGTTACAGCGAATGTCGAATTCCGACGGCCGCAGTGCGGGCGTCAGGCGCGCTCTACGACGCCTCCGACCAGCGTCATCAGGAATAGAACCAGGAATAGGAAGCACAACACTTGAGCGGCTCCTGCGCCGGTTGCGGCGACGCCGCCGAAGCCGAGGATTGCCGTGACCACGGTTGCCAGTAGGAATGCCAAGGCTGAGCGAAGCATAGTGGCCTCCTTATATTGGCGTCTTTATTACGCGAGTAACTAGCGGTTTCCCATACATGAGAAGCCTTATGGCGATTCAGGAATTTCTGTAACCGTAGGGGAGGGTCTTACCATTCGGGCCGCCACGGACCGGACCGATTAACAGACCCTTCCACAGTTCGGTCCCCTCGAACGCGGCTTACGAAAAATTCCGGGTTTGGCGCGCACTCGTAACTTCGAATGGGCCGAAAAACGGGAGGGTCTAAAGAACCCTCTCCTACGGCACTTGCGCCGAAGCCTCGTTACTGCTTAATTTACTTGGGCTTGAGTGTTTCCCCGTATGTCCTCGCGGCGCGCTCTGTTGTTTCCTTATCTCTGTGATGAATACATTTTGCGGCTTGTGCCGCAGGAGCGGGGTGAACGGTGAGTACTGCTGCAGCTTGCTGGTCGAATGTAACGGCGACAAACCTTCGCGATGCGTCGAGAGCAAATAATTTCACACGAAGGCG
The DNA here is from genome assembly GCA_963792515.1 of uncultured Acidobacteriota bacterium. Taxonomy (GTDB): domain Bacteria; phylum Acidobacteriota; class Terriglobia; order Acidiferrales; family UBA7541; genus Palsa-147. The sequence continues at coordinate 288,705 of CAWBWG010000002.1, read as the reverse complement.
AGTGGCGCGCGGTTCGGCGCGGGCGGCGCAAGATGCCGCGGAGTTGGAGTTCGAAAATTTGGCGAAGCAGTGCGATCAGCGGGTCTACCGGCTGGCGCTGCGGATTACTCGGAATCACCATGATGCCGAGGACGCGCGCCAGGAGACGCTGCTGAAGGCTTACCGGCACATGGATCAATTCGAGGGGCGTTCGCGATTCACCACCTGGATTTCGCGCATCGCGATCAATGAAGGGCTGATGAATTTGCGCAAGCGCGACGATAACCGGCGAGTGCCGCTGGAAGAAACGCCCGAAATCGAAGCGGCGCTCGAGACGCCCATTCGCACGCGGCGGCACACGGAAGATCCGGAGCAGAGCTTTGTGCGCGGGCAGTTGCGCGGGGCTCTGGACGAGGCCATCGCGAGTTTGCGTCCGCTGTACCGCGACGTGTTTGTGATGCGCGCGGTGGACGAGCTTTCGACGGCCGAAACGGCGCGAGCGCTGGGCGTGACTGTAAGCACGGTGAAAACGCGGTTGCGACGCGCACGCATGGAGATCCGCGGCTCGCTGGAGTCCTGCGGAGCGGTGGCGGCGCAAACCGGCGGACCGCTCGCGATGCAACAAAGCTCGGAGATTTATCCTGCGCCCTGAAGCGCGGCCGCGCGCCGGCTACTCCGGTTCTTGACCCACATTCCAGATGTAAAGGAAATTCGCGTCGGTGGCGGTGGCCACGTGACGGCCGCTTTTGCGCGTGGCGCGATTCAGCGCCGAGCGCACTTTCTCCTTACTATCCGCTAATTCCGCGAGCGGTACTTTCAGTGCTGCGCCGTCCTTTAAGACATCCAAATCCCGCAGAATCGTGGTGACAATCAGCTTGTGCTTTCCATTGCGGCCTTGCGGAACATCGGCCTGAATCATGGTTTTGAAGTGCATGGGGGCGGGTTTGTTATCTGTGCGGCCCATCTTGGCCTCCTGAGCTAAACATTAAACTAACGTAACGCTAAAGAATCGTACGTTAGCCTAACGCCGCTGTCAAGAGAAAATAACGATCCGCTAAAAGACTGGCAGCGCAGCCCTGCGTTCTCTTCGCAAGTTGACGTATGCCCGCTCACGTAGCAGTTCCTTCCGCTAAAACGGCGTTCTTTACCGCGCTAACAATCTGCAAGACGACCTAGAGAGTTGACCCGTATGAGTTCATCCCTGCTACGGTGGAATGGTCGGAATTGAGGAGCGCCCAATGCTCAAAGATCAGACATATTTTCAGCAGGTGCCAGTGAAGCTGGTATTGAAGATTGCGAAAGTCGAGCCGGAGATTACGGTTCAGCTTGATAAGGCGAAGCTAGCCGGGAGGACTAGTGCAAGAACTACACGTAAAGACCGAGTTTCGAATGACTGAAAATATTCATCTCGCGATGCCTCCGTTTGACATCTTCCTATCCGAGCCGGATGGCGGCGTGATCTGGCGTGGAACCGCGGCGACGATGGACGAAGCCAAAGCGCGCATTGGAGAGTTGGCGGCTAGCGTTCCGGGACAGTACATCATCTTGAGCCGGAATACGGGATCCAAATATGTGGTGCAGGGCGGGAACGCTTCGTTATAGACGTAATTGGGAGAGCGAGCATGCCTTCCCGCTCATCTTGCTTCCTGAGCTTTTGGAATTGCCCTTTTACATCCTCACTTCACGCCTACGGCAGGCCGCTCACTTTTTCGCACTCGTTACCTTGGCGGGCGCGTCGATCGCTTGGCAACCGCCCAGCGATCGGCCCGGCGTCCCTGCCGGCAGAAGCCCGGCCCCGGCGCAAAATGCCGAGGTGCCACGCGCAGAACTTCAATATCGCCAACTTTGATCGCGCCGCTCGTAGCTTTCCCCTCGTATCTCCCCCCCGACGCTAGCTCAGATCTCTCACGCCGCTCTGGCCCGTTCGGACAACGAATTCTGCACACTGCTCGTCACAGTTTCGAGCAGCGCGGTGATGCCGATGCGAGCGCACTACAGTGATTACTGTATAGGCGCGCAGGAAGCGCCAAATATAATCACTTGTTATAGATAGCGGCTCACAGGATACTCCCGGGAACTGAACCGGCGTCTGGACCGAATCGACAACGGAATCGAATTACCGCGCGGAGAACCATGCGTGCGGAGGAACTGATGCGCATTCTGGTGGTAGACGATCACGAACTGGTGAGGAAGGGCATCTGCGCGCTGCTGGCGAGCGATCCGCGGCTGACGGTGTGCGGCGAGGCCATGGACGGCCGCGAAGCAGTGGAGAAAACGAAGCAACTGCGGCCCGACGTGGTGATCATGGACATCAGTATGCCGAACATGAACGGCATCGAGGCCACGCGAGAGATTATGAGTTCGCAATCGGCCGCGGAAATTGTGATTGTGAGCCAGCATTCGGCGCCGGAAATGGTGAAGCAGGCGCTCAATGCGGGTGCGCGAGCGTATGTGGTGAAATCGAGCATTTCGCGCGATCTTCTGGAAGCCATCGGGAAGGTCAGCCGGCAGGAACCTTTCGTCAAGCTCGATGGACAAACCGATCAAAAATCTGAATTGGACGCGCAAGAAATCCTGAAGCGCAGCGGCGAGTTTGAAAAAGCGCTGCGCGAAAGCGAGGAACGATTTCGCTCGGCCATGAACAACATGGCTGAAGGCCTCTACATGATCGACAGGCAGGGACTCGCAACCTACGTGAATCCTTCGGCGGAAGAAATGTTCGGATGGAGCGCCGCGGAATTGCTCGGGGAAAAAATGCACGACGTGATTCACTACAAGTATCCCGATGGCAGACCGTTCCCCGCTTCTGACTGCCCCGGCTTGCAGGTGCTGGAGCGAGGCATCGAGCTGCGCGAGCATGAAGACGTATTCATACGCAAAGACGGCAGCTTTTTTCCCGTGGTAATCAGCGCTTCTCCTTTGAAAAGCGGCGGTAGCCTCGCTGGAGTTGTAGTTTGTTTTCGCGATGACGCCAAGCGGCGCAAAGCCGAAGCAGCACTGCGGCACGCTTCGGCGCAGTTGCAGTTGGTCACGGACAGCATGGCCGTAGCCATGACCCATTGCAGCCGCGACCTGCGCTATCTATGGATCAATCCCCGCTATGCCTCCTGGATTGGCCAGCGGAGCGAGGAAGTGATTGGGCATTCCATCGTTGAAGTTCTCGGCGAGGAAGCCGCCGGAAAATTGCGGCCGCACATTGAAAAAGTTTTGGAAGGAGAGGCGGTCTCCTACGAACAGCAAATCAATTTCAGAGGCATCGGGCGGCGTTGGATTTCGGCGTCGTATGTGCCTACGTTTGACTCCGCGGGCCGCGCAGATGGTTGGGTGGCTTGCATCCTCGATGTCACCGACCGCAGGGAAAAAGCAGCGGAGATTGCGCGGCAGGCGCGCTTGCTGGATTTCAGCTTCAACGCGGTTCTGGTGTTTGGCACCGGAAGCGCCATCACCTATTGGAACAAGGGCGCCGAAGAGCTCTACGGCTGGACGCGTGACGAAGCGGTGGGCCAGGTGAGTCACACGCTGTTACAGACGGAATTCCCTGAGCCGCTCGATGCGATCCTTGCGCGCTTGCGGAGGGAGGAGCGCTGGCAGGGAGAGCTAATTCACACGCGCAAAGACGGACGGCGTATGACGGTGCTGTCGCGCTGGCAACTGACGCGCGATCCCGAGACGAATGCGGAATCGATCATGGAAATAAACGTCGACATAACGCAGACCAAGGAGGCGGAACGCCAACTGCAGCTGTCGGTGCAGACCCTTGAGGCGCGAATCGCAGAACGCACGCAACAACTCGAACGCGCCACCGAAAAACTCCGGGAACTCTCGGTAAAGCTACTGCAAACGCAAGATGAAGAGCGGCGGCGCATCGCGCGCGAACTGCATGACGGCGTGGGGCAACTTCTCGCGGCCATGAGCATGAATATTGCCATGCTCGATGGCGAAAGATCGAAGCTCAGTCCCGCATCGCTCAAGGCCATCGAAGCAAACCTCAAGCTCATCGAGGACGCCGGGCAGGAAATCCGCACCATGTCGCATTTGCTGCATCCGCCGCTTTTGGACGAGGTGGGCCTGGATTCGGCGCTGCGGTGGTACGTGGACGGATTTGCGGAGCGCAGCAAAATTTCCGTCGAGCTGCAACTTTCGCCCGGCTTCAGCGATGGGTTGCCGCGAGATTTTGCATTGTCGCTGTTTCGCATCGTGCAGGAATGTTTGACGAATATTCATCGTCACTCGGGGAGCCTTTCGGCGTACGTATCGGTCGAGCGTTCCGCGCGTGAAATCACTTTGACGGTGAGCGATCAGGGCCGCGGAATTCCCGCCGACGTGCAGGGCCGGATCTCCAGCGGAGAAAGTTCTGGGGTTGGTTTCCGCGGGATGCGCGAAAGAATCCGGCAATTCGGCGGACGATTGGAAGTTTCTTCGGACGAGCACGGAACGCAAGTGCTCGCAGTGCTGCCGTTCGCTGCGCCAGCGGAGAAATCCTCGAACGCGGGGGCCGGCGAAGGCGCCAGCGCTGAAATACCCGCCGAGGAACCCAAGCGCGAGCCGCCGACGATTTTGTGCATTGATGATGAGACGGCCGGATTGTTGACCAGAAAATTGTTGTTGGAGTCGGCCGGCTATCGCGTACTCGAAGCGCGCTCCGGCATCGAAGGCATCCGGCTTTTCCAAACGGAAAAAGTGGACGCGGTGATTTTGGACTACTGGATGTCCGGAATGAAAGGAACGCAAGTGGCTTCGGAGCTGAAGCGAATCAATCCGAGCGTTCCGATCATCGTGCTCTCAGGAATGTTGGATCTGCCAGGAGAAGCCGCCGGCTTGGTAGACGAGTGGATGATCAAAGGCAGCACCCGAGCCGAGCAGCTCTTAAATTCCGTCCATACATTGATAGGAAAGCGGCGAGAGTAGGGGAGGGGGTTCACCACCCTCCCGCCTTGGATTTGGGTGTTGCTTTTTTGTTTTTTCAGTTTTTGTCCCAGTTTCACTTTCCGTTTTGGTTTTCGGCGCACTAAAGAAGCAGCAGACTTCGCTCAGTGCGAGCGGGTAGCAAGCTCACGTTACATCTTGGGATTTACTGGAGAACCGAGCATGCGGCCTAGCCCCGCGTTGAATTGGTGCCACAGAATCCTCGTCTTTTCCCTGCTATTCACCGCCGCCAGCACCACCGCTCGCGCCCAATCCAATCAATCCTCCCCGGAACAATTAAAACAACTCAGCCTCGAGCAATTGGGAAACGTCGAAGTCACTTCCATCTCCAAAGCCCCGGAACAAGTTTGGAAAACCGCCGCGGCAGTTTTCGTGATCACGCAAGACGACATCCGCCGCTCCGGCGCTACGACGATTCCAGAAGCCTTGCGTCTGGCGCCGGGAGTGGAAGTGGCGCGGATTGATGGAAACAAATGGTCGATTGGGATTCGCGGATTCGGCAGCCGATTGTCGCGCTCGGTGCTGGTGCTGATCGATGGCCGCAGCGTTTACAGCACGCTGCTCGCGGGCACCTATTGGGAAGTACAAGATACGGTGATGGAGGATATCGATCGAATCGAAGTGATTCGCGGCCCGGGCGGCACAGTGTGGGGCCCGAACGCGGTCGATGGCGTGATTAATATCATCACCAAGAAAAGTTCCGATACGCAGGGATTTTTGGCCAGCACCGGCGGCGGCGACGAGGAGCAGGGATTTCTGAGCCTGCGCTACGGCGGCGGCAACGCGAATGGCCTTTCCTATCGCGTTTACGCGAAAGGCTACAACCGCGCCGCGGAAATTCATCCCGACGGCAATAATTACGATCGCTGGGGCGCGGCGCAGGGCGGCTTTCGCGTCGACTGGAATAAGAATCAGCGCGACACTTTCACGCTGCAAGGCGATTTATACGACGAGCGCGCGGGCGAAACGGTCACCAGCGTTACATATGCCCCGCCCTTCTCGCAGGTTGTCACCGGAGGAGAAGATCTTTCCGGCGGAAATATTCTGGGGCGCTGGACGCGAACGTTCGGCGAAGGCTCAGACATCCAGGTGCAGGCGTATTATGATCGCACCAACCGCAGCGAGCCGAATTTCAAGGATATCCGCAATACTTTCGATGTCGATCTTCTGCAGCGCTTTTATATCGGCGCGCGTAATCACTTTTCCTGGGGCCTGGGCGTTCGCGCCAGCCACGGCGACGAACCGACCATGGTCAGCGGCCTGTTCTTCGATCCCGACGAACGCACCGATCAACTCTACACCGGATTTATTCAAGACGATATTGCGCTGGTGCCGAAACGCCTGACTCTGGAGATCGGCACGAAAATTCTGAAGACGAATTACACCAGCGCCGAGCCAGAACCGAGCGGCCGCTTGCTCTGGACGCCCACGGACACGCAGTCGGTCTGGCTGGCGGTGACGCGCGCGGTGCGCACGCCGGCGAGCGTGGAGGAAGACTTTTTCCTCACCGGATTTGCGGGCATCGCCGCGAACGGTTTGCCTTTATTTGCGCGCTTCAACGCCAACCGCCATTTCCAGTCCGAAAAACTCGAAGGATATGAGCTGGGATATCGCGGCCTGTTGGGACGCAACGTCTACGTCGATGTCGCCGGCTTTTTCAATCAATACCACGATCTCTTCAGCGAAGAACTTACCGGGCCAGAGTTCGTGGAAAATAATCCTCCGCCAACACATCTCCTGCTTCCCGCGCAATTCCGCAATGGCCTCTATGGTTCGACGGCCGGCGGAGAAATCGGGCCGGAGTGGCGGCCCACAAGGTTTTGGCGCTTGCGCGGCTCGTATTCCTTTTTGCGAATGAGTTTGCACCGGAAGTCGGACTCGATGGATGTGGGCACAGCGCCGATCATCCAAGCCTCCAGTCCGCAGCATCAAGTGCAGGCGCAAACGTCGTTTGATTTGCCGAAGCGCGTGAATTTCGATTTCGACTATCGCTACGTGAGCGCGTTGCCCGGCATTTCCATCGCCGCTTATTCCACCGCCGATTCGCGCATATCCTGGAATTTCGCGCATCACTGGGAGATTTCCGCAGCCGGTAGAAATTTACTTCAGCCGTCGCATGTGGAATTCGCCAGCGATCCGGGCCCGAACGTGGCGATCAAGAGAAGCTTCTACGGGCAATTGGTTTTTAGAAGCAAGGAAAACTGAAACCGTGACGCGCGTTCCCCGCTGTATTCATTCGGCGTGTCGCCCGCCGCGAGCTCAATCGTCGCGGGCGCGGCATCGTGTATTCGCGGCTCGAATCGCGCTGGTCTTTACAGGGTACTTCGCGGGATACGCGTGTGTGGCCTCGCCTGTGCGCGCGCAACAGCCGAAAGCCGAGGAATATCAGGTAAAAGCAGTTTACCTCTACAACTTTGGCCGCTTCATCGAATGGCCCGCGAGCGCGAAGTCCGGCGAATCCTTCCCGATTTGCGTGCTGGGCCGCGATCCGTTTGGGGCCACTCTCGATACCACCGTCGCGGGTACATCCATCGAGCAGCAAAAGCTGGTGGCCCGCCGGATCGCCAGCGCGCGGGAGGCCACAGATTGCAGAATTCTGTTTATCAGCTCCTCGGAATCCAGCCGCCTGAAAGAAATTGTGGCCTCGCTCGATAAATCGCCCGCGCTCACGGTGAGTGACGTCCCTGGCTTCACCGCCAGCGGCGGCATGATCCAGTTTGTGCGCAAAGAGAATAAAGTCCGATTCGAAGTGAATCTCACCGCAACCGAAAAAGCGGGACTGACGTTAAGTTCTCAATTGCTGAAAGTCGCCACGGAAATCAAAAAAGTGCCGGATAGCAGCGGCGTGAAGAAATAATGAAATTCCGCAACTCACTTTCGAAAAAGCTAACCACCATGAACATGTTGGTGAGCGGTGGTGCTCTGCTTTTCGCGTCGGTTGCGTTTTTCGCCTATGAATTCGCGGCTTACCGCACGAACGTAATCCTCGCGCGGGGCACGGAAGCGCAGATCGTCGCAGCAAATACGGTTTCCCCATTGATTTTCAATGATCCCAAATCCGCCGAGAACACCCTGGCGGCCTTGCGCGCCTCGAAACACGTCACCTACGCGGGCGTTTACACCACTAAGGGCGATTTTTTCGCGGGCTATTGGCGCGCGCAACCTGGAAAGCCATATCCCTTGCCTCCCTCGGCACTTTTGCAGAAACAATTTTCCTGGTTTGAAAACGGCGAGTTTGCACTGGCGCAGACGATTGAGTTTCAAGGCAAGCCGGTGGGGATAGTCTACATTCGCTCGGACCTCGACGCTGTTAAAGACCGCCTGAGAAGCTACGCGATAATCCTGCTCGGAATTCTCGGCGTTTCGCTGATTGGAGCGCTGGCGTTATCGCGCCTGGCGCAGCGCGCTATTTCCCAACCGATCCTTCGCCTGGCGGAAATTGCCGGCACTGTCTCACGCGACAAAAATTTCAAAGTGCGCGCGCCCGCAAGTGGCGACCACGACGAAGTCGCTGTTCTCACCAAAGCTTTCAACGAAATGCTTGCGGGGCTGCAGAAGCGCGATTCGGATTTGCTAGAGAGCGAGCGGCAATTCCGCACGCTGGCGGACTCCATTCCGCAACTGGCGTGGATGGCCGAGCCGAGCGGCGATCTCTTCTGGTACAACCACCGCTGGTACGAATTTACGGGCACCACGCCCGAAGAAATGGCCGGATGGGGCTGGCAATCGGTGCATGATCCCGAAAAGCTGCCGGAAGTTGTGATCAAGTGGCGCAATTCGCTGGCCACCGGCGAACCCTTTGAGATGATTTTTCCGCTCCGCGGCGCGGACGGCGCATACCGGCAATTTCTGACTTTGGCGATGCCGGTGCGCGACGCGCAAAATCGCATCGTACGCTGGTTCGGCACCAATACAGACATCACCGAACAGCAGCGATCCCAGGAAGCGCTGCGACAGACCGAAAAATTAGCGGCTACGGGTCGCTTGGCGGCCAGCATCGCGCACGAAATCAACAATCCATTGGAAGCGGTCACCAATCTGGTTTATTTGGCGCGCAAGCAGCCGCTCAACGTTCAAAAGTATTTGAAGCTGGCCGACGAAGAGCTGGACCGCATCGCCCAGATCACCAAGAACACGCTGGGCTTTTATCGCGATAGCGCCTCGCCAAGCGAAGTGAATATTTCCCAGATACTCGAAGAAGTTCAGGGGCTCTATGCCAGAAAATTGCTGTTCAAAAAAATTACCTTGCGCGCCGATTACGGCGACGAGATCAAAATCGTGGGATTTCCGGGCGAGGTGCGGCAGATCTTTGCGAATTTGACTGCCAACGCCATCGAGGCTATCCCCGAAAACGGATGCCTCACCATTCGCGCGTCAAAAGTGCGAGCGGAGGGGCCGACGGGCCGGGCCGGAGTGCGCGTCACGTTCCTCGACAACGGACCCGGCATCGCCCCCGCGCATCGCCAGAAAATTTTCGAGCCTTTCTATACTACGAAAAAAGACGTTGGGACCGGGTTAGGGCTTTGGCTGACGCTCGGACTGGTAACCAAACATACTGGCTCGCTCCGAATGCGAAGCAGCGTCGAACCGGGCAGGACTTGGACGGCTTTTTCGGTATTCTTGCCTGACCAGCCTTTAAAGAACTAGAATCTCGTCCCCGCAAATTGCGGGCGCACTCGGAGCTTTGATGATCACAGGCTCGGCAGGCCCCAAGCACTGGAGACGCATACCGCATTTTCGGCGATCCGAAATGGAGCGCCGACGGCCACGCGCGGAATGCGAACGAGCGCGAGAGCACCGATGCGGCCCGGAAGACGCGCGTCATCGTGGTAGACGATGAAGCGGTGATCGCCGATACGGTCGTGGAAATTTTATCGCACGAAGGCTTTGAAGCCACCGCCGTCACCGATGGCGCTTCCGCGGTCGAGCTGGCCAAGTCATTTGATCCGGATGTCGTTCTGAGCGACGTGATCATGCCCGGCCTCAACGGAATCGAGGCAGGCATAAAAATCCGCGAGTTAGTGCCCAAGTGCAAGATCATTTTATTTTCAGGACAGGCCGCAACAGTGGACTTGCTCGAGAAAGCCCGAACCCAGGGCCATAAATTCGAAATCCTGGCAAAACCGATAAGCCCGGAAAAACTAATCGCAGTAATCCGCGCCAGTTCCGCTCTTCAGTAGGCGCGGGGGTTCACCTCCCGCCCGTTTTGGCATTGGTTGTTGGCCGTTCCGTTCAATCCCGCAAACGCCTCACATTCGCGACTCACACCTGAACGCCAAAAAAAAGATCCCCGCCCAAAATTCTCTCAATCGCCACAACCAAATCCCGCGCCGCCTGCGATTTCAAAACATACCCATGCGCGCCGACATCGCGAACCTCAGCCGCCAGCCGCTCCGAGTCATGCATCGTGAAAATCAAAATCCGCGAAGGCAATTGCATGCTCTTGATGCGCTGCGCCACTTCCAGGCCGCTCGTTCCGGGCATGGTGATATCCAGAATCACCACATCCGGCGCCAAGCTTTTCACCGCGTGCAGCGCTTCAGCGGCGTTCGAAGCTTCGCCGCAAATTTCCCATTCGGATCGCGTCCTGCCAAGAAGGGTGCGAATCCCCTCGCGAACGATTTCGTGATCATCGACAATCAGGATTCTCGGATTCATCAAGAACGATCTGCCACTATCCCGCGGCTGCGGGCCGAGACCCGCGTCCGCGCTGATTGGACTAAATAACTGAGGGTCGCGCACCCTCAAAATGATTCGGCCGGCGGCTCGATATCCTCAGCAATGGGCACCGTCGCAGTGATCGTAGTTCCCTCTCGGCCGGACGACATCTCTAGCGATCCTCCGACCTGCCGCATCCGCTCATTCATCCCGCGCAGGCCCACTCCCAGCGCGCCGACCCAATCCTGCCCCGACTTTTCGAAATTGTCCGCTTTCAATCCCTGCCCGTGATCGCTCACTTCCAACACCGCGGCGCCGTCCTTCACGGAAAGCCGCACATCCGCGGTCTCACTGCCGGAGTGGCGATGAACGTTGGTGAGGCTTTCCTGCAAAACGCGGAAGAGACCCAACTCGATCTCGCTCGGCAGGCGCTTGAAGTTGGCGGAAATCGAAAAGGTGGTGACGATGCCGCTGCGCTTCATGAAACCTTCGAGATACCAGGGGATCGCCGACTTCAATCCCATCTCTTCGAGCATCGGCGGATACAAGAGATAAGAAATCGTGCGCACTTCCTTGACCGCTTCGTCCGTCATTTGCGCGCATTGCTTGATGTCGGCGGCATCGCTGGCTGGATTTCCGCTTGGCCGATTGACCAGCGAGTCGAGCTTCATCTTCAGCACCGCGAGATTCTGGCCCAGGCTGTCGTGAAGATCGCGGCCGATGCGGCGCCGCTCTTCATCTTGCGTGCGCAATAAATGCAGCGAGAGTTGCCGCAGCGATTTTTCCGAAGCCTGCAATTTTCGCTGGGACTCCTCGAGCTCGCGCTGCGCCAGCATCTTCTCCGTTGCGTCGCGAGTGACCTTCCCGAATCCGATGAGAGTGCCGTCGCTGTCTTTCACCGGCGTAATGATTACGTTGGCCCAAAACTTCGAGCCATCTTTGCGCACGCCGCCAGCCTTCGTCCTCCATGGCGGCCGTCGCGCATGGCGATCTCCAGTTCGCGCTGCGGCTTGCCGTCGGTGATGTCCTCTTCCGGATAAAAAACGGAAAAGTGTTTGCCGATAATTTCCGCCGCCTTGTAGCCCTTAATTCGCTGCGCGCCGCGATTCCAGGTTCGGATCGGCCGTCAGGATCGAGCATGAAGATGGCGTAATCGTGGACCGCTTCCACCAACAGCCGCAATTGCTGATCGATCTGGTGCAGGGCCTTCTGCTTTTCGAGAGTCTCGAGCCTTTGCTGCAATTCCGCGACGCGGCGCGAGCGGTCGTCGGCACTGTCCTGGCTGTCCTGCGCCGCGAATGTCTCGTCGGGAATCACGGTGGAATGGTGCGCAGCATATTCTCATGAAAGGCTCGGCATGCGCGTGATCGGAAAAGCCGGTCATGGGATAAGCGCAACGCAGCGTGAAAGAATGCTTCGCGGCCAGATCGTTCCACAGACCTTCGAGCTTGATGGCCGCTTCGTGTTTTCCCTCGGCCCAAAGAATTGCCACCATCTCGCCAAAAATCACAATACACGGCGGCTCGCCTTTGGCCGACGATTTCGCTTGTCCCATAACGCGGTTCATTAACGCGAAAAACTGCGACGCGTCCGGCATTCCATCGACCATGAACTGGGCGAGCAAATGCGGCGCTTCGAAAACGAGGTAGCGCCCTTCCCGGATGAGCGAGTTGACATCGTGGCCCATCGATTTGAGTTCGGCTTTCAGCGCGGCATGGTGCTCGTAGGTTGCCACCACGATGGCCGCGTCGCCGTTGCTAAGCGCCGCGCCGAAATAATTTGCCAGCGTGGAAATCAGCGCGCGATCTTCGCGATAGAACTGCACGATGTGCGAGGATCGGGAATCGTAGCCGTCCTTGCGGCTCGTCGCGTGAGACGCTCCGGCGATCGACGCCTTACTCGCGCTCATTTTGGGCTCTCCTGTTCGATGAACGGACCGAATGGATGGGTGCTGAATCCGTGTATTTTCTGCTCACAGATTCTCCCGGTCAACGGCAACAGGCGATATCCGGTAAATCCTGTAGGCAATTTCCTGGCAGCAAGGGTGGGGGTTTGCCGCGCGATTCAATGCAACTCTCAGTAGGAGCGAGCGCTCGCGTTCGATAATCGGACCGCCGCCGCCGGGTGCCCCACGCGCCGTATTCGCGCGTGGGAGCGGAGATCTCGACGCCAGCAACGCCTAATTCGTCGCGCTAGCCTTCTGCTTCTTCACTTGCAGCTCATTCACCACTTGCTTCACGTTCGGCACGCAGCCGCCACGCGCTGCGCCTCCGCGCGCCGCCCTTGCGAATTCACGTCGCCGGTCAACTTCACCACGCCTTTGCTCACGTCGAACTTCACGGTTTTCATTCCGTGCTGAATCAGCGCCGCATCGAGATCCTTTTCGATTCCGCCATCGAGATCGGAATCAATTTTCTTGGCGTCACTTTCGCCGCCCGGAGGCGCGACAGTGATTTGATTGGCCACCACTTGCGGCGCGGCAAAGCTCTTGGCGATCGACTCAGCCTGCGCCTTCTGATCGTCCGAAGGCACCTCGCCGGTCAATGTAACAACACCTAAATCGCGGTCCTGGCTCACTTTCACAGCCTTAAGTCCGGCCTGGTCCAGCGAATCGCGAATGCCTTTCGTAACGTCCGGTGATTTCGCGGAGGACCCCGAGCATCCAGCGAGAATTGCGGCAAAGAGCAGCGCGAGCGTGATTTGGAAGAGCTGGCTGATTTTCATTGATCTCCCTTTCGTTTGTCCACGACGTGCGTCAATTCCGAAAAAGACGCAAAACAAATTTGAGACACAGCGCCCTGGAAAGTAATCAGGTGTTGGCCGTAGCAAACGATGGAATTGGATGTAATTCGAAGGCCGTCGTAGCGGTGGGTTTCAGCCCAGCACAATCGAGCAGGCGGGCCGTGCCCCGTCACCGGCCAGTACCTTTCGCGTTCCGGACGGGGACGTGAACATTGAAGTGATATTCGTGAAAACGCTAGAATTTCTAACAATGGATGCGCAATCCCTCCGCGGATGGGTGACCGACGCGATTCGTTATTGGGAGCCGCGGCGGCTGATTTACAATGCCGTGCTGGCTGGCGTTGTCTTGTTCTATTTCGCGCGCGGTTATCCTGCTTCGAAAGCAACTTTGAATCTAAATCTCGCGCTTTTCATTTTCGTTCTCGCCGTACTCGCGAATGTCGCTTATTGCGCGGCGTACGTCCCTGACGTCTTCGCACAGCTTTCTGGTTTTCGCGATCTCTGGCGGAAGTTTCGTTGGGCTATTTTTGTGATTGGATTGTTGTTCGCCACCGTAATTACGCGCTTTTGGGCCATCGGCTTCTTCGACCTGAATCTTCACTAGAAAATCGGCATCGAATCCTTCGGCAGCGAAATGATAAGATTCAATCCATGATGGATCGATTCACTGTTGGACTTGTGCAGATGAAGTGCTCGACGACCGTCGACGAAAACCTGGCAATTGCGCTGAAGAAAATTCGCGAAGCGGCGGGGCGCGGGGCGCAGATTATCTGCTTGCAGGAACTATTTCGCTCGCAATATTTTTGCCGCGAGGAAAATCCGGAACTTTTCGGTCTGGCGGAGGCGATTCCCGGGCCGTCGAGCGACGCTTTGGCTGCGTTGGCGAAAGAGCTGGGCGTGGTGATCGTCGGCTCGCTCTTTGAGCGGCGCGGCGCGGGCGTTTATCACAATACGGCGGTGGTGCTCGATGCGGATGGCTCTCTGCTGGGCCTCTACCGCAAGACGCACATTCCCGACGATCCGCTCTACTACGAGAAATTTTATTTCACGCCGGGCGATTTGGGATTTCCGAATTTCGATACGCGCTTCGGGCGCATCGCCGTGCTGATTTGCTGGGACCAGTGGTATCCCGAAGCCGCGCGGCTCGCGAGCCTGGGTGGCGCGAGCATTTTATTCTATCCGACCGCGATCGGCTGGCATCCTTCCGAGAAATCGCAGCATGGCGCCGCGCAGCTCGATGCCTGGCGCACCATTCAGCGCTCGCACGCGATTGCCAATGGAATTTATGTGGCCGCGGTAAATCGCGTCGGTTACGAAGGCACACCCGAAAGCGGGCTGCAATTTTGGGGCAATTCGTTCGTATGCGATCCGTTTGGGCAAGTGATCGCAGAAGCGCCGACCGACCGCGAAGAAATTTTGATTGCGGAATGCGATCCGCGGCACATGGAAGATGTGCGGCGGAATTGGCCGTTCTTGCGCGACCGGCGCATCGACGCGTACGCACCGATCCTGCAACGATGGCGCGATTGAAAGCGAAAATCGCGCGGCCTCCGGTTCCTCACGCTCTCGGCTACCGCATGCCGGCGGAGTGGGAACCTCACCTGGCTACCTGGCTCGCCTGGCCTCACGAAAAAACCGACTGGCCTGGAAAATTTGAGCCTATTCCGTGGGTTTATGCCGATATCGTCCGGAATTTGGCGCGCGTAGAGCGCGTGCGCATTTTGGTGCGCGACGCGGCGATGCAGCGCCACGCGCGCGAAATATTGAAGAAGAGCGAGGCGAATCTTTCAGCCGTCGATTTTTACATCGTGCCCACCGATCGCGGATGGATTCGCGATTTCGGTCCGATTTTCGTGCGCGATGCAGAGGGCGACACCGCGCTCACCAATTGGCGCTTCAATGCCTGGGCGAAATACGACAACTCGAAGCGCGATGATGCCGCCACCTCGAAATTATTGCCGCGACTGAAATTTCCTTCGTGGGAGCCGGTGTATCGCGAGCGCCGCATTGTACTGGAAGGCGGAAGTATCGACGTGAATGGCCTTGGCACGATGCTCACGACTGAGGAATGCCTGCTGAGCAAAGTGCAGGAACGCAATCCAGGTTTTGCGCGCGAAGACTACGCGGAAATCTTTCTCGATTATTTCGGCGTAACGAACGTGCTGTGGCTCAATCGCGGAATCACCGGCGATGACACGCACGGTCACGTCGACGATCTCGTCCGATTCGTGAATCCGACTACGGTAGTTGCTGCAGTTGAAGAGGATCTCGACGACGTGAACTACGAGCCGCTGCAGGAAAACATCGTGCGGTTGAAAACGATGAAGGATCAGGACGGCCGCGCTATAAAGGTTGAGACTCTCCCGATGCCGCGGCCTGTTTATTTCGAGCGGCAGAGATTGCCCGCCAGCTACGCGAATTTTTATATCGCGAATCGCATCGTGCTGGTACCGACATTTAACGATCCGAACGATCGGATTGCGCTGGATAAACTAGCCGCGCTTTTCCCCGAACGCGAAATTGTACCGATTGCCTGCCGCGATCTAGTTCTCGGTCTCGGCACAATCCACTGCATGACGCAGCAGCAGCCGAAGTAGTCGGATTTCGTAGCGCTGGCGTCCCCGCCGGCGCTTACGATCGCGAGTCTTGCTACGAGCAACCGTCACGCTCGGATCGCATAGCCAAATCCCTGCCATGAATCGAACTTTCCGCGCCGTCGACGAGTACGGATCTAGCGAACATTTTTAGTCGTAGGAGCCGGCGGGACGCCAGCGCTACGAAAACGACGGCCTAGTTTGCGGCGTTTTCGGCACGTTGACGGATTACTGCCACGAAGGCTGTGGCTGAGCGCGGAAGATGGCGATCGCGGCGGTAGATTAGACCGAGTTCGCGCCAGAGTTCTACATCTTTGATGGGGATCAGGCGGACTTTTCCGGCGCGCTCATCGTCGGCCGCATAGGACGCGCTAATGAGCGAGACGCCCAATCCCGCGGCCACGAACCGCTTGATCATGCTTACGCTGGGCAGCTCCATGGCTACGTGCAATTGCGAGCGGAATGGGCGGAAATATTTATCGAAGAGCTGGCGCGTGAAACCGGTCTTCGGATAAATGATCGGCTGCGCGGCAATGTCCGCGGCGCTCACAGACTTTAGCCGCGCCAGCGGATTTTTCGGGCTGGTCATCAGCACTACGCGATCGCGAAAAATCGGGATCACCTTTAGGCCCGGAGATTTGATCGGCAGCGTTACGATGCCGACGTCAATCGACCCGTCCTCCACTTTCTGCAAAATCTTGTGGCCGAAATTCCGGTAGATGCTGATTTGCACCGCGGGATAGAGCCGCTGATACTCGGCGAAGACGTCTGGCAGCACGTAGAGGCAAGTAGCTTCGTTTGCGCCGATGGCCAGCTTGCCGCGGGTGGTCTCCGCCTGATCGGCCATGGCGCGATGCGAATCCTGGCGCATGGCGATCATGCGCTTGGCGTAATCAAGGAGCACTTCGCCAGCCGGCGTCAGCCGCACCGCTTTTCCCACGCGCCCGAAAAGCTTCTCGCCATATTCCAATTCGAGTTGGCGAATCTGCGCGCTCACCGCAGACTGCGAACGAAATACTTTGCGCCCGGCCAGCGAGAAGCTGCCGTTCTTGGCCACTTCAACGAAGGTCGTGAGCTGGTCAAAATCCATGGAACTTGGATGTGATTCTAACGAAAACGATTCCGTATCTCACTAGCGACTATTCACGGTCACAGCGACACGTTCCGCGAGCGCCTGCGGCGAAGCGCGCATGCGATAAAAGGGGGGAGGAAGCCGACAGCCCGGCCGTGGGGTAGGCCAGGGTGCGCGTATAACCCGCCGCCGTGAGGATTCAGAACGGCGATCGAATTCCGCTTATTCCTCCCCCATGCAAATTTTTAACCCGCGCCCCTGTGGAAAGTAAAACCAAGAATTTCGATAGCGCTAATTGATTTTTTGGATCATCCGGAAATTCTGATCGAGCGCACTCAGGCAGCGATCACATTCCCAAAAGATTTTTCTGCAGCTTGCTATAACCCTGCCCGCATGCCCAAAGATTCAGCGGCAGAGCGGCAAGCTCATCCACGAGCGGAACAGCGCGGCCATTCTTCGATAAATCGATGGTGATGATATAAGACCGGCAACTGTCACAAGCCTCCACGCGCAAGTAATCGAATTCCTTCGCGGCATAAACGCAAAGTTTCTTTTCATCTTCTTCGCCGCAAGAAGGACACAGAATCCGCCGGTAATCCCATTCCGCGCAGCAAAATGAGCAAAGCAGCGAACGCCGCGCGCCATCTCCTTCAGGCCGCAAAATTCCGAGTTGCGGAAAGCCGTCGCAGAGCGGGCAGGAGCCGCGCATGACCACCGGCGGAGGTAATGCGCTCGACCTGGCCAGCGATTCGGAGAATGGCTCGAGAAAAGCCCGAGCGCAAAATGAGCCTGGCTCGTCGAGCGCCGGTTCGAAGCGGCCGCCTTTTTCCCAGTAGGTCGCCAGCAACTCCGCCGTCTCACTCGGCGGGCTTCGCTGCCAACTCGCGCGCGTACGAAGCCAGCGGAGCCGGCGCCACAGACGCCACCAGCGACAGAAAGCGGGGAAATTGCCCGACCACCGCGGCAGGATCAAAACTTTCCCGCAACGGTGCTCCCGGAATCCGCCGCGGAGTCGAGGGCGCATAAAGCGTGGCAAGTTCTTTCTGAAGCCGCGCAACGGAAACGTAGAACGTGAGAACTTCAGCGGCAAACGGAAACTTAGAGGAAAGTTCTTCGGCGCGGGCGATACGAGCATCCCAAGCCCGCGCGCTCATTTCCGTGCGGATGTATCGCCAGTGACCTTCTCATACCACAGGCGATGGTGTGTCTTCGCCCAGGCTCGTGTGACTTCGCCGCGCACGATGGAAGTGAAATCGCCGCGCACCATGGCGGTGCCCATGTAAACATGAATGATGAACGCGCCGATGGTGATCAGCGCCGCGCCGACGTGCACGATCACCGCGGCATAGCGCAAATAGCGCAGGCTCCAGGGAATCGACTCGACGAACCACAGCCCCACACCGGAAATGAGCAGCAGAATCGCTCCCCAGAACATCACCCAGAACAGGATCTTCTGTCCCCAATTGAAACGGCCGACCGGCGGCAGATTTTCGTCTTCGTTGCGGATGTAGTAGTCGACTTTTTCCTTCCAGGCGATGTCGACGGGCGTGATGTGCATGTCGCTCAACCACATCACATACATGTACATAACTGAAACGAAGAAAAGCAGACCGATCCACGGATGCCAGAAGCGCGAAACCGCGGCGCCGCCGAAGATGGCAGTGAACCAGTAAAGATAGGGCGACCAGAAACCGAGCCCGGTGAGCAGCAGATAGACGTAACTCAGGCCGGCGACCCAGTGGTTCACGCGCTCGTGCAGCGAATAGCGCATGATGCGATCGCCGCCATGGGTGACCGTGCCGCTGCGAAGGGCTACATCACCGCGGCTCATGGATGGTCTCCATTCTTGCGTTGATGATCGTCCTCAACGGTTTTCGGACCGAAGCGCAGATAATGTAGGGTCACGCCGATAATTCCGCCAACCATCGCCAGATTCCCGATCCACTTCAGCGGCCCTTTCCACAAACGCACGATCCACGGAATCGTCGGATTCTTAGGCAGCCCGCCATAGATTTCCGGATTCTTGGCATCGTGCAGCACGTAGATCACGTGAGTGCCTCCGACGCCAGCGGGATCGTATACGCCTGCGTCCGCAAAGCCGGAAACTTCGCGCAATTGCTGCGCCCGTGTTTCCGCCAGATCCTTCATTTCCGATTTCGTGCCGAAATGCAGGCAGCCCGTCGGGCACGCTTTGATGCAAGCCGGCTCGAGTCCGACGGCCACGCGATCATTGCATAGCGTGCACTTAAACATTTTTTTCGACGTGGCGTTGAATTTTGGAATGTTGAACGGGCAGCCGGAAACGCAGTAGCCGCAGCCGATGCAGTGCTCTTGCTGAAAATCAATAATGCCATTGGCATACTGCACGATCGCGGCATCCGCCGGACACGCGACCAAACACCCCGGATCTTCGCAATGCATGCACTGATCTTTGCGCATCAGCAGCATCAAGCTGCCGTCTTCACGCTCGTGCTCGTTGAACTTAATCAAATTCCAGTAATTCCATGCCGTCTCCGGCATGGTCTGATAAGAATTGTCGAAAGTGGTTTGGCTGAAGGTGTAACCATTCCATTCCAGGCAGGCCACTTCACAAGCTTTGCAGCCGATGCAAGTGGTGGTATCGATTAATTTGCAGACATCGTAGTCGCGATTCAAACCGGCGCCGGGAACGGTGCCCGCGTGCCCCGACATGCGGACGATTTGTGTAGAGGCCTGGCTCATCGCGCGCTCCCTAAGCCTTCTCGACTTTCACGAGGAAGCCCTTGGTTTCCGGAGTGTGGGCATTCGGATCGGTCACCGCCGGAGTCAGCAAATTCGCCGGCGTGCGTGCGTTTCTTTCTTCGTCTTCAGTGATGCCGCGGAAGCCCTGATGAATCGGCAGACCAATCTGATAAACCTTTTTGCCGTCGATCATCATGGGTTTCAGCCGCTTCGTCACGAATGCCTTGGCGATGTACGTCCCCCGCGCACTGATCACCTTGATCTTGTCCGCCCCGCGAATGCCCTTCTCTTCCGCAAGCTCCACGGGAATTTCCACGAACGGCTCCGGAATCAACTGCACGTTCATCGGATTATTTTTCGTCCAGTAGTGATACTGCTCGGTGAGCCGGTAAGTGGTGCAAACGATCGAATATTCTTCGGGCGAACCGAATTTGTCGAAAGGCGTATTGAACTTCTTCACCAGCGGATTATTCGATTGCGCCGGATGCAGCGGATTCTTGATCGGACTTTCGATCGGTTCGTAGTGTTCCGGGAACGGCCCGTCGGCCAGCACTCCGATGGGCGCGAACAAGCGTCCCACGCCCTCCGGATTCATGATGAACGGACCCATGTGATCTTTCGGATGGGAATCGGGTTTGAAGTCGGGAACATCATTGCCCACCCACTTCTGCGACGCTTCGTTCCACCAAACTTGCTTGCGCTCCGGATCCCACGGCTTCCCTTCCGGATTGCAGGAGGCGCGGTTGTACATCACTCGCCGATTGGCGGGCCAGGACCACGCCCAGTTCGGAAATACGCCCATCCCCGAAGGATCTTCGGTGCCGCGCCGCTGCATTTCCGGCACGGGTTGGCTCCAACTGCCGGCGTAGATCCAATTGCCGCAGACGGTTGTGCCGTCGTCTTTCAACCATGCAAATCCAGGCAATTGTTGCCCCGCTTTGATCACTTGCTTCGTAACCGGATCTTCCAGGTCCGCCAGAGCTCTGCCGTTGACCTCCATGGCCACTTGCGAAAGCGGCGGATGCGCGGCATCCGCGTAGGCCCAACTCAAATTGAGGATGGGGTCGGAAAATTTTCCGCCTTCTTTCTTGTAGAGATCGCGGACGCGCAAAAAAATCTGGGCAATGATGTCCTGATCGAGCCGCGCTTGGCCCGGAGGCGGAACTGCGGCATTTTTCCATGTCACCCAACGCGCTGAATTCGTAAAGCTGCCGTCTTTTTCCGCAAATCCCGCACAAGGCAATCGGTAAACCGTCGTGTTGATCGTCTTTTGCTCGTCCGCCGTAATTCCCGGCGCTCTCCAGAACTCGCTGGTTTCATCCGGATAAATTTCGCCCACCACCAGCCAATCGGCTTTCTTCAGTGCATTGATATTTTTGTTGGTGTCGGGGCCGATCATCACGCCGTTCATGCCAAAGGCGAGCATGCCTTTGACCTTGCCGTTGTACATGTCGTCCCAGATGTGCGTCCAGGAACAATCGCGATCCACTTTCGGCAAATAATCAAAACCGAAGCCGTTTGCCTTGGTCGCCGCGTCGCCGTACAGGCCCTTCATCAGCGAAACGAAAAATTTCGGCGTGTTCGAGTAGTAGTTAAACGAATCCCACTGCGATGGCTTCGACGAAGTCGGAGTGACGCGCTTCAAGTACGAGGCCAAATCGGGATCGGTGGGTAGCGGCGTTTTCAAATAGCCGGGCAACGAATCATAGAGCCCGGCCATGTCCGTGGCGCCCTGAATGTTCGAATGGCCGCGCAGCGCATTGACACCGCCGCCGGCTCTTCCGACGTTGCCGAGCAGAAGCTGAATCATTGCCGCGGTGCGGATAATTTGCGTTCCGAAAGTGTGCTGCGTCCAGCCGACCGCGTAAATAATTGTCCCGACTTTCTTCATGTCTCCGTCTTTGCGGACGGAAGTGAACATGTCGACAGCCTTCAGGTACTGCTCCTTCGGAATGCCGGTGATGCGCTCGACAGTCTCAGGCGTGTAACGCGAATATTGCTGCCTCATCAATTGAAAAACGCAGCGCGGATGCTGCAGCGTCAGATCGTAGGCCACATTCGCTGGCAGCAATGGCGCCGGCGCTGGTCCTCCCGGGTTGCCGGGAACCGGCTCAGGCGCGTGGCCTGACGCGCCGGCAGCCCCCGCTTTCCCGCTTAGATCGCCTCCGCCTTCATAGTTCCAAGTACTTTTATCGTAAGCGCTCGTTGCCGCGTTGAATCCGGAATACAGCCCATCCTCGGGAAGTTTGAAGCCGTCCTTCACAATAAAAGCCGCATTCGTATAATTAACCAGATAATCTTTGGCGATGCGATTGTTCTCGATCGCGTAGCGAATCAGCCCGCCCAGAAAAGCGATGTCGGTGCCGGCCCGAATCTGGCAGAAAAGATCCGCGGTAGAAGAAGTGCGGGTAAATCGTGGATCAACGGAAATCAGTTTGGCATTGCGATTGCGCTTGGCCTCCATCGCCCACTTGAATCCGCAGGGATGGTTCTCGGCGGGATTTCCGCCCATGATCAACATCATGTCGGTGTTCTTGATGTCGACCCAACCATTGGTCATCGCCCCGCGTCCGAATGTTGGTCCCAAACTTGAGACCGTGGGGCCGTGTCAAACACGGGCTTGGTTTTCTAAATAAACCAAGCCCAAACCTCTCATCGCCTTAACGACCAGATAATTAAACTCATTCGTATCCGTGCACCCGCCGATGAACGAAATCCCTTCGCAGCGGTTCACCGTGTGGCCGGCGGCATCCTTCTCCACAAATGTCGCGTCGCGCGTTTTCTTCGTCCATTGCGCAATCTCATCGAGTGCCTTGTCCCACGAAATATCCTCCCAATCAGTTCCGCCAGGCCGCCGCACTTGCGGCTTGGTCAACCGTCGCGTATTCAGGATGTCCTGCTCGAGCGAAGAGCCTTTCGGGCACAGCGTGCCGCGGTTGATGGGATGATCGGGATCGCCTTCGACATGGACCACTTGCGGCGTCACGTTCTTGGCGCGATCGCCGATCGTATAAATCAGCACGCCGCATCCGACCGCGCAGTAAGGGCATGTCGATCGGGTCTCCGCCGCACGCGCAATCTTCAACTCTTTCAGTTGCGCATACGCCGGACGCAGATCAAATCCGAGTAGCGACGCAGCTCCGCCACCAATTGTCGCGATCTTTAGGAAGTCCCTGCGCGTGGCTTGAATTGCCAATGGCCCTCCGCATCACGAAGGATGGCAGAACACCTAGTTGATGCACGGTATTTCTATTGCGTTTCATTTTTATTGTCAAGTTACAGCACTGTAACAATCGCAGGCCCGGTTTTGTCGGCGAGGGTTTGGCACCGCATGTAACTTCCCGTGCACAAACCACCAACTGAGTGCATACTTCTGCGCTGCGCCAATCGGAGGAGGCGGCAACGTTGTCTGAGATCGCGAAAAATATTCTGCTGATCGTGGGTGCGCTGTTCCCCATCGTGAATCCCATCGGCGGCAGCCCCATCTTTCTCGCCTTCACCGCCGGCTTCACGCGCGAGTCGCGCAAATTGCTGGCCTGGCGCGTGGCCCTGAATAGCTTCATCGTCTTGGTCGGCTCCTTCACGATTGGCACGCATCTGCTCTCGCTCTTGGGAATTTCAATTCCCGTGGTGCAGGTAGGCGGCGGACTGGTGGTGATTTCCACTGGCTGGGCAATGCTGACGCAGAGCGATGACGATGACAAAGCCGACGCCGTCCGCGAACACGCCGGCGCCCCCGACATTTTCAGCAAAGCGTTCTACCCGCTGACACTCCCGCTCACAGTCGGGCCCGGCTCGATTTCCGTAGCCATCACGCTCGGCGCTAACGAGCCCCATCACTTTGGCGTGAATCTCTTGGCGCTTTTCTCCGCAGTGATCGGCTCCCTACTAATTGCGGCGAGCATCTTTCTCTGCTACGGCTTCGCCGATCGCCTAGCCGCGTTGGTAGGCCGCACCGGAATGAACGTAATTCTCGGGCTCTACGCGTTTCTGCTAGTCTGCATCGGCGTGCAAATCCTCTGGAACGGCGCAAAAGTGTTGTTGGCAGGCCTGCTGCCCGCAGCCGGCTAAGCGCGCCAGCGCCATCCGAACGTAGGGTCCGCGCTTTATAGCGGGCCGGGCGAGATGCAAATTCAAGACCCGCATTTGCCTTCTACACCCTGAAACGGCAAAATCTCCCCAGCATCCAATCACGACGGAGGTAGCACAATGCCATCGAAATCCGACAAGCGCGGCCCCAGTTACAGTCAGCTAGAATCCGGCACAGAAAAATCCCGTCCAGTCCTGCACCAACAAGCCCACGAGATTCAACCCTACGGAAAAATCGCCAAGCTACCCATCGCTCTCGACGAAAAAGTTTGCGCCGCCAGCGCCGAAAATCTAAATCAAATCCTGGCCGACACCATCACTCTTCGCGATCTCTACAAAAAGCATCATTGGCAAGTAGCCGGTCACACGTTCTACCAGCTCCATCTGCTTTTCGATAAGCACTACAACGAACAGAACGAATTGGTAGACACCATCGCCGAGCGCATTCAGAGTTTGGGCGCGATCAGTCTCGCCATGGCACCGGACATCGCCGAAACCACCATCATCCCGCGTCCTCCCCGCGGCCGCGAGGAAGTTCCCGTGCAACTTTCGCGGCTCCTCGAAGCTCACGAGATGATTCTGCGCGAAGCCCGCACCATGGCGGAGCAAGCCGATGATGCCGGCGACGACGGCACGAATGATCTGCTGGTGAGCGATGTGATCCGCACCAACGAATTGCAAGTCTGGTTCGTGGCGGAACACACCGTAGACGTGCCACTAGTGCGCGCCGATCAAGCCAAGGCTGCCACTTCCGGCAAAAGCTAGAGCAGCGCACCGCCGCAAAGGTCTTCGTAGGGGAGGGTGCTTTAGACCCTCCCGCCTTTCGGCCATGCTAATCACGCCGGCATCAACGCTACGTGCGAATCGCGCGCGGACATCAGCGATGGTCAACGCCGCGATATGCGCAATCGCCCCAACCTCACTGCGCACTACCGGTGATTGGCGTCTTCGGCCGAGAGCTTAATCTCCTCGCTCGCCTGCGCAAGCAGTTCCTTAGCCTTCGCCGCATGCCCGCCAAGATTGTAATGATTGTCCTTCTGCGCTTCGTCAACTTTTTGCCACGCCTGCTGGATCAATTGTTGCGCCGCCCGCATATTTCCGTGCCTCTCTCCCACATTTACGTGCGGCTCCTGCGCAAACGCCACCGCTCCCAAAGCAAACGCCGCACACAGCAACACGCCCACCACCAAAATTCTCTTGATCATGAATTTTTTCTCCCAATTAAGTACAGCGATTAAACTCCCAGCTAAGGCGGCAAATAATACGCAAACCCGGGAACACTCGCTAGAAAAATCGAGCAGTGTCAACGCAAGCTTTATCCCGCTTCAAACGTGCAAAGTTCACCGCAACCCGGAATCGTTTACGTATCGGCCACAATTAGGGATAAAATCATCAGCATTCGATCATCGGGCCTGTAGCTCAGACGGATAGAGCAGCGGTTTCCTAAACCGCGTGTCGGGAGTTCGACTCTCCCCAGGCCCACCAGCCTTCGCAAGCGAAGACTGCCGCGCCCAAGCCCGCAGGGCGTAGGCGGGCCCTGTCACCCGCTCGAAACTGGCGGATCCCCGGCCTTCGGCATTCCTCCACAGTAATTACGCCGTTCGCTGTATGGCTCCGCTCCGTATCCGCCCATAGCATTCGACCATCTCGATCGGGGGAGGCACAGATGCGCGGCCGGGAAGCGTCGAAGCCTGCACGTAAAATCAGATACGCGGTAGTGGGATTGGGATACATCTCGCAGATTGCGGTGCTGCCCGCGTTCGCGCAATTGCTATGCGATTGCCAGGCAAATCGGCGCGCCCGACCGTATAACGCGCGCGAAAACGCGGCCCATCTGCCTCCGCGCCACCAGACTCTCCCGCACTTTTCGCAGTGACCTGCACGTCTTCGCTCCGCACCTCGAGCCGCTTTGACTTGTGCAACGGCTCGCCCTAAAATGCCGCCCGGCGCACGAATTGAAATTGACGCCCACGGTAGTTCGCCACCAACCCAAACTCACGAACCAACTCGAAGGAGATTCTAATGAAGATCACGCAATGGATCCTCACTTGCGCGCTCGTAGCCGCAAGTCCCATCGTCGCTCGAGGCCAAGCCAAACCCGCAGAATCCCGCACCGTCTCGCAAATCATGGATCGCGCCGTAAGCCAGGTCGAAGGCGAATTCCTCCCCGCCGCCGACGCCATGCCCGAAGCCAAATACTCCTTCGCGCCCAGCAGCGGCGAGTTCAAAGGCGTTCGCACTTTCGCGCAGCAAGTCCGGCACGTAGCCGCCGTGAACTACATGATCGGCGCAGCGATTCTCGAGCAGAAGCCGCCCGTCGACGTGGGCGGCGAAAGCGGACCGGAGTCGATCGCCACCAAAGCCGACATTATGAAATTCGCCAAAGACTCTTTCGCGTATCTCCACAAAGCGTTAGCCAGCATCAACGAAAAAAATCAGACCGACCAAGTACAGAACCCGTTCGGCGATGGCAAGGTAACGCGTCTCGGAATCGCAACCGTAGCGCTAACCCATCCCATGAATCACTACGGACAAATGGTCGAATACCTGCGCATGAACGCAATCATTCCGCCAGCAAGCCGCGGCCAGTAGAGTCGCGACCACGAAGACAAAGCGCAACGCTGTCATCCCGAACCCCTTTAGGGTTGATGGATCTGCATTTCGATTTTGGCATCCTAGGGGCCGGTCCGCCTAGGCGGAGGCCCGGTGTAGCACTGGGTTTTTCGCCTTTGACTTGGCCTTTGCCTTCGTCTTCGTAGGGGCGCCGGCTTGTTGCGCCCGTCCCGCGAGACTCCGCAGCTGCAACTTCGTTCCATCTGTCCGTTGCGCGCGCAATCTTTGAAATAGAACGAGCGCGCAGGGCTCACTCCCGCTCCTCCGTTCGACGCCCCATTGTTGTGCCTCAACAGACAGATGCTAAGGTTGCGATCGATTGCCATGCCCCGCGCTTGCGCAGACAGACTTGGCATCCTGCCGCAGCGATTCTGCTCATCTCCATCTCGTTTCTTTTTCTGTGCGCCGAGCGAGCCCCTGCGCGCGAAGTTTCCGACGCAAACGCGCCAGTGGTCCAGAAAGTGGAGCCGCCGAATTGGTGGACAGGCCTGACACAGGATCTCGTCGTGCTGCTCTCCGGCAAAAATTTGCAAGCGGCGCACGCGGCATGCAATTTTGCGGGAATCACAGTCAGCCGCGTGCAAGCATCGTCGAATGGCGATTATCTTTTCGTATCGACTGAAATTTTCGCCCCAACTAAAAACCGGCACTGCCGTCTGCCGCATCACCACCGCGATCGGACATACATCGTTTAATCTTCCGATTGCCGCGCGCCAACCCATCGCCGGCAGAAATCAAGGCCTCGCGCCCGACGACGTGATCTACCTGATCATGCCCGACCGCTTCGCCAACGGCGATCCCACCAACGATGAACCGCCCGAATTTCCCAACTCGCACGACCGCACGCAACCACGCGCGTATCACGGCGGCGATTTGCGCGGAATCAAGGACCATCTTCCGTACTTGAAGGATTTGGGCGTGACAACTCTGTGGCTCACTCCCATCGTCAAGAATGGCGCAGCGCAGGATTATCACGGCTATGGCGCCACGGATCTGTACGCCGTCGACCCGCACCTCGGAACGCTGCACGAATATCAGCAGCTCGTAGACGCCGCTCACCAGCAGCACATGAAAATATTTTTCGACGTGGTCCCAAATCACGTCGGGCCTCTCAATCCCTGGGTAAAGGATCCGCCGATGCCGGATTGGTTCCACGGCACCGCGGAGAATCACTTGTCCTCCTCTTCGCCGCTGAAACGCGGGTTTTATGGACAGGATGAGAAAAAAGAAATCACCAACGATCTCTTCGAAGCGCTCGCCGATCCGCACACCCCGCAAAAAATGAGAAAAAATCTGACCGACGGCTGGTTCTTCGGCAAACTGCCGGACATGAACACCGAAAATCCGCTGGTCGTCCAATACTTAATTCAAAACAGCATCTGGTGGGCAGAGTCATCTGGGCTAGATGGCTACCGGATCGATACGTTTCCGTATGTGTCTCGTCAATTCTGGTCGCAATGGCATCGCGGACTGCGGAAGATTTATCCGCGACTCTACGACGATCGGAGAAGTATTTCATCCGGACCCGACCGTCACCTCATTTTTTGTCGGCGGACGC
Organism: uncultured Acidobacteriota bacterium; assembly: GCA_963792515.1. GTDB lineage: Bacteria > Acidobacteriota > Terriglobia > Acidiferrales > UBA7541 > Palsa-147. The sequence continues at coordinate 260,753 of CAWBWG010000002.1, read as the reverse complement.
AAAGGCTGGGACGGAATCGACACGCAACTCACGACCGTATTCGACTATCCGCTTTACTTCGTCATGCGCGAAGTGCTGCTGAATGGTGCACCGGCGGGACGCATCGCCAATATCCTGCGCCAGGACTCGCTTTATCCCCAACCGGAATATCTGGTCCCATTTTTCGGCAATCACGATGTTTCTCGATTCGCGAGCGCGACTGGCGCAACGCCAGAAAAATTAAAGCTGGCGTATGGATTGACGCTAACGCTCAGAGGCATTCCCGAAATTTATTACGGCGACGAAATCGGAATGCCCGGCGGAAGCGATCCAGACAATCGCCGCGATTTTCCCGGCGGCTGGCCGCAGGATGAGCACAACGCCTTTACCCACGAAGGCAGAACGCCCGAGCAACAAGCAATCTTCCAATATGTGCAGACACTGCTGCAATTGAGACGCGAGCACTCAGCGCTGAGAGAAGGACGCCTCTGGCATCTGGCGTCCGACGATTCCAGCTACGTCTTTCTGCGCGAATCGCGCGATGAAAAGCTGGTGATCGCCTTTCAGAATGGTGCGAGCGCCAAGACCGTCAGCGTTTCTTTGCAAGATACTCCGGCCGGAAAACCCGCAAGCATCTCCACAATCTTCGGCGAAGCGAAGGCCGACCTCGCCGGGCAACAACTCACTCTGATTTTGCCGCCGCAAAGCGTTTCAGTTTTTGAAGTAAAGTAGCGCCGGCGTCTCTGCCGGCATCTTACGAGCATCATTTCCCCTAGTAGCAACACTCGCCCCCGGACGACCATTTACAATCGTTCGATATATTTTCGATTTTCGCACCGGCCGTGATTGGGGCCTTCGCCGGCATTTGTCGTCGTAAGATGCCGGCAGGGACGCCAGCGCTACTTTAGCTTCCGCACAGAAACCAGCTCGGTCTCAACAGGCACGCCCTTAGTAATCTTGACGCGCAACAACGCCTCAAACGGTTTCACATCGCTACTCGGAGAAGCAGAAAGTTGCCGCAAAAGTTCCCCCACAGAGTCGGGCCGGCAAACATATTCCACTCCACCTTGCGTCCCGAACGTGGTAGTCCCCGCAATAATCATCTCCGACCGGTCAGGATTCAACCCCGGCACAAACGCCACCACCGCATAATCCTCCGTCAACGGCGCGGCCGAAGGACTCGCCAAATAAAATGCAGCTTCGCCCGCCTGCGGATGAACGTTAGCCACAGCCAAATCGCCCTTACGCGGCCCAGAATCCATGCGCTGGAACACAAACTCGTGCGTTCCGGGAATTTCCAATAAGGTCAAATTTTCCGAAGGCGAGCCCACGAAAATCAGATCATTATTCTTGGCATCGTCCAGCGAAAACAAACTCCCGCGCTTGACGCGAAGATTGCGGTGTAGCTCGCTGAACACCTGATCAAGATTGTGCACCGAAAGAACTTCCCCAACGCCCGTGTAGTGATCCCACACCGCATCAGCCGGATCGTGCGCGGGATTGTAGTAGCGCAATCCGGTCTCCGGCCGCCCAAAAAACGCCGCGTTACTGAACACCACCCAAGGCTCGTCCGGCCCGTGCAGGAACGGCTTCCAAAATACTTGCAGCGGCACAGCCGCCGATTCCTCATTGCGAGCCCCAGCCACCAAAGTTTCCCGGCTAATGACAAAAAGCGCGATCAACGCCGCCGCCAGCAGAATAGATAAGGTTGCAGTAGTGACCATCCACGCGCGTGGCGCCCCAGTCCCAGCCCGCACCGGCGCATGCGCCTCGTGCTCAAGTCCGCGCTCTACTTCAGGGTGAGATTCCCCGGGCTGCCGGTGATGGAACGAAAGCGCGTAGGCGCCCTTAGCCAATTCAATCCGGACAGTATCTTCAGCGCCCTCGCCGGCATAATACTCACCCAGCTTGGCCCGCAGCCGCCCAGCCTGCACGCGTACCATGGAATCCACCGCGGGATCAAAATCCGCAGGACGGCCCAACTCCTCCGTCGCAATCTGATATTCCTTGAGGGGTGTTCCGGGATGCTCGATGGCGTGGTGCGCCAGGTAGCGCAGCAGTTTCCGCAGCGACTCCGACCCATGAAGCACGCCGCTATTCGCGACCTTCTCCACCTGCTTGAGTAACAGCTCATGCTCGGACATACAGTCCCCACCCGTATGCAACCGACGCGTAACAACGTAACAAACCCGATAAGAGTCTGCAAGAGAACGGTTTTCACATGTAACTGTTTCAAACTGGACGAGACTTCTTTTTCTTTGCCCGATTTGAGAATTAGATGCCCACCATCGATACTTTGAATCGTTCGGGGTGAACGATTTGTCTTTTCCCCAAAGTTGGACGGTCGCCGGGTGCGCGTCTTTGACCGTCGAGGCCCGTCCGGGCTCGGAGTGCATTCGCGAGACCCTGCAGCCCTCGGCACTTTCGAAGAAAAGGGGCATATATGAACCGCAATAAATTCCAATTTTGCGCCGCCATCCTCCTGCTAATCCTCGCGACTGCGACTGTCAGTTTCGCGCAGAGTGACACTGCGCGCCTATCGGGAACGATCACCGATGCGCAAGGCGCGGCCGTCAGTGGCGCGAGTGTCACGGTAACTAGCACCGGAACGGGCCGGCAGTCGCCCGCCACCACCAACGACCTCGGCTATTACTCCGTCTCGGCCCTTCCCGCGGGTAATTACCACGTCGAGGTTTCGCAGAAGGGCTTCAAGACGTCAGCCCGCGATCTGGAATTGCAAGTCGCTCAATTAGCCGTTGTCGATTTCCAGTTGGAGATAGGCGCACAGAACCAAACGGTTTTAGTGGAAGCAGGCGCCCCAGTTTTGAATACGGAAGATTCCTCGATCGGCGAGGTTTTGGAAGCCAAGCAAATCGAGGAGATGCCGCTGAACGGCCGCAACTTCACCCAGCTTGCCTTGCTCGTACCGGGCGTTATCCGTGGCAGCGGCAACGCTACGGGTTCGGCCGGCAATGCGGAAACATTCCGTTACGGACAAGAAGGTGGCGCGTCACTGGTCGTGAATGGAATCCGCGCGCAAGCCAACAATTTCATCTTGGACGGAATTGATAACAACGAAGCGCTGGTGAACACCATTGTGATTTTCCCACCCGCGGATGCAATCCAGGAATTTAGGGTGCAGACCAACATCGCTCCGGCCGAGTTCGGCCGCGCCGGCGGAGCCTTGGTGGTCACCTCCATCAAGTCCGGAACCAACGACTACCATGGCAGCGTTTTTTGGTTCAACCGCAACAAAGAGCTGAACGCCAAGAATTTCTTTGATAGCGGGCCGACTCCGGGTTTCGTGCGCAACCAGTTTGGCGGCTCTGCGGGCGGGCCGATCATCAAGAACAAGCTCTTCATCTTTGGCGATTATCAGGGATTGCGGCAAGCCGTTCCCAGCGGGCCATCCTACGCGACCGTACCCACAGACATGATGCGCATGGGAGACTTCTCTGAGTTGCTGAATCCTTCCCTCACTACCGGACTCACCCTGCCGACCGGCGGCCCTATCTATGACCCGTCAACCGACGGCTCCGTGCCTGCCACAACTACCAATCCCAACGGCGCTTTGCAATTCGAGGGCAATGGCACACAGCCGAACGTCATCCCTTTGAATCGGCAAAATCCCGCGGCCATTGCTTACCTCGGCTTCTACCCCGAACCAAATTGTGGACCCACTCGCGCCATCCAAGACTCCAATTGCGATTTCCTTTATCACAATTTCAAGCTGGAGCGCAGCGTCGTCGAGAATTGGGATGACTGGGACATCCGCGGCGATTACATCCTGAACACCAAGAACTCATTGTTCGTGCGTTTCAGCCACGGCCACACTGACCAGACCAACACGACTTCCCTGGGCGTTCTCCCTTCTGGCTTCGGCTCCGGCACGAATTTCAACTGGCCCAACGGCGCTTCGATAGGCCTGACTACCACCATCAGCCCGACCATCGTCAATGAATTTCGCGCCGGATATGTCCGCGACCAGTACGGGTACATCCCGCCATTGAATAGCGTTGCTTGGTGCACCAAGTTTGGCATCGCCAACTGCTATACCGCGGCGACTACGGGTATCGCACTGATCGGCGCCTACGCTTCGCAAATTGAGTACACCGGAGATTTTGGCGTTTACCTGGTTCCGCAGACCGGCTTCAACTACAACGACTCAGTTACCTGGATTAAGGGCAGGCATACAGTCAAGGCAGGCGTAAACATTCTGCGCCGCCAACTGAATTTGTACCGGCCGCTGGCTGGCAAAGGCTATTTTCAACTTGCCGGCAATGGCAGCAGCCCCTGTTGCGGCCCGGGTCAGGGACACACAGACACCGGTTACGAAGTTGCAGACCTGTTCGCAGGATTCGTGGATGCTTACTCGCACGGCACTCCTTTTGGCATGGTGGGCACGCGCAGTTGGGAAAACGGGTTCTTCGCCCAAGATGACTTCCGTGTGACGCGCCGCCTGACGCTGAACCTGGGATTGCGCTACGACATCCTTACTTGGCCAGTGGAAGTTGATAACCGGCAAGCGAATTTCGATCTGACCACCGGAGCGCTAGTCGTGGCTGGAAGCAACGGCTCGCTGCGTACTTCGATTCCCAATGACTATCATGACTTCGGCCCGCGCCTCGGCTTTGCCTACCAACTCACTGGAGATGGCAAAACCGTTGTGCGCGGCGGCTACGGGCTCTTTTACTTTATTGACCGCGGCGGCATCAGCAATCAGTTAGCTCAGAATCCTCCGTTCAGTGGCGAGAACTCAGTCACCTATGCGCAGGGCTATCGCATCACCCTAACCGGGTCTCTACCTTGCGAGCCCAACTGCACTCCCGCGGAGCTGATTTCTACCGATGCCACCGGTCCGTTGCCGTCCGGAAGTTTCACTAATTTGAACTTGTCTGCGCCGACCGGAGTGAGCGTTGTCGGCCTTCTTTCCCAGAACTTGACACCGGAGGTCTCCGAATGGAACCTTCAGGTGCAGAGACAACTCGGCAGAAATCAGTCCATCAGCATCGGCTATGTGGGCACACATGGCGCGCACCTCATTCGCAATTACAATGCGAACCAGACTCTGTACGGCACCGGCACTAACCTCAATCCGCAGCTGGGCAGCATCCAAATCCAGGACACCAGCGGCAAATCCGACTACAACGCCCTGCAAATCCAGTACGAACACCGCCTGGCCGCAGGCTTGGAGGTCACCGGCGCATTCACGTGGTCCAAGACCACCGATGACTCCTGCGGCAATCTGGACGCCTGCAATCCGCAGCTCTACACCGACTATAAAATCGAGCACGGTTTGTCGAACCAGGACGTGGATTACGTTTTCAGCCCCAGCGTAATTTATGAACTGCCCTTTGGCCGCGGAAAGCGATTCGGCGGAGACGTTTCCAGGTGGGTCGATTACGCCATCGGCGGCTGGCAGCTCAACGCCATCTACGTCCTGCAAGGCGGGTCTCCTTTCAGCATCACCGCCAGCGGCAATCCCAGCAGCACGCGGGCTGATCTGGTCGGCAAGCCGGTGATCCATCCCGGCAACATCGCCGACTACGTAGAGGGGGGGGCCTTCGCCGACCCAGCCACGAACGGCGCGGGTGTCTTCATTGCTCCCGGCACATCCGCCCGCAATCTGATTCGCGGACCCGGGTTCTCGAACGTAGACTTTGCTCTGTTCAAGAACTTCGCAATCACCGAGCGCTTCCGGGCGCAGTTCCGCGCGCAAGCCTACAATCTGACCAACACGCCGCACTTCGCGAATCCGTATGATACGAACATTAATGACGGACACATCGGTGCGATTAACAGCGTTCTGACAAATAGTTGGCGCCAAGTCGAGCTAGCCATGCGCTTCACGTTTTAACCCGATCACCCCGGGAGGGGCGGATTGTCCCTGTCCGCCCCACACTCTCCCAAATTTCCTGGAAGGTAAATCGAACTCCCTTGACATCCTTCGCCACGGTCAAAATTTTCCCCGTAGGGGCGTGGGCTTGCTGCGCCCGCCCGAGTAACGTCAGCGAAGATGTGGGCCACTTGCCTCCCCTCCTCGCGTTCGCCGCACTTTTCATCCTGCTCGCATTTCTCGCATCCACCCACCTCGGCCCAAAACGCCCCGAACGCCCCAGGCGATTTGCCCACCTGGACCACAGGCGGCAAAGAAGCCGTCGGCACCTCCACCTCCACCGATTCAAAAGTCTGGTTCACGCTACAAGGCGGCATCCTCACCGAGGTCTACTACCCGCGCCTCGACACCGCCAACGTCCGCACCCTAGAATTCGCCGTAAGCAACGGCAAAAAAGTCTGGGTCGAATCCAAAGACATGGCGCATTCCCTAGAGCGCATCAACGACAGCGCCCTGCTCTATCGCCAAACCAGCAACGACCCGCAAGAAGATTTTCAAATCACAAAGACGTACATCACCGACCCGCAGCGCAACTACATTACTAATCGACGTAACCTTCACCGGCTCCGCAACAGATTCCCTCTACGTCCTATTCGATCCCGCGCTAAAAAATAGCGGCTACGGCGACACCGGCTTCACGCAAGGCGACGCCCTAGTCACGCAAAAAAGCGACGTAGCCGCAGCCCTAATCAGCAAACCCAGCTTCGCAGAATTAACCAACGGCTTCGCCGGCACCAGCGACGGCTACACCGACCTGCTGCGAAATTACAAGCTCACGCAAAAATACGCCCGCGCCGAAAATGGCAACGTCCTGCAAGTGGCGAAGCTGCCCGCCGCGAGGCACTTCCTCATCGCCCTAGGATTCGGCGCCGACGCAGCCGCCGCAATCGACACGGCGAAAAAAAGTTTGCAGCGAGATTTCTCAGAAGTCAGCGCCGAATACGTCACCGGCTGGCAGGAATACGCCAACAGCCTCCGCCAAGTAAATCCCAGCTACGAAAAAATGTTCCAACTCTCCGCCATGGTCCTAAAAGCCCACGAAGACAAAACCTACCGCGGCGCCATGATCGCCTCAATGAGCATCCCCTGGGGCTTCGCCGTAAAAGCCGCCGAACCCACAGTAGGCGGCTATCACTTAGTCTGGGCCCGCGACCTCTACGAAGTAGCCACCGGCCTACTAGCCGCAGGCGATCGCCCCGCCGCCGAACGCGCCCTAAACTATCTCCTGACGGTGCAGCAAAAGCCCGACGGCAGCTTCCCGCAAAATAGCTGGCTAGATGGCAAACCCTACTGGACAGCAATGCAGATGGACGAAGATTCCTATCCCCTAATCCTAGCCTGGCAACTAGGCCGCACCGACGCCGAAACCTGGACCAAGCACCTACGCCCCGAAGCCGAATTCATACTCGCCCACGGCCCAATCACCGAGCAGGAGCGTTGGGAAGAACTAAACGGCTACTCCCCGTCAACGCTAGCCGCAGAAATAGCAGCCCTAGTCTGCGCCGCGGATATCGCCAAGAAAAATAATGCGAACGAAGACGCCGACCACTATCTCCGCACAGCCGACGACTGGGCGGCCAACGTAGAAAAGTGGACGCTAACAACCACAGGCCATCTAGGCTCCCCCGAAGACCGCGCCGGCTATTACATCCGCATAGACCAAACCGCCGACCCCAACGACGGCGCCACGCTAGACGTAAGAAACGGCGGCGGCATCTGGGACAAGCGCGACGTGGTCGACGCCGGCTTCCTAGAATTCGTCCGCCTAGGAATCCGCCCAGCCGATGATCCCAACATCACTCGCAGCGTCCACGTAATCGATTCCACCATCCGCGTCGAAACCCCCAACGGCCCAGGCTTCCGCCGCTACAATCACGACGGCTACGGCGAAACTTATTTCGGCGGCCCCTGGCAAGGCGAAGGCATAGGCCGCCTATGGCCCATCTTCACCGGCGAACGAGGCGAATACGAAATCGCCCAAGGCCACGATCCAACTCCGTACATACTCACAATGGAAAAATTCGCCAACGAAGGCGGCATGATCCCCGAACAAATCTGGGACCGCGCCGAACCCACGCAATCAAATTTCTCCTTCGGCGCAGGCACCGGCAGCGCCACCCCATTAGCCTGGAGCATGGCCCAATTCCTACGCCTAGTAGTAGACGCCGAAGAACACCGCACAGTGGAGACGCCCAGCGTAATAGCCGACCACTTCCTAAAATCGCGCAAATAAATTCAAGTTTCGCGCAGCCGCATTTGAATTTTCCCGTAGGGGCGCCGGCTTGCTGCGCCCGCCCGTCTAGCGCGTGAGAAAATTTTGCCTATTTGCCTCCGCGTAACCTGGCTCGGAATTCTTCCTTTGCCGTCGTCAATACGCACAATATCAACAGACCCATACCAAATCAGCTAGTTGACTTCAGCGCCACCTTCCGTCACAATCCCGCAACCCGATGCCCTCCCCGCCCTCCATGTTCGACGCCCCACATCCAGCGCTTTCCGCCGCGCCCACGGACAACTACATCCAGCCGGATTTGGGCCACGGATTGCGAATCTGGTGGGCCTTCTATTGGCGCACGGCGCTCAGTTCCACGGTTTTGGCGATTGCCGTTAACTTAACTTTGCGGCGCCTTCCGAGCGGCGTAGCGATCGTGGTTCTCATGCGCTATGACGTTTATATTTTTTACCTGCTCGCCGCCTTTTTCGCGATGGCTTATATTTTGCGCAAGAAGTTCCGCCATTTTCGGATTGCCTTGCTTTCAGATCACGGCGGGGACGGCGCCAAGACTCTTCCGCCCACACTCATGCGCACCGCCCGCATCTGGTGGACGTTTTGCTGGCGTACGGTGGTCTACAGAATCATCGTCGCGGTAGTAGTTTCGTTTCCGCTGGGATGGATCATGGGATTTCTCGCGGCAATTGCAGCAAGCCGCGCAACAGCGACACTGATCCAGTTGGCCATGCAAATCATGCTCGACGCTGTCGTGGGAATGTTCGTGATCTATTCGAATATTCTGGACGAGGACATCTCTGATTTCCGCGTCGCTCTGGTGCCCCGCACAGCCGCGATAAGTCCCGTCGCCACCTCCCCTCTTCCCGCAGACGTCGCGAACATTTAGAAATCCCCGAGCATGTGCGGTGCTGGCGTTTCTCGGAGCGGAGCAAAGAGACATCACAAACGCTCTTCGTGGCTATCGAAGTTCGATTCACAGGACGCGCCGCGATCGAAGCGCGCGACTTGCCGGGGAGGGTGCATGCGGCCTCCATTTATCTGCGTCGCGTTCATCGCCGCAGCCTCTCTCTTCGCGCAACAAAACAACTCGATCGACGACGCGCTGATTTTTCCTCCATCCAACGAGCTATTCCTCGCAGCTCAACACGGTTACGATGCCGGCAAAAACTGGAGGATAGATCTGGCCTACCAGCCCCCGGAGGATTATCGCGTAAGACACGCCTGCAGCCAGGTCACGTGGGAAATTAGAGTTGCGGGCCCGCTGCTATTAGCCGCGATGGAAGGCCGCACGGCCCGCATTCACTCACAAGGATTGCCCGCGAGTGAAGACATTCTCCATTCGCAAGGCACACTTCTATTCCAGGTGATGTACCGCGCTCGAAAGCAAGATGAGCGCGCCACAGCCGTGCTCGCGGTCGGCTCGCGCGAATTCCATCCGCTCGAAACGTACGTAAACAAAGTCGAATCCGTTCCCTGCGAATCTGCCTATAGCGGCGGTCAGTACTACGTCCTTGAAGTTCGGCAGACCTTCACCTTCGGCTTCGCACAAAATCAAATTCAGCCCGATTGGAGCGGTCCCGTAACACTGAAAGTGCGCCGCGGCAACATAGTCGAGCCGCTAGAACTGAACCTGCAGCAAATTCTCACGCAACAATCAAAAAGAGTTCGCCAAAACTCCCACAGATAGTTTCATGCCCCAACGCCCTGCTCACTCTGCTCTCGTCGCGCGATTCGCGCGTTCCGCAGCGCCCGTCGCCAGATAAATGGGATAATGCCGTTGCGAAGGAGCCCGCATGGACCCCGAACCGAAGAGCCTCAAAAATCCCAGCGCCCAACTGGGCAGGAGATCCCAGGTCGGCGGCGCACTCGCGATATTCCTCGGCGCCCTCCTGCTACTAGCCACTCCTCGCGCAGCCCCCGGCGCTCCCGTCGACATACACCAAATGGCCATAGTCTTCGTAGCCATCGGAATCTTCGCAGCCGCAGCCGGCGCTCTCGCTCGCTGGTACTACCTCCGTTAGAGTTCGCGCAGCGTCCCCCGTACCGCCGGCGTCCCTGCCGGCTCTTTTCTGCGGCGATACCCAAACAGTCCGCAAAATCCACGACCCCGACCGTAGCGCAGGCAGCCTGCCGGCGTCTTTGCCTCTCCGCGGCCAAACCCAAGCGCACCACGCATAGCCAGTACCCTATCACTAAACTATTGACAATCTGGTACTCTTATGCTAAACAAGTCCAAGTAGCGCGCAGTCCCTAACCGCGGGGCTGACAAGTAGCGCCGGCGTCCCTGCCGGCATCTGACGACCTCGATGCCCGCCAGTCCGAAAAAGTACCCCGGCCTCCCCACCCCCGCCCAGGAGCAATTGCAACATGTACGCGGCCGCCGCCAAGGCCGCCGACTCTCAAAGCCCTCACCCGCCAGCCGCCCCAATTTCTAATCGGGAACCATTTCGATTAGAAATCAACGCAACCCACACAAAACAAACGCCCGGCCACGACTCTAATCGGGAAAATAACGCGCTTTTCTCAATCGCAGTCAACGCTCGGTATCGGCCGACCGCCTCCCCTCACGTCCCCAGCCTCCAATCTAATCGGGAAGCGTTGACTTGTCCGTGAGCCCGTCATAACATTCCCACCCATGCCTGACCCTTCCCCACTCTCCGGCCGCACGATTTCGCACTACCGCATCATAGAAAAATTGGGCGGCGGCGGAATGGGCGTAGTCTACAAAGCCGAAGACACAAAACTCAGCCGCTTCGTAGCGTTAAAATTTCTACCAGATGAAGTAGCCAAAGATCCCCAAGCGCTAAGCCGCTTCCAGCGTGAAGCCAAAGCCGCCTCCGCGCTCAATCATCCGAACATCTGCACCATCCACGAAATCGACGAATTCAACGGCCAAGCCTTCATCGCCATGGAATTCCTGGATGGCATGACGCTCCGCCAGCAAATCGGCGGCAAGCCGATGGAAATCGATGATCTACTCGGCCTAGGAATCGAAATCGCCGACGCGCTCGACGCCGCGCACGCCCAAGGCATCGTTCATCGCGACATCAAGCCCGCCAACATTTTCGTCACCAAACGCGGCCACGCAAAAATTCTAGATTTCGGCCTAGCCAAGCAAACGCTAAAGGGCGCGGGCCCCGCGACAGAAGCCACCCTCGCCGCCGATGCCACCGGCGGAATCGGCGCCGAACAACTCACCAGCCCCGGCACCGCGGTGGGCACAGTCGCCTACATGTCGCCCGAGCAAGTGCGCGGCAAAGAACTCGACGCCCGCAGCGATCTCTTCTCCTTCGGCACGGTGCTCTACGAAATGTCCACGGGCGTGATGCCCTTCCGCGGCGACACCACCGGCGTGACCTTCGACGCCATTCTGAATCGCGTGCCTCCGCCGCCGTTGCGCCTGAATCCGGAAATTCCGCCGAAGCTCGAAGAAATTTTGCACAAGGCGCTCGAAAAAGATCGCGAGATGCGTTACCAGGTAGCCGCCGAAATTCGCGCCGACCTGAAACGCCTGCGCCGCGAAACCGATTCATCGGGACGCGTCTCGTCGAGCAGCAGTTCGCAAGTTTCCGGACAGCGTCACCGCACCGATTTCGTCGGCTTCGACTCCAGCAATGGCGCCGGCCGCGTCCTCAGGCTCGGTGCAAACTGCATCCGCTTCCGCCGTGCGCGAAGTAGCCAAGCAACACAAATTTGGATCCGCTCTCACTCTGGTAATTCTTCTCGCGCTGGTAGCCGCCGCCGCTTTCGGCATCTATTCCTTCCTCTCGCGCCACAAATCCGCCGGCTTCGAACATTTCACCGTCACGCCCGTCACCGAAACCGGCAAAGCCTCACTCGCCGCCATTTCGCCCGACGGGAATTACATCCTCAACGTGCAACGCGACGGCGGCCAGCAAAGCCTGTGGCTCCGCAACGTTCCAACGAAGAGCAACACGCAAATCGTCCCGCCCTCCGACGATCGCTACTACGGCGTGAATTTTTCCCCCGACGGCAATTCCATTTATTTCACCAAGGATGAAAAGTCCGAGAAGAATGTGTACAGCTTGTACCGCGCGCCTGTGCTCGGAGGCAGCCCGGAACGCATCGTCCATGATATTGATAGCGGAATCAGTTTTTCGCCCGACCGCGCCCGCATCGTATTCATCCGCAAGAAGAAAAACGAAGGCGAAGGCGACCTGATGATCGCCAACGTGGACGGTTCCGGCGAGAAATTGCTCTCCAAGCAAGATACCCGCCTGAACGAGCCAGCCTGGTCGCCCGACGGCAAGTGGATAGTGGCCACTGAATTTATTCTCGATCAATCCGCATTGTCCGCACTGGATCTTTTCGACGCCTCCACGGGTGAGAAAAAAACCTTCAAGAAATCTGACATGAGTTTCGATTCACCCGTGTGGCTGCCCGATCAAAGCGGCATCCTGGTCGTCACCAGCGGGCGCGAGTCGAATTTCAATCGCACGCAGATCGGCGTGATTTCTTACCCGCAAGGCGAGTACCGCCCGATCACCAACGATACGAACTCGTATCCCATCATCAGTCTCTCCGCCGACGGCAAGACCATTGCCACCGTGCAGTCCCAATATTTCGGCACGCTGCAAACCGCTTCCTACGATGGCAAGGGCGCTGGAAAGCCGGTGACCGTCAGCAGCCGTCCGCCCACAGGCTGGTTTGGCTGGACGTACGACGGCAAGCTGCTCGCCGAACAGGAAAATGGCATTTTCCAAATGAATGCCGACGGCAGCAATCGCGCCGCAGTCCTTCACGATGATTTCCCCTCCTTCGCTCCGATCTCCTGCGATCACGGGCGCTACATTATTTTCGCGTCCGCGTCTCGCGGTGGCGGCAATTCGCATGAATATCTGGCGCGCGGACGCCGGCGGCGGAAACCTGAAGCAACTCACCACCGGCACCGACGACGAACCGGCCATGTGCTCGCCCGACGGAAAATGGCTGGTTTACGCCAGCTACGATTCCGGAAAATTTGTGGCCAAAAAAGTTTCCGTGGACGGCGGAACTCCCACGCAGCTTTCCGAGTCGTTGCTCACCTGCGGCTGCGTCAACGTCTCGCCCGATGGAAAATATCTGGCCTTCCAAACGCAACCCACCACCGGCGGCCCGATCGTAATCAAAATTCTAGATTTCGAAACGCTGCAACCAGTGAAAGTAATCGAGCGAGATCCGCGCGCCGGCGGCGAAATCCGCTACACCTCCGACGGAAAAACCATCGGCTACCCGATTCGCGAAAAAGGCCTGTACGCGCTATGGGTTTCACCGGTCGATGGCACGCCGGGCCATCGCGTCACCGAATTCGAGGCCGATCACATCTCAGATTTTCACTGGACGCTCGACGGCAAAACCCTCGGCCTACTCCGCACGCACACAGAGTCCGACGTAGTCCTACTCCGCGACTCCGGCGCCAAGAAGCAATAAGCGCCTGCTTCATTCAACCTTTCGCGCTGTTTAATTTACCTGTTGCTTTCCCATAGGAAGTATGCGATCTTCCTGTTGGAAACCCAAATGGCCGGATTGGTGGTGACATGAAACAAAAAACCGATGTCCTGCAAGGCACGCTGGCGCTGATGGTCCTCAAAACTCTCGATGTTCTCGGCTCGCTGCACGGCTACGGCATCGCCCGCCGCATCGAGCAGATCAGCGGCGATCTGCTCGCCGTGAATCAAGGCACGCTCTATCCCGTTCTGCTCGAAGCTCGAGCAGGAAGGCGCAATTGAATCGGAATGGGGCGCCTCAGAAAATAATCGCCGCGCCCGCTTCTACCGGCTCACAAAAGCAGGCCACAAGCAATTGCAGGCCGAAGCCAAAGATTGGGAACAAACCGCAGCAATCATCGGCCGCTTCTTCGAAGCGAAAGCGGAGGATTTGTCATGAAGATATCTAAAACGGTTTTTCGCGCGGCTGGCCAACTTTGCGACCCGGCGCTCACAGGAACACGACTACGGGAGGAGATTGACGAGCATATCGCTCTACAGACCGCCGAAAATCTTCGCGCCGGTTTATCGCCGGTCGAAGCGCGCCGGCAGGCAATGGTGAAATTTGGCGGCGTGGAAGCCATGAAACAAGAATATCGCTCCGTGCGAGGATTGTTGTTGATCGAAAATTTGCTGCAGGATGTGCGCTACGCGATCCGCAGCCTGCGCCGCACGCCCGGACTTACCGCATTCGTGGTGATCACGCTGGCGCTGGGAATCGGAATGACCGCGGCGACTTTCAGCATGGTCGATGGTCTAATCTTTAGGCCCTACCCCGTGCCGCATCCAGGCAGCGTCGTCACTCTCGTGAGCACCACGCACGATAGCAACTTCGACGATTTCTCCTACCGCGAATATCTCGACATCCGCGACAAAACGAAAAGCTACGACGGCGTGATCGCCAACGCCGATATGCAGGCCGTCGGCTTCAGCGCCGAACCTGGCGCCACGCCGCGCATCAAGGGCGGCATGATGGTTTCCGGTAATTATTTCCACGTGCTCGGCGTCGAGCCACGTCTGGGGCGCGGCTTTCGCGAAGACGAAGATCAGGTGCCCGGGCCGCGATGCCGTGGTGGTGCTCGGGCCGGATTTCTGGAAACGCGAATTCGCGAGCGACCCATCCGTCCTAGGGCGCACCATTCGCCTGAACGGCGCGCCGTTCACCGTCATTGGCGTGGCTCCGGAGACTTTCCCAGGGATGCCTACGTTCGGGCATCCCGACTTCTACGTGCCGCTGGCGATGGCAGGAGTATTTTCGACCAACTTGCAGAAAAATTTCTTCGAGGATCGCGACGATCGCGAATTAAACTTAAAAGCGCGCCTGAAACCGGGCGCGACGCTGCTGCAAGCCCGCAATGAACTCGAACGTGCTGGCGAAAAATTTCGAGCGCGACTACCCACAAGTTAATCGCAGCCGCGGCGCGACGGTCTACACCCAATTCGAAGCGCGCACCCTGGAAGACACCAATTGGAAATTCGGCGTGATCTTCGTGATCCTCGCGCTGGCGGTGCTGCTGGTGGCTTGCACCAATGTGGCCGGACTTCTTCTGAGCCGTGCCCGCGCGCGCACACGCGAAGTCGCCGTACGTTTGGCGCTCGGCGCCGGGCGATTCCGTCTCATCCGGCTGCTGCTAACCGAAAGCCTGATTCTGGCCGCCTTGGCTGGATTGGCCGGGATCACCATTGGCTACTGGGAGATCGAGTGGTTTCACTCGAAAGAAAGCATCGTATTCATGAGCGAGTTGCCGCTCGCGATCCCCTTCCACATGGACAAGCGCGTGCTGCTGGCAAGCCTCGCGTTAGCCCTGTTGAGCGCGCTGCTTTGCGGCCTCGCCCCGGCGCTGCAAAGCACTCGCGTGGATTTGGTGAACGGACTCAAGTCCGCCGACGTGGAAGTGCCCGGCCGCAAGCGCCTGTGGGGCCGCAATGTGCTGGTGGTGGTGCAAGTTTCCATGTCACTGATGCTGCTGACCGCATCCTTCCTGATGGCCCGAAGTTTCCAACACGATTTGATGGATCGTACCGGTTTCGCGAAAGACCATCTCCTGATGGCCGGCTTCGATCCGCGCCTGGTGCAGTACAACGCGACTCAGACCAAGCAATTCTACAAGCTGCTGACCGAGCGTATGCGCGAAACGCCGGGAGTGATGAGCGAGACACTCACGCAAAACGTTCCGCTGGGACAGGACGATTTCGACGCCGTGACGTTCGTGCCCGATGGTTTCCAGATGCCGCCGGATCGCGAGAATTTCACGGCGACGATGGATACCGTGGATGAAGGTTACTTCGAGACGATGGGCATCACGATCCTGCGTGGCCGCGGCTTCCTGGCCACCGACACCGCCGATGCGCCGCGCGTCGTGGTGGTGAATCAGCAATTCGCAAAACATTATTGGCCGAGCGGGCGATGCCGTGGGCAAACACATTCGCCTCGATAGCCGCACCGGCACGCCGGCGGAAATCGTCGGGATCGCGCAGACGATCAAGTATCAAGGAACGATCGAACAGCGCCATGGATTTCTTGTATATGCCGCTGGCCCAGCATCCGGTCGCGCGAATGGTCTTGATGCTGCGTTCGAACGGCGATCCGCTGCAATTGGTCGAGCCCGTGAAGGACGTTGTTCGCAGCCTCGATCCGAATCTGCCGATGCTGCAGATCAGGGCTTACGAAGACTTGTATTTGAACCAGGCCGTGTACGGGCCAGGAATTGCGATCGACCTGGTCGGCACGATGGGCGCGGTCGGCCTGCTGCTGGCCATCGCCGGTTTGTATGGCCTGGTGGCGTACAACGTGAGCCGCAGAACCCGCGAGATCGGCATCCGCATCGCCCTGGGCGCGGGAAGTTCGGACGTGCTGCGCCTGGTGATGGGCAAGGGTCTCGTGCTGGTGGGGATCGGAACGGTGATTGGGCTGGCTGATGGGATTCGCCGTCGAGCGGCTCATGAATTCGATGCTGTTCAATGCCGGCGGCGTGGACATCGTGGCGTATGTCATCGTAGTGCCCGCACTCTTCGTGGTGACCATGCTGGCCGCCTACGTCCCGGCGCGAAAAGCATCAAGGATCGCGCCAACAGAAGCTCTCCGCTACGAGTAGGAGGCGGGCTTCACGACGCCCCCGGAGTAGTGTCCTAATTTGAACGCAATTCGCGTTTCGTAGAAGGGAAACTTTGCACCAATCGCGGCGGAGCCGCGGCCTCCCGGAGGGAGCCCCGAATTTATTCGGGGGAGGAGCGCTTCAGCGCTCCGAAAAATCCGTCGCGAAAACGATGCGCTTTAGCGCTGGGCACTTCTTCGGCAACTCGTCACACGCCGTCTGAGACCGGTTTTGGAAGTCTGTCCCGGAACTACGACGCTACGTCCCCCAGAGTGGATTTTGTAGTGCTCCGCACATGTTGCATTTGCCGAGACTCACCGCGGTATTCGACGCCCACTCTCCCCGATTCGAGATATATTCTTTTCACCCGGCCTTTCGCGTACTTTTGCGTGTGACTGGAGGAATCCATGGCCAAGCGAGAGGATCGAGTGGAACTAAAAGGCAGCGCGCGTGCCGCATTGCCGGGCGGGCAGGATGTCGGCCCGGCCGATCCAAATCAGCAGATCGAAGTGAGCGTTTTGTTGCGCCGCGGCTCGAAGCCAAGCGAGTTCCCATCAGCCGCAGAGACCGGCACACGCCTTCCTCGCCAGCGAAAATACCTCAGCCGCGAAGAATTTGCCCGAACGCACGGCGCGTCTCCAGCCGATATCGAACAAATTCGCGAATTCGCGGCGCAGCACGGTTTGAAAATCGATAGCGAAGACGCCGCCAGCCGGACCGTGAAACT
This sequence comes from uncultured Acidobacteriota bacterium, assembly GCA_963792515.1. Lineage (GTDB taxonomy): Bacteria > Acidobacteriota > Terriglobia > Acidiferrales > UBA7541 > Palsa-147. Next base: position 243,340 of record CAWBWG010000002.1, on the reverse strand, counting down.
CAGCGGCACGGTGCAAGCCTTCAACGACGCGTTTGGCGCGAACCTGCGACGATATCAGCACAGCTCGGGCACGTATCGCTGCCGTACTGGCGCGCTGACGATTCCTGCGAATCTGGAATCGATCGTCGAAGGGGTGTTTGGCCTCGACAATCGCCCGCAAGCCAAAGCACATTTTCGTTTGCGAAAAAGAAATCCGGCCGCCGCTGCACAAGCAGCTTCCGTCTCCTACTCACCGCTGCAAGTGGCGAAAGCCTACGCGTTCCCGTCGGGCTCAAGCGCCACCGGCGCTGGGCAATGCATCGGCATCGATAGAATTGGGTGGCGGCTATAACGCGGCCGATCTCAATTCATTCTTCAAAAATCTCGGCATCGCTACTCCGAAAGTCACCGCAGTCTCCGTCGATGGCGGCACGAACTCGCCGACCAACGATCCGAGCGGCCCCGACGGCGAAGTCGAGCTCGATATCGAAGTGGCAGGAGCCATCGCGCCCGCCGCGCAAATCGCCGCGTACTTCGCGCCCAATACGGATCAAGGTTTCATCGACGCCGTGACCACGGCGGTGCACGACGCGACGCTGAAGCCGTCGGTCGTGTCGATTAGTTGGGGCGGCCCCGAAAGTTCCTGGACCGATCAGGCGCGCAATGCGTTGAATTCCGCATGCCAGGATGCCTCGACGATGGGCGTGACGATTCTCGCGGCATCCGGTGACGATGGCTCGTCAGATGGAAGCACGGACGGATCACCTGCCGTAGATTTTCCCGCGGCGAGTCCCTACGTCGTCGCGTGCGGCGGCACCAAGTTGACTATTTCAGGTTCGGCGATCAAGAGCGAGCAAGCTTGGAATGAACTTTCGGCAAATGAGGGAGCAACGGGAGGCGGCGTGAGCGAAGTTTTTGCGCTGCCGGCATTTCAGCAAGGCGCGAATGTGCCGAAGGCTCCGAACGGATTCGTGGGCCGCGGAGTGCCGGATGTCGCGGGCGATGCCGATCCGGAGACGGGTTATAACGTGGTCGTCGATGGCCAGCAAACTGTGATTGGCGGAACCAGCGCTGTCGCGCCGCTGTGGGCGGGATTGCTCGCGCTCATCAATCAATCGCTCGGCACAAATGTCGGCTACATTAATCCGCTTCTCTACACCGGCAAAGTCGAACCCGCATTTCACGACGTCACCTCCGGCAGCAACGGAAATTACTCCGCTGGCCCGGGCTGGGATGCCTGCACCGGCCTAGGCAGCCCAGACGGCGCCGCGTTACTAACCGCCCTAGGCGGCAAATAGAAACCGTAGGGGCCGGGATTTACGACCGGCCCGTTCTGGCTTTGGGTTTTCGCCGTTGGGTTTTCGCCGCCAATTTTTCAACCGTCACTGTCGCAGCTAAACCTCCGCCCCATAAAAAGCATCTAGTAAGATGAGTTCGTACTAAAATACGGCAACCGCATGGCTGAGCGTTTTCTCCCAGCGCCGGAACCTCCAGAGCCAGACGGATTCAATCCGTCAGCTACCATTCCGTTCGGCGTCACTACCGAGCACTTGTACAAATCCATGACGGAATTCACCGGCTTCGTGCAATTTATCGACGCACAATTGCGCGCGCAGGAAATGGCCCGCTTCGAAGACATTTTAATGGCCGCGAATTTCAACAGCATGGTCGGGGAATTCCTGGCGCGCACGATTCCGAAATATTGCCGCAGCGTGGTGAAAAATAATCGCCACAACGGCCATCCCGATATTCTTCCTGCCGGAAAATATCCGAATGACGCCGCGCAACACGCCGGCACCGATGGCATCGAGATACGCGCGTCGCGCTATCTAAAAAGCTGGCAGGCGCATAAGGCCGAGGACATGTGGCTGATGATGTTCGTATTTCAGAGCGGGCGCGTGAATCCGAAAGAGACCGAGCAGGTGGGATTTAAATTTTTGATTGTGGCGGGAGGGTTGCTCACGAAGGCAGACTGGCCAGCCAGAAAAACGGACGCGAGCCATTCGCTTCATGAGGAAAGCGTGACTACTTCGGCGGCGGAGCGCCTGATGTCGAACTGGATTTATAAGTGCAAGGAACTGCGCTAATGCATAAGGCGTGGGATGCGAAGGAGAATATGCCGTGACGATTCGCACCGCGATGCTGCTGACCATGCTGTGGGCTGCACAGCTTCTCTCGTCTGCGCTGCGGGTTGTCCCGGCGCAGCTTGTCGCGGCGCAGAAAACCGCAATCACCGCGGCGAATTGGCGGCAGAACCCAGAAATTATCGCGATCAACAAAATCGTGGCTGCGGCCGACGCCGGCCTGAAAAGCCACAGCCTCAAAACGTCCGAGCGCCGCTTCGAATATTGCAACAACGCTCAACTAACGGTCACGCAGACCGCACATGATTCGAACGGCGGCGTGCCCTGGTACGAGAATTACAGCGAAGGGCAGGATGCCTCCTGGGATTTTCATTATTACTACGACAGCGCGGCGCGTCTGAGATTCGTCTCCGCCACCGCGCGCTCCACCAACGGCACTCGCGAATTGCTCAGCATCTATCTCGACGAATCGGGAAAGCGCCTCTGGAAGACCGATAAACTCTTGGCGGGAACAGGATGCCCGGGCTGTTTCTCTGCCTATGCGAACACGGATGAAAAACTGGTGTTCGATCCAGCCAAAGATATCTTCGGCGGTGACGGCTGCAAAGAGATAACAACGCCTCCAAAAACAAAATAATTTCTTCTCCGCAGGTTGCGACGCCGCGCCCTGAGAAATATTTAGCGACTTTTGCCGAAATCGGACTAGAATGCGCGCCATGCCCCACGAGCCATTCCGAGTGATCCCGCAACCCGGCGCGATCGAAGGAGTGCAAATCCTATTCGCAAAAGGACCGATTACTCACCAAACGTCGTCCACGCTCGTAGACGCCGTGCTCGCGGTCAGCGACAAGCGGCTGATCATCGATCTTTCGGAAGTGCCGTCGCTTGATTCGGTCGCCATCGGCGGCCTGGTCCGCGCCTACGTGCATTGCCAGAAGACGGGCCGGCGTTTGGCGTTCGTCGGAGTCACTCCGCGCGTGGCGAATGTTTTGCGGCTTACCGGCGTTGAACCGCTTTTCGATTCTTTCGCCACCCTTGGCGAAGCAGAATCCGCCGTAGCCTGATCTTCGTAGCGGTGCGGCTTCAGCCCAGCATCTTCCTGCGAACGAATCCGATTATTCATCAAGACGCAAGAACTCGAATTCCGGTATTGCGCAGAAAATTGTACGCCTTCGACAATTCCTCCTGCCGGGCACGCTCAAGTCAGCCATAAAACCGGCTAAATGCCCAGAAATGACGGGACTTACCCGCGATTTGGGCATTTCCGAGCCTGCTGGAGATTGGAACCCCGATTGCCATCTCATATGGCAAACTCTGTTACGATTGTGGACAAAATTTCGTGGGAAGTCTTCCTTTTCACTCCCGGCGAAGACTTTCGGAGCGGCAAGAATTTGATTTGCATTCCGAATCGAACTCGCTGTGCGCTGGCGATCGTTTGCCTGCTGGCGGTGTGTATCGCTGCGAGCGGATGCGGGAGTTCGTCCTATTCGGCTGTCACTCCGCCGCCGAACGATGAGCTGGTTTCGATCACCGTAACGCCGACCGCAGCGATGCTCGCGAAAGGCACGTCTCAGCAATACAAAGCGGTCGGCCAATTCAGCAACGGAAGCACGCGCGATTTGACGTCGTCGGCAACATGGAGCTCTAGCGCGCCAACAACAATCTCCATCAGCGCGACCGGCCTGGCGCAAGCGTTGGCCGTGGGCAACGCGAATGTAATGGCCAGTTCAGCGAGCATCACTGGTTCAACGAGCGCCACCGTCAGCCCCGCCGCGCTGGAATCTATCGTGGTCTCGCCAACGAATCCCTCGATCGCCGCGGGGCAAATGCAGCAATTCTCTGCCTCGGGAACTTTCAGTGATGGCAGCATGCAGGATGTTACGAGCTCCGTCACGTGGTCGTCGTCGACCATCGCAGTGGCTACCGTCAACGCCGCGGGATTAGCGACCACCATCGCGGCCGGCAGCACAACGATCAGCGCCGCAGCGGGCAGCGTAAGCGCTTCGACGAAACTCACAGTAACGTCGGCAACGTTGGTTTCGATTGCGGTGACCCCAGCGGGGGCATCACTTCCGAAAGGCACCGCACAGCAATACACTGCGCTTGGCCAATTCAGCGACGGCACTTCGAGCGATCTGACTTCGTCGGTGACGTGGAGTTCGAGCGCCACGGCTTTTGTCACCATCAACTCTGCGGGTTTGGCGCAAGCGGTCAGCGTCGGCTCCTCGAATATTTTCGCAATGATGGGCAGCATCACCGGAGCGACGGGCGTTAGCGTCGTGCCGCCGGTTCTCGTGTCGCTCGCGATCACTCCGGCGAATCCATCGATCGCGGCCGGCCGGACGCAGCAATTCACGGCCACGGGCACATTCACCGATCAAAGCACGCAAAATTTGACCAGCTCGGTCACTTGGACTTCCGCTACCACCACGGTCGCAACTATCAATGCCGCCGGACTGGCTACTTCACTGGTTCAAGGCTCGAGCAGCATCGGCGCGGCGTCGGGCAGCGTAAACACTTCCACGCTGCTTACAGTCGGACCGGCTGTGCTGGTTTCCATCGCGGTTACGCCGGCGGATCCCATCGTCGTAATCGGCGGAACGCAACAACTCACCGCCACCGGAACTTTCACCGATGCGAGCACGCAAAACATTTCGAGTACTGCGACATGGAGTTCATCGAGCACCGCGGACGCGACCGTAAATGCCGCCGGCTTGGTGCAAGGCATCGCCAACGGAACTCCTACAATCACGGCGAAGAGTGGATCGATTTCCGGCACCGACGCTGTGACCGTGACGCCCAATCCAGCTCTACCCACAGCAATCGGCTGGAACGCGTTGCCCGCAGCCACTTCGCTCCAAGGCAGCGGCGCCTGCCCGCCCAACGGATTCGGCGGTGATCCGTACCCCTTCGCCGACAATTGCCGGAACGTAATTCGCACCTGGAATGGCGCCATCGCCGATACCACCGCGAATCGGCTAATCGTCTGGGGCGGTGGCCACGACAATTATTTCGGCAACGAAATTTACTCGCTCAATCTGCTGGCCAATCCGATCACGCTCACGCGCGTGAAAGATCCCACCGTTCCCACGAACTTCGCGAACGATGCCAACTGCATCGACGGAATTCCTCCCGGCAGTCCGAATTTCGCGCCCAATGCGCGCGAAGGCTATGGCGGCTTGGTATTTCTCCCCACGCCCAATCGCCTGATGATTCTCGATGGCTCGCTCGCCTGCATCCAAGGCGACGGCAGCAGCAATACCTGGACAATCCCGCTGAGCAACATTTCGAGTTCCACGTCCTGGGTGCACGAAGATCCCACGCTGAACGGCACCAAACCGAACTCCGATGGCGACGGTCCCTACGGAAACGTCGCAGCCTACGATCCCAATAGCGGCCTGGTCTTCGTCTCCGATAGCGAAGCCCTCTACACCTACAAGTATTCGACGAACACCTACGCGCAAATCACCGCTCCCAAAGGTTTCATCACCGGAATTTATTTGAGCGGCGCGATCGATCCCACGCGCAAGCTATTCGTACTCGTGGGCGGATGCTCGGGGGGCACGTGCGCCGCCGGCGATGGAGTCTTCGTAGCAGACATCAGCAATCCGGCATCGACGACGCAGCAAAATTGGACCGCCGCAACGCTGGCGGATCCCAACTGCGCGGAATTTCTGAGCGGCGGCGTGAATCCAATTAATTCCGCAAATCCCGGAATCACCTTCGACAGCGTAGCCAACGATTTCGTAGCCTGGCCAAACCAGGGCAACAACGTATATATAATGACGCCAGATACCGCCAATCACCGCCTGACTTGCCAGAAACTGACCTTCACCGGCGGCCCTCCAAATTCCGCCGATGCCAACGATCAACCCAACACCAGCTACGGCACCTTCGGCCGCTTCCGCTATTTCCCAGCCATAGATGCCTTCGTCCTAATAAACGACTGGAACATCCCCGCCTACATTCTCCGCCTAAGGTAGGCGCGGGTCCGCCGCGGCGGACGCCCGCTCTGGCTTTGGGTTTTCGGCTCCCGGTAGCAGCCCCACATTCATGTGGGGGAGGAGCGCTTCAGCGCTCCGAAAAATCCCCGCCGTAAAGATGCGCTTTAGCGCTGGGCATTTCTCCACCGGCCCGTTCAGCAGCATCGAACGAAATATCCAACCTCGAAATCAACCAGCCATTTCCGCCCCCACCGCGTTGACTTAACCATCATCGCAGCCTAAAATTCCGCCGCGCTCCTCCATGATTGGCCAAATCATCTCGCACTACCGCATCGTCGAAAAATTGGGCGGCGGCGGTATGGGCGTCGTCTATAAAGCGGAAGATACCAAGCTGCATCGTTTCGTCGCGCTGAAATTCCTTCCCGATGAAGTAGCCAAAGATCCGCAATCCCTGGCCCGTTTCGAACGCGAGGCGCAGGCGGCCTCCGCGCTGAATCACCCAAACATCTGCACCATCCACGAAATCGACGAACGCGATGGCCAATGGTTCATCGCCATGGAATACCTCGACGGCCAGACGCTGAAGCATCGCATCGCCGGCCGCCCCATGCCGCTCGATCAAATCGTCGATGTAGGAATTCAAATCGCCGACGCGCTCGATGCCGCCCACGCCGAAGGCATCATCCATCGCGACATCAAGCCGGCAAATATTTTCATCACCAAGCGCGGCCCGGTAAAAATTCTCGATTTCGGCCTGGCGAAATCCATAGCCCCGCCGTCCGGCCAACAGCTCTCCGCAACGCAAGACTCCCCGCAGCTAGATTCCGAGCATCTCACCAATCCCGGCAGCGCCATCGGCACAGTCTCCTACATGTCCCCCGAGCAAGCCCGCGCCCGCGCTCTCGACGCCCGCTCCGACATTTTTTCCTTCGGCACCGTCCTCTACGAAATGGCCACCGGCACGCTGCCCTTCCGCGGCGAAAGCACCGCCGTAATTTTCGAAGCCATCCTCAGCCGCCCGCCGGTAGCCGCCGTCCGCCTGAATCCCGATCTCCCGCAAAAAATGGAAGAGATCATCGAGAAGGCCCTCGAAAAAGATCCGCAGTTGCGCTATCAACACGCCGCCGATCTGCGCACCGATTTGCAGCGCATCAAGCGCGACTCCACCGCAGCCGGTTTCACCGGCGCACAAGCCGCGTCAGGATCATCGCAAGCCGGCCTCCGCCATTTCCGCGAACGGCAGCTTCGACCGCGACGCAAACCCGCAGAACCTCATCCCAGCGGCAGCTCGGTAGTAGAAGCAGCAAAGCGCCACAAGTTGGGGCTAACGGCAGGCGTAGTAATTGCGCTAATCGTGCTGGCCGCAGCAGGCTACGGCGTGTACTCGATGCTCGGCGGCGGCAAAAAAGCAATTCCCTTCCAGAATTACACCATCACGCAAATCACCGACAACGGCAAATCGCTGCTCGCCGCCATCTCCCCCGATGGAAAATATATTTTGAGCGTAGTGAATGACGCCGGAAAAGCCAGCGTCTGGCTGCGCCACGTCCCGACGAACAGCGACACGCAAATCATCGCCCCCGCGGAAGCGGTCTATGACGATTTCGAGTTTTCCCCGGATGCGAATTATTTCCATTTCCGCAAAGCGCGCACCTCCTCGCAAGACGTACACGACCTTTACCGCGCCCCGGCTCTGGGTGGCACGCCCCAAATCATCGTCCGCGATATCGACTCGAACGCCACCTTTTCACCAGACGGCAAGCAGATCGCCTACGAGCGCGCGAACGATCCCGAAGTCGGCAAAATTTCAATTTCTCGTGGCCAATGCGGATGGCACCAACGAAAAAATGCTCGCCAGCGGCCCCGTCAGCTGCTTCCGTCCAGTTCCTCGCCTGGTCGCCGGATGGCAAGCGCATCGCCCTGGCGAATGGCAACTTGGTACCCGGCCCAATCCATCTGCTCGATGTTGCTTCCGGAAAGATGGAAGAGCTCGCAGCCACCCGTAATTTTGTATTTAATAAATCCGTGTGGCTCCCGGATGGACGCGGCCTTCTGGTCCAGTATCAAGATCTCAGCACCGGCCTCAGCCACAATCAAATCGGATTCGTTTCCTATCCGAGCGGCCAATTTCAAGCCATCACCAAGGACACCAACAGCTACGAGTCATTGACGCTCTCCGCAGATGCGAAAACTCTTGCCACCGTTCAGGTGAAACGACTTTTCAGTTTCTACTCCATTCCGGCGAATGGGACGACGGCGAACCCACCCAACCCCGCCTTGCCGCAGCAACAGAAAGGAGCTTTGTCTTCCAGTTGGGCCGGAAATGACGCCGCCTATCTTGCCGAAGACAATCATCTGGTGCGCGCGCCTTTCGACGGAAGCAGCGCGACTACTCTCCTCAATAATGCTCCAATCCTTGCTGTCTCGGCATGCCCAGACGGACGCGCCGTGCTTCTGATTTTGATCGGCCAGGGCGGCGGTACCGCAGCGCGGGTCTGGCGCGTGAACGCCGACGGCACCAACCTGAAGCAGCTCTCCAATGGGCAAAACGATTACCGCGTTGACTGTTCTCCTGACTCCAAGTGGGCCTACTTCCTCGACGGAGACGCCAATCGAATTGAGCGCGTCCCGGTGGATGGCGGGACGCCCGAGACCGTGCCCGGAACGCCGATTCCCCACGCCTTAATCGGAGGCCACATCCTTGGCCTCTCGCCGGATGGCAAGTCGCTGGCGATTCTCGTCTTGATCGGCGAAACAAACCCGGTCCAGAAGATTGCCGTCGTTCCGCTCGACGCCGGCCCGCAGCCGCAGGTTCGCCTGCTCGATCCTCATCCCGCCATCGCCGATTCCCCGAGATTTACGCCCGACGGAAAAGCGTTCGTCTATGCCATCACCCAGAATGGCGTAGGCAATTTATGGTTCCAGCCGCTCGACGGTTCCGCGGGCCGCCAGCTAACGAATTTCAAGAGCGATCCGATCGCCTGGATTCAGTATTCGCCCGACGGTAAGAATCTCGGCGTGCTAAGCCGCCGCACAGAAGCCGACGTAGTGCTACTACGCGAAGGCTCGCAGTAAAGTAGCGCCGGCGTCCCTGCCGGCATCTTACGACCCCGATCCAACCAACTCCCGCAATCACGGACGGACCACGTCGCAAAAAAGCATCGCCGGTTAATTCCGCCGCCGCCGCCCCGGTTTCGCCTCCCATACCCCCGAACTTCCGCAATCCGTACCATACCCTCCAACCCCCCCAAACATGTTATCCACATCGCTATGAACGATAACCGAACCACCCAACTAACCCGTCACCGCAACCCCCAACCCATCGACCCAGAACGCCACGCCCGCCTCTGCTCCATCTGCCATTCCGAAAATCGCGAGGACATCGAGGACGCCTACCTCAACTGGCTAGGCCCCGAATGGATCGCCCGCATGTTCCGCGAAGTCGGCGACCGCATGGTCCTCTACCGTCACGCCCGCGCCACCGGCCTACACGAATTCCGCCGCCGCAACCTCCGTGCCGCCCTCGATCGCGTACTCGAAAACGCCGATAGCGGCAGAACATCCGGCGATTGCGCTCTCCGCGTAATAAAGGCTTACAGCAACCTAAACGATGATGGCCACTGGACCGAACCGGTACAAAAGGTAGTTATCTCCAAGCGCCACCTAGACTTAACCATGCCAGACGACCCCGAAATCCCAGTAATCCAAAGGACAATTCTAATCGATACACCAAAATCAATAGAAATCGACGCAACTCCAACAAAACAAACACCAAACCCAATTTCTAATGGTGAAAAAAGCGACCACTGGTAGGAGCGCGTCGTACCACCCAAATCGCGGCCGACCGCAACGTAAAACAGACCCTCCCGGCTTTCGGCCCTGTTCAAAACAGGACCCTAGCTTGAGCGCGATGGCACCTTCGCAGTTGAAACTGCGCATCCATCGCGGCCAAGCCGCGGCACCACGGTGGGAGCCCCCGAATTTATTCGGGGGAGGAGCGCTTCAGCGCTCCGAAAAAGCGCCGTATTTGAAAATGCGCTTTAGCGCTGGGCACTTTTACACTCGGGGATTGCGCGTTCGAATCGCATCCGAATTTAAGCCGCCAGTCAGTCACAGAACCCCATCCAACTCTTGCCTTGCACCGACGACCAGCCTAATATTGCCGCGCCATGCCCGATCCTCAACCACTCTCGGGACGCACCATCTCCCACTACCGCGTACTAGAAAAATTGGGCGGCGGCGGAATGGGCGTAGTTTACAAAGCCGAAGACACCACGCTGCATCGCTTCGTCGCGCTGAAATTTTTGCCCGACGAATTAGCCCGCGACCATCAAGCCCTCGAGCGCTTCCAGCGCGAAGCACAAGCCGCCTCCGCTCTCGACCATCCCAATATCTGCACCATCTACGAAATCGGCGAAGAAAAGGGCCAGCCCTTCATCGCCATGCAATTTCTCGAGGGCACCACTCTGAAGCACCGCATCTCCGGCCGCGCCCTACCGCTCGACGAAACTCTCGATCTCTGCATCGAAATCGCCGATGCGCTCGACGCTGCCCACGCCAAAGGCATCGTCCATCGCGACATCAAGCCGGCGAACATTTTCGTCACCACTCGCGGCCACGCCAAAGTTCTGGATTTCGGCCTGGCGAAAACACTCGGCCCGGGAGCGCAATCAATTGACGCCACGATGGAGACGGCGGGGCAAGTCGCGCCCGAACACCTGACCAGTCCCGGCAGCACGCTCGGCACGGTAGCCTACATGTCGCCAGAGCAAGTGCGCGCGAAGCAACTCGATCCGCGCAGCGATTTATTTTCTTTCGGCGTAGTGCTCTACGAAATGGCCACAGGCGTTGCGCCCTTTCGCGGCGAATCCACCGGCGTGATCTTCGACGCCATCCTGAATCGCGCCGCAGTTCCGCCGGTGCGTCTGAACGCCGATGTCCCCAGCGAACTCGAGCGCATCATCGCCAAAGCCCTCGAGAAAGATCGCGAGATGCGCTATCAAGTCGCCGCAGAAATGCGCGCCGATCTGAAGCGCCTGCAGCGCAGCTTCGACTCCCTGCGCACGGAAGCCGTGACGGCCGCAATCGCCGCCGCCGAATCCTCGCCGTCGGTGACCGCAGTCACGCTCGCGGCTGCGTCATCCGGGACAACACCTGCGGCAATTCCCGCGGCAACGCCAACTGCGGCGCCGGAACCGGCGCGCACCGCGTCACCCGCCAGTTCCGGCTCGGTCGCGGCGCATCAATCCGGAAGCTCCGTAGTCGCAGCGGCAAAGCAACACAAGCTCGGCCTGAGCGCCGGCGTGCTAATCGTGCTCATCGTGCTAGCCGCCGCAGGTTACGGCGTCTATTCCATGTTCCGCGGCGGCAAAGCCGCAATCCCCTTCCAAAATTATTCCATCTCGCAAATCACCGACAACGGCAAATCGCTACTCGCGGCTATCTCCCCCGACGGAAAATATATCCTGAGCGAAGTGGTAGACGCCGGAAAAGCCAGCCTGTGGTTGCGCCACGTCCCCACAAACAGCAACACGCAAGTCATCGCCCCGTCCGAAGCATTCTATGCAAGTCTCGATTTTTCTCCGGACGGAAACTATTTCTATTTCCGCAAGGCGCGCACCTCCACGCACGATGCTTTCGACCTCTACCGCTCACCGGTGCTCGGCGGCAATCCGCAAATTATCGTGCGCGACATTGATACCAACGGCGCTTTTTCGCCGGACGGAAAACACGTGGCCTTCGAGCGCTCCAATGATCCCGAGGTCGGCAAGTATCAGGTTCTGGTCGCCAACGCCGATGGCACCGATGAAAAAGTGTTCGCTGGGGGGCCGGTCGCCGCTTCGCACTATTTTCTGGCTTGGTCGCCCGATAGCAAGCGCATCGTCTGCACGAATTACGGCCGCGCTCCAGGCCCCATTCAAATGGCCGACGTTGCTTCCGGACAAATAAAAGATTTCGCCAATTTCAAGGGCTTCGTATTTTATAAACCGGCCTGGATGCCGGACAGCAGCGGCCTGCTGCTGCAGTATCAAGATCTCAGCACCGGCGTGAATCACAATCAAATCGGATTTATTTCTTATCCCGGTGCGCAGTTCCACAGCATCACCAAAGATACGAATAGCTACGAATCCCTGACGACCTCGGCGGACGCGAAAACTCTGGCCACCGTGCAATCGAAATTGTTGTTCACCGTCTACACCATCCCAGCCGCCGGCGCGGGCGCCAACCCGCCCAACGCCGTCATTTCGCAACAGCAAAAAGGGTTCCTGAGTTTCAGTTGGGCCGGCAAAGATGGTTTCTATCTGATCGAAGATGATCATCTCGAGCGGAGTTCTCTCGACGGGAATAACAAGACCACGCTCGCAACGGTCGCTTCCAACTATTCTCCGGCGCCGTGCCCCGATGGCCACACCCTGCTGCTTTCGATGACCGACCAACAAGGAAGCGGCGGCATAAATGTCTGGCGCATGAATTCCGATGGCAGCGGACTGAAGAAACTTTCCAATGATCATGCGGATATCGGTCCGTTGTGTTCGAGCGACTCGAAGTGGGCGTACTACATCGACACCGACGGGGCGCGCATTCAACGCGCGCCTCTTGACGGCGGCTCGCCCGAGACCGTTGCCGGAACTCCGATTCCGCACGGTTTCTTGTCTGGTCACTATGCCGAGATTTCGCCGGACGGCAAGACGTTCGCAGCCCTCGTTGCCCTGGGCGAAACGAATCCGGTGCATAAAATTGCGTTGATTCCACTCGATGCCGGCCCGCAGCCGGCGATTCGCTGGATCGATCCGAATCCCGACGTCGCGGAGTCTCCGCGATACACGCCCGACGGAAAAGCGCTCGTCTATCCGATCAACCAAAACGGCGTAGGAAACGTCTGGCTGCAGCCGCTCGACGGTTCGTCCGGCCGCCAGCTAACAAATTTCAAGTCCGATCAGATCACGCTGATCAAGTGGTCGCCCGACGGCAAGAATATAGGCATCGTGGCTAGGCGCACAGACGCCGACGTGGTAGTCCTACGCGAAGGCGCCCAGTAAGTAGCGCCGGCGTCCCTGCCGGCATCTTACGACCACGAATGTCAGCGAGAACCGCAATTTCGGACGGAGCAAAATTTCAAATTCGCGGAATGATTGAGCTATTCAGTCCGGCGATGACGGTTGCATTAAATGGGAAGGTTGCCCGTAAGATGCCGGCAGGGACGCCGGCGCTACTTTTTTCGCTGCGCGTGGCGCAGCTCGGCGCCGTGATGCCACAACTGTTCCAAATTTGCGCCTACCACCACTGGCACGACGTTCAGCCACGCCAACTTGTAGCGCACTAGGACGAAGCACATCGCCACTGCGATCAGCGCGATTCCCCATCCGAGCAGGAATCCGTAGAAAGGCCAGGATTTCATCCGGAAATATAAATAGACCACTAGAGTGGAAGCCAGCAGATCGAGCAACGCGCTGAGCGGCCAGGGCAGTAAACGGATTCCACCGCCGTGCAAATCCGAATCGATGGCTTGCGCGAGCATTTCTACGCCGGTGATTTCGCCGATGGGCGTCTGATGCAGATCACGGGCCGCTTGATACGCGCCGCTTACGAGCACTATTTTATTGAGCAGGTAAGGGAGTTTCGGCGGGACAGCATCTTTGCACTCATTCTTAAAGCGTTCCGCGAAAGATTTGTTTTCGATACATTCGCTGCTGAGGAAAAATCCTGCGGGCGTCGGCGGATAATTTTCGGCTCCCGCTTTGCCGGCGAAATTGAACAGCACTTCGTTCTTGGTCACCGCCAGCGCCGGCGAATACTGCTCCGCTACGGCGCGGGCAAGCGAATTCATGCGGCCGCCCAGGCCTTCAATCTCAAAATCGCCGCGATATACGCGCACCACTCCGTCCGGATCGATCGGGAAACGCGGAATGCCGATGACCGTCTGCGTTTCATCTGGCGAAAGACCCATGCTGCGAACCACTTTCTCCGGATCCTGTCCCAGCACGCGGCCCAACTCGAGCGGCTCTTGATCGTTCTTCGGAATTTCCGCCCAGATGATCGTGGGTCCTTCGGCGGGAATGAAACAGTGCAGGCCGCTGGTCACTTCGTCGCGATGATCCGCGGTCGGCACTTTTACCGTGGCGGATTCCTGGGCATGTTCCGCGCCGATCTTTTTTTGGGGCACGCCGGGAAAAAGAATCTGCTGGCGGTTAGCCAGCGAGCACGGGATGGATTCGAGCGGGCCCCAATCGCGAGTATCAATATCAATACCGATCACTCGCGGCTTGCGAGCGACGATTGCATCGATTAGGCCGAGAATCAGTTCCGGCTTCAGCGGGCTGGTATTGCGAAACCATTCGGCATAATCCTTGTCGGTGATTTCGACCAAGTGAATTTCAGGAGAGGGAGTGCGGTTCGGGAGCAGCGCATGGTCCAAAATCCATAGTTCCGGGCCGGTGAGGAGGCCGATGGCTTCCAAGCCTACAACCGCGGCGGTAAGCAGCAGCAAAGTGGGAAAATGCCGCGTCCAATATATTTTCCAGAAAGACGATTTCTTTCGCGTCATGGCGCAGTGCGGCTCGCGGCTTGCGGCCCTAGCGATTCTAGATATGCGCGCAAGATTGTGCGCAACGCGCTCGGCGAGGCATCGCGCGACCACTGCGCGGAAACTTTCACCGCATCATCAAAGTCCGCCGAGGCGGCACCGTACGTCGGCGGTTCAGCGGCCATGATCCAGGCTTGCGATCCCTCTTCCTCGCCGGTTTCTTCGAGCAGCACCAGATCATAAAGTCCTGGGCGGAATTCTGGATTCGAGAGGATCGCCGAATGACTCGCGCTCCATACGATATGGAACGGTCCGAGCGGCTTCGCTGGAACGCTCAGCGGTATGAGCCGCAGCCAATATTCTCCTTCGGGCATTTTCTGAAAAGCCGGCGCCAAATCCATTTGCGTCCCGTTGAGCGGCACTACTCCGTCGCTCAATCGCCCGGAGCCGCCGCGCACGTAGGTCATCGCGCTTTTCTCCGGCGATAAACTCAGGCGCGGCTTCATCAGCGACGCCTCGATTTTCTGGGCGCGCAATCTTCCAATGTCGCATCCGCGTTCGGTTTCGGCGGCGCGGAAATCGGCACGCGGCAGCCCGCCTCGTTCTCGCACGGAAAAGTTTTCGGCATCGGATCGCTTCCGCCGAAGAAAATGGTGATCGAGCCCGGCGAGCCAGCTTCGAGGGTACCCGGTACCGAAATACACTGGCCGCTGTGAATCGATCGGCCTTCGGCGGTCTCCCAATTGCCGTCTTCCTCCGCTTGGATGACTTTTGCCTGTCCAACCGTGCACGCAGTTGTCTGCTGCGCCGAAGCAATTCCCGCCGAGGCGAGCACGGAGACAATCAGGAGTATCAATTTACGAACGGGAGAGTTCATCGCAACACCTTCAGTCGTGCCTCGCGCAACTCTTCGGGATCCGCAATCCAAGGTGTGAAAAATGCCGCGAAAAGATTACTCGACAAGCTGACAGCCTTCAAGTGCGCGGCGGCCGTGGAGTTGCACTCACTCAAGCACCAAACATGCATCCCGATGTAGCCTGGAAACAATCCGACCCGCATAATCACAACGAGCCCAAACTCCGGAGCCCGCTGAACGAATGGCGATTACCCAACCTATTGCTCCCGCGCCATCGCGCACTCTTTCGCTTGCTGTTTTTTCGCTGACTCTTTTCGTAAGCGCCGCGCTGCTTTTTTGGCTGGAGCCCATGTTCGCGAAAATGGCGTTGCCGGTGCTGGGCGGCACTACCGCCGTTTGGACTACGTGCATGCTTTTCTATCAGGCCATGCTGCTTGCGGGTTACGCCTACGCGAATACCGTCACGCGCCGTATTGATCCAAAGTGGCAAGCGATATTGTGCGCGGTCTTGGCGCTTGCACCGCTTTTGATTCTGCCGTTCAGTCTTCCGGCTGGACGCGTCCCGCCGGTCGAGCGAAATCCGATCCCGTGGCTGCTGATGATTCTGACATTTGTAGTGGGCCTGCCGTTCTTCGTGCTCTCTACCGTCGGCCCTACGCTGCAAAAATGGTTTGCGGGAATCGGCCATCCGCTTTCCGATGATCCTTATTTTCTTTATGCCGCGAGCAATTTCGGAAGCATGCTCGGACTGCTCAGTTATCCGATTCTCATCGAGCCGCGATTTCGTCTGGCCGAGCAAACGCGGCTTTGGGCCTACGGGTACGGAGCATTGGTCGTCCTAATGATCGCTTGCGCCGCGATGCTATGGCGCGCCCCACTTCGGCGCGCGAGATTCCGGCGAGTCTGCCGGCCCAGAATCCGAAGACGCCGCGAGCTCTGCGCCTCCGTTCAGCGAGCGATTGCGCTGGCTGGCGCTGGCATTCGTGCCGTCGAGCCTGATGCTCGGCGTCACCACCGTTCTCACTACTGAAATCCCGCCCATTCCGATGTTCTGGGTGCTGCCGCTGGCCATTTATCTTCTGAGCTTCATTCTCGTCTTCGCGAAGAAGCCGCCGCTTTCGCACTCCCACATCTACTGAACGCATGCCCCTGCTAATTCTTGCAGGCATCATTCCGTTCATCCTGAAAACCGACTGGCCTCTGTTTCCTCGAAGTGATCATCAACTTAATGACGCTCTTTGTAGTCGCCGTGGCCTGCCACGGGGAACTCGCCAAGCGTCGCCCGACCACGAGCCATCTCACGCGCTTTTATCTCTGGATCGCGCTCGGTGGAGTGCTGGGCGGGCTTTTCAACGCGGTGATCGCGCCACTGATCTTCAGCACGGTGATGGAATTTCCGCTGGCGCTGATCTTCGCGGCGCTTCTGCGGCAAATGATGCTGCCGGCCGCAAAACGCCCGCGCTTCAATTGGCTCGATGTGGCGCTGCCGGTGGCGGTCGGCGCGCTGGCCATCGTCGTCGTTCGCGTGTTATTCAAAGTCGGCGTCGCGCCCGGAGTTCTGTTCCACTTGATCGCTTTCGGCCCGCCGCTGTTGCTGTGCCTCAGCTTCAGCAAACGCCCGATCCGCTTTGCGCTGGGATTCGTGGCGCTGTTGATTGCCGGCTCGATTTACACCGGCGTTTACCGCGATCTGCTGCGCACCGAGCGCAGTTTCTACGGGATCTATCGCATCGCCAACGACGAGACCGGCCAGTACCGCGTTCTGTTCGATGGCCAGACGATTCATGGCATGCAAAGCCTCGATCCGGCGCAGAAGTCGCGAGCCGCTCTCTTACTACACGCGCTCCGGCCCGGTGGGACAAATATTCGCAGCCATGGCCGGGTCCGAAAATTTGAAAGAGGTGGGAGTGGTCGGACTCGGCGCCGGCGCGATGGCCTGCTACGCCGCGCCGGGAGAAGAATTCACATTCTATGAAATCGATCCGCTGGTGGAACGCATCGCGCGCGACCAACATTATTTTACATTTCTGAAGGATTGCGCGCCGGGAGCGCGGGTGGTGTTGGGCGACGCCAGAATTTCCTTGAAGAATGCTGCCGATCATCGCTATGGCGATTCTCGTGCTGGATGCGTTCGGGGCTGACGCCATTCCGATACATCTTCTTACTCGCGAGGCGATTCAACTTTATTTATCGAAGCTGGGCGAACACGGGCTGCTCGTATTTCACATCTCGAATCGCTATCTCGATCTGGGGAAAATTCTTGGTAACGTTGCGGGCGATGCGGGCTTGATCGCATTGGTGGAGCAAGACTCCGAGAACATCGCGGCGGGCAAGCTGCCGTCGCGCTGGATCGTGATGGCGCGCTCGAAAGATGATCTTGGGCGCGGCTCGAGAGTGATGCGCGATGGGTTGCATTGAGCAGCGATCCGACATCGCGCGTTTGGTCCGACGATTATTCGAGCATCCTAACCGTCTTCAAGTGGGATTAGAGCGCGGCGCAGCCGCACCCGTTAGGGCCCGCGCTTTATGCCGGGACTCTTGGATGCAAGATTCAACCCAACGCCGCGATTTACCGCACTGCCTTGCCCCCATTTCGCCGTGGATTTACATGTTGCACGATGAGGCCCGGCATAAAGCGCGGGTCCTACGTTCGGAGGAGCCTTCGGCGATCTGCCCCGTTGCCCATCCGGACAACTGTCCGCCATTCTTTCTTGCTCGCATTCGCCGCCACGGACTACATTGCTGGCCGGTCCGCTTGCGCCAGTGACTCTTATAGGAGGAGTCCATGTGGTGGAGCAAGCAAGCAGGACCAGCTACGCTTTCGTTTTCCCCGTCGTTTAGTTCGACCGGCACGATTGATGCGCCGGCGGAATCACCAGCCAGCAATCCCAGCACAAAATCCAGCTATCCGTCCGTAACGCGAACCGATCGCGCGCCCCAAGCGAGAAGCAACTTCCAGCGATGATCTCCGCCTCGATGCCATTATCGATGGACCGATCTCTCTCAATTGCCAGCGCCTTACTGTAGGCGAAACCGCCAAAGCCACCGCCGACGTAATCGCCCGCGAAGTAATCGTCTACGGCGAACTCTCCGGCCATCTGCAAGCCGCCGACCGCATCGAGATCAAAAGACACGCCTCGGTGAAAGGCGACCTAACCACGCCGCGCATCGTGATCGAAGACGGCGCCTATTTCAAAGGCACCGTCCAAATCGAAAGAAGGAAAAAACCGCAGAGGCGCAACCGCCAAAGAGCGCAGCGCCGCATTCGATTCGGTATGGGGCAGCTCTTTCATCTGATGATCATTTGCCATTCTGCGCATGCCCCATCCTTGTGCAGCTCGACAAGGGTGGGGCTGTGCATAATCCTCTCGATCGCGCCAGCCGGCCAGTGTTACCTTTAGAAAACCCTCTATAAACCTGTTCTTCCCGTAATCCCGGCCGATGGTACTTTGGGACAGGCTGTCCTGGCCTATGGGACAGTCCAAAAATAGAGTTCCTTCGCGCGGCCAGCCGGCGCAGTTCCCCCTTTCCCCGACTTCCGATCGACGGCAAAAAAACTAACTGGGAGGAATTGAATGAGGAATTCGCTTGTGCGTTTGTGTCTGTTGACGGCTCTGTTCGTCGCCCTACCCGCAGTTCTCCCTGCAGCAAACAAACTATCACCCACGAACCGCGTAACGCATGCACCGCGATACGACGCCGCAAAAGAAGTCACTCTCGAAGGCACCGTCGAGAGTCTGGTTACCAAGCCTGCGCCAGGAAAAATGTTAGGCGGGCACTTGATGGTCTCCACTGCGAAAGGCACCGTAGACGGCCAGATCGGCGCGTTCGTGCTGCGTGGTGCGCATGCGTTCACCGCGACGTCCGGCGAAAAAGTAAAAATCACCGGGGTGATGACTACCTTTCACGGGCAGGAAGCGTTTTTGGTGCGCACGATTGAAACAGCCAATCGCACCGTAGTCGTGCGCGACGCGCACGGCTTCTTCGTGATTTCCCGGCGCTCGTCCGGTGCTGACGCACACTTCGTCCCAGGGAGGCGCGCGATGAATCGCAAATCACTCTGGATCGTCCTCACGTTAATTCTCGCTGCGTCGATTTCCGCTTGCGGCAGCACCAGCCATGAAGTCACGCCACCGGCGCTCACCATCGCCATCATCACGGCGCCGCCGGCCTCACTTACCGTAACGGCACAGCAACCATCGCCGCGACGGTAACGAACGACACTGCTGCCGCGGGCGTCGATTGGACGTGTAGCCCAGCCGACCACCTGCGGATCATTTAGCCCGGCGCACACCGCGAGCGCAGGCGGCGACCGTATTCACCGCGTCGGCAACGGCCGGAGCTATCGTGATCACCGCGGCTTCCACTACCACACCCACAATTAATGCCACCGCTAACGTGACCGTCAGCCAGGCCACTGTGCTGCAGAGTCTCGTTGGACCGTACACGTTCGCGATGAACGGCTGGACCGTCAGATGGTCCCTATAGTGTCGTTGGCAACGTGGTGCTCGACGGCAGCGGAAACATTACCGGAGGAGAGCAGGATGCTTTCAATTTCAACACTTCCACTCTCTTCACCGCCGATGCCATTCAGGCCGCTACCGGGGCAGTGGTAATCGGCAGCGACGGACGCGGCACCATCACGCTGACTCCGACGTTGGCTCCCGTGGAAACGCTCAGCATCGCGGTGGTCAACCCGAAGCACGCCTTGATCACTGAATTTGACCTGGTGGCAACCACCACCGGTTCGATGGATTTGCAAACCGCGCCCACTTCTATTCCAACTGGGCGCAACGCGTTTGCCCTGTTCGATACTGCCGACTACTTTTCGTACGGCGGAGTGTACTCGTCCGACGATTCTTCCACGATCACAACTGGAGAAATCGACGCCAACTTCGAGTTTGCGTTTGACTTCGATGATGGCGTGACGGGCGGTTACACAACTCCAGACGCGGCGGGCCGTGGAACCATTACCCTAAGCCTGCCAAACTTCGAAGAAGATCGCGCTCCGAAAAATTCTCCGCGTCCGGCGGCGAAGGGGGCGTCCACCGCGCAGACCATGCAATTCGCCTACTATGTCGTAGGTCCCGAAGTGTTTCGACTGGTGGAGATTGACTCCAATTTCTTCGCCAGCGGATCCATCTACGGGCAAGGCTCGGCAACCTATTCGAGCACGTCGCTGGGCAGCAGCTTTGTTTTCGGCGTGTCCGGAGAGGAAGACTACGGCATCGGCGGGTACGCCATGGCCGGTCAGTTCACTGGCGACGGCGACGGCTCTTTCACAACGGGAGTTGCCGACGCCAACGAAGGCGCCGGGGATCCCGTTTTGGCGGGAGACCTCAGCGGCAGCGAGTACTTCGTTGATACGGACGGCTACGCCCACTTCGAGCTTTCCGACGACGATACGGCTGGTCTGAACTCATTCGGCGTTTATTTTGTCGATCCGAATCTCAACATCGCCGATCCGAATAGCACCACAGGCGGCGGTGGCGCGCTAATGATCGAGCTTGATGACGATAATAACGGAACCGGAATCATGGTCCCACAAACTTCCGGCGCAACTTTTACCGGCAATTACGCACTCACCCAGGACGGCGCCTATGAGACCGAAGATATATTCAGTTTCTTCGATCTCGTCGGACAGGTGAACTCCGATGGAACATCCACCTTCAGCGGTCTGGCCGACTTTAACGATGTGCTCAACACCGGCCTCAACCCCGATATCAGCTTGGCGGCGACTTATGCGGCCGACGGAGTCAATGCAGGACGCATAACCGCGGTGGTCACGCTCGGCCGGATCGATCGTCGACAACATTACCCTCTACCAAGCGAGCGACTCTCTTTTGTTGCACGTGGACGTAGATTCCAGCGGCGACGGTCTCGGTACCGTTGGCCTCGGAGTGCTCGAACAACAACAGTTGTCTCAGTAGGTCAAATCCAGCCAGAGCGCATCCGGCATGGCCGCGCAATCGGCCGTGCTGGATGCGCAATACTAGTACCGACCCGGCCATTTTTTGTCACTACTCGGAATCACAACCAAACCGCGCCGATTGGTTGCCTGCCGCGTTTTTCGAATTCCCAAAATGAAACGCGATAACGTCCTGAATCCTCGTCACTTACACAATCCCACAAATGTCGTATTACTCTTACGGCACGGATTTTTGATTGCCTCTTACGCCTCGTCGCGGCAGTGCTAACTTCATTGCGGGGTTGTCCGTAGTACCGGTTTCCTATCTCAGTTCACTCTCGTGCGGTAAGTACGCACCCCAGTGGGCGCGCACCCCGTACGAGAAGGCTAAAAATCATTCGAGGAGGAATTTACTATGAGAAACAAGTTGGGAGGCATTTGCCTTCTAACCGCTCTCGTCGTCGCGTTGCTGGCAGTTCCAGCGATGGCGGGGACGACGCAGCCAGTGAAGAGAGTTTCAACGCCGAAGTACGATGTCAGCAAGGAAGTCACGCTTGATGGCACCGTGTCAAGCGTGAAAACCAAGGCGCCCGGCAAGTTGGTCGGCGGCCATCTGTTCCTCTCGTCGGGGAGCAAGACGGTAGACGGCCACCTCGGCCCTTACGCGCTAACTGGCGTCCACGGCGTCAAAGTCTCGGCGGGCGAAAAGGTCAAGCTCGTCGGCGTGATGTCCACCTTCCGCGGCAGCCAAGTATTTCTGGTTCGCAAAGTGGAAACCGAAAACGCATCCTACACAATCCGAAACGAGCATGGCTTTCCGCTGCTGATGGGCGCGCAACAGCCGAATCATAAACTGACTGCGGTTAAGGGAGGTTCGCGATGAATCGTAAAGCCCTCCTGATCGTCCTGACCATTGCCTTCGCGGTCGTAGCGT
The DNA here is from genome assembly GCA_963792515.1 of uncultured Acidobacteriota bacterium. GTDB lineage: Bacteria > Acidobacteriota > Terriglobia > Acidiferrales > UBA7541 > Palsa-147. Next base: position 221,111 of record CAWBWG010000002.1, on the reverse strand, counting down.
CGGCGTGCAGCAGTGCGAAGCCCACCGTTACCATCACCACTCCACCTCCGGCCAGCCTGGAGATCAATCAGAGCGCGTCCATTGCCGCTACCACTACACATGACAGCGGCGAAGGCGTGGACTGGAGTTGCGCACCTGCCGGCTCCTGCGGCACGCTCAGCCCGACGCACACGGCCAGCGGCGCTTCAACCACCTACACTGCTCCATCAGCTTCGGGTAGTGTAACCATCACCGCAGCTTCCACGAAGAAGGCTTCGATAACAGCAACGTCGACCGTGACTATTACCGCTGTGGCTACCGAATCCAGCCTGAGCGGAATGTATGCTTTTAAGGTAATCGGTTTCGACGCCGCTGGTAACGCCTACGCGGCTGCGGGAAGCGTCACCCTGGACGGCGGCGGGAACGTAACGGCTGGCGAAGAAGACCTCAACAACCAGTCCTATGGCGCTCCTGTCTTGGGCGATTTACTCACCGGGACCTACACGGTAGGAGATGACGGGCAAGGCACGATGGTCCTTACGGCCACCGCGGGCGGCGTTGCCGATCCCCTGGTAGGCGTGGACGGCGTGCAGACCCTCGCCTTTACCGTGGTTAACAGCAGTCACGCTCTGGTTACCGAGTTCGATGCCGCAGCCACTTCGGGCGGCCAACTCGATGCGCAGAGCGCGGACGCTATCGCCGCAGGATTTGCCGGAAACTTCGCTTTCAGTTTCGGTGGCTTCCTCGGCGGCGAACCGTGGGCCTTTGGAGGCGTAGGCAACGCCGTTCTTGGCTCACCGAACGGCACTTTTACCGGAACCGGGGATCAGGACATCGCTGGAAGCGTCGACCTAACCTTCGCAACCGGCGGAGCCACCACTCCGGCTGACGCCAATGGCCGCGGAACTGTCGTATTTGGCGGCGTGACCATGGCGTATTACATCGTTACCACTGAAGCTGTCTACTTCACAGAAATTGACGACGGCAGCGTCACTTGGGGAGCGGCTTTCGGGCAAGGAGCCTCAACTCCTGCATTCAACGCGGCATCCATTTCCGGCAATATGGTTATGGATCAACCATGGATGGCTGCTGAGTCCGTTGATGGGCCAAGTGCGATCGCCGGTCAGTTCACATCAGACGGCGTTTCGGCTATCACTGGTGTCCTCGACTACAACGAAGGCGGCTTCATTCCCCTGGGACCGGGTCCCGACACGCTGACAGCCAACTATGCAGTGGCGGCCAGCGGCTACAGCAGCTTTACTGGCGGGATCGTTTCTAACAATACGGACTTCACCACTTGGGGAGTCTATCTGACCGATCCGGCTCTCAATATCGTCGATCCTAACAACACGAGCGGAGGCGGCGGGGCCCTGACTGTCGAGCTGGACTTGGATTCGCTCGGCGCAGGTTTCATCCTCCCGCAATCCGCGACTGCATTGACCGGCGTGAACAACGCAACTGATTTCACCGCCGACAACTCCAATGCAGACCTAATCAACTCGGTCGGACAAGTCATCGGTGGAAACAGCACCGCGACTGGAACCGGCGCTGTCAATGACATCAACCTTGCCACGCCATCGTCCACGCAGACGTCGGGCGCATCGATTTCCGGCAGTTACACGGCCGACGCCACCAACGTAGGACGCTATACCTTGTCCATCACCGTCGGTGACGAAGCCGCCCCCGAGAGTCGGGTCGCCTACGTCACAAGCAGCGGTCTGGCCGTGATGATTGACATCGATTCGACTTCAACATTTATTCAAGTCGGGTCGGGCACCGTGCAAGGTCAACAATAACTTCAACCGTTGGGTGCGTGGCACGGCCGGAAATCGGCCGTGCCACGGCCTACCGTCTCCGCTTCCTCTGCGCTGCCGCCGGATTTAAACCGCGTTTCCAGCATTAACCGTGATAAAAAATATGCGTCATGACGAGTGCTTCCTTGTCGCGCCGCCTTTTCATTTTTTCTCTCGCTGTTTTCGCCTTTGGCCTCGCCGCGATTCCGCGCAATAGCGCGCAATCACTGTCCGTCAGCGATAAAGTCGATTCGTACATTGCCGCGCAACTGCGCGAGCAATGCATTCCCGGGCTGGCGCTGGCCGTCATTCAGGACGGCCGCGTGGTGAAATCGCATGGCTACGGCCTTGCGAACATCGAGCTCAGCGTGCCCGTGACGCCCGAAACCGTCTTTCAATTAGGCTCCATCGGGAAGCAATTCACTGCTGCCGCCATCCTGATGCTTGCGGAAGATGGCAAGCTCTCCCTTGATGAAAAAATCACGCATTACTTGCCCTCGACCGCACCGAAATGGAATGCGATTACAATTCGGCAGCTTCTAAATCACACTTCAGGGTTGGCCGATTACACTGACGACAAATACATCGCTCCGGGCGGTCTCACGCCGCTTCACGAAGAACTCGTCGACGACGAAATCCTTCGCCGTTTCACCACTCTTCCGTTTGATTTCAAGCCCGGTGAAAAATGGAGTTACAGCAATACCGGTTACGCCATCCTCGGTTTCCTGATCCGCAAAGTGAGCGGGCAGTCCTATGGGGATTATTTGCAAGCGCGCATTTTCAAGCCGCTGGGCATGAGCGGCACGCGCGTAATTTCGGAATCCGACATCATTCCCAATCGCGCCGCCGGTTACATTATCGAGAAAAATGAACTCAAGAATCAGCGCTGGGTCTCGCCGCATTGGAATACGCTGGGCGACGGCGCGCTCTATTCCACAGCCGCGGACATGGCCAAATGGGACGCCGCGATCACCGCGCGCGCTGTGCTTAAACCCGAAAGCTACGCGCAGATGTGGTCACGCGCCCCTCTGAATGATGGAAAAACCTATCCCTACGGATTCGCCTGGGACCTACTCGAAGTAAACGGCCACCGGCTCCAAGAACACGGCGGCGCCTGGCAAGGTTTCACAGCTCATTATTCGCGTTATCCGGACGATCATCTGTCGGTCATTGTCCTGACGAACTTAGAGTCCGGTCCGTCGAATCCAGAAAAAATCGCTCACGAAGTAGCTGCGCTTTATATCCCCGCGCTGAGAACGTCGAACTAGCGCAAAGCGCGGCGGAAGTCGTATCGGGGGTTCGGCGCAGGCGGTCGCCGGATTTGGTTGTAGGTGTTTGGTCCCGATGACGTGCCAAGCGATGAAGCGCGTCTTTTTACAGATGCGGTTTTTCGGAGCGCTTCCCGATACACACCATCGGGACGCGAAAGGCTCGGAAGCGAGCGGGTTCATACGGGGACATCTCTGGCGGATTGAACCGGGGACGGCCAAGCACAGCGCGCCGACAATCCGGCGCGCGCCAAGAAAATCGCCGAGCGAAGTGCGCTAGCTCAGCGCCTTCTTCATCCGCTTGGTGGTCGTCTGCAACTGCTTCTTCAAAGCATCGATCTGCTTGGAGATCGCGGCCAGTTCTTTCTTGGCCACCGAGCCCGCCTTCACCATCTTGTGCGCGCGACGGTCCGCCGTCCCGACCGCCGACCCGATCGATGCCGCAATCGTCTTCAATCTGCTTTTTGCCATCATCATCCTCCTGTCAAACGCGCCGCCATCCTAAACCCAGTGCAAGCCGCCGTCAATCCTTCAAGCGCCCGGATGTTCCCAAGTATGATTCACTTAGGCGCGTCACGGTGACGCAACGGCGCGCGAAACTTTTCTCCAACTCGCGACTCTAATGCTACTGTCGACCTATTAAAATTGATACGCGAAGGACGCCATCATGACCCGAGCAATCTCTACCATTGCGGCATCCATAATCGTTCTATCGCTCGTAGCTGTTCTGCTATTCACGAACCATACGCAGGCGAGCCCATCCGCGATCCCCGCTCCTGCGATCGACGACACGCTGGCCACCACCTCTAGCCAGCAGACGATCGTCGTCTCCGGCGGCTGTTTCTGGGGCATTCAAGCTGTCTTCGAGCACGTGAAGGGTGTAACCAGCGCTACGGCAGGATATGCGGGAGGCACCGCACAAACCGCCGACTACGAAACGGTGAGTTCCGGGGATACCGGCCACGCCGAATCGGTGAAAGTGGTTTACGATCCGTCGAAAATCACGCTAGGCGCAAATTCTGCGAGTATTCTTCTCCGTGGCCCACGATCCCACGCAGCTCAATCGCCAAGGCCCCGACTACGGCACGCAATACCGTTCCGCAATTTTCTACACGACCGAAAATCAAAAGAAAATCGCCGAAGCCTACATCAAGCAATTGAATCAAGCGAATGTGTTCAGCGCGCAAATCGTGACGCAGCTAAATTCCAATTCCGGTTTTTACGCCGCGGAAGACTATCACCAGGACTATGCCACCAAGCATCCCAACAACCCGTATATAATGATTAATGACGCCCCAAAGGTAGAGCACCTGCGGCAACAATTCCCCGAACTTTATCGATAATCGAGTAGTGGAGGGTGCTTTGGCCCTCCTGCAGTTCGGCCCGCGCTTGAACTCGCCATTCACGTGGCATTTTTCCGGGGGGAGGGCCGCAGCCTTTCGCCGATACTCAATAGAATCGACATGTCACCTCAACGTCTTGTCGAACCACTACCGCATTCCCGTCAGCATCAAGTGCCGGCTTGAATTGCCACGTGCGCACTACTTTAGCTGCCTGTTCATCGAAACCCTTGCCAACTTTTTTGGTGACGTCGAGTTGAACCGCTCTGCCATCTGTCGAAATGACTACGCTCATGGCAATGAGGCCGTTCGTGTTGCGTTGTACCCCAGGGCCGGAAAAATCCGGCTGAGGGCAGCGAACGCACTCCGGTACACCGACGCCTCCGGCACCCGGCTTGTACACTCCGTCGGCGGGCCGTATGGATTCAATCGGCACACCGAGATGGCTTTTGACGTCATCGTCGAGGCGAATTTTTCCCAGTGCCGCGAGGGGCTGCCGTTGGCCGATGCGAATCGGCTCGCCGCCAACGTGCTGAGCGTCAAGCGTGATTCCGATCCCATCTGCAAACCCACCAAATGATCCGTCAACGAATGCGTCCGCGCCTACCGATTTCGAAGTATCGGATCTAAGCTGGGATTTTCCTTCGCGTTCCATGCTGTCGCCGTTAGGAAGCAGACTCAGCCGCCCTCGGTCGACTACTGCGATCGGCGCGCTCGATTTGGCTAGCGCGTCCGATAACCGATCGGCCAGCCAGCTGCCAAAAGGAATCTGCTTCCCATCCACGGTAGCCAAATCGAAAACCGCTACTTTTTTCACGTGCGCAATCTGGAGTTGCGCCGCAAGTGCCTTCGCTAATTTCTCAAAACCACCAGAATTTTCCTGCCCCATGGCGCTGCCAATTCCAATTGTACCGGTGCCGAAAGAAGCGACCGCTGTTAGAACGCAAATCAAGGGACGCGTCGCGCGACGCTTTATCGATTTTTGCTCCGGCACTACCATCCGTGGGCGTGGGTGGCGGACTATCACGGATTCGTCTTCGCAGCTGCAATCAATTGTAATTTCAATGTCTGCTTATCCCCGTCATCGAAATGCACGCGTATCCCGAGGTTCTCGATCATTTCCATCATCCCGGGATCGCGATATGCCACTGCCTGCGGATCCTCCCACGCGAAAGCTCGATAATCCCCGGCAGCAATCCCATGAATCGCAAAATGCCCCGACGCATCGATGCCGCTCGAATGATAATTTTCCTCGTGCGCACTTCGTGTTCCCTCCGGTATCAGCACCACCTCGCCGCCGCAGGCCGCCTTGCCTGACGCGTCGGTTACATTCCCATCGAAATGGGCCGCGGCGGCGCTCAAACGCACAACTAGAGAGCCGGTCGAGCCTCCGCCTCCAACTTTCACTCCATTCTCCAAAACATCTAGCGTCCCCATCCGCGCGGACTTCACAAAATAATTGGGCGGCAATCCCATCACGTGCACATCGTAGGTTCCCGGCGTCGCTTCGCCCACCAGGAACGATCCATCCGGCTTCACCTCTCCTCCGGTCAGTCTTCCTCCCAGCCAGATTCGGGGTATCAAGGCTACGCGAATGGCTCGCTCCGGCAATTTGCCGCCATCCGCCATGCCCACTTCGCCTTGGATGTCTTCGCCCGGAAAAACGCGCACGTCAATGCCGCTCAAGCTCGCATCCGTTAATTCAATATCTCTGATTCCGCCCCACTGACGATGATCGATCGGCGACGTGCTGAATGCTACCAGCAGGTAGCGGCCCGGGATCAAATTGGTTCCCAGATACGTTCCGTCATCGCGCTCGGAGCCTGAAAAATTCCCAAAGTCCGAGCTCCTGCCCAAGCTGGGATCGAGAGACTGAATAGTGGTCATGACTTCCTTCATGGGAGCACCAGTCAGTCCATTCAAGATTCGCCCGCGCACACGCAGCACTTCCGCCGGCCGAACGGTGAGATCAGCTCCCGAGAACACCTCGCCGGCCTTCAAGTCGATCGTTCGCGCCCGGGCCGGATCCGTCGTGTCGCCATAATAGATCGGCAAAAATCCCGTTGCCGGCGCGCCCTCTGCAGCGCGGGTACGATTCTCGGGCGGTTCGGGGTAATTCATGAAGGCGACATTGACGTAGTACCTCCCTGGTTCAAGGTAGAAAAGCCGGTAGTGACCGAGGTCGTCGCTCTCCGCAAACGCCATATTCGCAAACTCCCGTTTTCCTGCGTTGGAGATCAATCGGAGCGCGCGCAAAGATGCACGGCCAAGAGGTTCGCCGTTTTCATCGTAAACGGTGCCTTCAATCGCCGCCGGCGCCAGCAATTCCGCCCGAGCGTCAGTCAATTTCTGCCCAGCGGTTAGAGTAAACTTGCCGCCGTTCGCCGCATCGCTTTCGCTGCAACTTCTGGTGGGCTGCTTATAGCCCGCCTTTTTTGCCGCCAGCCGGTATTTTCCGGGGGCTACATCCGAAAACGTAAACCGTCCCTCCGAATCTGTTTCGGTCGAATAGACTGTGCTCTCATTTTTGCCGCCTAACAATTCCACGTTGGCGTGCCGAATCGCCGCGCCTGAAGGGATGCTGATCACCGTTCCATCCACGGATGTTTCCGTATCTTGGGCGCCGAAGCTCGCACGCGCTGCTAACGGCGCGAGCAGAAAGATCAATGCTTGGAATCCCCGGAAGCAGCGTTTTATATCCATAAACGTAGCGCAATCGTAATAAAGAAAAGCGATTTTTGCATTTGAATTTGCATTTGTAGGGGAGGCCGGTTTCGCCCTCCCGTGGCGGCTGGCGGGCCGTCCCCGCGCGCGAATCCCGGCGCGCCGCCTTTCGCCGAGGGAACGAATTAATCCGTGCTAACGGCCATCGCCGTTCGCGGCAACAAGTGTTTTCGCCGCGCCACTACTGGCCGATTCTTCGTGACTCGCTTCTTGCTATTTTTCTTCCAGCCGCCTAGCGCCAACGCCACGCTCATGCAATCCTCGCGCAATCGATCCGCCACTGCGCGATCGTCCATGGCGCGCGCGACTACCATTCCTCCCACGCAGAGTGCTGCGATTGCCTCTGCCGTTCCGTGGCGACTGCGCGCGCCATTCAACATTCCGCGCTGCAGCAACGAGACCATGGCCTTGAACACCGTCTCGAAGGCGCGCTTCGTTTTCTTGCCGCTCCGGGCGACGTAACTGGGCAACGCGGCCATGGGACACGAATTCTCGACGTTCTCAAAGTGCTGCCGCGAAAGATAGGCGCGCACGATCTGCGGGGCCGCATCCGCCGAGGCCATATTAATCTCCACGCCCTCCCAGCAATTCTTCCAATTCGGATCGGTAAAGAAGCAGCCGAGCACTTCGGCGTACAAATCGCTCTTGCTGCGAAAATAACTGTAAAATCCGCCGTGAGTGAGCCCGGCACCGGCCATAATCTCCGCCAATGAAACGTTGTCGAAGCCGCCGCGGTTAAACAGCCGCCGCGCACTATCCACAATGCGCATCTTCACTTCCGCGCGATGCCCAACTGGATAAGGCATATAAATTCCTCCTAAATTGATCACGAAGCCCGCAGCGCAGGCGTCCCGCCGGCTCCGACGACTACAAATCCAGCAAAAGGCAGAACCCACAGCCAACGCTCAGCTCCACGCCCAGCCCATTCTCTCTCGCACTCAAAATATTATCTTGAACATATTTTGCCGGCATGTTCCCATCAACGCACAAGCTGGGGCAACACAATTAAAAAGCGAAAGGATCAGCAGATGGACTCGAACGAATTCGCCCGCAGAACTTTCACGTTACGGCTAGCAGTACTGCTCCCAGCGCTCGGTCTGGCTAGCACAAAGTTCGCCGAGGCGGCATTTCCTCACGCGCAGGCATCCGGCGCGAGCGGCGAAATCACGCACACCAACGAAGCCATCCATCAGGAAGTGATCTTCAAAGCGCCGCGCAAGAAAGTCTACGAAGCCCTGACCGACGCGAAGCAATTCGAAAAAGTGGTGCAATTAAGCGCCGCTGTAAAATCCGGAATGGTCCCGCCCGGCAAGCCCGGCGAAATCAGCCGTGAACTTGGCGGCGCATTCTCGTTGTTCGGCGGCTACATCTCCGGCCGCCAACTGGTCCTAATCCCCGAGAAGCGAATCGTTCAAGCGTGGCGCGCTGGGAGCTGGGAGCCTGATGAATATTCGATTGCGAATTTCGTCTTGAGCGATCAGGATGCCGACACAAAGCTAATCTTCGATCACGCCGGCTTTCCCAACAACCAAGCGCAACATCTGGCCGAAGGCTGGCACGTAAATTACTGGGAACCGCTGGCAAAATTCCTCGCAGAGTAAGCGAGGGACATCACTCGAACGGTCGCTCACCGCCGATCGGGGAAGTGATAAAGCGTCTGGTATCCGATGGGCCGGCCGTCGCAAGTCATCACCGGAAAACTGGTGCCTAGAAACCAATTCAGAATTTCCTTATTCGATTTCGGGTCCGAGCTGTAAACGATCTGCGCCGAGCGCACCGCTCCAATCGGGCTGATCTCGAAATAAATATCCATATCCAGGTCGTCGAAACCCACTGGAATTCTGGCTCCTGACAGCGGCTCGGGATGCCCCTTCAATTCTTCGGTGCCAATGCACAATTTTGAAATCACCGACCCCGCCGGCGGCGCGAACTCATCGGCTGCAAATTCATGAACGGGGACCATTTTCTCTATCATCACCTCAATCGCTCGCTTGTCCCAACCAGAAGCGGCAAGGCGCCGGGGATACTTCTTTGCTCCGAATTCCTGAAAGTCGCCGTATTCGTATCGCATCTGCGTCTGCGCTGCGCCATCCAATCCCGTTTCCATCAAAACAATTTCATGTGTCGCTGCGTCCACGCAAATTTTCGAATCGCCTTTTCCGGGGCCAATCCAGATGCACGCCGCCGCTTTGCCGCCGACGCTCTCGTTTTCGACGCGCTTGATTTTCCAGCCCGCCTGCTCGGTCTTGCGGAGCTCCAGCGAATCCATCAGTTTGCCGAGTTGCCAGATCATCAAAGGAATGCCGTCGGTAGTGCGCTTGGAATAATAATTGTCGCCGCGCGCCACGTCCGTCTCCTTGTAATCCGGAAATCCAATCACTCGCCGATAGCGGCCCGGCGCGGCCCAAGACATCGCAAACACGCCGTCGACTGATTTCGTACTTTCGGTAAGCCGAACGCGCGCTTTCAATAAGAACGGCGCCGCATCGGATCCGCGAAGTTCCAGGAGGTTGGTGGCCTGCGCCAAAATTGCCTCACCCTCGGCGGCCCGGTCGCCCGCGCGCATGCCGGCCGCTGCCAGCAACCACACCCCGGCCGCGGCGCAGAAAAGCCGGCTACTCCATCGCATTTGCCTCAGCATGCGTTTCGCTCGAAGGTTAACACGCGTCGATTTCGGGAGACAAATCGCCGCGCCGCAATCCGAATCGAGAACCTGTACTAACGTACAGTTACCTTCACTGCACAGTTTCGGCCGATGCCCTTGCCGCTCGGCGAAGCGCGCGCCCAAAATGGTCTCAGCTTTTGGGGAGCTGAGGCAGCTCCATCCAACCGGCAGGGGCAACCGATGAATTTTATAAACAAGAATCGTGCAGGGATAATTTCGGGCATCGTGGCGACCGTGCTGCTTTCATGCGCCGGGCCGTGCTTCGCGCAGAATGTGGCCGATGCGGCCAAGCAGGAGCGCGCGCGCAAAGAGCACAGCGCGCACCGCGCCAATCACGTCTATACGAATGACGATTTGAAGCGCAAGCACATCTTGGTCCCCGAGGATCAGGAACGCGCTCTGGAAGCGCGCCGCAATGCTGCGTCGCCCGCATATGATGCGAACAATAATTCCGCTGCGCCCGACGCGCCCGCAAGCGCCGATGGCGTGGCGCCGGGCCAGCCGTCCATCAACGGCGCGCCGGCCATCTCGTTGCTTCCATTCTCGTTGCCGCAGGCGCAGTCATTCGGCGAATTCGCGCCAGCGATGTCGTCGCCGTATTTCGCGGCCAGGAATTTCCGGGCGCCCGCAGCGCCTCGTGTGCGGCGCGCGCATCCGATGCTCGACGATTCTCTGATTATCGATCTACAGAAAAATCAATCGCTGCCGGACGCGCCGGAGTTTCCTGCATCACCCACGCCCACGCCATCCGATGCGACCATTCATTTCGCAGCTCCGGCGCATATACACGCGTCGCCCACGGCGCACGCGTCGATTCCATCGCACTCGTCAATCCCAGCGCACGCAACAGCGCCGCTTGCGACAGCAACGAGTACAGTCCGCGTTCAACGCGGCGATTCGCTCTGGAAGCTCGCGGAACAGCATCTGGGCAACGGAAACCGGTGGCACGAACTTGCCGAACTGAATCCCGAAATCAGCGATCCCAATGTCATTCACGTCGGCGACGCGATCCGGCTGGCGGCGCCGACACAAGAAGCGCAAGCTGCGAAGCGCTTTATCGTGCAACCCGGCGACACGCTCTCCAGCCTAGCGCAAACGGAATTCGGGAACGCTCGCGCGTTTCCGTGCATCGCCAACGCTAATCCGAATCTACGCACAGCCGATTTGATTTTCCCGGGGCAGTCGCTGGTTGTGCCAGATACCTGTCCCATAGTCCGCTAAAATTTCGCAGCAACATTAAAGCTGTCATCACGAACCCGCTTTAGGGGTGAGGGATCTGCATTTGCCGTTGCTAACGAGCCTTGCGGAATGTCCGATCTCGTCAGACGGCGCGAAACAGGCCGCAACTTCACACGTGTTACGCGGCCGGGCGCGTTGATTGCTTCGCAATCGCATAGCAATTGACCGGACGACCCACCGGGGAAAAATTCAAAACCCGCACTTCGCTTGACTTCGACCACCTGCTTCGCTAATCTCCCGGCTGCCCCGATGCATTCTGCTTCTGCTCCGCGTCGCGGCTCCTCTCGAAAACAGAGGTCGGTCCCGTTCACTTATCCGCACCGCAGCCGAGGAGGTCGGCACCTACGATGAAAAAGCTGAGTGGAGTTCTGGTTGGATTGTGTCTGTTTCTCGGAATGGCAATGATCGCGAAGGCCCAGGAAAATGGCGGCATGAAGGGCCATCAGCCGCCGAAAGTTCTCACCATCACCCGTGAGTTCGTGAAGCCCGGCAAGATACGGCAACGCCCACGACAAGACCGAAAGCCTGTACGTCAACGCGATGGCTGCTGCGAAATGGCCAACGCACTATTTCGCGATGGATTCGATCACCGGCCGGCCACGCTCGCTTTTCCTGACCGGTTACGAATCATTCGAAGCCTGGCAGACGGATAGCCTGGCGGAACAGAAGAACGCCACGCTCTCGGCAGCTCTGGATCGCGCGAATGAAGCAGATGGCGCGCTGCTCGACTCCACCGAAACAACCGCGTTCTTTTACCGCGAAGATCAGAGCTTACAACGCCGAGGTCGACATTCCTCACATGCGTTACTTCGAAATCGAAGTCTTCGTCGTCCGGCCCGGACATGAAAAAGATTGGGACGATGCCGTGAAACTGGTCATGGATGCGTACAAGAAAAGCATGCCCGACGCTCACTGGGCCATCTATCAAGAAGTGTTTGGCACCCAGGCCGGCGAATATCTGGTGATCACTCCGATGAAGTCCGCATCGGAAATCGACAAGGGTTTCGCCGACAATCCGAAATTCATGGCCGCGATGGGCGAAGACGGGATGAAGAAGCTCAGCGAACTTTCTGCCGCAGCGATCCAGGAAACCATGGTCAACCTGTTCGTCTTCAGCCCGGCGAAGAGCTACGTCGGACGATGAGCTGGATAAAGGCCGATCCGGACTTCTGGAAGCCCAAAGCCAGGAAAGCCCGCAGAGCCAAGAAGACCGAAGAGAAGAAAACCGAGTAAGCAACTACTCGGTGATTCTCACGATGAAGCGTGAACTTTTCTCGGCAAAAGAAAAAGCCCGTCCCGCTTCGCGGGACGGGCTTTTCACACCCCGGAAAAACTACGCAACCTTCTTCAACAACGGCTTGATTTCAATCGTTCGCGGCAGAGCTGCGGCCAACATCGGCGCGTTGAGTTCGAGCACGCCGTAGTTGAACTCTGCGATCATCTTGTCGATGTCCACGCCCTCGGGAAGAGGCAGCACGCGTTCGAATTTCCCGTAGATAAACTCCCGATGCAGATAATTCACTTCCTTCTCGGTCTTGGTGAGCTTGCGCTCGCCAGTAATAGTGAGTAGATTCTCGTGCACGGTGATCTTGACATCTTTCGGATCAACGCCGGGAACCGCCACCTTCAAGTAAAACTTCCTCGTCTCGGGCTCGATCCATGCTTCCACGATCGGCGTGAAAGGCGCTGTTTCGAGGAGGTTCCTCTCGGTCTTCGCTGGCCACTCGGTCAGCAACTGATTAAAGATCTGGTCGAATTCACGACGGAAATCAAACATCCCCCGGTAAAAATTCTCTGGTTCTCTGTTCCTGAACATTTGTCACCTCGACTTCGAGTCCCGGCCGCCTTGCCTTCAAATTATTCTGCGCCGGGCCTCTTGAATTCCAGCTATACTGTCGCGCAAGTCCGGGGTAGTTGTCCGTGTCTTCCATCACAGTTGCGCGTGACAGCGGTCACGGAGCAAGCGACGGTCTCCGAGTACATATAAGGCATTACGCGTCCGGCTCATCGGTAGAGACGCGGCAGCTCATTCCGCGCGCAACAAGCTGCGACAGGAGGTTGTCATGTCGAAAAAGTGGATTGTGATTTTCGCTCCCACGTGTCTCGCGCTCTCGTGTTTTGCGTCATCGAGCGCTGCGCAGGATAAACCGAAAGAATCACAAGCAGCCTCCCGCCGAATTCAAAATTCCGCCGGACGACGTCAAAAAAATAAGTCCGCTCAAGAGTGACGCCAGCACAATCGCGGACGGGAAAAAGCTCTTTGGCTCACAATGCTATCTTTGCCACGGCAAAGACGGCGACGGCAAAGGCGAACTCGCCGCGGAAATGAAGCTCAAGCTGCACGATTACCACGACGCGGCCGCGCTGAAGGACAAGACCGACGGCGAACTCTTCTACATTTTGTCGAAGGGCAAGGGCGAAATGCCTGGTGAGGGCGACCGTCTCTCGGAAACGCAGCGCTGGCAACTCATCGCATATATTCGCTCGCTGGCCGGAAAGCCGGCGGCCGCTGGAGCGAAGGACGAAAAGAAAGCGGAGTAGCCAAGCAATTGAAAGCAGGGCTAAGGATTTTCGCGGCGGAGGCGTTTGGTGTTCGCGGCCCTCGGGCAGCTGCGTTCGCGGATTTAACGTGATCGCCGGCTTTGATTTCCCCGTCGCCGGAAACTCTTTTTCGCAACTGAAAAACTATCGTGAACCTCGGTCAATTCGAAGGATGCCGAGCGGCGATGTGATTAGCCTGCTGAGATCCCCGTTTGCAGGATCGGGAATGTCGCGCGTGATTCGCTGCACATCCAACTGGTCTCCGATTTTCAATCCTTCTTTGGCGCCGATGTTCACGACGAGCTTCGCGGCGTCGGCGGACACCACCAGTCCCGTAATCTCAGCCGCAGCCGGAGTCAATCGAGAAGCATCTGCCGAAAGAGCCGCGACTAATTGCGCCACCATATCATTCACTGCTTCTCCCAAAATCGTATCTTGAAATTCGCTGCTGGCGAATGCGAAGTTGCCGGATCGGAAGTCGTGCCAGTTGCTCCCGCCGCTGGTCAGGGCGATGCCCTCGCGCTTTGATTCGCCCCGGCCACTTGCGGCGGCCACGATCTCGCCGGTCGCGACGTCGATGATTCGCGCATCCGCTGCGGCTCTGGCTTTGATTTTTCTACGAACCATTTCGTCTTGGGAAACCGGGCGAACGTTGCGTTCCTTTCCGAATAGGGTGACGCTGCCCATGATCACGCCGTCCGCTCCAAGCCGTTTCCCCAGCTTCACGGCAAAGTCGAAGTTGTATCGATCCGTTTGGGAAAAATTGTGAGCAGCGAGATCAGAGCCGAGCGTTTTCGAATCAACAACCAGGTAAGTCCCGTCTTTTGCCAACTGCTGCGCGAGAAGCACGGCGATCTCTTTTCCGACGTCCACCTTGTCGCCGAGCACCTCGGTGCCCACAGCCGTGTCATCGAAGTAGAGCACTACGGTGCGCTTTTTCTCCGTAGTCGTTTTTTGATGTTGGTCCTGATGCGAACCCCGGGCTTCCGCGTGCCGGGCGTTGACGAAGAGCAGCGCGATAACAATCGCAAATACCAGGCCGTATACCTGAGCGACTCGATTCACGGAGCTCCTGCGCGGATGCGCGCCGGAACAATTATATACGTGTGGCCCGTAACTCTGCGCTCCGAGAGAATTTGGGTGACGACGATTCTCTGCGGCTTCGCTGTCGCCGGGAATTGAGCAACCGCGGCCCGCCTATGCAACGAGAATTTCAATTTCGAACAACTGAAATCCGGCAGCACGGGTGTAGGATAGTTGCTCTTTGGCGGTGAATCGGATTCTTCGGAGCAGACCGGTGAAAAAAATTGCCCTGATTTTTCTGGTAGTTCTGACGGCGCAGGTGGCATCGGCGCAGGATTGGGCGCGCGCGCGGATCACGAAATCGCCGCGCCACAGCGAATGGGTGACGGTGAAGCATGATGGGCGATCGGTAGAGACGCTGGTCGTTTATCCCGAGTCGAAGGATAAGCGGCCGGTGGTGCTGGTCATCCACGAAATTTTCGGGTTAAGCGATTGGGCGCAGGAATTGGCCGATGAAGTGGCGGAAGCGGGATACATCGCAGTAGCGCCAGATTTGCTATCCGGAATGGCCCCGAATGGCGGACGTACGAGCAGCTTCGCCGAGGGCAAAGCCACCGAAGCGGTGAGCAAACTTAATCCCGATCAAGTCACGGCGGATCTGAATGCAGCAGCGGATTATGGACTGAAGCTGCCGGCCTCGAGCGGCAAACTATTTGTCGTCGGTTTCTGCTGGGGCGGCGCGCAGTCATTCCGATTCGCCACCAATCGCTCCGATCTCGCCGCGGCATTCGTTTTTTACGGCTCGCCGCCGGAAAAAGCGGACATGGCGCGAATCAAGACGCCGATCTACGGCTTTTATGCAGGAAGTGACGCGCGCATCGGCGCAACCGTCCCCGGCACGATACAAGACATGAAAGCTGCGGGAAAAACTTACGACCCGGTAACTTACGAGGGCGCAGGCCACGGATTCATGCGCGCCGGTGAAGCTCCCGACGCCAGCCCTGAAAATGCCAAAGCGCGCGCTGATTCGTGGACGCGCTGGAAGAAGCTACTGGCAAGCAACTAATTTGAGTGGGCTCGAAAATTATCGGTCGCGTCGCAAACGCCGCTGATCGTGCCCAGCGCTTCCCGATACAGACCATCGGGATGCAAAAGATGCGAAAGCTCGCTCCTCCCCCCGCTAAAGCGGGGGGCTGCCTCGGTATTGCTGGCAATCTCGCATTTAATATTCCCCTGGGCATCGCTGGCAATTTCGATTGAATTCGTCGCATCGTTGGGTTGGACGGCGGAGCGGAGTGTCCTGAGGGGCTAAAGCCCAATATTCTGACGGCCATTTATTGTCGGAGCCGAAGCACCGACCCCCTAAGAACCATTTATGAGATGAGTTTATTACGAAATTACAACGCCACCGTCTCGCTCGGACAGGTCACTCTCCACTCACTTGCCGTTCGTTGACTTGAAAATCGTCCGCGACTAACATCGCTGCCCATGCCGGACTCCCAGCCCATCCCCGGCGCAATGATTGGCCGCTACCGCGTAATCGAGAAGCTAGGTGGCGGCGGCATGGGCGTAGTCTACAAGGCCGAAGATACCAACCTCCGCCGCTTCGTAGCGCTGAAATTCCTTCCAGCGGATTTAGCACAAGACCCGCAAGCCCTCGAGCGCTTCCGCCGTGAAGCCCAAGCCTCGTCCTCGCTCAATCACCCCAATATTTGCACCATCTACGACATCGCCGAAGCCGAGGGCCGCACCTACATCGTGATGGAATTGCTCGACGGCAAAACCCTCAAGCACCAAATCTCCGGCCGCCCGCTCGATCTTGAACTGCTGCTCGATCTAGGAATCGAAATCGCCGACGCTCTCGACGCCGCGCACTCCAAAGGCATCGTCCACCGCGACATCAAGCCGGCAAACATTTTCGTCACCGAGCGCGGCCACGCCAAAATTCTGGATTTCGGCCTGGCCAAACAAATTCGTCCCGCCACTCCCGAGCAAGGCCTCACGCAGGACGCACTCACGTCCGCAGAAAACGCCCCGGCCGTAAATCCCGCCGATCTCACCAGCCCAGGAACGGCCGTGGGCACGGTGGCTTACATGTCGCCCGAGCAAGTGCGCGGCAAAGAACTCGATGCCCGCACAGATCTTTTTTCATTTGGCGTGGTGCTCTATGAAATGGCCACGGGCGCCCTACCGTTCCGCGGCGAAACCACCGGAGTGATCACCGAGGCAATCCTGAATCGCCCACCAACGCCAGCCGTACGCCTGAATCCGGATTTGCCGCCCAAGCTCGAAGACGTGATCAACAAATCCCTCGAGAAAGATCGCGATCTGCGGTGCCAGTCCGCCGCCGAAATGCGCGCGGACCTGAAACGGCTGCGCCGCGATACAAGTTCCGGGCGCATTTCATCGTCTGGCAGCGGAAATTCCGTGAACGCCGCGGCGATGCAATCCAGCGCTGGCGGCGCAACATCGTCGAGCGCGCAAATCGGAGTCGCGGCATCAAGCGCGGCGTCAAATCGAAAATACATCGCGCTCGGCGTGAGCATCTTCGTCATCATCGCGGCGTTCGCGGCATATCGCTTCTGGCCGCGCGGAAGTGCTTCGAGTGCTCCCGGAAAGGTGACGCAGATCAGCCACTGGAACAAGGTAATGGGCAGCGCCACGATTTCGTCGGACGGCCATGCGGTGGCCTTTTCCTCACCGGTCAGCGGCGTTTTTCAAGTTTTCGTCATGCTTACTTCGGGCGCCGAACCACTCCAACTTACCAGCGACGAAGGCGATAAGTTCGTCCAAAATTTCTCGGCGGACGGCGCGGAAATTTTCTACCAGCGATTGGGAGGCCGTGAAGAAATCTGGGGAGTGCCCACGCTCGGAGGCAATCCAAGGCGCGTTGTAAAAGCCCTCGCAGTGGCTCCCTCTCTCGACGGAAAATGGCTGTTCTACATTCCGGAGGGGAACCGCGCAATTTTTCGGGCCGAGCCATCCGCATTGGGAGGCCAAGAAGTCTTCAAACAGCAAGACGAGAAGATCAGCCTTTCAGGGTTCTTGCCTTATCCCAAGGACGACGAGTTGCTGGTATTCCTGAGTCGAAGCACGGATGCCGAGGTCCGCCTTCTAGATGTCCATATCTCGAATCACTCATCCACCGAGGCCGGCTCGCTTCCACCGGGAAGCTTCAACGGGGCTTGGGAGCTTCCTGGGAAATCGCTGGTATTCAGCCGCGACTTGAACGGGATCACGAACATCTGGAGATTCGATCTGCCCACGCGCGCGCTCACGCAACTGACATTCGGTTCTGGTCCGGATTTCAGCCCAATGACGGACCCCATTGGCAAGGGAATTTACTACGTGAACGGAAAGTGGTCGGGTTTTCTGACAGCGTATAACACTCGAACAAAGGAGTCGGTGGACCTCGCCACCGAGGATGCGTCGCAACCGACAGTGTCGCCCGATGGAAAGCGCGTCTCGTATGTCACGCTATCGGGGCCGCACCGCAATGAATTGTGGGTGTCTGACATCGACGGGAAGAACAAGGTAAAGCTCTCTGCGGCCGAGCGATTGGGAACGGCTGGATGGTCGCGAGATAGCTCGAAATTATTGTACGGGGATTATTCGAATCCGCAGCTGAAGATCTACGTCGCCGCTGCCGACGGAAACAATGTGCGTGAAGTGCCGTGGAGCGGACTTTACGCCGGGTCATTTGTGTTCAGTGAAGATGAAAAATCTCTGTATGTGAGCACCAGCAATGGAGACGCAGCCACCATTCGGACGTGGAAAACCGGGCTGGATGGCTCGAATGCGCAAGTGATCGCCGAAAGATGCGGATTTGTCTCCGCTGTAAGTCCAGACGGCAAGTACATGCTGAGCGATACATCGGAAGGTGTTGACTTGGGGATTTACGAGGTGTCCACGACGGACCATAAGTGTACGAAGTTGACCGCTGACGCGGTCACCTTCACGGTCTCGATGGCTGCCGACGGCAAGTCATTCCTCTATGCCGCGGCGTCGCGAGGATCAATGACGATCTACCGGCAGCCGTGGATCGATGGCAAACTGGTTGGGGCGCCGCAAATCGCCTACAAAGTACCTTTTTCCTTCAGCATTTATTACAGCGGAAACGGCTATGATTTTGCGCGCGACCTCTCCACGATCGTCTACGCGCGCCCCGGCGGCCAGCAGGATCTTTATCTTCTGAGTCAGAAATGAAGGCGTAGATGTCTGGCCCAACCAAGGACTGGCACCCGACCGGCGAACTATGTCTAATCAGGGTCCAGACCCCTCAGCACATCGCCATGTCGCCCCGCTTGGTCTACCAATCAGGCCCCTCGATGTATTTATTTGCCATCAATTTAGTCATAAAATAGGCTCCGTCAGGAGCCGATCCGCCGGCAGGGGTTGCCGCGGATCTTAGTGGCACGCGCGGTTATCGGCGTGTCCTGGGAGCGAATCATGCACGAAAACCAAACGAATTTCGCGCGGTTTGGTGTCGCTATTTTGGTAGTGCTGGCGGTGGCCGCCGCACTTTCCGGGCGCGCATTCACACAATCCCGCACCTCCCTGAAATCCGCATGGATCAGTCACAACGCTGCAGTCGCAACGCGCGCCGAGCGGGCACGCCAGCAAACGGGCGCTCCGGATGATTGGAGCCACCGTCATCTGATTTTTTCGAATCCCGGCACCGACGAACACGCCATGCGCGCGGGCACGCTGAACGCTTGGATGAACATCACCAATGATCCTCGCTTCATCTTGCAGCAGAAAAAGCGCGCCGGTCGATCGCAGACCCTTGCGCTTGCGGGGCGCAATGCGACAGTTGCCGGCTCGCCAATCGAGCCCTGGCCCGTGCGAAAACCCACGCCGAAACCGAAACCCAGACCCATAACTCGCTTTGGCTTCGCGAAGCGCATGCATCGAGATTGGGGATTGGGAGTGAGCACGGGCAATCCGAGCCCTGTGAGCTATCCTGCGAAGTGGTCGTTCGATACCACCACTACGAGCTGCACCAACGATTTCGTTGTCTATCCCACCGGCGCGGATGAAGCGGACGCGCAAGCGAGCATCGTCGCTTACTTCAATCTTTATTCCGGTTGCGGAGGGACGGTGCCTAGCGTCGATTGGGCGTATGACACCGGTGGCGTGGTCACTGGGGCGCCTTCGTTTTCCTTCGACGGCTCGCAAATTGCCTTCATCCAAAACACTGGAGGCGCGGCATCTCTGGTGCTGCTTAGAATTCCGCTGACGCCGCCCGGCACCGGGACCGTGGATGCGCCCATCACCCTCACGCCGCTCTCGGCCGTCGACTACACCACTTGCGCGGCGCCTTGCATGACTACATTCCCTTTGAGCGGCGGGGCCAGCGATACGCTTTCCAATCCGTGGATCGATTACGCCCACGATTCCCTCTTCGTTGGCGACGATGCCGGGAACTTGCATAAATTCTTTCAGGTATTTACCGGCTCGCCCGACAATCCGCCGGGCGAAGTGTTGGTGAATTGGCCAGTGGCGTTGACGGGGAGCTTGGGTAGCCCGGTTTTCGATCCTGCGACGGGGTTGGTTTTTGTGGGCAGTGCTGCGGGCATTTTCTACTCCGTCGGTGCGGGCACTCCGGGATTTCCATCGGTGGTTTCAGGGCAAATCGTTGGGACGTCTGACCCTCTGGGGCCAATTGGAGCACCATCGGCGGAAGAAATTGTGGACGGGCCGATCATCGATTCCGCGGCGGGCATGGCCTACGTATTTGTGCAAGATGACGGCGATGGAAATAATGCGGTTTTTCAGTTCCTGACCAGTTTTACTGCTGGGTCTGGCACCGAAGAGGCTGTAGGTACATTTGGCACTGGCGCTGAATTTTTCCTGTCCGGCACATTTGACAATATTTATTTCACCTCGGAGGATTCGTGCGGGGACTCGGGCTGCACTCCGACCGGAAATCTTTACGTCGGCGGAAACACCGTGGGACCCGCCACTTTGTATCAGATTCCGATTACTGCGAATGTGATGGGCACGCCAAATGTTGGCCCCGCTCTCGAGACCACTACTCTTCTTCCTCTTCTCGCTGCGCGAAACTCTCCGGTGACTGAGTTCTTCAACGCAAATGGCGGGGCAGCTACGGGAACTGTAGGTATTGAGTCCGATCCGTCCACATGGACCTCCGGAGGATCTCGTTCGGTAACACTTGGCAGCGTGACCTACACCTTCGTCGACACGCCGCCAGCCGACAGTACTGCGACTGCGGTGGAAGTCAGTCTGGTTAGCACTGACGGAGAAGAGCCAGACGAATCGGAGACGGCCGCAAATCTGGCGGCGGCGATCAACGCGAACCCTGCTGAGTGTTTCACCGCTGGCTGTTTCGGCGCGGGGACCGTTGCGAACGTCAGCGCGACCGCGTCTATTGTTGGGAGTTCGGTGATCGTTAATCTCACCGCTACGAACGGAGGGCCGGGTGGTGATTTCGCCCTGAGCGAGATCGGCAGCGGCGTCAACGTTGCCGGTGGCCTTAATGGCAGCTCTCCCGACTTCATTTTCTTCAGTACCCTCAGCGTTACCAGGATTGCCGGCTGCCCCACCGGTTGCGTGCTCAGCTTCGACGTTACTAGCGGTGCAACCATCGACGCGGGCACCACTCCGAACGCTATGTTGCCCGTCGACGCCATCAACACCGACAGCGCCGACGGATTCGTGACCGGCGGAATCATCGTCGATAACGATCAAGTGTCGGGAACGCTGACGGGAACGTCGCAAATCTATTTCCTGACGCTTTACAATGCTGCTGGCGCTTGCAGCACTTCCGGCTCAGGAATTTGCGCGGTGCAGGCGTCGCAAGCGGGCCTAAAGTAGCGCGGGCGTCGCAGAGGCCGGGAGTTCACCTCCCGCCCGGTGTGGCACTGGGTTTTCCGAGCGTTGGGGTGTATCCACAAATCCAGGATGCAGCGCGATCGCATCGCCGACGAGCACAACGCGTCCAATTTCGATCTCGATTCCGCCCGCCCGCTGCCGAACCTGTCCTATTGAACAGCTGATAATTTTTTCAAATTCTCCCTCTCTATCGTCTCGACTTCCCATTTCTTCCGGAGTATCATGCTTGGCGAACGAAGCAGCGCCATCGTGTATCCGTGTAAGTTTGGGGCGCAGGAGCAGAGGCAGAGTGAAGCGGCTCCGGCGCGGAGGGAACTCGGGCGTTGATTGCGCGCTATGCAGTGAGTCTCGGTTCTATCCAGCCAGGATCTGAGTTCCACCAGCATTCGTCTCTCTCGGCGCTCTGCTTCGGCAACGAAGCATTCGACGCATTCTCACACTTATCGCTTAGGTCATTGGCAACAGCTCGGGGTGCAGTCTCAACGGTGTTTGGGGTCATACTGGGGTAGCACACGCGCACTCTAGCGCGGCTTGGGAGCTTGGGACAATGCATGCTAAACAGGCGAAGCTTGGGCGGTTTTGTGTATTCGTGCTTGCCACAGCAATCGTGGCCGTCAGTCTTTCCGCGCAACAATCGACTCACACTAGAATCTCGCTCGTGACCGATTGGAGCAGCCGGCACCTCATCTTCTCTACGCCGACCACGGCGGCGAAGCTCGCCGAGGTCTCGCAGGATCCTCGTTTCCAGCAGCAATGGCTGCGCCGCAACGTGCGCCCCGCGCCGCCGACGGATGACGAAGAAACGAATGGCGCGACGAGAATGAGCAGCGCCATCGAGACAGGTGAGGCGGCATCGCTCTCCGAGGGAACGGTCGGAGGAGGAAGTTGGGGAGGCGGCCTTCTTGGAGTTGGGCACGGGAAACAGAACTTAAAGCGGGACTGGGCGGCTTCACTTGGCCCGGCGGCCAGCGTCGGCGCGGACACGTACCCAGCAAAGTTTTCCTTCGACTCGACGACGGCGAGCTGCGCAAACGATTTTGTCGTGTTCGGTACAGGTACCGCAGGAGCGGCGGCGGGTGCGAGCGCTTCGGCTACAGGGACTTTTTCGGGAGTGCCTACGAATGGCCAGACCGCAACCCTGACGTACGGTTCGGGCGCCGTTGATACTGTAACGGCTACTGCCGCAGCTAAGGCTAGCACCACGGGGACATTCACCGGAGCCCCAACGAGCGGCCAGACTGTCGTCGTGCATAATGGCGTCAATACCGCGACGTTTACGGCCGAGGATAACACTGCTGCGACGGGGAGCTTCACTGTCGCCGGAGCGTTCTGCGTGGCACCTGGGCAGGGCGTGACCATCAACGGCACGGGTTTGACGACTAACGCAACGGCCGGTTCCGGCACGTCAACAATTTCAACCAATCCGGGTTCCAATGGTACTTGGACGGGAGGCGGAACGTCAGTTACGGTTGGTACCGTCACGTACACCTTTGTCGCCGGGCCACCGGCCACCGGCACCGCCACCGCCGTGCAGGTCCGCTACGTGACCAACGGTAGCGCCGCTACAGCCGAAGCGGAAACCGCGCTGAATTTGCGCGCAGCCATTAACGCGAACAACGCTCAGTGCTTCGCGAGCGGATGCTTCAGTTCTGCGGCTGCCGCCAATGCTGTGGGCACAGCGGCGGTCGCCACGAATGTCGTGACCGTCACTGCTCAATGCGCGGGCGCGATTACCCCGACGTTCAGCGATAACTCCTCCAACACCACGACGGCCGCATGGTCTGCTGGT
Source organism: uncultured Acidobacteriota bacterium (assembly GCA_963792515.1). Classification (GTDB taxonomy): domain Bacteria; phylum Acidobacteriota; class Terriglobia; order Acidiferrales; family UBA7541; genus Palsa-147. The sequence continues at coordinate 197,895 of CAWBWG010000002.1, read as the reverse complement.
GGCAACGGGACGACATCCGGCACGAATTTTGCGCTTGCCACAACCGGAGCCCCGACGGCCACGACTGTCGCGACGCAGATCGCCGCGGATGTCAATACTAATACCGCTACGACCACCGTTTCCGCGTCACCTTCCGCCGGCACGGTGAACCTTACGGCCAACACTTGGGGAACGGTCGGCAACGCCATCACTCTCACCCAAAATGCGACTAGCGGTGTCTCTCGGTCCGGCGCGACGCTATCGGGCGGCGCCAACGCTACCGTTAGTGGCAATCAGTTTAGGATCGACAATAACGACACAGATGACGCCGCAGCCCTTGCTGCCGTTGTCGTATCAGGCGGCGGGGCGGCAGGCGTCACGGGCAGCTCGGCCGGTGCAGTCGTTACGTTCACGGCGACTGCTGCGGGATCGGCCGGCAATTCGATCACAATCACCGAGGGTCTGACAGGCTTCACAGTGACTAGCCCGCTCGCGGGCGGTGCCGATCTCAATTCCGCCACGGGCTTCTTTGCGGTCTCGGACGCCACCGGCGCTGCCATCTCGACTACGACAATCGCCGGAAACTTCGCCACCGCTGTTGCCGCCGAAGGAGCGGCAGTAGGCGTTCCCGTCAACGCCTCGTCGAGCAGCAACGTAGCCACGGTAACTGCGTCTGCCGCAGGAGCAGGATCACTTGGTAACGGCGTCGTGCTCACGGAAACGTTGAGCAATTTCACTTGGAACCACGGGACGCTGCAAGGCGGAGTAGGGCAAGCGAGCATCGTTGCCTACAACAACCTTTACTCCAGTTGCGGTGGAACGGTGCCTTCCACAAAATGGGCCTACTTCACCGGTGGCACGATTCAGACTTCGCCGGCTTTGTCACTGGACGGAACACAAGTGGCCTTCGTGCAGAGCTCAGCCGGCAACGTGGCAAGCCTGGTCCTTTTGAAGTGGGCTCCCGCCAGCTCGAGCGCCGGCAAGTCCGGTGACGCTCACTACGACGACCGCCAGCACCTATTCGTCGTGTACGGCGCCGTGCATGTTGACCCTGACCTTCAGCGGTGGTCACAACGACACGAACTCTTCTGTCTATTACGATTACACCGGGGATACCCTTTACGTCGGCGACGATAACGGCTCGCTTCACAAGTTCACACCGATATTCAATGGAGGAACCCCGGCAGAGATCAATACGTCTCCATGGCCGGTGGCCCTGACGGGCTCGGCGGGCATGCTCACAACTAGCCCCGTCTATGCCATCAACAATGGCATCTATATAGGCACAGGTCGCACGAGCAACAGCGGCACCACGGGCGGGTATCTCTACCGCGTCAACCCGGCGACTGGTGTTGCCACGGCTACGGCTGAAATCACAGACCGCCCCGGGATTGTGGACGCCCCGATCGTGGACCCGAGCGCTGGAGAGGTGTACATATTCGCGGGGAGCGATACTAGTGGTGACTGCGGGTTCGTAGCATGCAGTGCCGTGTATCAATTCACCACAGCCTTCGCTTCCGCCGCTCCCGGGAACGAAGCGGAAGTGGGAACCCAAGCCTTCTTTGGGACCCTACAGCCCATGTTTACGGGCGATTTCGACAACACCTATTTCAACTCGACCGACCCTCCGACAGGAAGCCTTTATACGTGCGGCAATGTGGGCGGGAACGTGAGAATCTACCGGATACCGATTACCACAAACACGATGGGTACTCCGGTCGCGGGGCCAATTCTAACGTCCGGTAACGCCGCGTGTTCTCCGATAACCGAAGCCTTTAACGGAACCGTTGACCTGATTTTTGTGAACGTGCAGGACAACGGAAGCTTGGGATCTTGCGGAGGCGGCGGGTGCGTGATGTCGTTCACCGTCACAGGCGGCACACTTCCCAGCGGAACGGCGCCGACGTCCTCGCTCGCTCAAAATGGCGGCACCAGTGGAGTGATCATCGACACACTTGGATCAGCAACGGGCGGCGCGAATCAGGTATATTTCACTCCCCTGGCTACGGGCGCGGTCTGCCCCTCCGGTGCGGGCTGCGCGGTACAGGCTTCACAATCGGGTTTGAACTGACTTGGGACGGCGCGAGTGCAACTTCGCGCCGCATAGATTAATCGAACGATGGGGTTCAACTGACATGACCACACGCAGCAGAGTGCAGAACGATACTCAGGCAACCGGCGCAGGCTCGGAGAAGGCCCGCGAGAAGCGTCCTTACAAAAAGCCGGAAGTGCGCCACGAGCGCGTCTTCGAGACCATGGCTCTCGCTTGCGGCAAGCAGCGCGCCACTCAGGCGCAGTGCCGCTTCAATCGCAAGCGTTCATGAGCTCCGCGCTTCAAACTGCGAATGCGCTTGGCTGCGAATTGGCCGGCGAAGTGGTGCGCACATTCGGACGGGTGCGCGTGCGAGTTACCGGGATGAGCATGATTCCGGCGGTTTGGCCGGGGGATGTGTTGGTGGTGGAACGGCGAGCGGCGGAGAGGATCGAGCGGGGGGAAATTGCTGTGGCGGAGCGGAGTGGGAGGTTGGTGGCGCATCGGGTGGTAGGGCCGCAGGGGGATGCCACGCTAAAGCGCGCCGCTACGAATGCGGCCACGATTACTTCGCGTGGAGATTCGTTGCTTGCGGCGGATGAGCCTTTGCGGGCTGAGGAATTGCTGGGGACGGTGGTATCGATCGAGCGCGGGGCTGGAGCGAGGCGTCCACGGCGGAAATTGGGAATAGGGGCGAGGATGCTGGCGGGGATGGCGCGGCGTTCGTCGACGGCCGCGCGGGTACTTGTGCGGCTCCATGCGATTTTCACGGCGCGGCCGGAACGAGTTGCCCTGTGCAAGAGCTGATCGCCACTGAGGCGCGGCACAATATTGTGATTGAAGTTGGCGGTATTCCTGTACGCGTCCACACGGCTGATCCTAAATTCGTCGAGCTGCTGGAAAATCGCTATAGCGGATTTGTTGGCGCTGCGAATCGCGAGGCGCAATTCGATTTTGAAATTGACTTGCAGGCGCCGGGTTCGGATCCGGATGCTGATGTGAGCGTGCGGCGCGAGGCGCGCGGCTGGACTTTCGAGCGCGGGGATTTTCGGGCGCAGTGGGATCCTGCGGCGCGTCGTGGGCACATCCAGCAGACGCCCAATCCTTACTCGATGGATTCGGTGCTGCGGATCGTGCACACATTGGTGCTGGCCGGGCAGGGTGGGTTTCTGGTGCATGCGGCTAGCGCGGTGCGGAACGGTAAAGCGTTTTTTTTCAGCGGAGTATCGGGGGCCGGGAAGACTACGATTTCGCGGCTGGCTCCAAGTGATGCCGCCGTGCTCACCGACGAAATTTCCTACGTGCGGCGCGAAGGCGAAAGTTACCAGGCTTACGGGACGCCGTTTACGGGAGAGCTGGCGCGCGTGGGAGAAAATGTTTCCGCGCCGATCGAGACATTCTTTTTGCTGGCGCAAGGACCGAAGAATAAGATCGAAGACGTGGACAAACCGCAGGCGGCGCGCGAACTTTTGACGAACATTTTATTTTTCGCGGAGGATCCGCAGTCGGTGCTTCCGGTATTCCAATCGGCGTGCGATTTTGTTAGCCGCGTGGCGGTAAAAAGGCTTACATTTGTGCCGGACGAAAAAGTCTGGGAGATGATCGGTTGAGCGAGAGCAAGAGATATGTGGCCCGAAGCAAGGAAATCGCCGCGCGGCGGCTTGGCGGCGAGACGATGATCATGTCCGGGCTGGATTCGACGCTCTATACGCTGAACGAAGTGGCCACGGTAATTTGGGAAGCGGCTGACGGAAATACGCCGTTGGAAGAAATCGTGACGAAAAAAGTTTGCGCGGAATTTGACGTGACGCCCGAAGAAGCGATGGGAGACGCGACCGCGCTGGTGGCCGAATTGGTGGATCACGGGATTCTGATGATTTCTGAAAATCCAATCGCCGCAGCGATGGCCGCGCGCGCGCCGCAGCAGGGGGATTGATGGGCTCCCTGATGGCAGAGATGGGAGTGAAGGCGCTCGAGCTGGGGATTCCTATCAGCGTGCAGCTTGATTTGACTTACCGCTGCAACGAGCGCTGCGTGCACTGCTACCTCGATCACGAAGATCACGGCGAGATGACTACTGCCGAAATCAAGCACCTGCTCGACGAAATGGCCGCCGCGGGAGTGCTCTTTCTTACTTTGAGCGGCGGCGAGATTTTCCTGCGCAAGGATTTCTTCGAAATTCTCGAATACGCCCGCGAGCTGACTTTCGCAGTGCGGCTGAAGACGAATGCGATTTTGGTGCGCGAACGCGAGGCGCAGCGATTGCTGGACCTGGGCGTGGAGAGCATGCAGATCAGCATTTATTCGCACCGGGCGGAAGTGCACGACGCGATCACGCTGGTGCCGGGATCGCTGGCGCGTTCGATCGATGCGATCCGGTTTTTGAAGTCGCGCGGGTTGAAAGTGATGATCGCGAATGTGCTGATGATTCAGAACATGCTGGATTATCCGCACGTCCGCGAACTCGCCAAGGAATTGGATGTCGAGTTCACAATCGATCCGACGATCACGCCGAAGATGGATGGCGACCGCGGGATTTTGAATCTGAATATCGAACGCGCAGCGCTGCAACGCGTATTCCACGATGAAGAACTGGTAGGCAACGTAGAAGAATTCTGCCGCCCAGCAGCCGCTGCCGACGACGACGAAATGGATTCGCTCCCGTGCAGCGCTGGGCACACTGCCTGCTACGTCTCGCCTTACGGCGACGTCTACCCTTGCGTGCAATTCCCGCTGCCTACTGGGAACGTGCGCAGGCAGCGGTTTGTGGACATCTGGGAGAATTCCGAGCAGATGAATGAAGTGCGATCGATTCGCATGCGGGATTTGCCGACTTGTTCCGGATGCGGGCACATGACCGGCTGCACTCGCTGCCCGGGCCTCGCGTTTATGGAAGGCGATATGCGCGGGCCTTCCATTCAGGATTGCGAGAAATCGTTTGCGCGCACCGGTATCCCATCGAAGAACTTGATGGCCAAGCGGCCTTCGGGCGCGGTTGTTGGTCTCGTACAGATTCAAGGAATGCGAATTCCGACGGCCAGCGCCGCGACAGCAGTCCCTGCATAAAGCTCAGTTCCTTTCGATTTTTCCTTCGCCGTGAAATCCAAGTGACGTGTCGCGTCCGTGCGGGAGTTTGTTAAGGCGAGATCATGCGCGCTTAAGCTTACTGGCGGCTAAATTCAAAAGAGCCGGCACAGACGCAGGCGGTACGGAGCTGGTGCGGACACACGAATATTCTGCGAGTGACGAAGGGGAGTGAGGCGCGGAGGCAGGAGCGGGCACGGCCGGTTGCCCGGCCGTGCCCTTCCCGGTGAAAGTTACTGTTGGATTACGGAACCAATACCAACAAACGTGTCGTCCACACCATTGGCGACCGCTTGCTGAGTGCTGGCTTGATAGAACACGAAATCGAGCGCCGTATTGCTCGACAACTCGAACGTCCCGGTAAAGCGTCCCGGGTTGTTCGGGTCGGCGGCAAAGGTCACCACGATGGGGAGGTCCGTCGCAAAATCCCCAGAATCTGCGATGTCTCCGTTACCAGTGATCATCGACACGCCGTCCGAAAGCCCCTGCCCGACGAAATCTTCTTGATCGCCGAGTTGAGCGTCGAATGAAATGCCGATGGCATAGTTGCCCTGGAAAACGGCGGGAGATTGCTCGACGTAGGCACCAGCGCCAACCGCATCGCTATTGGCATCCGCGAGGATTGCGCCCGCGCCTACGATTGCATTGTTCGGATCCAGAACGTTGATGGTCGGATCGACAAGGTAGGCGAAGAAGAAAGTCAGATCTCCGCTATCGCCGTTGCCGGTATCAAATTCCATCAGCAATCTGGGTTGCAGGTTGCCGGCGAAGTCAGTCGGGAAACCATAAATCCCGGTGACTGCCGCGCTGTTAACGTCTCCGCCTTCGTTAGCGTCACTGAAGCCCGCAGTGATGGCCGAAACGCCGTCGGTGGTGAATTGTCCGGCGAACCCGACGGGACCGGGGCCAGACTCTTGTCCGTTGTCGCTGAAGACGAACTGACCAGTCAGTTGCGACGGATCCCAGGTTGAGACGTTGTTGCTATCCACGTTGAACGCGGGAGCAGAATTATAGACGGAGCCGCCTTCGACGAAGAAATCGTCGGTTTCGACGGTCCGGTAGACTCCCGGCGTGACCATGTAGAGTGAGAAGGATAGCCCGAGCGAAACCGAGCTCATCACCGAACGTCCATTGCCATCGAACGCGGTGAAGCCCAGGTCCGGAACAGTGCTCAGGTCGAACGTCGTCTGGAAGCCGGCATCGCTGAAGTCCAACGCGCCAGTGACGATTGTGCCGCTGCCGTCGCCTGCTGCCGATGGGGTGATGTTCAGAGCGCCGCCGAAGGTAGAGCCGGCGTCATCGCTGAGATCCCAACCCTGCGTAGCAAACACCAGCGTGCCGCCGGGAACTCCGCCGACAAACGCGGCGTTGTTCTGCAAGTCGATGGTGCCGCTGGAAGTGGCGGTGCCGTCGGCTTCGATGATCAGACCGTGGGAGGCTGAAGTAACCGCCACGCTGAACACCTGCTGCGGCAAGCCGCTGGGAGTAATGGAGATGAATCCGCGGCCATCGGAACCCACGCTGTACGTTCCAAGAACCGAGGAGCCCAGTTGAGAAATGGTGGTATCGCTGAAATCTTCTTCACCACCGGTGATGTTGCCGTTTCCGTCCGCGGTGATGCTGCCGGCCAACGAATAGAAGCCGTTCGCATTGATGCCGGTGACGGCGATGGCATACTGTCCGGTCAAGCTGGCGTTCGAGCCGATCGGGGTGATGGTGATGGTCGCGGATGCGGTCGCGGTGGGATCCGTTGTGGAGGCTGCGGTGACTGTAACCGAGCCGCCCGTGGGAACCGTCGCGGGAGCAGTGTAAGTGGTGGCGCCGCCGCTCGCGGTATGTGCTGGAGCGATCGAGCCGCAATCGGAACTCGTGCAGGTGACGGACCAATCCACGCCCGCCGCTGCAGTATCATTCACGAGCTGAGCCGACAGCTGAGTGGTGGTGCTGACTTCCATCGAAGCTGGAGGCGCAGGCGCGAGTTGAACGGTAATGGGCTGCGCAGCCTTGTGGCCGCTGCCGCATCCCGAAACGAAGGTGGCAACTGCCACCACGACGAGGACTGCCAATAGGGCTTTGCGGTTCATTGCATACCTGCTTTCCGCTTCAGCGGGCTATTGGTCTTGGCGCGAGGCGAAGCAGGCCCCACGAAGAATCCATTCTTATTTCGGACCGTAAGGGTCTCTCCGTTTTTCTCGACGGTGCGCACGATGAACACTTCGCCATTCTTAGTTTTTCTCATCATGCCCACGGCTGTGACGGATTCGCCCTGCTTCACTGAGTCGAGACGCTTGTCGCGGCCCGGATAAGTTCCGATGTGTGCATCCACCGGACCCTTAGACGTGGCCAGCATTAGATGAGTGCCCACAAGCTTTCCGGCGGTCGGCTTCTTGACCACATTCGAAACCGTGCCGGTGAGCGTGACTTCTTTTGAGACATCGTAAGTATGTTTTGGAGTGACGGTGATCTTCTTCGTCGCGGTGGCCGCCTGACTCGGCCCCGTGAAGACGGAGAAGGCCATCAGGGTCAAGAGACCCAAGCCTCCTAACAGCTTCTTCATTTGTTCCTCCATTTAATTTTCACCCAAATCGAAAGCGGAGGAGCAGCCAGCAAGACCAGAGGGGACGGCTCACTGCTCCGGACACTCCATCGATAGGCAAACTTTTGGAAAATCTGACCCAAGACCACCCCTGGCGGCCTACAACTTACCACAGAGCTACCGCAAATTTACAACGGGATTTAAAAATGTTTCAAAGTGAAAAGCCCGTGCGGCGAGTGACCAAGATATGGCAAATCCGGCACGTTGCCAGCTACTCCAGCCTAGTACTCGAATTTGATCCCGATTTTGCGGGGGATTGACGCGGTGCTTGACAAGTCGCGTCAGGAAGTAGAGAATCCGCATAGGCGAAGAAAAAGCGAAACAGCTTTTCTACTCTTCGCCCCGGTTCTCTCATGACTCTCGCTGCTCTGCGCTCCCGGCTCGAAGATTCCCTGCGGGGAAAAGTCTCCGCTCCTTTTGCCGTGCGCCGCGCGGTGCTGCCGGAGATGGCGGCATCCGGCATTCCTGAGATCGACCGGCTCACCGGGGGATTGCCGCGCGGCTGTTTGACGGAAATTACCGGCGCGGCGGGCTCGGGACGGATGAGTTTTCTGGTTTCCCTGCTGGCGGGATTGACGCAGCGCGGGGAATCCTGCGCGGTGGTGGATGGGCGCGATGCGTTTGATCCCTGCGGGGCCGAGGCGGCGGGAGTGACGCTGGGGCGATTGCTGTTGGTGCGTTGCGGCAATATCGAGCAGGCGATGCAAGGAGCGGATTTGCTTTTGCACGGCGGCGGATTTGGTTTGGTGGCGCTGGATTTGAGCGATTTGCCTGGCGCAACGGTGCGGCGCGTGCCTTTGAATGCCTGGTTTCGTTTTCGGCGCATGGTGGAGAACACCGCGACGATTTTGCTTTTGCTGGAGCAGGAAGCTTGCGCGAAGAGTTGCGCTTCGCTGGTGTTGCGGCTGGAGATGGAAGCGGCGCGATGGAATTCCGCAGCGTCGGCTACTACATCGCCCGCGTCGACGACGCGAAAAAACGGCGGGATGAAAAATCCACAGCAGTTTCTTCTGGGCGGCTTGCGAATTCGCGCGGAAGTGCTGCGCAGCCGTCTTGAATCGGCGGAATCCGCGGCGACGAATTCATCTTCGAATTCATCGTCAGCCACGGGCGCCGGTTGCCTTTACGAAACAGAATCAGCCTGGACGGATCTCATCGGAAAACGGCAGCGCGGCAAAAATTCTAATCGCGGAAGGGCGTCCCAATCCGCAAAACCTTGAGGACATTATATCCACGGAACGACCCATGCCATTCGCCTGCATCCACATTCCTCATTTCATCCTGCAAGCAGCGTTGCGCGCCGAACCGGAACTGCGCGCGCAGCCGGCCGGCATTGTAGAAGGCACTCCTCCGCTGCTCACTATCGTTGCGCTGAATGAAAAGGCCGCCCAGCTTGGGCTGCGTCTGGAAATGACCAAGTTGCAAGCCGAGCAAATTCCCGGCTTGCAGCTTCGCCAGCGTTCGGCCGCGCACGAAACGGCGGCTCATGCGGCGCTTTTGGATTTGGCTTTGGCATTTAGCCCACGAATCGAAGATACGACGGCCGATACGATTGCGCTCGATCTGGCAGGGCTCGTTTCGCTTTTTGGCTCGCTCGAAAATTTGGCGCGGCAGTTGGCCGCGCGCGCCGCAGAATTTGGATTCAGCGCAAATGTGGGTGTGGCCTCGAATCCTGAGGCGGCCCAGCTTGCGGCGCGCGGCTTTAACGGCGTGACGCTGCTTGCACCGGAGGAAGAGGCGCAGCGGCTTGGCAGCTTGCCGGTTTCGGCGCTTCATCTTCCAGCGGAAATGCGCGAGACGTTGGATCGCTGGGGCGTGCGCACATGTGCGGCGCTGGCGGCATTGCCGGTGGCGCGGCTTTCCGAACGCCTCGGGCAGGAAGGCGTGCGCATGCAGGAATTGGCGCGCGGGGCGAATGTACGCGCTTTGATTCCAGCGCAATCCACCACGGGATTCGAGGAAGCACTCGAGCTGGATTCTCCGGTAAGCGAACTTGAGCCGCTGGCGTTTCTTTTGGGGCGGCTGCTCGATCAACTTTGCGCCAGGCTTTCGGCGCGGGCGCTGGCGACCAACGAGATTCATTTGAAAATGAAGCTTGAGCCTGGCGAGGAGGAAATTTTTCCGGTCGCCGATGAGAGTGTGCTGCAGCGAAATTCGAAGAGAAAAAAATCTGGGCGGAACAATTCGGCGCCGGCGCTGCGCGGGCCTTCGATTCACGAAACGACGCTGCGCTTGCCGCTTCCAATGCGTGATTCGAAGGCGCTTTTGCGGCTCTGGCGGCTGCATTTGGAAGCAAATCCGCCCGTTTCACCCATCGCAAAAATCGAAATGACCGCCGAGCCGGCGCAAACGCGCTTCGCGCAAACGGGCTTGTTCCAGCCGCTTTCGCCCGATCCCGAGAAGCTTGAAATCACCATGGCCCGTATGCGTCATCTGATCGGCGAAGCAAATATCGGCGCGCCCGAGCAGATGGATACGCATCGCCCGCTGGCTTTCGCCATGAAGCATTTCGATCCCGCTGCAGTTGCGGATGATTTTCCCGAACAGCCGGGGCGATCGACGGCGTCGGCTGCCGCTCCAGCGGCCATTGCTCCGGTAATCGCTCTGCGCGCATTTCGTCCAGCAATGCCCGCGCGAGTAGAAGTTCGCGCCGATGTCCCCGTGCGCATTCTCTTCAATGGTATCTGCGGGGAAGTGATTGCCGCGTCGGGCCCGTGGCGCAATTCCGGCGATTGGTGGACGGAAGATCCCTGGAACCAGGATGAATGGGATCTCGAAATCGAATTCCCACTGCCGCGAACCAAGGAATCGAAATTGTTCGCGATGAATCAGGAAAGCACTGTATCGCGCGGCGTTTATCGGGCCATGTACGAGCGGGCCGCCGGAAACTGGTTCATTCGCGGCGTGTATGACTGATTGAAACCGAGAAAAAGCAGATCCCTTACCCTGAGAAGCGGGTTCGGGATGACAGCTAAGAGCCACTGGTCAAATTTGATGTACGTCGAACTCCACGCGCGCTCGGCTTTCAGTTTTCTGGAAGGCGCTTCCTTGCCCGAAACTTTGGCGGCGCGTGCCGGTGCGCTTGGATTTCCCGTGATGGCGTTGCTCGATCGCGATGGCGTTTACGGCGCGGCGCGCTTTCATCTTGCCGCGGAGAAAAATAAAATTCGCGCGCACATCGGGGCAGAAATTACTTCCGTCGAAGGCTTCCGCTATGCGCTGCTGGCCAAGTCGCAGGCCGGCTACCAGAATCTTTGCCGCCTGATTACGCGCATGAAACTCCGCGCGGCAAAAGGCGAAGGTTCAATCACCGCCGAAGAGCTCGCCGAATATTCTGGCGGTCTCGTTTGCCTCACGGGCGGCGAAGAAGGCCCATTGGCACATGCCCTCGGCCGCGGCGGCATCGAAAGAGGAATCGAATGTGTGCAGCGGCTCTGCGGAATTCTTGGGCGCGACAATATATATGTCGAGTTGCAGCGGCATTTGCATCGCGATGAGGAAGCGCGCAATCAGGTTGCCGTCGAAATCGCCCGGCGGCTGCGGCTGCCGTTGCTAGCCACGAACGGCGTCTCGCACGCCACGCGCATCGAGCGGCAAGTGCTCGATGTTTTCACTTCGGTCCGCAATCACGAAACACTGGACACCGCCGGACGCCTGCTCGCGCGAAATTCCGAGCGCCATCTGAAATCCGCCGAGCGCATGGCACGCCTTTTCGCCGATCTGCCCGAAGCCATCGCGCAAACCGAAGAGCTCTCCTCGCGTCTCGAATTCACACTCAAAGATCTCGGCTACGAATTCCCGAAATATCCCGTGGGCAAAGGCCAGACACAAAATTCATTCCTGCGTCAGCGCACCATCGAAGGAATGTTGAGACGCTATGGCGCGAACAATGAAAAAGCACGGCGACAAATTGAACGCGAACTGGCGCTAATCGAAAAACTCGATCTCGCCGGCTATTTCCTCATCGTCTGGGACATCATCCGCTTTTGCGGCGAGCGCAATATTTTGGTGCAAGGACGCGGCTCGGCGGCAAATAGCGCCGTCTGCTACGCGCTCGGCATCACTGCCGTCGATCCCGTAGGCATGGATTTGCTTTTCGAGCGATTCCTTTCCGCAGAGCGACACGAATGGCCGGATATCGATCTCGATTTGCCGAGTGGCGACCAGCGCGAGCGCGCCATTCAATATGTTTATGAGCGCTACGGTAGGCTCGGTGCGGCGATGACGGCGAATGTGATTACTTATCGCGGGCGCTCGGCGGCGCGCGAAGTGGGTAAGGCGCTTTCCTTCGATCTTGAAACGCTTGGCCGCCTCACCAATCTCGTGAACGCCTGGGAATTCAAAGATGACGCCGACCGCCTCGAGCGCCATTGCCGCGATTCCGGTTTCGACGTTCAGCATCCGCGCATCAAAAAATTCCTCGATCTTTGCGAACACATCCAGGATCTGCCGCGGCATCTCGGGCAACATTCCGGCGGCATGGTGATTTGCGCCGGGCAGCTTGATTCGGTGGTGCCGGTTGAGCCGGCGACGATGCCGGGGCGCGTGGTGGTGCAATGGGATAAAGAAGATTGCGCCGATATGGGCATCGTCAAAGTGGATTTGCTTGGCCTCGGGATGATGGCGGTGCTGGAGGAAACGATCGAGATCATTCGCGCGCACGATGGCGAGAATGTGGATCTCGCGCGGCTCCCGGCAAATGATCCGCCGGTTTATGAGGCTCTGCAAAAGGCCGACACGGTGGGCATGTTTCAGATCGAAAGCCGCGCGCAGATGTCCTGCCTTCCGCGTCTGCGGCCTAAATGTTTTTATGATGTTGTGGTACAGGTGGCCATCATCCGGCCGGGGCCAATCGTCGGGAAAATGGTGCATCCTTATTTAAAGCGGCGCACGGGGCGCGAGCCAGTGTTGTATCCGCACCCGTCGCTTGAGCCGGTGCTGGCGCGCACGTTGGGCGTGCCGCTTTTTCAGGAGCAACTGCTGCGCATGGCCATGATTGCCGCGGGATTTTCGGGCGGCGAGGCGGAAGAATTACGCCGCGCTTTCGGATTCAAGCGCTCCGAGGCGCGCATGAAAGATATCGAAATAAAACTGCGCGCGGGAATGGAGCGTAAAAAGATCGCTCCCGAAGCGCAGGAACAGATCGTCAAATCCATCACTTCGTTTGCGCTTTATGGCTTTCCCGAATCACATGCCGCCAGTTTTGCTTTGCTGGCTTATGCCAGCGCTTATTTGAAATGCCGCTACCTCGCCGCATTTACCGCAGCTATGCTGAATAATCAGCCGATGGGATTTTATTCTCCGGCGACGATCGTAAAAGATGCGCAACGGCACAGGCTGCGAGTGAAGCCGATTGATGTGGCGCATTCCGATTGGAAATGCACGCTCGAACGAGAGAACAAGGACTGGAACTTGCGGCTTGGCTTTCGCTATGCCAAAGGCGTGCGCGAGGAAACAGCCAACCAGATCGTCGCCGCGCGGGCCATGCGTCCGATTTCTTCGGTTGAAGATTTGAAGCGCCGTGTGCCGGAAATTCAGAAAGCGGAACTGGTCACGTTGGCGGAAATCGGCGCGCTCAATTTCGCCGCTCCAGAAATGGGCGACGGAAAACCGCACGCAACGAAAAAGCAGCGCAGATTCCATCGCCGTGATGCACTCTGGCAAGTCGAGCGAGTAGCGCGGCCGTCGGGCCCGCTACTAGAAGATGCATCGTTCGAAGAGGCAAACGAAATTGCTGACGCCGCAGATGCCGCGATGGAGCCCATGCCAACTGCCGCCACTGCTGGCGAATCGCCGCTCTCGCCAATGACCGATTCCGAGCGCCTCATCGCCGATTTTCGCGGCACAGGAATGACCGTAGGCCCGCATCCCATGGCCTATTGCCGTGCGGAAATGAATCAGCTCGGCGTCTGCCGCGCCAGCGAACTCGAGCATCTGCGCAATGGCACCCACGTACGCGTAGCCGGCGCCATAATTTGCCGCCAACGCCCCGGCACCGCCAAAGGATTCGTCTTCTTGAGCATCGAAGACGAAACCGGCATCGCCAACGCCATCATCACTCCCGATCTCTTCGCCGAAAATCGCGTGATGGTGGTGAACAATCCGTTTCTTCTCATCGAAGGCAAGCTGCAGCATCAGGACAACGTCATCTCGGTAAAGGTCGAGACAGTCGAGCCGTTGCGACTCCCGTCAGGAGCAGCTGCCTCGCACGATTTTCATTAGGGTGATTCATGCCTACTCTTCGATCAGCCGCCGCTCGCTCGAGATCTCGTGGAGATAGCCGATCAATAGCAGGCGCAACAACACTTTCGAATCAATCGAAGGGCGCCCCATCGGGCTATAGAAGTTCTTCAGCTGTTCGCGCACGAAGCCGAAATCTACGCAGCGATCGATCAATCGCAACAGGTGATCTTGGGGAATTTGGTCCTCCAGGCCGAAGTAGTACAACAGCGGCTCCGTCCGTAATCGTTGACCCATGATCGGTGCAGTTCCTCCTGAACATCCAGCTAACACACAAGCGCACAGTCGCTCCAGAAAAATCGGCTCCGAAACCGACTTTTTCAGCACTCTCACATGTTTCTGGGTTGTCGAAACGCTATTCACAAACGTCGGACGCTCAGACTACGCACTCAATTTGGCGGCGTTGAATACACCAATCGCACACGCCAAGGCCGCTTTTTAGCCGCGTCTCAAAGAACGGAACGAGCTTGGCACTAAAAAAAGTCTAAGTGAATCAAAATCTTGCCCGGAATCTAATGCCCAATGAGTGCGGCGCCAAAGAGAGCATCGTCGATAAGCGGCATAGTAAAGCAAGCTTGGGGCATACGACCTTGTAATAAGATAATCGTTGGCCCGCTCCAGTTCTGGGATCCGACCCCGCAAAATCCGGCAGCACCCCTGTTACCGTTGCCGATGCAACACGATGTGAATCTCCAGGTGTGGTGCGGCGCACACTCGGGCAAACTCATGCGCGGAATTTATGAATAGTGTGCCTCTAGGCTCAGCGTGGCGTCGCCCGTCGAGCTGAATTCTAATTCGATTTCCGACCGCCGAACGATGCTAGCGTTTATGCGCAGCCAGTTCGATTAAAGTCGGAATCGAAGCCGGGATCGTTGTCGAAGTCTCCGGCGCTTGGATTCCATTTTGAATTCCATTTGCGAGCATGCCAATCGCCAGTCCAGCTAACGGAGGGATGTGAATTGTTGCGACCAGAAGGCCATTTCGCACCCACGTCTGACCTGCTTTCGGTACCCCGTCACAACCCGTGAATGGCAAGCTGAGCCACGCAATTCTCCTCGGTACGTCAGAAATCTCTTCAAAGGCTTTGCGAGCTCCCATAGCCATCGAGTCATCTTGTGCAGCGACAAGTTTAAAATCCGCTTTTTGCGACGTGGCCAGATTCAACCAGGAACGAACCGCCCGTCGAGCGCTTTCCTCCGTCCACTGCCCCTTCAGCGTTCTGAAATGGACATTGGCTGGTTTCGTCTCTAGCATCCCAGAAGTGCGTTGCTGTGCCGAGGAGCTATGGGATGGCCCTTCGATGTAAAGTACCCAGCCGCCTTCTGGGAGCAACACTGCAAATTGGCGTCCTTGAATATGCCCAATCTCAACATGATTGGAGCTGATCGTAAAGACGGGTGCCGTCGCCCCTTTGCGGAGTTCTGAAATATAACTCGGTACGCGGTTCAGGACCGCCCAACCCACTCCGGCGTCGCGAGCCGCTCGGGCCACTCGGGGCAGTGCGTCGCCGCCAACCGGTTCAATCACGATCCCGTCTGGCCGTGTCTTGCGAGGGCGTTGGACTGCTTTCAATATTTGCGTGCTCTGATTCACGGTGTCGTTGTCCGCGTACGAAATCTCAAGATTGATCCCCAACTTGCGGCACGCTAGCTCGGCGGATGAGGCTTGTTCAACTTGGAAATCGTTATCGCTCGTGGGCAGTGAAACGAGGATCTTAAGCTTTTCCTTCACGCTAATCGCCACCATTGGGCTCACCTCACGATATACCTTCGCGGCATTCTATATCCGGGATATCCCCCGATGTGTTCACACCGAAGGCACGCCTCGGTCACCCGCCGCGGGAATCTTTTCTAGACCAGATAGAAGAAGCGCGCCGAATGGCGTCGCCGCAAATCTGGGTATGCAACCGGGGGCCGCCACTCAGCGTGAGCAGCGATCCCCGGCCTTGTCCGCAGGGCGCTGTCCCTCAAGGTAGAGGACGCCTTCGGGCAATGAGTCAGGCTTACGCCATTCACGCTTCCGGTCAAGTCGCAGAAATTCGGTAAATTCGTAGGAATCCATACGTATTTGTACAGATAGTTTCCAAGCTGCCGGCGCTCAACCACGCGTTCCACAGCGACAGTGCCGAAACATTATGTATGGCGAGGCACGAATCTCCGGGTTGGACGCGTCGCGGCTCTTCATAGCGCCTCGTCTCGCCAGCGAGTTACTTCCCGAGCCAACTTCAGAGCCATTCGGTTTTGAACGGCCGCCTTGAGTGTGAGGACGACGAAATTTCGGTCTTGCCGCTGCTGATACTCAGTTTCTGGCGCCTGGGTATGAAGGACTGTGCAGAAGAGCACACAAGGCGATCCGGTGTCGTCTTGAATAACAGTCACGAAAATCCGCGTAAGTATATCGACTCGGTATGCCGAGCCGATGTCAAACTGCAAGACGCCGATTAAGCCCGCTGCATAACGAAAGGATCGCGGCGGTCACGTGGACTTAGAGTCGCACTATCGGACAAGCGAAATTCAGATGCCTGGCAAGCGGTGCCGGAGGATGCCGGGCTGGATTATTGCCTCGGAGTTGGCAAGTCGCTTTATGAGGCATGCCTTCACGCTGATAGCTCCGGTAGAATATAATGAAGTAGAATACATGTGTGTTAACCGGATGCTTTAGTTGCGTAGCTCCACGCCCGAATAACGCGAGTGCAGTGGAACGAGGCAAAGCCTACTCCTTCGGCGGAGAACCTGGAAATCGCGCGCCTCGCGCAGATACCGTTAATTGGCGGCTCCTAGGAAACGCTTTGTCTGCTCGCGCGCAACATTCAAAGTCCCGAATAAACTCTCTCGAAACAATCGCCGTCCGCTATGCACAAGAGAATGAAACCCCGAGACCCAGTAGCGCATCAAAAGGCCAATGAGCTTCATCAAAGGATTTGTGGATGTCCGAACAAAATAACGAATTGACTCGACCGTTGGCAGATCAGTCTGCTGGCCACGAAGTTGAAATGAATCCGCAGAAGCCCGATCCGCGGCGCGTTGACGTCACACCAACAGAGTCAGTGAACATCGGCTACGTTGGCGGCGTCCGTGTAGCGAAGGCGAAAGAGTAAGACTGCGCTGACGACTGGCGTAATCCGCCTTTACGACGTGATTCCGCCACAGATCCCGCGCGGGGATAAATCACTTGATTCCATCACAATATCGGCTCCCTCGACACAAGTAGACTTTGGTTGCTCAACGACCAAAGGATCGGGAGGACGGAGCCGACCATGGTGATTATTGGCTTGGATTATCACCCGGGCTTTTAGCAAATGGCTTTTTGGTATCAGAGAACGGCCAGTGCGGCGAAGGGCGATTGAATCACAGCGATGGAGATGCAGAGCGGTTCGATACGGAACTAGAGCAGGGAGGAGTCGGCGTGCGCGTGGGGATTGAGGCTACCGGCTATTCACCCTGGTTCGGGCGATTACTGGCGGAGCTGGGTATCGAGGTGTGCATCATATATGCGGCGAACACTAAAACCAGTCTACAGCACTCGACGATTAAGATGCCTCACTCGGTGACAGGGCGCGCAGAGCGTGATGAGATTCTCGTCGGCATCATCTCCCAGCCGGCCGCGTGAGCGGATGTGGTGGACTTGAAGATCGCGCGCCGTGCCGCAATCTTGGCAACGCCACCCGTCGCGCGCCAGAACCTTGCGGGAGAGCTCGCGATACGCTTCGGGTTCAAGGCGCAGTCGTGGCCGCTTCGCTTTGAACGGGTTCAAGGCTGTTCCTCACCATCTCGAGCAACTGCAGTCTCTGCGCCACTGGAAGAATGCCGATTAGCCGAGCGAGCGCCAAGAACAACATATCCTCCGAGCCTGGTTCGAGGCTTGCTCCCGCCAGAAAATCCGCAGCGACCATCTCCAAGCAATAGCCCCGTGATTTGCTGGTCCCCAGCATCAACGCCGCGGTCTCGAGTGCTTGTTCGATCACCGCGAGTTGGCTCTTATACACCTTGAAATAAAGGATTTCCCAAGGCTCCGTCTCTTTTCCCGTCAGATGCCGTTCGACATCGCGCTTGAATTCTTCCTTGGGCATTTGCTGGGCCCGGTGCAACCAGGTTGCACAATCGAATTGCTGCCCATCCCGCCGCGCCACCTTGGCCAATTCCGTGGCCTTCGACCATCCCACTTGTTTCAAGTGCAGTTTCGGAATCCCCGGCAGCTGCTCGTGGATGGTCATCAGGTAATACGCCTTACGCCGGGATTCCGGAAAGCGCTTCTCGAGAAATTCATCAAAAGACTTCAGATTGTCGAGTCGCCAGTATTGCCCCGAGCGGACTTCGCAAAGGAAGCGGCCGAGTTCAACAAACCTAGTGTCGCGCTCCCGATCTATGCCCTTCTCCCAGTCCAAGATTTCATCAATCTTGGCCAGCACAAACAGAGCCCGGCGGCGATTGAGCTTCGGAGCCGCCATCGGTCTGCCGTTACTCGACAATGTCGTCAAGCCAATCAAGGTCGCTGGCTCCTGCCCGGCGGATCAAATTGGCATCGATTAACGGCTGATTATTGAGACACAGCCCCAGATGCGCACAACTCACGCAGCCGTTCTGGGGAAAGCGGATGCCGCTGTGGGAAATGAACTCACCCGCTGCGATTCGGCCTACCGTGGCTTCGACCAGCCGGCCGTACTCCCGCCGTTGGTCTTCTGAAATCGTGGCGCGCAGGTATTGAATCTCCGGCTGTTGCTTGCGCACGAAGGCCACCACGGCGACGTCCGGAATTCCGCTGATCCAGGAATAGCAAATCAACTGCGGATCGAGTGCCAGCAATCCGGCCGGCTCTTCGGGATATCGGCTCGTGGTGGTTTTCCAATCGATGACGCACGGTACGCCATCGAGTTCTCCGAGCGCGTCGATGTAGGCCACGAATTCGTTGTCGCCGGGGAGTGAGCGCATCAGCTTCACTTGCAGATTTTTGTCCGGGTGAGGAATCTGAACGCGATCGTCTTGGGCGAATTTCTGCAGCAGATGAACTCCCTGATGGACCATGCGGTCCCAGGTATCCCCTTTCTTATATTCGAAGGGTGCATCTCGATAGGCACCCCATTCCTTGTAGAGCGCGGCACTGGGATCTTCTTGGAGGAAGTAGGCGCCGAGAGCCTTTTCGAATGAACGGCCAAAGGCCATGGCCGCACGTGTTTCTTTTTCCTGCCAGCCATCGAGATATTTGTAGCGATAGCTGCGCGGGCAACGCAGGTATTGGCTGATCTGTGTGTAGCTAAAGATCATCGGCGTTCTCTCCCTGGGGCCGTTCGCCGGCCGTAGCGCAGGAAAGTTCCTCCCAGTCTGCTGCCGGAGCGAAGAAATCAAGATTCTGGTAGGCGTGGCCGTTGAAGGCGATGGGCGAGGTGCGAATGATGCCCCGAAGATTCAGGAGGGCTTTTTCGTCCACCTGATCGCGGCCGAGAAGTTCCGGATCATAGCCAAAATCCCGCAGGAACCAATTCAGCTTCCACAACGCCCGTTCGCTGCAGTAGAGCCGCCCGGAGAACGACCGTGTTGCGAAGCTCCCAGGCTCCAGAACCACGAAGCGGAGCGAGAAGAATGGTTTCTGCGGATGCCAGCGGTAGGAAGCGCCATCAACGCGGACCAGGAACAATCCCTGCAGCTGACTTTCGTGATTCTGATCCCTTGCATGCAATCCCGGAACATGGCGTCTCATGGGTTGGCCTCCGCGGGTTGAGCATAGGAATTGAGTGTGCAGACCAAAGCATCTCGATCTTCCTTCGCGGCCTTGGCGAGGTGAGAGATGAAGGACTCGACTAGGTCGCGGCCGGCGTCCTTTAGCGTTTGCGTGCCGCAGAAGTCGGCGGCGTAGGCCTTCACGAGCGCGGAATCGAGGTTGTACTGGCGAATCAGAAGACAGAGTTGATCCCGCAAACGAGGATGATGACCATTGGTGGAAGGACCTGAAGCGTGAAATCGATGCGGCTGGGCCGAACCCACGGATGGCATTGGCGGGCCGGAAAGCGAACCCAACTCTTCGACCGAGCACAGCCCGATTCCGTAGGCTTTGCGCAGAGCGCGATTGACCGCCCGGGTCTCAGCGACTCGCATCTCGGCGCCGTGGACCAAAGGCGAGACGTTTGATGGATCGGCGTCCCCGTAACCGACGAAGCCGCGGGAGCGAGGCGTCTTATAAACGGTCGCCTTAAAAACCCAGCGGGCCATCGCGGGGTCAGAGCACCGTTCGATAAGCGCGGACTTGATGCCGGAGCAGCGATTCCGTCGGGCTATCCCGAGGAGGCCAGCGTGTGTTACATACCATTTACCATCGAGAAACTGAAGTTCCCCAGCAGCGACCGACAGAGCATGCTCAGCAGTAAGCTGCTTCAGGCTCTGTAATGCAGATATGGAGCGCTCGCCCCAAGTCGCTCGCGCCAGTTTTGCATTTAATCGGTACCCGGCAATATGCTTCCCCATTTGGCGTCTCCTTACAGCACGGCACACGTGGCTGCTGATGTTGACCGTTGCGCGTGATAAAGCTCCACGATCTGTCATTCTTCCGTTGCGCTCAACCACCCAAGCAATGTAAAAGATGGATGCTTTGCGAATCGCAACCTGCGACTCCGCATATCGATAATTTATATACGCATATTATATTTATATGTAAATGAGAAAGTCAAGCAAAAATTCGCGACTGAAGATTGCGCCAATCGACTGGACCGCAGTCGGTAGGCGAATTCGGCTGTTGCGAGGGATCGACATGACCCAAGATAATTTTGCCGGGCGGATAGGCATTACCCAGAGCTATCTATCGCTGATCGAGCATGGTCACGGGGAAATCGGACCTGCCGTACTTCTCGCTATCAGTCGGGAGTTCAACAAGTCGATAGAATGGCTACTCACGGGGACCGAAACAACGTGACTCGAGTACGCCAGATTCGAGCGCGAGGACCTATTATCAGACTCGACCGTCAATCAATTTAGAATCAGCCTCTTCCGTCGCACTAAAATTATTCATCGGATTCAGCACGCCCGCACCCGCCGCGATTTAATTTCTGCGCGCCCCGCTGGAGGATTACTTCTATGGGCGCTTCAGATTGCGCATTTTCTCGGAGCATAGCTCTATCAACCCTATTCATCGAAGTCGCGTCGGACCGAGCGCCGCGTTGAAGTAGCGGCTCCGCAGATCCTCCGCTCTTCGCGGCCTCCAGCGCCGCGACTCCTGATCGCGCCAATTTAATCGGAAAGTTCATCGCTCCCCCGATGACGCGGGACCATCGGACGACCGACTGTTCGGCGGACCGAAGACAGGCGGCCCCGTCGGGCTTGCGTACTGGAACGAGAAAGCGAAGTGTGGTACATTGGGCCTGGAATTGATCGGTGCCCTCAGGCGCTGGTCATCGAAATCTCGTAAGAGTTTCTGGGACGAAGGTGCGATGGTTGCTACCGGCGTCCCTTTTTTATTGGCTCCGGTAAGCCCAATCCGCAGGACGTCGGCGCGCTTTCCTTTCGCGGCTGGCGTAATCGCGGCACCGCGGAGCCAGTATGAGCGAGAAAGATGAGAAGACGCAGACCACCGTCGTTGGAGATTTGCCGGGCAAACCGATGGAAACGCTCGGCGAGGTTTTTCCCGATGGATTGTTTTTAGAAGTCGTTCTCGATCCCGCCGATCACGACGTACTTCAATTGAT
Source organism: uncultured Acidobacteriota bacterium (assembly GCA_963792515.1). GTDB lineage: Bacteria > Acidobacteriota > Terriglobia > Acidiferrales > UBA7541 > Palsa-147. The sequence continues at coordinate 176,295 of CAWBWG010000002.1, read as the reverse complement.
GTTTTTTGACGGCGAGACCGTCCGGATCGCGCCGCGTGTGGAGCATCGGGGGCGCGTTTACGTCGCGCGCGACGTCGCCCCGAGCATCGTCCGCGAGCTATACCTGCCAACAGAAGTCCAGCCAATCGATTCGGTACTACAGCTCTTCGCGTGCCTGGTTCAACTTATTCAACGATTCACCGCACTGCCGGATAATTCAGCCAGGTTGGTTGCGCGAATCCTGTTGGCAACCTGGGTCGTGGACGCAATCCCGTCTGCTCCTTCCGTGTTGTTAGTGGGGCCAGATTCTCGCGAAATAACACAGCTCCTCCATTTACTAAAATGTTTGTGCCGGCATGCCCTGCTGCTCACAGGAGTCAACGCGGGTGGTCTCCATTCGCTTCCGATGGAAATGGGTTTGACTTTGTTGATTGACCAACCCGAGTTAAGTGAGCCGGCGCAGCGTATTTTGAATGCGACGCGAACGCGCGATAAGAACGTCCCGCTTCGCGGCAATTTGTGGCGCCCGTTTTGTTCGAAGGTGATTCACCTCGCGGATTATTTTATTGCATCGATCGAAGCGATCAGAATACCGGTGCTCCCAACGGGCCGTGCCCTTCCGGTCCTCGACGACGGGGAGTTGAATCGGATCGCGAACGAATTTCAGCCGCGACTGCTTGCATATCGCTTCGCGAACTACGGCAAAGTGCACGCATCGCAAATTGATTGCCCCATTGGCGAGTATGCAATACGCGAAGCAATCAACGGCCTTGCCGCATGTACGCCCGAGTGCCCTGACCTGCAGGCAGAGGTCGTCGGCATCGCCGTCCAAGAAGCCGCTGAAGCTCGTCAAGCGCGATGGACGGAACCTCCGATTTTGCTGATTGAATCGCTGCTTATGGAATGCCATGGGTCGACCGATTCGGCCCTTTACTGCGGGAAGCTTGCCGACGCCATGAGCACGATGTCGTCCGCGCGTGGCGTCGAGCGAATTTTTCGGCCAAATCAAGCTGGATCCTTGATCCGACGACTGGGCTTCACGCCCGAGGAGCGGGACCGCCAGGGAGTTAGGTTGCGGTTGACCGAAGACGTCCGCCGCAGGGTCCACAAACTAGCGCGCGACTTTGGCGTCCCCTCCATTGACATCCGAATCCCTGGCTGTGCGCATTGCGCTGAGATGGATGAGGACTTGGCGCAGCCTGCAGAAATGAGTGATACCGCCATGCCAGAAGCCGAGTAGGCGGCCTGTGTAGCGAGTGTAGGAGATGTAGATATTTTTTCGATAGAAACTAGAAGATCGGGGGCCGGAGACGACCACGGCCATTACCGTAGCGAATGATCGCGCTGTGGGCACCGCCCATTTTTGAAAGGAGGAGGAGACCTATGGCAACAATGCCGTATTGGATGAAGCGACGCGACCTCGTTCAACAAATGCTGCAGCTTGGAATTCAAACGGACCTGACGAGCGCGGATCTGATCGCTTCCAGCCCGCCGAGTAAAATACACATCGATTGTATTGGCGGTGTTTCGGAAACCAGTGCATTCGATTTGAACCCCGGCGGTACCGGTTACATGCTCTCGCTCCGCCTGACAGTCCTGCGGAAACCGTTCGCGATCGCAGCCTTCGATCTCGAGCTGCCGTGGACGCGGACTCCCGTGATCTGGCTTTCGGATCCGGCCGATGGCGACGGACCCCACAACACTTACCGATTCCCTGGGCGGCACTCACCTGAATTTCCGAGGGACGTGGTCATCAATCACAGGGCAAACCCACAGCGAAATCTTTCGCCCGGAAGGTGCATCGAAGGGCTGCTGCTAGGATACGGACTGGACCGATTCCAGATTGTTTTCAACACGGCGGTCACGCCGTCGGAAGAGTTAGCATCGTTGATCAATTTGGCCAAGAGCACTCAGCGGAAATCAGCTTTTGGATCGATCGCAGCGCAAAGATCTCTTCCAATAAACGGTACCGGCCACAGCGAAAATCCCTCTTTCTGCGCCACGCTGGTAGCACTAAGACATGAAGCCAACAGGACGCGAACGGCATCCATTTGCGATTCGCTCAGCGGATCCGAGACCTGCCGCACGCGTAGCCGGGGACGCTCGATGTATTCGCCGAAAATCGCGTGATGGTGGTGAACAATCCATTTCTTCTCATCGAGGGCAAGCTGCAGCACCAAGACAACGTTATCTCGGTAAAGGTCGAGACGGTCGAGCCGTTGCGACTCCCGTCCGCCGCAGCCGCTTCGCACGATTTTCATTGACGCGCCGCGGCTCAAGCGGCGCGCGTCTGGCTGCGTTTTTTGGCGAACAACTTGAGCATCTCGCGATTAAACGCCGGGATGTCGTCAGGCTTGCGGCTAGTGACGAGACTCCCATCGACGACGACCTCCTCGTCCAGCCAGTCTGCTCCGGCATTTACCACGTCGGTTTTGAGGGAAGGCCACGACGCGATCTTGCGCCCACGCGCGGCGCCCGCTTCGATAATCATCCATGGAGCGTGGCAGATTGCAGCGACCGGCTTGCCCGCGTCGAAAAAAGCTTTTACAAATGCCACAGCCTTGGCGTCCATCCGCAAGTGATCGGGATTCATCACGCCGCCCGGAAGCAGCAGAGCGTCGAAACTCTGCGGATCAGCTTTCGCGAGAGGTTCCTCCACTCGATAACGCTCCTTGCTCCAATCCACGTGATCCCACGCACGCACTTGATCCGTTTGCGGCGATACGATCACGGTTTCCGCGCCAGCTTCATTGAGCGATTTGCGAGGCTCGATCATTTCCACGTGCTCGAAACCATCGGTAATTAAAATTGCCACCCGCGTTCCCTTGAGACTGTCCATAAAATCCTCCATCGGATTCGGCCCACTGCAAAATCTTTAGCCGTCAAATGGTTCGATGCTGCCTGGCGCAATCGGTGGCGCGGATGTTCGGTATAATCGAATGGTCCCGGGATTCACGGAAGGAGGCACTATGACGGAACCATCGTATGAGGAACTCAAATCGCGCGTGGCGGAACTGGAGAAGCAGGGCGGCGGACGGCGCTCGGGGGCGCTCGAATTTCGAGTCGGGGAAAAAGGCGGCGTGAGTGTTTACGGGCTTGGCCGTTTTCCCGTCACGCTTTATTACGAGCAGTGGACTCGGTTGCTGGATGCCGGCGAAAAACTGCGCGCATTTCTGGAAGAGGCCAAAACTGACGGCAAATTGAAATTGAAAGAAAGGTAGATTGCCGGGCAGTCCTTTGCGCGCGATGCCTCAAAGCAAGATTGGTTTGATGCCGGTCAGCTCGCAAAAATCTCGCAGAGCTGGATAGAGATCGGCGCCGTAACCGAGGCAGGCGTACTCATTCGTCCAATTTTGAATCAACGCGTCAATATCGCAGTGCGCGGTGACGAATCCGTGCGGCCAGAACGGAATGCCACATTCGTTCAGGCGGCTTTCGATTTCGCGGGCGGGCGGCTCGAAAATGCTGCAATGCGCAATGGCCATCTGAAATATTCCATTCACCCGTCCTAGCCGCGCAAGAATTCCATCCCCGACTTTACAAATTAGCTTCACGGACACGCCGCTGGCTTTTCCTTCGGTTGGAATTCCGTGCGTGGCAAACCCGGCTGGGCCCAGCTTGCTTGCGAGCGAGGGCGGGCAGGCGCCATCGCCAATAATTTTTATTTCTTTCGACTGTTTGTCGATGTGCTGGAGATCGCCATAGTAGACACGCTCTTTGCTTAATTGCGTGAGCAGGAAAACCGTCAGCGCAGTATTCAGATCGCCGAGCGTCGAGGTGCCGTGGCCATCTTCGAGCATCATGCTTTGCGCGAAACAGGTGGCTGCGTAGTCGTCGCCCAGACCAGGGAACGATTGGATCGTGTAGAAATCGAATTTTTCCGCCGCGACCACTTCTTTTAGGGCCAGATAAAGCCGGATAGACTTCTCATTGACGATAGTTTTTTGCGGCGCGGCGCCGAAAAGCTTTTTCAGCCGTGGCGCGAGCCTCGAGATTTTTGTCGGCGATATACGCTCGGCTGCCTGAATTAGCTGCGCTGTGTCTCGCGAATCGATGTCCACTCCGAACATGCGCATCCATTGCGACGGATCGGCGACGCCGCAAGTCTGGCCCATGCCCCGGCCGCCAAACGCACCAACTGTGGACATATTGAGTCTACTTTTCAGATGCGCGGCGCGCGCATAGCTGGCGATGCTTTCCACTGTGTCGCTATCGTCGGCGGCGCCATACACAAATTTGTGCGGCACTCCAATTTCGAGCAAACCGCCATGCATCACCAGGCCGCCGACCGGCCGCCAGCCTTGCGAACCGTCATGCGCCCAAAGCAGCACGGCTTTGCCGGATGCGGCAAAATCGCGAATGGCGCCCACCAGATGCGCGGCCCATACCCAGGTGCCCGAGAAAAGAATCACGGCATCCACGGCGTCATTCGATTTCATCGCCTTGAGCGCGGCCTTCGCTTCTTCCTTGGTGGCCACGATCACCTCGTGGGCGACGACCTTTAGGCCCGCGGCGATTAATGCCTTCTTGGAATTTCGGACGATCGCCGCGTCGATGAACGGAGCACCCATCGGATCTTTCAAGCCGTCTTTGTGAACGCCGTACACGATAAATCCCACGGTTGGCTGAATCACTGTTTCTCCGCCTCCGGTTTCGCGCCAGAATTCGCGGCACGAAATTTTTTCAGAGTGGCATAGAGCTGCCGATATTGCTCCAACTGGCCCGCGTACGACGCACCGAGAGCCGCATCAGGCTCGATGACTTCTTTTTCCCGGACCACTAACTTCGCCGCGTCCGTGATTCGTGTGTGCACACCGACGGCGACGCCGGCGAGGATCGCGGCGCCCTGGCATACGGCCTCGTCGCACTGCATCACATGCAAGCGGCGTCGGGTGAGCGCGGCGCGCAGTTTCAGCCCCAGTGGCGAACGCGTGCCGCCGCCCGAGGCATATAGATCGCCGAACTCGCCGCATGCATCGGCGAGAATTTCGGTGAGCTGCGCAAGTTCGTACGCTATGCCCTCGAGGATGCCCTGGTAGATCTGGCTCCTGGTGCTATCGGCGCTCAGGCCAAAAATCATTGCGCGAGCGTGCGGATCAAAATCAGGATTGCCGCTTCCAAAAAGATGCGGCGTAATGCAGAGTCCCGACGGAATCGCGCGTGCACCCCGCTTCGAGCTGCGAATATTGTTCTGCCGTATTTGTTTCAATCACCGAATCCTTTGTCTGCGCGGATGCACCGTAGATCAAATCGCGGTACCACTGCACCATAATTCCCGATGGAAAATATGCGAGGGTGAGAAATTTTCCCGGAACCACATGAGAGTAGGAGTTCAGGCGCGCGGCAAACGCTTTTTCTCCAAGCTTGGGCGCATCGGACGCGGCGACGAGACATTCGTAAGTTCCCATCGAATCAGAAACGCGGCCGGATTCGATGACGCCCGCGCCCAAAGCGCCACACGCTTGATCGTGGCCGCCAACGACCACCGGAGTTCCTTGCGAAATTCCGAGCGCGTCCGCCGCTTCACGGCTGAGATTTCCGGCAATCGTTCCCGCTGGAACAGGTAGCGGAAGCTGCCTAGCTTTTATCCCGACAGCATCCAAGATTTCGTCCGACCAAGCGTTTTTATTCACGTCGAAGGCGAGAAACCGCGATGCCAGCGAATAACCGATATACGGCGGAAGACCGAGTTTCGTGTGAATAAAATCCGTCACGCTCAGAAAACGGTCGGTCTTGGAATAGAGCTCGGGACGGTGTTCGCGCAGCCACAAATTTTCGGCACCGGATACATCGGATGAGCAATCAGTCCCGTAATTTCGAAAATGCGGCGAGACCCGAGTGCATCTTCACACCGCTGGGCCTCGCTTGGTCGCGCGATTATCGATATTCAGTATGGCCGGACCAACCGCTTCCCCGTTGGCATTCACCGGCACAAATGTTTCGCCGTGAGAACTGAGGCAGAGGGCCTGTACGGCATCTTTGCCGAGATCACGAGTCACTTCGCGCGAGGTTTGACACACGGCTGTCCAGAATTTTGCGGAATCCATTTCCGCAAATCCCGGCCGCGGAAAATCGGGAGAATAAGCGTAAAGGCTGCGCGCGATGACTTCGCCCGCGGCGGTAAATACGACCGCCTTGCACTGGCTCGATCCGATATCGATAGCGAGGAGGCTCATTCCGCGCGCCGGCTTACTCTTTTGTCGCTTCGATCAACAAGTGCTCGTGAAACTGCGCTGCAAGCTGCGGACTCGCGGCGTCGATCGTTCCAAGATCGCGTGCCATTTTCGTAATCAGTCACTCGATATTTTCCGGGCGCCAGTCCGCGCAGCTCGATCGTTCCGTGCCAATCATTCGCACCAGTGGGCGCGAAGAATGCATAGTACATTTTGCCGGCCTTTTCGATCACATACGCTTCGGGGACATCGTAGCCATAGACGTAGAGATCGCGAAAATCGCCGCGCGACAACTTCAAACGGTTATAAATGCCGATCCATTTCTTCCACTCGACTCTCTTTGTCAGAATTGAGATAGACATTTTTCAGTTTCGGCCCGTAATCCGGCCAGGTGAATTTGGTGCCGAGGACGCCGCCGACTCCGACCGTGGAAGCGAAATCGCGTCCCAGATCCTGCTCGTGATCGGAATTCATGCCGGTAATTTTAGTCAGCTCCACGTGATCGCCGTAAACTGCCGCGTAAGGACCGAGCAGAGCCTTGTACATTTTGATTCGCTGCCTGACTTGCACCGAACCTACTGGATCGGCGGTGACTGCTTGATCGATGAACGGAAGCCAGGCCATGTTCGGCGGAGTTCCGCAGGGACAGCTTTGCGTGACGCTCTCGGGCTTGAGCGCGCGCGTCGTTTCGAAAATCACTTTGTAAACTTCACCCATCGCTTGCGTGGAGTCGTAGGGCGATTTGTGATGATGCTTCGGGTTGTAACATGGCGGCACGGCAGAAAGAAAAATCCAGCTTGTGGCCGTCAAATCCCCAGTCGCCGATCATTCGTTTTGTAAGTTGCCGATAATATTCCCGAACTTCCGGTAAAGCCGGGCACAATCCGGCAAGTCCAGTCGTCATGCGAGCGTGCTTGCCGTCTTTGTCGAGCATCAGCCAGTCAGGATGCTCTTTCACAACGTCCGCAAGTCTGTAGGGGCGATTGTCGAGCATGTCGATGCCCTGGCCATCTTCGACGACAATTGGAATCCACCAGAGAGTAATTCGAAGCCCGGCGGCGTGAAACGCATCGACAATCTTTTTTATTCCGTCGACACCGAGACTGGCGCGCGGCTGCCAATCTCCGCGGTTGGCGAACCAGCCGGCATCGAGCGTCGTCCACTTCAATCCCAATTCTTGCAACTTCGGAATGGTGCCGATCATTTGCGCGGGCGTGAATTTCAGCTCATAGCCCCAGCCGCACCAGTTTGCTTCGTAGTCCGCGTCATTTGGTTTTGGGATTTTCCAACCTTGCGCACCTAACGCGTCGGAGTACATACGGAGCGGCTCGTAGTAGTCTCCGTGGAATACGGCAAAAAAGCTGACCGGCGTCGAGTAGACTTCGCCCGGCGCTAGCGCGCTTTCGGGCTTCAACTCAATCGAGGCAACGACGCGTTCATTCGCTGTCACCCGGACTGGAATGGCGAGCGCAAGCGGCAACGTTTCCAGGTGGCCGATTGCTTCGCCCATTTCTCCAGTCCAAAAAGCCACCACCGGAATCCCGCCGCCTGTGCCAGGATCTCCCGGCATGACTTGCTCCATGGGATTTGCGCGCGAGAAATCTTTGGAGATCAAGAGTACATTTTCTTTACCCCATTTTTCGCTTGAACCGTGGAACGACCACATCGCGAAGGGCGGAACCTGCGGATCGATCAACGAAGCATTCAGTTCGTGGCGCTGACTGATCACGGTCTCAAACTTTGCGGGCGTCGTGCCGTCATTCTTGTAGGCCGAGGTGGCCAGAGCGAGCGATGGAAAATTGTCGTAACACTCGATTGAGATGGTCTTCTCAATTTCCGGTCTCGCTTTGCTGGTGCCCTTGATTTCGATTCTTTTGCCCAGCGGGCCGAGGCGGTGGGACGCTTCGGAAATGTGCGCGTGACTGAAATCCAATTCGAAATCGCGGATCTCTTTGCCGTCGATTACGACGGTATCGGCGGACCCACCTGCACCGGTCCCTTGCGGCTCGTCAATCGTAAGTTCCGCGCCATTTCTTTTCAGGTATCCGCGCAGATATCCGGAAGGAAGAATTTGAAATTTTGCCGACGGAGTATCGATCGAAACGCTGTCGGATTGGGCGCTGATCGAAATGGCGGATAGCTTAGGAGAAGCCGGAGGCGGCAGGTTGGACGGCTTCTGGCATGCCGAGATTGCGAATATCGTCAAGGCGCCGGCCAAAAATTGCCGCCGTCTTGGACCGCGGGGATAAATACTATGGCGGGACAGGCCGGCGGCGCACCGTATCGCGGACCCGCCGCCATCGCTGTTTCCGCTCATCTTCCGGCAGGAGATTTCTCGGTCTCGTTCAGCGCCGCACGCGCATTTCGCAGAAACACATCCATATCGTCCGCTTGAAATACATTTCGGCCGAAGAATACTCCCGCCGCACCGGAGGCCGCTACACCGCGAATCAAGGCGAGGGATTCCGCGTCCGAAGAATTCCGGCTGCCGCCAAGGACGAGAATTGGAATGGGGCAATTCTCGACAACGTCGCGCATGGACTGCGGATCGCCCGCATAATCCGTTTTTAACAGATCGGCTCCAATTTCCGCGGCCATTCTGGTGTGCGACTTCACCCATTTAGGATCGGCGGGATTCTTAACGTTTTTGCCGCGTGCAAGCGATTCAATGATCAGCGGCATGCCGATGCGCTCACATTCGCGCGCGACCTCTGCATTGCGTGCGATTTCTTTCGCTTCAAATGCCGGATCGCCGGTGCCGACCGCGAGATAAGTCACCACCGCATCGGCTCCGTGGCGCATCGCGTCTTCCGGCCGGGCTACGAGACAACTTTGCAGATCGCCCGGCCCGCCGCCGTCTGGCACGTTCCATAGTGTGGTCCAATCCACGCGCGCAATGATTCCCGGCATGCAAGCGCCCAGCAACGAATCCGCGCACCGCTGCAGAAGACCGAGGTTTAGCAATATCGCATCGACGCCGGCCTTCGTGAATCGTCGGATTTGCCCGGCGGGATCTTCGGTACCCGGAATTGGTCCGAGGCTGAGCGCGTGATCGAACGCCACAACCAAGGATTTCCGGCCGGGTCGAATTATTCGATTGAGCCGGAGTTTTTTACCACAGTCACTCACGAAGGACGCCTTTCGCCGCGCTGGCAGACCACATCTTAGTGGACGCGAGAAGAATCCGTAGCCCTAAACGCCGTTCGACGCGACGGCTTGGCGTTTCCCGGCTTTAGAAATAAAACTTTAATGCAAATTGGATAAACCGCGGGTCACGCGCGCCTTGTGCGAATCCGAATTGAGGAGTGCCGAACTCGACTGGCTGAGGTTCCTCGCTGATCTCGCCGACAGGCTCAAATACCGGGTTCACGTGGTTCCAGATATTGAAAAACTCGGCGCGGAATTCGAAACGCATTTGCTCGCGCACGGGAAACATCTTGAAGATGGAGAGGTCCCAGTTCTGAAATCCCGGGCCGCGCACGATATTGCGGCCGGCGTCTCCGAAGGTGAACGGAATCGTGTTGTCGGAGAACGCGCAAGTGTTGAAGACGGTCCCGGGTACGCAGGGTTTTCCGTTGGGATTACCGGTGACATTCGGACGCACTTCGAAAAAGCCCACGCCTCCGCCGCCATCGCTGGCGGAAAAATTGCTCACCGCGTCGGTAACTGTGAACCAGTTGCCGGTCGAAGCCGTGGTGATTCCCGCGATCTGCCAGTTCCCGATGAGTTGATTCATCACGCCGGTCGCATTGCCGCCAAATTTCTTTCCGTTGCCGAATGGCAGTTGATAGATATAGCTGATGACGAAACGGTGCCGCACGTCGAAATCGGAATTGCCATATTCCAGTGCTGGGTCAAGCTGATTGCGGAAATCTCCGTTGTTGAGCGAGCCCAAAGCAGCACTGGATGCATCATCCAGCGCGTGCGCGTAAGTGTAGGAAGCCTCGAACTGCAATCCATGCGAAAAGTTTTTCTCCAAACGGACTTGAATGGAATTGTAATTCGAGAAACCGTCCGTGCGCAGCAGGTCGATACCGGTATCGAAAACATCGTTACAAGTCGGCGGGAATGTCGAATCATCGCATTGTTGCGCCGGGCGTCGCGCATCGGTAGGGCAATCTAGCACCGTGTTTGGAAAAGTAGTGCAGAACGTGGCGTTCGGCTGGGCTTGGTTTCCATTGTAAAAATTGTAGAGCTTCTGGCCGTGAGATCCGGCATATGAGATTTCGAGCACCGTTTGGCTCGGCAACTGATACTGGAATCCCAGGTGCCACTGCTGATTGTACGGCGTGCGAATTTTCGGGCTCACCGAAAACAGAATCGGAGTGTTGGGATCGGTGAGGGAATTCGCCGGAAACCCTTGCTGCAGGAAACTCAATCCCTGGAGAGAACAGTCAACGCCGGCCGGATTTGCCGACGACTCGAAGCACGGCTGATTGAATGATTGCGTTACGAAAAACGGCGGATTGAAACCGGGGCTGGGATTCGAGTACGGTCCATTCTCTTGCCCGCCGTAGAAAATGCCGTAGCCAGTTCGCAGCACGAGCTTGCTGGTGATCTGGTAGGCAAGTCCGATGCGCGGTGCAAAATTATTTAGATCGGGCGAGATCAGGCCGGTGCTTCCGGTTCGCACGACCGGGATATTCGCCGCGAGGAACGGAGTGAGTTGAGCATTCTGTCCTTTGGGCACCAGAATTGAGTCATCCGAAAAATCGAATGTGCCCTGCTCATTCCCCGAGGCTTTGATGGTGGTGAACAACTCGTAGCGCAATCCGAGATTCAGCGTGAGCTTCGGCGTCACGCGAAAATCGTCTTGCGCGTACACCGCATAGATTTGTCGGTGATAATCAACGTTGTGTGTGTTCGTAATCTGCGCGCCGTCGGTAATTCCCAGCAGGAAGGTAGCGAAGGCCTCGCCGCCCGTGTCCGGCGCGGAAGGATTATCGGTAAAGTCGCTGGCAAAATTTAAATTGCCGCGTGGGGACGATGGCTCGAAAAGAGTAAACTGCTCTCTGCGGATCTCAGTTCCGAACTTCGCGGAATGCCGGCCGTGAATCCAGGTGAAATTGTCAGACAGCACGTAACTATTCTGCTTTTCAACCGCGGGAAGGAAGCCGGAGCTTCCAATCGTAGCAGTTCCGTCATTGATGCTGATTTGCGGCAGGCCACCGAGATCGGGGCCAAAAGGAACGCCGGGAAAGTTCAGGTTCGCCGAAACATTCGAGTTGGCATTGAGTTGAAAACGGTGCGAGTTGATGCGGTTGTATCCGAGTCGAAATTCGTTGGCGACATTGGATGTAAAAATATGCGTCTCGCTGATCGCCACACTTCGGAAGGAGTCGTCTTCTGATCCATCCGAGAAAGCTCCCCCGTCCAAGTCGTTTTGAAAGGGGGACGGCGTGAAGCTGGGCTGATGTTCGTAGCTGAAACGGCCGAACAGGCTGTCGTGATCGCCTAGTTTGTGATCGATGCGAACGTCAAAGTTGTCGCGGCTGGCTGTGCGCCGCGGGTCAGCAATGAAATTGGCGCCATTGAAATTGATGTTGGGCGCTGGAAAGAGAGCCGAGAGACGTGCAGCGAGCGGATCGATTAGCGTAGAGGGAAAGATATTTGTGGGATTCCCGGCTCCATCCACACCGATGGGAAATCCGCAGATTCCGCTCGGATTCAGATTTGAAGCTTGCGTCAATCGCGTGTTAAAGATTTCGCCGAGAAATGTCGGATGGCCGTTGCAATCTACAGCAGGCGTATTCGTGGCCATGCCGTTCATATCCACAGACATCGCCGGCGTGTTGGTCAGAAAACTGGAAAAATTACCGCCGATTTCGTCCGGTGTTGGAACGAGCGATAGTTGCGGCAAGGCCTGCGCGATGCGGAGACCTTCGTAGTCCACGAAGAAAAAAGTCCGATCCTTAATGATCGGTCCACCTAGAGTGGCGCCGAACTGATTCTGACGGTAGGGCTGCCGGTCGGTATCGAACGCGTTCCGTGCATCGAGCACATCATTTCTGAAGAATTCGTACACGTCGCCATGAAAGCTGTTGGTCCCGGACTTGATCACGGCGTTGAGAATCGCGCCGTTTCCGCGGCCAAACTCCGCACTATAGGCGTTGGTCTGAACTTTGAATTCCTCGATCGCGTCCACCGAAGGCTGAATTACATAAGCCTGGCCGGTGAGAACATCGCCAAGGTTGGAATTATTGTCCACGCCATCGAGCAAATAATTATTCTGAAGCGCCCGCGCGCCATTGGAGCTGAATCCGTAACTGGTTTCCACGCGCGAGCCCGGCTCACTGGGAACGACTCCCGCGCCGAGCAATGCGAGCTGCGCATAATTTCGTCCGTTGAGCGGCAGCGTGACCGCGCGATCGCCGCTGATTACTTGTCCGAGGTCGGAAGTCTCCGTTTCGAGCAGCGGATTTTGCGCCGTCACAGTGACGGTCTCATCCACGCGGCCAACTTGCAGCGTTACGTCGACCGTAGGGTGCTCCTGAACTTCCACGACCACCGGTCCAGCGAGCGCGGTCTTGAAACCGGCTTTCTCGACTGAAATTTTATAGCGGCCAACTTTCAGAGGGCTAGCGGTGTAGTCACCGACGCCATTTGACACTGTCTCGATGACCGTTCCCCGGTCCAGATCCGTTACAGTGACCTTCGCACCAACGACCACTTTGCCCGACGCGTCTTTCACCGTACCGTCGATCGCGCCCGTGTCTTTCTGCGCCCACGCGCTCGCGCTGCAAAAAAGCAGCGGCAGAATTAGCAGGGCAAAAGTCTGCGCCGAGGTACGGCGACGCCAAATCGCTGTGGCAGCATCTTTCAGCATGTGGCTAGAAAGCGACCGATGGATCGCCTGACGGAACGAAGAACTATCTCTAAAATCGATCACTGGAGACCCCTCATCAGAACTTTGGATCGTTAGCTACACGAAACGCGGCACCCGCGAGCCGGCGCCACTGCCGCACGGGAAATAAAAGATAACGAATCCACCCGCCCAGCTAATTAGTCCTGTTACGCACGTTTGTCAAACGAATTTTATCGAAATTGACGTATTTTGTAGTTTTGAGAGCAATTTGAACCCGATTTATGGCACAATCCGCCTGCTTTCGCGGGTTGCGACTCTGGCGGAGCAGTTTCGATGAGCCTGTTGGCCGAAGAACGAAGATTTCGCATCAGCGAGATTCTGTCGCGCGAGCGCAGCGTCACGGCCGCGGATTTGATCCGCATGCTCGGCGTCACGGCCGCGACAATTCGGCGTGATCTCGCTGCCCTTGAAAAAGAAGGAGTCTTGGTGCGCTCGCATGGCGGCGCGGTTTCGCGCACCTCGAGCACCAACTTCCAACCTTCGTACGAAGCGCTTGGCCGCAGCAATCGCGCCGAAAAACAAGCCATCGCGCGGGAAGCGGAACGATTGATTCTCGACGGCGAAACCGTTTTTCTGGAAGGCAGCACGCACGGTCTACGAATTAGCGCGGCGGCTGCTCCATCGAAACCGCCTGACGGTGATCACAAATTCTCCGCCGATCGTCGAACAGTTTCAGCGCAGCCAGCATGTCTCTGTGATTTCAACGGGCGGCGAATTACAAAAGGATGTCTTTTATCTTTCTGGCGTTTGGGCGCAGCGTGCACTCTCGGAAATTCGCGTTGATAAGGCGGTGCTCGGCGTGAGCGCGATCGATCCTAACTATGGGATTTCCACGGCAAGCCAGGCGGAAGCGCAAATCAAGAAACTAATCTTGAAAGCAGCGCGAGTGAGCATCGCGCTCGCCGATCACAGCAAATTCGGAAATCAAGGGTTTGCATATGTCGGACCGACGACCGATATCGACGTTCTCGTAACGGATTCAGCGACCGATCCGCAGTATCTCGGCCCGATTCGCGAAGCGGGCGTGGAGCTGATCCTCGCAGACGTGCGAGAGCTTGCCAGAGACGCAAATGGAAACGAAGCGGCCAAAACGCGCACGCGTTCGAGCACGGCGAAGCATTAGCAGCGAGGCACGAGGGTGAGGCTGAAGAAATTCATTTCTCTCGTCTTAATTGTTGGCGGAGCAGCCGTTGTGGCTTCGGTCGCGGTGCGGCTCGCGAGTGCTCGAATCCATGCCACTGCGCAATCGGCGCAGTCACCGGGCACCGAACCAAGACCTGCGCGCTTTCGCAGCGATCGAGCCCATCGATACTCACGTTCATGCTTTCAAAAACGATCCTGAATTTACGGATTTGATCGCGCGCCTTCGGTTGCATCTCCTCGATATTTGTGTGGCTGATAATCACGGCATTTATGGTGAGCTGGCCACCGAACTCGCTCGTGCTCAAGGCTTCGTCGGAAGCAGCCAGGGCCATGCCAAATTGTGCGTCACCTTCGATCCGTACAGTTTTCAGCAGAATGGTTACGGCCAGATCATCATCAAGCAATTACGGCAGGAATCTGCAGACGGCGCCATCGCGGTGAAAATCTGGAAAAACATTGGGATGGAAATAAGAACGGCGGACGGACGCTACGTGATGCCCGACGATCCAGTCTTCCAGCCGATCTATCGAGCCATCGCCGCGGAAAATAAAACGCTGATCGCGCACGTCGCAGAGCCATCGTCGTGCTGGCAGCCGCCGAATCCCGACAGCCCGGACTATGACTATTACAAGGAAAACCCGCAGTGGTACATGTATCTCCATCCCGATCATCCACGCAAGGAAATGATTCTCGCGGCGCGCGATCATCTGCTGGCCGAAAATCCAAAACTTCGCGTGGTCGGCGCGCACCTGGGCAGCATGGAAACCGACGTGGACGAAATTGCAAAGCGCTTCGACCGCTATCCGAATTTCGCCGTGGATACCGCGGCGCGCATGGAATACCTAATGATTCAGCCCAGGGAAAAGGTCCGGAATTTTCTGATCAAATATCAGGATCGCGTGGTCTACGGCACCGATCTGGAATTTCTGAACGATGAATCCGCGCGCTGATGCGCTGAAAGACTGGCAGGAGACTTACGCGAGGGATTGGAAATTTCTGGCCACCGACCAAATGCTGCCGTACAAAGGCCGGCAAATCGAAGGACTGAATCTACCTGCGGCAGTCGTCCGCCGAATTTTTCACGATAATGCCGTCCACTGGATTCCCGGAATCGCGCCAGCCTCAGAATAAAATCGCCGCGGCCGAACAGGCGCATTCCCTGAGCCAGCAATTCTAGATAGCGTGCCTTTGCACTTCGACTTGCGGTATGAGCGATTCGACGGTGGAGCGATCGATTCTAGCCGGAGCATCTGCAAGGCAATTGGCAGCGCCGCAGGCCACGGCGAGCCGCAACGCGTCTTCACCAATCATTCCGCGAGCCGCGGCGCAGGCAAAGCCTCCCAAAGTTGAATCGCCGCTAGCCCACCGCCGAGATTACTTTCACGCGGGGCGGCCGCCCGGACCACACCGGTCCGTGCTTGCTCTCCACCCAGACCAGCCCGTCCGCGCCCAGAGTGATCGCGGCGCTTCCGGCGCCACCTTCAATTATTTCCATCGCGCCATGCACTGCCTCGTGCGCGTCTTTCAGCGTGCGGCCGAGCAGCGCCTCCGCTTCGGCGCTATTCACTTCACGAAATCTGGACTGGCTGTTGCGATCCGCGCGTAAACCGTCGCCGCTGCTATCGACGAAAACTCTTGCACCGGCCGCGCGCGCAGCATCGATGAGAGACGTATAAAATTCTGGGCCGCCGCCCGATGGCGGACTTCCGGAAATGACGAGTACAACACCCGACGGATGCATTGTAAATTCGCTGGAGGCATTTCTCGATGAAATCATTTCGCTCGTGTTCCGTCGTTAGCGCTTCCGGGCTCGAGTATCTCGGTAACCGTTCCGGCGACGTCGATGATTTCAAGATTCACGCGCGTGCTTGCGACGCGACAGGAACCGGAATGACTTCAATGTCCAATCCCTCGAGCTGCCGCGCGCATTCCTGGCCGATCGCTCCGCCGAGAAATCCGATCCACGCGGCGCGAGCGCCCAACGCGCGCGCAGCCATGGCCACGTGCGGCCGCTTTTCCTCCGGCGAAGCCCTCGCGCGGTTTGAGCGCGATTGATTTCGCCAATCGTCAGAGCGAGCCATATGCAAGCGGCGATCCATGGCCGGATTGGCGCTCGCGCAGATGATCGTGGCCTCAGGCATAAATCCTTGCTCCCGTGCCTCCCCTTTATGCCAAGCTATCACGCCGAGTTCAAAATAGTAAGAAAAAGTAAGGAAACGGAACCCGGCTCGAAACCCATGCTTGCAGAAGAGCGGCGGCGCAAAATCCTTGAATTGACGCAGCGCGATGGCCGCGTGGTGGTCAAAGACCTCGCGCGTCGTTTCTCGACTTCGCTCATCACCATTCGCAAAGATTTGGAATCGCTGCACCAGATGGGCCGCCTGCAACGCGCTCACGGCGGCGCGCTTCCGCTCGACGCCTCCGCGCTGCGCGATCCTGACCCTTGGCGAAAAAGAGCAATTGCACCGGCGCGAAAAACTGAAAATTGCAGCTGCGGCAGCTAATTTCGTTTGCCCGGGCCACGTGGTCATCCTCGATTCCGGCACCACCACGACGGCGGTTGCGCGCGCGATCAAACACATTCGAGACCTCACCGTGATTACCAACGCCGTGAACATCGCGGCCGAATTGGCCGGCACGGACGTCGAGGTGATTCTAACCGGCGGCGTGTTGCGAAGAAATTCGTTTTCACTGGTAGGACCGCTCGCCGAAGATTCGCTCCGGCATGTCACCGCCGACCTTTTGTTTCTCGCGGTGGATGGATTCGATGTCGATTACGGACTGACGACGCCGAACTTGCTCGAAGCGCGGGCCAATCGCGTGATGATGGAAAACGCGAAAACCGACCATCATCGTCTGCGATTCCAGCAAGTTCGGCCGCCGCAGCCTTTCTTTCATTGCGCCAACTTCGGCGGTTCATCACACGATCACCGACAAGAAAATTGCCGGCAAACACCTGCGAGCGCTGCGAGCTGCCGGCATCAAAGTGATGACGGTTTGACGATTTTTATGGACCTCAATCGGGAGGCAAGTTGGTGAACGAGAACTCCGCCGCCGGCGTAAATACAATCGCTGAAATTCTTTCGGAGCCTGCAACTTGGAAATCGTGCCTCGAGGCTCTCGATAAGACCGGCGAACTCAAATCGCTCAATGAAAAGCTGCTCAAGAATGTCGAATACGTGTTCGTCGGATGCGGATCCAGTTTCTATCTGGCGCAGGCGGCCGCGGCCAGTTGGTCGATTTTAACCGGCGAAAAATCGCGCGCGATTCCCGCATCCGAAATCATGCTTTTTCCGCAATTGTTCCCGAGTCCCTGCCAGCCGGTGCTGATCAGCCGCTCGGGCTATACGTCGGAAGTTTTGCAGGTGGCCGAATATTTGGAACGCAAACTCAAGCTGCGAACTCTGGCGATTACCTGCGGCAAAGATACGCCGTTCGAGAAAATTGCATCGCACCGCATCAAGCTGCTTGCCGCGGACGAAAAAAGCACAGTGATGACGCGCTCTTTCACCTCGATGCTACTGGCGTTGCAATCTCTGGCAGCCATCCGCGGAAATCGACGTGATTTTCTGGACGCCCTTCGGAAACTTCCCGATCAAACGGCCGAACACCTGAACGGAATTCACGCCACGATCAAAACGCTGGTGAGCGCGCACACTTTTGCCGACTATGTTTTTCTCGGCCAGGGCCCTTTCTTCGGAATCGCGCAGGAATCGATGTTGAAAGTGAAAGAAATGTCCTGTTCCTATGCGCAATGTTTTCACACGCTGGAGTTCCGACACGGCCCGAAAGCAATCGTCAGTCCCGAGACGCTGGTTACCTTCATCATCAGCGAGAGCGGGTTCGACGCTGAAGTCGCCGTGCTCGAAGAAATCAAGAATCTCGGCGGGACGACACTGGTGGTCGCCAATTCCAGCGACTCCGCGATTTTGCGTTCGGCCGACTACGCGATCGAGTTGACGCTCGATGTGCCCGAACTAGCGCGAACAGCAGCCAGCGTGATTCCGGGGCAACTCCTCGGCTTCTATACGGGAGTCAAGAAGGGGTTCAATCCCGACGAGCCTCGCAATTTAACGCGCGTGGTAATGCTCGAAGGCAGCAAATAATCGAGGGCCGCAAGAATGCCGCTGGACGTCTGCGTTGTCGGTGAAATCAATCCAGATTTGATTCTCTATGGTTTGCCGCCGCAACTAAAACCGGAGCAGGAATCTCTCATCAGCGGATTCCGTTTGACGCTGGGAAGCTCTTCCGCGATTTTTGCGCACAATCTTGCGGTGCTGGGCACCCGCGTCGGAATGGTTTCCAAAATCGGCGTCGATCAGTTGGGAAAGATCGCTTTCGACGCTCTCGCGAGCGCCGGCGTCGACGTAACTCGCGTCTCGGCTTCGTCCGGCGCTGCTTCTACCGGCCTGACAGTGATTCTCACTCAGCCCGAGCATCGATTCATATTGACGTATCCGGGCACGATGTTCGAATTACGCTACGAGGATCTCGATCTCGATTACATTTTCTCGGCGCGGCACCTGCATCTCTCCTCGTATTTCCTGCATAAGGCGCTTCGCCCGCGCATCGCTGATTTATTTCGCGAAGCGAAGGCCAAGGGACTCTCGACTTCGCTCGACACCAACGACGATCCGGAAGACCAATGGGGCGATGACCTGCAGAAGGTCCTGCCATTCGTCGACATTTTGTTTCCCAACGAACGCGAGGCGAAAAAAATCGCTGCGACGGAAGATCTGGAGCGCGCGATTCAGAATTTATCGCAGATATGCCGAATGGTGGTGGTGAAGCTGGGAGCGAAAGGCGCAATAGCGAGAAAAGGCACTGAAGAATGGCGGTGCGTTGGGATGCCGGTGGCATGTGGTCGATGCAGTGGGCGCGGGCGACAGCTTCGACGCGGGGTACATCCATCGCTTCCTCGTAGGCGCGACTCCGCAGAAATGCCTCGAATTCGCCACGGTTGCAGGCGCGCTTTCGACAACTCGGCCAGGCGGCACAGAAGCTTTTAAAGATCGCAGCAGCGTCGAGGAATTCTTCCGGAGTCACCTGAAAAAAAGCTAAAGCCGGGAGAAGGATCGCGCGTGTTTTACCAAACTATTGTTTCGTCACTTCCAAAAGCAGGTGGTCGGTAAAGCTGGCTTTGATTTTCGCATCCGGCGCAGTCACGACGCCCAGATCTTTGCCATCCACGTAATCCGTGACGTGGTAATTCCCCGGCGCAAGCCCTCGCAACTCGATTTCTCCCGTCCATTCCGCCGGTTGCAGCGTTGGCGGCGCCTGATTTCTGCTGCGGCGCAAAAAACGCGTAGTACATCGCGCCATCTTTTTCGATCGCGTATCCTTCGGGCACGTCATAGCCGTAGACGTAAAGATTTCGAAACGTGCCGCGCGAAAGCATTTTCTGCGTTGTAAAGCCCGATCCATTTTTTCCAGTATTCCTCTTTCTGCGGCGTCAAATAGACATCGCTCAACTTCGGCCCATAATCCGGCCACGCAAATTTCGTCCCCACGACGCCGCCGGTGCCCACCGTAGAAGCGAAATCCGATCCGAGATCCTTCTCGTTCCCATTCGGATTGGCAATGCGCGTCAGCTCGACATGGTCGCCATAAATCGCAGAATTCGGCCCCAGCAGCGCCTTATACATTTTCACGCGCTGGCGAACTTGCACCGAGCCAACGGGATCGGCGGTCACGGCCTGATCGATGTAACGCAACCACGCAATACTCGGCGGCGTTCCGCACGGGCAACTTTGCGTCACGCTCTCCGGCTTCAGCGCGCGCGTCGTCTCGAAAATCGTCTTATAAATCTCGCCCATCGCATAAACGGAATCGTAGCGGCGATTTGTGATGATGTTTTGGGTTGTAGCAAGCTGGCACGCTATAAATATTGTCGAGCTTGTGCCCGTCGAAATCCCAATCCTTGATAAATTTCTCCGTTAGCTGCTTGTAATATTCGCGAACTTCCGGCACCGCAGGACAAAGCGTCGCAAGATTCCGCGTCATACGCGCGGGCTTGCCCTTCTTGTCGAGCACCAGCCAGTCTGGATGCTCCTTCACCACCTCCGAAACGCCATAAGCATGCGATTCATATCCCGGCCCGCCGTCTTCCACCGCGAGCGGCAGCCACCAAAGCTGCACTTTGATTCCCTGCTGATGAAATTGCTGCACCATTTTCTGAATTTCGTCGCCCGGAAACGTATCGCTGCGCGGCTGCCAATCGCCGTAATTGTTGAACCAACGATCGTCAAGCGTGGCCCAATGAATTCCCATCTCCTTGAGCTTGGGAATCGTGCCGAGCATCTGCGCAGGCGTCACGTCCGCAAGATAAGCCCAGCCGCACCAGCTCACCGCGTAGTCTTCGTTGTTGTTCGTGGGCTTCTTCAGGCCTTCGCCGTCGATCACATCGGAATAAATTCGCAGCGGCTCGTAATAATCGCCCGAATAAACAGCAATAAATGTCTGCGGCGTCGAGTAAACTTCGCCAGGTCTCGAGCGCGTTGGCCGGTTCGAGGTGAACGTTGGCATCGACGTGGCCATCGGCTTCCGTTTTCACCGGAATCGAAAGCACCAACGGAAGCGTTTCGACGTGCCCAATTGCCTCGCCCACATTCCGCGTCCAGAACGCCACGACGGGAATGCCGCCGCCCACGCGCCCCAAATCGCCTTTCACTTCCACCATCGAGCCCATCTGATTTTCCTGCGAGAATTTCTTGGGAATCTCGAAGACATTGTCTTTGCCCCACTCGAATGCTCGCGCCATGAAATGACCACATCTCATTTGGCGCGGCCGACGAATCGGCGAGTGAAGCGTTCAAGCGGTGGCGGTCGAGATCGACGGCATCAAGTTTCACGATGCTCCGCGCCCGAATTCCGAATCGAGCTGGAAACCAACGCGATTCCCGGGTAGTCGTCATACACTTCCACGACGAGAGACTCGTCGAGGCCCGCCGTCGGATTTTTGCCGCTTATCTCGATGCGTTTGCCTTTGGTGCCGAGTCGTCCATTGGTATCCGAGATTTTCGGGTGTGCGGCGTCGAAGGTCGCATCCGGCAACTGCTCCCGCCAGACGTCAGCTGAATTCCGGAATCGCTGCCCGCATCATCGAGCGAGAGCTTGCGATTGCCCGAGAGTAAGGCAGCGGTGACGTATCCCGTGGGAGTGATCACGAATTCGGCGGAAGGCGTATCGATCACCGTGCCGTCGGGCGCCGCGGAGACTTGAATTTTCGAACCGGGCACCGCCGAAGTCGGCGCGATCGGGGCCGAGTGTTTCGCGCAACCGCCGCCAAGCAGCGCCAAAGCTGCGGCCGTTAAAAAAACCTGAAAGCGGGATCGTCGAAGGAATTTGTTGTGCCCCTGCGTGGAAACCTCAATTGTTGTCATTCGCGCTCGCTGTAAAACGAAACAAAAAGTTAGATTCCGAAAGATAACGATACACCGCCCGTATCTTACATCCGTGAGAGAGAAACGGCCAAATTCTCGTTTCACGTAAAACTCAATCCGCTAAGGGGGCCCATGGGTCACCCCGGACCAACTACAATCGCAAACTCGACTCTCCGCCGTACGGCTTCCTCGACCCAACCTTGGCGTCGTGACGGTTTTCGCCACCTTTCAACGCATTGCTAAACGGGCAAGCTCGCCGCAAGGTTGACACTTGCCGCAGTGTGTCAGTAAGATTCTCACACTCTTTCTCGGTTTTGCCGTAATCTTCCGAGAGTTCAGCAATTGGAGGGTCTCCATGAAAAAGATTCTGTGGCTCGCGCTGATAATCGGCTGTTTTTTCGTCCCCGACGCGAAAGCGCAAGCGCCCGCGCCCGATGCAGGAGCGGCAGCCGCGCCCGCAGGCGCACCGCCGGCCGCCCAAGGCCGCAAAAAGCGCGTCGCGGTATTCGACTTTGACTTTTCCACGGTGGGTACCACCGCGCTCGGCGCGCAGGTGGACATCGGCAAGGGCATCACCGATCTTCTGGTGCGCTATCTGGTGCAAGACGGCACCTATTCCGTAGTCGATCGCAAGGCGATGGACAAAATCCTCGCTGAGCAGAACTTCTCGAACAGCGATCGGGCGAATCCAAATTCCGCGGCAAAGCTGGGGAAGCTGATGGGCGTTGACGCCATCATCGTCGGCAGCGTCACTCAATTCGGAAACGAAACCAAGAACCAGAACATTGGTGGGGGCGGCGGCGGCTGGCACGGCATCGGCGCGGGCGGCTTCAGCAACAAAAAGTCGAAGGCCATCGTGGGCATCGACGCCCGCATGGTCGACATCGACACCTCCGAAATTCTCGCGGTCGCCAGCGGCAAAGGCGAATCGAAGCGCGAGAGCACTTCGCTCACCGGTGGCGGCAGCAACTGGCACGGCTTCGGCAGCGGCAACGTGGACTTCGGCAGCAGCGATTTCCAAGAGACCATCCTCGGCGAAGCGGTCAATCTCGCGGTGCAGCAACTGAGTACCGGCCTGGACGCAGACGCGAGCAAACTCGTAGCACGCACCATCAACGTGACCGGACTAGTCGCCGCAGTTGACGGCGGCCAAATCGTGCTCAATCAGGGCGCCAAAGCGGGCTTGAAGGTCGGAGATCAATTGACTATCGAGCGCGTTACCAAGGAAATCAAGGATCCCAACACCGGCGAAGTAATCCGCCGCATGACCTCTCCGGTAGGCACCATCAAGCTAACCGACGTGGACGATGTCTCGGCAGTCGGCTCGCCAGTCTCGGGCACCGATTTCCAAGTCGGGGACATGTTCAAAACCGTTACGCAGTAGCAGCCAAGCTCGCGCAAGGCGAGCGCGGCAAGAAATTGCAATTCGACGCCCGGATGGCTTCCCCATCCGGGCGTTAGTTTTTTGTCGATCGCTTCGCGGTCGCGGGTGAAGAGATTTCGTTGACATTTTCAACAGCGCACCCCACAATCACCGCGCTCGGGTAGCCGTCTCCGCGTACAGCTCCACTCGGAGTTCCCGCGGCCACTCTCGGGGGCGTGAGTGACTTCCGGCTCGCCAAAATCAAAAATCGCGATCGTCGATCGCGATCCATCTCTCCGCTCGAAAATTTCCGCCGCGTTTCGCGCGGATTTCGAACTGCTGCAGGGCGAAGACTACGAAGACGCCTACAGCCTCCTGCAAGAATCGCAGCTTGACGTGTTGCTCCTCGGAACGCCGATGGGTTCCGGCGATGGTGTGCCGGAGTGCGTCGAACTGCTCGAGCGCCTCGCCGCGGGCGACATCGATACGCTGGTCATCGTCCTGAGTTCCGACGAGCGGAAAACCACCGCCCTGAAAGTAATCGACGCGGGCGCGCACGACTATTTCATCAAGCCGATCGATATGGACGTTCTCCGCGCCCTGCTCAATCGCTCCATCGAGAAACTCCACGTCCAGCGCGAAAATCGCATCCTCCGCGACGAGCTTACCCGCAAAAATGCTCTCGGCGATCTGATCGGCTCGACCGAATCCATGCGCCATGTCCTCGATTCCATCCGCCGCATGGCCAAAGCCAGCACCAACGTAATCGTTCGCGGTGAAAGCGGCACCGGCAAAGAACTCGTGGCACGCGCGCTGCATGACCAAAGCCCCCGCCGCAGCCGTCCGTTCATCAGCGTAAACTGCGCCGCGCTCCCGGAAAGCTTGATGGAGTCGGAGCTCTTCGGTTACGAACGCGGCGCCTTCACAGGAGCCGTAGCCGCCAAAGAAGGCCGCATCGAACTCGCCAATCACGGTACGCTTTTTCTCGACGAGATCGCCACACTCACTCCCGCGCTGCAATCCAAGCTGCTGCGCGTCCTCGAAGAACGCGCCCTGCTCCGCCTCGGCGGCAAAAAGCCCGTCAAAGTGGATTTCCGCTTAGTCTGCGCCACCAACGAAAACCTCGAAGAAATGGTCAAGAACGGCAAATTTCGCGAAGACCTTTACTATCGCATTCACGTCGTACCGATTTTCGTCCCCCCGCTCCGCGAACGCATCGACGACATCCCCATTCTCATCGAGTATTTCCTCACCGTATATTGCGCCGCCAACCAGGTGCCGATGAAGAGGCTCTCCGACGAAGCTCTGCAAGCGCTCAAGCGCTATTCCTGGCCGGGCAACGTGCGCGAACTGCAGAATGTGGTCCAGCGAATCGTGCTGATGGCCGACGAGCAGACCATCGCGCTCGAAAATCTGCCGGGCGACGTGCTGCAGGCCACGCACGGCGACCCGCAGGACCGCTTTCATCTCCCGCCGACGGGAATTCGCCTCGATGAGGAACTCGAATCGTTCGAACGCCAATGGGTGGAAGCAGCGCTGAACCACGCGCGCCACGCGAAGTCCGAAGCGGCGCGTCTCTTGGGCGTCGATCGCAACCGCATGAATTACCTCTGCCGGAAGTACAGCCTCTAACCGGTCATTCCCGCTGAGAAAGTAAGCAAACCGTGAATTATTCAACAGGGCCGGTCTATTTCGAAAAACTGAACTATCCGGCAATTTAAATAAGTCTTGTATTTTGAGTTCTGTCGCGCTATTTTCCGCCCTGCCACGTTCTGGCAACGGACTTGCATTCAGTTTGGCATAGCCCGTGAGGGCAATTTAAGATTCAGGGAGAAAAAAATGGCAAAAAAGAGTGCAGTGAAAAAGGGCTCGAAGATGGGCAGCGTTAAGCCGTTGAAGACCCCTATCGTTAAGTAACACAGCGCCCCAATCAAATTGGGGCATGGGTGACCGAAGTTTGAGAGGGGCTCTCGCGCGAAAGTGCGAGGGCCTTTCTCCGTTTTAGATGTTCCTTCCTCAGGATTTTTCGGACCTCCCGGGATCCCGTCACGCTTCGTGGGGCTCTCGTCAGGAATCTGCGCTGAAAAAATGAGCGGCCGGGTGGATTATTCAACGGCAATTCGCCAAATCGCGCGGGGGTGTTCCGCCTGCGATCTGTTGTAAGTGACAGCTTCTGAATGACTTAGGCTCGCACTGGCGCGATCCCGAGGTTTGGCACGGCGTGTGCAATACATCCAGGCATAGCCCAACAGGGCAATTCAAGTTTGAGGGAGAGAAAAAAATGAAAAAGACACCGGTAAAAAAGGGATCGAAGCTGAACGCAGTGAAGCCGTTGAAGGGCAACGTCGGCAAGCTGTCGATTACGCCCCTGAAGCGCCCGATCGCGTAAACGTGTTCCGAAGTTGATCCTCGGCTCGCGGCCTAGCAGACTGAGGGTCAGCGGTAATCGAAAAGGGCTGTCGCACAAGTTGCGACGGCCCTTTTTTTATTCCCGCATGCCCTTGTGGCAACACCTCCTACTGCTTCCATATAAAGTGGGCTTGGCGGCGCTCCCTCGATAAGCCTCGCTCCTCGACTTATAGTGATGATCCGCTGTCGCATCGCTGAAAAATCCACCGCCCGCTGATTTATTCAATGCCGCGGACCCTCGATCTCGGCATTAAGCTTGAACCTCGGTTCCGGATAAACCCTTATTCTTGAGCGATTTAGGAGATAATTTAGAGGCCCGTCTGATTTGGCACCCCGTGTGCAATACAGACAGGCATAGCCCAACAGGGCAATTCAAGTTTGAGGGAGAGAAAAATGAAAAAGACACCGGTAAAAAAGGGATCGAAGCTGAACGCAGTGAAGCCGTTGAAGGGCAACGTCGGCAAGCTGTCGATCACGCCCCTGAAGCGCCCGATCGCGTAAACGTGTTCTGAAGTAGATCATCGGTCGCTAAGCGAACCGGCGATCACCGATAATCAAAAGGGGCTCTCGCGCAAGTTGCAAGAGCCCCTTTCGGCTTTTACGGCCGTTCCACGCGCCACCTCCGGCACCCGAGCGAACCCGACCGCTACCAGACCTGAAGCCGCACCCATCGCCAGAATCCCCGGCCAAATTGCCAGGCGAGAGACGCCCGTTTCCCGGAAATCTTAGCCGTGCCAGTCATTCCTTCCATCAAACTGCCATCGGGATTCGGAATCAGCACTTCCACGGCGAAATAATTTGCGACCGCCTGGCCCTGACGCTCGAGTTTATTCGGCTGCGAGACCGGCCGGTCCAGCGCCGCCGCGGGAAGGATCCGCTCGATTTGGCCTTCGTAAGAGCGATAGGGATGCGCCAACACCTGGATTTTCGCGGACTGGCCCACGGAGATTTCCTGAACTTCCCAGTCACGCACCAGGATGCGCGCGCGCATATTCGAACGGTCCACGATCCGCAGCACATCCGCGCCTTCCTTCACGAATTCACCCGGCTGCGCAATCAAATCCGGTGTAGCAACAATTCCAGACGCCGGAGCGCGCAATGTAAGCCCGGCAAGCTTGGTTTGCGCCACATTCAGCTCAACGCCCAGTTGTTCGTGCTCCGCCGCCGCGCGCCCTGCAGCCGCGAATGCCGACTGCGCCTGCGCGCTTCGCAGGCTGCTTTCGTTTAGGCCCAGATTTCCGGCCGCCTCGTCGGCGCGTGCCGTCAGTTCGGGATTACTCAGTTCCGCCAGAACTTCGCCCGCGCGAACGGAGTCGCCGGGCCTGACCATGACCCGCTGCACGCGGCCCGATACTGCAGCACGCACGCCCGATGTTGCTGCCGGTTCGAGGATGAATTCGCTCGAAACTCTGGACGCGAATGGCGGCACAATGAGAATCACCGCAACGGCCGCCGCCGCGAGCTGCTGCCTCCGCGTCATCTTCCAGCGCATGTATGCCTCCCGCGTCTTCAACCACCAACCGCGCACGTGCGGAATTGCCTGCCTGACTTTCTTTCGCAGCAGAAAATAAAGCACGATCGCCGTGGCCACATATCCCCAATCCCCCATCTTGCTCACGAATATGTTGTTGACCCAGGAGAGCACCAGCAACAAAAGCAGCGTGCTGTAGGTAATCGCGCAAATTCCAAATGTAAGGAATACGCGGCGATGGCGGCGGCTCGCCGGCGGCAAGTCCACTTTTCGCCGCAGGATGTAGCGCTGAGACCAGGCTTGCAAATATGCGAACGACTCCTCGCGCAAGGAATCGATATGCAGAAACTGCGAGATTGCGTAATACCCATCCGCCTTGATCAGCGGATTCAAGTTCAACAGCGCTCCCGAAATGCCGCTGAGGAGAAGAAGCTTATACGCCAGGTCATTCACCGTGGAACCCGGCACCGAAAGCGCCCATACAAACGTGGCCAGCGAGCAGATCACCAATTCCACCCAAATACCCGCGAAGATCACGTATTCGCGCGGCGCCGTGGATTCAAAAAGCAGAATGTCGGTGGTGTCTGTGTAGAACGCAGGCGTGAAATAGATCAGCAGGAAGCCCATTTGATTCACGTCGCCACCAAAATGCTTGCAGGTGAGTCCGTGCCCGAATTCGTGAACCGCTCCCAGCGACAGCATGATGATCCAGAAGGCCCAAATGTCGTAGGCGCTCTTGCCGGAGAAAGAATAAAGATCAGCGGTGTCCTTTTGAACGCGCGCCCAATCCCCGGCCAGAATACTCATGGCGATCACAAATATGGCGATCGAAAAAATAACGAAACCGGGCGTAAACATCCACCGAAGATAGGGCTCCATGCGCGTAAGCGTGCGGTTGGGGTTCCAAGCCTTGAAGTAGATGTAGAGGAGGCTCGATTGACTTATGCGCGTCTTACGCTCGTCGCGGATGCGCTCGAGCACGGCCAGATTTTTTTCGCCGAGCGATCGCTCCCAAAGATTGGGTTCCGTGGAATCGAGAAATTCGAGGACGTCGTTTTCTTGGACCGGATTCTCGGGATGGAGCGCGGTCAGATCTGTAGCCACTTGGGCCGGAGTCCGCGTGCCATCGAAAAGAGTGAGAAGCTCGTACTCGAACGCGCCGTAGCGGTTATACGTAGATGTGTCGACGATCTTGACGATAAAGCTCGTCTCACCGGCAATGTTCTGCTCGCTGATCCTCAGATCGGAGCGCAGCTTGGGCCGGTGCAGGCCCTTGGCCAACACGCTGGGAAGGTTGAGACTTGTGGGTCCGAAGCGCATGGCAATCGCTCAGTGGCTGCCGGATGCTCCGCGCGGCGTCCAGGAAACCCGCACCGCCATCCCCGGACTCAGCCCCGAAACATTTCCATCTAGCTGCGCAGTCACGTCGTAACTGTCGCTGGCAGGATCCACCGTCGGGCCAACTTTGATGATACGCGCGGTGGCTGATCGCTTCGCGTTGGCCACGACACTGAGTTTCACGGCCGATCCCACCGATGGCTTCTCTCCCGAACTCTCCGGCACCTGGAAATTCACCTGCAGCGGGCCAAGCTGGCTCACGCGAAAACACGGATCATCTTTGCTGACGGTTTGCCCCACGCGCACGTAACGCCGCGCCACCACCCCCGAAAAGGGCGCCCGGAATTGCGTCTGTTCCAACTCAATATTCAGACTCTGAATTTGCGCCTGGTTGCTCTTCACCAGCGCCTTCCAGCTATCGATTTCGTAAGCCGTAGCCTTCGCTTCGAATTCCGCCTGCTCCAGATCCGCATCGCTGCTCAAGCCGGAAGTGCGCAGCAATTGCTGCCTCTTCAAATTTGCTTCCTTGGCTTGGTTCTCCGCTTCTTTGTACTTCACGTTGTTCTGCGCCACCAGCAAATCCGCACGCGCCTTGTCTAGTTCCGACTGCATCGCCCGATCGTCCAAGCGGCCAAGAATTTCCCCGGCCTTCACCTGGCGCCCTTCCTCCACAGCCAACTGCGACACCATTCCTTCCCGCTGCGCGCGCACATCCACTTCGTGCTCCACGCTCAACACGCTCAAAACATCCTGCGCGCCGGCATTCGCATCCGCCGCCACTCCAGGATTTTCCGGCGCACTCGTCTGCGCCGTCGCGGCCGGTCCCGGCGCAGTCGCCGGCGTACTGCCACATCCCGCAACGGCCACAAGAACGCCGGCCGTCGCAATCCAAAAGCCACCTCTCATATTCTTCCCTCGATTACTCTCATTCAATCCTCACGGCAGCCAAACCCAAATTCTCTCCCAAATCCAGCGCGCCGGTGAACGCAGCAGCGCATATCCCACCGGAAACCATCCGGTCCCAAACCATCCGCCGCCAGAAAGAATGCGAGCCCGCCCAGCCATCCCATCTTTCGCAAGCCCTTTGGTATTTTCGAAAACCGCCCGCACCACAAAAAATTGCTCGCCTTCCACCGCCTCCGACCGCGCTCCCACGCGATCCACGATCCCCTCAAAAGTCTCCGTCGGAAAAGCATTCAGCTTCAACGCCACATGATCGCCCTGCCGAATCAACGCCAGATCCGTCTCCGGCACATTCATATCCACGGCCATGCGCTGCTGCTCCACCAATTCACACAGAGCATCGCCGGGCTGCAACATCACTCCGGTTTTTTCCTCAATCTTAGGCGTGACCACCACTCCATCGATCGGCGCGCGCATTTTGGCCCCGTCCACGCGCTCGCTTTCCAGCTTGATCTCCGCCTGCGCCATCGATGCGTGTAGCCGCGACTGCGCTGCGACCGTCAAATCGCGTCGGCTCTCCGCCTGCGCCAATCCCCGCTGCGCCAGCGAGAAATCCGTTTGCGCTTGATCCAACTTGAGCCGCGCGTCGCTGTCATCCAACTGCGCTAAAATCTGCCCGCGCGTAACCATATCGCCTTCGTGCACAAACACGCGCTGCACGATTCCGCCGGTGATCGTACTGATCATGCGCCTCTGCGCCGGCACCACAGTAGCATTCGTGCCAACCCGCATTGGCCACGGCACAATCAGCAAAACCGCTGCAACGAATGCCGCCTTTCGCCCATACTCCACCCAACGCGAAGTCGGCATCGCCGCAATAAACTTTTTCTTTTTCTGCGCAAACGGCTGCAAAAATCCCGCCAGCGGCACTTGCTGATAAAGCTGCGCGTTTCGTATCGCCACGGTAGTCTGGTTCGCGAGTATCGCCACAGTTTCGCGCTGCCCTTCGTTCAAAAACTCCGCGCTCTCACTCTGCAAACACAAAACTCCCACCGTCCCCTGATCGTCGCGCAACGGCAACGCATAAAATCCATTCACGCCGTGTTCTTCCAAGTACGGCACAATAATCGGCTGCCCCGATTCCGGATCCACTTCCCAGCCCTCTTCATACTTGTCCGCACGCACCGCCGTATCCTGCGTCGAAACCCACTCCAATAACTTTCGCAGCCCAGTCATCTCATCGTTCTTGGGCACCTCCGTCTCGCCGGAAACCGCACCCAGCACGAATTTACTGCGATCAAAAAAAGCAATCGCGCAGCGATCGAACGGCACCGCCGTACTTGCCTGATGCACCACCGTAGTCAAAACGTGATCCAAATCCAGCGTCGAGGTGATTTCCTGGCTGATCTTGAGCAGCGCGTGCATGGTATGCAGCTTGCGCTCAGACTCAAGAAGATTCGCATTGTGCAGCGCTACGGCCGCCTGCTCCGCAATACTCGATAGAAAGAAAAGATCATCCTCGTTAAACGGCGTCCCGTCCGTTTTATTCACCAACTCAATCACGCCGATCACTTGCGTCTCTTTGGTCAGCGGCGCAGCAATTAGCGATCGCAGCTCAAACTCTTCGCCACCAACTTTCAAGCGTTCCGCCATCGATTCGTCTTCCGCCGGATTCTCAATCAGCCGCGGATTCCCCGTTTGCGCCACGTTCGCGAGATGCCCTGAATCAATCGAGACTTCGGCGCCGACCTCGACCGTCGGATCTTGCCCGTCCTGCTGCGCCAATTTCATGGAGCCGCCATTCGGCTCGACGAGCCAAAGATTGCAAGCTTGTGCGCGAAGGATGTCGCGGACTTTCGACGCCACGATGGGCAAAAGCGCTTCGATCTCGAGAGTTGAATTGAAGATGCGCGCGATGTCGTAAAGCGCCGTCAGCCGCTCGACCGTTTCGAGTTGCAAGTGCCGCTCGTTCTCAATCCCCGCCAGCAACGCGTCCGCCTGTGACGCCAGCCGCGCCGCCGCTTCCAGAAATGCTGCATCATCGGCGGTGAACGCGCCCTCACGGCGGTTCAAAACCTCAACGACACCCTCCGCTGTTGTCTGTCCCGGAAACGGCACCAATAGCGCGGATTGAATTGCGGCCCGTTGCGTTGCGGGGAATTGCGTGAAGGAATCGCGGTCCAGTTCTTTGCCGGAAATTCGGGTAGGAGCTGACTCTTCAAAAGCCGCGGCAAGAATTCCGTCATCAACGGAATCTTTTACGGGCGTGAGCCGCTCGGCGGAATCCGTCCATTGCGCGCGGCAACGCAGCCCTTCTTGACCGACGTCCGCAAGCCACAAATCGCCCGCGCGCGCGCCCAACGCCACGGCCACGCGTGCTACGAATGTCTTTCTTAACGTCTCAAGATCGCGGCAGGCAAACAGCACTCCCGCCAGTTCGGCGAGCGCCGAAGACTTCTCCATCATCCGCCCCAAGTGACCCGCAAAACACCCGTCCCGCTCTCTGCTCCATCAGCGTCAGCTGCACGGGAAGGGGAAAATCCGGGGCAGCGTAACAAAGGACTACTCAAGCGTCAACCGCCCAGGCACGATTCCATTTAGCGCACTTGATTCGCTGCGCTTTTTCAGCTAGTTTGACTGGGCGTAATAGACCTGCATGCAGATAAACACGCGAAAAGCCGGCGCCGCCACCATCATCGATCTGATTGGCCCGCTGCGCCTCGGCGATGCCGAGCAAGCCTTCCGCGATCAAGTCGATCAATTCGTCGCGGCCGGCGTACAACATCTCGCCGTGAATCTCGCCGGCGTCACCGAACTCGACAGTTCCGGCATCGGCGCTCTAGTTCGCACATTCTCGACTCTCAAGCGCGGCGGCGGCAAGTGCGTCTTCTACGCTCCCACGCAACGCGTCCGCATGCTGCTAAAAATGGTTCGCCTCGATGGCGTCCTAGAAATCGTAGAAGACGAAGCCACCGCACTTACCCGCGTTTAGGTCCGCCTTCGTAGCGGTGGGCTTCAGCCCAGCACCTTCGCCACAGCAAGAAAATCCGCCTGTAGCATCAACGACGCGCGAAAGCGATTGCGGGCCACCGGCGATTGCAACGTTCTCCGTCTCCCGCGCGTAGTAATATCAAGAGGCCCCAGATGACCGACAACGGAAGTATCGCCATCCGCGCCGAACACGTCTCCCGTCACTATCAAATGGGCTCAGCCCTAATCCGCGCGGTAGACGATGTCTCCTTAGAAGTCCACAGCGGCGATTTCCTAGCGTTACTAGGCAGCTCAGGCTCAGGAAAATCCACCCTGTTGAATTTACTGGCGGGATTAGATCGCCCCACGTCCGGAAACATCATCGCCCAAGATCGAAATCTTTCGGAGTTGAGTTCGTTGGAACTCGCCCGTTACCGCAGCCACACCGTAGGCATGGTCTTCCAAGCCTTCAATCTACTCCCGCGCATGACCCTCGAAGAAAATGTAGAACTCCCGCTCCGCCTAGCCGAAGTAGATCGCAGCGAGCGCCCCGCCCGAGTCCGCGAAGCCCTCGAGCGCGTCCATCTCGAAAAACGCCTCGGCCATCGCCCCAGCGAACTATCCGGCGGCGAGCAACAGCGCGCCTCGCTAGCCCGCGCACTCGTCAACCGCCCCTCGATCCTGCTAGCCGATGAGCCCACAGGAAATCTCGACAGCGCCACCGGCCACGAAATCATGCAACTCCTCGAAGAAATCGTGAAATCGCTAGGCACCACCATCATCCTGGTAACCCACGAACGCCCGCTCGCCGAAAAATTCGTCACGCGCACGGTATTTCTAGCCGACGGCAAGATGATCAGCGAGGGAGCAAAGCCATGAAAATCGGCGACATGGCAGAAATGGCTCTGCGCAATCTCCGCGAAGCAAAGCTGCGGAACGCGCTAACAACTCTCGGTATAGCGGTCGGCGTCGCATCGTTAGTAGCCATGGTGTCTCTCGGCGTAGGCCTGCAGCAGCTAGCCTCCAAAAGATTGTCGCGCTCCGGCCTCTTCGACACGGTCCTGGTAACTTCGCGCGCCAACCTCCGCACCTTCGGCCCAACGACAGCCGTAAATCGCCAGGGGCCAGCCACGCCGCTCGATGATGACGCCCGCCATGCGTTCGAAAAACTACCGGGCGCAGTGGAAGTCTATCCGCAGATTCGCTTCATGACCGAAGTGCGCTTCAACAACAATCCATATCCAACGATGGTCGCGGGCGTCCCAGATTCCGCTCGCGGCAACGGCGCCTTCGAAGGAATCGAAGGCAGCTTTTTCTCCGGCCCGACTGCAGACGAAGCGATCCTGCAAATTGAATTCGCGCGCGATCTCTCGCCGCAACCCACGTCGCTGATCGGCAAAGATATCGTCCTGCGTTACGCTGAGCGCAAGTCTCTAGCGCCGGAATCCACATCGCCCGCGCCGTCAGCAAATTCGGACGCAAACAACGAAGGCTTCAGCATCACCCCTCGCGAAAAGAAATTGCGCGTCGTCGGAATCGTCGAAACCGAACCCGCCGCCGGATTCGGCGGCATCGGCAACGGGCGCCTGCTGATTCCGCAATCCGTAGCCGAAACGCTGCGCGCCGCCCAGGCCAACGATCTCCGCGACGTCCTGCGCGGCGCCTCCAACTCCAAATCCACTTATGCCAGCCTAACCGTTCGCGCCAGCGCCGCGTCCAAAGTCGCGTCCATCGAAAAATCAATCAAGGACATGGGTTTCGCAGCCTTCTCGCTCCTCGACGCCACCAAAAATCTAACGCTCATTTTCACCATCTTCGATTCGCTACTCGCAATCTTCGGCAGCCTCGCGCTCGCGGTAGCCACACTCGGCATCGTCAACACACTAGTCATGGCCATTCTCGAACGCCGCCGCGAGATTGGCGTCCTAAAAGCGCTCGGCGCTGCCGACAGCGACGTCAAGCGCCTCTTCTTCGCCGAAGCCGGCGTCATGGGCCTGCTCGGGGGAATTGTCGGCGTAGTTTTCGGCTGGATGATCGGACGCGCAGTAACGCTTGGCACGAATCTCTACCTGAAGCAGCAAAATCTCCCA
The DNA here is from genome assembly GCA_963792515.1 of uncultured Acidobacteriota bacterium. GTDB lineage: Bacteria > Acidobacteriota > Terriglobia > Acidiferrales > UBA7541 > Palsa-147. The sequence continues at coordinate 142,209 of CAWBWG010000002.1, read as the reverse complement.
ACGACGGATATCTTTTCGGTGCCGTGGTGGCTCGCAATCCTCGCCATCGTATTCGCGGTAATCGTCAGCCTAGTAGCAGGCCTCTATCCCGCCTCGCGCGCCGCCCGGCTCAACCCCGTCGAGGCGCTGCGGTATGAGTGATCGAAGCTGGATCAAAATCGCCGCGCTAGTCTTAGCGGCATTCGCGATTGCAGCGCAGCCTGCGAGAGCGGCCGACACCGGCCGCGCAGAATGCCTCTCGCTAAAAAGCAAAATCCTCGGCAAGCAAGTTCCCTACTGCACGCTCCTGCCGCCAAGCTACGACGCCGATAAAGATCGCCGGTATCCGATCCTCTATTTCCTGCACGGGCTCGGCGACAACGAGCAATCTTTCGTGCGTTCAGGCGGCTGGAATCTCACCGAAGATCTCTGGGAGAAGCATCAACTAAGCGAGTTCGTGATCGTAACGCCGGCAGGCGAAGCAAGCTTCTACATAAATTCTCACGACGGCCATTCGCGTTACGAAGATTTTCTGCTGCGTGAATTCATCCCGTTCATCGAGCATCGCTACAGAATCACGAGCGATCGCGCGGAACGAGGAATCGGCGGAATTTCCATGGGAGGCTACGGCGCGCTGCGTCTAGCTTTCCTTCACCCCGAACTTTTCGGCTCAGTCACCGCGCAAAGCGCCGCGTTAATCGAAAAGCTTCCAGACTTCAAACCAAGCGACGCAGAGCGCTCGCCGCGTATGCAGGTTCTAGGCGGCGTCTTCGGCTCGCCCCCCGATCGCGCCTTCTGGAATCGCAATAATCCGCTCACGATCGCCCACAACGCAAATCTCAGCGCGTTAAGAATCTATTTCGATTGCGGCTCCGAAGACGACTTCGGCTTCGAAGCAGGCGCCGCCGCCCTCGACAAAATCCTAACCGCCCGCCACATCCCCCACGAATTCCACATCTACCCAGGCCGCCACGATTGGACCTACTTCGCCGATCACCTAGCAGCCGTCCTGGAATTCCACGCGCAGTCATGGCCAAAGTAACCGCGAAGCCCCGGTTTACGTAGCGGTGGGCTTCAGCCCAGCATCTTTCGCCGCCGATTCCTGCGACTTTCGGTCAAACCACAACTCCACTCACGCCTCAAAGTTTTGTCAGGGCATGACTTCAGTCATGCCGTAAATCCCGTAAAATTAGCGCGGCTTTAGCCGCAGAGGTTTGATTTTCCAGGTAGCAGCCCCCCGCTTTAGCGGGGGGAGGAGCGCGTCAGCGCGACGAAAATGCGCCGCACAAAAAAGATGCGCTTTAGCGCTGGGCTTCAAAAGCGGCGTTTGCGCCGCGACCGAGAATTCTCGATTCCATCGTGTCCCGCAAAATGTCTGCTCGGGCCGCATCGCCCTTTATAAGATTACTGCTCGTCATGCCCAGCATCTTTTTCGCCGCGTAAACCGCAATCACGACGAACCCGCAAGTCAGCTCTTCGGCACCCCGATCGAAGCCCCCGTATGCGAAGCAAGAAACGCCAATGTCAAAGGCCAAGCCTCCGCCGCCGCGGAAGGCGAATAAGTCGGCCGGGCATCGCAAAAGAAACCATGATCCGCATCCGAAAAATCCACGTTCACAAACGGCTTCCCCGCCGCCCGCATTCCATCCGCCACCGCTCGCGAATGTTCCGGCGTAATGTGCTTGTCAAGCCCGCCCCAACAAAACAACATCGGCCCATGCAGCTCTTTCGCCCGCGCAATCAACCCAGGCCCGCTGGCCCCAGGCGCGATCCCGCCGCCATAAAACGACACCGCGCATTTCAACGGCAGCGTCAGCGCCCCCAAAAATGCCAACCGTCCACCCATGCAGAATCCCACGGACGCCACCGGCAACGTCGCGCCATGATTCGCAAGCAGCCAATCATAAGCCGCCCGCAAATCCGCTTCGTTTCCAGCCTCCGTCATCGCCTTCATGTGCGGAAGCACAGACTGAAAATCATCGTAGCGCCCCTCAAAACCGGGAGCAGTCCGGTGAAAAAACTCGGGCGCAAGGGCAATAAATCCCTTGCGCGCAAATCGCTCGGTCACATCGCGGATGTGCGCATTCACGCCAAACGCTTCCTGCCCGATGATCAAGCCCACGGATGTACCCGGATCTTTCGGCCGCGCCCCATACGCGCGCATCACTGTACCGTCGCTTACCGTTAACTCCAGATACTTGCTCAAAATTTCCATGAGTCCTCCGCAATCATCAGCTAATCATAGCGAAACCATGACAAGACCCGTAGTGCGACGCGAATAAACGCGCGATCCCGCAAGCCCGGCAATTATACGATTTAGTTTGATTCGTCAGGAGATTCTGAATGGCCGTTCCGCGAACGGAAAGGAAGATGAAGCAGACTGACCAAAAATTCGAATTTATCGCGCGAGGTAAGCTTAGACGAACCATAAGCCCGCAACGGAAACTCTATGGGAATCTCGATATACCGCGCCCCATTGCGCAAAAGCTCGCACAAAAACCAGGATTGGAACGAATACCCGCGCGTCGAGTACGGCCCAAAGGTGCAAGTCGTAATCAATTCCGCTCGAATGCATCGGAATCCAGAAGTGCAATCCTGAATATGAGGAATTCGCCCAAACCACCAAACCAGCCGCGTCCCCCCGCGGCTCACCAGCTTGCGCTGCCACGAAAGACCCGGAATATCCGTGCCCGCGGCGAAGCGCGACCCGATCACCAGATCGTATCCATCCTCGCTCAAGCGAATCATCTCCGGCAATTGCGCCGGATCGTGTTGGAAGTCCGCGTCCATCTGCAAAATCAAATCGGGATTGAGAGTATCGATGGCGTGCGAGATGCCGTGCTTGTACGCCGCGCCCAGTCCGTTTCTTTCTCTCGTTAGAAGATGCAGCCGGGGATACAATCCCATCGCCGTACGCACATATTCTGCAGTCCCGTCCGGCGATTCATCGTCGACAACCAAAACGTGCAACTCGTGCGTCGGAATATTCTTGGCCTCTTGGAAAATCAACGGAAGCAGCCGGGGCAAATTCTGAATTTCGTTAAACGTGGGGATCACAACGCAGGCAATTCGAGCAACGCGATTCTTGGCTATATAGTTGCGCGCGAATTGCAATTGCCGCACGCGCGGCCGAGACTCTCGTCTCGGAAAAACACCGCTATGAAACATCATGTATAAGAAATCTAACATCTCAGATGCGCGAGGCCAAGCTGCCAGTGACTGGGTGACACGGAGTGTGAACGTTCGAGATTTGGCGTGTCTTTTCGGCATGACTGCCGCGGCTATTCTCGTCCACGGCTATCATGTGGGCATCGAGGACATGGCCGTCTACCTTCCGGCAATCAAAAAACTTCTGAACCCTGCGCTGTATCCTTTCGACGCAAATTTCTTTCTGCTTTACATACGCTGGACGCTCTTTCATCAAACGATGGCAGCGTCCGTCCGCCTCACGCATCTGCCCGTCGACTGGACATTATTCCTGTGGTATGTCGTCGGAATTTTTCTCGTTTTGCTAGGATGCCTCCGGTTACTGCGAAGATGCTTCCGCGAGCCCGCAGCGCATTGGGCCGGAGTCAGTCTCTTCGCGGCGCTGCTCACCATGCCGGTCACCGGCACGGCACTTTTCATCATCGATCAGCATCTGCATCCGCGCACGCTCGCCACTGCATTTCTGCTCTTCGCCGCAGTGGCCATCATCGATTCAAGCCTTGCCGCTGTTCCGTGGATGCTCCTCGCGGTACTGGCGCATCCGACCATGGGCATCTACGGAATCTGTCATCTCGCCGTTCTCGCGTGGCCGTGGGCCGTGTCGTTGCCGGCTTCGCGCTCCGCGATGCTCGCCGCTGCCATCCCGCTTGGCGAGCCGCCCAATCCTATTTGGCGCGAAGTCATGGCCAATCGCGATTTCCAATATCCCTTCAAATGGCAATGGTATGAGTGGCTCGGCGCCATCGGCCCGATTTTCATCCTGGGATATTTCGCAAAACTCGGAGAACGCGAAAATCTCTCGATATTCGCGCGCATTTGCCGCTGCTTGGCCCTCTCCACAAGCATCGGCATCGTCGTCGCCGTGGCCATGACCGAATTCACTCCCAATCAAACCTGGGTGCGCTTCGAACCCATGCGCATTCTTCATTTCACCTACGTCCTATTCATCCTGTTCGCCGGCGCACTGCTCGGAAAATATTTCATGAAATCCAAGCCGCTGCGTTGGCTGCTCATCCTCGCGCCGATCGCCGCCGGCATGTTCTACGCCCAGCGCCAGGAGTTCGCCTCGAGCTACCACATTGAATGGCCCGGCCGCCCGGCGAAAAATAAATGGGTGCAAGCTTTCGAGTGGTGCAGCGCCAACACGCCGCATGACGCGCTGTTCGCGCTCGATCCCAACTACATGGTGCGACGCGGCGAAGATATCTTCGGTTTCCGCGGCATCGCCGAACGCAGCATGCTAGCCGACGCCTACAAGGACAATTCCGTGGTAGAAGTCTTCCCCGATCTAGCCTGGCAATGGAAGCTCGAGATCAATACGCGAAAAAATTGGGAGAATTTCCATCTAGAAGAGTTCCAGCGCCTAAAGCGCGACTATAAAGTGACCTGGGTCGTAGTTCAAAACCCGCCGAACCCGGGCCTAAACTGCCCCTACTCAAACGAAGCAGTAAGCGTCTGCCAAATCCCATAACAACGCCGTCATTCGGATGGAATTTGCATTTGCCGCCGGGTGCCTCCGCCTAGGCGGACGCCGTTCTTGCGCATGGGGTTTTTGAATCTGCTCGTAGTCCCCATTTTTCACGAATGCGCCTTCAACATATAAGAACTCAACACCTTCATATAATTCCCGCGTTCCAGCGCCGCAGGATCCGCCACCGAACGATGACTCATGCTTCCCTTCATCTGCCGGATCGATTCATACTCGTGCTCTTCCATCCACTTTTCCACACCACTGAGAATATGCCGCGCGTAACCAATCCCATTCTTCAGCAAGGCCGAAGTCGTCATCGCAACATCCGCCCCCGCCATCATCGATTTCAGCACATCCTCTGCGGTATGCACGCCGCCGGTAATCGCCAAACTTCCATTCACGTGCCCAAACAGATTCGCCACCCAATGCAGCCGCAGAAGCAATTCATCCGAACTGCTCAAATGCAGTCGCGGCACCACCTCCAGCGCCTCAAGATCAAAATCCGGCTGGTAGAAACGATTAAACAGCACCAGCCCATCCGCGCCAGCCTTGGTCAGGCAAGTCGCTATGTGCATCAACGAGCTAAAAAACGGCGTCAGCTTCACCGCCACCGGAATCCGCACATTCAGCTTCACCTGCCGCACCAGCGAAATATAATCCGCTTCCACCTGGTCGCTCGAGCGCAGTGGATCCGTCTCGAGCGCGTAAATATTCAGTTCGATCGCATCAGCCCCCGCCTGCTCCATCTGCCGCGCATAGCTGATCCACCCGCTCGGCGTAGTCCCGTTCAAACTCGCGATCACCGGTATTTTCACCGCTCTCTTGGCCCGCGCAATCCTCTCCAAGTATCCCTCCGGTCCCGTGTTGTAATTCGAAAGATCCGGCAAATACCCCAACGCCTCATAGAAGGCATCGCCCCCGCGCTCCAGATCCCGATCCAACCCCGCGCTCTCCACGTCCAGCTGTTCCTGAAACAGCGACGGCAGCACCACCGCCGCAATCCCCGCGTCCTCCATTCGCCGCACATGCTCGGCCGATTCCGTAAGCGGTGACGACGACGCCACCAATGGATTCTTCAATTGCAGTCCCATATATCCCGTCGTGAGATCGATCATTCCGAGTCTCCATTTCCCGCGGGCATTTTCACCGCAACCCGCGTGCCCTCCTGCGAATGAGCCGTCTGCCCTTCCGATAGCGCCGCGCGGTCCGCATAAATTCGCCAGCGCCGGTCCACATCCTCTTGCGCCATCACCAGCAGTTCCGCCGCTGCCTCTGGATCGCTCCGCACCAGCATGGTGTAACGCGCTTCCTGATAAGCGTATTGCTTCAGCGGAATGCTCGGCGCCTTCGAATCCAGTTGGAACGGATTCAACCCCTTCTCGATCAGCTCCGGGTTGTACCGGAACAGCGGCCAATAACCCGAGAGCACCGCCGCCTTCTGTTGCTCCAATCCGTGCGCCATGTCATATCCGTGCGCGATGCAATGGCTATACGCAATAATCAGCGAAGGCCCGTTGTGCGCCTCCGCTTCCTGGAATGCCTTCACCGTATGCGTGTCGTTCCCGCCCATGGCCACGCGCGCCACGTAAACATTCCCGTAGCTCAACGCCTCCATCGCCAGATCTTTCTTCGCCGTGCGCTTGCCGCCCATCGCGAACTTCGCCACCGCGCCGCGCGGCGTCGCCTTCGACATTTGCCCGCCCGTATTCGAATAAACTTCCGTATCCAGCACCAGCACGTTCACGTTCATCCCCGAACCAAGCACGTGATCCAGCCCGCCGGCTCCGATGTCATACGCCCAACCGTCCCCACCCACCAGCCACACGCTTTTCCGCACCATCATGTCGGCCAGCGCGAGCAGATCGAGCGCCTCCGGCGAATCAATTCCCGCCAGCCGCATCTTCAATCGCGCCACGCGCGCCCTCTGCGCAACAATTCCTTCCTCGCTCGCCTGATCCCCCCCAAGTATCTCGCTCACCAACTCCACCCCAATTTGACCGCTGAGCTGCTGCACCAGGTAGCGCGCGTAAGCACCCTTGTGGTCCGAAGCCAGCCGCATCCCCAGTCCAAATTCCGCGTTGTCCTCAAACAGCGAATTCGACCAGGCCGGCCCGCGCCCTTCCGCATTCTTGGTGTAAGGCGTCGTTGGCAAATTGCCGCCATAAATCGACGAACATCCGGTCGCATTCGCGATCATCAAGCGATCCCCGAATAGTTGCGTCAGCAGCTTGATATACGGCGTCTCCCCGCATCCCGCGCACGCCCCGGAAAATTCAAACAGCGGCTCCAGCAATTGCACATCCTTAACCTGCGTGTGCGAAAGCTGCTCGCGCGCCCGTTCCGGCAACGATCGGAAGAACTCCCAGTTCCGGCTCTCCGTCTCGCGCAAAGGCGGCTGCGCCATCATATTGATCGCCTTATGCTTCGACTCGCTCTTGCTCTTCGCCGGGCAAATCTCCACGCACAACGTGCATCCCGTGCAATCCTCCGGCGCCACCTGCAGCGTATAACGCAGAGAATCGAATTCCCGCCATCGCGGCTTCGCCGATTTGAATCCCACCGGCGCTGCCTCCAGCAACGCCCCATCGTAAATTTTTCCGCGAATCACCGAATGGGGGCACACCAGCACGCATTTGCCGCACTGAATGCACAGTTCCTCGTCCCACACCGGAATTTCCAGCGCGATGTTCCGCTTCTCCCACTTCGCCGTTCCCGTAGGAAACGTCCCGTCGGGCGCCAGCGCGCTCACCGGCAAATCATCACCGTGTCCCGCAATCATTCGCCCCAGCACTTCGCGCACAAATTCCGGCGCTTCCACCGGAACCGACGGCAACACGTCGAACACCGACAAACTCTTCTCCGCCGGATTTATCTCCACAAGCCCCGCCAGCGCCCCGTCCACCGCCGCAAAGTTTTTCTGCAATACCGCCTCGCCGCGCTTTCCATACGTATGCGTGATGGCTTCCTTGATCGCGGCAATGGCCTCGTCCCGCGGCAAAATCCCGCTGATCGCAAAAAAACACGTCTGCATGATCGTATTCGTCCGCCGCCCCATCCCCGATTCGCGCGCCACCCGGTCCGCATCCACCACAAACAGCCGCAATCCCTTCGCCCGTATCTGCTTCTGCATCGTTCGCGGCAAATAATTCCAAACGTCTTCCGCTCCAAATGGCGCATTCAGCAGAAATATCGCTCCCGGCTCCGCGCGTTCCAGCAAATCCATCCGCTCCAAAAACGAAAATTGGTGGCAAGCGATGAAATTCGCCCGCTCGATCAAATAGGTCGAACGAATCGGCGCCGGCCCGAATCGCAAATGCGACACGGTCACCGATCCCGCCTTCTTCGAGTCGTACACGAAATAGCCCTGCACGTAACTCGGCGTCTTCTGCCCGATGATCTTGATCGAATTTTTGTTCGCACCCACCGTTCCGTCCGAACCCAGCCCATAAAACAGCGCCCGCACCGTCCGCGGATTTTCCAGCGAGAAATTCGCATCGAACTCCAGACTCGTATGCGTCACATCATCGTGAATTCCAATCGTGAAATGATTCTGCGGATCCGCCTTGTGAATCTCGTCAAACACCGCTTTCACCATTGCCGGCGTAAATTCCTTCGACGAAAGCCCATAGCGCCCGCCAATCACCCGCGCCGTTCGCCCGCTCTCGCAAAGCGCCGCCACCACGTCCAGATACATCGGCTCGCCAATCGCTCCCGGCTCCTTAGTCCGGTCCAGCACCGCAATGCTGCGCACTGTTTCTGGCAGCGCCTTCGCAAAATCCGCCACGGAGAACGGCCGGTATAATCGCACCTTCAACACTCCAACTTTCTCGCCATCCGCCACAAGCCGTTCCACCGTCTCTTCAACAGCTCCCGCCCCAGAGCCCATGATCACAATCACGCGCTCCGCATCCGCAGCTCCCACATAATCGAACAAGCGATAAGCCCGCCCAGTACGCCCGGCAAAGCGATCCATCGCATCCTGCACAATCGCCGCGCACGAACGATAAAATGGATTCGAAGCCTCCCGCGCCTGGAAGAAAACATCCGGATTCTGCGCGCTTCCTCGCAGCGCCGGCCGGTCCGGATTCAGCGCCCGCTCGCGATGCTCTCTCACCCGCTGGCGATCCACCAACGCCCCCAAATCCGCATCCGAAAGCGCCTCCACCTTGTTCAATTCATGCGAAGTCCGGAATCCGTCAAAGAAATGCAAGAACGGCACCCGCGATTCCAGCGTCGCCGCATGTGCGATCAACGCAAAATCCGTAGCCTCCTGCACCGAATTCGCCGCCAGCATCGCGAATCCCGTCGCTCGCACCGCCATCACGTCGCTGTGATCCCCAAATATCGATAGCGCATGCGTCGCCACCGTCCGCGCCGCCACGTGAATCACCGCCGGCGTCAATTCCCCGGCGATCTTGTACATATTCGGAATCATCAACAGCAGTCCCTGCGAAGCCGTAAACGTCGTCCCCAGCGCCCCGCCCTGCAGCGCACCATGCAACGCCCCCGCCGCTCCGCCCTCGCTCTGCATCTCCACCACTCGCGGCACCGCTCCCCAAATATTCTTCCGCCCTTCCACCGACCACTGATCCGCCAGCTCCCCCATCGGCGACGAAGGCGTTATCGGATAAATCGCAATCACTTCGCTCAAGCGGTAAGCAACCGATGCCGCCGCTTCATTCCCGTCCAATATCGTCATCTCACCCATGCATCCTCTTTTCAGCAAGCCAGCAACACATCGCCAAAGTAGGCTTAAGTCTCATCTCCACTAAGCTACGCGCGAGCGAGCCCTCCGCATGTGACCCACATCACACAACGCAGTGACTAATCACACGAAGCCTAACCTCCGTGTAATCGGCCACCTCGAATCATTCGTTAGTGAACAGGAACTCTCGCGAAGCGAAAAACCAAGCAGCAACGACAGGCGGGACCAGTGTTCGTGCGGTCGGCGTTACAAACCACTGTTGCGGCGGAGCCGCAGAAACACGGTGGCAGCCCCCTGCTTTAGCAGGGGGAAGGAGCGCTTCAGCGCTCCGGAAAAAGCCGCCTTATATCAAGCGCTTTAGCGCTGGGCACCAACAGCGGCGTTCGCGCCGCGACGGTTACCACCCAACGTTTCCGTCGATTTTCGATCCCACGAAACGGGCTGCATAAACTCTGCCCAGCCCGCAAGAGTTATTTATGAGATGAGTTCATTTCAAATCTGAAATAGCGCTGTTGACATGCTTTGCCGCAGTCGAATTTTTCCCCGTAGGGGCGACGGCTTGCCTCGCCCGCCCGTGTAACGCGTGCGAAAATGTGGCCTATATGCGTCGACGTAACGCGATCCAGCATTTTCCATGTGCCATCCGCCTCGTGAATGCGCACGATGTCAACCGAGCCATCTGAAATCTGAAATTTCCCTCGCATTCGCCGCTCGTTCTGCCAAGCCTGCCGCCATCGCGAGACAAACCAACCCCAAATCAAGCCTCGAACCCAGCAGAAAATCCCCCCAAAATCCCGCCAAAATCCACTCCCCCCGGCAAACTCCCAAACGTAAATCCCCCACCCCCCGAAATCCGCGAAGCACAAAAAGCCTCCGTCATCGCCACCGATCCAAATCGCACAATCAACGCCCCCTCCAACGCCACCGCCAACCTCTCCGCCAACCTCCGCGCCCCGCGCTCCGCAGCAATTCCATCCATCGCACCGCCGCGCCCAAATTTCACCAGCGCACCCTCCACCCAGCCACAAACTGCATCCAATCGCCGGTCCACCCCAGCCGCCGATCGCATATCAGCCACCAGCGCGTCCACCGCCCCAGGCTCCTTCCCCAGCGCCCGCAAGATATCCAAACAAATCACATTCCCCGATCCCTCCCAAATCGAATAAAGCGGCGCCTCCCGGTAAAGCCGCGGCATGACCGATTCCTCCACGTATCCATTTCCGCCGTGGCACTCCAGCGCCTCACCCACCTGCATACAAGCCCGCTTGCACAACCAATATTTCGCAATCGCTGCAACGATGCGCGCAAAGCTGCGTTCCCGCTCGTCGGAAGCTCTCGCATCAAACGCCCGCGCCAATCGCACCATCAACAAAGTCGCCGCTTCCGACTCCACAATCAAATCCGCCAGCACGTTCTGCATCAGCGGCTGCTCGCTCAATTGCTTCCCAAACGCCCGCCGGTGGCGCGCGTAATGCACCGCCTGCACCGCCGCCTGGCGCATCAATCCCGCCGAAGCAATCGCGCAATCAAGCCGCGTGTGATGCACCATCTCGATAATCGTCTGAACTCCGCGCCCCTCTTCGCCCACGAGCTGCGCCCAGGCATCCACAAATTCCACTTCGCTCGACGCATTCGAGCGATTTCCCATCTTGCGCTTCAACCGCTGAATGAAAAATCCGTTACGGTCACCAGCCGAAGTCCAGCGCGGCATAAAGAAACAAGAGAGCCCCTTCGGCGCCTGCGCCAAAATCAAAAACGCATCGCACATCGGCGCCGAGCAAAACCATTTGTGCCCGGTGATCAAATACTCGCGCGAATTTCCCAAGCGCTCCGCCCGCGTAGTATTCGCCCGCACATCCGACCCGCCTTGCTTCTCCGTCATCCCCATGCCAATTAAGATTCCCAGATTTCGCGGTGGTAGGCTGAAACGAAGGATCGTAATGCGCGGAAATTATTTTGGGTTCCCACTCGCCTGCTAAGTCCGCATCGGCACGCAGCGCGGCCACCGAAGAAAACGTCATCGAAATCGGGCAGGTATGCCCCAATTCATTCTCGGCCGTCAGCATCAAGAGCGCCGCGCGCGCCACATGCGCTCCAGCCCGCGCATCCACCCAGGGCAAGCTGTGAATCCGCGCTCCGACCGAGGTGCGCATCAACTGATGCCACGACGGATGGAAAATCACTTCATCGCGCCGGTTCCCCGCCGCATCATGCGTATGCAAAACCGGCTCATTCTCATTCGCGTCGAATCCCCAGCGTTGCGCCTCTTCGCCGCCCAGCAAGCCACCCAATCGCGTAAGCTCCGCCTCCGCCCACCCGCCACCCTCGCGCCGCACCGCCTCGCTCAAAGTCCGGTCGCACGTATAAAGGTTATTCCCCACCAATGGCCCCACCTGATTCGACACCTCATGCGTCCGCTCGCCGCCAACTTTCACCGCGTCCACTCCCGTCCGTTCCGTCATCTCAGCTTCCCGCCCGAGGTTCTCGCAACGCCGATACCAATGCAACATCTATCGCCTGCAAGCACTCAAGCCCCGCCGAACAAAGCCGATTATTCAAATTGATGAATTGTGCGTCAAAAGGCCGCCACGGCGCGCCCCCGCGCAGAGCTCGAATCCGCGCGAAAAAATAGCCCTTTCAAACGGAGAGGCAAAATGTTGAATAAGAAATCGGGCCCCGCCATTCCCAGTATCGCGAGCCACATTCTCGCCCTCGCGCTCGCCGCCCTGCTCGCAACGGCTTGCACTTTCCCAGCCTACGCCGGCGACGATGATAAAAAGCCGGCAACAAAATCCGCCGACGAGAAAGAAAAGTCCAGCAGAGCCGCCGCTTCCGACAACCAACCCGCCAGCTCCGATCACGAAGTCATTCAGTTGCTGACGCAGCAGATCCAACTGCTGCAAGCCCGCGTCAAACAGCTCGAAGAAAAAGATGCCGCGCCAGCCGCCGCAGCCCCAACCTCCGCTTCGATTCCGGCAACGTCAACGGCCTCTGCTCCGCCCGCAACCTCTGCGTCGATCATAGCGACACCGGCTCCGCCACTCGCGGCACCCGCAGCGCCCGCGCCATCCGCCGCCTCTGCCGCTTCCATTCCCGCCGTGCCCGCGGCCGCTGCGCCAGACACCGATGTCAACGAAGTCGCCCCGCGCCTGCACCTGAACGCCTACGGCGATGTCGGCTATCAAGCCAGCGATCTAAGCCACAGCTCGAATTCCTTCGCGCTCGGCTCCTTCGATCTCTTCCTAACTTCGCGCCTCTCCGATCACGTCAGCGTGCTCGGCGAAGCACTCTTTCTGGCCGCGCCCGACAACAGCATCGACGTCGATCTCGAACGCCTGATGTTTCAATACAAATTCAACGACTATTTCCAGTTCGGCATCGGCCGCTATCACACCGACATCGGCTATTACAACGCCACCTTCCATCACATTCAATGGTTCTCCACTCCCATCGGCCGCCCGCTCTTCCTGAACTTCGACGATTTCGGCGGCTTCCTGCCTCTGCAAGAAGTCGGCCTTTCCATGAACGGCAATATTCCGTCAGGCGATCTTGGCTTGCATTGGGTCGCCGAAGTAGGCAACGGCCGCTCGCACATTCCCGACGCGGAGACCGCACAGAATCGCGTGGACGACAACCAAGGAAAATCCTTCAACATTAATATTTCCGCGCATCCCAAGTTCTTATCGGGTCTTGTCCCCGGTTTCTCTTTCTACCATGACGATCTGACCGCGCCCGGCATGCCCAAAATCAATCAGTCCATCTCGGATGCTTACATCGTCTACACCAACGCGCGCCTCGAGTGGCTCAACGAAGCGCTGCTGATCCGCAACAATCCGGCCAACGAACGCATCTTCTACGTTCCGGCTTTTTACACCCAGGTCTCCTATGCGTTTGGAAAGTATCGCCCGTATTTCCGCTACGCCTGGGAAAACTCGAACACCGCCGACCCGCTCTACGGCGTCGACGGCAGCGATGTCTTCGTCAGCCGCCAGAACGACGCCTCGTTGGGCGTGCGTTACGACGTCAATAATTTCGCGGCCATCAAGCTGCAATACGACCGTTTCTCGCAACGCGATCTGACCGGCTACGACACGCTCGGCATTCAATTCAGCTTTTCTTTCTAACAGGAGACGACCGTGACCAAACGATTCCTAATTCTCGCGACCGCCGCTCTCCTTACTTTCATGACCCTCGCTTTGCCGCCCGCGCAGGTATCGGCGGCCGACGAAGTGGTCCTCATCGTCAACAAAGCCAACACCATCGCCGATCTTTCTCTAGCCGACGCCAAGAAAATCTTCATGGGCGACAAAACCACCTGGCCCAGCGGCAAGCGCGTCAGCGTTCTGATGGCCGCGCCCGGCTCTCCCGAGCGCGCCATCGTCCTCCGTGAAATTTTCAAAATGTCCGACGCCGAATACACCAAATATTTCATGCAGGCAGCCTTCACCGGCAAAGTCACCGCGCCTCCCAAAGAAATCGGCTCGCCCGCGCAAATGAAAACCACTGTGGCCGGCAATCCGAACGCCGTCGGTTACGTGATGAAAGCCGATGCGGACGATACCGTAAAAGTAGTGCTCACAATTCCCTGATCCACATGGCGCAGCAGTGCGGGAGCCCTTATGAATCTCACCATTCGCCAAAAACTTTACGGGCTGGGCTTGCTCGGCCTGGTTTTCAGCGTCGCCGTGGGCCTTTCCGGCCTCTGGGGCATCGCGCAAGTTTCCGCGGGCGTCCAGGACGTCGGCTCGACCAGCTCCGCCATTCGCAATCACATGGAAGCCAGCGCGTTCCTGGATCTCACTCGCGCCGACGTTTCCAAAATGCTCACCGCTTCCGGCGACGCGCAAGATACCGCCACCTCCGAACTCGCCGATCACCAAAAACTTTTCCAGGATCGACTTGCCGCCGCGCTTTCTCTCACGCGCGGAGCAGATGCGCGTAAATCTCTCGACGAAGAAAGCAGCGCCGGCAACGATTACGTCGGAAAAGCCGCGAAAATCTCCGATGTCCGCAAAAATGCCTCGGCCGCCAGCGCGCTCCTCGGCGATTTTCTCCAAAATTATCAAGACCTGCGCGACAAAATGGACGCCGTAAACGACAAGCTGCAAGCCGAATCGAAGCGCTCGGAAACGGATGCCAATCGCGTCGCCGCGCGCTCCAAATTGGCCATCATGCTGATATGCGTGCTGTCGTCAGTGCTGCTTTTCGTGATCGCCTTCCGCACCGCGCGCGAAATCAATCTGCGGCTCGCCCACGTCAGCGATGAACTCAAAAAAATGGCCTCCGGTGATTTAACTCACCGCGTCGAAGACCACCGCAACGATGAACTCGGCGCCGTCGCCGGCTTTCTCAATCAAACCATCGAAAAATTGCACGACACGATTTCCCAGGTCACCGGCAGCGCCGGGCGCGTCTCCACTGCCAGCGAAGAGTTGCTCGCCAGCTCCGCCGATACCGCAGGAAAAGCCCGCGAGCAGCGCGAACAAGCCGCGCAAGTCGCTCACGCCATGGTCGAAATGGTCACCGTCGTTTCCCAAGTCTCCGAAAATTCCCATCGCGCCGCCGAATCCGCCCAACAAGCCGTCGCCGCCGCGCAATCCGGCGGAAAAATCGTCAACGAGACTCTCGAAGAGATTCATCTCATCTCGACTTCGGTCGAGGAAGCTTCAAAGCGGGTGCGCGATCTTGGCGAAGGCTCGAAGCAAATCGGAGAAATCAGCGGGGTGATCGACGATATCGCCGACCAAACCAATCTTCTCGCTCTCAATGCCGCCATCGAAGCCGCCCGCGCCGGCGAACAAGGCCGCGGTTTCGCCGTCGTCGCCGACGAAGTTCGCAAGCTCGCCGAACGCACCGCCCACGCCACCGCCGAAATCGCCCAAAAAATCAAACGCATCCAGGAAGAAACCATCAGCACCATCGAAGCCATGGACGCGGGCACCGATCTAGTAAAGGAAGGCGTGAAGAAAACCATTCTGGCCGGCGACGCCCTAAAAGAAATCGTCCGCCTTGCGGGAATTGTCGGCGAAATGGTGAATCAAATCGCCGCGGCTACCACCGAGCAGTCCTCCGCGGTGGCCGAGGTGAACACTACCATCGATCGCATCACCGGCATCAGCAACGAAACCGCCGCAGCTTCCGAAGACGCCGCCCGATCCTGCGATTCCCTCTCGCAGTTAGCAACAGGCCTGCGAAAGCTGGTAGGCCAGTTCACCCTGAGCGATTCCTCAGATTCCAGCGACGAAAGATCGCCGGTAACCCGTCGCAAGCCCCCAACCCGAAAATCCGGCCCCAAGAAGGCCGCCGAACAAGAATCAGTCTTCGAGCTAGCCAAGCGGTAGCCGCTGCCCCGTACCGCTGGCGTCCCTGCCGGCTCTTTTGACTTTGATTCTGCCAGTGGCAATCGTCGCGCACGAATCAAGGCCCCGACACATCGCTTTTCGTGTTTGGCATCGCTCCGCCCATGTTCATCGCCTTCGGGAGGTCGGTTGCTCGTAAGAGCCGGCAGGGACGCCAGCGGTACAAAAGCGAAGGCGCGTCCCGGCCATGCTCCGCGGTCTAGCAGGTTTCTTGCCTGTCGGATGCCGGCGGGGACGCCGGCGCTACTTAAACCCAAGAGCTGCAATGTGTTATACTAACTCCTCGCTCGCGCCTCCTCTCAAAATCCCATAATAAATTTCCCATATCTTTCCGCACCGACCTGTGCTACTATGCACTTGCGTTTGTTGCTCTTGTAAAACCTTTAGATACATTTGAAGGGGCTGCAAGCACCACTTGCGGCCTTTTTTCATTTACGGCTGGAGGCGGAAACAAGCACCAAATAGCTCAAATAAAGAAGGTTATACGTGAAAGAACAAGGAACAGTGAAGTGGTTCAACGCAGGTAAAGGCTTTGGTTTCATTCAGCGCCAGAGTGGCGAAGATGTTTTCGTCCACTTCTCGGCCATCCAAGCGGATGGTTACAAGTCGCTGAACGAAGGCCAGGCGGTCGAGTTCGAAGTGACCACCGGTCCGAAGGGCCTCCAAGCGTCGAACGTGACTAGCCTCTAGTCCATAGGGGGCGGGCCGGATTTTGATCCGGCCCGCCCTTTTTTCGTCTGTTTTCAGCCTTTTGCAGCCCCATCTGAAGTCATTCCGTGTCACAATGGATATGCGGGCAAGCGGGAACCCACTGACAGGTGCGATTTGAGTGATCAAGTAATCGTCCAGTACGTCGGCTTCGAAGAAAAAGACAATGCTCGAGAATATGCTTTTACCGTTCGCGAAATTTCCTGCGAACCGCTCGATTACACGCTGACCATTTTCAACGAAGCTTTTGTCGCTCACCGCGCGCGTTATCAGGATGCCCCGGATATTTGCTCTTTGAGGCTACGTCGCGAGTTGGCGAGCAGTGCGAATCATCCTCCGACAAACCATTTTTCGATTACGGACGCAGAGATGCTCGAGTATCACGATGCACGCAAACCGAAGCCTCTGCGCAGCTTTCAACCACGCCGGGACGATTAGATTCCGACTTGCTCCAACGAAGTTAATCTTGGGACGGAGCGGAGAAACCCTTGTCGCAGCTGATTGAAGAAAAATACGAACAGGTACGCACGTTAATCAATCTGGGTAAGGAGCGCGGTTACCTCCTCTATGACGAGGTAAACGATCTTCTGCCGCCCGAGGTCCATTCCTCGGAAGAAATTGACAGCGTGCTATCCACCTTCGAACGCAACGGCATCAGCCTTTTCGAAGACGCCTTCACCGCCAAGGCTGCAACTGGCGATGGCGACGATCTGGAAGTGGCCGACGTCGAGCCTAAGGAAGATGCTTTCGCTGGCGATGGCGAGCTCGATCTGAGCCCCGGCGCCGCGGAAAAGTCCGAGGATCCCGTCCGCCTCTATTTGCGCGAGATGGGTTCCGTGCCGCTGCTTACGCGCGAAAGCGAAGTGGTAATCGCCAAGCGCATCGAGCGCGCGCAATTGCTGCTTCTGAAAACGATTTCGCGCTCGCCCATCGTCATCAAGGATTTGCTGGCGGCTGCTGCGGAGCTGCGCAACGACGTTCGCTCGATTCGCCGCATCGTCCAATTCGATCAGGAAGAATTGACCGAGGAGGATTTCGAAGCGAAGTCGAAGCAGACGCTGAAAATTCTCGACAAACTCCAAAAGCTCTACGAGCTGGCCACCAAGCAGGCCGAGCGATTCGAGCAGACCGCGAAATCGCGCAAGCGTGTGTGGCTGCGCGCGCGTTATCAACTGGCGCGCACCCGCGTGAAGATGTCCAAGGTTGTGCGCACCATCGAATTCAATCAGCGCGAAATTAAGCGCCTGATCGAGCTGGTGCGCCACACCGTCGAGCGCCTCAATACACTCGATCGCGAAGCCACCCGCCTCGAGCGACGCGCCGAAGCCTCGCGCGGTGAAAATGCCGCCGAAGCCCGCAAAGATCTGCGCCTGCGTCGCCTCGAAATGAAGGAAATCGCGCAATCGAGTGAAGTCGATCTGGCCAGCCTGAATCGCACGCTCCGCCTGATTCTTCACGGCGAAGCGAAATCGCAGCAAGCCAAGAAGGAACTGACCGAGGCCAACTTGCGCCTGGTCGTTTCCATCGCGAAAAAATACACCTATCACGGCATGCACTTCCTCGATTTGATTCAGGAAGGCAATATCGGCCTGATGCGCGGCGTGGATAAATTCGACTGGCGCCGCGGCTACAAATTCTCCACCTATGCAACCTGGTGGATTCGCCAGGCCATCACCCGCGCCATCGCCGATCAAGGCCGCACCATTCGCGTTCCGGTGCACATGATCGAGACGATCAACAAGCTGGTCCGCACGCAGCGTCAACTGGTGCAACAGCTCGGCCGCGAGCCGTCCGCCGAGGAAATCGCCAAGCGCATGGATATCTCGGTGGAAAAAGTGCGCCAGACCAAAAAGATCGCGCAACAGCCGATTTCGCTCGAGATGCCCATCGGCCAGGAAGAAGACGCGCATCTCGGCGACTTCATCGAAGACAAGAGCGTCACTTCGCCGTCCGACGCGGTAATCAGCCTAAGCCTGAAAGATCAGACCGCCTCGGTGCTGAAGACCTTGACGCCGCGCGAAGAAAAGATTATCAAGATGCGCTTCGGCCTCGACGACGGCAGCGAACACACGCTAGAAGAAGTAGGCCGCTCGTTCCTGGTCACTCGCGAGCGCATTCGCCAAATCGAAGCCAAAGCGCTCCGCAAGCTGCGCAATACGTCGCGCTCCAGCCGTCTGCGCGGCTTCGTAGAAAGTTCGTACTGAAATCCGAGCGGCAACCACGCTCGTAACGGGCCCCGAAACGGATTTAAAATCTCAGGAGAATGGCAATGAAGAATCTGTTCGTAGGGAATTTGAGTTTTCAAACCACCGAAGGCGATCTCCGCAATATGTTCGCCACTTTCGGCCAAGTCTCGCGCGTCCATATCGCCACCGATCGCGAAACCGGCCAGGCCCGCGGCTTCGCTTTCGTGGAAATGGCCAATGACGCCGAAGCCACAAAAGCCATGACCGACCTGAACGGCAAAGAAGTAAACGGCCGAGCACTTCGAGTCAATGAAGCCACTCCGCGTCCAGAACGCGGCGCACCAGGCGCAGGCGGCCGCCCCAGTTTCAATCGCAGCAGCAGCGGCCCAGGTGCAGGACGCAGCGGCCCCGGCGCCGGACGCAATGGCCCGCCCCGCGGCAACAGCGGCGGCAATCGCGGCGGCGGCGGTGGTGGTGGCCGCGACCGTTTCTCCAACGAAGATTATCGCGAAGCTCCGCGCCAACCGCGCGAGCCTCGCTGGTAAGTCTCAGCTCTTTTCAAGCTAGAGCACTAGCAACTTTGACCAACGGGCGTTCTCTCCGCCCAAGCGCAATCGTGATTCGCACGCTCCGATTGCCTGACTCCAACTCAAGGAGATATTTATGGCCAGGATCACCTTCCAGAAGCGCCAAAAAGAAATGAAGCGCCAGGAAAAAGCGCGCATGAAAGCCGAACGCCGCGCCGAAAAGAAGCTAGAAGCCAAAGACGGCCCCGCCCGCGAGGTAGAAATCTCGCGCGACCATTCCTTCGACGATCTACCTCCCATCCCACTAGAAATCGATTCCGAAGTCTAAGCACGTCGTAGCGGCGGGCTTAAGCCCAGCATCTTACGATCGCCGAACGGTCACCCCACGCGCCGAAAACGCGCGTGGGGTTTTTGCACTTGCAGTTTCCTTCGTAGGGGCGTCGGCTTGTTGCGCCCGCCCGTGTAACGCCTGCGAAAAATGTAGGCCATTTACCTCCGCGCGCGCCGATCCCAAGTTTTTCGCCCTTCCCACGCGCACCAAATAAGAACGATGTAAATAGCTCCCTCTCAAATCTGAATTTTTAAATTTGAAATCTCTTAGTCTTTATCTGTACCCCCGCCAACGCACCCGGTGTGATTCAAGTCACACGCCCAAGTGACCGATACCACATACGAGCCCCTACGCAATCGCTACCCTAATCCTCGCAACTCCCGAAAAGGAGCACCAATGCCATCAAGCCCAAAGAAAACCATGCAAGCAGCAGTAGCCGAAACCTTCGGCGCGCCACTCGCGATCCGCGAAATTCCCATCCCCACCCCCGGCCCCGGACAAGCACTCGTCGAAATCTTCGCCAGCGGTGTCTGCCACACCGATCTCCACGCCGTAGACGGCGACTGGCCCATCAAACCGTCACTCCCCTTCGTCCCAGGCCACGAAGGCGCAGGCGTAGTAGCAGCCCTAGGCCCCGGCGTAACTCACCTAAAAGAAGGCGATCGCGTAGGCATAGCCTGGCTACACAGCGCCTGCGGCCACTGCGATTTCTGCCTAGCCGGCTGGGAAACTCTCTGCCTCGAACAAAAAAATTCCGGCTATTCCGTAGACGGCAGCTTCGCCCAATACGCCCTGGGCCAAGCCGATTACCTCGGCCGCCTCCCGAAAAATCTTTCCTTCGTCGACGCCGCCCCCATCCTCTGCGCCGGCGTAACCACCTACAAAGGCCTAAAGCAAACGCAAGCCAAGCCCGGCGAGTGGGTAGTAATCTCCGGCGCAGGCGGCCTCGGCCATGTAGCCATCCAATACGCCAAAGCGATGGGTCTCCACGTAGCCGCGGTAGATCTAGGCCCAGAAAAAATGGCCCTAGCCCGCAAACTAGGCGCAGAAATCACCATCGACGCCAAAACTCAAGACCCAGCAAAAGAAATCCAAAAGCAAATCGGCGGCGCGCAGGGCGTCCTGGTAACCGCGGTCTCCCCGATAGCATTCAAGCAAGCCGTAGGCATGTTGCGTAGAGGCGGCACCTGCGTACTAAACGGCCTACCCCCGGGCGATTTCCCAGTTTCAATTTTCGACGTAGTTCTAAACGGCTACACCATCCGCGGCTCCATCGTAGGCACCCGCCTGGATCTAGAAGAAGCCCTAAGCTTCGCCGCCGAAGGCAAAGTAAAAGCCACCATCGAAACCTTGCCGCTAAGCTCCATCAATGATGTCTTTACGCGCTTGAAGAAGGGCCAGGTAAACGGCCGAGTAGTGCTGGACCTCGCAAAGGCAGATACCCGCGTAGCGGAGGAAGCGAACTGCTGCGAACTAATCGTTCGCTAGCGAACGCCCGCGTATCAGGGCGCCAATCGAGAGCCGGCGGACACCACGTCCGTCGGCTCCGAACTTTCGGGAGCACGCGGTACTGCACTTTTCAGCGCCGACGCGATTTGCTCCGCGTTTATTGTCTTTGATGAAGTGCCGAGGCCTGCGCCTGCGCCAGCGTCGCCGCCGTCCCGCCGTCGCGCTGTTCGCGGAACGGCAGCTTGAGCTTGTGCGCGATCTCCGGCCAAAATTCGCGCAGCACATCGAATCCCACGTCGCTCGTCACGCCATAGCCCATGCGCCGCGCCGCCGAATCAAAACCGCGCCGATGATCCGGATGATAGACGTTGCTAAGCGCCACCGCGCTTGCCCCGCCCAGCCACTCCGAAAAATTAAACATCGGCGCCCCATCCGTCTCGCGATGCGCGATCACCACGTGGCTCATGGCATAAATCAAGCGCTTGCTGAATCCGCCGCGCGCCAATCGGTAGTAGCGCGGGTCCTCCGAAAAAATCGTGGGATAAGCAAAATCCTTGAAGAAAGCCGACGAAGCCTTATCCGCCATGTCCGCCCCAAAACGATGCCCGTAACCCATCGCCCCGCGCCCAAAACTTGGATCGTAATTGTGCGCCTGGCTAACTCCCGCATCATAAGCCGCGCTAAGAATCGTTACAGGATCGAGCGAATCCTGGATGAATAATTCGAGTTTGTCTCTCGTTTCCAAAGTGCACAGCATCGCGCCATTCTTGTAGCGCGAAGGGTGCACCGATTTCCGTTCCAATTTTCGCCCGAACAATCCCACAGTTTTGGCAAACGGCCCCTGATAGTCCTGCCAACCCACGGCAGGCGGAGGCTGAATGCAAGGCGCCGCAGGCCCGCGCGTCGAGAGCAAGTGAACGGAGTCCAGCAAACTAGGCAGCGGCCGCGAAGAAGCAGATTGATCTTGCAGAAAATCCGGTTGCGCGGTTGCAGGCGCCAACTCGGAAGCCACCAACTCTTGCGCAAACGCCGGCGCAGCCAGCCCCAATAAAGCGAAAATCGCGGCCCCCATCGACGCACAAATCAATCGATGAAAGCTCGCATTCCGACGTTCGCCGTCTGGGCTCAAGGCCGAACCGCCTATCCAAATCGCGCCAAACTCAGCGCCGCCGCGCCACACCAATTGGATAACGAGAACGGTATTACGGTGACGCACCCAGCGACTCTTACTCGTAGGGGCGGGGCTTGCTCCGCCCGCCTGTGTAACGCCCGCGAAAACGTCGCCCATCTGCCTCCGCGATCACTCAAAAAATACGGCGGCAATCTCTGCCTCTAACTACCCCCGCGTTTGATACCTGTCAATGGAAAAGTTGTCGGCCGCAATTCGCCCCATCTCCAGCCCGCGCACCCCGTCACGGAAATTAACCCAACTTCAACAATCCGCCCACGCAGCGCTCATGTAAGATAGCCGCCCAAATCCACAACACGAGCCCAGATGGATAAGCGAAATTTTCTATTCGTATCCCTAACCGGCCTGATCAGCGATATCGCCTGGCAAGTCTCCAAAGAAGGCCACGAAGTCCGCTATTTCATCGGCGACAAAAAAGAAAAGGACATCGCCGACGGCTTCGTAGCCAAATCGAAAGACTGGGAAAAAGACAAAGACTGGGCCGACATAATCGTTTTCGACGACACGCTAGGTCAGGGCGAAAAAGCGCAGGCCCTGCGCAAGGAAGGCAAGCTGGTAATCGGCGGCACCGCCTACAGCGACAAACTCGAAGACGATCGCTCCTTCGGCCAGGAAGAACTGAAAAAAGCCGGCGTAAATATCATCCCCTACGGCGAATTCGAATCCTTCGACGACGCCATCGAGCACGTCACGCAAAATCCCGGCCGCTACGTGATCAAGCCAAGCGGAGAAGCGCAGAACGTCAAGCGCCGCCTATTCGTAGGCGAAGAAGACGACGGCCAAGACGTAATCCGCATGCTGGAAGCCTACAAGCGCGCCTTCTCCGACGAAATCAAAGTCTTCCAATTGCAGCGCCGCATGATCGGCGTAGAAGTAGCGGTGGGCGCCTTCTTCAACGGCAAAAATTTCATCCATCCCATCAATATAAATTTCGAGCACAAAAAACTTTTCCCCGGCGATATCGGCCCGCCCACCGGCGAAATGGGCACCGCCATGTTCTGGAGCGAGCCCAATCACATCTTCAATCAAACACTGCTAAAAATGGCGCCGAAGCTGGCCGAAGAAGGCTACATCGGCTACATCGACGTAAATTGCATCGTCAACAACAACGGCATCTATCCGCTAGAATTCACCGCCCGCTTCGGCTATCCCACCATCAGCATCCAGCAAGCCGGCATGATCACTCCCATCGGCCAATTTTTCTGGGATCTGGCCAGCGGCAACGACCCAAAACTAAAAGTCCGCAGCGGCTTCCAAATCGGCGTGCGCATCGTAGTCCCGCCATTCCCCTTCGACGATGACGAAACTTTCGATTCCTTCTCCAAAAATTCCGCGATAATTTTCCGCAAGCCCCCAGCCGACGAAGTCCACATCGAAGACGTAAAACAAATCAACGGCCAATGGCTAATCGCCGGCACCTCAGGCGTAATCCTAATCGTAGTAGGCACCGGCCAAACCATGAAGCAAGCCCAATCCCAAGTCTATTCCCGAATAAAAAATGTCCTAATCCCCAACATGTACTACCGCACAGATATCGGCGACCGCTGGGAAGAAGACAGCGACCGCCTCCACAATTGGGGCTATCTCCGTTAGGTTCGTCAGGGCACGACTTCAGTCGTGCCGCAATCCTCACAATTTCTCAATGGCTTTACGGGCCGCGGAAAAAAGGCGAACCGCTGTCATCCCGAATCCCCTTCAGGGGTGAGGGATCTGCATTTGCACTGGAATTTGTATTCGCATTGGAAGTTGAATTGGAATTTGCCGTTTCTTCAATCTGAAATTTCAAATCTGAAATTTGAAATCTCCTGTGCTCTTGCTTTTGTGAGCGCACTGGCGTGCAGCTCGACTTTTTCCGCAGCCTCTTTAGCCGCTGAGCCCATGTTTTTCGGTGGGAGCCCCCTGCTTCAGCGGGGGGAGGAGCGCTTCAGCGCTCCGAAAAAACGCCGCATAATAATGATGCGCTTTAGCGCTGGGCCTAGAAGGCGGCGTTTGTGCCGCGACCGGAATCGTCGATCCCGCGATGTCCCGCAAAACATCCACTCGGCCAGAAGCGCCGTTTACCCTCTTCTCCTCAAACCCCGCCATCCGATACAATAGTTCCCGGTTCCTCACTTCCCGCGGCGATATGGTCTAAGGGTTAGGACGCGACCCTCTCAAGGTCGAAATCCGGGTTCGAATCCCGGTATCGCTACCAAACTCCAGCCAGTGCTACCGATGCTGAAATAGTCCCAGTATTACCAATGCCGCTCCATCCAGCCGAAATACACTTAACGCTGTATTCCTCGCAGACAACGAGTGCCACTACCATCAAAATGAATTCTGCCGCTGCCATTCGCGGACAGAAAGGCAGCGACACAATTCCGAAAATCCTCATCGCCGATGACAACGAACTAACTCGCACCATCCTCGCGCGCGTTCTCGGCCAATTGGGCTGTGCCGTCTGCGGCCAAGCCGTCGACGGCAAGCAAGCCGTAGAAATGGCCGTCCGCCTCAAACCCGACATGATCATCCTCGATATCGTCCTACCGGAATTGGATGGCCTAAGCGCCACCTCGGAAATCCTGAAAATCACGCCCGACCCACCCATCATTCTATACAGCTTCCACGCCGACGCCCGCCTAGAGCGCGAAGGCCTAAGAGCCGGCGCCCGCCGCGTAATCTCCAAAGGCGATCCCCGCAGCCTAATGCGCGCCGTCCGCGAACTAGCATTCGCGTCGTAGCACCGCCTTTGTAGGGGAGGGTGCTTTAGCCCTCCCGCCTTTCGGCCCCGCCCCGATTCCCAGCGATCCGCCACACGACCCCATTGCAATCCACACCGCAAGACGATTTTGGTTTCCCGTAAATTCTGCGCTATCCTCATCGCCCAAATTCCGCAGGAGGCCGCAAAAAATGCCCAATCACTCCTCACTCTTCGATCTCACAAATAAAATCGCGGTAGTCACCGGCGCCTCCTACGGCCTAGGCGTAACGTTCGCCGAAACGCTAGCGCAAGCAGGCGCGAAAGTAGCCCTAGCAGCCCGCAGCGCGGATAAGCTCGCAGCCGTAGCAGAAAAAATCGCGCGCGAAGGCGGCACAGCCGCAGCCTTCTCCTGCGACGTCTCCGACCCCACCCAAGTAACCAACCTCCGCGAAGCCATCGAGCAAAAATGGGGCATCGCCGACATCGTAGTCAACAACGCCGGCATCGCCGCCGACGGCGGCCCAGTCCCAGAAAAAGTCCCGCACGAAGCCTTCATCAAAACCATCGAAGTAAATCTCTTCGGCACCTGGTATTGCTGCCGCGAATTCGGCGCCGCCATGCTACGTCGCGGCCGCGGCGGCTCCATCATCAACATCGCCTCCATCGCCGGCCTAGACGGCTGGCGCGACGCCGCCCCCGGCTACCAAGCCAGCAAAGCCGCGGTCATCAATCTCACCCGCAATCTCGCCTGCAGTTGGGGCGACCGCAATGTCCGCGTCAACGCCATCGCCCCCGGCTGGTTCCCCAGCGAATTGACCGCCCCGCTTTTCGCCCTCGGCGGTTTCGAGGAATCCATGGCCGCCACAACGCCCATGCGCCGCCTCGGCCGCCCCGAAGAATTAGCCGCCCCGCTACTCTTCCTAGCCTCCGAAGCCTCGAGCTTCGTAACCGGCTCCGTGCTAGTAGTCGACGGCGGCTTCAGCGCCAGCAGCGGCGACTTCCCCTACCCCGAAGCCGCCCGCGAACACCTAGCAAAAATCCTACCCGACGAACTCGGCAAGCACATCAGAACCGGCACATAGCCCCGTCGTCGGGGCCGGCCCGCCTAGGCGGAGGCCCGCTCTGGAATTGGGTTTTCGCCGTTAGTAGGGGCGGGGGTTCACCTCCCGCCCGCTCTGGCAGTAGGTTTTCGCCCTACCACGCTGCGAAAAAAAGGCAAACAGCTGTCATCCCGAATCCCCTTTAGGGGTGAGGGATCTGCTTTTGCTTTTGCTTTTGCTTTTGCTTTTGCTTTTGCTTTTGCTTTCGCCGTCGTAGGGGCCGGGGTTTACGACCGGCCCGTCGTGGCATTGGGTTTTCGCCTCTGACTTTCCGCTCGCTCAATCCGTCAAGATCGCAATCTCTTTAACCCCGCCCCGCCGCACCTCGGCTAGTAACTTTTGGCGGGCCGTTCCCCCCACCAATCCGCCCAACACAACCCCATTGCAATCCGCCCCGCACAAGCAAACAATGAACGTGAGCGAACGCCATGCCGAAAAAGCGCCGACATCGTATCTCCCTCGAAGAGTTGCTCAACAGCATCACCCACGGCATAGGCCTAGCCCTAAGCATCGCCGGCTTCGTAGTTCTATTGATTCTCGCAGCCACGCGCGGCACCGCCTGGCAAATCGTAAGCTGCGCCGTCTACGGCACCACACTCGTAGCCCTCTACTCCGCCTCCACTCTCTATCACGGCATCCCCATCCCAAACGTAAAACGCATCTTCAAAATCCTAGATCACTCCGCAATCTATCTGCTAATCGCGGGCACCTACACGCCATTCCTCCTGGTAAATCTGCGCGGCCCCTGGGGCTGGACACTCCTAGGAATAGTCTGGGCGCTAGCCGCAGCCGGAATCGCCTTCAAATTCTGTTTCATAGATCGCGCCCCAATTCTCTCAACGCTAGTCTATCTAGCGATGGGCTGGCTGGCCCTGATAGCCATCAAGCCGCTAATCGCCGCCGTCCCCCACAGCGGCCTAGCCTGGCTACTAGCCGGCGGCGCCCTCTACAGCTTCGGCGTAGTCTTCTACGCCTCAAAAAAAATCCCCTACGCCCACACCATCTGGCACGTCTTCGTAATCGGCGGCAGCATCTGCCACTACGTGGCGGTGTTGCTTTGCGTAATTAAGTAGGGGCGGGCCTTTAGCCCCGCCCGCCTTTCGGCCCTCTTGCCTTCGCCGTTGCCGTTGACGTTGTCATTGCCGTTGGAACCGAAAACCCAAATCCAAACCAGGCGGGAAATGAACCCCCGCCCACACACACAAATGCCGCATCCCAAGACGTTCGGTCTGGAAAGACTACGTTTCTGCAATGGACAATCTGCTTTTTCCGTCTCGCAACGGAAACGCCAAAGGCAACATCAAGAAGGCCGAAAAGCGGGCGGGGCTTAAAAACGAGACCCGCCCCTACAACAGCAAAAGCGAAACCCAAATCCAACAAAAAAAATGCCCCACTCTCGTTTCGAGAGCGGGGCATTCGTTACTTCTGGCCTGTCAAACAATCGTTAACTAACCGCGCAGCCTCAGAACTTCGGATCAGCAATCTGCGAGTACGAGATGATGAGTTCGTCGTACCACGTATTCGCCGCCGAACAGCTCGGGCAATTCAGGTTAGTCTGATAAGGCAGCAGCCAGATCTTCCCAAACTTCTCCCGAATCATATTCCCGTTAGCATCCGCCTGACCGTAAGCCGTCGGATTCACCAAGTCATACCCAGTCTGGCAAGACGGAATATCCTGCTGCGAAGCATCGCACGAAGCCGAAGTAGCCCCAGGATGGAAGTCCATCACCAACTGCGACGGCTGCCCTTCCTGCGCCACCCAAAGCTGGATCGTGCTGTCATGCTTAAACGCTGCCGGTGGCCCACCGCTAGAAGAAACTCCGCCTGGATACCAGGTCCCGACTTGAATGTGCAGTTGGAAAGTCATCCACTGATTCGCCACGTAAGGCACGCAAGGCGGAATCGTAGGCACATTGATGGTCACCGTAAAGGTGCAGTTCAGATAACCACCCGCCGCGTTCTGCGGTGAGAAAATCCCATTACCCTGGCTATCCGTCCGGCCCGTGTTCACCTCGAGTGGATCGTATTCATCAAGCTTCTGCCCGCAACTGTGATACATCCGCGGAATCTCGAACTGGTTGGAATTTTCGACGACCGTTTCGAGATCCGAGCACGAGTACGACAAGAACGAAGCCGTATCGCCCTCGCCAAGAATGACCTGCTTCCACCCATTCGAATTCGCGAACGACTGCAACATCCCCGAATCAAACCGCTGCCGCCACTGAATCCAGATTTCATTCTTGCAAGGACTCCCGCCGCAAGCAGTAGTCAGCGAAAGCGGATCGCCGTTGATCAACGAATCGACCTGCTGCGAGAAATCATCCGAGAAGTCGACGTTGTACGATCCCGAAGTATTCGCCGAAGTAGCCCCAGCCGGCACAGCAAAGTGCAGCGAACCGCCGCCCGAAGCAAACGTAGACGTATCGATCGAAGGAGTAGTCAGACCGGATGCAATTAACGGCAACCCCGGCGCAGCATTCCCGCT
The DNA here is from genome assembly GCA_963792515.1 of uncultured Acidobacteriota bacterium. Taxonomy (GTDB): domain Bacteria; phylum Acidobacteriota; class Terriglobia; order Acidiferrales; family UBA7541; genus Palsa-147. Next base: position 113,833 of record CAWBWG010000002.1, on the reverse strand, counting down.
GATCGTAGACGCAGTATCAAATGTAACGCAACGAATCACGCCGGCAGTCGCACAGCGCGCCTGGAAATCCGCCTCAGCATTCGAAGTGGAATTCGATACGGTGACGCTCACACCCGCAGACGTCGTAGTATTCCCGGCATTATCAGTAGCCGTAGCAGAAAGCGTATGCGCACCATTGCTCGCCCCCGCCGTATTCCACGAGAGCGAGTAAGGCGAAGCCGTATCCGCCGATCCCAGCGCAGCCCCATCGAGCAAGAACTGCACGCTGGTGATCGGATTGGTTCCCGCAGTCGCGGAAGCCGTAGCCGTCACAGTTCCGGTAAGCGAAGCCCCGCTGGCCGGCGAAGAAATCGAAATCGACGGCGGCGTAACCGGCGTCGAAGTATTCGCCGTTCCAAACGTATACCCGCTGCTGTTCACCGTATTCCCGCTGCCATCCACGGACTGCACGGTGTAGTAATACAGCGTATTCGCCGCCAATCCCGAAAGCGGCTGCGAATGAGTCGTGGCCATCGAGCTATTCTTCGCCGTCGACGATCCCAAACTCGGCGTAGTCCCATACATCACCTGCGTGCTAGCCGCCGCGCTGGTATTCCAATCCACCATCGCGGAATTCGTAGTGATGCTGGTAGTGTCCACGTTCGAAATCGTAGTAGGCGTGCTTCCAGACCCGGTCCCGCTCCCGCTGCCAGTCCCGCTGCCGCTTCCAGCCGCCGTCAATCGCAGCGTGTGCACGTCGGTGGTCCATTCGTTCACGAGCACATACACGCCCGCCGATGGGAAATAACCAAAGCGCTTGAAAGTTCCGTTGGTAGTCGAAGGCGACCCAGTCATATCCGAATCCGGAGGCGCGCTCGCGCTATAGCTCTGCGTGGTGCAAGAATCCGTAGCCGGATTATAGAGATACACGGCCGGACCAAAGTTCGGCCAAGCCACCACCACTTGCAGCACCGGATCCCACTGCAACCCAGGGTTGTTGCTGCCACCGAGCGATCCGCCCGCAAGGCTAGAGCAACCGGTCATCTTCAGTTGTGTTTCTGCATAGTTGCCGCCCGCCGCGATGTTAATCGATTGCCCGCTGCCATCGCCGAACCGCAGGAACAACTTGTGCACCGGATCGATCACCGTTCCCTGATGCAATCCAATGTCGCTCACGGCAGTATTCAAAGACGTAAACGTATTCGTAGAAGCGTTGTAGCTCCATAGTCCATAAGTCGATTCGTTCAGGAACACCAAGCCAGTATTCGGGTCATACTGCATCTGCGAATTACCATACTGATTGCTAGGCCCGTTACCGCCATTCCCCACAATCGTCGGATTCAATTGCGTCCAACCGCCAGTTCCGCTGCTACCCACCTGCGAAAGCGCCAGCGACCATGAATCGCTGATGAATCCGCCCGAAGGACAATAAGGAACTCCGCCGAACACAAACATTTCATCGGCCGTCGGAATATAAACCGTTCCGCCATAAGTATGCCGCGAGCTAGGTGTCCCATTGCTGAACGCATCCGCGCAAGTCGGCGTCGGATTCGCCGGATTATTCGCCCGCGTCATCTTCAAAGTATTCAGATTGAACGCATAAATCTCATTTCCCGAGTAATCGTTATGTCCGCCGCCCCAAACCCACAAAATATTCCGGTTGGTATCCACCACCGCGCTGTTCCAAGCATCCACAACGCCATAGCAAGACCCAGTGCTCGAAGGATCAGGCGGGCAATTCGGTGCAATCTGCTGCCCGGACACATCAAACCAACCCAGCGTCGTAGGAATTCCGCTACCGCTACCACTCCCGCCGCCGGAAGACGCGTTGTTCACCGTAACGTTCACCGTCGCGCTAGTCGTGGCATTCCCTGCAGCATCCTTGGCAATCGCCGTCAAAGCATGGCTGCCATTCGCGTAGTTGGTACTAATCAAAGAGAAGCTATAAGGCGAAGCCGTATCCGCCGCGCCCACATTCGCGCCATCAACTTGCAATTGCACGCTAGCCACGCCCACATTATCCGCAGCCGTAGCGCTCACCGTCACCGTCCCGCTAACCGTCGCGCTACCCGCCGGCGAGGTAATCGAAACCGTAGGCGGAGTAGTATCGCCATTGCTCACCGTAACTTTCACGCCCGTGCTCGTAGCCATATTCCCAGACGAATCTTTAGCCACCGCCGTAAGCGTATGGCTACCATTCGCAACCGAAGAAGAGCTCCAAGAAAAGTTGTAAGGCGAAGAAGTATCCGCCGATCCCACATTCGCGCCATCAATTTGCAACTGCACGCTCGAAATCGTCACGCTATCGGTAGCCGCAGCCGCAACCGACACAGTCCCGCTAACCGTAGCGCTAGCCGCCGGTGAACTAATCGAAACCGTCAGCGTAGACGCCACCGGATTATTCACCGTAACTTTCACTCCCGTGCTAGTAGCCGTATTCCCGGAAGAATCCTTAGCCACAGCCGAAAGCGTATGGCTACCATTCGCCACCGAAGTAGTATTCCAAGAGAAGTTGTAAGGCGAAGCCGTATCCGCTGACCCCATATTCGCCCCATCAACCTGCAACTGCACGCTCGAGATCGTCACGTTGTCCGAAGCCGCCGCAGCAACGCTCATCGTCCCGCTAACGGTCGCACTAGCCGCCGGCGAACTAATCGACACCGTCAGCGTAGAAGCCACCGGATTACTAACCGTCACCTTCACTCCCGCCGAAGTCACCGAATCCCCAGAAACATCCGAAGCCACCGCCGTCAAAGTATGGCTGCCATTCGCAACCGCAGTAGTATTCCAAGAAAAGCTAAAAGGCGAAGACGCATCCGCCGCGCCAACATTCGCGCCATCAACTTGCAACTGCACCCCAGTAATCGTCACTCCATCCGAAGCCGCCGCCACCACCGCCGTCGTCCCACTAACCGTAGCGCTAGCCCCTGGCGAACTAATCGACACCGTCAAAGGCGCCGGTGTCGGCGAGCTGCTGCCAGCTGTAGTAAACGTCTGGTCCGCCGTCGCCAGATAGCTTCCATTCTGCGCCACCGATCGGCACTGATAGTGATACGTCACCCCAGCTTTAAGATTGCCCAGCAAGATCACGTGATTCGTTACCATCGACCACTTGAATTGCGAAAACTGTCCGTAGCGGGTCGTCGTGCCGTACACCACCTGCGACGTGCTGGGCATATTCGTGCCCCAGGTAATCGTCGCGACGCTCCCAGACACCCCGCTCTCAGGCGGCACGGTATCCGCCAATTTCGCGCCATGCGAATTCGCGCCAGCAGGCCCGGCAAATCCGAAACTCAAACTGACCACCAACAACGCCGCAAACAACCCCCACGATTTCAATCCCCGAGCATTCAACCAACCCAGCAGGCTCACTCGATTCTCTGGTCGCATCTCAATCCCCCGGTTAACTTCTGTCCCGTTACGCGCCCTCGTTAGCAAACCGCGCCAACGGAGTCCCGCGCACTGAAACTAGGTTAGTAGCGTGTATTAACCGGGAGATACTGGTCTCATGGGCGAGACAGGGCCAAGGTTCGGTATTAGTACGACCCTGCCCCGATGGCCATAAATATGAGACTCAGAATATGTACCTCACCTCTTCAGAGGTAAGGCCCTTAGCAAGTGCCTTTGCCGTTCAGGTAGGACGTGCCGCCGGTATTGCAGTTGCGGTTGCCGTTGTAGGGGCGGGTCTTGCCTTTAAGCCCCGCCCGCCTTTCGGCCCTCTTGCAGTCGCTGTTGCCTATAACGCAGTTTCGCGGTTGATGTCGCTGCTGCTTCAGCCGTCGTAGGGGCGGGGGTTCACTACCCGCCCGGTCTGGCGTTGGGTGTTCGGTCCCCTGGCTCGAAACGCAGATTGCAATTCGTAGCGCCGGCAGTCTGCCGGCGTCTTTGACTTTTCAATCGTGACTATCTCAGGAAGAAATCCAAAAGCCTCAGAACTCCAAGCGCCCCTGAAACGCAATCATCCGCGGCGAACTATCCCCACCAAGTCCGACGCCAAGCAACCCGGTAGGCGGCGAAGTCGGATAACTCAGCGCCCCAAACCCAGTCTGCGTAGCCGGCTTCCCAGGAATCCCCGCCGACACCAAACTCGGCAACCCAAAATTGGGATGATTGAAAACATTAAAAAATTGCCCTTCCACCCGCAACTTCACGCGCTCACTCAAAGCAAACCATTTCGTAAGATAAAAATCGCTCCAAAAAAACTCAGGCCCGCGCAATGCATTGCGACCAAGCGACCCAAATTGACAAGTCGACGCCACCTCGCCGCCCAAGCAAGCCCCCGTACTAGGATCGACGCTCGACACAAACGCATCAGGATTCAACCACTGCCTCGTCCCGGGCTGCGTCACGCCCGCAATCGCACCATGCTCATAAAGCGCCACGCCCGGCACGACGCTGGCAAACTGCGGCCCAGCACCCTGCACAATCCCGTCGCCATTTGCCGAGTAAGCCGTACTCAAAACCGAAAATGGAATCCCGCTATGCCAAAACGCCGTCCCCGAAATCTGCCAGCCATTCAGCGCATAACCCCAACCGCGACTCCGCACCTTGATCGGTAACTCGTAAACATATTCCGCATTCAGATTGTGCCGAATATCGTAATCGCAAGGCCCATAATTCCGCCTCAAATCCCCAGGCAAAGGCGAAAGAATCGCCCCCGCCGCAAATTGCAAAAATCCGCCATTCGAAACTTCATCCATGCATCGGCTAAACGTGTAATTAATTTGTCCTTGCAGACCATGTCCAAGCCGCTTCATCACGGTGAGTTGCAACCCGTGATAGTGGCTGTTCGATCCAGTCGAGAATTGTGTCACCGCCCCAAATCGAGGATCCGCAGGCTCAAGATAAGGAAACGGAGCGAAGCAGCCCTCACAAACAGTCTGATACCCATTCACCTGAGTCGTGTAAGGCTGATTCACGGCCCGAGTGCCAACATATTGCGCGCGCACGCTGGCGGTCGACCCGAATCTGATGCTCCATCCCAAAACTCCACTGCATGAAATAAGGCGCGTGAAGTTTGCCGCTCGGCACCGCGCTAATCGCCACCGGCGGCAGACAAGTCCCAGGATTCGATTGCGAAGACGCGCACGAAAGCTGCCCGCCCGCGAATCCCGCGCCAAAAATCTGGTTGGCGGCCCCCACGGCATCAATCGCGCTATTCGGCACCCCCGGCGCAATCGCAGTTCCGCCAACCGTTCCCAGCAACCCGCCCTCGAATGTGCGCACGTTAGGCGGATTGACGCCCACAACGTCCGCAATACTCCCCGGCAAAATATCGCTGAAGATTCCAAACCCCGCGCGAATCACGGACCCGGGCGCGAATTGCCACGCCAGCGCGGTCCGGGGTTGCAATATCGCGAGCGGAGTTGATTCAAACACTTTGCCAAGACGAGTTTGAATGGCGGCGTTCAGTGGCTGATTCACATCATGAGGAATGGAATCAAAGAGCCTGCCAACCGCGCGATTTCCCATGCGGATTCAGCGGATTCGAGTTGTAGGTGTCTCGAATCCCGATCGTCCAAGTCAATTTCGAAGTCAGCTTCCAGGTATCCTGCGCATACAAATCAAGATTCACAAACCGAAACGGCTCGTTCGCCGACTGCGGAAAAGTCTGCGATGCAGTAGATGCGACGCCGTAGATGAATTGCGGCAACGTCGTATAAGTCACGGTAGGAACCGTGCCTTCGCCGAAATCATAATCGTTGAGCCGGAAAATTCGCGTATTCGTTCCAAACCGGAATTCGTGAGCCCCGTGGCTCCACGCCAGATTGTCGTTGAGAAACACGCGCGCCACTCGCCGCCCCTGCACCCAGGTATTGTCGAGCCCCCCGATCGTAGTAAACGGAGCATTAGCTCCGCTTCCCTGCAGCACAATCGGAAAAGCAGCCAGCGTCTTCTGGAAATCGCCCGGCGCGAACAAACTCTCATACCAGGAAAATCCCGGATTAAAGTAATTCACCAAATTCTGCGAGAAAATATGCGTATACCCCGCAGCAAAGGAGTAAAGCGGCTGCGGAGAAATCGCATCAAAGACCGCATTGATCGGATCGGTATAAGCAGCCTGAAGTCCAGTGTCCCCCTGAAAACGAAACCACGCAGTATTCGCAGCGTCAATGTTGTAGTCGATGCGCACCGTCTGCACCTGCTCGTGATCGTCGCTAGAATGCGAAACGCTGCGGCGATTCGCGCAACCGTCGCCATTCGGCGGATTGCCGCTAGCCTGACCGCCGCCGGCATCGAAGGGGCAACCCAGCACCGCAAGCGGCGACCCGCTCAAATTTCCGTAAAGCGAAAACATGTTCCGATAGAACGGCACCATTAGTGGCGCCGCCGGATAAACTGCATCGGTAACCGCGTCCGTTCCACCCAGCGGCAACTGCTGCAGCACGTAGCTCTGAAACGCGGAAGTCGGCACGGTAGTAGGCGTGACAATGGGCAGCGCAATCCGCACCCATTCGCTATCAAAGAAGAAAAACAATTTATTGCGAAGAATCGGCCCGCCCAAACTCCCCCCAAAGTGATTCACCGTAGATCGCGGCTTATGATTCCCGGGCGTAGCGTTCGTAAAATAATCCGCCGCATTCAATATCGATCCATTCCAAATCTCGTAAAGATTCCCGTGAAATAAGTTCGCGCCCGATTTAGTGACGTAGTTGACCTGCGAAGCCCCATACCGCCCCTGGTCCACCGCATAAGAAAGCGTATTAACGGTAACTTCCGAAATCGAATTCAACCCAAGAACCAAATTCGTAGAAAGCCCGCTATTCAAGTTAGTAAGCGGATCGTTCGTCTCCAGCCCGTCCACAATGTAGCCATTCGAAAGCGCCGGCAATCCATTGAACTCCACATTCCCATACCCATTCGTCCCGCCGACAAAATCGTTCCCGCTCCCCGCCGTATTGATCAGCGCCCCAGCCGCAAATTGCAGCGGATAAGTAAGGTCCCCGCCGGGATTAGGAAGATTCTCCAACGCCGGCGCGCTAAGATTCGAAGCGGTGTTGGCATTTTCAGGATTAATCAAAGGAGCCGCCCCGCTCACTTCCACGGTCTGCCTCGACTGCGCAATCTTCAACATGAAATTCGCACTCTGCGTCTGCCCCAACCCCGCCTGCAAATTCCCGCTCTGCTGCGCGGCAAATCCCGCCGCCTCCACCCGGATCGAATAACTCCCAGGCATAAGCTGCGGAAAATTAAAGCGCCCCTGCTCATCGGTCTTCACCGCCCGCTGCAATCCCGTCTCGCGATTTGTCAGCACCACGCCCGCCCCAGCAATCGCCGCCCCAGTCGCGTCGGTAACCTGCCCAACAATCGCGCTAGTGGTTTCCCCCTGCGCAAAAGCTCCGGCGGGAAAAAGCACGCACGCAAGGCTCGCCAGAACCAGTCCGCCAGCAAGAAAGCGAGCCATCGCAGTAATCCCTCTCATCGTCAGAACACCCAAACGCGAGGACTTCTATCTCAAACAGCCGTTTGCGCACGCAACTACAACCTGTTAAGCAGCAATAAGCGGTCATATTAACCTAGGTTAAGTAAGAATGTAAACTAAGGTTCACGCGCTAGCGAAGTGCACTACGCCCAAGACACGCGCAATTTCGTAGCGCAGGCTGCCAGCCGGCGTTTTTGACTCTCCCACGCAACACCGAAAATCCCCCGTAGTCCTACACCATCTCGCATCCCCCGCATCTTTCGCCGTATCCTTAGATTTTTCCCCGCCCGTCGCCGTTCCCTCAATCTCAAATCTGAAATTTGAAATTTCCAACGCCGTCGCTCTCGCCGTCGCCCTGGATTTTTCCCGTAGGGGCGCCCGCTTGCTGCGCCCGCCCGTGTAACACGTGCGAAAATGTGGCCTATTTGCCTCCACGTAACGCCATCCCGTATTCTCCGCGCTCCATCGAGCTCGCCGTTTTACAATCTCAAATCAACTCATTCGCAAAATGCTTTCAAGGGGTCGATGCTTCAGCTCCGAAATTAATTCCCGTCTAGAATCAAAGCCTTTTCCGCCTAAGTAATGGCTGCCTAGATTTGTCAGGGCATGACTTTAGTCATGCCGAAAGTACAGCAAAATCACCACGGCTTTAGCCGCGGAGGTCTTGTTTTTCGAGGTCTCACACAAACATGTTAGACCCTGAAAACACCCCGCCCCCACGTTCAAATGATTTATGAGATCACTTTTGGTCAAATGGGAATACGAATTGCTGCGCGATTAACTACCGCCCAAGAAACCGCCCGCGCCACGGGCGCGTCGGCATCGCGGATAAAGCCCCTCAAAAAGCCCCAAGACGCCAGCCGAATCAATCACCGCTCCCACGTTCCAACGGAACGCAACAATAAGCTCCGCAAGAACAGTTCCCGAGACAAAATCGCGGCGATACCGACGCAGCTCCCGAATTTATTCGGGGGAGGAGCGCGTCCGCGCTCCGAAAAAACACGCAGCCACTAACAACGCGCTTTAGCGCTGGACACTTTGCATCTCCCGCACAAAGCGAATCCGCAACAAGACTTGCTAGTTCACATCTGCCAACCACTAATTCCCCGCCCCCGCACTCCGCATCTCCATCACAGCCTGCCCGGTATCTCCCGCTTGAATCAAATCGAAAAATCCCTTCACGCCCAAATACTCATCCGCAGAATATAAATCCCCATTCACGCCCAACCTCCGTTCGATCCGCAAATCTCCATCCTTCACCGTCGCCGCATAATCCAAATCAAAATCGCGCGACAGGAGGTGCCTCACTTCCGGCATGCCCGTGAATTCCCAATTCGCACTCGGATGAATCACAATGTGGTCCGATTCCTGGTACGGAAACCGGAAATAAACCCCATTACTCCGCTGCGCGTGGGGAAACACGCTCGTCTGCCGCGATTCGAATAGACCTACCGGCAACAAAATGCGCCGCCCCGCCTTGATTCCCAAACCCGCTCCAGAAATTTTAACTTCCACGCGCAACGGTTCGTCGCCGGCGTCCCCGCCGGCAATTGAATCTACTTCCACGATCGAGCCTTCCGGCAACCAACCCTTCACCTCGTCCGCCAATAGCTTTTTTCTCCCTTGCTCGTCTTCTTCGTGGAGTTTCGCGCGCCAGTCCAACGCATCCCGGCCCGTGTAATTCACCGTCACCGTTCCCTCGAGCACGCCGTCCGCGCCGATTTGCATGACCGCGTTACGCTCCCTGGTTGCCTCCGCAGCCCGCGGCTCTGGGATTTGAATCACGCGGCCGCCCTGCTTTTCGATTCGAACTCCGCCGGTGCCCGCCTTCTCCCAGGGCAGTATTCCGAACGGGCACAGCGCGCAACCTGGATCAAGATAAAAAGCCTGCGCTCCGGCCATCGCGACCACTACCGTTCCATTCAGCCTCTGAACGTTGTGTTCTTTCTCGTCGAACGCGGCTCCCGTGCGTTCCGCAACAAACGCAGGATCCGCGTCGATTCCCACGGCACGCGTCATCACCAAAAATAGCCGGTCGATGTCGAACCACGATGCATATCCGTGCTCGATCACGTCGTCGGCTGTCTGATTCTCCTTCAGATTTTCCGCCTTGATTTCTTTTTCAGTCTTTGGCGCTTCGCCGCCCAGATTCCGTATTTTTTGTACGCGCGCGTAAATCTTTCTCAGCTTTTCTTCAGGCGTATCTGCCGCCCCCACCGTCTCGCTCGCCAGCTTTTTCGTTGCTCCGCTACGGCTGCCAAATTGCTCGAACTCCGTGTTCCAATATTTTCCCGACTCCAGCCAGAAATCGTCATGGCCCTTTCCAAAATCCAGCGAGTAGAAATAATCCACTCGCGCGCTAGCCTGCTCTTCGGGTGGCGCAAACTCCTCGTCGGGCAGCGCCGCAATGTTTTTCGCGTCCAGTTCGAATCCTCCATGAATCGCGCGCATCGCGTGCTCCCGCGGCAATCGCACTCCCACCCATGTAAAATTTGATTTCACCCCGTAGAGAGGCCCGCTCGCGATCATCGAAAATCGCGCCTCTCGTATGAACATATCCTCTTGCAGCACCAGACTGGAGGCCCGCAGTCTTCGCCCTTGCCACCTTCTTTCGAACCGGTACTCCACGATGCTCCCCGGCTCCACATCAGGCAGCACCACTGTTTTTGCGTCCAGGCGCATTCCACTGGACTTTAGTACTGTGCTGTCGAGCGTCTGTCCGTTCGAATCAATCACTTTTCCATCCGGATGAATCGTCCGCCCTTGAAGATTTAGAATCTCCTCCCCGCCTTTATCGTAGACAATCCTGCGCTCCCCGTATTTCACGCCCTGCTGATCGAAAATCTTGATGCGAATATATTCGTTCTCATATGATTTCGAATCATCGCGAAAGAGCTCGCGGTAAAGAATCATCGCGTGATCACCCGCGCTCGCCGGATTATCTTTCAGCGCCAGATCCTCTGGAGGCACCGGCAGCCACTTCCCTTTGTCCGGCGAGGCCCCGCGCACATTCATTGGCGCCGCCCAGGCCAGCGCGAGGAGCAAAACCACGCCGCCCGGCCCCCAATCCAATTCTTTGCGATTCATCTGTTTCAATGCTCTCTTTTAACTCGCATGATCGAGACTTATGCCGCAACCTCGAATTTACAGGTATCCTCCTGATCTCCCACAACAATAACCGCAACCCATAGTGTGTTACCTAGCTTTAAATTTTAATCGCACCACGTTTCGATTAAACCAAACCAAAATCGCCCCACCGCCCCTCCAACCGTGTTACCCCACAAGCACATCGCAGTGACGAAAAACGGCACCCCACATCCAATATGCTACGCTGCGAAGTCAGGCCCGCCAGATTTCGCTTGAGGGAAAATTTGATCGAGGTCGCAACAGCCAGTTCGCCGACCGCGGTAAGGCGCAGCGATCGCGTCTGCCTCACGCTGCTGCTCGAAGCCTCCGGCCGCGACGCCGAAGGCCATGAATTCGCCGAGCCGGCCCGCACCATGCTGATCAGCCGCCACGGCGGCGTGATCGTGGTCCATCGCGCCCTGGCCGCGGGACAGCAAGTGCATCTGCGCCGCACCCTCGAAACCGAAGCGCATCGCGCCGGCATAGTCCGCGTAATTCGCAATGTCGGCTCGCAGAACGCCGCGCAAATGTACAGCGTAGAGTGCGTCGATCCGCAAGCCGATCTCTGGGGCGTAGAATTTCCCGCACTCGAAGGCTCCCAAGAATTCGTAGCCCGCATGCTCCTCGAATGCACCTTCTGCCGCAGCCGCGAAGTGATTTACCTGAACGAATTCGAGCTAGCCGGCTTCGAAAAAAATCGCGGCACCGCCCGCCACTGCAAAGTCTGCAACGTGCCCACCATCTGGACGCAAGCCCCGCACGAAGTAGCCAAAGTCGATCCAATAAAATTCGCCGCCAGCGCGCACGCGAGCAGCGGAAGCGCAAACTCGAGCGCAGCAAGTCTGTCAGAAGCCGAGCGTCGCCACTCGCTCCGCCTGCAAACGCGCCTAACCGCCTGCGTCCGTCTAGCCGGCAGCGACGACGAACTAGCCGTCTGCGAAGAAATCTCAGCCGAGGGCCTCTGCTTCCGCAGCAAGCGCCGATTCGACGAAAACACGCGCGTCGACATAGCAGTCCCCTACGCCGACGCCACAGCAAATATTTTCGTCCCGGCAAGAGTAGTAAGAGTAGAACCAACAGCGTCAGCAGGCCTATTCCGCCACGGAGTAGAATTCCTCAAAGTAGCCGCGCAATCCGGAAGTTAGACAACAAGCGCAAATATTTCCGAGCGCAACACGAATCCGCAAGCCGAGGCGGCCGATTTTATTTTTGCGAGGAGTTGATTTGAAATCTGAAATTTCAAATTTGAAATTTCCGAGCAGTTGAATCACGAAGTAATTTCACAAAACGATGTCACGACACCGAAACAGTACGCCGCTCACCCTGCCGCCGCCGCATGTAGTGCAGCGCAATATTGATGAACACACTGCCATGCTCCGTGGCGAACGAAAGCACCATCGCCTCAACTTCCGTCCCAGCATTCGGAATTTGATCCTCCGAATGAATGCTAGGCGGAAACACTTTAAACTTAAATCCGCGATCGTTCAGCAAAGTCACCGCATTGCCGATCACCATGTTCGCCAATTCGCAAACGGTCTCGCGAACAATCTGCTCGCTCTCAGCAATCTCTTCGCCGGACATGTTACTCGCAACGCGCACAGCCGCCCGCGGCTCAACATCCAAAATCACGCGCCCCTCAATTTCACCTTTGAATTCAATCCTCGCAGCCACGCCACGCTTGCGATAGCCCTCGTCCTCCATCGCCAAATCGCTAACAGTCACAGGCGACTGTAACGTTTCGGCAAGCACAGCATCCACGGCGCTAATGAACGGCTGAATCAAATCCATTTTCATAAAAATGTCCTTTTCGCTCAGGCGTTAGCCGCAGACGCTAAACGCTAGCCGTAACGTTCTCATCACTCAGAACGTAGCGAATAATTTCGTAAAGCGCGTCAGGCTTCACCGGCTTCTGCACAAAATGCCGTGCCCCGCGCTGCAGCGCCGCAAGAATATTGTCCTGATATCCGACGGACGAGACCATGACGATGCGCGCGTCCGGATGCTCGCGGACAATGCGCTCGACAGCCTCAATCCCCTCCATCTGCGGCATGGTGATATCCATGAGCACAATGTCGGGATTCGTCCGCGAATATTCCGTGATCGCGGTGAGACCATCGCCCGCCTCGCCGGCCACCGTCCCGCCAAAAGCTTCCACCATTTTGGCAAGGCTTTTCCGGGCGAACACGGAATCGTCGACAATCAAATAGCGAACCGGCTGATTGTCTTTCTTGCGCGTCAATGCTTCAAACTGTCTCATAACTATCTCCTTCGAGAAATCCGCTCCGCTTCGGTGAGCCCCGACGACTGCCCGACCGAAGACAATTCCGGTGGTACTTTTTCATTGGCGCTGTGCGCGAGCAGCACGCTCGCCAACGATGAAAGGGAAACCACTCGATCCGCGTAACCGCGCTCGACTGCGGAGCGCGGCATGCTATCCACAACGCACGAATCAGAACTTTGCGCCAGCGTGATTCCGCCCGCTGCCTGGATTTCGCCCAGCCCGGCGACGCCATCTTCGCCCATGCCGGTCATGATCACTCCAACTGCCGCCTTGCCAAATTCTCGCGCCATCGAGCGGAACAGAACATCGACCGAAGGCCGATGCCCGTTCACCGGCGGCATGTCATCGAGCACCACAACGTCGCCGTGCGGCATGTGCTTCACCTTCATGTGGTGATTGCCCGGACAAATCAGCGCGCGCCCCGCAAGGAGTAAATCGCCGGAACGCGCCTCCTTCACTTCAATCGCGCAACTCTCATCCAGCCGCTTCGCAAACATATTCGTAAAATTTTCAGGCATGTGCTGAACCACCAGCAAGCATCCCGGAAAATCTTCCGGCAACTGAGAAAATAAATATTGCAGCGCAGCCGGCCCGCCGGTGGAAACGCCCAGCGAGATCACGCGCGACGGAAAACGCCTGTCTGCCAGCGCGCGCGTCCCTTTTCGTCTTTCGGTAGTAACCGTCAAAATCAATTTCGGCGCGCCCGTAGTGGCGGCGACTTTAATTTTCAGGGCCAGCTCGTCGGCGATCGCCTCGATACGTCCAGAAGCCGCATCCACGGGCTTGGCTACGAAGTCGAAAGCGCCCAACGCCAAAGCTTTCAGCGCCGCGCGCGTACTTTCTTCCGTCTGCGAAGTGACAATGATCACCGGAACATGATGCTTGCCCGTAATCGCGCGCAGCATTTCGATGCCGTCCATCCGCGGCATGTCCAGATCAAGAGTCACCACGTGCGGATGCAATTCCGCAATTTTCTTGAGCCCAAATGCCCCGTCCATCGCCGTGCCCACCACTTCAATCTGCGGATCGCGCGCAAGAATCTGCGGAATCATTTTCCGCATGAGCGCGGAATCATCGACGACCAGCACTCGGACGCGCTCGCTCATGCAGTAGCTCCGAGTGGTGTTCTCGCCATTTTCGCAACGACGGTCGCGACATTCAGAATCAAAACCACGGTTCCATCGCCCAAAATCGAAGCGCCGCTGACAAGATCGGAAGCGGCAGTTTTGTCCTCCAGCGCCTTCATCACCAATTCTTCTTCACCGACCAAGCGGTCCACAACCAGGCCGAATTTCCGCGGACCAGTCGTGATGACAATCACAAAAAGCCGCTTAGATTTTGGCTCAGCAGCAGCGGCGGCGGTAACGGCAACGGTCTCTGCACACTCCAGACGGACAAGCGCGAGCAATTGATCGCGCAGCCGCAGCACTTCGCGATCTTCCACGCGCGTGATATCCGTCGTCTGGATGCGCGCGATTTCGACAACCGCAGAAAGCGGAACCGCGTAAAGTTTTCCGCCCACGATAAACATCAGCGCCTTGATGCTCGCAAGCGTCAGCGGCAGCATCAGAGAAAAAGTCGTACCTTTTCCAGGCTGCGTCGCGATTTCAACGAAGCCCTTCAAGCGTTCGACCGCGGTAGAAACAACATCCATGCCCACGCCGCGGCCCGATATCGCGGTAACTTCGTCCGCCGTGGTGAGCCCGGGCTTGAAAATGAGTTGCAGCGCCTCGGTTTCGTTCAGCCGCGCCGCCTCGTCCTGCGTCACAAGCCCCCGTTCGATCGCGCGCTGCACAATTTTTTCCCGATCGAGCCCGCGCCCGTCATCGGATATTTCGATCACCACCTGATTCGCCTTGTGAAACGCGTTCAAGCGAATCGTGCCGCGCGGGGATTTTCCCGCCGCGATGCGCTCGGCAGAAGACTCAATGCCGTGGTCCGCCGCGTTGCGAACCAGGTGCACGAGCGGCTCGGACAACGCATCCAAAATGCTCTTATCGAGATCGGTAGTCTGCCCCGCGAGTTCGATCGAGATGTCTTTACCGCGCTGCTTGGCAACATCGCGAACCACGCGAGGAAAGCGGCGGAAAAGCTGCTCCACCGGAACCATGCGAATCTTCATCACCGATTTCTGCAAGTCGCTCAGCACGCGCGTCTGATACGCGAGCGCGTCAGAAAGTTTTCCGCGCAAGGGATCCTTGGCGTACTGCTTTTCGAATTCGATAATCGTGCGGTGCAGCATCGATTTGCCGATGATTAACTCGCCGACGAGATTCATCACGTTGTCGATGCGCACCGCATCCACTCGCAGCGTATTCTCCGCGCCTGCCGGTGCGACATTCGAAGCGGAATTCGCGAAAGGCCGCGACTCGGCGTGAGCCAGCGGCGCCGATTCGGAGTCGTCGATATCGGTTTCAGCCGCGGGCACACCGGCAGCGACCGCGGCAGCTTCCGACTCCAGCAAAATTTCCAGCAAATCGCGATGTGCGGTCGGTGCGGCGCCCGCCGGCAACACCACAACTTCAGAAATCAGCGATGGAACCTGGCACTTCTTGCGAATCCAATCGATGGTTTGCGTACTCGACACCGCGGCTTCGATCTGCCGCACCGCCGAGAGATCGCTGCCATCTTCAGGCCGGAAACAAAGAATCGTTCCGCAAGCCGCCAGCGCATTTTTCGCGAGTTGAACAGCGGCGGCAGGCATCGCCACATCCGGGGCAATGTGAGCGGCCACAAAAAATACATTCTCGCCGCGCTTGATCGCTTCGGCGATCAGCAACTGCTCGTATTCCGTCCAGGCAAACTGCGCCACCAGCGGTGACTTCTGCCCCGCCGGCGATTTCCCTTCGCCAGGCTTCTGCAACACACGCTGGATGAGTTCTCGCAGCGCATTGCCGTCCGGCAATTGCATGTTCCCGCGATAAGCCGCCAGCATTTCATCAAACGTGTCCGCAGCCGTCAGCACCACTTCCGGCAACACCGCGGCGTTCGATTGGAAAGTCTCCGGCGTCATCACGTCTTCCAGCAAATGCGCCAGCGAACTCAGCTCGCGGTAACCGCAGGAAGCAGAGTCGCCTTTCAGCGTATGCACCGCCCGCCGCACTTTGCGAATCGTTTCGGGATCGCCCGGGCGCTCCTCGAGCTCCAGGCCGCCTTCATTCATGGCCTGCAGAAGCTCGGCTGCGCTCTCGAAAAAGAGTTCGCGCAGCTCCGCGCCGCGATCATCGCCGAAAAAGTTCACAGCGTCTCCTCGATGCGCTGATACACCGTGGCGTTGTTCTCGTGAATCATGTGAAATTTCTTCGTCAGCCCGAAAAGGCTCTCGGCGTGGCCCACGAACAGATAGCCCTCGGGATTCAGGCAGCGATGGAATTTTTCCACCAAACGCTTTTGCTCCGCTTCGTCGAAATAAATCATCACGTTGCGGCAGAAAATAATGTCGTTGCGTTGCGGCAGGAATTCAGTCTTCAAATTGTGAAAATCAAATTGGATCAGTGATTTCAGCGCGTGCTTGATGGCGTAGCGATCCGCGGTTTTGTCGAAGTAACGCAGCCGCGTGGCGTAGTCGACCGGCTCCATCTGAATTTCCGTGTAAATTCCCTGCCCCGCGGTGAGCAGCGCCGAGTAATTGATATCCGACGCGACGATTTCCACTTTCCACGGCGGCGGAACCAGCGGCTTCGGCACCGGCATTTCAAAAGGCAACGGATTGCGCAAGTAGTAGTAAGCCAGCGCATCGCAAACCAGCATCGCCAGCGAATACGGCTCCTGCCCCGTCGAGCATCCCGCGCTCCAGATGCGCACCGTCCAATCGCGACGCTCCTGCTTCTTGTGCAGAATCGTTTCGAGAACTCGCTTCTGAAAAAGTTCCAGTTGCGGCTTGACGCGGTAAAAGCTGGTCTCATTGACCGTGAGATTCTCAAGCAGCGCGCTCAACTCAAGTTTGCCCTCGCGGCTGGTGAGCAGCCGGTAGTAACTGTAAAAAGAATCGAGCTGGCATGCTTTCAAACGCCGCTGCAGCCGGTCCCGCAGAAAATGAGTGCGGCGCTCATCAAAATACATCCCGCATTCCTGATAGATCAGCGTTTGAAGCAGCTTGAGCTCTGCTTCGGTCAGAGGAACTTGTGCGGTCAGTGTGGACATGTGAGCTCGCTATGCGTCTTGAGTCTGCGCGCGCCTTTAGCGGCGCGCGATCGCTTCACTTTCCTGCTGGGCCAGCGTTTCCACGACGTCCTCAAGGCGCCGCAACTCCGAACGCTGCATCACTTTTTCGAGATCCAAAAGAATTACCAATCGCCCCTTCAGCTTGGCCACGCCCGTGACGTAATCCACTTCGCCATCCTGAAATAAATCGTTAGGCGCCTCGATTTCCGACGGCGGAATCTTGAGAACTTCCGACGCGGAATTGACCAGCAGGCCGACAGAGCGGCGGCCCAACTCCACAACTACGATTCGATTCTTCTTGCTCGGCTGAATATCTTTTTCGCCGAAGCGCTTGCGCAGATCAATCACCGAAATAATTCTTCCGCGAAGATTGATCACGCCTTCCACGAAATCCGGCGCATTCGGAACAGGAGTAATCGCCGGAACGCGCACAATTTCGCGGACCAGCGCGATCGGCAGCCCGAAAGTCTCGGTACCGATGCGAAAGCCGACGATCTGAATGTCTTTTGCCATCGCTGCGTTTCCCCGCGACTACGAATTCACCAATTCCGCATACCGCTCGGCAGAAATTCGCGGCGCAGATTCCCCAGCGATCGCGCGATGACCCGTTTGCTTCAGTGCGCCCGACCCATTGTCGAGAACGAAGCGCCCCATGGTGGTGAGCAGCGTCTTCGAAAGCCGCGACATTTGCTCCGCGGTAGCGGCCAGTTGCGTCGAGCTAGAGGTTGATTGCTGCACCAGCTCGCGCATCCGCTCCATCGCGCGAACGACCGCCTGAGCGCCCGAAGCCTGCTCCTCAACCGAAGAATTAATTTCCTGAGTAATTTCGGTGAGACGCGTCGTGGCTTTTGCGATTTGCGCAGAACCATTTGATTGTTCCGTGGTAGCCGCGCCGATTTCCTGGGCGAATTTATAAACTTCCGTGACCACGTTCGAGATTTTGCCGAGCGCAGTGCTGAGATCACTGCCGAGGAGCAGCCCTTCCTGCACCATGGAAGTGCTCTTCTCCATATTTTCAACAGCCTCGCGCGCTTCCTTCTGAATGCCCTCGATCAATTCGGAAATTTCCTTGGTGGACTGCGTGGATTTTTCCGCCAGCTTGCGGACTTCTTCGGCAACTACCGCGAATCCGAGCCCATGTTCGCCCGCGCGAGCCGCTTCGATAGCCGCGTTCAGGGCGAGAAGATTGGTTTGCTCCGCGAGATCGTCGATTACTTCGATAATCTTGCCGATGTCATCAGCACGCTGTCCGAGCACGTCAATAATGTGCGCCGAAGCCTGAATCGCCGAATTCGTGCGATTCAATCCGTCCGTCGCTTTTTCCATCGTGACGATGCCGGTGTGCACTTCCTCGCGCGAGCGATAGCAAATATCGAGCAGCACTTTTGCGGTATCCGCCACGCGCTGAATCGAAGTAACCATCTGATCGATCGAAGCCGAAGTTTCCGCCACGCTCGAAGCCTGCATCTGAGTATTTTTCACTACGCTCTGCACGTTCACGCTCATCTCATGCATCGTCGTAGTGACTTCATCGATCGCCGAAGCCGCTTGCAAACTCACCTTGGCGGATTCCTCGGAAGCACCGGCCATCTGATTCGAGCCATCGGCAACTTGCGCGGCAATATCGCGAACCTGCCGCACCAAATCGTGAAGCCCCTGAATCATCTGCGAAAAAGCGTTGGCCATGGTGTCGCGAGCCGATCGCGGCATCACCGTGACCGTGAGTTGGCCTTCCGCAATCGAAGCGGAAACCGCGGCCATGCCTTTCACGTGCGCGATCATTTTGTTGAAGTTGTCCGCAAGCAGCCCAACTTCATCTTCGCGGTGAATATCGATGATCTGATCGATGTTTCCGGTATCCCCGATTTCGCGCGCCACTCCGATCAAGTGGCTCAGAGGCAGCGTGATCGAACGCGAAGTAAAATACGCAATCCCCAGCGCCAGAAGGATCGCGATGAGGATTCCCGCGATGCTCAGCCACGTGCTCACCTCGGTGGCATTTTGCGCCGATTTGTCTGGAACGGTCGTGTGCCGCGCTGATCGTGTTTTTGGCGTCGTCGAGAAGCGAGGAAGTCTTGTTCATCCACGCCCCGGGATTTTGCTGCAGATAGAAAATCTGCAGATCCGAAACGGTCGCATCGCCGCCGTCAACTTGGTGCCGCTTGGCAATCATGGGCTTGGCGAAATCGTCCATCCAACCGTGCTCGGCGTCTTCCACCCGAAGCAAAGTGCTGCGCAGGGCCGGGTCGGTAGCGTGAGATTCCGCGTCACGAAGCTGCGTATTGATCGTCGTGTGGACAGAAGCGAGTTCGCCTTCATCGCGCACATCGCCGCTCAGCAGGAAATTCCGCAGCACCAACTCTTCGAGCATCACGTGGAAGCGGATGTTCTCGATGGTGGTCAGGTCGGTCAGTGTGGCCGAAGCCAGCGAGCGCGCCGTATGTTCGCGCGAAATCGTCAACACGCTCACCACGAACAGCGCGATCATGATCGCCACGATCGCCCCGAACCCCGAATATAATTTCTTACCGATTGTCATCTCGAAATCCCTCCACTCGCGCGCGGCCATCAGACCGCCGCGCTGCAAGTCCCCCGGTTATCCGTTTGGATCTTTGAACTCGAACTCGATAATTTCCACGGTCTCTTTCGGACCCGGCTCAAATTTCCATTTCTTCACCGCGTCAACCGCGGCGGTTGTAAGCACCGGACTTCCGCCCACAATCTTGGTGCTGCTGACCTTCCCGTCGGCCGTGATCGTGACTTCCACTTTGACTTTCCCGGTGACGCCCATCTGGCGCGCCAGTAGCGGATACTCCGCGGCCACGCGCGCTTTGACTTTGCGTTTCGCGGCATCGCCGCCAGCCGCGTCCTGCCCGTGAATCGGCGCGGCAAACGACAGAACCGCCGCAATCGCCAGCACCTGGCCCAATCTGCGAACTACAGAAATTGAAATTACGTGTCCCACACCCGTGCCTCCATACAACTCCGCTGAAAGAAAATGCACGGTGGCTGCCAGTGCCTGGGCGAATATCGGGCAAAGTTCCGAATCGGGAATGTGTCACGTAAAGTGCTGTAACATTGGCAGTTAAACGAACGCGGTCAACCGCTTCAGGTCGCCCCATGAGCAACGGATCGTCTCAGGATCCAAGCGCGCCAACAGGATCGGTCTCACCTTGCGACGGTCACGCGCAAACCCTGATTGTCCGATTCGGCACGCCCTCCGGCAGATTTCTTGACTCAAAATGAGATAGGAACGTAACTTCGTTGTATCAATCTGGAAATTTGGAGACTCGCGCAGGACCCCTTCCTCCATGCGTGCGGCCAAGAAATCCCGTCGACCACCGGGGCGCGTACGCGTCTCCCTCGATGCCGATTTGGCGCAACTCTCCGCCGCCACGCGCGAACTCAAGCCTTCCATCGGCCCCACGGAATTCGTGCGCCGGCTGACTTTGTGCGCCGAAAAAATGTTCGAAGTACGCTCGACCGCACTGGCTCTAGTGCGCGGCGAGGAATGGGAGATCGTGTCGGCACAAGGCGCGGCGGCTCAGTTGGCAAGCGAGGATCAAGCGCGGTTCGCGCGCGAGCTCGCCGCGGTGAGCTGGACGGCCGGAGAAGCCACGCGATTCGGCGCGACCGGCGAAATTTTAGGGAAGCCGCTTGCCGCAGCATTGGGCGCGGATCATCTGGCGATGGCGCGATTGACCGGCAGCGAAGGCGATTTGATGGGCGTGCTCTGCCTCGCCGGCCGCAAGCGCGCGTTTTCGCCAGGCGAGCGCCACCTGCTCGAGGCGCTGGCGGGACATGCGTCGGTGGCACTCGAAAACGCGCGGCTGTTTTCCTGGATCGAGCGATCGAAGAAGCAATGGATCGAAGATTTCGACGCGATCACCGATTTTATCGTCGTGCACGATGCGAGTGACCGAATCTTGCGCGTGAATCGTTCGCTCGCGGGTCATTTGCAGCTGCGGCCTTCGGAATTAATCGGCCGGCACATGGAAACGCTGCGCTCGCTGGCCGCCGAGGGTGTCGGACGCGCGTGTCCGTTCTGCCGCGATATGCAGGCGGGCATCGAAGAATACGTCCAGACCGCGCACGAGCGCACTTATCTGATTTCCACGTCGCGTCTACGCAGCCTCCCAGAAGACGATCTGCGCACCGTACACGTACTGAAAGACATCACCGATCGCCGCGAGCTTGAGCGCCGCTATCGCGAACTCTTCGACAATATCCAAGAAGGCCTCTTCTTCTGCACCCCGGATGGCCAGTTCATCGAAATAAATAACGCGCTGGTGCGCATGCTCGGCTATGCCAGCCGCGAAGAAGTGCTGGCCGTGAATTTATTTGAGGACCTTTGCTTGCGTCCCGATCTGCGGCGGCGTTGCATCAAGGCGGCGGATGACGGCGGGGTGTTGCGCAATCACGAGGAAGTGTTGCGGCGGCGCGACGGCTCGTGGATCCATACGCTTCAGAATATTTTGATTGTGCGCGATGCCAAGGGGCACGCGGTGCAGTATCGCGGGCTTATGCTCGACATCACGGAGCAGAAATCCTTTCAAGCGCAATTGCGCCGCGAGCGCGATTTCAACAAGAACATTCTCAACGATACGCAGAGCATGATTCTAGTGCTCGATACCGCCGGACTAATCAGCTACGCGAACCGCCGCTGCTTCGAGATCGGCCATCGCGAAGCCGATTTGCTCGGCCATCCGCTCTCCGAATTTATTTCTGCATCGCGCCGCAAAGCGCTGGCCGAGGCGCTGCGTAGCACCTTGCGAGGCGCGCCGGCCGCCAACATGGAACTTCCCTTCTTGCGCGGTGATGGCACCACCGGACAATTTTCGATCAGCTTGAGCCCCATGCGCGATGACAAAGGCGGAATCAATAGCATCGTCGTAGTCATGACCGACGTGACCGACGCCGCCGTGCTGCAAGCGAAACTAATGCACACGGAGAAAATGGCGGCCGTGGGCCAGCTAGTTTCGGGCGTAGCGCACGAAGTAAACAATCCTCTCGCCGCGATTTTGGGCTTCACCGACCTGCTCCTTGAAAACTCCGAAGTTCCGCCCGGCGCGAAAGATGATCTGCGCGTGATTCTGCAGGAAGCGCAGCGCACTAAATTGATCATCCAGAATTTGCTCAGCTTTGCGCGCCAGAAACCGGCATTGCGCGAGCCGGTGCAAATCAATTCCGTACTGCGCCAAACCCTAAAGCTCCGCGCCTACGATTTTTCAAAGCGCGATGTCGAACTGATCGAGCGATTTGAAGAAGATCTACCCGAAATCGTCGGCGACGTTCACCAATTCCAGCAAGTCTTCCTGAATATCGTCAACAACGCTTACGACGCGGTGCAAGAAACCGGCCGCCCCGGCCGCATCGAAATCGAAACAGTCCACGCCAACGGCCAAATCGAAATCCGTTTCCGCGACAACGGCCCGGGCATCGAGCACGTAGAGCGCATCTTCGAGCCCTTTTTCACCACAAAAGAAGTCGGCAAGGGCACAGGCCTCGGCCTAAGCATTTGTTACGGAATCGTCCGCGCGCATCTCGGTGAAATTTTCTGCTTCAACAATCCGGACGGCGCAGGCAGCACGTTCGTAGTACGTTTACCGCTAGCGGCCGAAGCAGCCATGGCCGCCACGGCGGATAAAGCGCGCAATTAATTCGAAGCGTAGCGAAAGGAAGCGATGACCGACAGCCAAGCCATTCGGTTATTGATCGTAGACGACGAGCAAAATATCCGGCGCCTCTGCGTCACCGTAGGAAAGGGCCTCGGCTTCGACTGCAGCGAAGCCGAGAGCGCCGAGTCCGCACTCGCACGCGCCGAGGCCACCGCGCCCGATCTGGTGGTCACGGATCTCAAGCTCCCAGGCTCATCAGGCGTCGATTTGCTGCGCGAATTGAAGACGCGCCTGCCGCACGCCGAAGTCTCCATCATGACCGGCCACGGCTCAATCGAATCCGCGGTAGATGCCATGAAGCTAGGCGCCTACGATTACATCGAAAAGCCATTTCGCGTCGAGAAGCTGCGCCAATTGGTCCAGCGCATGGCCGAAAAAGTGCGCCTGGTGCAGGAAAATCGCTTCCTCCGCGAGCGCGTAAATGCCGAAACACAGCTCGATGGCATCGTAGGCTCCTCAGCCCGCATTCAAGAAGTTCTGCGCATGATTTCGAAACTAAAGGACACGCGCACGCCGGTATTGATCACCGGCGAAAGCGGCACAGGCAAGGAATTAGTAGCCCGCGCCATCCATTTCCGCGGCCCATTCGCGCAATTGCCATTCGTCGCGGTAGATTGCGGCTCGCTCGTCCCCACGCTGATGGAAAGCGAATTATTCGGCCACGAAAAAGGCGCCTTCACCGGCGCCATGCGTACGAAAGCCGGCCTATTCCAATCCGCAAACGGCGGCACGATTTTTCTGGATGAGATCGGCGAACTCCCGCTAGAAATGCAAGCCAAGCTCCTCCGCGTGCTGCAAGAAAAGGAAGTCCGCCCGGTCGGCAGCAACGACAAAGTTCCCGTCGACGTGCGCATCATCGCCGCCACAAATCGCGATCTCGATTCCGCCTATCGCGGCGGCACCTTCCGCAAAGATTTATACTTCCGCCTAAACGTAGTCACCGTTCATCTTCCAAGCCTACGCGAACATCGCTCCGATATTCCCTTGCTGGCGCACGCATTCCTCGAACGCTATGCCGCTGGAAAAAATATTCAAGTCACGCCCGCGGTAATGAAGTGCCTACTGCAATACGACTGGCCCGGAAATGTCCGCGAACTAGAAAATTGCGTAGCCCGTGCCGTAGCGTTGGGAGTCGAATCCACAATGGATGTCGCCGATCTCCCCCCGGCAATTCAAGCCACGCACGATTCGTCAAACACCAACGCCGAAGCCAACGCCCTCTCCACCGCCGCCCTCTCAGAAATGGAGCGCATGACCATCCTGCGAGTCTTCGACCAAGTAGGCGGCGACAAAGCCCTAGCCGGCAAACTCCTAGGCATCAGCCGCGCCACTCTCTATCGCAAACTAAAACTCTACGGCATCCCGCTAAAGTCCACCGAAAAACAACCAGAGCGCGAATCCGTAACTCACTAAACGCGACAAAGTTCGCGCACCGGAATTTGCACTGCCGTCGTAGCGGTGGGCTTCAGCCCAGCATCTTCGGCCAACCCCGCTCATTCGATAAATCCCTCCAAACACCGCAGAGCGAAGTTGCAATTTGGCATTTCCGTAGGGCGATGAGACGCCTTCGTTTCAGTGTGAGACAAGAGAGACTGCCAGGCTCTGACCGCCAACCCATAACCGTCTATCCTTCAATGACTTACAATTCCCCGCCCACCCAAGCCTTTGGCCGCATGCGTGCAACCCACACTCCCGGAACAGACTATCCCTGCGCCAAGCGCGCCCAAGCGGATTGGAGCCAATGAGTTCTCGAATCACTTTGCCGCCAGACACCGCGGCCCCGACCGATCTCACCACCGCCTGGGCCGAAGCTCGCCGCGCCTATCCGATCTACGCCGCTCTCGCGCGCCAATTCGAAATTTCCGCCACTCCCTATTCCGAAGGCGAACCCGTCCCCGAAGAAATCGGCCCCGCAGTCGTAGAACGAAATCTGCGCTGGTTCGATGAAATGGACGCGCAAGTAAAAGCCTTCCAAATTCGCCAGCTTCCTCCCGCAACTCTGAACGCCAAAGAAGAAGGCCTGCGCGCGTTCATTCAGCGCCATCTCAATAAATCGCAGAAGACCACGAACGATCGCGACAAGATCGATTTTCTTCTCGTCCAATATTTCGCCCTGTGCGCCCCGGAAAGTTTTTATCACGATGAAATTTCGCCCGCCGACGTAAGCCGCGTCCTGCAACCGGTACTCGGCGCCGCCGGCACGGCAATTCCCGATTGGTGCGCCACACTCGAAACCACTCTCGACCTGATCAAAAACTGCCGCAGTCTTCGCGATCTCCTCGAAAGCGGCAAACTCGAGCAAGCCCGCCTGGTGAAAGAGTCCTCTGGCGATCTTTTCTACGACGGGGCCGCCCTGGTCACCCTCGCGCGATTTAATTTCCTCATGCGCCGCGCATTCATCCGCCTGCTGCATGCCGATCAGGAAGCAGTTCTGAAAGCCCTGAGCGAATTGGACCGCGCCGGCGCGCGCACAGTCGATTGCCGCCGCGCGGGATTTTCTGCCGCCGAAACTACCGCCGGACTTCGTCTCTTCGCGGAAAACTGGCGCCCGCTTTATCACAAAGACTATTCGGAATCCGCCGTAGGACGCTCGTTTGAGCAATTGCTCGCGCTGCGCGCCGACTTGGAAGACGGAGTGGCCAAGCTGCATGGTTCAGGAGCGGAGTCCGCATCATCCGAAATTCCGTCGCTGGCGTTCGAGCCGGTAACTCGCACCGAAACACGCGAAGCGTCTTCGTCGTCGTCCGCTTTGCCGCGCATTCAGGTAGAACAAACCGGCTATCAGCGCAAGACCGGCCAAGAATCCGGCTACGTGAAATCCGCGGAATCGCTCGCACAGTTGGGCGCACCGGTCGATTTGTCGACAAATCGTACGGACGAAAAGCCCGCCGCCGCAGCCACTCCGGCCGAATCGGCCCCATCCGCCAGCAGCGTTTCAGCGCCGCAATCTCCGTCCGCTCCAAAAGCATCGAATGCCGCGCCCGCCGCAGCCGCACAACCACCAGCTTCGTCAGAAATGGAAAGCTGCCTCGAAACAATTTGGGAGCAACTGATCGCCACGCCGCCCACGCGCGGCCGCTCCATGTCCACCGTCACCCTGAAAAACACAAAAGTCCTGCTCTCTTCCTGGGAAGTCGCCGCCTTCGTAGATAAAGCCGGTCAGGAATCAGAAGACCTGCGCCGCGCCGTCGTAGCCCGCGCCATGCTCGCCGTAGCGATGGATTCCCGCAAGCAATCCGGCGAATCCGCCTCGCTGCAATCCGCGCTGGTACAAGCCCGCGCCGAAGTCTCCTATTTCCAAACGCAAGTAGAAAAAGCCAAGCAAGCCAAAAACACCGAAGCCGCCGTAAATCTAGGCATCAGCACCAAACGCCTACTCTCCTTCATCGAAGAAGCCGACAAACTCTCCCCCTGAAATCCCAAGTTGGGGAGGGGGTTCATCACCCTCCCGTTTTTTGCTATGGGTGTTGCATAAAGTTTGCCGCGCGCAGCGAAAACGCAATAACGAAACGTAGCGCAGGCTGCCAGCCGGCGTTTTTGACTGTCCGCGGCGATTCCGTGAAGCCGGCGTCCAACTGCAGATTCGGGGAAACCTGTCCTGAAATTAAGTCACCACCCGCAAAAACGGCATCACCGCAGCAGCAATTCTCGCAGCCAATAATCCATCGAAACTTTTCTCAACCGGCATCGCGTGTGTTGCACTCCTTGAGAATTTATCTCAGCGTGAGACGCAGCAACTAGATTCCAAGCAAACCTCCGACAAATGCCCTCGATCACCTCTCCGCAATCCATTGAAAATTCAACCCGTTGCGAATCTGCGCCGAATTCACTCGCGCCTCCCGCCGTGGCGTCCAACTTGCATTCTCTCTTCCTGGATTTCCCTCGGGAGAGGCCTGTGCTGAAGAAGGTGTTGGTCGTCGACGACTCGCCCGCGGAATTGAAGCTGATGGAAACCGTGCTCACGCAAGGCGGATTTCGCACCGCGGTTTTAAGCGATCCCTCGAGGATTGAAGAAACGATCGAGAACGAGCGGCCCAACATTATCTTGCTGGACGTGGTGATGCCGGGACGAAACGGCTTTCAACTTTGCCGCGAGCTAAAGAATCACCAAGTCTTCGGTGCGATACCAGTGATTCTGGTCAGCTCAAAAAATTCGCCCAGCGATAAATATTGGGGCGAGCAGCAAGGCGCCAGCGGCTACGTAGTCAAGCCGTTCACGCCGGAACAATTGATCGGAGCGGTGAAAAAATTCGCATGAGCCCAGTCGCGTGAACAACGACGCATCACTCTCGAACGCAGCGCTGCAAGAATTTGACGGTGGCGACTATGGCGCGCAAGACGAAATCCGCCCGCTCGAGCGCCAATACTGCGTATTTCGCGCAGGACGCGAGCGATTTTGCCTCTCAGTGCTCGAAGTGGAAGAAGTGGTCGATTGGCCGGCGCTCACGCGCATTCCTCTTTCACCGGCATTTCTGATGGGCATTTTCAATTTGCGCGGGACCATCGTGCCGCTAGTCGATATCGCCTTCACCGAAGGCCGCCGGCCGGGCCTACTGCCGCGACACGTAGTTGTGGCCATGCTCAAAGGCGATGCGCAACGCGAAGACGTCCGCCTCGGCATCGCGGTCGACGAAGTAGTCGGCACGTTTGGCGCAAACGACGAATCCTTTCTCGATCATGCGCCCGATGTTCCCTACTGCCGCGGCATGTTGCGCCACGAAGAGCGCCTAGCGCTCGTCGTAGATCTAGAAAAATTAATCGAAGTCTTTCCAGTTCCAGTGATTTGAAATCTTGCACGAACTCCCGCCAAAAAACGGGAGCGGGCGAACTTCTTGGGGAGGAAGTATGAAATCGCGATTGAGTTCCACAGTCTGGATGCTGGTCATCTGGGTAGCGGTGGCCGCAGGAGGCGCCGCGATTCTGGCCTTCTACGCCGGCTCGCATTCAAATGGCGCCGGAATCGGCGACGCCGCGGGCATGCCCGCAGCGGCCAGTTCGGCGCTGATTGCAGCGGCGGGTCTTGCGGTAACGGCGGCGCTCTCACTAATCGTGGTGCTGTCGAAGAGCGTACTGACCCCGGTCGAAAAGCTCGCCGAATTTTCCGAGCGATTCGCCTCCGGCGACAATCGCGCCAAGATCGAAATCAAATCGAATGATGAATTCGGTGCCATCTCCGAAAATCTGAATCGTAGCGTCTCGAAGATTTCCACCGCCGTGAACAACCAGCAAGTCCAGGAATCGCTCCAACGCAGCATCACCGACTTGCTGAACGTGATCAATCAAGTAGCCCGCGGCGATTTGACGCTGCGCGGCAAAGTGACCAACGACGCGCTCGGCAACGTAGTCGATTCCGTGAACTACATGCTCGACAACTTCTCCAAAGTCCTCGAGCGCGTGCGCAAAGCCGCAGTCGACGTCAACGCCAGCGCCGGCGCGATCCTCGTTGCCGCCGACCAGATGACCACGGGCGCCACGCAGCAAGATCAGGAAATCACGAATACTTCATCGGCCGTGGAAGAACTAACGGTCTCGATGAAGCAAGTTTCCAACAACGCCGAAGCCAGCGCCGAAGCGGCCCGCCGCGCTCTCGATGCCGCCGAGCAAGGCAACCGCTCGGTGCGCGACACGCTCGAAGGCATGCAGCGAATTCGCGCCTCGGTGCAAGCAACCGCGAAGAAAATCAAATCGCTCGGCGATCGTTCCCTGGAAATTTCGGAAATCATCAACGTAATTAACGACATCACCGAACAAACCAACCTGCTCGCCTTGAACGCAGCCATCGAAGCGGCGAGAGCCGGTGAAGCAGGCCGCGGATTCGCAGTCGTAGCCGATGAAGTCCGCAAACTCGCCGAACACTCGCGCGCCGCAACGAAGGACATCGCGGCACTCATCAAGGCCATTCAAGCCGAAACGAACGAGGCCGTGGTCGTCATGGAAGAAGGCACCAAGGAAGTCGAAAGCGGCGCAGTCCTAGCCGACCAAGCCGGCAAGGCGCTCGAAGCAATTTCGAGCGTGGTGCGGCAATCGGCGGAACTGGTGCAGGAAATTTCGCTGGCGTCGAAGCAGCAAGTGCGCGGAACGGAAGGCGTGGCCAACGCGATGCAAATTATTTCCGGCATCACCCGGCAAACATCGCAAGGCGCCCGCCAAACCGTTTCCACCGTCGGCAACATGGTCAAACTCTCCGAGCAACTCAACGAAGCGCTCGCGCAATTCCGCTCGAATGCTCGGCCGGCCAACGCGCCCGCCGCTGCCGCCGATGCGGAACGCGACAACGCCCGGGCTCTGGCCCCGGTCGGATCGAATCGCTGAGATCTGGTTTCGTCTTTTGCGGGCGGTAAGCACCTAAACGCCGCTCGCTCCGGCCAAACATGAGAGAGAAACCAGCCACGGTGACAGGTTACGAGTTCGATGAGCTTCGATCGCTGATCGAAAGCCGCTCCGGAATTTTGTTCGATGCCTCCCGCGAGCGGTTTTTCTCAACGCGCGTCCGCGAATTCGTCGCCGAGCGCGGCTTGCAAGGCGGCACCGATTTGCTGCGCCTCGTTTCCAGCAGCAATGTCGAGTACAGCGCGTTACTCGAAAGCTTGCTCACCCAAGAAACTTCATTCTTCCGCTACCCGGCAGTCTTCGATGCGCTAGCAAAAAAGATTCTCCCCGAATTGCAAGAAAAGAAATTCTGGGACAATCCACGCACGCTGCGCATCTGGAGCGCCGCCTGCTCCACCGGCGAAGAACCATACTCTATCGCCATCGCCGTAGCCGACGCGCTGCCTTTCGCCGAAGCCTGGCGCATAGAAATTCTAGCCACCGATATCAGCCGCCGCGCCCTGCAACATGCCGAGCGCGGCGTCTACTCCGGCCGCAGCCTCGACAATCTAACGCCCCAGCAAATCGAAAACTATTTCACCAAAACGCGCCACGGCTACGTAGTAAAGCCGCGCATTCGCCGCATGGTTTCCTTCGCGCCCATGAATTTGACCCAAGCCGTCTACGTTGGCCGCATGGATTGCATTTTCTGCATGAATGTTCTGATGTACTTCGCCGAAGAGCGCCGCAATTCCGTAATCCAACGCTTCAGCGAATGTCTCGAACCCGGCGGATATTTTCTTCTCGGCCATGCCGAATCGCTCAGCAGCGTGCCGGTACGCCTCGAAGGCCTCGTGCTCGGAGATTGCCGGATCTACAGAAAGCCCGCAAAAGAATCAGCGGTAAAGCAAGCCGTAATGGCGGAGGGCAGCCTGTGAGCGCCGCAGAATCCCTCGAACTTTTCCTCCAGGAAGCGTCCGATCACCTGCAATATCTGCGGGAATACTCGGGCCTCGTCCAGGAATCGCAAGCCCGCCCCGAAGATTTCGAAAAGCTATACATCGCCGCCCACACGCTCTGCGGCACCTCAGCGAGTTACGGATTCCCGCTTTTTTCCGAAGTGGCAGGAAAGCTGGCGCATATTTTTCAATATGCCATGAACGCGCGCCTCGGCCCCGACACACACGGCCCGCTAACCGAATTCCTAGCCGATGCCGTCTCAGTCCTAGAATTCGATTTATTGCAGATGGCCAACGACGGCACCGAATGTGCCGCCGACATCGCAGCATTCAAGCAGCGCTACAGTTTCGCATTTCCAGCAGCCGTCGAACCCGCAACGGCCTCAGAAGACCACGCGAGCCAAGCGCCGCAAGCAACCTCCGCAACGCAAAGCGCGCCATCGAGCAGCGGAATCTCATTCGTCGATTCCCTGCCCGAAGACAGCGATATTCCCGCCGAAGTTCTCGAAATCTTCGTCGCGGAAGCCGAAGAGCATTTCCAGACCGTAACCGAATGCCTGCTCGCGCTCGAAGGCAACCCCAACTCCGAAGACATCAATCGCCTTTTCCGCGCCATGCACACGGTAAAAGGTTCAGCCGCGCAAGTCGGCGTGCATCGCTGCGCGGTTGTCGCGCACCGCGTCGAAGAATTGATCGGCCGAATGCGCGATGGCCGCCTGCAACCCAGCGCCGAAATCGTCGATCTCTGCCTAGATTCCGTCGACGCGCTAAAAAAATTACTGCATCACTCCTGGATCGACGACGCCGAAATGCGCGCGAAGCTCGAGCCACTCCTGGCACGAATTGAAGAACTAGCACCGGCCGGCACTGAAGAACCATCGACGGACTCCTCCGAGGCAGCCACTGCGACCGCGGCGGTCGAGCAAGTTCCGGTAAGGGAACTTGTCACCGCCGCGTCGCAGATCGCTGCATCTACGCTCGCGCCTTCGCGCCGCGCCGCTCCAACCACAACAGCCGCGGCTGCACAAGCCAAGTCCGTACGCATCTCACTAGATCGCCTCGATCGCATGATGAACGCCGTCGGCGAACTCGTGATCAATCGCACGCGCATGCTAGGCCGCCTAAGCGAACTGGCCAAGCTAGTCGAAGTCCTAACTTTCTCAAAAGCCCGCCTCTCCTTAAAAGTTTCCGAATTCCAAGACAAACACGAATTCAGCCGCATCAGTTCCAGCCTGATGCCAGGCAGCGCCGCCCCGCAAAAAGACACTTTCCGCGGTTTCTCCAGTCTCCCCGGCCTGCAAGCAGAATCCTCCAGCGGATTCAGCGAACTCGAAATGGATCGCTACGACGATTTCAACATCCTCTCGCGATCCCTCTCAGAAATTTCCGCCGACGTCACCGAAGTCCTCTCGCAACTCGAATCCTTCATGAATCGCGTCGATTCCGACATCGATGAATTCACCAAGCTCGCGCACCACCTGCAAGACGAAATCACGCGCGCCCGCATGGTTCCCATCGGCAATCTCTACACGCGCCTCTCGCGCACCGTCCGCGACGCAGCAAAAGCCACGGGCAAGCGCGTCGCGCTAGTTCTCGAAGGCGCGGAAACCGAACTCGACAACAATATTATCCAGCAAATTTCCGATCCGCTCATTCACCTGGTGCGCAACGCCGTAGCCCACGGAATCGAAAAACCGGAAGCCCGCGCCCACAACAATAAATCCGAAGAAGGCCGCCTGACCGTTCGCGCCTACCATCGCGGCAATCACGTCTTCGTAGAAGTGGAAGACGACGGCAACGGCATCAATTACGAAAAAATCCGCGCCCGCGCACTCGAATCCGGCCGTGTAAGCTACGCACAAGCCGAGCAACTCACCGAGCGCGAATTGCGCGAGTTCCTCTTCCAACCGGGATTCTCCACCGCCGACAGCAAAACTGAACTAGCCGGTCGCGGCGTAGGCCTCGACGTAGTTCGCGCCAACATTCACTCACTCAACGGCGACATCGAAATCAAATCCGATTCCGGCAGCGGCACAGTCTTCACGCTAAAAGTTCCGCTCACGCTAATTATTTCGCAAGCCCTGTTCGTCCGCAGCGGCACGTCAGTTTTCGCATTCCCGCTAGCATTCGTAGAAGAAATTCGCCGCTTAAAGCCCGACGAAATCGAAGATGTAGGCGGCAAGCTGCTCACCAAAGTCCGCGGCGTGACCATCGAAGCCGTCCGTCTCGACGCGCAACTAGGCCTACCGCCAATCGAGCCGATCGCCGGCTACTACCGCATGGTCATCGTGAAAGTAGCCGGCCGCTCTGAAGGCATCATCGTCGAAGACGTCCTCGGCAAAGACGAAATCGTGATCAAAAATCTCGGCGAATATCTCCGCCGCGTAAAACTTTTCCCCGGCACCTCAATCGCATCCGACGGCAGCCTGATTCTTCTAATCGATCTGAATCGCCTAGTAGCAGCCGAAGCCGCCGAACATCGCCATCAAGTAGCTCCAGCAGGCGCCGCCAGAATTTTTGCGCCAGGCTCAAGCGCAGTAGCCGCCGGAAGCATTCCCATGGAAGCGGTAGACGCAGTCGGCCCCGACAAAGTAATCGTAGTCGTCGACGATTCCATCAGCGTCCGCAAATTCGTAGGCCGCATGCTAGAAAAAGCCGGCTATCGAGTAATCCTAGCCGCCGACGGTCTCGAAGCTTCCGAAATAATCGCCCATTCCGGCTGCCACCTTGTACTCACCGATCTCGAAATGCCGCGAATGAACGGCTACGAACTAATGGCGCATCTGCGGCAGGATCCCGTAACGCGCCAAATTCCCGTGATGGTAGTAACCTCCCGCGCCGGCGCAAAGCATCGCGATCGCGCCATGAAAGACGGCGCCGTGGCATTCCTCACCAAGCCAGTTCAGGAAGATCTATTGATTGAAACCGTGGAGCAGCTCATCGGCGAAGATCGCAACGCGATCACCCATCCCGCAGCCGGACTGACACGAGCCTAGCGACCATGCCAGCCCTCAACAAAAAAGTGCGCGTGCTCATCGTCGAAGATTCGGCGTTCATGCGCAAAGTGCTGCACGACATCATCGTCGCCGATCCCACCATGGAAGTCGTGGGCCAAGCCCGTGACGGCCGCGAAGGCGTCTCGCTAGCCGAATCCCTCCAGCCCGACGTGATCACCATGGACGTAAACATGCCGCGCCTCGACGGCCTGCAAGCCACCGAATTAATCATGACGCAAAATCCGCGCCCCATCGTAATCGTAAGCTCCGAATCGCGCGACGGCACCGCCAGCACTCTCCGCGCGCTCGAATTAGGCGCGGTAGATTTCGTTCCGAAGCCGGTAAACGGAATCGATCTCGACATGCGCACCGTAGGTGAGGAACTCCGCCGCAAATTAAAAATGGCGGCAAAAGTTCGCGTCGTCCGCACCGCCACGCTCTCAAGACTCGCAAACGTAGCCGCAAGAGGCCCCATTCCGCGCGTAGTTCCTTCAAACGGTGCAACAACGCCGGCCGTGAGCGCCGGAAGATTTCCAGTGGTAGTGATCGCCGCGTCCACCGGCGGCCCAGCCACGGTAATGGACGTCGTCTCGCGGCTTCCAAAAGATTTGCCCGCGGCGGTAGTCGTAGTGCTGCACATGCCTGCAAGTTTCACGCATCAATACAGCGTTCAACTCGCCGAAGTCTCTCCGCTGCGCGTGAAAG
The DNA here is from genome assembly GCA_963792515.1 of uncultured Acidobacteriota bacterium. Taxonomy (GTDB): domain Bacteria; phylum Acidobacteriota; class Terriglobia; order Acidiferrales; family UBA7541; genus Palsa-147. Next base: position 80,213 of record CAWBWG010000002.1, on the reverse strand, counting down.
ATGCCGAGCACAATGAAATCGTTCAACCCGGCACAATCTATGTTTGCCCCGGCTCCCATCATTTGCGTTTCGCAAGCAGCGGCGGTCGGCTCGCGCTCGACGCTAGCGATCGCATCGGCGGCTATCGCCCCTGCGCGGATCTCGCTCTCGAAACCGCCGCGCAATATCTCGGCCCGATGATCGTGGGCGTAATTCTCACCGGCATGGGCAATGACGGCGCGAAAGGCGCCAAAGCGGTGAAAGAAGCAGGCGGCTACGTGATCGCGCAGGACGAAGCAACTTCGGTAATTTTCGGAATGCCCGCCGAAGCAATCAAGACCGGCGCAGTCGACGAAGTTCTTTCGATCGAGCACGTCCCTGCAGCCATCGAACGCCGCGCTCTGCAAATTTCAAAGCCGCAGTCGGTGATGACGCGATGAGCGTTTCCGCAGCGGAACAAAAAGGCGCGCGACACGTTCGCGCGAAAGAATCCGCAATTCTGTTCTCTATTTCTGGTCTTCCATTCGCCATCGCCTCAGCGGCCGTCCACGAAATTCGCAGCGCCGACAGCCTCGCCGGCTCAGCCATGGAAATCGCGCAAAGCGGCGTCACCAAAGTGAAGCATCTAGTCCATCGCGGAAATCGCAGCTACTTCGTAGTGAACGGCTGCGCCCACTTCGGCCTAAAAACCGCGCGTCCAACACTGGTCCTAATTCTCCGCGATTCACCAGTCGCAATTCTCGTCGACAAAATCGAGCGCATGGCCGATATCGCCGCCCCGCATCCGCTCCCTCTGGCATTCCAAGGCGAAGAGCGGCGATGGTATCGCGGCCTCTCATATTCGGATGACGTCATCGTGCCGGTCGTGAATCCCGCGGGATTTCTCACCCGCCACGAATTGCGCGCGCTTGAAGAAGCGCTGCACGCTTCGCGAGCCGAAGCGCACGCCGAACTTTCCGGATCGGTGGCGCCATGACCGCTGCAGCCGCCATCGAAAAAAATTCCTTCGTCCTCCTGCAGCTCGGACGCCGGCGATTTGGCCTTCCAGCCGCGATCGTCACGGAACTTGCTCCCCCGGTGAAACTCCACTCCTTCGCGCACGAGACTCCGGCAGTCGCGGGCGTAATCGTTCGCCGCGGCCGAATCATTCCCGTCTATGACGTGACGCCGGTACTCGCCGGCAAGAAACTCCCCGATCGCCGCTTCTTTCTGGTCGCCTCAAGAAAAATCGACGGCCAAGAAGAACTAAGCGCCATTCCCGTAGAAGGCGAATGTGAACTCGTCAATGCAGAACTTGTTCCCATCTCCCGAAGACTCTCCAAAATATGTAGCAGGCGTCCTCGCAATCGGCGAAGAAACGATCGAGGTCCTCGATTTCGAGAAGCTGGTGAGCACACCAGCCACAGCGCCATCCATCACAAACGGCGAGATCGCATCGCACCTCGGGACAATCTCGTGAGCGGCGCGGCGATGGATCTGCCAAAGATTCTGATGATCGAGAGCAATGTCTATTTCGCAAAGCGCCTGAGCGACGCCCTCAAGCTGCAAGGCTTCGACGTAGTCACCTGCGCGCAATCCGCCTATGCACTCACCATGCTCGAGTGGAATACGCCGTCGGCGGTTCTTTGTTCCACGAATCTGCGAGAAATGAACGCGCTCGAAATCGCGCCGATCCTTCGCTCCGATCCGAAATCCGCGAGCATTCCACTGATCGCCATCGGCGGCGGCGAAGGCGAGCAAGCCCTGCTCGAAGCCTTTCGCGCCGGCTGCGATGATTTCGTCGATCGACGCCGCCCGCCCGCCGACATCGCGCGCCACATTCGCAGCTTTTTGCTGAGCCGCCAGGATGGCTTCCAGCCCACGCAAATGCTGCAAAGCACCGAAACCGATTTAAGCGGCCGCCTCTCGCATCTCGATTTACCAGGCGTAATTCAAATGCTCGGCCAATCGCATCAGACAGGCGCGCTACACCTAAATGCAGGCGAAACCGACGGCGTAATTTTCCTCGACGCTGGAAAAATCACTCACGCGGAATGCGGCACGCTCTTTGGCGACGAAGCCGTCTACCACATGGTCAAAAATTGCCATCGCCGCGTAGAAGGCGTCTACAAATTTGTGTACGGCGCAACGGCCGCCCAGCGCACCGTTCTCCGTTCGGCCACCGATTTACTGCTCGATGCCCTGCGCGAATATGACGAAGCCGAGCACGCAGGAGTGGAGGATCCGCAATGAGCGAAGCGCCCTTTGCACCAATTCTTCGCGTCCCGACAATTTATTTCATCGACGATAGCGCCACCATGCGCGAAGTAATCAAAATCGCCTTCCGCAAGGAAAGCATTCACGTGATCGCCTGCCACGACGCCGCCTCCGCGCTCGCGCTATTCGCCGAATCCAAGCCCGACGCGGTGATCACCGACGTAATCATGCCCGACAAAGACGGCTACGAAGTCTGCCGCCACGTGAAACAAGATCCCGAACTTCGCTCCACGCCAGTAATTCTGATGTCCGGAGTTGTGAATCGGCAGGTAGCCGAAAAAGCAATGGAAGCCGGCGCGAATGAACTGATGCGCAAGCCCTTTCAACCGCAGGAACTAGTCACCCGCGTAAAAAATCTGCTCAATCCCAAACCCGCGACAGACGCACCAACGGCAGCCCCGCGCGAAGATTATCCCGCAGCCGCTCCGACCGCCCCTCCGGCGACATCGTTGAGCAATTTATTCGCGCCGCCCGCGCAACTTTCGCCGGTCCCCATGCAACACGACACGCCATTCGAGGAGCGCCGCACGGTAGTCCCGTCGCCCGGCACAGCAAGCACCGCAAATTTCGCCAGCCCAGCCCCGGCCGTCCAATCTCCAAGTCCCGCGCCAAGTGCGCCGGCAAGCGCAACCCCCAGCACAGACATCCTGAAATTGCGCTCAGAAATTCGCCGCCTAGAAATGCTAGTAAAAAAACTCCAATCCGAACTACAAGGCGAAAAGCAATACTGCGCCGAACTAGAATCCCAACTCCGCGTCCAACAAGAGACGTAAATCGCCCGCGATTCGGTTCAAGTAGCGCCGGCGTCCCTGCCGGCATCTTACGAACACAACTCCCACCCCAAGCAAAAATCACCGGCGGACCACAAAACCAAATTTTGCCGTTGTCCCGTATCGCCCGCCGCAGAAAATCTCGACGCCCAACAAATTTCGCGTCCGTAAAAGCCGGCGAGACGCCAGCGCTACCAACCTTCGCTTCGATTATTACGCGGGGGCAAACAGAAAACGTTCTGGACCATCTGAAGAAAACCACCCGAGGTTGGGGGGGCGGGGCTCAGCCCGCCATGCGGTATGAAATATTAAAGTATGAATCGGTACAGCCCGCGGCGGCTTATAAACCCCGCCCTCCCAACCCCGTTCCCTGCCAGGACCCCCTCACTCTAGTAATATAACAATTAGTTAACTAATACATTAACTAGACAAATTCATTCTAGCGATGCGAATGTCCGCCACCGCCGGAATGTCCACCGCCGCTCGAGTGCCCGCCACCGCTACTATGCGGCGCGCTGCCACCATGCGAGCCGCCGCTCGGCGCACGCGTGCCACCGCCACTCGGCGCATGATACGAAGGCGCACTCTGCCGCGGCGCGCTATAACTCGGCCGCGACGGAGCGCTATACGCCGGCCGCGAAGGCGCACCGTAAGTCGGTCGAGGCGCCGTAGCTCCCGGTCGCGGCGCATTGTAAGTCGGCGCGCCATATCCCGGTCGCGCACCCGCGCTCGGATACGAAGGTCGCCCGTACGTCGGCGAACTGCCCGGACGCCCAGAAGGCGCTCCGTAAATGCTCCCCGGCCGCTGCGTAACGATCGGCTTATTCATCGTGAGCGGTGGCCGGCTGCCGCCACCATAAGGACTGCCCGTCGAACGCCCCGCGCCACCAGCACCCGGCCCCGACCCAAAGCTCCGCCAAGTCCCGCTACTACCCGCGCCGCTAGGACGCGTATCCGGCTGAGTGCTCGGCCGCGCCGCCCCGCCGCCAGGATTTCCGCCCACCGGCGGCCGCGAACCGAATCCGCCATTAGGATTTGCACCAGCAGAGCCAGCACCTCGGGCCCCAACGCCGGTCGACGGCCGATCATTGTTCGCGCCGCCGCGATTCACGCCGGCGTTCCCACCGGCATTGCCATTAGTCTCGGCTCGGCCCGTGCCAACTACCCTCGCCCCACTCGAAGGGCTAGCCGCTCCGCCAAACTTCCCTGCCGCCCCGCCCGCCGCACCGCCGCGGTTCTCAGCAGTAACCGGCGAAAAGTGCCCATCCTTCTGAATCGAATTCTGCAACCGCGAAGCCGTCTGCGAAAAAGAAGCCGGCCGCGCCGCAGACGCACTCTTCCCAAAGAAACTCTTCGCCGCTCCAGCCCGCGCTCCGCCCACGCCGGGACTCTGGAATCTCCCCGAAGCGCTCAAACTCTCCCGCGAAGGAACCACCGGCAAATTCCCAGTCATGATCCGTCCGCCGCGAAAAGCTCCAGGATTCACAGCCGAAGCCCGCACTCCGCCGCCGCGCCCAAATCGATCCGCCGCCAATCCCGAAAATCCGCCGCGCACCCGCGCATTCGCCTCAAAATTGTGCAAATTCGAAAAACGATTGTTCCGCAGCAAAGGCCCCCACCCGCGCCCACCAAATCCGCCGCGGAATCCCCAAGGGTGCGCAAACCCAAATCCGAATCCAAACCCGCCCCACCAAGGAAACAAGAAGTCCCCCGGCCCGCAAGGGAACCATCCAAATCCAACGCCAAATCCAGGCCCGAATCCGAAGAAAGACACATAAGCCGGCGCCCACGGAGGGTAGTAGCCAATCCCTACCGGCCCAGGCCACCAAGCCCAAGCTCCGCCATTAACGAACCAGCGCCCATAGTGATAAGGCGCCCAACCCCAAGGTTCGCCGCCCACCCAAGTCCAACCCCAATAAGGCTCATAGACCCAATTACCATCGCGGTAAGGCGCCCAGTCCGGCCCCTGCTGCGGCGTCCAAACGCGCCCCACATCCGGCACTTCGCTCCACGTTCCGTAAGCATCAAGGTCTTCGCTGCCAGTTTCATACTTGCCGGTATGGCGCCAAGCGTCGGCCTTCTGAATCTGCCGGTCGCGGTCTTCATTAAACGCATCCCAATCATCCCTACCAGCCGCCCCGGTAATTTTGTATTGCGCGTTGTTGGCATCCCCCTGAATGGTGATCAAGTCGCCGCGCTTCACCCGCGTGCTACCCTGCGGCGTAGAAATCTCAGCCTCGCCATTGCGCACAGAAACTTCCGTCTGCCCGCCGGGATTCACGTAGATGCGATAAGCCCCGTCCTTGCCGATGGGATGAATGGCCACATTAGGCGTATCGATCTCAACGTCAGCTTCGTGCCCCTTGAACATGCTGAAGTAAGCCAAGCCTTCGCCAAGTTGAATCTGGATCTGCGTACGCTGCAGCGCAGTAATCGTGGCCTGCGAACTATCCGCAATGCGCAGCACATCCGCAAAATCAAGCTGCACTTCCGCGCGTCCCTTATTGCCAGTAGAGATTTTGTCCCCCGGCGCCATCGGCGTATTCAAAGTAGCCGCCGACCAGTCCCCCGAGTCCCCACGCTGCGTAGATACATCCCCATGAACCAAGCTGATGCGGGCCATTCCCGGCGCAGCCTTGTCCGGCGCCTGAGGCTGATTTTGTTCAGGAGCAGTAACGGGATAAGTATCCGGCTGAGTATCAGGCTGAACTCGAGAAGGATCCGGCTGCGATTGATCCTGTGAAGGATCGGGAGGCTGCGATTGAGCATATGCGGTGCCGCTAGCGTATAACGCCAGTATAAGTGCCGTCAGTAAGGTAAGAATTGTGCCTGCTGCCCGTCTCATGGCCCACCTCATCAGTATCGCAACCGGGAAATCCGGCTGCGACGCAGCACACAAGTGCACAGCCATTACCAAACGCCAGAAAACGCGGAGTGCCAGTAAATGCAGCGATATCAACGGATTACGCGGTGGCCGAACGCTTCGGAGATAGTCTAACAGGCCTACGGGAGTGGTGGATTTCAACCACCGCGGTGCATCTCAGCCGCTTGGCAACGGAGCGCCGATCAATGTAGCTCAGGTCGTCAGACCTGGGGTTTTTCGCATGCAGTGTCGGGTATGTGCCCGGTTCAATCTGCCAGACATGTCCCCAGTCCGAACCGCTTGCAGTGTCAGGAATGTGCCCGGTTCAATCTGTCAGGCATGTCTCCGGTCTGAACCAGGTAGCAGCCCCCTGCTTCAGCAGGGGGAGGAACGCTTTAGCGTTCCGAAAAAAGGCATCGCGAAAATGCTGCGCTTTAGCGCTGGGCCTTAACGGCGGCGTTTGCGCCGCGACCGCGCACAACGCGCCCGGTCTGTCGCGGGGTTCCGGCCATCCTTTCCGCCCCGTCTTTCGCATACCGTGTTACCGTGTTCGGGTCGGCTATTTTGGGCGCCGTAAAGTAGACAAAATCCCATGGCAGATTGGCAAACGCGAGAAAAGCGCCCACTCCGAGGACCTCGGCCGGAGCCACCGGGGCCGCCGCTCAAAAACTACATCACACCCGCCGGTTTGCAGCGGCTGAAAGACGAGCATCTGTTCTTACTGAGTCGCGAGCGGCCCGCGGTGGTGGAGGTCGTAGCGTGGGCTGCCAGTAACGGCGACCGCAGTGAAAACGCCGACTACCACTACGGCAAACGACGCTTAGGCCAGATCGATTCGCGGATTCGCTTTCTCACCAAACGCATTGACGCGGCCGAGGTCGTCGATCCCGCCGCTCCGCGGCCAAGGTCAGCCGCCACCCGCGTCTTCTTCGGCGCAACCGTCACCTACAAGGACGCCGCCGGCCTAGAACACGTCGTCTCGATCGTAGGCCTCGACGAGGTAGACCTCGACCGCGGCTACGTAAGCTGGCGCTCGCCTCTCGCCAACGCCCTCATGAAAGCCAGCCCCGGCGACCGGGTGAATCTCCGCGCCCCAGCAAAGACCGAGCATCTCGAGATCATCGAAGTCGAGTACGCACCGATTCCGATGGATCCTTTCCGCGAACCGCTAGGAGCTCAGTCCGCCCGCCGTTGACGTAGCCGTTTTGCCGTCGTAGCGCAGGCTGCCAGCCGGCGTTTTTGACTTCCGCATTTGCCGTTGCCTTTTCCGCGTAGGAGCGCCCGGCTTGCTGCGCCCGCGACGCGCTGTCCGCGTCCCCGCGCGCGAACCCGAGCGCGGCCGTCGATGTTCGGCCCCGCCCTTGCCGTTGCCTTTTCCGCGTAGGGGCGCCCCGGTCAATCGCTCTGCGATCGCAAAGCAATCGACGCGCCCGGCCTTTCGCCTCCAGCCGTCGGCGTTTCTCCTCCCAGTAGCACAGCCACTCCTGGCTGTGTCCGCCCCAAACAACAACCCACCCACAACCACCCTCCGCAAATCGCTCGACTCGTTCGCATTTCTCCCCGCCGTCATTCCGAACCGCTCTCCAGTGAGGAATCCCTCTTCGCTTTCCGGCCCCGCATGTTCGAGCCTGGAAGTCGGACAGGCCGGCCAGCGGAAACCTCGACCGGCGATCGCCGAACCGCGGGCCTAATCGGGAATTGCTGCCGCTGCCGGCGTTTGTGCCGGGTATCTTCATCCGCTCCTCTAAACGATTTTGCGCGGCGCCCTTCCCGCCCAGGCGAGATTAGGTTAAGCGGCCAGCTCGGGAGAGCCAGCCGCGCGCTAAGAAACTGCTGACTACTGGATTCTGTATGTCGCGGGATCAATCAAGGGTCAATGGCACTGGAAGAATAGAAGTTAAGGAATAGATTCGGGAGATTGCGAAGACGGGGGCGATTGACGGAAAATCTGCCGCGGGCGGAAGAGTTCGGACCTATCCCAAGGTGTCGTCGGTCAGAATTGGCTCGAGTTGGAGTTTGTTCGCACTCATCCTAGCCAGCTCAAGGGTTGCTTCTTTCAGGATCTTGGGCGCTCGACGTTTGTCCCTGATAAGCTTGTTCTCAATCAACCAGAAGGACCCCATTAGACGGCGGTCTCTTTTTTTCCATTCCGCAAGCAGGCCCGCCAAGGCGACATCACCGAGATATGACGACAACTTCTCTACGTCCTCGGCACACAGGCAGAAAAGCGGCATCACAGCGCACCTCAGTCGCTTGGGCTTGATTGTCTGGAACTGCGCGTTCAGGTACCCGTTCATCCCGAAGACCTTTCCGAGGTCGTCCCGCAAAATGAGGAGCGGACAGACAGTGGTCACGCCACGCAGATCGACACCCTTCACTCGTTCCGGCGACTCAAGATCAAAGAGACGTTCCATAGCGCGCACTAGCTGAGGGATTCCTCGGTGTACAACTAGCTTTTGGTCTATTTCGCGCCTTAACGCGGAAGCATCTCGACCGTACTTGCTCGCTGCGCTGAACGTAACGCCCTTGTACTCGATAATTACGAGTGTTCGATCGCAGATGACCATCCCGTCACACACTTGTTCGTCAGGCCGTTTTTCGTAACTAGGATCTGGGTGGAACTGGTTTTTCTTGCCTCGGCAGCATTGAGCGAGCACCCAGTTCGATATAAGCCTCGAAGACATCCCCCCAGAAAGAATGGAAATTCCTCCGCTCAGAATCAGGGAGCCGCTGGTTGACACGCCAGAATGGGCCGCTGTCAAATTTCTCCGCGAGAAACGCGAAATCCAGCGGGAAAAAGCCCTCAGGCTCATCAAGCAACGGGGTATCTTGCAAGATCCTAAAATCGTCGCGCCGAGGTGATTCGCTCAGAACGCGCGCCGACAATTTTTCTCTCGTCGTCGACATATCTGCGAAAAAGGCATTGACCTGCGACTGCGGCAGTGAGGCGGACGAGAACCACTGCCGCGGAACAACGAACTCGTCGGGATTTTTTATCGCCTTTTGAATGTCGATCTTCGCAGCGCGGGCGAGTACCCCTGTCAGAAACGCTTGATATATCGGCAACGGCACACCGGTAGCTTCTTGGAAGAGTGCAGCGACGTCGAAAAAGTTCTTTCGTTGCCGGAGAGGCTCTGCGAATTTCGAGAGCATCAGATACGAGCGGCCCATCTTATGCAGAAATCCTTGAAATGTATTTGCTTCAAAGCTCGGAATGAACGCTGATAAGAGCGACACTATTTTATCGAGATCGTCAGAAACGATAGGAGTGCGTCCACCCAGTTGGTCGTTGGCCATCAGAAAGAGAGTACCCAGGCCTCCCCAATACGGTCCCGAGACGGGCGGCGCGTCGCTCCTGCACCGACGGGCCGCTTCCTGCATCAGAAATAAGAGCTGGTGACGATGGAAGACGGGCCTATTGGTATCGAAGATTCTGCGGGCTACGTCGGGTGGAAAGGCGCTAAGGATTAGACTTCGCTGAATCTCAATTTCGTCCGTCCTTATCCAACTCGAGACGACCCCGTTTAGCACGCTGCACAGTCGAATTACGGCTCCGGCAGGGAACTTGCACAACTCCTCCTCAAACACTTCCGCTGCCGTCGCTTGAGCTCCCCTAAGAGCGCCGTATCCTAAGTAGGTAATCAACTCAACCGGCATCACCGGATTCTATCACGTCGGACGAGTAGCCTCAGGTCGGCCAACGTGTTCCCTACAATCGCGGTGCGGACCATTCAGGTGTGGGCCTGCGAGGAGGTCAGAAAAATGTAACCAATGGTATAGCGCGCTTAGCGGGTCTACGATTCGCTAGAGCATGGAGCGCCCCCTCGGAACAGGGTTGCGTACGGGTCAAGCATTAGGCCATAGCGCAGGTTGACTAGCGACATGAAGTACCAACATGTTTTGTTCATGTAAACAAATTCCGCATCGGCGTTTTTTATCGTCTGTCCAAGTGCGTCGCCGTGAACGATATCCTGTCGCAACCGGTCTAAGCTCTTGATTCTTTCGAGGTCGAAGGAATATTCCGCCATCTCGGACCAGCCCTTCTCCGGACGGCAACGCGCGTGCAGTCGATCAATCTTGTCGATCAAGGGTTTCATCTCGAGCTCTTCGAGAAGCACGTCTAGCTTTATTTTCCGTATCTGATCGAATGGGGTTGCGCGAACTTGAGCAAGCGGAACCTGTTTGCTCAGGAGGTCTGCCTCCCAGTCCTGTGGAGCTTGCAAGGCGGTTACGCGGCAGTAGTCCATTGCGGCACCCTCGACCATGGAGTGTGCAAAGAGCACCGTGGCAGCATTCAATAGGTTGGTTGAAGTCTCGGCGCTTTCCTTGACCCCGAAGGCGACAAACTTGTCTTTGGGCATCGCCTTCTGAAAACCTTCTACGTCCAACAGAAATTTCGTGTAATTGGGGTCTGAAATTAACTGATCGTAGAGCCCGGCAGCCTCCTCTGCTTTCGCGCGCACTGCGGCGGCGAAGCCAGCATGAACAACCTGCCGAAACGTAGACACCGCGTTCCACGCCCGTATTGTTCGGCCGTGGGTTTCGCTAAACAGTTTCTCAGCTGGCGTCGACATAATTGATGCAGATCCGGCGCGCAGGTCACCCTTATTTATTTCTCAGTATTTTCCGGTCGAACCATTGGCGCGGCGTTGGGGCAAATGATATCACCGTTGGCGTTGACGGAGCAGTGCAGGGTTTGATTCGACTCTTGAAGTGGGTGCGGCATCCTCGCGCTTTCCGAGGGTGGGCTTTCGGCCCTCTCTTCGGGCGGATGACCCCGCCTTTTCCGAAGGCTTAACAATTTCGGGTGCCCCATCCTCAGGTCCATCGAGGGTGGGGTTTTTCGGTTACGCCGTTGACTTCGTTTTTGTCCGTGCCAATGGCGCTCGTTCTTGACTGACGCAGTATACTCTCGCGCAACGGGAGGTTTTCTAGCATGAGCACTCGGCTTCCGGGTTTCAGGGGCGAATATCTTTGGGAATATGACATTGCTGAACGGCAGCTGCTTGCATTGGCAGAGGCTTTTCCTGCGGAGCGCTACGGGTGGCGTCCGGCGGAAACGGCGCGCTCGGTAAGCGAAGTTCTGGTGCACCTCGGAGCGGGTGGCCGTTTTTTCCTAGCCCTTTTGGGCGTGGACGCAGCGGAAGATCTGTACGGCAAACAGGAAGGCGAGGGCATGGCGCGGGTCATGGCCATGTTGGCAAGAAACGAGAGCCTGGAAAAAAGCATGACGGACAAGGCTGACGTCCTTGCTTTGCTGAGGAAATCGCTAAACGATATTCGCACAGCTTTTACGGAAACGCCGGATGCCGGGTTAGACAGGCCGGTAGTGTTCGCCGGGGAGAGCTGGACAGTTCGCCGCCTCTACATGCGAACCGTGTGCGAACTGCACGCGCACACGGGACAGCTCATCGCCTACACACGCGCAATGGGCTTACCCGCGCCGTGGCAGGCCGAGCGCGAAGCCCAACGGAAGGCCATTGAGAAACAACTGGCGGCCTCGAAGAACTGAGCGCACTCTGATATTGGCGATAAATCCCGATTCCGCTCGGATCGCCTGCTTCTCCCAATCCTCCAGCCAGAAGTCCCGGGGAATCCAGGCGGGTGGCACAGCCTTTTCCGAACGTTTGGAAGTGAGTGCCCGGCTCTTCCCGGTTTTTGGGACGGGTCTGGGCTGTCAATCGTCTCTGCGATTGCACAGCAATCGTCTCAGCCCGGCGGATTAAGAACGTCGGGGTTTCGGCCCCGCCTCTCGGACCTGTTTTCGGCTTCAGAATCTTCGAGCACGCCCTAAGTATTTCCGCGCCTAGCTCCAGCCCATCCGTACCATTGTCCACTCCTCAACTTACCCCCAAAATAACCCCGCCAAAGCGCAGCGAAACGCGCAAAGGAGCGCAGCCAATAGCAGCCCGGCCAATCATCGCCCGCCGCAAACGCAAGCCGCGCCCCACCTCCGCTTCGCATCAATCCAACTCTGTCCAAAGGAAAATCAAATGAGCCGTCCACCCAAGCCCTTCTCCAAGCCACCATCCTGGATCGTAGGTCGCGACTTTCCCCACCCCAACGACCGTTTCCAAGGCACCGTCCCCAGCCACCCATCCGGAGATTCTCGTAGGGGCGGGCCTTTAGCCCCGCCCGCCGTTCGGCCCCTTTCCGAATGCAGTGTCCCGCCCCCAATCTCAATCCCTCAAAGCATTCGCCCCCCGGACCCCGATCCTCGTAGGGGCGGGCCTTTAGCCCCGCCCGCTGTTCGGCCCTCTTCCGAATCCAGTCTCCAACCTCCAACACCTAGCCCCGAGGAATCTCGTCCCCAATCTGAGCCCAACGTCGAGCCGGCATCTCCCAAACAGCCCAAAACCCGCCGACGCTCCGCCAAGACCAACCTCCAACCTGAAACCTCAAACTACCACTCCGGCAAATGTTCCATTTGCAACCACCCCGACCGCGACCTAATCGAAGCCGCCTTTCTCAACTGGCAACCCGCCGAGCGCATCGTCGCCGAATTCGGCCTCCCCGCCCGTTCCACCCTCTACCGCCACGCCAAAGCCGCCGATCTTCTCAACCAACGCCGCAACAATTTCCGCGCCGCTCTAGACCAAATCATCGAACAGGCCGGTCGCGTCCCCGCCACCGCCCACAGCATCATCAGCGCCATCGAACTAAGCTACCGCCTAAGCGGCGCCGACATAGCCCCGCTAAAACGCTACGAAACAACTCACATCTATATCGGCGACCCGAATTCCATCCCTGCTTCTCGTAGGGGCCGGCCTTCAGCCCCGCCCTCCGTTCGGCCCCCAACTGAGTCCAACAACCCCCCGAAACAATCGGGACACCAAAATATTGTTGCACCACCTAACTCATTGATTCCAAAGGAGGGACACCACAAACAATCGGGACACACAGGGGGTACATAAAATGCGCGGCCGGCGTTCGCCAAACGCAGCCGCCGGGGTTCACAAGCGTAGGGGCCGGGGTTCACCACCGGCCCGAAGTAGCTATGGGTTCTCACCCCGGGAAGGAGCCCCCGATTTTATTGGGGGAAGGCCCGCTAGGCCGAGGCAAGAACGGACCTATGCCCACGGCTAAGGCGCGTCTGCGTCGACAGATGTCAGAGCACACCAGCACTCACGGCGAAAGCGGTCTGGAGGTCAATCCCCGCCTCTACGGAAATGTAAATTTCCAAAATTTTAATGTCGGGCGAAAGAACTCTTTCTCAGCGACTTACGCGATACGTCCACAACTTTTCCACAGCAGCTTTGTTTGGCTCTCTCCAGATATGCTATTCTTGTGTTCGGGTCTCGACGTATTTTCCCGGCTGATTTTCCGCCGGTTCCACATCCGAAGTATCGGCAATCGCGTCGAGCACTACCCAGACAAGCCAGCGCAGCGCTGGCAAAGAGTTTTTCGCAAACCGTAGGAGCGAATCAGCCATGTCTACTCAGCCAGCGGCGATTCAGACGGCAGAACTACAGCTCGCGCACTCCCCGGACAGCGATGATGCTTTTATGTTTTATGCGCTGGCCACCGGAAAAGTGCGTCTACCCGGCGTGAAGTTCAATCACGTGCTTTCTGACATCGAAGCGCTGAACCGCGCCGCCGAAAAAGAAATCTACGACATTACTGCCGTGAGCTTTTACGGCTATTCGTTCATCGCGGACAAGTACGTGCTGCTGGATTGCGGCGCGAGCTTCGGCGAAGGCTACGGCCCGATCGTAGTTTCCGCTCATCCTTTCAAAAAAGATGATCTGAAAGGCCGCCGCATCGCAGTTCCCGGCGAGCGCACCACGAGTTATCTTGCGCTGAAGCTCTTCGAGCCGGGCGTGGAAACCGTCACGATCCCGTTCGACAAAATTCTCGACGCTGTAGCAGCTCGTGAGGTCGATGCAGGCCTGCTGATCCACGAAGGCCAATTAATTTATTCGCAGCTCGGTCTCAGCCGTGTGGTTGATCTGGGCCAATGGTGGCAGGAAGAAACCGGATTGCCGCTGCCGCTTGGGGCGAATGCGATTCGGCGCAGCTTGAATGCGACGCTGGGCCGGCAGGTCGAACGGGTGATCCGCGAAAGCGTGGCTTATGCGCTCGAGCATCGCGAAGCGGCGCTTGATTACGCACTGCAGTTCGCGCGCGACATGGATCCGGTGATGGCCGATCGTTTCGTGGGCATGTACGTGAATCGCTGGACGCTCGATTATGGCGACGAAGGCCGTCGCGCGGTGCACGAACTGCTCGGACGCGGCGCTGAAGTTGGGTTGGTTCCTCCGGCGTTTCGCGTAGAGTTTTTGTCCGCAGCCGCTTAAATTGGGATGCCCAACGGCTCCATTTTTTCTTCGCAGCTTTTGCTCGCGAGCGCCGGAAGTTACGCCCGCTCCGGCGATTCCCCTCCTCTAAAATTCCTGGAAGAAACAATTGCTGCGGCCGAGCGCGGCGAGCGTTCTATCGCCGACGTGGTGGACGCGCAAGATGAAGTGACGCGCCTGGCGGTCTCGGATCAAATTCGCGCGGGACTCGACGTATTCACCGATGGCCATATTCGCTGGCTCGATCCCGTCTCACATCTGGCAGGAAAAATGGAAGGCGTGCAGCCCGGGGAGATGGTTGATTATCTCCGCTCCGGAACGAAAGTCTGGCAGCCAGTTCTGCAGAAACTTCCCACGCGGCGGATTCCGCTGGTAGTCGAAGAATATCTTTTCATGCGCAATGCGCTGGGCACGCTGGCCACTCCCACGGGAAAAGCCGGCCGGCTTTACGTGAAGGCCGTTCTAACTGGCCCGTACACATTGGCGCGCTTCACGGCGGTGGAAGAATCGATGGACGCAGCGGATCAAATCATCGACGCGCGCGCGAACGCTTACGCCCAAGCGATCGGCGAAGAAATCGAGGCGTTGGCCGCCGCCGGCGCAGAACTCATTCAAATTGATGAGCCGGCCATTCTCGATTCCCCGCGCGACTGGAGTTTGCTGCAGGATTTGATGGATGTGTTGGCGGAGCATCGCGACGCGGCGCGCAAATCTGGAAAGAACGTGGAGTTGATGCTCAGTGTCTTCTATCGCGACTGCACGCCTTTCTTCGATGAGCTGATCGAAATGCCGGTGGATGCCGTCGGCTTGGATTTTGCGTCGAGTCCCGGGCTGGCGGATCATATTGTCGCCTCGGGGTCGCCGAAGCCGTTGGTGCTGGGGATTGTGAATGGCACTAAGGCTGATCTGGAAAATCCTGCGGAGCTGGCCAAGTTGGTTGGACGCATCCTGCCGAAGATTGAAGGCGGACGGGCGCATCTGAGTACCTCTTGCGGATTAGGTGTTCTCTCGCAAAAACAAGCCCTCTCGAAGCTGGAGTTGTTGGCGAAAACTCGCGCTGAATTGCAGGGTTAGCCAGCGGCGAGCGCTATTGACGGCGTCGAATTTTCCATTGACGATATGTTGCTGCGATTTGTGAGGGCGGTTTTTTAGCGCCCGTGATTGTTCGGCGCATTGATTTTACGGGTGGCTCGTCAGCGGGCGCGGCAAGCCAGCGCCCCTACGACTGAAAAATCAGAGGCGAAAACCCAAAGCTACACCGGGCCGGTAGTAAACCCCGGCCCCTACGACTATGGAACGAGTGTTTTCGACTTATCGATATGTAAATCAGCCGCTGTCGCCGGCCACGCTTGGAGCGATTCGTGATTCGGGGATCACGAAGATTGAGGTCTTTTGCAGCGGGGCGCATTTCGATTATTCCTCGGCGGAAGCGGTGCGGGAACTGGCTGGATGGCTGGAAGAGCGCGGGTTGGAATTGCATTCGATGCACTCGCCGACGCAGCGCGATACGGCGGGGCGGCATGAGAGTGGGATGCCGATTTCGATTTCGGATGGTGAGCGGGTGCGGCGGCTTGATGCGGTGGATGAAGTGAAGCGGGCCATCGATGTGGCCGAGCGCATTCCGTTCAAGTATTTGGTGCAACATCTGGGCAGCAGCCGTCAATCCGCCGATCCACGATTCATCGATGCCGCCTTCAATTCGCTGGAGCATCTGGCAATTTTCGCCAAGCAAAGAGGCGTAACCATAGCCCTAGAAAACACCCCCAGCGAACTAGGCGCGCCGCTCACGCTGCAAAATTTCATTAAGGAGACGCATCTGAACGATTTGCGTTTCTGCTTCGACACTGGGCACGCCAACATCGAAGGCGGAATTCCCGCGGCCTTCGAATCCATGCGCGAAAGAGTGGTGACCACGCACGTACACGACAACAACGGCGAGGACGACGAGCATCTCATGCCCTACGAAGGCAAAATTGACTGGGATGCTACGCTGCAACTTTTTGCCGAAGCTCCCAACCCATTGCCAATCGTTCTAGAATTAAAAGAGCACGCCACGCCATCCGAAGTACTCAAGCGAGCAATCAACGCCTTCGACCGCATCGAGAACGAACTAGAATCGAAGCGAGCCCGCGCCGCCCAATCGTAGCCACGTAGCACAGCCACTCCTGGCTGTGTCGGACGACTTAGCTAAATGGCCGCATGCAGCGTAGAAGCGTATGAAAAGCCACAGCCAAGAGTGGCTGTGCTACTCGAACTCGCAAACATGGCAACCCGCGCCCGAACCCCGTAAAATATCCAAGACCAATTCAAACCCGAGGCCACACGACTCAATGACCCAAGAAGCGCAATCCGCCGTCCCCATCACCACGATCGACAAAGTCAGCCAATTCGCAGGACGCACGGTGAAGCTGCAGGGGTGGCTTTACAACATGCGCGAGGCTGGGAAATTGCTGTTTCCGATTTTTCGCGATGGGACTGGGGTGATTCAGGGCGTGGTGTCGCTGAAGGAGCAGCCTGCGTCATTTGAGGCGCTTAAGGGATTGACACAGGAATCCAGCGTGGAAGTTACCGGTGCGATTCAAGCGGAGCCGCGCGCGCCGGGGGGATTTGAGTTGCACATTACTGGCGTGCAGGTGGTTCAGCGCGTCGCGGACAGCGATCCTTATCCGATTCAGCTGAAAGAGCATGGAGTGGATTTTCTGCTGGATAAGCGGCATTTGTGGATTCGCACGCCGCGGCAGGCGGCGATTTTGCGGATTCGGGCGGAGGCCATTCGGTCGGCGCGGAATTATATGGACGCGCAAGGATACACGCTGACGGACGCGCCGATTTTCACGCCGGCGGCTTGCGAAGGGACGACCACGCTTTTTGAAGTGGATTACATTGACGATCAGAAAGCTTACTTGACGCAGTCCGGGCAGCTTTACGTGGAAGCTACGGCGGCGGCGTTGGGGAAAGTTTATTGCTTCGGGCCCACTTTTCGGGCGGAGAAATCGAAAACGCGGCGGCATTTGACGGAATTCTGGATGCTGGAGCCGGAGGCGGCTTACGCGCATCTGGATGACATGATGGCGCTCGGCGAGGGATTGGTGGCGGCGATCGTGCAGGGCGTGGTGAAAAACCGGCCCGCGGATTTAGAAGCTTTGAAACGCGACGTGACGGCGCTCGAGAAAGTTGTGCCGCCGTTTCCGCGGATTACTTACGAAGAAGCGATTCAGACTTTGCAGAAAGCCGGGAACCCCGCGAAGTTTGGCGATGATTTTGGCGGCGACGAAGAGACGATAATTTCCAAATCGTTTGAGAAGCCGGTGTTGATTCACCGGTATCCTTCGGCGATGAAGGCTTTTTATATGGCTTCCGATCCGGCGCGGCCGGAGCTGGCTTTGAATTTCGACATGATTGCGCCTGAGGGCTACGGCGAAATTATTGGGGGCGGCGAGCGTCTGGCTAGTTATGAGACGCTTGTGGAGCGCTTGAAGCAGAATAATTTGCCGGCGGATTCTTTTCAGTGGTATCTCGATTTGCGGCGTTATGGAAGCGCGCCTCATGCGGGATTTGGATTGGGGCTAGAACGGACTGTGGCTTGGATTTGCGGTACCGAGCACATTCGCGAGGTAATTCCCTTTCCGCGCATGCTGTATCGTGTTTATCCTTAGTGCTTCTTGGCTTCGCGCGTTTCGCATTGAACGGGGCCGAAATGCGGGAGGGCTAAAGCACCCTCCCCTACAAAGACGCACCTAAACTTATGCCTGAGAAAATTCGCATCATTGGCGTTCCTATGGATCTTGGGGCTAGCCGGCGCGGCGTAGACATGGGTCCTTCGGCCCTGCGTGTCGCCGGTCTGCAAACCCGCCTAAAACAATTAGGCCGGCAAGTGGAAGACATTGGAAATATTTCGGTGAAGCAGCCTGAGGAACAGCATTTTGGCGAGCGCAATGCGAAATACCTGGATGAAATTGCGGAGACCTGCAAGGGCTTGGCTGAAATCGTGAAGAAAACTTTGGACGACGATGAGATTCCTTTAGTGCTTGGCGGCGATCATTCCATTGCTGCGGGCACGATCGCCGGCGTGGCCATGCACTACAAAAAGAAATCGAAAGGCATCGGCATGATTTGGCTGGACGCTCATGGCGATATGAATACGCCGGAGAGTTCGCCATCCGGCAACGTACACGGCATGCCCTTGGCGGCAATCATGGGCCACGGTCCCAAAGAGCTGACCGAACTCGCCGGAACTAAGCCGATGGTTGAACCGCGTAACGTGGCGCTGGTGGGCATCCGCGATCTGGACGCGAAAGAACGCCGCTTGATCAAAGAACTGGGCGTGCACGTTTTCACTATGCGCGATATTGACGAGCGCGGCATGCGCGAAGTTATGGCTGAAGCGCTGCGCTTCGCGGCCGATGATACGGATGGAGTCGCGGTGAGCCTGGATATGGATTTTCTCGATCCCATCGATGCGCCGGGAGTGGGAACTCCGGTGCGCGGAGGCGTGACTTACCGCGAGGCGCATCTCGCGCTGGAAATGATTGCCGATAGCAAGTCGGCGGTCTCTTTCGAGTTGGTAGAAATCAATCCGGTCATCGATGAACACAATAAAACGGCGCTGCTGGGCGTGGAACTTCTCCTCTCCGGGCTTGGGAAGAAAATTCTGTAGGGACAATCGCAGATGAGCGGCCAGAAGAAATTGCGAATCGGGATTCTGTTTGGCGGAAGATCCGGCGAGCATGAAGTTTCGTTGGTGTCTGCTGCGTCGGTGATTCGGGCGCTTGATCCCGCGAAATATGAAGCGGTGCCGATCGGCATCACCAAAGAAGGACAATGGCTGGTGGGCACTGGGGCGCAGAACATGCTGCCCGATGTGCTGAAGCATGGGCAGCGAGTGATGTTGCCGGGCGATCCGACTTCGGGCGCATTGGTGCACATGGGGCCGACAGATTCGCGGCCGAATTTGAAAGTGGACGTCGTGTTTCCTGTGCTGCATGGCACTTTCGGTGAAGATGGCACCGTGCAAGGACTGCTCGAGCTGGCTGGTCTGCCGTATGTGGGAGCGGGCGTGCTCGCTTCCGCGGTGGGCATGGATAAAGATGTTCAGAAGCGGCTTTTCGAGCATGCGAAAATTCCTATTGTTCCCTACGTTGCTTTCGCGCGGACGCAATGGGAGCAGGATCGCAAGGGGACGCTCGCATCGAGTCAGAAGAAGTTGCGGTATCCCATGTTCGTGAAGCCGGCGACGCTGGGGTCTTCGGTGGGAATGACGCGCGTGGCGAAGGCGGCGGAATTGCCGGCGGCGATTGATACGGCGGCGGAATTCGCGCTGAAGATTCTGGTGGAAAAGGCGGTGAGCGCGCGGGAGATTGAAGTTTCGGTGCTGGGGAATGAAAATCCGGAAGCGTCGGTTCCGGGTGAGATCGTGCCGCACCGCGAGTTTTACGATTACACTGCGAAATATCTCGAAGGCGGCTCGCGCATTGAAATTCCTGCCAAGCTCACTAAAGCTCAAGTGAAAAAAATCCGCCAGTACGCCGTCCAAGCGTATCAATCTATCGATTGCACCGGCATGGCGCGCGCGGATTTTTTCCTGGAGAAAAAATCTGGGCGCATCTTCGTCAATGAACTAAATACTATTCCTGGGTTCACGTCGATCAGCATGTACCCGAAAATGTGGGAAGCTTCGGGTTTGCCGTACACAAAATTAATCGACAAGCTGATCCAACTGGCGCTCGATTTGCACGCCCAGAAAGCGCGAACCAAGTACACGATCGAACTGCCGCCGAACGCCGGCGGTGCGCTGGAAGCCTGACCTGAACGCGCCGCTCTGCCGATATCCGCGGGGCTGGCGAGCGTGCGCGAGGACTCTCCTTCGAAAAAATCAACGGCGAAAACTCACGGCCAAATCGGG
The DNA here is from genome assembly GCA_963792515.1 of uncultured Acidobacteriota bacterium. Lineage (GTDB taxonomy): Bacteria > Acidobacteriota > Terriglobia > Acidiferrales > UBA7541 > Palsa-147. Next base: position 60,146 of record CAWBWG010000002.1, on the reverse strand, counting down.
CCGGTCGTTAACCCCGGCCCCTACGACCGCAGGATGAGAGCGGCTTGGTTCATTTCGAAACGCGCGGGAATTGAAACGGGCGGGAGAAAATGGAAGAGGCGCTCGGTGGACTCACAAGCGCCTCTTTTAGAGCATCAACGTAAACCGTACCTCACTGGATCACCTCCTTCTCGGCAAATGCGCCGATGTCGACAGGTAGTCGAGTAATGCAATTATAGCGCGGGCTTAAGAAAATTTCAAAAACGCGTCGATTAATGAGGCTTGAAAGTTTTCCCGGTCTCGATCAAAGTCTTTAGTCGCGAAAGAATCCGCGGCCATCCGTCCGCGCAAGCCGCATACGTGGAATCGTCCTCGGCCCACTCGTCGTGCGTGACCGTTACTTGCGTAGCTTCGCTTTCGGGCACCAGCTCAAGAGTAACCCGCGATTCCTTGTCATTTTGGCCCATCGCAAACCTATATTGAAAAACCTTCGGCGGCTCAGCGCGCAAAACAGTGCCGCGCACGTAACTCACAGGCTTGCCATCAGGTCCAGGCCCTACCCACGCAAGCGAGCCGCCTGGCTTTAGCTCGGCTTGAAAATCAGCGCCGCCAAAAATAATGCGGTTCGATTCGCGGGAGACAAACCCGTCCCAGACTTTCTCCGGCGTGGCAGCGATGTAGAAAACATATTTCAGTGCTGGCTGAGAGGCCATAATCGCTCCTAACTTCCCGTCGCGGCCATCTTATAACCACCGCCGCATCAGCTACGAAATTCCCTTCGCTCCGCTCACGATGAGGACCTCGGCGGGAAAGCTGAGTCCATGCTGCGTGGAATACTCACCGACTGATTCAAGCGCTTGGCGTTTCAGTTCCGTAAGCTGCCCCTCGGAAAGCGCGCTGACCCTTTCTCGCAGCTTTTCCGACATCTCCAATCGCAACTTCCAAAAATCTTCCACTGGCAACGGCGCATCGATCGTAAATTGCACGATCCGCTCCGTTGGCGCCGCCACTCCGGCTTGCTTCAGAATCTCAAGCAGCTTGCCCGGCGCAGCAAACCGGAATGCATCCAATGCATCCGGCTCGAGCACCGGCGGTTCGACATACCGATCGACCACGCGCGACAGCGAACAGTGAAATGGATTCCTGGCCGCGAAATGCCATGCGGCAAAAACCAACCGCCCCCCGGGCTTCAGCACTCTCAAAATTTCGCGGACCGCGTCAATCGGCGACGGAAAAAACATCACCCCGAACCGGCTCACCACCGCGTCAAAGAAATTGTCAGGAAACGGAAGATGATCGGCAAAGGCCACTTCAAACTGCACATTTTTCAATTCCAGCCGCGAAGCTTCCCGCCGCGCTCCGGCGATCATTTCCGGAATCGGATCAATTCCGCAAACTTTGCCTTGTGCGCCGACCAATGAGACGACGCTCAGCGCGGGTTCGCCGGGACCAGTGGCAATATCCAGAACGGATTGGCCGCCGCGGACTTGCGCTTCCTCGACGAGAGCGTTCGTCACCGGCGCGAACATGTGCCGGATCATTTCGCGATGTTTATCCCAGAACGGGGCAGAGCCAGTCCACCTGCTGATAATCTCCTGGTCCGGTTGCATGAGCGGGAAGTATAACGCGAGTCACAGTAGGGGAGGGTGCTTTAGCCCTCCCGCAGTTCGGCCATTTGTTTGCCCGCGTAGCCACTGCATGGAATAGCTACCCCTTCGCCAACGAGCGAATCTGATGCGCCAATTTCTCTACCTCTTCCGCCTTCTGCACCAATGCGACAGAAAGAAACGAAGCCGAATCCGTATTCTTGACCTGATCCCGCAACTCCGTCGCCAGCGCGTAAAGCTTCATCACGTCGTCCTCAATCTTCTGCTGATTGGCTTTCAAAATTTTCTTCGCGTCCATTGGCGGCAGATTCGGATCGACGTCGCCGGGACGCGGACTTCCCGAAGGCGGCAGCGGCTGCTGCATGGGATGCTGCTGCGCTCGCGCACGAGTGGTGGCCAGAACGATCCCCACAGGCATCATCAAACCAAGAAATCGCCGCCGATTCGTAGACATCGCATTGCCCTCCCGCCAATTACTTCAAACGCAACTCGGCAATGGCCGGGTGCTATAATTCCCTTCCCATTATTCCATGCCCGAGTCCTTCTATCATTGGATGCAGGTTGTGGGCGCGCGCGGCCCGCGAATCGGCGTAACGCTCATCCTCGCGATCGTCGCGGCACGCATTCTGCGGGCGCTGACCTCGCGGCTCGTCGAACTGGCCAAAACGCAAACGCGCTCCGCACAAATGCGAGAAGCGCAGACGCGCACACTCTCCGGCCTGGTCTACGGAATCGGCATCGCCCTGATCATAACCTTTGCGTTCCTCGAAGTATTGAACGAGCTGGGCTTCGCGATCACTCCCATCGCCGCGGTGGCTACGCTAGCCAGCCTCTCGCTCGGCTTCGGAGCGCAGCACTTGGTGAAGGATCTCATCAACGGTTTCTTCATCGTGCTCGAAGATCAATACGTGGTCGGAGATTTGATCCGCGCCAACGGCGAAACCGGCAAAGTGGAGCACATCACGCTGCGCCGCACCGTGATTCGAAATTTCGAAGGCGCGCGCGTGTCCATACCCAATGGCTTGATCGGTCAAGTCGCCAATCTCAGCCGCGATTGGTCGCAAATGATCGTCGACGTGACCATCCCCACAGCCGAATCCGTGGGACGCGCCCTGGCGATCCTCGAAAAAGTTTGCGGCGACTTTCGCATCGATCCCGATTGGTCGCCCGCACTGGTGGATGGGCCGCGCGTGCTGGGCATCGAATCGCTCACTCTCGATGGCACAATTCTGCGCATGATCCTCAAGACCGCCACGCTGCGCCAGGATGACGTAGCGCGCGAATTGCGGCGCCGCGTGAAGTTGGCGCTCGAGCAAGCGCACATCCTGGTCGCCAACACCCAGCGCGTGGAATTGGTGAGTGGAGCAGCCGCTGCGGGCGGCTAACAAGTTCTGCCGGTGCAAATTTCATTCGCACCGGTCAGCAAAAACCAAGGAGGCATTACCGATGGCCGCAACACATGAGCAAGGCGATTTGATGTTGAAGTTGTACGAAGCACGCCGGGAAACCAAAATGCGGGAGGCGCGCCAGTGGTTCTTCGCGAGTTTTCATCCGGCAACTTTCGACGACGTGTTGAAAATTTTCATGGGTGGCGGCGAAGAGGGCGGTTACATCCGGATGGTCGCGTCTTACTGGGACATGGTCGCCAACTATGCCAATCGCGGACTGCTCGACGAGGAATTTTTGTTCGAGACGACGGGAGAGCAGTGGATCGTGTGGGAGCGGCTGAAGCCAATTATTGCGCAATGGCGCGCCGCTTTCAAAAATCCGCACAACTTCGGCAATCTCGAACAGCACGTCAACCGCTACGAAGCCTGGCGTGAAAAGCGTGCGCCGGGCGCCAACGACCACATGCGCCAAATGTTCGCCCAAATGCGCGCGGCGGCCCAAGCCAAGAAGGCCGCGAACTGAAAAATCTGTGCCCCCGCGTGGCGGGCTTGGGGTATATTGCCAGTCCGCCATCGGGGTGCTGTCACCTTACGGTTGTGAACGGAAATCAGGAGTTAATGCTCATGCGGAACCTAGCTGCCGTCAAATCCTCACTCGCCATAGCTCTCTGCGGTCTGCTCGCATTCCCAATTCAAGCTCTGCCGCAAACACCCGCGCAGCACGCCGGCAAGGTTTCGGCACTAGTCCCGGCCGTAAATCTCGAACGAGCCGGGCAATCGATGACGGCAACTCCAGAAATTCCAGTCTTTTGGGAAGACACAATTGCAACCGGGCATCTAGCCAGAGCCCGCGTAGCTCTGGATGATGGCTCGATTCTGAATGTGGGCGCCGATTCCAGCCTGCGCGTCACCAAGCACGATGCCGCCTCGCAGCAAACCGATCTGGAACTGGGTTACGGCCGCGTACGCGCAAATGCGGTAAAGCAGACCAAGCCCGGCGCTAGCTTTAAGATTCGGACGCCGACGGGAGTAGCGGGCGTGGTCGGCACGGACTTTTTTCTGGCGTTTGAAAATTATGTGACGCGAATCGTGGTCTTCGAAGGTAAAGTCCGGTTTTGCAATCTTGGCGGCGTGTGCGTCGAAGTGAGCCAGGGGCAGAGCTCGACAATTCGCGGCGACCAGGATCCTGACGCGCCTGCCATCGCGCCGAATACCGACCTGATGGACGCTGGGCGCTCCACCGCGCTTCACGGCGCCAGTGCCGCCGGCGCCTCCGCCGGAAGCCTGGCGGGCCACGGTCTGCTGCTCGGAACGATGCTGGTGATCGGCGTGGCAGTTCCGGTCGTCCTTGTCCGCTCGTTGAGCAAGACGCCGACTTGCGGCTCAGGCACGGTTACAGCGGTGACCGGACTCGCTCGACCAGCGGCGTCGGGCTGCGGCATAGGAACTCCAACGGCCGGCACGTCGCACAAATAGCTGCTCTATTGTTCCAAAACGGACGGGACGCTCGGTGGCGGCGGCCATGCTCTTGTATCGGCGGCATTTAGCTGCGCGGACGACGACCAGCACTTCCATTCCCTTCCTCCTCTATTGTTTGTGAAGCCAAGCATTCCTACAGTGCACTTGACCCTGCACGAGCTGGGGTTCACACTGAGCGTGAGGCTAGTTCTAGTACTACGTCGAAGCATGGACCAAAATGGCATAACTGAGCAGTTTGCCGAGCTGGCGCTGCTCTACCGCACGGCGCCGATCGGCTTGGCGCTAGTCGACCGCGAGATGAAGTACGCTCGCGTGAACGACAAACTTGCCGAGTTCAATGGGCGTCCCGTGGCTTCTCATCTCGGACGTACTTTTTCAGAGATCGTTCCGGAAATGGCGGCTTTGCTCGAGCCGATCGTGCAGCGCGTGTTTGACACCGGCGCGGCGATTTCTGATTTAGAAATCGTGGCCGAAACGGCGGCATTCCCGGGCGAGCCGCGCGATTGGCTGGTGAGTTTTCTGCCGTTGCGGCTGAAGCGCGACGAAATTCGCGGCGTGACGATCGTGATGATCGATATTACCGGCCGCAAGCAGACCGAACGCAATCTGGTGGTCCAAAAAGCGTATCTCGAGCAACTCGTAGAGTCGGCACCCGAAGCGATCGCCTTCGTGGACACGAAAAATATCGTGCTGCGCATCAATCGCGAATTCACCCGCATGTTCGGATATGACGCGGGGGAATCCGTCGGACGAAATCTGGATGAGCTGGTGGTGCCGGACGAAAAAACCGAAGAAGGCAAATGGCTCGACGATGAGGCGGAGCGCGGCGCGATTACCAGCATTGAGACGGTCCGCCGGCGGAAAGATGGAACGCGCTTCGAAGTGTCGCTGCTGGTCTCTCCGGTGAACGTCGCCGAAAATCAGATTGCCGTTTATTGCATCTATCGCGATATCAGCCGGCGGAAACGCGCCGAGGAAGAATTGCGGGAAAGCGAGGAAAGATATCGCCGACTGGTGGAACTTTCTCCCGACGCGGTGTGGGTGCGACGGGGACAGAATATTGTGTTCATCAATTCGGCGGGAGTGAAACTGCTGGGGGGAAAATCGCCGGACGAAATAATCGGAAAGCCGGCCATCGATTTTATCCATCCCGAGCATCGAGAAGTTGCCGCGCGCCGGATGGCTGAGCTGCAGTGGCCGGGACAGACCGTTCCTTTTCTTGAAGAAAAATTCGTGAGGCTCGATGGAAGCATCGTGGACGTCGAGGTTGCAGCGGCTTCGTTCAAAGTGGGGAAAGAATCGGCGTCGCAGGTGATCGTGCATGATCTGACGGAGCGCAAGCGCGCCGAACGCGAATTGCTGGCCGCCGAAACGCGTTTCCGCTTGCTGGTTGAGCAGCTTCCCGCGATCACGTACATGGCCGGATTTGGCTCGGACGGCGAATGGTCTTACGTCAGCCCGCAAATCGAAGCGATCCTCGGATTCACGCCCGCGGAATGGATGGCCGACCCGAATCTTTGGTTCCAGCGGCTGCATCCGGAAGATATCGAAAAGGTGATTGGTCTCGAAGAAAAATGCCGGGCGTCAGGGCAGGCTTATTCGGCGGAATACCGACTGCAGGCGCGCGATGGGAAATATCACTGGTTCACCGATATCGCGACGGTGGTGCGCGATGCGAATGGAGTTGAGTCGCTGCAAGGCGTAATGACCGACGTGACCGAAACGAAAATGCTGGAGATGCAATTCCGCCAAGCGCAAAAAATGGAAGCAGTGGGCCAACTGGCCGGCGGCATTGCGCACGACTTCAATAACTTGCTGATGGTGATTCGCGGCCATACCGATTTGCTCTTGAATTCCAGCGGCGGACAGCCGCGCGAGAATATCGCGCAAATTCAGAAGGCCGCAGATCGCGCCGCTGCGCTGACGAAGCAATTGCTGGCCTTCAGCCGGATGCAAGTGCTGCAGCCGGAAGTGCTGGATCTGAATCGTGTGGTGGCCGACATGGCCAGTATGATCGAGCGGCTTTTCGGGTCGAATATCGAGTTCATTTTCAGCACCGATCCGGAATTGGGACACGTGCGCGCGGATGCCGGACAGCTCGAGCAGGTATTGCTCAATCTCGCGGTGAACGCGCGCGATGCGATGCCGGTCGGTGGATGTCTGCGCATGCGCACTGAAAATGTTTGCTATGCGCCCGGCGATCCGCGGCCTTTGCCGTCTATCGCCGATGGACAATATGCCGGGCTGATTGTTCGCGACACCGGCGATGGAATGGATGCGGCTACGCAGGCGCGTATTTTCGAGCCATTCTTCACGACCAAAGAAAAAGGCCGCGGAACAGGACTTGGGCTGGCCACCGTTTATGGGATCGTGAAACAAAGCGGCGGATTCATTTTTGTGGACAGCGCGCCGGGACAGGGCGCTGCGTTTACGATTCTTCTCCCGCGTGTGGACGCCGCCGAGAACGCTCCGAAGAGTACGCAGTTGCCCGAAGTGGCGCGCCACGGAGCCGAAACTGTTCTGGTGGTGGATGACGAATCCGGAATTCGCGATCTGGCTGCCGAATATCTCGAGGGACGCGGCTACACGGTTCTCGTTGCCGGCGGCGGCTTCGAAGCGTGCGAACTGGTCGCCAAATATGGCGGGCCCGTCCATTTGCTTCTGACTGACACAGTGATGCCGCGCATGACTGGGCGCGAGTTGGTTCAAAATATTTCGGCGCTGCGGCCCGACATCAAAGTGATCTATATGTCCGGTTATGTGGAGTTCAACGCGTCCGCCCATATCCAAAGCCGCGAGGGCGCGCTCTACATCCAGAAGCCATTCAGTTTGGACGCTCTCGGAAAAATCGTAAGATCGGCACTCGAATCCGCCGACGTGATCTCGTAGGGGCCGGTCCGCCTAGGCGGAGGCCCGGTTTAGCATTGGGTTCTGCCTTAGGTCTTCAACTCACACGGCGAGGCCGGCACATTTTTATCCCGGCCAATTATTTCGCGCGCAATCGCATCTCGGGCACGCGCTCCGCAATGGCGAGCTTCGGCTCGGTGACCTTCTGAACATCCTCTGGCGAAACGCCGGGCGCCACTTCGCGAAGTTGGAGGCCGCTCGAAATAACATCGATCACTGCGAGATCGGTGACAATGGTCGTCACGCACTGAAGCGCGGTAAGCGGGTATGTACACGCCTTCACAATTTTGGGCTCACCGTTTTTCGTGACGTGCTCCATGGTAATGATCAAGCGCCGGGAGCCGACCGCGATATCCATCGCCCCGCCAATCCCGCCGGAAAATTTCGCGCCGGGCACTTTCCAATTGGCGAGATCGCCGCGCTCGGAGACTTGCAGGCCGCCCAGAACCGCGACATCGAGATGGCCGCCGCGGGTCATCATGTGAGCGTCGACTTGCGAAAAATATGCACCGCCGGGAAGAATGGTGACTGGGGCTTTCATGGCGTCTACTAGATCGTAATCTTCTTGGCCGGGGCGAGCGCGAGGGCCCATGCCCAGGATGCCATTTTCGCTGTGAAAAATTACTCCCGCGTTTTCGGGGACGTAGGCGGCAATCAAATTCGGAATGCCCCAGCCGAGATTTACATAGGAGCCAGCGGGCAATTCCTGCGCGGCGCGTTCGGCAATTTGCTCGCGGGAAAGTTTGCGCTCAAGCGTCATGAGCGCCTCCTACTTCAACGATGCGGTGCACGAAGACCGACGGCGTGACAATCGTTTCCGGATCGAGCGCGCCGACCGGCACAATTTCATTCACTTCGACGATGGTGACTTTCGCCGCCGTGGCCATCACTGGATTAAAATTCCGGGCGGCCTTGCGATAAACCAAATTGCCGAGCGGATCGGCTTTTAGCGCGCGGATCAGTGCGAAATCGGCGCCCAAGGCGGATTCGAGAATGCAGCGGCGTCCATTTATGGAGCGCTCTTCTTTTCCTTGAGCGACTTCCGTGCCAACTCCCACCGGAGAATAGAAAGCCGGAATCCCCGCGCCATACGCGCGCATGCGCTCGCAGAGGATTCCCTGCGGAACGAGTTCGTATTCCACTTCGCCGGCTTCGACTTGCTGCTGAAAGTAAGTGGACTGCGGCCCAGGAAATGCTGCAATCACACGGCGGATCTGCTTATTTTTGAAAAGCACGCCGAGTTCGCTGTCGCCCGTCCCGCAATTATTGCTGATGGCGAAAAGATTTCGCGCACCCTTACGTCCGACCGCGCGAATCAGTTCATTCGGAAATCCAGCGCCGCCGAATCCGCCGAACATCAGCGATGCGCCGTCGGAAACATCGGCAACCGCCGCGTCGACGCTCGGATAGATCTTATTTTTCAAGCGCGTCACCTGAATTTGAGCGAATCGCGTAGGCAGAGGCGCTGGCAGCGAGCGCGGACGGCAACAGACCCGCACGCGCCAGCCAGTTTCGAGTGGCAGGCGGCAAATCCGAGCGCATTGACAAAACTTGAAGATCGTCCCAGTCGTCCACGTCGAGTTCGAGACGCTCATTTCGTAGGACGATCATTTGCGCACCGCGGAGCTCCGCTTCTCGAGAGTGTTTCGAGAAACTATATGGCCCGAACCGCGATGGGAACAGCGCGGGGGGCGTGCGCAACAGCGCGTTGGTGCCCCTTCCGCTGCGTGATGGAACGATCACTGCAGATGGCGCCGGCCGCGCGGCGGCAAAAATCTGCTCGATATCGGCGGAGGTGACGAGCGGGAGATCAATCGGCACGCGGGCCAGCGACGTGACGCCGCGCTCGGCGCACATTCGCGATGCCGCATCCACGGATGCGCTCTCGGATTCCTGCGCGGTCTCGCGCAGGACTTCCCAGCCCAGCGAATTCGCCCGCTCGATCGCCGGTTCGTAATTCGTGATCACGAAGATTCTATCCACGCAGCGAATTTGCGCCACGCTCGCACAGAAATCGTCGAACATCGCTTCGGCCAATGCCGTTCGATCGGCCTGCGAGAGCTCCGCCGCAAGCCTCTGCTTGGCGTTTTGCAAATCCTTTACAGGAATCAGCAACGCCTTCATGCGGCCTTTCGCAGTGCACACTTTTGCGCGAACGAGCCTGCCAAGCGCATCGCAAAATCTAAATGCCGGCGTGCGTCGGCTTCGCCTGCAGCAAATTCACCAGAAAATGTCCCAGCCACCATTTATCTTCTTCGGAATCCATGACGGTGCGGGTGACTTCGACTCCGATTCCAACCGCCTCAATTTCCGGTCGCCGAGCAGCGTCGCATTCATCGATGGCGATGCGCGAGGCAATGTCGCGATAGAGCTCTGCCACGCCGCGCGCAGAAACTTCGATGCCCAGCTCGGCCATCATTTTTGCGCTCGGACCTTTTAGAGACTTGCCGCCAACGATGGGGCAAACCGCGACGACATCCTCGCGTCGCGCAGCGAGGGCTTCGCGAATGCCGGGCACCGCGAGAATCGGACCAATGCTGATCAGCGGATTGCTCGGGCAAATTACGATTCCGCGCGCGCTCGCAATCGCGCTCAGCACTCCGGGAGCAGGCTCCGATCGCTCAGCGCCCTCGAAGCGGATTGCTTTCACAACTGGCTCCGTGCGATGCTTCACCAGATAGTGTTGGAAAGGCAGATCGCCGGCCGGCGTTTCAATGTGCGTGCGCACCGGCTGATCGCTCATCGGCAGAATATGCGCGCGGACGCCGAGGGCGCGGCGAATCGAATCGGCGCATTCGGAAAGCGTGGCTCCGCGGCGCAACATTTCGCTGCGATGGATGTGCGTGGCTAGATCGCGATCGCCGAGATTGAACCAGGTCTCGCGTTCGTAGCGCGAAAGAAATTGCAGCGCGGCAAAAGTGTCGCCGTTTACGCCCCAGCCCGTCGCTGGATTTACGAGACGTGCGAGCGTGTAAGTGACGATGTCGAGATCCGGGCATATGGTGAGGCCATGCATTTCGAGATCGTCGCCGGTGTTGACGACGATGCTCAGATTTTCAGGTGCCATTGCATGCGCCAGCCCGACGAGCAGCTTCGATGCTCCGACTCCGCCGGCGAGCGCGACGATCTCCATCAGTATCCAGTCCCGGTATAGTGCGGCTCTTCGACGACGGTCAACTGTGAAGGAGGCTTCAGCTTCGATGTGTTCGCCGACACCGATTCATGGTCGTCGCGTTCGTAAACTCGTCGCAGCGCGTACGTCGTGGTGCGCTCGGCTGGAATGCGGCCAATGCGGCGGATCAGCGTGCGGAATTCCTCGGGCGAAACATATTCACCGAAATTCGCTCCAGCCGATTTCGAAATGTGTTCTTCCATCAAAGTGCCGCTGAAATCATTCGCGCCGGATTCGAGACACGCAAGCGATTCTTCAAATCCCATTTTCACCCAGGAAACTTGGATATTCGGGATGAGCGCATTGAACAAAACGCGCGCCACAGCGTGCACGGCGAGATTTTCACGCCGCGTGCTGCCCGGGCGTGCGCCATCTTTGCGAAATAGCCGCGTCTTCTCATGGACGAACCCAAGGGGCACAAATTCCGTGAATCCGCCCGTCTCTTCCTGAATATCGCGCAGCAATAGCATGTGGCGCACCCAATGTTCCGGAGTTTCCACATGGCCATACATCATTGTTGAAGTGCTGCGAATGCCGAGCGAGTGCGCGGTGCGCACCACTTCGATCCATTGCGCGACTTTTAACTTGTTGGGGCTGAGCGCGCTACGCACTTCGTCGTCGAGCACTTCCGCGGCCGTGCCTGGAATTGTGTCTAAGCCATTTTCCTTAAGCATCAAAAGATACTCGCGCAGATTCAAGCCGGTGCGCTCGACGCCATAGCAAATTTCCATCGGCGAAAATGCGTGAATGTGCATTCCCGGAATCGCCGCTTTGATGCCGCGCAAAATATCGCGATAGAAATATCCGTCGAAATCTTTCGGTAGCCCGCCTTGAATGCAAACTTCCGTGGCGCCGGCGTCCCAAGCTTCGCTGGCCTTGGCGACGATTTGCTCGATCGAAAGCGAGTAGGCATCGCTGGCGTTTGGACCGCGCGCGAAGCCACAGAACGCGCAGCCGACCATGCAGACATTCGTGAAATTAATATTTCGATTGACGACATAGGTGATGGCGTCGCCCACTTGCCGGCGGCGAAGTTCGTCGGCCGTGGCAACGAGCGCCGTCAAATCATCGCCATCCGCTCGTGCGAGAAGCACGCCTTCGTCGAAGTCCAGCTCGCGGCCTTCAAGCGCGAGATCGAGTGCCGACCGCACCGCCGGCTGCGCGCCCCGTAGTACCGCGCTAAGATTTTTACTTGGCCCAAGCATTACCGGTTCACCGCCATTCTTTAGTTTTCCGACCGCGCATAACCATCGGCGTCTTTTAATTTCTGCAAATACGGGCGGACATTTTCATGGACGAAGCCGTCGCGCTCGGTGAATTTGGGATAAATCGAAAGCCGCTCGCGAAGATTGAAACCGGAATCGGCAGTCCGTTCGCCAAGAGTATCGATATGCGGCCACGCGGCTTCTGGATTGATGAAATCCGGAGTGAGCGGCGAAATTCCGCCCCAGTCATTGATGCCCGCTTCGAGGAGGCGGGTGTAATCCGGCGCGCTGAGATTCGGAGGTGCTTGCAAATTCATTTCACCGCCTAGAATCAGCCGCGCGACAGCTGCCGTGCGCAGCATGTCGTCCATATCCGGCTCCGAGTGGAGGGCCATCGGCGTCAACGGCTTAGCGCGGAAATTCTGAACGATCACTTCCTGAATGTTGCCGTGGCGCGCGTGCAGATCGCGAATGGCCAGCAGCGAATCGACGCGCTCCGCGCGCGTTTCGCCGATGCCGATTAAAATTCCCGTCGTGAACGCGATGCGCTGGCGGCCGGCCTCTTCGATCGTTCGCAACCGCAAACTCGGCACTTTGTCGGGCGCGTTTTCGTGGGCTTCGCCGCGTTGCATCAAGCGCGGGCTGACGTTTTCGAGCATCAGGCCCATGCTTGCGTTGGAAGATTTCAGAGCGGAGAGATCGCCAGCATTCATCGCGCCGGGATTTGCGTGCGGCAGCAGTCCGGACGACTCAAGGGCGAGTTGCGAAACGGATGCGAGGTATTCGAGCGTGCGCGCAAAACCGCGCTCGCGCAAAAATTCGCGCGCTTCGGGGAAAATCCGTTCGGGCTGATCACCCAAACTGAACAATAGCTCTTTGCACCCGGCGGCGCGCGCGCGTTCCGCGACCTGCAAAACTTCTTCCGGCGTCATGTAACTGCCGCCTGGCTCGCCGGGATCGCGGCGGAAGGTGCAGTAGCCGCAGTAATCGCGGCACAAAGTGGTAAGCGGAACGAATGCCTTGCGTGAATAGCTGATGTTGCGGCCCTTGACGCGATTGCGCAGCGACGATGCGGCTTCGAGCAGCGCGTCCGATTCGGCGGACTCCATCAGCAAGAGCGCATCTTCGCGCGCGATTTGCTCGCCAGCCTCAGCGCGCACCAGCGCCCGCTCGACCGCACTTACATCGCTCGCAGTTCGCGCGCTCGCGATCTTTGCTATTGTTGTGATCGTTCCCATTCCTAATGGCCCGTGAATCTGAAAACCACCGCACCCGGCTACGTGCGCCGTCTATCGAAACATATCCTCGCTGGCCGGACGAATCAACTGGCGCGCCCCATCGCGCGCGGCGGCGAATGAGGCTCCGCGAATAATCACCGCGGGAATCTGCGCTGCCTTTTTCATCGCCAGCCCAGCTGCGGCCGCCAATTCATCGGCGACGGCGAGAATCGTGCCTTGCAGCTTGCGTCCGCTGGCATCGCGCGTGCCGCGCAAATCTTCGAGCACCGATAATCCGGCAGCGCCGATGGCCACGTTCGTTAGTCCCAGGCGCCACGGCCGTCCGAAAGTATCGGAAATAATGACGGCAACGCGCGCCTTGCTAACCCTTCGCAAGCGATCGCTCAGCCGCTGCGCCGAACGATCCGGATCGAGCGGCAGGCACATCACCGTACCAGCATCGCGCACATTCGAGCGATCCACGCCGGCATTCGCGCAAATAAATCCGTGCCGCGTCTCAACGATCAGCGCCCGTTCGGTCATGCGAATCACACGATGCGATTCGCGCAACACTATTTCCACGAATCGCGGATCCTCGCCAAGCGTCCGCGCCCAACTGCGCGCCAGTTCCGAAGGTTTCACCGCGCGCAATCGCTCGATGCGGCCTTCGGCCTTCGAAACCACTTTCTGCGCGACGACCAAAATGTCGCCGCTACGCAATTCGCGATTTTCGCGGCGCAACGCGGCCGCAATCAAGCCGGCCAGATCATCGCCCGGCTTCACTTCCGGCAGAGTACGAATCCCGATGATCTCGATCTCGCCGGCATCCGCGCTCCGGCGCGAACGCGCGGCGCTCATCGCCCCGGACCAATGCCGGTAATGCGAATTCCGGAAGCGGGAACTTTCATGCGGCGATTCACGCCGATCAAAAACGCGGTGAGCGATTCCACAATGCGCGCATTCTCCAGTTTTCCGCCATCCACATAGCGGCAACTGGGTATCGCCTCGACCCACGGCTTCAAGCGTGCGCGCACTTCCGCTTCATCACCGCAAACAATCACGTCGCAATCCACCGTGGCAGAGAGTTCCTGCATCGCGTGCGCCGACACATTTTGAAACGCGGCGACGACGTGTACGGTATCCGGCAAAGTTCGCGCCGCCTGCTCCGAGGCTGAGCCGGCCCAAAGCCCGAGCGTGCGCGTCGCTGCCCCGCCGACGGCCGCTTCGAGCGGCACGGTGCAAATCACCACCGTCTGCCCAGTGCGAAGTTTTTCTTTTATGGAAGAAATCGTCTCAGCTTGCGCCAAAAATGGAACGGCGATCACCACGATCCACGCATTTTGAATCGCATCGACATTCGCCAAGCCCTGCACTTGCGATTCCGCTCCGGCAGCTTCGTGAATCTCGCCGGCGGCCTTGGCAGCGCGCTCCGCGGAACGCGAGCCAATAAATACTTTTCGCCCGGCTTTGGCCCAGCGCAGCGCCAACCCGTAGCCCAAATCTCCCGTGCCGCCTATGATCGCGATGGAATCGTCGGACATGATGACCTGAAGAATCTCTCCTGAACCGGTTGCGCGATTGCCGCACAACCCATCGAAAACGGCTCGCGCTAAAGACGAGTTATTCTAAGCAACTCGACGCGTTTCGCGGTAACGAATTCGGATGAAATCCCGGTGCAAAGAATTAATGCGCTGGCCGGCTCGAACCGGCGGCAGGCGCCTGTGAGTCACTGTAGATTTTCGACTCCTGCCATCCGCCGCCGAGGGCCTGGATGAATTGAACGGTGGTGAGCAGCCGCAAGTCGCGTAACTGCGCTGATTCCTGTTCATTTTCGAGGACCGTGCGCTGGGCATCGATGACTTCGAGAAAATTCGCGAGCCCTTCTTTGTAGCGCGCCGTGGAAATCGTCAATGTCCTCCGCGAGGAGTCCACCGCTTTATTCTGTGCGGCCTCTTGCTCTTCGAGTACGCGCAGCCCCGAGAGCCCATCTTCAACTTCTTTGAAAGCCACCAGCACTTGCTGGCGGTAATTGGCGACCGATTCGTCATACGCGGCGCGCGAGCGCAGCGTAGTTCGCCGAAATGCTGCCGCCGGCATAAAGAGGCTGCGACGCGCTGGCAGCAATCGACCAGATGGTGCTTGAGGCATTGAAAAGCTTCACGAGATCGTCGCTCAAGAAGCCGGCGGCGCCGGTTAAATTCAGAGCGGGGAAATAGGCGGCGCGCGCGACGCCGATTTGCGCGTTTGCTGAAGCCATCTGGCGTTCGGCCTCGGCGACATCAGGACGCCGCTCGAGAAGATCGGAAGGTAGTCCGGCTGGAATCGCTGGCGGCTCGAGAGCGAACGCTTTTTCCGGAACTGAAAATTCCGCGGCAGGTTTGCCGACAAGCACGGCCAGCGCATGCTCGAATTGCGCGCGCTGGACGCCCAGGCCGATATACGTAGCTTGAGTAGTGGCGAGAAGAGTTTCGGCTTCGGACACATCGAGGCCGCTGGCAGCGCCGCCAGCGTGCCGCGCCTGCGTGAGATCGAGCGCCTTTTTCAGGAGTTCAATGTTATTGCTAAGGATCCCGCGATCGACATCCACATAACGCAACGAAAAATAATTCTGCGCCACGTCGGATTTCAACGTGAGCAGAATATTTTCATAATCCGCCTGGCTGGCCTGCGCCTGGGCACGCGAAGATTCCACCGAGCGGCGCACGCGGCCCCACAAATCCACTTCGTAGCTCACGTCGAGCGGCAGCGTGATCACGTTATTCGTGAATGGCCTGTTGATGGTATTCGGCGCTTCATTTCCTTCGGCGGATGCGCGGGCGCGCGCGGCCGACGGATCGACGTTGACGGTCGGGAAGAGCGCGGCGCGAGTGATGCGCACGTTCGCACGGGCCTGCGTGACGCGCGCTACCGCAGCTTGCAGCGTGGGACTTGCGGCCAGGGCTTGCGTCTCGAGATCGTTCAGCTGCGCATCGCCAAAAGCCTCCCACCAATTTCCCTTGGCGATTTCGTCATGAGGCGCCGCTTCTTTCCATCCTTGCGGCGGCGGTTCTTTGTATGCGGAAGGCACTTCCACGGACGGGCGCTTGTAATTTGGCCCGACCGTGCAGCCCGAAAGGCACAAGGCGATCATCGCGCCCGCAACACCGGCAGCAGAGCGCCGCAGATATTTTCTCGCAGGCATTTCGATTTTTTGCAAAGTCTTCAGCATCCGCATCGGTCGAAATTGAATTTAGGACTTGCCCGCGGGCGCAGGTGCAGGAGGAGCGGGCGATGGCGCAGCCGTTTGCGTCACGGTGACCTCAGCACCCTCGGCGATCGAATCGGGTGGATTGATCACTACGTTGTCGGAGGGCTTCACGCCATCGAGGACCTCGAGGCTGGTGCCCAGATCGCGGCCCATGGTCACACTTTGCAAATGAATCTTGCCCTGCGGCGTGACCACCGCAACTTGCGGTCCCTGCGAGCGAAAAAGCAAAGCGTTCGGCGGAATCGCCAGCGGCGGCTCGACCAAAGTCACTTTGAAATGAACGGTCGCATAAGCGCCCGGCAAAATCTCGCCCTTCGGATTCGGAATTTGCACTTCGGTGAGCAGCGTCCGCGAAGCCGGATCGATCGCTCCCGCCGAGCGAATCACTTTGCCCGGAAATTCGGTGTGCGGAAATTCCGGAATCGTCAGCGTCGCCTGCACGCCGGGCTGAATCGAGCGGCTGTAGGTCTGCGGCACCTGCACATAAATCCGCAGAACATTCGTTTGCGCCATGCGGAAAAGCTGCACCGCGTTTCCGTTCGCGATCAACGCGCCCACGTCCACATTTCGCGCCGTGAGGATTCCATCGAATGGCGCCGTCACTTTCTGAAACGATTGCAGGTCTTTGAATCGCTGCACGTTCGCTTTGGCCGCCTGCAAATCGGCTTCGCGCGCGCGAAACGCGGAAACATTCTGATCCACTTCCTGCTGCGAGACGCCATCCGACTTCAGCAAATTCTGCCAGCGATCCGCAGTTGTCTTGGCCAAATCGAGATTCGCTTCCGCCTGCAATTGCGCCGCCTGGGCTTGATGAAGTTCCTGATCGATTTCCGGCGTCTCGATTTCGGCGAGAAGTTGCCCGGCCTTTACGCGCCCGCCGATATCTACATACCATTTCCGCAGGTAGCCGTTCGTGCGCGCGTAAATCGGCGTATCCAGATACGCCTGCACATTTCCAGGCAACACGATATCGCCTGCCGAAATTGCAGGAGTGGGGTGCACCACGGCAACGGGAACGCGCGTCGAATCTTTTGCAGCGGTATTCAGCGACGCGCGCACTCCCAGCCGCGACTGGATTCCCCAAAACGCCAGCCCGATGAACAAGAGCAACGCGAGCGCCGGCAGAATATATTTCCACGGCCCGCGCGATTTCGGCCGCTCCGCGGCGTGCCCACTTCCCGATGAGTTCGTCTCGTATGACATTCCGAAATCAGTCCTCCGCCAAAGGCTGCTTGTAACCGTTTTTTCGAATGTAACTGAAAACAACAGGCACGAAGAACAAGGTGCCAATCGTGGCGAACAACAATCCGCCGATTACTGCGCGACCCAGCGGTGCATTCTGTTCGCCGCCTTCGCCAAATCCCAACGACATCGGCAACATACCGATGATCATGGCCAGCGCCGTCATCACGATGGGGCGCAAGCGCACGTGCCCGGCATTCTTCGCCGCTTCGAGAGAGCCTGCGCCTTCCTCTTGCATTTGCGCGCCGGCAAAAGTCACCAGCAAAATGCTATTCGAGGTGGCGACGCCAATGCTCATGATCGCGCCCATCAACGACGGCACGCTCATGGTCGTATGCGTAATAAACAGCATCCAGACGATGCCGGCAAAAGTCCCGGTCAGAGCGGTGATAATGATAAATGGGTCCGCCCAAGATTGGAAATTCACTACCATCAGCAAATAGACCAGCACGATGGAGAAAAATAATCCGACGGCCAGGCCGGTGAATGAAGTCTTCATGGTATCGACTTGCCCGCGCAAGACGATGGTGGTGCCTCGCGGGAGCAATTTCTGAGCCTTGAAATCCTCGATCACTTTCGAGACGCCGCTCGCTACGCCGCCGAGATCACGGTCCTGCGCGCTGGCATAGATATCGACGACCGGGACGATGTCGTAGTGATTCACCACCGCCGGGGTGGATTCGCGGCTGATATTGGCAACGTTGTTGAGAATTTGCGGCTGCCCAGTTCTGCCGATCACCGGAATCGCCTGCACCTGGCGCATGGTATCTACACGATATTGCGGCGTCAGCGTGGCAACGACGTACGGGACGCCTTGCGGACTCACCCAAAAATTCGGGGCGGTTTGGAAGCTGTTCGTCAACGCGACCAGCGCATTATTCGCCACGTCCTGCTGCGTGAATCCAACCGATTGTGCGCGCGTGCGATCCACGTCCACATGGAGCTTGGGCAAATCGAGCGCCTGCTGGATGTGCACGTCGACGGCGCCGCCCACTTCCTGGATGCGCGGCAGCATTTTTCGCGCCAGCTCGAAGTTGTCGGCAAAATTCGGGCCTACTAGTTGCACATCGATCGGCGACGGCAGTCCGAAATTCAAAATTTGGCTAACAATATCCGCGGGCTGAAAGAAAAATGCGGTTCCGGGAAATTCACCTGGCAGCGTCTTGCGTAATTCACGGATATAGTCCGCTGTGGGCCGGTGATCTTCGGTCAGCGAAATCAGAATTTCCGCATCGGAAGTCCCAATGGTCCCCGCGGTGCTATAGCTCAAATTGATTCCGCTGTAAGGCAATCCGATGTTGTCGAGAATTCCCTGGATATCTTTTGCGGGAATCTGCTTGCGAATCGAGTCTTCCACCCGGTCGCAGAGCGCCGCGGTTTCTTCCACTCGCAGGCCCGTCGGCGCGCGCAAGTGCAACCGAATTTGGCCCGAATCCACGGTGGGAAAAAGATCGGAACCAAGAAACGGAATCAGCAGCATGCTGACTGCGCAAAACGCGAGAAACAGCGCGCTGAATACCAGCCGGTTGTGCAGGCACCACTCGAGCCAGCCCACGTAGTGGTCGCGCAGCTTCTCGAAACCCTCTTCAAATCCCAAATGGATGCGGCGGAATAATCCGGGGTTCGGATCTCCTTCAGGATGTTCTCGATGCTTGCGGCGCTCGGCCCGAAAGAAGAACAGCACCAACGTCGGCACAATCGTTCGCGACAGTAAATACGACGCCAACATGGCGAACACCACCGCCTCGGCCAGCGGCCGGAACAAATATCCGGCAATTCCCTTCAGGAAAAAAATCGGAACGAACACTATGCAAATACTCAACGTCGCGACGAATGCGGGCACGGCAATCTGCTGCGCGCCGAGCAAAATCGTGTCGTGCAGCGGCTTGCCCATCGGCAATAATCGATTGATGTTCTCGATCTCGACAGTGGCGTCGTCCACCAATATGCCCACAGCGAGCGCCAAACCTCCCAGCGTCATGATATTGATGGTCTCGCCGAGCGCCGAGAGCACCAGCAGCGAAGTCAAAATCGAAAGCGGAATCGAAACGGCCACTACGATGGTGCTGCGCCAGCTTCCCAGGAAAAGCAGAATCATCAGCGCGGTCAAGCACGCCGCGATCACCGCTTCCTTCAGCACTCCATTCACCGCCGCGCGCACAAACAGCGACTGATCGATCGTTTTCTTCAGAGTTAATTCCGGCGGCAACTGCGCTTGCAGTCCTGGCAGCTTTTGGGTGATTCCGTTCACCACCGACAGCGTAGACGCATTTCCGTTCTTCAAAACCGTGATTAGGACGCCGCGCTTGCCGTCCTGCCGTACGATATTGGTCTGGAACGAATTGCCATCGTGCACGAAAGCCACGTCGTGCACGTAAATCGTCGCGCCGTTAACAACCTTGATCGGCAGATCGTTCAATTCCGGAATTTTCTTGGGGCTGCTGTTCAGCTCGACGTCATACTCGCGATCGCCGATCTTCGATGTGCCCTGCGGCAGAACGATATTTTGCGTGCTGAGCGCGTTCACCACTTCGGCGCCAGAAATCCCTTTTTCGAAAAGCGCCTGCGGATCGAGGTCCACGTCCACTTGCCGCTGCTTGCCGCCATAGGGATACGGGACCGCCGCGCCCGGCACGGTGATCAACTGCGTGCGCAGAAAATTCACGCCGAGGTCGAAGAGTTGCTGCTCGGAAAGCGTGGCGCTGCCGAGTCCGAGTTGCAAAATCGGCACGCTTGACGCGCTGTACGCGATTACCAGCGGCGGCGTGGTTCCCGGCGGGGCTTGCCGCAAAATTACCTGGGCTGCGGACGTCACCTGCGCCACGGCGGCCTCGATCTTGGTGCCTGGTTGAAAAAATAGTTTTATGATGGCGATGCCATTGAGCGTGGTGGACTCAATGTGCTGAATATCGTTGACTGTGGTGGTGGCGATGCGCTCGGAATTGCCGGTGATGCGGTTGGCCATGTCCTGTGGCGTCAGACCAGTATAGTTCCAGATTACGCTGACCACCGGAATGTTAATGTTCGGAAAAATATCGACGGGGGTTTGCTGAATGGCCACTACGCTGAGCAGAATAATCAGCATCGAGGCCACCACAAACGTATACGGCCGGCTAAGTGCTAGTCGAACTATCCACATAATTTATTTGAACCCGGATATCTAGGCGGCGAAAGGCGACGCCCGCCGACACTCCTGGCCTTTTCTTTTAGACGCAACGGGTTCCACTGAGTTTCATCCAAGTAGCGCCGGCGTTTCCGCCGGCATCCGACGAGCACAATCGAGCCAAAGGCATGTTCACGGACGGAACAAACAAAAACACAACAGTTAAGATGATGGGCAATGACGCCAGGATGCGGACTTCCTCTGACCGGAAGTCCTTACGACGGCCGCGCGAATGGCTCGCGCCTACTGCAGGCGCACATATTCGTATTCAAACGGTAGCCCATTAATCCCGCGCTCCGGCGGCGCGATCCACGAAGCAATCTTGCCCGCTTCAAATACGCCATGCATGCGGCTATAGACGAACGCGCGGTCGTCGTCAGTAGGCAGCCATTCACTCAGGCGCGCGTTGTATTCCTCGCGGCTGATGATTTTCCCGGTCGTATCAACCGGAACGCCGGCCCAACTTCCAACATTGCGGCGAAAACGCGGGCTGGGCAGTGTCATTCTGAAACTGTAGCCAAATTTTTCGATCACGCGATTCCAGCGCGCCATGCCTTGCTCGCAATCCTTGAGGTAAGCCTCGCGCGCCACTTCATTCATCGCATTGCGCATGGGAATTTCTTCGGTGCGCACGCCGCCCCCTCCGTCCGGCAATTCGAGCGCGAACGCCTGACCTGCCGCGACGTGGTCCTCGAATTTCGCCTCGTCGGGCCGGCCCTTAAGGCCATTCGCGAAATACGAGGCGGCATTCGACGAGCTGTCGCCGCCAAAAAGATCGATCGAAGTGCTGAACCAAAAATTGAGATATTTCTGAATGGTGGGTAAATCGATTGCGCCCGCCTTGCGTATCGCCACGGGATCATCGCTGTTGAGCTCCTTCATCACTTCCAGGCAGCGCTTGATCACCCGCGAAATTCCCGTGTCGCCGACGAACATATGATGCGCTTCTTCGGTGAGCATGAAGCGGCAGGTGCGCGAAAGCGGATCGAAGCCCGATTCCGCGAGGCACTTCAATTGGAATTTTCCGTCGCGATCGGTGAAATAGGTGAACATGTAGAAACTAAGCCAGTCGCGAATGGGCTCGTTGAAGGTGCCGAGGATGCGCGGCTTATCCGCATCGCCAGAGTGGCGCTCGAGCAATTCTTCAGCTTCTTCGCGGCCATCGCGTCCGAAATAAGCGTGCAGCAGATAGACCATGGCCCAGAGATGCCGGCCTTCCTCAACGTTCACCTGAAAAAGATTTCGCAGATCGTAGAGAGAAGGCGCGGTATGCCCGAGCAGCCGCTGCTGCTCGACCGAAGCTGGCTCCGTATCGCCTTGCGTCACGATCAGGCGGCGCAAATTCGCGCGATGCTCGCCCGGAACCTGCTGCCAGGCAGGTTCGCCGAGGTTGTCGCCGAATCCGATGCGCCGGTCATTCTCCGGATCCGCCAGAAAAATTCCCCAGCGGTATTCCGGCATGCGCACGTAGCCGAATGTCGCCCAGCCCTTCGTATCCACCGAAATCGCCGTGCGCAAATACACATCGGAAGCCTGAAAATCAGTCGGCCCCAGATCCTGCCACCAGCGCATGAATTCCGGCTGCCAGTGCTCTAAGGCGCGCTGCAAAATGCGATTCGAGCCGAGCTCGACGTTATTCGGTATGCGATCCTGATAATTCAGCGACATTAGACTCTCTCCCAATTAAATTTCGGCTTGGTTCCGCTGCCAAATAATTTCAGCGCGCCATGCTCGCCGGTCGAGTTCGGACGGATGAAAACCCAGTTCTGCCACGCCGACAATCGCCCAAAAACTTTCGTCTCGATCGTTTCCGCGCCCGGAAATCGCAGGCTGGCTTCCATTCCGGTGAGCGCGTCGGGCGAAAGGCAGGTGCGCTCTTCGATGGCCATGCGAATTTCATCGTCCCAATCCAATTCATCTGGAGTAATGCTGACCAAGCCCTCAGCAAGCGCCGCGGCAGGGCCGAGCATTTTCCCCGAAAGCGTTTCGAGCGCCGCTAGCTTTTCTTTGTCGGCGGCAAAACGCGTTTCAAGCCGCGTGCGCCCGGCCACTGTTGGAAGCACTCCAAAATTAATTCCATCGAGCGCGATTTTCGGGCTATCAGCGTCATCATCCGGCAGGCTGAGCATGTAGCTTCGATCCGTCGCCAGTGCCAATTCGAAAAGCAGCCCGGCGAAGCACGATCCGGGATCGAGAATCGCATAAAGACTGCGCGAGGTGACTTCCAGCCGCGAAAAAGTGCGCCGCAACATCCCAATCGTCTCGCGCACGAGCCAATCGTTGCGATGCTTCAGCATCACATCATCCGAAGCCAGCACTGCATCCGCGGCTCCGGTCGTCTTGATCAGCACCAATCCAAGATCAAGTTCATTCGTGCGCAACAGCAAAATGGCATCGTCCAATTCGCGCGCCATCTGCCAGCGGCCACCAGCGATCGCCGAGCGCGTGAATCGCTTCGACCGTCTGGGGCTGGTCACCTTCCGGCGCGCGAACCGTAAGCGTGGCTACACGCGCCGCCCGATCAAATACGACATCCACAAATTTGTAATGAATTCCCTTCTCATCCATCTTGCGATCGAGCGGATTCAGCTTGATTCCTTTCGCATCCGCCGCTCGCGACGATTTCGCCACCATCGCCTGTGCTCGCGCCTTGATCAATTCCGGAAATTTCGCCGGCTGCGCAATTTCATCCACCAGGCCCCAGGCCTTCGCGCGATCCGCTTTCGCCCCATCCGGATTGGTGCAGAACATATCGGCCAAATCGCGCCGCACATGTCGCTTATCCACGATGCGCGTCAGTCCACCGGTGCCGGGGAGCACGCCTAGCAGCGGAACTTCCGGCAAGCTCACCGCGCTCGAGCGGTCGTCGGTCAGCAAAATTTCGTCACACGCGAGTGCCAATTCGTATCCGCCGCCCGCCGTCGTGCCATTCAGCGCGGCAATAAATTTCAAGCTGTCGTGACGGCTCGAATCCTCCATGCCATCGCGAGTCTCATTCGTAAATTTGCAGAAATTCACTTTCCACGCGTGCGAGGAGGTTCCGAGCATATAAATATTTGCGCCCGCGCAGAAAATCCGCTCCTTCGCACTCGTAACCACCACGCAGGCAACTTCCGGATGCTCGAAGCGCAATGCGCTGCAAGACGTCATGCAGCTCGATATCCACGCCCAGATCGTAAGAATTGAACTTCAGCTTGTAGCCCGGCTTGAGCGATTTCTCTTCGTTCACGTCCATCGCCAGCGTCGCCACGCGCCCATCAATCGCTGAGCCGCCAATGCTTGCGCTCATCCGGCGCCACATCGAATGTGATCGATTCTTTTTCTTTTACGTTGAGCATTGTCAGCGTCCTCAATCTGCCGCGCGTTGTTCGCGGCTCGGTTCACGATTTTCTTCGGCACCTGACCGCTTTCGTCAGCCTTTCCAGATTTTCGTCGAGCAAAAACCGCTCCGAGTCTCGACCGTAACATCGGCCTGGTCATAAAGTCTCTCGCGCCCGGCCAAAATTCGCCGCAAGTCGGTCATGGCCTCGCGATTATCAGCCATCGGCGCGCATGTCGCCCTGCGCGATCACCCGCTGCATGTGATCTTCCGGCGTGGCCCGCAGCCACACCGTGAAACACGCCGTCAGCAGCCGGTCGAAATGTTCCCGGCTCGGAAACCAGGCTGCCGCCGGTGGACAGAACAAATTTTGGATATCGCTCGATCACTTCATCCAGGCAGCGCCGCTCGAGCCGCCGGAATCCGCTCTGCCCGTAAAGATCGAAGATCACGCCCAGCGACACGCCCGCTTCCTGCTCGATCAAACGATCCAGCTCAATAAAAGGAACGTCGAGTTTTTCCGCGAGCATTGCGCCAAGCGTAGACTTCCCTGCTCCGCGCAAACCGACCAGCGCGATTCGCGAACGCCGCGCATCCGCATCCATTCCGCCAAATTCCCGCAAAAGCAAATCGCGCGCCCGCTCCAGTTCCTCCGGGCGCATTCCGCGAAGAAATTCGGTGGCACGCACCAGCTCAACGCTCGGCTCGGCTCCCACAAACACCAGCGACTCAACCGGCGTATCCAGCGCCGCCGCGATCTGCCGCAGCAGCAGAATCGAAATGTTCCCTTCGCCGGATTCCAGTTGCGCCAGGTAACGCTCCGAAACCCGGGAATCCCGCGCCAGAATCTTTCGCGTCATTCCCCGCCGCGCCCGCAATTCCCGCACGCGATTGCCAATTAGAGCGAGGTATTCGCTCCCGCCCGCCGTTGCAGCGAGCGGCTGTGGGACAGACGGCCGCGAAACCTTCATCGAGGGCACCGTCCGGCGAACATGCATTATCTCTCTATTTCGCCTCATCGCGTGCATTATACTTCCGCAGCCCCAAATTTGCCACCGCCGAGATCACAACCATTACCCTTTCAGCAAAGTCCCATTGCATCAGTGGCTTACTCCATGCAATCTGACGGATATGGACGGCAGCGCACCCATCAATCTGATCCCCGACGCGATGGAGCAGCGCCTCCACCCTGACACGATCGCCCATTCAGGTTCCAGGTCGATCCTCAACGATCACCCGACGCGCAGCGCGACGACGATCGACGGCTGGAAATCCGCGCTCGTCGGAATTCCGTTCTTAGTCCCGGGCGTATGGATTACGCTCGGCGCGATCGACTTGCTGCCTCTGAAAGGCAAACACGGTCCCAACTGGCTGATCGGGATTTTCGGCGCGATGTTTTTCTTCGGCGGGCTATTCTTAATCGTTCATGGTCTGCTGGGAGTCGCGCGAAAGGCGCGTTATCTCCGCGAAGCCGCGCAAAATCCGCACCAGCCGTGGCTGTGCGATTTTCACTGGTCGCCAGAAGGATTTTCGTTCTCCGCATTCGATGCGATGTTAAGCCGCTTGCTCGCCGCCTTGGTGTGGACGGTTTTCCTCGTCCCGTTTTTCTGGATCGGAATCTCGCAGCGGCTTTGGATTTTCACAATCGTGGCGTCACTCTTCGGAATTTTCGGCGTGGTTTTCTGGTATCGCTGGGCGCAAATGCTCGCCGATCTAATTCGCTACGGCAACAGCTACCTGAATTACGATTCGTTTCCCTACTACGAGGGCGGAACTCTCCGAGCCCGGCTGCGCGCCCCGCATCACCTCGACTCTATTGACGCGCTCACCCTGACGCTGCGTTGCGTTCGCGAGGAATACGTGACCACGGGCAGCGGCAGCGACCGCACCTCGCGCGTAGTCTGCTACGAACTTTACAGCGAAGCCACCACGCTGCCGCGCGAGCGCCTGGCCAGCTATATCGGCGGCGAAATTCCCATCGAGTTCCGCTTGCCCACCGATCGGCCGACGACATCTCTTTCTTCCACGCCACCTATCTATTGGGAAATCGAAGCCAACGGCCAGTCCCAGACGGTGAGCTATCAAGCGTATTTCCTGGTTCCGGTTTACAAGCCTTCGTAATTCTCCCACCGGCGAACACGCGCGCTCAATTAATCGGCTTCAGACGTTGCGGAAAAATGGGCAATTCTCCGATAAGCGGCGGGTTCCGGCGTGGTTTGTCGGCGCAAATCGTTGCAATCATCGGATGCTTAGATCCTTAGCTTCGCTCAGGATGACAATGTTTCAACTTTTTCCGCAGGCGAGCCCATTCAGCCGCGGGCCCCAAACTGCAAATGAGCCGCATCGCCGCAATCAACAGCCGCAAGTAATCCCGTGCCGTGTCTCGTTGACTTGCCCGATAGCGCGTCCTAATATTTGCGCCACATGCCTGATTCCCAGCCCATGATCGGCCGCACGATTTCGCATTACCGCATCATCGAAAAACTCGGTGGCGGCGGCATGGGCGTGGTGTACAAGGCTGAGGACACGCGCCTCGATCGCGCCGTCGCGCTGAAATTTCTGCCCGACGATGTGGCGCACGACCCGCAGGCGCTTGAGCGCTTTAAGCGCGAGGCCAAGCCACCTGTGCGCTGAATCATCCCAACATCTGCACGATTTACGATATCGGCGAAGAAAGCGGCAAAGCCTATATCGTGATGGAATATCTCGACGGCCAGACGCTGAAACATCGCATCGCCGGGCGCCCGATGGAAGTCGACTCGATCCTCGAAGTGGCCATTCAAATTGCCGAAGCGCTCGATGCCGCGCATGGAGAAGGCATCGTTCACCGCGACATCAAGCCCGCCAATATTTTCATCACCAAGCGCGGCCACACCAAGATCCTCGATTTCGGTCTGGCCAAGCTAACCGCCAAAGCCGAATCGTCAGCGACCGACGTCACCAGAGCCACCGAAGAGTTGGGCGGCGTCAGCTATGAGCATCTGACGAGCCCCGGCACGGCGATCGGCACGGTCGCCTACATGTCGCCCGAGCAATTAGCGGCCAAAGATCTGGACGCGCGCACCGATTTATTTTCCTTCGGCGTGGTGCTCTATGAAATGGCCACGGGCACGCTGCCATTCCGCGGCGATAGTTCCGCGCTAATTACCGACGCCATTCTGCACCGCGCACCGGTAGCTCCCGTGCGCCTGAATCCGGATATTCCCGCGAAGCTGGAAGAAGTAATCAATCGCGCGCTTGAGAAAAATCGCGATTTGCGCTATCAGCACGCCTCCGACATGCGCTCAGAATTTCGCCGCCTGAAGCGCGACACGGAATCGAGCAGCCGCGTGATTCCAACGGAACCGCTGCCCACCGATCAGCGTTCTGGTTCTTCCGCAAGAGTAGCGATCGATCAACCATCCACGCCAAGCGCGCCGTCAGCATTCAGCTCAAGCGCCGGCTCGGGTAGCACGCGCGTCTCGGGCGTGTCTCCGGCGGCGATGGAATCATCCGCCGCGGCTACGACGAGCGCGCCGCCAGAAAAGAAAGCCGCGCAGTGGAAGCTGGTGGGCATCGGCGCAGCGGCACTCGCCGTCATCATGATAATCGGCGGCTATTTCTTGCTACACCGCACTCCCAAGCTCACGGAAAAAGATTCGATCGTCCTCGCCGAATTCACGAATACCACGGGCGACACCGTCTTCGACGGCGCTTTACGCCAAGGCCTAGCCGCGCAACTCGCGCAATCACCATTCCTGAATATTCTCTCCGACCTGCAAGTCCAGCAGACGCTGAAGTACATGAGCCAAGCGCCCACGGCGCGGCTGACGATCGATCTAGCGCGGCAAGTCTGCCAGCGCACGCAGAGTACCGCCGTACTCGATGGCTCGATCGCGCAAATTGGCGCCACTTACAATCTCGTTCTGAACGCAGTGAATTGCGCCACGGGCGAAACACTGGCCACCGCGCAAGCCGAAGCCTCCGACAAAAATCAAGTGCTCGGCTCACTCGGCAAAGTCGCCGCGGACATTCGCGGAAAGCTGGGCGAATCGCTCGCCTCCATCCACAAATTCAATACACCCATCGAACAGGCGACCACTTCCTCGCTCGAAGCGCTGAAAGCCTACAGCAGCGGAATGCAAGCCCGACGCGACAAAGGCGACGATGTCTCCGAGCCTTTTTTCAAACAAGCCGTGAATCTTGATCCCAATTTCGCCATGGCCAATGCAGTGCTCGGCCAAGTGAGCTCCAATATGGGCGAACGCGAAATTGGCGTCCAGTATACGCAGAAAGCCTACGACCTCCGCGACCGCGCCAGCGACCTCGAGCGCTTTTACATTGAATCGCACTACTACGAGAACGTCACCGGCGAAGAGCAGAAGGCCGTTCAGGTCTACGAGCAATGGGCGCAGACCTATCCGCGCGACTCGATTCCTCCCAACAATTTATCGGTGGCCTATCTAATTCTGGGGCAGCCGGAGAAATCTCTTCCGAAAGCACTCGAAGCGCATCGGCTCGATCCCGATGATGGCATCTCGTATATGGCCGTCGTTTCCGCCTACGCCAGTCTCGATCGCTTCGATGAAGCCCGCGCGACCATCAATGAAGCGGTGGCCAAAAAAGCCGACGTTACGGGTCTTCATAACTTGTCTTACATGCTGGCGTTTGTTCAGAATGATTCCGGCACGATGGCCCACGAGCTTGATTACCTGGCCAAACATTCCGCGGGCTCTGCAAATCTCGGACTGGGCCTGGAAGCAACGACGGAAGCCTACGGCGGACACATCGAGAAGGCTCGCGCGCTCTTGCTTCGCGCCGCCGATGGCGAGAAAGCCCTGGGAAGAAAAGAACAGGCCGCGACCCAACTGCTCAACCTCGCGGACATCCTGGCCCGCACCGGCGATGCGGCGGGCGCTCGAAAGGAAGTGGCCGCCGCGTTGGAGCTCAGCCAGTCTAGGGATATCGTCAGCGCGGCCGCTATTCGTCTGGCCCACGCCGGAGACGCCGCGGGCGCCGAGTCCCTGGCAAACCGGCTGGCGAAAGAGAATCCGGCAGACACGTTTGTGAATGAATTGGCGCTCCCGGATGTCCGCGCGGGCATCGCACTGGATCGCAACGATCCCGCCAAGGCGGTGGAAATCCTTCAGCGCGCGCTGGTTTATGATTTCACGGAACTCACTTGCTTCCCCTGCACGCGCGGCCAGGCTTACCTGGCGCTGCATAAAGGCCCCGAAGCCGCCGCAGAATTTCAAAAGCTCCTGGATCATCGGGGTTATACGCGAGATCTCATCGTCGGCGCACTAGCCCATCTGCAATCAGGGCGCGCCTACGCCCTGGAAGGCGATAACGCCAAAGCCCGGCTCGCCTATCAAGATTTTCTAGCGCTGTGGAAAGATGCCGACCCCGACGTCCCCATCCTGAAAGAAGCCAAAGCCGAATACGCCAAGCTGCACTAAGAGTTTCGCCGAAGCGCGAACGCGCAGCGAGGTAGCACAGCCACCCTTGCCTGTGTCGGATTTAGGAAAATGGCTCGATGCGGCCCGGAACTGTACAAAATCACAGCCAGGAGTGGCTGTGCTACAAAAGCGACTAGGCATCCCTAAGGCACGACTGGCAACGAAATAAAACTGGCATCTCCGAGAGCATGCCAAATTCTCTGCGTCGCCTTCTGATAGTCCGCAGGCTTCGCGTCAAAAATATTCGGCACGAACTTTTGCGGGTTGCGGTCATACAGAGGAAACAGGGTTGATTGCACCTGGATCATGATCCGATGTCCGGGCCGGAAAACATGGTTCACTGTCGGAATCGCAAACCGGTAGAGCAACGGTTCATTCGCAGTGATCGCCTCAGGATGCTCGAAGCTCGTGCGATATCGCCCGCGGAAAATATCCAGAGAAATGGCCAGCTCATATCCACCCATTCCCGGTTGCGAAGCCACGGTGCCAGGGTATACGTCGATGAGCTTCACCGCCCAATCGCTGTCAGTCCCGCTGGTCGACGCGTACAAATTCACCTCAGGCGCACCGCTCACTCGCAGCGCCGCGGTGAGAGGCTCGGTCTCAAACGTAAGCACATCAGGCCGCCCATCGACAAAGCGCTGATCACTTACCAGCCAGCGTCGCCAAGCATCGTCGTCGTCTTCCACAACCGGCCTCGGCAGATACGGCACAGGCTTCGATGGATCGGAAACGTACTCATCGTATTTCGGCGCCGCAGCATCCGGACCATCGAACGACAAACTTCCATTCGCACGCAGATAAAGTGGCCGCGATTTACTCGCGCAACCCTGCTCGCAGCTCAACGGCCATGACTTGAAGCGATCCCAATGATTTTCGCCCGTGTTGTAAATCAGCACCGGCGGAGTGTCAGCCTTCGGCGCACCGTCCAGCAGATATTGATTGAAAAATGGCAACAACACATCGCGGCGGAATTGCAGCGTAGTGTCGCCATCCCAAAGCAGCGGTCCCAGCGAAAATCCAGTGGAATTCACCTGGCTGTGCCGCCACGGACCCATCACCAGGAAATTTTTATCGTTATTAGTGTCCTTCGGTTCCACAGCCGCATAACAATGAATGCCGCCCCACATATCTTCCTGATCCCACAGGCCCTGCAGCCACATCACTGGAACGCTCAGCGGCAACGACGCCATGATTTTGTCGAGCGCCTGCCCCTGCCAAAATGCATCGTAAGCCGGATGCTCTTCCATGCGCCGCCAGAAAGGCAGTTGATCCAATCCGCCCGCACGCGCGAAATCGCCCGCCGATCCCTTTCGGAGATAATTCGTGTAATCATCGCGCCCTTCGCGAGCGATGACTTTCCCCTCACCCTGCTCTGCGGTTTGCTCCTCAATGTAGTCGAGATTATTTTGCCGGAACGCTCCGTAGTGAAACCAGTCATCGCCCATCCAACCGTCCACCATCGGGCTTTCGGGCGCCGTCACCTTCAACGCCGGATGCGGATGAATCAGCGCCATTACAACGGTAAATCCCTCGTACGACGAACCGATCATCCCCACTTTGCCGTTCGACTCGCGCAAATTTTTTACCAGCCAGTCGATCGTGTCGTACGCGTCCGTCGTATCGTCGATTCCGCTCGAGTTCAGCGGGCCGATCGGCGGCGGCACCATGATATAAGCGCCCTCCGAGCCATACTTCCCGCGGACATCCTGATACACGCGTATGTAACCAGCGTTCACAAACACTTCATCGCTCAGCCCGAGCTCAGCAATCATGTACGGCGATTCCGAGCGGCTCGCGCGTTTCTTGGCGTTGTAAGGTGTGCGCGTCAAAAGAATCGGCGCGTGCGCGGCGCCTTTGGGAATCACAATCACCGTATACAACTTGACGCCATCGCGCATCGGAATCATCTCGACGCGTTTGGTGTAATCGTAGTCAGCAGTCGGCGCTTTAAACTCCGCCGGAATGTCCGACTCGCCAGGCTTCCCCTGCGCAAACGTAGGCAAACACCCTAAAGTAAGCGCGAGGACAATCACAACAGAACGCCAAAATGAGGTCATAGGTCGCATTCTTGAAGAGGGAAATTTTGGAGGCGCGGGTGGGATTCGAACCCACGAATGGAGGTTTTGCAGACCTCTCCCTTGGGCCTCTTGGGTACCGCGCCGTGCCCATCAGTATAACGGATGCCGCGAGCCGCGAACTATTGGAAACCGCGCGCCGCGTTACTCGATGCCGCTGCGATCGCGTGCCCGCCGTTCAGCGAATTTGCAGATCGAACGGCACGCGCGCCTGCGCCGTGTTGTATGCCCCGGTCAATCGCTCGACCGCGGCTTCGATCGACGAAAACTGCGCTGAATCATCATCATTCCGCTTCTCAATCCACATCTGTAGGAAAGTTTTCTCTTCGGGAAACCGCACGATGCGCACGCGCTCGTCAGCCGGAATTTTCGCCAACTGCTTGGCCACTTCCACTGCCCGATTCAGATCGCCGAGTTCATCCACCAATCCAAGGTCCTTGCCCTGTGCCCCAGTCCACACGCGGCCCTTGCCGATTTTATCCACCGCCTCCACCGACATCCCGCGCCCTTCCGCCACGCCCTTCGTAAAACTCGTATAAACATCCTGCAGCGATTTCTGAATCAGCTTCTGCTGCGCCGGAGTGAAATTCTGCTGCGCGGAATAAATCGTAGCGTTGTCGCTAGTGGCAATCGAATCGGTGCTCAGCCCAAGCATCTCGTAAAGTCCCGAGACATTAAATTTGCCGCCCAGCACGCCGATCGATGCGGTAATCGTATCCGGATCCGCAACAATCTTATTCGCCGACATCGCGATCCAATAGCCGCCCGAAGCCGCCACGTCCGACATCGAAACCACCACCGGCTTCACAGCCTTCGCCAGAACCACTTCGCGGCGAATTACTTCGCTAGCCACCGCCGACCCGCCGCCCGAATCCACGCGCAGCACGATCGCCTTGATGCCAGAATCTTCGCGCGCCCGCCGCAAATCCGCCGCCACGGACTCACTGCCCATAATCGCGCCGCCGCCCGGCGCGTTCCCAGATTCGCCGGAAACAATCAGCCCGGTAGCATGCACAACCGCAATGCGCGTCGAGCCATCATTCTTAATCTGCCCGCGATAACGCGCCAATTTCACCGGATTCCAATCCTTGGTCTTCTCCTTCGCGAAATCCTGCACTTGATCCCAATACGCCAACCGATCCACAAGCTTCCCTGCCAGCGCATCATCCGCCGAAAGCGGCCCGGCATTCACCAATTTCTCAAATTCCGCACGATCCATGTTCCGCGCCTTCGAAACCTCCGTCAGATACTGGTTGTAGATGCCGTGCAAAAGCGAATCCACTTCTTCGCGATGCGCCGGCGTAAATTTTTTCTCGGTAAGCTGATTCGAAGCAGTCTTGTATTCCGCGATGTGATAGTAGTCCGGATAAATTTTCAATTTATCGAACATCCCGCGCAAGAAAACCGCCTGCGCCATCATTCCGTGAATCGAAACCGGCGCGGTAGGCACCAGCCAGATCTTGTCGCAAGCGCTCGCAATGTAATATTCCAGATTCCCAATGCCATCTCCGCCCAGATAGCAAATACTCGGCTTGCCGCTCGCCCGAAACGCCAGCAGATGCGAATGAATTTCTTCCAGCTTGGCCCAACCGGTCTCCAGCGGCCCAATTTTCACCACCAGCGCCTCGATGTGCGGATCGCTCTTCGCCGTATCCAGCGCATCAATGAAATCATGCTGCACGGGAATAAATTGCCCGCCGATCGCCGAGAAAAAATCCATCGGCCGCTGCTCATTAATCTCGCCGCTAATTTCCAGCAGCAAAACCGAATTCGAAGAGCACCCGCGCCGGCTGCGACGCAACAACGATCACAACCACCACCGCGACAACCACCAAAATAATGACAAGCGCCCGCCGCTTACCCCATGTCATGACAAGCCCCTCCAAAAATTTGAAAGTGGATTGCAAAACAAGATAGCACTCACAGCGAAAAACGCCAACCGAGCGTAACGCGAGATTCTATCTCAGTGATGATTGCACGCAGTACGTCCGCGGCCCCTGCACTTCGCTTCGAGTTTGGCTTTTGGCGGGAGCCCCGCATTTATGCGGGGGAGGAGCGCTTTAGCGCTCCGAAAAATCGCCGGCGCGAAGAATGCGCTTTAGCGCCGGGAAACGAGAAGCCAACCCATCGAGGACGCCATTTCAATTTACCGAACGCCTACGTCTTAATTTCCACCGCCGCTTCCCGCAAAAATCGCGCAGCCTCTTCCGGCGGCGTGGGATTTATATAAAATCCAGTCCCCCATTCGAATCCAGCCACCTTCGTCAGCTTCGGCATCATTTCAATATGCCAATGATAATGATCGTTCATTTCCTCGCCGATCGGCGAAGTATGCACCACGTAATTGTAAGAAGGCTTCGCCAGCACCGAATCTAACCGCCCCAGAAACTCCCGCAATAGCCGCGCCAAACCGCCATAAAGCGGGCTGGCCATATTTTCAAAAGCCGAGCTATGCTGCCGCGGCAAAATCCAAGTCTCGAATGGAAAACGCGGCGCATACGGCGCCAGCGCAATGAATTGATCATTCTCCATGATCACGCGTTTCTCCGTCTCGATTTCCTGGCGGATCATGTCGCAAAAAATGCAGCGCTCTTTTTCGTCGTAATAGCGCTTAGAATTATCCACTTCCTCGCGCACTCTTTTCGGCACAATCGGCAACGCAATCAACTGCGAATGAGTATGCTCGAGCGAAGCCCCGGCCGGCTCGCCGTGATTTTTGAATAGCAGCACGTAACGGAAGCGCCGGTCATTCTTCAAATCCACCATGCGATCGCGGTAAGCCCACAGCGTTTCTTCCACGGCTTTGTCCGGCATAGTAGCCATCGTCAAATTATGATCCGGCGTTTCGACAATCACTTCGTGCGCGCCCACGCCATTCATGCGATCGAAAAGCCCCTCGCCCTCGCGATCCAGATCCACCTTCAATCCCCAGCGCAGGAAATTTATTCGGCACCACCCGCACCGTCCACCCAGGCGTGTCGCGGCCCGTGCCATTGCGCCCATAGGCCAAGAATTTCCGGCGGCGTCTTTCCTTCGTTGCCGGGACAAAACGGGCAAACGCCCTTATTCTTGAATCTCCACGCTCTCGCGCACGAAATCGCTCGGGCGCTTTCCGCGTTCGGTGGAAATGATTACCCAGCGGCCGGTGATCGGATCTTTGCGCAGCTCAGGCAATACGCCCTCCCTCTCGGGCTAAACGGCTCGTCGCATCGCGCGGCTGGACGCGCACGGACTCTCAATGCAGATGCGGACGAAACCACAATCTTACTACGCGGGGCAAGCTTTTCTTCTCTGGGCCAGCGGAATGTGCCCTGTAGATTCTCAATGCTGTTCGGCAAACGCATCCTTGTGCAAACGCACGACGGGCCGCGCGCCGCGCCGCGATTCGATGGCCAAAATATCGAAACGATAGATCGCGCGCGAGTTCCGCGTGCTCCGCAAAAAAGCCCGCGCCATTCTCGAAATCACGTGCCGCTTCGCCGCGTTCACCGAATCTTCCGGCAGCCCCGCGGATTTATCGTCGCATGAGCGCGTCTTCACCTCGACGAACGCCAAGATCTCGCCATCGTACCCGATCAGATCGATCTCGCCCTTCATCCCCGGCACTTTGTAATTGCGCGCCACGAAAACGTAGCCATGCCGCCGCAAATACCAATAAGCAAAAGTTTCGCCACGCACGCCGGTGCGATGCGCGCGCACTGGCCGGCGCGTTTCGGAAGCGCCGCCCGAATCCGCGTCGGTAATTCCTTTGCGCGCCGCGAAGTTCACCAGCCCAAATATCACCCGCGACACGATCGCCATCTCTACTTCACCACTTCAAAAGTAAATTCCATCACTTTCCCGCGAATTACAAAACTCAAGTAATACTCCCAAAAGCGCCGGAACCAGCGCGCATGATTCACCATGAGTTCGAATCCGAGCAGGCGCCAGAGCCGCAGCATCCTGATGTGCATGCGCAATTCGCGCAGTCGCGCCTGCGTGTACCAAAGCTCTCGCCCATGCAACCCACCTGCATAAAAATAATGAAAAGATTCCGTGCTCAGATGCCGCCGGTGCGTGGGATCGGTATACGAAGCAAGATCGCTATAATGGGGCGTCACAATAAAAATCGTTCCGCTCGGCCGCGCCACGCGATGCAGCTCCTCCATCGTGGCGATCACGTCCTCCACATGCTCGATCAAATGCACCGCCCGAATTTCATCAAATGAATTATCCTCGAAAGGCAACCGCCCGCGATCCAAATGGCAAATCACGTCAGCAACAGTCTGCGGATTCATATCCACGCCAATCGCGCCAGGATATTTCGAAGGCCCGCAACCAACATCCAGAACCCGCGCCAATCACCCCTCCAATTTCACGCTTTTGCCTTCGCAGTGGCGCTCGCTTGCTGCGCCCGCCGCCGGCCTAGCGCTACATGTCATCGGACAGTCTGTTACTCCAACGTGCGGCGGTATTCTAGCAGGTTGCGACGCGACCACAGCGACCGGCAACTACGGAGACGCCCCAAATAAAAAAGGGACAGGCAAGTTCGCCTGTCCCCCGAAACACCGATCAATCACCGGCGTTACAAAACGCGTTCAATCTCGACGATAATCCCCTCGAGCGTCTGCAAAGCAAAATCCGCCTGTGCTTCATCAATCAGCAAAGGCGGGCAAAGCCGCAGAGTCGTATCGCCGGACCCCAAAACCAAAAGCCCCTTGAGAAACGCCTCTTCGACGATTCGATTGCGGATGTCAGGCGCCTTTTCCTTGGTCTTCTGATCGCGCACGAATTCGATGCCAATCATCAATCCGCGCCCGCGCACCTCGCCAACAATTTTGTGCCGCTGGCTCCAATCCGCCGTGCGTTTCATGATGTACTCGCCCATGCGCTTAGCATTGGCGATATATTTCGACTCGAGCAGATCGAGCGTGGCAAGCGAAGCCGCGATGCACACCGGATTCCCGCCGAAAGTGGATGCGTGCGCCCCGCGTTGCCAGTCCATCACGTCCGCGCGCGCAATCATCGCACTCAACGGCATCCCCGAAGCAATTCCCTTCGCCGTGCAAATGATGTCCGGCTCGATTCCCGCATAATCCACCGCCCACCATTTTCCGGTGCGGCCCATTCCCGACTGCACTTCGTCGGCGACCATCATGATCCCGTGCTCGGTGCAAATTTTCCGCAAGCCCTGCAAAAATTCCGGCGGCGCGGGCAAATAACCGCCCTCGCCCTGAATCGGCTCGATGAAAATTCCCGCCACTTCTTCGGGATCAACGCGGCGACGGAACAACTCATTCACCAAATAACCCAAGCAATCCGCCGAAGCATGATCCGGCCGCACGCCATACGTCCCGCGGTAAGTATCCGGATACGGCGTATGAAAAACGCCCGAGAGCAACGTGCCAAATCCCTTGCGTTGCACAGCGCGGCTCGCGGTCAACGAAAGCGCACCCATAGTGCGGCCGTGAAACGCACCATGAAACGCAATCAACTTATCGCGCTTGGTATGATATTTCACCAGCTTGATGGCCGCTTCGATCGCCTCCGTCCCCGAATTTCCGAAATACACCCGCTTCGGCGATTTCCCCGGCGCAATCGCCGCAAGCCTCTGCGCCAACTCCACCAGCGACGGATAATAAAAATCCGTCCCCGACATGTGAATCAACTCAGCCGCCTGCTTCTGAATCGCCGCAACAACATCCGGATGGCAATGCCCGGTCGCAACTACCGCAATCCCCGCCGCAAAATCGAGAAACGTATTCCCGTCCACGTCCGCGATCATGGCGCCGCGCCCGCGTTTAGCCACCAGTGGATAATCCCGCGTATAAGAAGGCGAGATCACCTTATCGTCCGCTTCCACCAGCTTCTTCGCATTCGGTCCCGGCAGCGCCGTCACAAAATGCGGCAGATTCTTTTCCAATACGTGTGTTTCTGTCATGATTTCCTCCCAAATGGATTTTTCCAAACGCGCAAACGGGCCACCGCGCACGCAGTTGGGGCGTTGCTGATTTAGGTTTGAGAGGAACTAATCGACGCTAAATAGACTGGGGCGTTCGCTCGAGGGCAAACTGTGCAGCGGTTGCGGTTTGTAAATGTGGGAGTTCACTTGCGTTTCCAGCGAATCCCGCCGTCGCGGGCATCTTCAACAATTATACCATTATCTGCAAGCTGTTGGCGGATCTCATCGGAGCGTTTGAAGTCCCGCTGCCGCCGCGCATCCTGCCGCGCCTTCACCAGCGCCTCGATGTCCGCATCGCTCATCCCGGCCTCTTTTGAGCCAAATCCGAGAGCCCGCAATTTCGCGTCGTCGTCATCGGTCAGCACCGCCAGCACTCGATCGAATCGTTGCAACGCCGCAAGCACTCCCGGCGCATCGTCCTGCCGGAAATCTCCGCGATCGATCGCCGTATTCACATCGCGCACCAGATCGAAAACCGCGGCCAACGCCTGCGCCGTATTTAAATCGTCCTCCAGCCCCTTCTCGAAATCTTCAGCGGCGCCGCGAACCACCGCGGCAATCGCCGGCGTTTCGCCCGCGGGAAATTTCCCGGTCTCCAGCCGCGAAACAAAATTCCGAAGCCGCTCGACCGAACTCGAAGCCTGCCGCAACCCATCCACAGTGAAATTCAGTTGCCGCCTGTAGGGCACCGAAAGCAGCAAAAACCGAATCGTCGAGGGCTTGTAACTTTTCTTGAAGAGATCGCGGAGGGTATAGAAATTGCCGAGCGATTTCGACATCTTCTCGCCTTCCACCATCAAGTGCTCGGCATGCAGCCAAATTTTCACGAACCGCTTCCCGGTAGCCGCCTCACTCTGCGCAATTTCATTTTCATGATGCGGAAACGCGAGATCCACGCCGCCAGTATGAATATCCAGCGTCTCGCCAAGATATTTCATAGCCATGGCCGAACATTCGATATGCCACCCGGGCCGCCCCTTGCCGATCGGCGTTTCCCAAAAATGCTCGCCAGGTTTGGGCGATTTCCAAAGCGCGAAATCGCGCGCGTCGGCCTTCTCATACTGGTCCACATCCACACGCGCCCCAGCCTGGATGCCGCTCATATCGATTTTTGAAAGCTTGCCGTATTCCGGAAATTTCGAAATGCGGTAATAAATCGACCCCTCGCTATCGTACGTGTAAGCCTTACCCTGCAATTTCTGAATCAAATCCACCATGTCGGGAATGTGGTCGGTAGCCCGCACAATCTTTTCCGGCTTCTCAATATTCAGCGCAGCCATGTCTTCGAGAAACGCATTCACATATTTCTCGGTGTATTCGCGAATGCTGACTCCCGCCGCCGCAGCATTTTGAATGATGCGGTCATCCACGTCGGTCAAATTCATCACATGATTCAACCGGTAGCCTCGCGAAATCAAAAACCGCCGCAAAACATCCTGAAACACAAACGTCCGAAAATTTCCAATATGCGCAAAATCGTAGACGGTAGGCCCGCAGGTATACATGCGCACTTCACCCGGATGCAGCGGCTGAAGCGCCTCCTTGCGATTAGAAAGCGTATTGTGCAGCAGTATTTCGCCCATACCCGTCCCAAAGGCGCCGCAAAACAGCGCCCACTCAAGCGATTCATTTTACAGGCGAGCTAACGCGAATCAAGTAGGGGCCGGGGTTTACTACCGGCCCGCTCTAGCAGTGGGTTTTCGCCTTTGACTTTCCGCCTCTGACTTTCGGCCGTAGGGGCCAAGGTTTACTACCGGCCCGCTCTGGCCGTGGGTTTTCGCCTTTGACTTTCCGCCTCTGATTTTTCCGTCGTAGGGGCGCCGCTTGCTGCGCCCGCCCGAGTAACCCGCACGAGAATGCACGCCACGGGCATCGCGCACCGCTTCTAATGCCCCGCACCACCAACCCCAACCGGTGCTTCAATCCTCACCCGCCGCGTAACCAACGTCACATCCCCATCCTGCGAAGAAATCGCATCCCCAGGCCGCGCCCCAGCGATCGCCAATCCCTCGCCCGGCAACGAATACGATTTATCACCAACATAAACTTCCACCGGCGCCGCACCAGCAACGGTAAATTTCATTTCCACACCAGCCGAGTTCACAGTAGGTATCTCGCAAAATCTCCAATCAGGCACCACACTCTGCAAATATTCCAGCACCCGTCCGCTAGGCTCCTCCAACGCATGCCCAGCCACTTCAATCGCCGTAACTCCAGCCGAAACCGGAAACACCACAGACATCTCCGGTGCCCCGCGCGGCGAAGCCAGCTTCACGCTATAGCGAACTTTTCCGCCAATCGCCTCCGCCCCAAGAATGGTCAATTCCGGCGCAGCCAATTTCAAATCCGGCGCGTCCGCGGCAAATCGGCGCTCCGGGCTCCAGGGAAACACCGCCGTCCGCCGTTCCCCAAATGCCGCGGCAGCGGCGAGTGGCGCCGGCAAACGCCGCGAATCCGGCGACGCGACCCACTTAGCCGCATGAGCATCGGCATCCAACCAATACTGCAAATCCACGCGCTGCGGTGAAGCCGCCGAATAAGGCGCCATAAATAACGCCACAATCGCCGCCACCAGCGCCACGCCAATCGAATCCTCCGCAAACGCCCGCCGCTCGCGCGCAGTGTCGAGCGCCAGCAATGGAAGTATCCAAGCAAGCGTCAGCGCAAAACCCAAACAAACCGCCGGCAAAAATACGGCGCCGAGCGCATCGTAAAGCGGCCAAAGCAACGGCACAAACACAATAAACGTCAAAACCGCCGGCAAAATCGCCGCAAACTCCCGATTCCCCGACGAATCCTCCTTCGCCAGCAACGCCGGAATCACCGCAACAGCCGCGCCTAGCGCCGGAATCACGAACACATAGCAAGCCCCGGTCGCAAACTTCGCCGCAAGAATTCCCAGCGCCCCAAAAAACGCACAATTAGCAATCCAAAATCCCCAAAATTCCGCCCGCTTCGCCGCCAGCACAGCCACGACTCCGATTCCCACAAATCCCAACGCAAAAAATGCAATTTGCGCCGGCAAAGGATGCGCGACCCACGAATAATTCGCCGATTCCGGCGGAAATCGATGCGCCACCCGCAGCAATTTGAAAAGCGCGTAACCCAATCCCCCCGAAATCAAAATCGCGCCGATCCAACTCACCTTCGCCAGCGCGATGGCCCAGAAACCCACCCCAAATTTTCGAATCACAATGAACATCTCGACCAGCAAGACCAACACAAGCCCCACGGCAAATAAAAACGAACGCGCCGCCTTCCAGCGCACAATCGCGCGCCCGAACACATCGAAATAAACGGCCTCCCCAGCCGGCGGAGGCGTAAGAACTTCGTCGCCGAGCGCAAGCACCGAAGCAAGCCCGTTCTCGCCCTCGCTCTGAATGCTCCCAGCATCAGCATTCGCAAAATTGTCGTTCGGCGTGTGATAGTTCTGCACGCTGCCGATGAACGCGAAATTTAGTCCTTGATATCCCGCGGCCTTGTACACCGTGAAATCCGTATCGTTCGGCAGCAGCTTATAAACCATGTACGAAATCGAATTCGTCATCGGCCGCGAAATCGCCCCATCGTAAATCCGCACCGCCCAATTATTCGCGTCTCCGGTTTCAAACATTTCGCTGGCACCTGAGCTGCCGCGATTATCCAGATTCACCGCCGCCTTCACTTCGCGCGCCCACGGATGCGCTTCGACGAATGCCTTCGCACCCAACAATCCCGCTTCTTCCCCTTCATTCAGCAAAATAATCACGGGATGCCGCAGCGGCGCATGATTTTTCAGCGCCCGCGCAATTTCCAGCACAGCGACAGTCCCTGCCCCATCATCTGAAGCCCCCGGCCCCGCCGGCACCGAATCGTAGTGCGCCGAAACCAGCACCGCGCCGGGAACGCCCGAGCCATCCAACCGCGCCACAACATTCTTCACCGCGCCGCAAACTCCCCACTCATCGCAAGCAAATCCAGATTGAATCTGCGGCTGATAACCAAGTTCGGTTAAAATCCGCACGATCTTCTCGCGCACAATCGCATCCGCCGCGCTCCCCACCGGATGCGGCACTCCGTCGCCCACAAGCTGCCGCAAAACTTCCCGCGCTCGTCCCGCCGAAAATTCCCACAGCGGCGCATCGACAGCCTTCGGCCGCGGCGGCCGATACTGCGTCAAGGTCAGCACAAAAGCCAAAGCAAGAAACGCCAGCGAAATCAAAAGTCCGCGGCTAGATCGCTGCGGCAAATGCGGCATGAAAACCTCCATCAAAGCCGCGATGCTACGTCGCAAGCCATCGCCAGTCAAACGCCCCGGGTAGGGGAGGGTGCTTCAGCCCTCCCGCCTTTCGGCCGCGCAATCAGCCACCGCACAGCAATTAGCAGCCCCGTAAGAGCCATCCAGTGATAGAATCCGCCCACTCGAAACCTCTCAGGCCATCTTTCACAAACTTCGAGACTGCACGCGCACCGCGATTCTCAATCGGAGGAACAAAAATGGGTTTGCTCTGGACATTAATTATTGGCGCGATCGCCGGCTGGCTTGCCGGCACTCTAGTAAAAGGCCGCGGCTTCGGCCTAATCGTAGACATCATCGTGGGCATCGTCGGCGCTTTCATCGGCGGCTGGGTCTTCGGCCTACTTGGCCTATCCGCTTGGGGCCTGCTAGGCCAACTCTGCATGGCCACAGTAGGCGCAGTAATCCTGCTGGTAATCATCAAAGCCATCAAAAGCGCCTAAGAACCGCGACCCCAAGGAGCGCGGACGAATTCCGCGCTCCGGTAGCACAGCCACTTGTGGCTGTTATGCAGTCCAATCCTGCAAAACAAAATCCCCAGCGCAAATTTCCAATAAGCCGTTTTCCACACCCACAATCCGTAGACTTGCGCTTTACAACCCCCACCACCAGTGCTATCGTTTCTACCCGTAACCGCCAATACGCACGCGCCAGGCGGCAGGGCCACGGATCATCGACCCTCCATTCTTTTTGTCTCGGTACGATTCCATCTCAAAACGTGGCATAGCCGTCTCTCTTCGCGTCCCCGCGGAGAGACAAATCTAGTTCGAGGGTAAGCGTGCTCAAACTGCGTAAAGTCGATCTGCTGGGCTTCAAGTCGTTCTGCGAGAAGACCCATATCACCTTTAGTGGCAATGGGATAACGTGCATCGTCGGCCCCAATGGCTGCGGCAAGTCGAACATCGTCGACGCCATTTCCTGGGTGCTGGGCGAGCAGAGCCACAAGCTCCTGCGCGCCGAACGGATGTCCGATTGCATCTTCAATGGCACCGCCAAGCGCCCGCCGCTCGGCTTCTCCGAAGTCATCATTACTTTGGTCGACCCCGAGCTATCCGAAGCCGCCGCCAAGATTCTAGATGGCGCGCCGCTCGAGGCCGCGCAGGACTTCGTCGCTGCCCCCGATGGCGCCGAGGAAACTCCGGCCGCCGCTGA
The DNA here is from genome assembly GCA_963792515.1 of uncultured Acidobacteriota bacterium. Classification (GTDB taxonomy): domain Bacteria; phylum Acidobacteriota; class Terriglobia; order Acidiferrales; family UBA7541; genus Palsa-147. The sequence goes on along the minus strand of CAWBWG010000002.1, from coordinate 17,336 downwards.
CGGACAGATCGAAGTCGTGGCAGACGCGGGCACTGATGGCGCCGCCAATTCGTCGGTCGCCGGAAAATTTCGCAAAAAACGCGGGCAGCACAAACCGGTTCATGTACCGAAGCCCGGCGAAGTAGTCATCGGCCGCCGCCTCTATCGCTCCGGCGAAAGCGAATACCTCCTGAACGGCCGCGTCGCCCGCCTCCGCGACATTCAGGAAGTCTTCATGGGCGTGGGCCTCGGCCCGGATTCTTACGCCATCATCGAGCAAGGCCGCATCGGCCAAATCCTGAATTCCAAGCCCATGGATCGCCGCGCCATCATCGAAGAAGCCGCCGGCGTCACCATGTACAAAACCAAGCGCCGCCTAGCCGAAGCGAAACTCGAAGGCGCGCGCCTAAATCTCTCGCGCGTGAACGACATCCTCGTAGAAGTAGAAAAGCAACTAGCCTCGCTGAAGCGTCAAGCCTCCAAAGCCCGTCGCTATGCGGAATTGCGCGAGCAAATGCGCGGCGCGTTGCGGACCGTGCTAGCCAGCAAAGCGCTGCATCTCGATAACGAAGCCGAGCGCCTGGAAAAATCGCTGCAAGAAATGGCCGCCGCCGAAGCCGACGCCACGGGCTCGCTCCGCGAATTAGATGCCGAGCAAGAGCGTCTAAGCGCCCGCAACTACGAACTCGAAGCCGAGTTGCGCCGCACGCAGAACACCCTCAGCCAAACGGCCCTCGATCTAGATCGCGCGGAAAATCGCATCATTTTCAATCAGGAGCAATCGCGCCAGCTAGAAATGCGAGCCGCAAAAGTAGTAGTAGAGATCGAGCACGTCGAGCGCGAATCCGCCGAACTGCAAAATCGCATGGCCGCGCATCAAGAATCGGTAGCGGAGCTGCGCGCCAACACCGCCACGCTCGAAGCCTCGTTGCGCGAAGCGACGGATTCCGCCGCGCGTGATGCCGGCGAGCAACAAACGCTCGAAGCCCGCATCGACGAACTTCGCCTCACCGCCGCGCGTCTCGGCGAAGAATCCGTCCGCAGCCATTCTGAATCGCTGCAAAGCCAGGAAACCGTCGCGCGCCTCGCGGCAACAGAATCGCAAAAAGCGGCCGCACTCGCTGCCGTCGAAACCAACTGCGCGGCGCAATCCGAGCGCGCACTCTCCACCGACTCACGCGCGCAAACCGCCATCACCCGCGCCCAAGAACTCGGCCAAGCCTCTCGCGAAGCCCAAGCGCGCCTCGCCGATCTCCGCCGCGCGCATCAGGTATTGCAGCATTCCTCGGAAACCACGCGTGAATCGCTGTCTGCCGCACGCGCACGCCGCGCTTCTCTCTCGCAAATTTTAGAAGAGCGCGCCTATTCCGCCGACGCAGTACAAAAACTCTTCGCCACCAACGGCAACGGCTCGAAAGGCTTTCGCGCCGTAGGCCTGCTAGCCGATTACGCCGAAGTCGAAGAAAAATTCGAAGGCGCCATCGAGCAGTTCCTCCGCGATGAACTCGAATACGTAGTCGTAGAAACTTTCGACTCAGCCCGCGCCGGCGTCTCTCTTCTGCGCGACGAAATGGGCGGACGCGCCACTTTCTTCGTCGATTCGCTCAGCAGCCTCAATATCACCCCGCGCGAAATTCCCGACGCCATGCCCGAAACTCCGGGTGTCCTAGCCCGCCTCGATCGCCTCGTGAAATTCCGTGAGCCGCTAGGCCCTGCCATGAATCAATTTCTCTCCAAACTGCAGACAGCCTATCTAGTCGAAGAGGCGGCCATCGCCGAAAATCTAGCCAGCGTCCACCCACAGTTTCATTTCCTAAGCCTCGATGGCACCTGCTATCACGGCCGCATGGTCAGCGGCGGACGTCCCGGCGACGCAGGCCCGCTAGCCCTGAAGCGCGAATTGCGCATGCAGGAAGTCGAAGCCAATCGCCTCGAAGCCGAAGCCTCCAAAGCCCACGGCGAAATCGCGAATTACGAAACGGAAATCACTCGCGCCGATGAATGGCTAGCCGTCACGCTCGCGCAACACGTCGAAGCCGAAAAAGAGGTCGTCGCCGCCACGCACCAACTCGCGCAAGCCCGCGCGGAATTGCAGCGCGTCACCGAGCAACGCGATGCGGCCGCCACCGAACTCGCCGCACTGCGCGCCGAAATGGAAGGCACGCGCACCAGCGCCGTAGAAGCCGAAATGCGCAGCGCCTCCGCGCGACAAGCCCGCGCCGCCGCAGAATCCGAATCCGCAGCCGCCGCCGATCGCCTCGCGCAAATGCGCCAAAGCCTCCAGACGCAGCAAGAAGAACTAACCCGCAAGCGCGAAGCCCTGGCCGCAATCTCCGAGCGCCTGGCCAGCGCCGAATCACTCGCCCAGCGCATCGAAGCCGAAGCCGCGCAAGCCCAATCCCGTGCCGCGCAATTTCGCGAACAACACATCGCCCTGGAACTCGAGCGCACGCAACTGAACGAAAGCAGCTCAGAAATCGCCCGCCAAGCCGAAAGCCTGCGCGCCGAAAAATTTCGCATCGAAGAATCCCAAGCCGGCCTGGAAAGCGAATGGGAAACCGCTCGAACCCGCGCCGCCCAACTCGACGACGCCCTGCGCGGCCAACGCCAATCCCTAGACGATCAGCGCGCCAAACATTCTCACTGCCAAGTAGAAAAAGCCCGCAACGATGCCGATCGCGACTATCTCCGCCAAAGCTGCGTAGCCGAACTCAACGCCCAACCGGAAGAACTAATCGGCACCGAGTCGGTCCTGCTAACCGGCGAAGAACTCATTGCCGCCGAAACCAATTACAACGAAATGAAAGCCCGCGTAGAAGCGATGGGCCCGGTCAATATGATGGCCCTTGAGGAATATCAAGAGTGCGAGCAGCGCGACGGTTTCCTGCGCCGCGAACGGGATGACCTAGTCGAATCGATCCAGAACACACAACAAGCCATCAGCGAACTCGATCAAGTCTCCCGCCAAAAATTCGAAGAAGCCTACACCGCCATCAACGCCAGTTTCGCCATCGCCTTCCAATCCCTCTTCGGCGGCGGCACCGGCGAAATGCGCCTAACCGAACCGGACAGCTCCGGCGAATCCGGAATCGATATCGTCGCGCAACCGCCAGGCAAGCGCCTGCAGAATATCCTGCTACTCTCCGGCGGCGAAAAAGCCCTAACCGCGTTGGCGCTGCTAATCGCGGTGTTCCGCTATCAACCAAGCCCATTCTGCATCCTGGACGAAGTCGACGCCCCGCTAGACGAAGCCAACGTAGGGCGCTTCAACAAAATGCTCCAAGAAATGGGCTCGCAAACTCAATTCATTGTAGTAACCCACAATCGCAAAACCATGGAAATGGGCTCAGTCCTCTACGGCGTAACCATGCAAGAACCCGGCGTCTCCAAGCTAGTCTCCGTACGCTGGGAAGAAGCCGCCGCCGAAGCCGAGAAGCCCGAAGCGCGCGCCGCCACCAACGCCGCGTAAAAAACGCAGCCGTGCCCCCGTACAGGCACTGCGTACCACGCTTACGTCCCGCGTCGCTGCGAATGCAACATCGCTCGATCGGTTTACTGGTGCGTCGTCGGAAGCGGCGGGACGCCAGAGCTACGGTATGGGGGAAACGGCTCCCGCTGTTTCCCCCGGGTGATTTGACCGCATTTTGCCGATCAGCTTTGCTCTACGTGCTTTGCTAGGCGGTCTAGGCTTTGCGTCCAGCCCATTTCCATTCCTGCGAGATATTGCGGGGCTGCTGGAGTTATGGTCAGGACCTTTGCGTTCAGGGTTAGTTTGGTTTTGGCGGCTTGGTCGATCAGCGTTACCGTGGTGAGGACTTCGAATAGTGGATTGCCGTTCGCGTCTAGGGCGGCGCTTTGGAAGACGATTCGTTCTGGGGCTACTACTTCTTTGAAGATGGCGGTCATTGGATAGATCGCGCCGTCGGGGGCGCGCATGTGGATGCGCATTTGGCCGCCTGGGCGGGCGTCTACTTCGCAGACTGGATTTGTGAATCCGTGCGGCCCCCACCATTGGGCTACGTGTTTTGGATCGGTCCAGGCTTTGAAGACTAGTTCGCGGGGGGCGTTCAGTACGCGCGTTAGATTTAGTTCGTATTGTTCGGGCGATGCGGCTGCTGATGGGGAAATTTTCGGCAGGTATTCGGCGAGGCGGGCTAGAGTTTGTTGGCCGCCTTCGATGGACTTGTAGGTTTTTACGTTTAGATCGCGGGCTGCTGGTGATTCGAAGACCATGCGTAGAGTTAGTTTCGTTTTTTCGCCGTGGGGTTCGAAGGTCCAAGTGGATTCGAAGTTGGCGCTGGGCTCGCCTTTTTTTCCGCCGGTGTGGGTGAAGGAGAACCGCTCGGGTTTGACTACCTCGTTGAAGACGGCCTTGCCTGGATAGTCGGTGCCGTCGGGGCCGTGCATGGTGTGCTTCCAGAGGCCGCCTGGGCGGACGTCCATTTCTTCTATGGTGATACTGAAACCTGTTGGGCCCCACCAGTTCACTACGTTTCTGGGATTGGTGATTGCTTGCCAGACTAGGTCGCGCGGGGCGTCCAGGATTCTGGTTAGGACGATTTCGCGATCGGCGGTGTTTTCAGCGGGGGTTCTTTTTGTTTCGGGCATTTCTGTGCTCCTTTTTCTTTAGGACTTGGAGATAGGCGTCTAGGCGATCGAGGCGGTGCTCCCAGATCTGGCGATATTCTTCTAGCCAGGCGGAGACTTCTTTTAGCGGCTTAGCTTCTAGACGGCAGGGGCGGTATTGGGCTTCGCGGCTTCTGGCTATCAGGCCTGCGCGCTCCAGGACTTTTAGGTGCTTGGAGATTGCTGGCATGCTCATTTCGAAGGGCTTGGAGAGTTCGGTGACTGTCGCTTCGCCGGAGATTAGGCGGGCCAGGATGGCGCGGCGGGTGGGGTCGGCTAGGGCGGAGAGAGTTTGGGATAGGTGGTCTTGGGGCATTTTTCTTGCTGAACCTTTTGTTTAAATAACCTCGTGGTTAAATATAGAGAAGAGATGGTGGATTGTCAAGTGGGATTTTTGGGTGGGGGATACGCGAGGCAAGAGATTTCAAATTTCAGATTTGAGATTTAAGGAAATAACGACGACGACGTGGATGGATTTGAGATTGGAGGACGGCGAATTTTCTGTGATTTGATTTTTGTGGTTGCTCGTTGGAGCCGGCAGGGACGCCAGCGGTACGGGGGAGGGGGAGCCGGCGCTGGTTGTGGTTGGATTGAATTTTGGAGTGTAGAATCTTGGCGATTGGATTTTTTCTGCGGCGGATTCTTGGAGGTTTTTTGTGACTGCTTATAAATTGAATGTTAATGGGTCGATTTTGAGTGTGGATGTTGCGCCGGAGACTCCTTTGCTTTGGGTTTTGCGGGATACGCTCGAGCTTACTGGGACTAAGTTTGGGTGCGGGCAGGCTTTTTGCGGGGCTTGTACTGTGCATATTGACGGCGTCGCCGAGCGGTCTTGTTCGACGCGAGTATCTACTGTTGGCGATAGCAAGATTCTTACGATTGAAGGGCTGTCGGCGGATGGCTCGCATCCTTTGCAGCGGGCTTGGCTGGAGGCGCAGGTATCGCAGTGTGGGTATTGCCAGGCGGGGATGATTATGTCTTGCGCGGCTTTGTTGGCGACGAATGCCAAACCTAGTGACGATGACATTGATGAGGCGCTGGCGGGGCACATTTGCCGGTGTGGGACCTATCCGCGGATTCGGAAGGCCATTCATGCGGCGGCGAAGATGACGGCGCAAATGAGACCGGGCGCGGCGTTTGTGGCGACGGCGATGGCATCGCGGACAGCGGGCGCAGCAAGCGGCGCCCCTACGAACGAGACTTTGGTGCGGCTTGACGGAGGTGCTCTGTGACGCAGCCATTTACGCAGAGGAAACGCCTGCCGATTCCTGGCAGAACTTTGAGCGCTTGGGCGCGCGGCGGAATTGGGCGGCGGGAATTTTTGCGGCGCGGGGCCATGACTGGGGCTGGGTTGGTGATCGCGTTTTATTTGCCTTCGCGAGGGGAGGCTGCTGGGGCTGATGGGAGTTTTGCGCCTAATGCTTGGTTGCAGGTTGAGCCGTCGGGGAAAATTTCGCTTTGGGTGGCGCGATCGGAGATGGGGCAGGGTGTGCGTACTTCGATGTGCATGATTTTGGCGGAGGAACTGGAGGCGGATTGGACGCGCGTGACGATTGTGCAGGCGGATTCTGAGGCGAAGTATGGGGACATGGTTACCGGCGGTAGCGCTAGCGTGCGGACTAGTTGGGAGCCTTTGCGGAATGCTGGGGCAGCGGGGCGCGAGATGTTGATTTTGGCGGCGGCTCAGGAATGGGGCGTGCCGGCTTCCGAGTGCGTGGCGCGGGATGAGGCTGTGCATCATGCGGCTTCTAAACGCTCGGTGAAATATTCGGCGCTGGCGGCGAAGGCTGCGAAATTGCCGGTGCCTAAGACGCCTGCGCTGAAGGATCCTAAGGATTTCAAGATTGTGGGGATGAGTGAGCCGCGCGTGGATGGGCCGAAGATTGTGGTTGGCGCGGCGAAATATGGGGCTGATACGAAATTGCCGGGGATGCTTTATGCGGTGACGGCGCGAAGTCCCGTGTTTTTGGGCAAGGTGAAAAAATTTGATGGTGCCAAAGCTATGGCTGTGCCTGGCGTGCGGAAAGTTGTGGAAGTGCCGGCTGTGGAGATGACTTCGCCGTTTTCGTTTGGGCCGGCTAAGCCTGGGCATCAGCATTTTCTGCCTAGCGGAGTGGCGGTGATTGCGGATTCTACCTGGTCGGCGATTCAGGGGCGCAAGGCGCTCGAGATCGAATGGGATGACGCCGGGCACGGGAGCGAGAACACTGTGGAGCAACGCGCGAAGTGCGCGGAATTGGCGCAGAAGCCGGGGCAGGAAGTGACTAAGGTGGGCGATCCAGACGCGGCGTTTGCTAAGGCGGCTACGAAGATCGAGGCTGTTTACGAAGTTCCCTTCCTTGCTCACGCGCCTATGGAGCCGCCGAATTGCACCGCGCATTTCAAGGATGGACATTGCACGGTTTGGGCGCCTACGCAGAATGCGCAGGGAGTCTTGGCGGCGGTGGCTCATGCGTTGGGGATTCCTACTTCGGATGTGACTGTGCACGTGACTTTGATGGGTGGGGGATTTGGGCGGCGTTTGAATGTGGATTATGGCGTGGAGGCGGCGGTGATTTCTAAGGCTGCCGGGGCGCCGGTGAAAGTTTTTTGGACGCGTGAGGATGATATTCGATTTGATTATTACCGGCCGATGAGTTTGCACCGGGTGCGGGCTGGGCTGGACGAGCAAGGGAAGGTGGTGGCTTGGTCGCACCATATTGTGGCGCCTACTACCGATGGTTATTACGAGGGGCCGGAGACGCCGGATGTGGCGGGGAGTGAATTGGTTGGGCCGGGCGTGGCTGGCGGGACGGTGGCTAATTATTTGCTGGAGTGTAGTTTTCTTGAGACTGCTGTGCCTCGCGGGTATTTGCGTGCGGTGGATCATTTGGCGAATCGCTGGGTGTTGGATTGTTTTTTTGATGAGATTGCGGTGGCTACGAAAAAAGATCCGGTGGCTTTGCGGCGGGAGATTTTTGGGGAATGGCATGAATTGCCTGCACCTAAGAATCCTGATGATGAGCAGGTGGATATTCGGCGGTTGCGCCGGGTGATTGAATTTGCTGCGGAGAAGGCTGGTTGGGGAACGCCTCTCGCGGGCGAACGGCGCGGGCGCGGGATTGCTGGGAGCCAGGCGTTTTCCAGTTATGTTTCGCAGGTGGCGGAAGTTACTGTGGCTAAGAATGGGACGATTTCCGTGGACCGAATTGTTTTGGCTATTGATTGCGGGAGGGTGGTGAATCCGGATATTGCGGCTTCGCAGTTGGAGGGTGGGATCATCATGGGGCTTACTTCGGCTTTGCGTGGGGAGATTACTTTGGTTGATGGGCGGGTGCAGCAGAGTAATTTTAATAATTACAAGATGCTGCGGATTAATGAGGTGCCTAAGATTGAGATTTATTTTGTGGCTAGTGAGGAGGCGCCTAGTGGGTTGGGGGAGTTGGGGGTGCTTTCTGTGGCGCCGGCTTTGGGGAATGCGGTTTTTATGGCTACTGGGAGACGGGTTCGATCATTGCCATTTCGAGCGGGAGAGTTGGCTGTGGGTTGAGTTTCGGCGCGCGAGAAAACGTGGTGAATGGTATCGATTTGTGGATCGGCTTTGAACTCGAAAGATGCCCGAACGGCGGGAGGGCTAAGGCACCCTCCCCTACTGGTTGGCGCGGGAATCGGCGCTTCGGCCGAACTTTATGCGATGCGCTTCTGGGCCTGAGAGAATTACTACTGCGCCGAAGATTAGGACTGTGGCGGCAGATGCGGCCATGGCGCTGGCGTAGCCGATACGTTGGGCTACGTAAGCTTGCAGTGACGGCAATGGTGCGGCGATTAGTACGCCGATTTGATAGGCGAAACCTGGGAAGAAACCGCGTAGGCGATCGGGGGAGAGTTCGTTGATGTGGGCTGGGATTACGCCCCAGGCGCCTTGGACCATGAATTGTAAGGCGAAGGCGCCGATTAGAATCCAGGCTAAACTTGGCGCGAAAACCCAGAGTGGAATTAGCGCGATGCCTCCTAGAAGTGCGCCGGCCATGGAGCGGCGGCGCCCCCAGCGATCTGAGAGTAGACCTATTGCCAGGCCGCCGCAGATTGCGCCTAGCATCGAAACTACCGTGATGATGGATGTTAGTTTCGGGCTGAAACCGCGCTGCTGTTGCAGAAATGTTGGGTAGAGATCTTGCGTGCCGTGGGAGATGAAATTTACCGCGGCCATTAGGATTACTAGATAGAGAAAGCGGCGGCGATTCGCATAAACTTCACTCGCGTATTTCCACCAATCGTGGCGCTCGCTGCGCGAGGCTAGCCAGGCGTCGCTTTCTTTTACTTTGGCGCGGATGAAAAGAGTGAGCAACGCGGGCGCGCCGCCTAGGAAAAATAGCGCGCGCCAGCCCCAGTGTGGGAAGACGGTCCAGTACGCTACGGCGGCGAGCAAGTAGCCTAGCGCGTAGCCTTCTTGCAGCAGACCTGAGAGTAAACCTCGCCATTTTGCTGGAACTGACTCGAGAGCTAGCGATGCGCCTACGCCCCATTCGCCGCCCATGCCGATGCCGTAGAGTAGCCGCAGGATCAGGAAGACTGTGAAATTTGGGGCGAAGCCCGATGCGACTTCTACTGCGGAATAAAAAAGAATATCGAGCATTAGTGGGAGGCGGCGGCCGTAGCGATCGGCTAGCAGGCCGAAGAGGAATGCGCCGATCGGGCGCGTGGCCAGGCTCGCGGTGATGGCTACGGCTATGTGGGCTATGTCTAGATGAAATTCTTTGGCGATCGGCGCTAAAACGAAAGTCAGGACGAAGAAATCGAAGGCATCAAGCGTCCAGCCGAAAAAACCGGCGAGTAACGCATTGCGCTGATTGGCGCGCTCTTCGGCTGGGCTTGAGTTCATGCGGATGAGGGATTCTGGGCGCGCGAGTTGGAATCGACGCTACTTTGTTCCTTTGCCGCGCAGGTACGCGTCGTCTTTGGCCAGCCAATCTGCGCGCGGCGGAACGAAGACGTCCAGCTCGATGGTGTCTTCGATGGCCCAGGCTTCGTGCGGCATATTGGGCGGGATGCACAGTCCGTCGCCAGGGCGCAGTTCGATTTCGCGGCCGTCGATCCCAAATTTCATGCCGCCTTCCAGACAATACGTGAGTTGCTCATTGTGGTGGTGGTGCATGGGAACGTAGGCGCCTTTTTTCAGGATGATGCGGGCCAGCATTACGGATTCACCGACGACCATTTGGCGATCGAAGAGCGGATTCAGATGCTCGATCTCCATTTCCTTCCATTTGAAATGTTTTAGGATCGACTCTGGCATAGGATTCTCCGTTTTTGCTTTCTTGTGGGGCGATTGTACACGATTGTTTTGTTGTCGTTGAAATTTACTGGGGGCGAGTTATTGGACTGATGGAGTCCGGCCGTGATTTGGGGACTTGGCTAGTGGGCGGTCGTCGGAGCCGGCGGGGACGCCAGCAGTACGTCTTGTTGGCGTGACTTGAGGCCGATCGTGATTTGCGGGGTTGGCTGGTTGAGTGGTCGTCGGATGCCGGCACGGACGCCGGCGCTACTTTGTTGTGCCGGCTAGTTTTTCGTTGCGGTCGGAGAGGATCGGCAGATAGATTCGCCCGCTGAAGAAACGCGCCCGGCAACCCGGGCAGCGATACGCTGCGAATCCAAGGACTCGCTTCAACCATTTGAAATTGCCATCGAGTGCCAGCCGGCTGGAAATTTTCTCAAGAGCGAAATCGGCGCATTGCGGGCAATGCGCGTAAAAGAGGAGCGACACAGGAACATTCCAGGCGTAAAAGCGATGCTGGCAGGATCGGCAACGCCACGGCCGGAGCTGCGAGACGCTGACGGCATAGTCCTTCACGCCTTTGCGGCGCGAGCGCGTACAGCGCGTCGAATAGCACTCGGGACAAACCACGGCGTTCCCCCACCCTCCTGAGTTAACTTCCTGATTACGAACACTAATATAAAACGGCCCTGCGCTTCAAGGGGCATTCGAAAAATTCCAGGTGCGCGAGTGTAAGATACTTGTGGGGGAAAAACATGCCTGATTACACAGCGGAGCACGCGCGCGCCGGGATTGACGCCAAGCTCCCGAAAATCGAAACCTGGCCGAATCATTTTCCCGGCTACGAAATTACCATTCGATTTCCCGAATATACTTCGATGTGCCCGAAGACCGGTCTGCCCGACTACGGAACGATTATTTTGCGTTATCAGCCGCGGAAATTGTGTCTGGAACTGAAGTCGCTGAAAATGTATCTGCTGGCGTACCGGAATTTGGGCATTTTTTATGAGAATGCGGTGAATCGCATGCTGCGCGATTTTGTCGCGGCTACGAAGCCCGATTCGTTTACGGTGACCGGGGAATTTACTCCGCGCGGGGGATTGACCACCACGATTGAAGCCCGTTGGCCGCGCGGGAGCGGTGGCCGTCGAGAAACGCGCCGGCGGTGAAATTTTTCCGCGGAAGCACCAAGTGCCGCCGCGGGCGTCCGCCCAGGCGCACCCGCCGTACGAAACGCTACCGCGGACAGGAATAGACTTCGCATCGACCGTTGGAGATAATGCGTAGCATTGCTGGGGCAGCGCCACTCGTGCTGGGCGCTTAATTTAGGAGGATTGATGGTCACACCGTCGCAATTTACTGGTGGGGGAGAACCGACGCGAGTCGAGCGAGTGGAACAGATCGAAACTTCTGCGACGCCTCGCTGGATTCCAATTTTATTCGTGATCGCGTTTTTATTTTTGGCGTATTTGACTTACGCGAGCGTGACGGCGCGCACCGCGGCGCAGAAGGCCGCCGATGATGCCAGCAAGCGCGAGCAGGCAATGGCCGCGGAAGTGGACAAGACCAATGCGCGCATTGCCGATTTGAAGGGCGAGATGGACGTGACCGTGCAGAAGCTTGGTCTGACGCAGGATGAATTGGCGCATGCGCGCGCGTTGGCGCAGCAGGTGCGCAAGGATCAGAAGCAGAGCGACGAGCAACTAAAAACGCAGATCGGCGCGGTGCAAGCGGATACGGCAACCAAATTCGGGCAAGTCTCGACGGAATTGAGCGGCACGAAGAGCGATGTGGCCGCTACGAAGGCCGATCTTGAGGCCACAAAAGCTAAATTGTCGTCCACCGTTGGCGATCTGGGCGTGCAGAGTGGATTGATCGCGCGGAATCATGAGGAAGTGGAAGAGTTGAAGCGCCTCGGCGAGCGCAATATTTTTGAATTCAAAATTAAAAAGTCGAATCAGATGCAACGGGTCGGACCGATCCAGGTTACGTTGCGCAAGGTAGACACGAAAAAATACAAGTACACGGTAAACGTGCTGGCCGACGACAAAAACATCGAAAAGAAAGATAAGACTGCCGGCGAGCCGGTCCAGTTTTACGTGCATGGCGCGCGCGCACCGTATGAGATCGTGGTTTTTGATGTAACAAAGGACCAGATCAGCGGGTACCTGAGCACGCCGAAGGATGCTGCCGCCGCTGCGCCAGCAACTCCACCGGGGAACTAGACCGGTTTCGTAGCGCTGGGCTTCAGCCCAGCATCTTCGCAATCGTTACGCCATAGAAGCTTGTGGAGTAATTAGCATCTAGATATCGCCGGGTGCCACCCCAAAAGGGCGCCGCTACGAGACCACTTGACCCGAAAAATGTTTGAACTAGCGCCGTTGACGCGCCTTGCAAATTTCTGCGCACGATACTTCCCTGTTCATTCCTATCGGCAATTTCTTGTTGGCCGCGCACCGGCTCGCATGAAACCGTTGCCGCGCGCGTCGATGCTGCTCGCCTCTTGCGCATTGGCCGGGACACTCGCCATCTGCGGCGCGATCTTCGCGCAGCAGACCGCATCGAAAAAACCGGCGCCCGCGAGTCCCACGAAGGCTTCGGCCAGCGGATCATCCGCTACCACCAACGAATCGCAAGCGGCGGGAATCGAAGCGCGGCTGCCTGCTTCGGTCAAATTTTACGTTCACTGGCGCGGGACCAAAACTTTGGACGCGATGCAGGGCAAAAATGGCCTTTTGCGCCTGTGGACCGATCCTGATTTTGCGCCCATTCGGCGCGAATTGATCGCCCGGGCATTCGGAAACTCCTGGCTCAAGACCAACGACAAATCCATTCGGCCGGAGCAGCTCGCCGTGCTGCTGCCGCTTTTTGAGAATGAGGCCATCGTAGGAAGCCTCGCTCTTCGGGGACTAAAGCAGCCGCTGCCGCCGGAAAATCCGCAGCCCCCAGCAGCGCAACACATGATGCCAGTGGCCACGATGGTTTTGTGATTTACGACGGCACGGGAAAAGCGGATTTGATTCAGAAGGCCAAAGCTCTTTCTCTAAAAACAGAAGCTGGCGCGCCGCATGTCCACCAGTACATGCTTGGGAAAATCAAAATTGAATCCGTGGAGCGCCCTGGCGATACGGATTTTTCCGCGCAGGTCGGAAATTATTATCTGAGTGCTGGGCGCAAAGAACTAATCGAAGAGCTCGTCAAACGTTTCGACGCGAAAGTGCCTGCTGGCGCCTCGCTTGCCGATGATGCAGAGTGGAAAAAAGCGCGGGTGAATTTTGGGAGTGGCGCGATTGTCGAGTTCTATTTGCGGCTGGATGGATTGATTTCCCCGAACACCCCGAAAGTGCAAGACGTGGATTTGGCCAAGTTCGCGCAGGCGGTGCATTTGGATCGCTTGCATTCGTGGTGCGGGAGCTTGAGCTTCGAGGCCGATGCTACGCGGCTGCGCTTTGCCGCTTTGGGCGAAACTTCGGCGGGAAGTTTGTTCGACATTGTCGGAGCGAGCACTCCTTCGTTCGAAAGTTTGGCTTTGGCGCGCGATGGAGCTTCTTTCGCTGCCTGGAGAATAAATTTTCCGGCGATCTACCAAATTTTCCGCGGACCGTTTGTGGATTCCCTGCCTCCGCAAAAAGCCGGGAGCTTCAAGGGATTCGACATGCTGGGGCAAGCGATGCTGGGCATGCCCTTGCCCGACATTCTTGCTTTGCTCGGAGGCGAGGTCGCGACGGTTACGTCGGCGCCGGGGGATTCGACTTACACCGCGCTTGTGGCGATCTCGATTCACAAACCGGACGTCGTGTTGGGCTTACTGCGAAAGGGTTTGGGCCCGATGATTCGAGACACGACGACGGAAGGCGGGGCCACGGTGTTGGAGTTGGGCACGAATTCTGTTGATCCGGCAACGAAGGCGCCGCGTTTGCAGCTTTCCTACATTGCCGTGACGCCGCAACTTTTGATTTATTCGCAGCGCAAGGCGCTTTTGCTGGACGCGGTGGAGCGGGCAACTCACGGCTCGGCTTCGAAGGCCGAGTCGCTTGCCGGCAACCCGGAATTTCTGCGGGCGCGCGGACGATTGCCGAAGGATTTGACGGGATTTTCTTACGCGCAAATGTCGAAGGCTACTTGGGAGCGCGAAATTGCGGTGATGCTGCACTCGGCGGCCGGGGGCCCGGCTGCTTCGAATGCCGCCGCTGACGATTGGCTGCGGGGCGTAAATTTGGCGGTCTTCTCGCGTTATCTTCATTCCTATGCGAGCGGCTGGTGGAAAACGGCTGACGGCGTTTACTTTGATTCCTATCTGCAGTAAATCACGGGCACGATTTTTGATTGCGGTTTTTGCCGGCGTTCTGCTGCCGCTCGCTATTGGCGCGCGCTCGCGGTCGAGCGTTGCCTCTACGATTTCGCAGCAGGCCCCGATTCAGAGTGTCTCTGCGCTGGTAATCGTCGAGGCCAGTGTCGCGGACGGCCACGGGAATTTTCTTGGCGGCCTGGAGCGGTCGCAATTTCACATTTTGGATGATGGCGTCGAGCAGCCGCTTTCCGTCTTTCAGACCATTCAGGAGCCACCCGAAGTTTGCGTGTTAGTGGAGACTAGCCCCGCGGTGTATTTGATTCAGCGGCAGCATCTCGAGGCGGCTTATTCGCTTCTCGACGGATTGCCGGCAGACGCACAGGTGGCGCTGGCGACTTACGATACGGCTACGCGAGTGGTGATGCCCTTCACCACGAACAAAGGCGCGCTGCTCGGAACTTTGAATGGGCTGCAATATTTTTTGGGCATGGGCGATTTGAATTTTTACGACGCGGTGAATTCGACGCTCGCGTGGATCGAATTGCGGAACTCGAAGGTGGCGCTGCTGGTGCTTTCCACCGGGCTTGATAGTTCGCCGGCTTCGCATTGGCAAGCGCTGCAAACACGCATCGAAACCGGCTACGCGCCGATTTTCACCGTGGCTCTGGGCGGGGACCTGCGCGATTTCAAAGGAAAAAAGGCGAAGGGCGCATCTGCATCGAAGCAGAAGAAAGATGCGAACCGTGATGACGCACCATTTGAATCGGCGGTGCCTTCCGCGGTGCCGCAAGGGCCTCCGGGGACGCAGCCGGATTTTGAGCGCGCCACCAAGGCGTTGCGGGCGATCGCGGATCTTTCCGGCGGCCGCGCTTACTTCCCTGCCGCGTCAAATGACTTTGTCCGCATCTATCAGCAAATTGCCTTGCAGCTTCGCAATCAATATTTTCTTGGGTATGTGCCGCCGGCGCGCGACGGAAAAACGCACGCGATCGAAATTCGGATTACCAACGCAGACGGCAAGGTGATTGGGAGCACGATTGGCGGGACGATCGGTGCAAGTAAGGCGAACAACGGTATGCACGTGTATGCGCGTCAAAGTTATCTTGCAGCCGAAAAATGAGCTGCGGATTTTGTACAATCAGGCCGGGCTTGGAAGCCTGTGTGATGACTGCAGCGATTCGTCAGGGCATGACTTTAGTCATGCCGAAAATACCGCAAAATCGCCACGGCTTTAGCCGCTGAGGTTTTGGTTTTCGAGTTCTCGCACAGACTCTTGGGGCGAGCTGTTCGCAGCTGGGTAAAATTCACGCGGAGAATTTCATGAATTCATGGCGGACGGTAATTTCAAGCGCGCGACGGGGAATTATTTTTGTCGCGCTACTGGCGTGCGGCGGAACCTGGCTGGGATTGAGTGCACAGGATAAGCCTGCGCAGGATCCTGCGCCACCGGCCGCGCCTCCTAACAACGGCATCATCACGAGCGAAAATGTGGCCTACCGCTTTGCTTACGCGGGAAACGTCGCGCAGATTCCGCTGCAGAATGTTTCCGGGCGAATGTTGATGCCGGTGCGCGTGAACGCCGGCAAGCCCGGATTTTTCCTGGTGGCCACCGGCGATCCGCGCACGGCGCTCGACCCAAAGCCCTGGTTGCCGCAGGATGCGGCGGCCGGCACGCAGATTGATTTTGAGAGAACGCTTTTTTCGTTGCCGGGGCTCGACATGCAAGTGTCGCAGTTGATTCCCGCGTCGCTCGTCGATTTATCGGATCAGGTTGGCCAGCCGGTGCGCGGAATTATCGGCGCGGATGTATTGCGGCAATTTGTGATCGAGCTGGAATACGATCGATCGTCGATTCATTTTTATGACGCGAAATCGTTTGAATATTCCGGCAAGGGAATGAAATTTCCTTTGATCATGCGCAATGGCGTGCCCAGCATCCACATGAAAATTTCTCTCGAGGGCCATGGATCCTTTGAAGACGATTTCGCGGTGGAAACGGAGACGCCCGTCACCGTTTCGGTTTCGCGAGCGTATGCAGTGGCGCATCACATCAATCAGAAAAAGCTAAAGGGATTTTCCCGCATGGAGCCAAACGGCGGGAGAACGCTTTTGACGCGCATGAAGAGCGTGTCCATTGGGCCGTATTTGTTTCTGGAGCCCATCGTGGAGTTTCCACCCGCTGCGGGGCCAGAAAATTCCGGCGGAGCGGTTGGAAATGGGCTGCTGTCGCGGTTTCGCATATTTTTGGATCAACCGCACCAGCAGGTGATTCTCGAGACCGGCGAAAATTATAAAAATAGTTTTGAGGCCGATATGAGCGGCTTGGTGTTGGTCGCGCGCGGCGCGAATTTAAAAACTTTTGAAGTGGCCGCGGTTACGCCTCATTCGCCGGGCTCGGAGGCGGGGCTGCAGAAAGGCGATGTGATCGCGGGGATTGATGGGCAACCCGCCGCAGATTTAGATTTGTCGGGAGTGCGCGATCTATTCCGCGTCTTTGGACATGAGTATCATTTGACGGTGACGCGGGGTGACCGCACCGTCGAAATGAAATTGAAGACGAAGCGATTGGTGTGAAGCCATTGTACCGCCGGTTTACCCTGAGTGTTGGCGAAGGGCGTCCCTGCCGGCTCCTACGAGCGATACTCGAGCTACATCCACAAGTTGCGATCGGACCTCGAATCTAACTAGTCCTCCCAGCGATCTGCTGTCCTCCGCTCCAGACCTCCGCCTTCGCCACCGTCTGCGCTCATACGAGTCGGCAGAAGCACCAGCGGTACACGTGCGAAAGCGATCCAGCTTCGTGGCAGATTCGTCCTTGCGTTGACACAAAAACGCCGGCTGGCAGCCTGCGCTACGCGGGGAATTCGCCGGCGGGAACCTACTCGAACTCGCGCAGGGTCTCGGCCATTAGTTTTAGGCGATCATCGACCCTGCCGAAGATTGTACCTTCTTCGAATTTTCCGTTCGCGTTGCGAGCACCCGCGGATTTTCCCGTCAGGATTTCCAGGCCTTGTTCCACCGTCGAAACTGGATAGATGTGAAATTTACCGGTAGCTACGGCATCGATCACCTCAGCGCGCAGCATCAGATCATCGATATTCGCGCTCGGAATCAGGACGCCTTGCTTGCCGGTCAAGCCTTTCAAGCGGCACACATCGTAGAAGCCTTCAATTTTTTCGTTCACTC
>CAWBWG010000001.1:297500-539064 GCA_963792515.1 uncultured Acidobacteriota bacterium | reverse complement strand
GCTCATCGTTGATGCCGCTTATCACGACGCTGCCCTCGCTCAAGCTTTAGTCAGACCGATCATGAGAAATCTCGCGGAATGGAGCGATCCCAGTCGCGACGACACACTTCGTTCGCGCCCTCGAAGGCGCGCACCTTCCCTGCAGCAGGAAGGCACTGCCCGTGCATGACAGCCGCATCTGCGTCTCGACCCGGACTTGCCATTCGTTTCGCGACAGCGTCTGGGTCTGGTGCAGTTCGGCGACGGCGCTGAGTGGATCATTGTCCTCGACGTGATAGTCCGTCTTGTACTGTATGCCAAACTCCAGACCGAGCCGGTCGATACGTTCGATCCGCACACCATCCCGATGGATGATGGTCGGCTTCTCGGGTGACGCCGTCTCCGGCTCGGGAAAAGGCGAGAGTTTTGCGTCTGCGGCGTTGGGCGGGCGTTGCGGCAGATCGAGCGTGCCGGCAAAAATCTGCACGGTCGCCGTCTCAGGGCTGGGCCAGATCATCGGCCAGTAAGCCGTCGATAGCGCAAGTCTCACCTTGTGGCCGGACGGAAAGACCGAGCCTGCATCATTGAGCTTTATGCGCACGCGGTAGCGCTCGCCTGCCGCCAGCAGCGCGGGCTGTTCGTGGCTCTCGCGACGGGTGAGGTTGAGCACGCCATAGCTGACACGCAGCGATTCGCCGGACGGGTAAACATCGCATAACCGGACGACCAGGGTAGCAATCGGCCGGTCGGACGCGACATCGAGCGTGACGATCGGAGCGCCGAGAATCTCGATCGGCTCGTCGAGCGGCGGCGTCTCGAAAACCAAGGAGCGCGCGTCATCTTCTTGCTGGTCGCCGGCCTGATCGCGCCCGCGACCGAACGGAACCCATTCGCCTGAAAGCTTGCCAACCGTCTGCGGCGAGCAAACAGCGCGCGCCGTCACAGCTGCCGCGGCGTCGCGGAGCCCCGCATCGGTCAAGAACAGCCGCCGCGGCTTTATTTCAGGCGGCGGCCATGAAGGTTCTGCGATCCACCGGCCGGGCAACGTGTCGTGGTGGGCCGCCGGTTTCACGCTTTCCGTCATCCACGCCCGCAGCATGGGTTCGTCCATCACGCCGGTATCGATGCCTTTCAGCCAATGATCGAACCAACGCAGGATCTCCTGGAGGAATCCGATCTGGGGGCCGGGAAATGCAAAGTGCGGATAGGCGTGGGCCCACGGCCCGATGAGGCCCTTGCAGGGCGCCTGCAGATGCTCGAGAAGGCGCGGGATTGCATTCTTATAGCCATCGGTCCAACCGCCGACCGCATAGACCGAGCATTGGATCGCGGCGTAGTCCTCGCATACCGATCCATGCTTCCAATACGCATCGCGTCGCTGGTGCTGAAGCCAATTGTCCTGGAACAGCGGGATGTTCTCCAGGCGCTCCGACCACATCGCCCGCCAGTTGTCGCCGACCAGTTCCGGATCGGGCGGCAGGCACATCAAGCCGAAAAAGAAAAAGGCCCATTCGAGACCAGCCTTGGTCAGAAACGCGCCGCCCACGTAGTGCGCGTCGTCGGCGTAGCGATCGTCGGTCGAACAAATGGTTACGATTGCTTTGAGTGCCGGAGGACGGCGCGCCGCGATCTGAAGTCCGTTGAACCCACCCCAGAGAGATTCCCATCATTCCAACGGCACCATTGCACCAAGGTTGCGCCGCCAGCCAGGCGATCAGCTCCACGCCATCGTCTTGTTCCTGCGTGGCGTACTCGTCGAACAGCAAGCCCGTCGATTCGCCGCTGCCGCGAATGTCGACGCGGACGCCCGCGTAGCCGTGACCCGCGAGATAGGGATGAGTCAGCGCGTCTCGTTCGTAAGTCCCGTCGCGCTTGCGATACGGCAGATATTCCAGGATTGCGGGAACCGGATTCTGCTCGGCATCTTCCGGCAGCCAGATGCGCGCCGCGAGCGTCGTGCCGTCTTTCAACGGTATCAAAGTATGCTCGATGACCCGCACGGCTCTGGGGAAGGTCGTGACAATTTTCGCCATTGCGAACTCACGCGCCGTGTTTGCCGATCAGGCCCAGGATCAAGGCATCGATGCTGTAGGGTCCGGCGCCGGCCGAGACGACCACGATCAGCATGAAGGCATAGAGGATCTCGGGCAGATAGAGCCAATCGTCGATCCGGTCTGCTTCATCGATCGGCTTGTAGTCCTTGATTCGCCGCCGCCCCGACGTGGCGATGGCGACGAGGGTGATGAAAAGCAGGCCAAGCGCGGCCAGCGGTGCGAGGAAGCCGATGACGACAGCGCTGCCGGCGGTGAACTCGATTGTTGGCACCCACCATTGGTTAAAGCCCACGGCATGAACGCCCAGTTCCTTGAGTTCGTCGGCAAACACGCGATGGCGCTGTGGGTTGAATAGCTTGTGGTAGCCCGAGAACATAAAGAACATCCCAACCGCGACGCGGTTGAGGGTGAGCGCGATGTCGGTCCATCCGACACCCTTGAACAGTATCTCTATCATCGTCGCTGTTGTTTTCCGCGCCGCTATGTCGCCCCGGTGCGGCGACCCGCGTCGGCAGCCGGGATCACCAGGAGAGAAATGTACCCGTTTTTACCGCAAGACTGAAGTCACGGAACTCATAAAGTGCCTGCACGAACAGTAACTCGCGCGCTTTCGTCGCCCAGATGCTCGCGCAGCAATACGCCAAGCCCGAAGAGCGGCCTCATGCCCATCATCTTGAGGGCATGCCATAAACTGACCTGGTTTGTCGTCAGCACTGGTTTTCCCAAATCGTGCTCCAACCGATCGATGATGCCAAATGTACTCCAGTTGCCACACGCCAACATGACCGCGTCGGCTTCCGGCCTGTTGACGCGGCGCCCGACATCGTAGGCAGTCTGCGGATCGAGCAGTCCGATCTCAAGATTGCTGACCAACCCCAGCGCCTCTTGCGCGAGGACTTTGACTCCGTTTGCTTCGATGAACGCCGCGACGCTCTGGTTGACCGAAGCGCTCCAAGGCGCGCCGAGCACGATTTGTTTGATGGAAAGCACATGCAGCGCTTCGAGGAGCGCGGTTGAGGCCGTGGTGGCCGGCTTGCCGCTTGCCGCGCTTATTCGCTTGATGAGTTCCTGGTCGTAGCCAATGCCGTTGCGCGACGAGGGGGCAGTCGCTGGAAAAATGATTACGTCAACGTCGACATCAGCCAGCTTTTGACTCTCGGTCTCGATTTCCTGGACAATCCGCAGGGTCAATTCCGCATCCACGTTGCTCAATCGCATTCGCGCTACGTGCAACGTGACGTCTTCCGGCAGTGCTCTGCTGATATCCCACTCCTGGACTGAGCTTGAGGATGGAACCAGCAAGCCTATCCGCCGAAAGTCCAATCGCTGCGCCATTGCAACCTCCCCCGAGATCGACGACCGCAGCCTACCATACCGCCGACGCTGATGGGGTGCATTGAGCGTTACGGCAAATCGAGCCACTCAATGTTCGCGATGGTCGGGTGGGATCGAGGCGCGGACCGGGCTTCGAATGATGCCGACGTTTCCTCGATCCCCCCTATCATTCCGTACGGCGGGTTTTCCCCAGTACGGCTGGAAGGCTGGCGTATCAGACGAGACCTTCCCGGCACGTCAATCAGCTTAAGCCTGCTCCCGGCATGCGCTGGCCGACGACCGGTTTGTCTTCGCCCTTCGTGCACCTCGTGATCGCTCCGGTAATCCCGCACTGTGTCGGGCCGAGGACTCGATAATGCACTGCCGTGGTGGGTAACTACCCCACCGCCCCAGAGGCCCTCGCTCGAGTTCGGGTTATTCTGTCCCGGTCCGTCATCACTTAATCGGCCTCATCCGCCCCACTCGCAGGCACATCGCGATTTCACTGCATGGCAGCTTATACGCGATGCCTTCGCTGTGCGGGAGCGCCGAGGCGACCCGCGAGTGGTTCCGAGCTTTCGCTGCCCATTCCTTCCTGACATGCCGCCCTCTCCGACCCCGGGGAGTTTGACATCGATATATTTCCAGAACTTCGATGCCAACATTGGCCTTCGCCGAATGACCACCGGCTCGGCACTCCCGACACTCCCGCAATCCGTTCCACGCGGGCGGTCGATTTCGTGGCTTCACTGGTTCACTTCCGCTACAGCCTGCCAGGTTGCTTGCCCCCCTGTACGGATCAGACTGCAACGCCCAGCCTTCGGGGACTTTTACTTCCAGGCTTTCGACGGATCGGTCTCCCTCCCCGTCGCTGGATATAACTACAACAGTGACTGGACTCCTCTGTTGGCGGGACTTCCACCCGCTGGAATGGCAGCTAGCTTCGCTGCACGGTCAGGACCGACCGATTTGCGGTGTCGGCGCCATGTCCGCTTCTCCCCAATAGCGACCAGATCGCTGCGTCGCACGAAGTGACGCTTTGGGCCAATTTCGACCAAAGTGCGTCGCAGCAAAGCAGCGTCTCATTCGATCACGTCGTCGACCATGGCGAGCAGGTTAGGCGGGATAGAAAGGGCAAGCGCCTTTGCGGTTTTGAGATTGATGACTAGGTCGAACTTGGTGGGCTGCAGAACCGGCAGCTCGCGCGGTTTCTCGCCTTTGAGGACCCGACCCGTATAAAGCGCAAGCTGGCGATACATATCCGGGACGCTCGGCCCATAGCTCATTAGGCCGCCAGCCTCTACATATTCGCGCACCGTATAAATAACAGGAATGCGATAGCGACTAGCTAAGGCAGCGATCTGCGCGCGCTGGCTTACAAACATCGAGTCAGGGGCAACCATCGCAGCGTCAACTTTGTCATGAAGGGCCGAGAAGGCCGTCTCGATCTCGCCGCTATCCCGCGCGTGAACAATCTCAATCTGGACGCTGATAGACGAGGCGGCCGCCATTAGATCACTAATGAAGCCGCCAGTAGTCGCCGAATTTGGGTTCACGAGCGCGCCAATGCGGTTAGCGGCGGGAAGAAGCTCGTGTAGCAGGCCCAGCCGTTTAGCCGTCAACTCGCCGATGAAGAAGTTTACACCGGTCGCATTTCCGCCGGGGTGACTAAGGCTGGCGACAAGACCAAGTTTTGCAGGGTCGTCGCTAATCATGAAAATGATCGGGATAGTGCTGGTCGCAGCCATTACCGCCTTTAATGCTTCGGTAGTGGGCGTCACAACAATGACCGACACCTGGCGCCGGACCAGCTCTGCGGCCAACTCTGGTAGCCGATCGTATAGCCCGTCCCCATAACGATAATGTGTTGTCACATTCTGGCCTTCGACGTAGCCAGCGTCGGCTAGCGAACTTTGAAATGCCGCCACAAGGTGAGCATTCGCTTCGCGCGAAGCAGCATTCAAATACCCAATCACGGGCATTGTGGGCTGCTGCGCAAGGACGGCGAGCGGCCACACCGACGCAGCGCTGCCGAGCAGCGTGACAAATTCGCGCCGCCTCATTGCCCCTCCCGAACTTCAAGCCAAGCATCATACAGCGGCGGCACGAACGGATGAAGTGGGTGCAATATCGGCTCAGGGTCACAAGCGGCGGTCTGGATGCGGGTCGGCCGAGTCCGCTTTGCCTCCAATCGCGATCAAGTCAGTGCAGGTAACAAACGCCTTTCCGGGCCAAAAGCCTACATTCGCTTTCTCATTCGATTACTTCGTCAGCACGCAACAGAAGTGAGGTTGGGATTACGATGAGGTTGCCGGCGCGCGTCGATCTTGTCCCGTCTTTGTCTCGAAATCGCCGGCGTCGTGGCGCTCGTGCAACTGTCCTTCAGGCGGCCCGCTGGTGCGGTTGACCATTCGCCCGCGCTTGACGGCCGGGCGCTCGCCGATTTCTTTCGTCCAGCGCGTCAGGTTCTTATATTCGTGCGTCTGCAGGAACGTGCGTGGGTCGTTGTAGGAGGCGCCGTTCAACATGCCGTTGCCGTACCACGGCCAGATCGCCATATCGGCGATCGTATATTCGTCGCCGGCGATGAATTGATTGCCCGCAAGCTGCCGGTCGAGCACGTCGAGCTGACGTTTCACTTCCATTGAAAAACGGTCGATGGCGTATTTGATCTTCACCGGAGCATAGGCATAGAAATGCCCGAAGCCGCCGCCGAGATAGGGCGTTGAACCCATCTGCCAGAACAGCCAGTTCAGCGCCTCAGTGCGCTTGCCGCGATTCTTTGGCAGAAAGGCGCCGAATTTATCCGCCAGGTAGAGCAGGATCGCGCCGGATTCGAACACGCGTTGCGGCGTCTGCTCGCTATAGTCCATGAGCGCCGGGATTTTGGAGTTCGGGTTCACCCCGACAAATCCGCTACCGAACTGGTCGCCCTCGCCGATCCGGATCAACCAAGCGTCATATTCCGCTCCGCTATGACCGGCGGCCAGCAATTCCTCCAGCATGATTGTAACCTTGACGCCGTTAGGCGTCGCTAGTGAATAGAGCTGAAGCGGATGCTTTCCGCGTGCCAACTCCTTCTCATGCGTCGCACCCGCCATAGGGCGGTTGATATTGCGATAGCGCCAATTGGGACTGTCATCCTTCTCCCAAACCCAGACTTCCGGCGGCGCGTATTCAGGTGTGTCAGTCATGTTGGACTCGCGTTTGTCGCTCGATAGGTTCGCCGAATGGATAGAGCGGCGATCGTGGCCTGTCCAATCATGATTGTGGGCGTTGTCATGTTATGCGGCAGCTGCCCACCCGAGCATCCAAAGAAACGCCCGCCGATGTCGCGGTTGGGTCAGGAGCGACCGATTTGCGATGGTCAAGCGCGGGGGTGACCCTGGCGACCGAGGCCGGGAGGCCCGCGTCGTCACGCCGCGAACTTGCGCTCCCCCGCCACCCACGTCTCGCTGACCTTGATGTCGGCGATCGCATCCGGGCTCACCTTGTAGGGATCGCTTTCCAGGATGGTGAAATCCGCTTCCTTGCCCTTTTCGAGCGAGCCGAGGCGGTCGCCCTGCCCGATCTGGCGGGCGGCGTCGATCGTCACGGCGCGGATCGCGTCGTCAAGCGACACGGCCTGATCGGGGCCGACCACGGAATTGTCGATGATGCAGCGGCGCGTCACCGCCGTGCTAATGAGCTCGAGCGGCCCCGGCGGCGAGCAGGGCCCGTCGGTGTGCAGCGTGAACGGCAAGCCGGCTTTGACGCAGGCCCCGGCGGGATCCATGAAGGCTGAGCGTTCGGGGCCGAAGATCTGGTCGCGATAGGCGGCGCCGTAGAAGCGCACGTGGTTCATCAGGAAGCTCGGCTGCACGTTGAGCTTCTTCATGCGCAGAATCTGGTCGGGACGCGCCATCGTCGCGTGCTCGATACGGTTGATGCCATAGTCGGTCGAGCCCGCGTAGGCCGCCTCAATCGCATCCAACGCAATGTCGATCGTGTAATCGCCGTTGCTGTGGACCAGGGTCGGCAGGCCGAAGGCCTTAACTTCGGCGACCATCTGCTTCATTTGGGCGGCGTCGAAGTTCGGCGAACCCTTGGCGGTCGAGTTCAGATAGGGCTTCGTCTGCGCCCCGGTCTCGGTCTGGTTGGAGCCGTCGCCGATGATCTTCACGCCATAGAGCGAGAACAGGGATTCGGCGACGGTCGCGCCTTTCGGTCCGAGGCCGAGGCTGCGCCAGGCCGTCAGGCCCTTCATGTCGTCGAACATCACGCTCGCGCTGGTGCGGCAGGCAAGCGTATTCGAAAGGGTTGCGAACTGCTCGATCCAATCCGAGCGGATCGTGCCGGGCTCGTGCAGCATCGTGTTGCCGACGGAACCCATGTGCTGGGAATAATGCGTGACCGCCTTGGCCGCGACCTCGGGCGTGATCTTGCCGAGGAAGTGGACCGCGAATTTGAGCATCGCGCTTTCCTCGTAAACCAGGCCGTTGAGCTTGCCGTCGGCGCCCCGGCCGAAATGACCGCCGCCCGGCAGATCGCCGACATCCTCGGAGATTCCCGCGATCTTAAGCGCTTCGCTGTTGACGCAGGCGTCGTGGCCATTGGTGTACCAGACGAAAATCGGTTGGTCGGTTGAAATCGCATCCAGTTGCGCCCGGGTGAAATCCCCGCCTTGCAGAAGATTGTCGAAATTGGAGCCGACGATCCATTGCCCCTTCGGCGCGCTCGCCGCGGCCTCTTTCAGATGCGCCACGACTTTTTCGCGGGTCGGATATTTTGCATAGCCAACGTCGTCGAGCAGTTCGAAGATCAGCGAGGCAAGGAGCGTGTGGCAGTGCGGATCGATGAGCCCCGGCAGCAGCGTGCGGCCGGCAAGATCGACGACCTTGGTGTTGCCCGTCTTGAGGCCCGACAGCGCGCTCTCGTTGCCAACCGCAAGGACCTGGCCGCCCTTGATCGCCAGCGCCGAAGAGACTGGCGCGCCCGGCAGCGGACGGATCGTCCCGCCGCGCAGAATGACGTCGGCGCCTTCGTCCGCCGCGAAAGCGGGAGCGACCCCGATGGCGCTCAGCACGGAAGCCGCGCCAACCGAATAGGCCATAAACGCGCGTCGCGTGGGCATGCCTGCCGCCTTGCCGAGCAGGCCGGCCATCCCACCGGAGTGGAACTGATGGCGAAGAAGGAGCTGGTTGAAACACCCTTGGCACATATTTAAGCCTCCCGAAGCGAAGAGAGCGCGCTACGACCGCTCCTTATGACCGATCCGAAGCGGCAAATCGTTCCGCTAATCTACGTAGTATTTCGAATCGTCGTTTTCTTGGTTAGGAGGCGATAAACAAACACTGTCGCTATCGCGAATTTCGCGAAACTGATTATGGTGCGATATGTCGTCAAGCCATCATTTTCGTGCGCCAAATTAGTGCGCCAAAAAAGGAAAGGGCCGCCGCATGCGATTACCTCTCATTCCACCGAACAATATGGGTGCCGAGCAGCGGCAGCTTTATGATGATATGCGCAACGGCATCGAAGCGAATTTCAAGGGCTTCACTGCGATCGACGATGGCGGCCGGCTGATCGGCCCATGGAATCCCTGGCTGCATTTTCCGAAATTCGGCGGTCCGGTTTGGGAACTGGTCAAGGCCATGTCCACCGCCCCTAAATTGCCGCGTCCGGTCCGCGAAATTGCGATCCTCGTGACCGGCGCGCACTTTCATTCCGCTTATGAAATCTACGCGCATGTGCTCGTTGCCGAATTGCGTGGAATTGACGACGACAAGATTGCGACGATCATCGCCGGTCAGCGTCCGGGCGATCTCACGCGCGAAGAAGCCGTCGCTTACGACTTGGCGTCAGCTCTTGTTTCAGGTGGAGTTCTACCGGAGCTGACGTATCGACAAGCCGTCGACCTGTTTGGCGAAGAGGGAACGGCGGAGTTCATTTATCTCGTCGGGCTTTATTGCATGGTCTCCGTGACGCTGAACGGGTTCGATGTGCCTGTCCCGGCGCCGATGAAATAAATATTTGGTGCGGTGCGCGGCGCCGGTGACGGATCGCAAAGCCGCTCACGCGCAAAGAGGCGCGGCGGAGCAAATGCCCCTCTCCAGAACGCGCTTCGCCTACTTCGTCACGATGTCTTTGTAGATCGTGCCACCCTTCATGATGACGAGAAAGTTCTTGTCTGGATCTGCAACAAGCTTGATATTTTCCAGCGGATTGCCGTCGACCAGCAGCAGATCGGCGATGGCGCCCTCTTCGACCACGCCAAGTTTGCCGGGATAGGGATTGATAAATCCGGAAAGTGCCATCAACTCACCGTTGTCGGCGGTGGCCATTTTGAGTGTTTCGGCGGGCGTATACCAGCGGACCATCTTGGCCAATATCGCCCCCTGCCGCGTCGTAAGCCGCGCGTCGAACAAAATGTCCGTGCCAAAAGCCGTTTTGACGTTGTATTTCTTCGCGAGCTTGTAAGCGTTGTCGGTTCCGGCGAAGACTTCCAGCGCCTTTTTCTGCGACACCGGATTCACGAGCGGTGGCGCATCTTCATCATCCAGAAGCGGCTGCAAGCTCCACCAGATTCCATTGTCGGCAAGCAGCTTGGCAGTCGGTTCGTCGATTAACTGACCGTGTTCGATACACTTGACGCCGGCGGCAAGCGCCTGGCGAATTGCGCGCGGTGTATAAGCATGGACCGTGACATAGGTGCCCCAATTGTCGGCTGCCTCAACGGCGGCGCGAATCTCCGGTTCGGTGTACTGCGTCGACTCGATCGGATTGTAGGGCGAGGCAACGCCGCCGCCGGCCATGAGCTTGATCTGGCTGGCGCCCTGCCGCAACTGCTCCCTGGTTCGCAACCGGACTTCATCGGGGCTGTCGGCAATGGCTGCGATGCCCTCGACTTCGGAATGGCTCAGCGGGCCGCCGGGCCGCCGCGGAACCTCGAACGAGAACCTGAAGTCTCCATGACCTGAGGTTTGCGAGATAAAAGCGCCCGAGGGATAGATGCGCGGGCCAATCGTGACTCCCTCGTCGATGGCGCGCTTGAGACCGAAGACCGGACCGCCAAGGTCACGCACCGTCGTGAAACCCCTCATCAATGTCGCTTTAGCCTGTCGGGCGGCCAGGAGCTGGAGATAGTTCGGATCGGCGGTCATAAGGACCATCTGGGGCGTTGCCGCCATGAATGCGTGCCAATGAGCGTCAATCAGACCCGGCATCAGCACGCGCCCGGCCGCCGCTATAGTGCGGACGTTGGCATCGACGGTGATGGGGCTTGCCGATATGCGCTCAATGGTGCCGCCTTTGACCAGCACATTGGAAGGAGCCGACAGCGTGCTACTCCTGCCATCAAAGATGCGCACGTTCTGAAAAAGCGTTGCACCGCCGCTGACCGGGGCGGCGAAAGATTCCAAACCTGGCGCTTCCAAATCGGCGTCGCCTTGCGCGAAACTCACCCGGCACGGCGCGACCACGAGTGCCGCAGCGAAAATGAGCGACGCACCCAGCGCGAGTTTCAACATCCGGATCATCATTGGGCCGATCTCCATTGCGGTAATGAGCAATCAGAACCAACCAATAAATATGAATATCATATGACGTCCACGAGGATGACCGCATTGGATAAAATACCGTTCCGCGTCAAAAACAAACCGCCGACTTCGAGACATTCGTGCAATTGCAGCGTGAGCATGGTCTTGAAGGATTCTTCTGCGCCGTGCAGGATGTGATTGCCGTCTTCCTGTACTACGTCGGGCACAAGCCATCGGAGCGGGTTCCGCCTCGACTGCGCGATTAGTTCCGAGACGCATGATGGCTCTTTGAGAGTGATTGAGGGCGCTGTGCCACCCGAGTTCAATTCGTCGCTCATTGTTTGACCGACACCGTTTCTTCTTTTATGTATGCGGGCACGACGGACGAGGCAATCAGAGCCTCTACGTCTGAGCGCTGCGATCAGTACGTACGAGCCGACCGACCTTGACGTAGGGCAGTTTTCTACGGAGTATCCACGCCCTCAGAGTCGAGGGGCGTAATCGCAAGCGGTTCGCAGCCTCCGGGATCGTCAGAAGGTCACCCATTACGCCCTGCCTGCCGACGCTGCGCTAGTTCTTCGACTGTTTTTCGCGGTATGAACCATTTTCCGCCGCGTTTCTCCGCTGGAATCTTCTGCGCCCAGATGCGTGAATAGAGAGTCTGAAATCCAATTCCTAGCATGACAGCCGCCTCGCGAACGGTGAGAATTTTTTGTTCACTCATTACGATTGCCTCCAACAAAGGGTTGCTTTTCGTTCGATCTGTTACTATTATAGTCGTTGCTAGAGTTACTGTAAACACTGACTCTTACGTGAGCAGTCACACGCCGCCATAACTCTAGCAACGCTCATGGGGATGAAATGACCCGAAGTCTCGACTTTGCGAAGCACAAGAGATCGCTACTGGGCGAAATAGATCGCCACTACGCAAGACGGCGCAGTCATCTGGCGCTAAGCCTTGCGAACATGCGCGACGATTCCACCGATCACTTTCGCAAGCGATTCCCGCAACTTGAGCAGGTGAGCGATTCGAGCCTTCTTCGTATGCGCGACTGGCTGAGAGCCTTTTGGTCTGCTACGGACAGCACGAAGAGGTTCGGGTGGCTATCGTCATGGCTGGAAGCGGCTCGACGGAGCAGGCTAAATCCTTTCGTCGTTTCTTCAATGGCAGACGGGACACATAGAGTCGAGCCTCACCCCGCGAATCTACCTCTTATCCTTGCGCTGGCCGCGAGCGAATCAAGCGTGAAAATGGGCATCTGCGAGAATCCCGATTGCCCGCAAAGGTACTTTCTCAAGGGCCGCAAGACGCAGCGTTTCTGCGATAGGCCCGCGTGCCTTGCTTTCGGGCAAAAGCAGCACCGACTGGGATGGTGGAACGCCCATAAACGCGAATTACGCAGCACTCGCAAGAGCAAGTCCAAACGGAGGACAAGGCAATGATCTACGCGAGGAAAAACGGCATCTACTCCTATCGGTTTCGTTTGCGGGCCGGATGATCCATGAATCTGCCCGCACCATGAAGCAAGACGTTGGCGCGTGAGGCCGAGCGTAACCGGCGACGCGAGCTAGAGGAACGAATCAACGGCGTCAAGAAACGCGGACTGCCCCCGACGTTTGAACGCGCTGCGCGCGAGTGGCAGTCGGCACGTGCGCATCGCGGCCGCGAACACTCAAAGCGTCGCCCGACTCGCCCTTAAGCATCTACTGCCCGTCTTTCGGTCCAAAGTTACTGTGCGACATAACGCCACAAGCCATCGCGGACTACCAACGAAACCGACTGCAATCCGGCGCTCAAGGACGTACCGTGAATATTGAAATCGCTGCACTACGACAAGTTCTAAGGGCCTTTGACCTGTGGCTGCCACTTGCCGGGAAGGTACGTGATGCTCCGCGAGCGCCACGACGTGGCAAAGCACTCACCCCAGCAGGAACGGGCCTTACTCCGAGCTACGGCAGTCGTGGACTCCGCCTGCCACACCGCACCGTCCTGGCCCTCAATACGGCAATGCGGAGGGACGAAATTCGCTTGCTGCGATGGAGTCAAATAGACTTCGAGGGACGCTTGCTCACGGTAGGCCACAGCAAGACCGAGGCGGGACGAGGGCGCTTGATTCCACTTAACACTCGCAGCATTCGAGGCGCTAATTCGCTGGGCTCGCCGGTTCCCCGAGACCTATGCCGAGCATTACGTGTTCCCGTGGTGCGAGAACAGACACATTGACGCTTTGCGACCAATGAAGAGTTGGCGCACGGCGTGGAGGAGTCTAACACGCGCGATTCAGTGTCCTACGTGCGGACAGCGCCAGAAGCCGGGCAAAACGTGCTCCAACATCGAATGTGGGGCTGATATCCGTAGTCTCAGAAATCCGCTTGAAGGACTTCGCTTTCACGATCTGCGGGTGACGTGCATTACTAAGTTGGCTGAGTCTCAGGCGAGCGATATGACCGTCATGGCTATCGCGGGGCACGTTAGCCGCAGGATGCTCGAACACTACAGCCGCATCCGCACGGATGCCAAGCGCACCGCTCTGGACGCAATCTCACACGGGCCAGATCGTTCGATTCTTGGAGATGTTGTGCACCAAAACGTGCACCAAGTCGAAGTGCGCATTTCAAACGCTCACGCTAAACCGCTGAATTAGTTGGTGGACGTGGCCGGGATCGAACCGGCGACCCCCTGCTTGCAAAGCAGGTGCTCTCCCAGCTGAGCTACACGCCCACGGTGGCTGCTGTTCTCAATTTTAAGGCATTTGCGACTGATCGCAAACTGCCAGGGCTTGCTCCGTTTCCTCCGCGTTCACGTTTGGCCGCCGCATTTTCTTGATTTACGTTCGTGCGGCCAAACATTTTCCTGTGCGGCTGCCTTCCAATTTGGATTTGAAATTTGCTGCAACCTCGGCCGCGGTCGCCGATTCTAATTTAGTGTCGGCCCTCTGATGTCTCCTCGATCGGTTGGTGCCCGCTGCGAACCTGCCCCTTTCCGGTCACCTTGGCGAAACGAATTTTGATCGATGCGACGAATCCGTTGCAGATTTTTCGCTATAGGAGAGAGAAAAATGACGCTGAAAAATGAGATTTCGGAAAATGCGCGCGACGGCCACGGTAACTGCCGCGTTGATACGGATGTTTTGATTGTTGGGGCTGGGCCCGTGGGGCTTCTTTTGGCGAACGAATGCGCGCGGCGCGGATTGCGGTGGCGATTGATCGAGGCGCAGGCGGGACAATCGGAGCATTCGAAGGCGCTGGCGATTTTTCCGCGGACCATGGAGATATTCGATATGGCTGGGGTGGTTGCGCCGTTTTTGGAGAGGGCGAACCGCGTTACCGCGGTGGTGATGATGGCGCACGACCGGGTGCTGGCGCATATGCACTTTGCACCTGAGGCTACGCCGTATTCTTTTGTTGCGATGGTTCCGCAGGATGTGACCGAGCGATTGCTGCTGGAAGAGTTGCGGCGAAAAGGCGGCGACGTGGAATATGAGACTGCGTTCGTCGGCGCGGATCCGCAGAATGATTTTGTGGATGCGACATTGGACCACAAGGGCGAAACGCGGAAAATTCGGGCTTCGTTTGTGATCGGCTGCGATGGGGCTCACAGCAAAGTGCGGCAGGCGATGAAATTGCCGCTGGCAGGCGGCGACTATCAAGCCGCGTACCTGCTGGCGGATGTGGATACGAACGAAACTTTTCCGGCTGACGAGATGCAGATTTGCCCCAGCGAATTTGGGCCGGTGGCGATTTTTCCAATGAGCGCGACGCGGCGGCGCATTGTGGGTGCGATCGATCAGGCGGAAGGGGACGCGCCGTCGCTCGAATTGGTGCAGAGGGTGGTTGCACAACGGGGCCCGAGCGAAATGAAAGTGACCGATCTTCGGTGGAGCGCGTACTTTCGCATCCATCACCGCTGCGCGCCGCAGTTGCGCGTGGGGCGA
The DNA here is from genome assembly GCA_963792515.1 of uncultured Acidobacteriota bacterium. Lineage (GTDB taxonomy): Bacteria > Acidobacteriota > Terriglobia > Acidiferrales > UBA7541 > Palsa-147. The sequence continues at coordinate 524,265 of CAWBWG010000001.1, read as the reverse complement.
TTATTTATCGCGGGAGATGCCGCGCATATTCATAGCCCCTTTGGCGGGCAGGGCATGAATACCGGGTTGCACGATGCTTGGAATTTGGTTTGGAAGCTGGATCTTTTTTTGCGCGGGCGTGGGAATGAACGCTTGCTGGATTCCTATAGCGAGGAACGGTTGCCGGTAATCAAGGATGTGATCGAAACGACTGACCAAATGACCAAAATCTTGGGCACGCCGAATAAATTTGCGCAGGCGCTGCGCGATATGGTGATACCGATGGTGTCGCGGCTGGCGCCGTTTCAGCATGCGTTTGTGCAGAGGCTTTCGGAATTGGGCATTGAATATCGCGGAAGCCCGGTGATCGAGGGGCCGGGAAAACGTTACTTGGATGACTCGATGCGCGGCGGCGGTGGAATCGGCAGCCGATTTTTGGTGATGGTGGACGGCGAGAAGGAACGTTTTGCGACGGAGGCTGCCAGGGAACTCTGCGGGGCGTTTCGCGATGTGGTGGAGTTGCGGGCGTCGCAAGAGCCGGGCGTGAAATTGGTGCGGCCGGATGGATACGTGGCGTACGCGGCGCACAATGGTGACAGCGTTAGCGCGGTCGCGGCCATGCGTTCGCTGTTGGAGCGCCAGACCAACTAGATATCGCAAATCATCGCAAGTAGGGGAGGAGGAAATTCATGGAAGCGAGGATTGATTATTTGAAAGTGGCGCGCGGGGCGTATGAAGCGATGCTTGGAGTGGAAAAATATATTCATCAATCCGGGCTGGAAGAGTCGCTGCTTAGTTTAGTGAAATTGCGGGCGTCGCAGATCAATGGATGCGCGTATTGCATCGACATGCACTGGAAGGACGCGCGAGCGCTGGGCAACGATGAGCAGCGGCTTTACGGATTGGATGCTTGGGAGGAATCCCCTTATTACTCGGATCGCGAACGCGCGGCGCTTGCGTGGACTGAAGCTGTGACGAACATTCGGGAGGGACATGCGCCGGATGAAGTCTACGAGCGGGTGCGTGTAAATTTCTCGGAGAATGGATTGGCGGACCTTACTTTGGCGATTGCTACGATCAATTCGTGGAACCGGCTGCTGATTGCGGGGAGGACCGTGCCGGGAACTTATCAGCCAGCGAAGGCGCGCGAGCTGAAGAGGAGCGCGTAGGCTGGCGATTTATTGCGGAGTGACGGCGATGCGGCCGGAAATTTCGCCGCGGCGCATTTGATCGAGGATTTCATTGATTTGCGAGAGCGGGCGGGCTGCTACTTCGCAGCGGATTTTTCCTTGAGCGGCTAATGCCAGGACTTCGCGAAGATCTTCTCGCGTACCTACCGCGGACGCCTGGATGCGGGCTTCGCGGGCGGCCATTAGGATCGGCGGAAAAGTGATGTCTTCGGCGGGCAGGCCTACTACCAGCAACATTCCCGTGGGTCGCAGCGCGGCGAAAGCGGAATCGTAGGCGGCTTTTGAACCGGAGGTGACGAGAGCTACATGGACGCCGCCGCTGCGACGAAATTCTTTGGCGATATCGGTTGTGGCGGCGTTCAGAGTTCTCGCTGCGCCTAGCGTTCGGGCGGCGGCGAGTTTGCTTTCTGAAATATCGACTGCGGTGATTTCCGCGCCAAGTGCGAGCGCCAATTGAATCGCCAGGTGGCCGAGACCGCCTACGCCGAAGATTGCGACGCGCTGGCCTCGGGCGATTTTGGCTTTTTTCAGCGCGCGATGGACGGTTACGCCGGCGCAGAAAAGCGGGGCGGCTTCGAGTGCGGGAAGATTGGCCGGAATGCGAGTGGCGTGAGTGGCGCGCACTTTTAGAAATTCCGCGAAGCCGCCATCGACCGTGACGCCGGTGATACTTTGCTTGACGCAGAGATTTTCATTTCCTTCTTTGCAAAATTCACATTCACCGCACGACCAGTAGAGCCAGGGCACGCCTACGCGATCGCCGATTTTCAGATCGCGGACTCCGTCGCCGGCTTCGGCGATGCGGCCTGCTACTTCATGCCCCAAGATCAGCGGCTTTTTCACGATTCCTGCAAATTGCTTCCAGTCTCCTTCGGCTACGTGCAAATCCGAATGACAGACGCCACAGGCTTCTACCTGTATGAGGACTTCATCGGCGGCGATTTGCGGACGCGCGACTTCTTCGATCTGCAGCGGGTTCTTAAATTCGCGCAGTACGGCGGCTTTCATTTTGCGGATTAGCCTCTGAATTTCGGATCAGTTGGCGCGCGCATCGGTGCCTTCGGCGGTGGTGGTCCAGTGCGTGCCGTCTTCTGAATATTCCGAGTGCCACTCTACTTTTGACGCGGTGGTGAAGCGATTTGTGGTGCGATACTGCACATTTTTGCCGCCGCTGGTGTCGCTGCTGAAATAGGTCCACAAATTTCCGTCGATAGTCAGCTTGGTGGTGCGGGCATCTTTATTGCCGCGAGTGATGCCGAAAAATTGGTAGGCGTGATCTTTTTCGCTATAGGTGTAGACGCTGAAATCATTTTGCGTGCCGTCGGGCAAGTGGATGATTTGATCGCAGAGAAGAAAGCCGTGATTGGCGGACCAGTTGCAGGTTAGATCGGAGCTTAGCTTCATGGTGGTTTTGCCGGTGGCTGCGTCTTTTAGTTCACCGGAGAGAGTCCAGTGGCCGACGAAGGCCGAGAGTTTGTCGAGTTCGTTGTCGGGGGTTGGCGGGCGGACGGCGGAAGCTGGTGCGTTTAGTGCGGCAACGAGAAGTAGAGTTACGAGAATTGGTTTGATTTTCCAGATCATGAGCGTGAGCCTTTCGTTTGTTGCGTTCGGTGGCAGCCGCCAATTTACACTATTTGTTGCGTGAGTGGCGTCTCTGCCGACAACCTGCAAGAGATCGCGCCGGCGAGGGTTTCTGATTTCGTGCGGAGTCTTTGTTCAATTAGAACGCCGGATCGGCCTTGTTTTGCGGTTCGCACGCGATCTTTGCCTTTGGTTACATTTTCGGCCGTAAAAGAGCCGGCAGAGACGCCGGCGGTACTTGCTCTCTCGGCGATTCCTTGTTATCAACTTGTGGGTTTTGCTCTGGGAGGATTACATGGCGATTAGCCGACGGAATTTGCTTTGCCAGCTTGGAGTGGGGGCTTTTGCTACCGCGGGGCTGCCATCTTTGACGGAATTTGGATTTGGGGCCGGGTTGCCTGTGCCGGCGGCGGGCGGCTCGGTTGGGCCCGTGATTTTGAGCCGCAATGAGAATGCTTTTGGGCCTTCTGAGAAAGTGATTGCGGCGATGCGCGAGACGGTGCACGCGGCGAATCGCTATCCGCTCGCGCAGGACAACGAATTGTACGATCGCGTGGCGGCGCTGCATGGCATCAAAGCGGAGCGAATCGTATTCGGCTGCGGCTCGAGCGAAATTTTGACCACCGCGGTTGCGACTTTTGGCGGACCGGGGAAGAAAATTATTACCGCGTCTCCGACATTTGAACTGCCGGCCCATTCGGCACAGATTGAAGGATCCGAAGTGATTACCGTGCCACTGAATAAAGATTTTGCGCACGATCTTGGAGCGATGCTGGCGAAAGCGGATGCTTCGACCGGGCTGGTTTATATTTGCAATCCGAATAATCCTACGGCGAGTATTACGCCGCGGCCCGAGATCGAGGAATTTCTGCAGAAACTGCCGCCCACGGCGATGGTTTTGATTGATGAGGCTTATCATCATTTTGTGCCGTCGACGGCGAGCTATGCGTCGTTTATTGACAAGCCGGTGGATGACGACCGGGTGATAGTGGCGCGGACATTTTCGAAAGTTTATGGGCTGGCGGGAATTCGCGTTGGGTATGCGGTCGCTTCGGCGGACGTCGCGCAGAAGCTTGCGTCGCGTTGCGTCCCGGCCAGCGTGAATTTGGCGGCGGCGGTGGCGGCGGTGAGCGCGCTGAACGATCAGGCGTTTGTGCGCGAGTGCGTGAAGAATAATGCCGATAACCGGCAGGAATTTTTCAAGCAAGCCAAGGCACGCAAGCTTTCGACGATCGATTCGAATGCGAATTTCGTGATGATGAACGCGCAGCGACCGGCGCCCGGATTGATCGAGCATTTTCAGAAGAATGGCGTGTTGATCGGGCGGCCGTTTCCGCCGCTGGATAATTATATTCGCGTGACGCTGGGCAAGCCGGCGGAGATGACGGAATTTTGGCGCGTGTGGGATCTTGGGCCGGCGCATAAGATGGAGATGTAGAACGGGCTCCTGAAGAGTCTGCGTGAGAATAGTGTGCGGGCTTGGTGGGATTCAGATTTATCGTTCGCGGCGCAAACGCCGCTCTTGGCGCCCAGCGCTAAAGCGCTTCGTTTTGCGCGGCGCTTTTTCGGAGCGCTGAAGCACTCCTCCCCCTGCTGAAGCAGGGGGCTGCCACCTAGAAATCGACAAGATCCTGGCGCGTCGCCGTATCGGAAACCAAGCCCAGGCAGCCGCCGGCAGCGCAATCCGCTTTGGTGGCGGGGCGTTCTCTGGTAGCATTAAAACTCAATTATTCTGCATATTTCACAGTGGAGCTAGCTATGGCGATGGAATGCGATATCTGCGGCAAGAAGCCGAGTTTCGGCAACAATATCAGCCACGCGAATAACGTGACGCGGCGGCGCTGGAATCCCAATCTTCGACGAGTGAAGGCTGTGGTCAATGGCGTGCACAAGCGCGTGCGCGTCTGCACTGCTTGCATCCGCGCCGGCCGCGTCAAGAAGGCTGCCTGATTCCGGCATCTGCGCGGTTCCGGGCTGTCAATCGTCTTCGCGATTGCAAAACAACTGATTCAGCCCGGCGAAATGAGGTCTTCCTTTTGAAACGACTGGTGGCGGTGGTTGCGATGCTCCTTGCGGGCACGCTTGCGGTTTCTTGCAAGCGGGCCGAAGTGGTGCCGGGGCCGGACGTGTGGGCCACCGTGAATGGCAAGGACATTACCCGGCAGGAAGTTGAGAAATATTTTCGCAATCGCGTGAACCCCGAAGCGGCCGCGCCTTCGCAGGAAGAAGCCCTCTCGCTGAAACTCAGCATCCTCGACGAACTCATCAATAATGAAATCTTGCTCGAGCGCGCCACGAAGCAGGGATTGGTGGCCAGCGATGCGGAAGTGGAAGATAAATTTACCGAAGAGAAGAGCCCTTATACCGAGGATGAATTTCAGAAGAAGCTGAAGGATGCGGGGCTGACCGTCGATGATTTGAAAGCGGATTTGCGGCGGCAGCTTACGATTCAGAAATTGGTGAACCGCGAGATTGTGGCGAAGATTTCGATTACCGATCAGGACGTGAAGGATTTTTACGAGAAGAATCGGGCGCAATTCAATGTGGCCGAGCCGCAATATCATATTGCGCAGATCGTGGTTTCATCGCATCCCGATCCGGCAGTGCACAATCGCAAGAACGATAAGGCCACCAACGACGCCGACGCCGCGCGCAAGATTCAGATGCTCGAGCAGAAATTAAATTCCGGCGCTGATTTTTTCCAGTTGGCCATGGATTATTCGGAAGACACGACCAGTTCGACGGGCGGCGATTTGGGATTTCATGGTGAGTCGTCATTTAATCAGTCTGATCCGGCGTTGAAGAAGATGGTGCTTTCTTTGCGGCCTGGGGAAATAAGCCGGCCGATTCCGGTGCGCGCCGGCGGCTACGTGATCTTGAAATTGATCGCCAAGGAATCGGCTGGGCAGCGCGAGCTTTCTGACCCGCAAGTGCAGAATTCGATTCGCGAGACTTTGCGGAACCGTAAGGAACAGCTTTTGCGCGTGGCTTATCTTTCGGCGGCGCGGGATGATTCGCATGTGGTGAATTATTTGGCGCGGCAGGTTTTGGAGTCGGCTGGGAAATTGCCTGCTGGGGAAACGGCTGAAGTAACGCTTCGTTGCAAATCTGCAGAGAACATTTTTCTTGCCGGAAATTGCTGCTTCTATGTAGCTTACATTCGAGTCCGAGCTTGAGTTTCGATATTGGCGGGAATTGCGCTCGTAAGATGCCGGCAGAGACGCCGGCGCTACTAGACCACTACTGCTAATGCGTCGCCTGCGTTGATCGGTTGACCTTCTGCTACCAGTAGCTTTTCTATGGTTCCGGCTTTTGGGGATTTCACTTCGTTTTGCATTTTCATTGCTTCTACCACCAGGATTCCTTGGCCCGCTTTTACTGCTTCGCCGGCTTTTACCAGCACTCGGACTACTTTTCCCGGCATTGGAGCCGTTACTTGCTGGCGGCCTTCTGCTAGGACTGAGCTGGCGCCTTTGCGATATCGGCGGGGGTCGATGACGCCGGCTACGAATTCGCTTCCGCCGGTAGTAATTCGCAAAGCTTGGCGGTGCGCTTCGACATGGACCTCGAGCGAGCGCCCGCCGATCAATATCGAATAAATGCCGGTGGAAATTTCGGCGACATCTGCATCGATAGTGCGGCCATCGATGCGGCACTCGAATCGCTCGCCGACACGGGCAAACTCGACTTGGCGAGGATTGTTCGCATTTGGCGCCGCAGGACGCGCGATATCGACTTCGAGCTTCACGCTGCGGTCCTTTTCGCACTCGTAAATTTTCGCGCGGAATTCATGGACGCCTCGGATTTCGATCGAGCTGGTCGTGGCGAGCCTCAGATTTCCAGCGCGATTCCGCGGTCGAGCTAACTGCAACGCCTGTAGATGTCTTCGACGCGTCATTTTGTGATGTGTGCCAGAGAGCGGCTGCAATTGTCGCGGCATCTTCTTCGATCGCGGTGGAGGAAGAGTGCGCGCCTACTTTCTTCTCACGGCTTAGATATTCATCGAGCCATTTGGTGTGAATGTCGCCGCGAATGAACTCAGTTTCGGCGACGACGCGACGGAGGAATTCGATATTGGTGCGAATGCCCAGAAAGCTAGTTTCGCCGAGCGCGCGTTCCAGCCGGGCTAATGCTTCGCGGCGGTTGTCGCCCCAGGCGATCAACTTCGCGAGTAGCGGATCGTATTCACTCGGCACAGTCCATCCCGAATAGACGCCGCAATCCCAGCGAATTCCCGGACCCGACGGCGTCTCGCAATCGAGAATTTTTCCGGGCGATGGGAAAAACTGGTTGTCTGGATCCTCGGCGTAAATGCGGCACTCGATCGGCGTGACCCGCGGATTTCGATTTCATTTTGAGCAAACGGCAGCGGCTCGCCGGCAGCGATGCGAATTTGCAGTTTTACCAGATCGAGCGACGTGACGAGTTCGGTGACGGGATGCTCGACCTGCAGCCGCGTGTTCATTTCGAGAAAATAATAGTTGCGGGCTTCATCGACTAGAAATTCTAGAGTGCCGGCATTGGTGTAGCCGCCGGCGCGCGCCAGTTTTACCGCGGCTTGCGCCCATTTTCTCGCGCAATTCGTGGGTCATGACCGGCGATGGAGCTTCTTCGATCACTTTTTGGTAGCGGCGCTGGACGGAACATTCGCGTTCGCCGAGATAGACGATCGCGCCGTGCGAATCGCCGAGCACCTGGATTTCGACGTGTCGCGGGCGGGGCAGAAATTTCTCGATGTAAAGACGCGCGTCACCGAATGCGTTGAGCGCTTCGGACGAGGCGTCGCGCCAGGAGGCCGCGAGATCGGCTTCGCGCTCGACGCGCCGCATTCCTTTTCCGCCGCCGCCCGCGATGGCCTTCAGCGCGATCGGATAGCCTACTTCCTTGGCGATGCGTTCTGCTTTCTCGGGACTTTCCACGGCTTCGAGTGTGCCGGGAACCGTCGGAACGCCGGCTTCGCGCGCGAGATGGCGAGCGGCGGTTTTCGAGCCTAGTTTTTCCATGGCCTCCGGCGACGGGCCGATGAAGGCGACGCCTGCATCGGCACAGGCGCGCGGCGAAGGATGCGTTTTCGGCGAGAAATCCGTAGCCAGGATGAATTGCGTCGGTAGCCGGAGCGCTGTGCGGCGGCTAGCACGTTGTCGATTAACAGGTAGCTTTCGCGCGATGGGGCTGGTCCGACTCGATAGGCTTCATCGGCCATGCGGACGTGGAGCGATTTGCGATCGGCGTCGCTATAGATGGCGACGCTGGCGATGCCGAGTTCGCGGCAGGCTCGCAGGATGCGTACCGCAATTTCGCCGCGATTCGCGATTAGGATTTTTTTGAACATGCGCGAAGAGTGGGAATATTAACATGCGGGGGCGGTGAGACGTCGACGCGCAAGCACATCCGAACGTAAGGCCCGCGCTTTATGCCGGGCCTCTTCAGGCACGATGTGAGTTCATGGCGAGATCACGGCACGGCGCAGGCTGTTGTTATTGAGATTTGGGTGTGCGGGGAACTAGGCTTTGAGTTACATCTTGCCCAAGAGGACCGGCTGTAAAGAAAGCCGGGCCCTACGTTCGGAGTACGCCTGCGGCGTGCTTTAGTTCTTTGACGCGGAGCAGGCTGGAGATTTCGGATATACCGCATCGAGTGCGCACCATAGTGCTTTCAGCGCGCGTTCGCCGGCTGCCAGGATTGGCGGGCCTTCCGATTCCGGTTGCGCGGCCAGCCATTCGCGCCAGGCTGCGCGGTGGCGGACATCGGCTTCTTCGTGAACTGCGAAGTAACGGAGGGCCGGCTCGTCGTTGATGTTGTAATGCTTTTTCAGGCCGGCGATTTTCTGCGTGGCGATTTCGGGGACTTGCGATTCGTAGACGTAGAAGGCCGCGACAGCCTGGGCTTTCGAACCATTTTCGGAAAGCTCGTCGAAGGCGTCGAGTAACGCTGCGACTCCGGGTAGGGCGCGTCCTGAATTGAGTTCCGACTCGCGAGCGCCTACTGCGCCTGCGAATTGGCGCCAGAGTTTCGGATGCGGCCCCGCAGGATCCAGCTCTTCCGCAAGATTATCGTTCACAATTGCTTGCAGAGGGCCGTTCGTGCGACTCGCCAATTTCTCCAAATTTTCCGGGAAGGCGCGCACGTGTTGGTAATACTGCTCGGCATAAAGCGCCAAGGCTTCGCGCGAGAGGGTGCCATCTGACCAGGCGCGGTAGAACGGATGCTTCAGGAGATGATATTTTTCGACCAGCCGGTCGAGGCCCACCAGGACATAGTTCAACTTTTGCTTAGAAGCCACAATGACTCCCCCGAGAAGAGTAGGACGGAAAAACCCGAAGGATGCTACCGCAAGCAAAGACGAAAAGCCAGCAGAGCGTTTAATAACGCCGGCGTCCCTGCCGGCATCTTACGACTCGCGTCGCCACGACCGTATGTGGCGGACGCAGTTCATGGTTGTAGTTGGGCCGAGTGGTCCCGTCGCCTTACTGAATCCCGGTCGCAAGATGCCGGCAGAGACGCCGGCGCTTCTACAGCGGGATATTTCCGTGTTTTTTGCGCGGATTACGTCGCGCTTATTCTCGAGCGAGCGCAGTGATTAACTTCATTCGCGTGTCGGCTGGCTCGATCACCGCGTCGATATAACCTCGCTGCGCTGCGATATACGGATTGGCCAAGCGGTCGCGGAATTCCTCGATTTTTTCGCGGCGTAAAGCTTCGCGTTCGGCTTCTGGGGCCTTTTCGATTTCCCGTCTGTAGACGATGTTTACCGCGCCTTCTGGACCCATCACCGCGATCTCGGCTGTGGGCCACGCGTAATTGATATCGGTGCGGATGTGTTTGGAGGCCATCACGCAATAGGCGCCGCCGTAGGCCTTGCGCGTGATCACCGTGATTTTCGGGACCGTAGCTTCGGCGAATGCGAAGAGTAGTTTGGCGCCATGCTTGATGATGCCGCCGAATTCCTGTTGAGTACCGGGAAGAAAGCCGGGGACATCTTCGAAAGTGATCAGCGGAATATTGAAGGCATCGCAGAAGCGAACGAAGCGCGCGCCTTTCACCGACGCGCTGATATCGAGCACGCCCGCCAGGAATGCCGGCTGATTTGCGACGATGCCTACCGGGCGTCCATCGAGCCGCGCGAATCCGACCACGATATTTTTTGCGAAGTGCTCGTGGACTTCGAAGAAATCGGCATCGTCCACGACGGCGTGCAGGACGTCCTTGATGTCGTACGGCTTCTTCGGATCTTCGGGGACGAGCGAATTCAAGGATGGATCGCGTCGATCGAACGGATCGGCGGGGACGCGGCGCGGCGGGTCGTCGAGATTATTGGAGGGCAAGAAGCCGATCAGCTCGCGGATCATGGCCAGGCATTCGGCGTCGTCGCGGGAGACGAAATGGGCGACGCCGCTTTTTTCGTTGTGGGTCATCGCGCCGCCGAGCTCCTGCTTGGTGACTTCTTCGTGCGTCACGGTTTTGATTACGTCCGGGCCGGTGACGAACATGTAGGAAGTCTCGCGGGTCATGAAAATAAAGTCGGTGATGGCCGGGAGAATAAACTGCGCCGCCGGCGCAGGGCCCCATGATCGCGCTGATTTGCGGGATCACGCCGCTGGCCAGCGTGTTGCGCAGAAAAATTTCTGCATAGCCGGCCAGCGACATCACTCCTTCCTGAATTCGTGCACCTCCGGAATCATTCAAGCCGATTACGGGTGCGCCTACGCGCATGGCGTGGTCCATGATCTTTGTAATTTTTTGCGCGTTGGCTTCCGAGAGCGAGCCGCCGAAGACGGTGAAATCCTGCGCGAAGACGTAGACCAGGCGGCCATCGATGCGGCCGAAGCCGGTGATGAATCCGTCGCCCGAGGGCTTCTGCTTTTCCATGCCGAAATCGTCGCAGTGATGGGTTACGAACTTGTCGAGCTCTTCGAAGGTACCTTCATCGAGAAGCAGCTCGATTCTCTCGCGGGCGCTGAGTTTGCCTTCTTTGTGCTGGCGCTCGCGACGCTCGGGCCGCCGCCGGCTTCGGCGTCTGCGTTGCGGCGGCGGAGTTCTTCGAAACGATCGTGGTGCTTTGCGGGATTGGTCATAGGCTCGATTGCGCGCTGCAAACGCGAAGGCGTAGCGTGCCATACAGAGCGATTGGCGGCAAGCGACTCGATGTTGTCGGCGCTGGAACGGGGCCGATTTGATTTGCGAAGCAAATTATCCAAACTAGTATACTTCGTGCGCATGCGCGCTTTCGGCGCGCGGGATGCCTTCCTGAGGAGCGATGCAATGTTGAACATGAGCCGTTACTTGCTGTTGCTGTGCCTGGGCGCTGCGTGTCTGGTTGCGAGTGCGTGCGGAGGGAGCAGCGGTGGAGGCAATACCGGCGGGGGTGGGGCTGCGGTGCTGGCTGTGTCGGAGTCGACGCTGACTTTTGCCGGAGTGCAGGGGAGCAACTCCGATCCTGCTCCGGCCAATGTAAACGTCACCAACTCGGGCGCTGGCGCGCTCAGCTTCAATGCAGCCAGCGATTCGCAGGGCTGACAGTTACGCCCGCTGATGGCAATGCTCCTCAGGCGCTGCAGATTTCGGCGACGATCGGCAGCCTCGCGGCCAACACTTATACCGGTCATGTTTCGGTAACCGCAGCGGGCGCGCAAGGATCGCCGGCGATGATCACCATTACTTTTACGGTTGGCTCGCAGACGGCTTCGACATCGCCTTTTTGGCAGCAGTGGGGATCGAATCCGCAGCACACGGGAATGGTTCCGGTCGCAGGCCAGGCGCTCAGCAGCACGCTGGCATATGTGACGTACGATCCATTTGTGGATCAGGAAAAAGCGGAGAACACTCCCGTGTTCGGCGAAGCAGTTTTGACCGTTCACGAGCAGGCGCCGATCACCGACGGCAACGACGTCTACATGGTGATGAAATCCGGGACATACAATTCCTGCAATCCTGTGGGCGCTTGGGAGAACGGTGCGGCCTGCGGGCCAAATACGTGGAACACCATGATCTGGAACGAGGCGCGATTTAGCTGGGTGAATGGAGTATTTGTACAGGCGTGGAACTTTGCGAGCGATTGGGTGCCCGAGCCGAATTCATCGAATTTTCAGGCCGGCCTCAGCGGACTGGAGGGATGGGAGCCTGTTTTTCATCCGGTCGATGTTGCGAATTTTCTTTATGTTCCCGGCGCGGCGGGCACGATTTGGAAAGTAAATAAAACGACGGGCATGAGCGCGTCGCATATCGACCCATTCAGCGGAAATGGGGGCGTGACCGCGGCGAATACTTTTGTTTCCAGTCCGCTCAGTGCCGACTCGAGCGGCAACATTTATTACAACGTGATCGAACTGAATACGAACGGCGATCCATGGGACGTGAATGACGTGGCGAATTCCTGGCTAGTGAAAATCGCGCCGGATGATTCGACAACGACAGCCACGTATGCGTCGCTGGTGCCTGGAGCGCCTGCGGGAAATTCGATGAATTGCCCCGGAAATTTCTTCGACGATCCGAGCAATCCGCCGTTCCCCTGGCCGCCGAGTCCGAGCGCCGTTCCGCCGGCGTTTCCGGGGCCTTGCGGATCGCAGAGGCCGGGGGTGAATATCGCGCCGGCGATCGGGACAGACGGGACGATTTATACGGCGAGCCGTGCGCACTTCGATTCGACGGTGACTTACCTGATCGCGGTGAATCCGGATTTATCGCCGAAGTGGCAAGCGTCGCTGCAGAATCGGTTGAATGATGGGTGCGGAGTGCTGCTGCCGATCGCGGGGCCGGGCGTGACGAACGAGCCGAATTCATGCCTGAATGGCACGACGATGGGCGTCGATCCCACCACAAATGCTCCGGGATCGGGCGTGATCATCGATCTGGCATCGTCGTCGCCCACGGTGTTGCCGGATGGCTCGATTGTTTTTGGAGCGCTCGACAATTATAATTTTTCGCGCGGGCATCTTTTCCGCTTCGACTCGCAGGGAAATTACGTTGGCGCGTTTGGATTTGGCTGGGACTCGACGCCTGGAATTTACGTGCATGGCGGCACGTTCTCGGTGGTGATCAAGGACAATCATTACTCGTCGACTGCTTACTGCAATGCTGACAATCCAGTGTGCACCGCGACTTCGCCGGGGCCCTTTTACATCACGCAGCTTGACTCGAACTTCAACGTGGAGTGGTCGTTTCAGAGCACCACGACCGATTCCGACAATCCGAACGGGTTCGAGTGGTGCATCAATATGCCGGCGATTGATATGGATGGAAATGTTTACGTGAACAGCGAGGATGGCAACGCTTACGAATTGCCGCAGGGAAATTCGGGAGTGTTTACCTCGCCGACCGGGAAGATATTTTTGAATAGCGCGATCGGGGCGGCTTATACACCGATTTCTCTGGGGCCGGATGGGACGATTTACACGCAGAATAACGGACAGTTGTTTGTGATCGGAAATTAGTCCACGGGGGAAATGTGAAACGAACTTTTGGGATGCTGGCTAGCATCGCGTTGCTGGTTTTTTTTGCGAGTGCGTTGCCCGCGAAGCCGAAGGCCGCGGACGATTTGATTGTCTCGCGCACGGCCACTGTTGACGGGCTGAAGCTGCATTACCTCACCGCAGGTCATGGACAGACTACGGTGCTCCTGCTCCATGGATATACCCAGACTTCGCGGATGTGGCGGCCGATCATGCCGCATCTGGCTGAGAAATTTACGGTGATTGCGCCCGATCTTCCAGGGATTGGCGATTCGGATATTCCGAAAGATGGTTTGGACATGAAAAACGCGGCCGTGCGCATTCACGGGCTGGTGAAATCGCTGGGCGTCGAAAAGGCGGAAGTTGTTGGGCACGATATCGGATTGATGGTTGCGTATGCTTACGCGGCGCAATTTCCTTCCCAGACGGCCAAGCTGGCGGTGATGGATGCGTTTCTTCCCGGCGTGGCTGGGTGGGAGGACGTCTACAACGATCCGGGAATCTGGCATTTTCGATTCAATGGTCAGACGCCGGAGATGCTGGTGAAGGGACGCGAGCGCATCTACTTCGATTATTTCTGGAATGATTTCGCGGCGGACAAGACACATTCGATTCCCGATGCCGATCGCGCGTCGTATGTGGCGGCGTATTCGCGGCCTGGTCGGATGCGGGCGGGTTGGGCTTACTTCGTTTCGTTTCAGCAGGCGGCGAAGGATTTTGCGGAGCTTTCGAAAACCAAATTGACGATGCCGGTCTTGGCGATTGGCGGGGCTAAAGCGAACGGCGATGTGTTGGGGCAGCAGATGAAGTTGGTCGCGAACGAACGCTACGGTGGTCGTGTTGCCGGATACCGGGCACTGGGTGCTGGACGAGCAGCCGAAGTTGACTACGACGCGCTTTACAATTTTCTGTGAGTAACGCGATTTAGTGCAACCCGGACCAATCGTCGGCGATCAGAGATCGAGTTGCTAGGATTTGAGGGATCGTACTTCACGCTTGCGGCTTGGCCTACTACCGCGTGGTCCAGACAGGCGCGCTCTTCCATTCCGCTGATGTCTTGGGCCGTTTCGTAGGTCACGCCTGAAATCGAATACGTGTAATAGAGAAGACGCGTGTCTGGCGCGACGGTTGAGCCATTTGGAGCGGCCTTGGATTTCGCGGCGGGCTTCGGCGGTTCCGGGCTCGGTTCGGTGGGCTTGTCGACGATTTCCAGAATTTGTCCTTCGACGATGCGGCCGATTTTATTTAGATAGAGGCGACGCTGGCGCTCGATTTCATTTGGATCCGCGGCGCGCTTGCGGAACAGAAAATAGGCCGCGATGAGCGCTACGACTGCGACTCCCGCTAACGGAAGATAATGCCGCCAATTCGCAAGTAGCAGCTTCACCGGCAGCTCCCACGCGACGTGATCGGCTGACAGGCTGCATTGCAATCGACGAGTCGTCGAATGACTTTCACTTTCACATCCGTCTCTGGAGGGACTGGAATTCCGATTCTTGTTTCCGAATCATGCTTCGCGCGCGGCTACGGGATTTCTCAGTGTGCCAATTCCGCTGACGCTTACTTCGACCGTATCGCCGGCCACCAGCGCGCCGACCCCCGGAGGAGTTCCCGTGGCGATCACGTCGCCGGGGACCAGCGTCATCACCTGCGCGATCCATCGAATTATAGCATCGGTGGAAAAGAGCATCTGGCTGGTGTATCCGAACTGCTTGCGTTGTCCGTTAACATGCGTTTCTACCGTGGCGGAGGCGAGATCCCAGTCGGTTTCGATGAACGGGCCGATGGGGCAGAAAGTGTCGAAACTTTTGCCGCGGGTGAATTGGATGTCGCGCTTTTGAATGTCGCGGGCGGTGACGTCGTTGAGGCAGGTGTAGCCGAGAATGTAATGGCGCAAATCTTCGCCGACGGCGGGCATGTAGCAGGTCTCACCGATCACGATGGCGAATTCGCCTTCGTAATCGACGCGCTGAGAAATGGATGGAATTAGAATCGGCTCGTTCGGACCGATCGCGGAGCTGGGTGGCTTCAGGAAAATCAGTGGCTCCTTTGGAACTTCATTGCCTAGCTCGGCCGCGTGCTCGGCATAGTTGCGTCCGACGCAGACGATTTTTGTGGGCACGGAGGGAACGAGTAAGTGGATCTCGTCGAGCGGCCATTTGCCGCCGGTGAATTCGGGCGCGCCGAAAAGACTCTTGATTTCGCGAACTTCGAGCGCCTTCGATTACGCCGACGCGAGCTTCCGGATGTAAATTTTTTTCGCTGCGGCCGAGATTTGCGGAGGAGAACTCGAGAGGTTGAAAGCGGCAAAGCTTCATTGCGGGCGAGTGGGCACCTCAGCCGCGCGCGGCGTGACCACCCGCACTGCCACCTGATGGCTATGCTGCAACATAGTGACGATGGTCATCATGACCCAAGCGATCACGGAAGCGACGCCATAAATAATCGCGCCCATCACCAGTACTTTGAAGGGCGTCCTGGCCAGGCGATTCGCCAAATTCTGGAAATACATGTTCGCCGATGCGTAGGCCACGCAAAGCAGCACCCAGCCGGTTAAACCCGAAGTGAAAATCCGCCCAGGAGTGCGAATAAACCGCAGCACCGGAATCGACATGACAAACCCAAAAGCTCCCAGGCAAATCCAGTTGCGGAAAAACGCGACGTGATCGAGGCTCGGCGAGCGATTCGCGGCAAAAAGCCAACCGAACATCACAAATGAAAGCAAAATTCCGGTGATCACGCCGTAGAAAAATGCGGGATGGTGAATCGCGCTTCCGAGGCTGCCGGGTTGATGGTGTGTCGCGCTCATGGCTGTGAATTCTGGTCTGGTTCGCCCGTTGCCGGTACGTCTATAGATGCCGGTTCGCTGGCTGGACTTTCATTGCCAGCACGATCGACCGCTTTAACCGTGTAGGAATACGAGGTCCCCGGCTGGATATTCATATCACGATAGGAAGGCGTGAGCAACGGTCGAGAGTTCAATTTCAGGGCAGTCTCGTTACCCTGTTCTTTTCGGTAGATATCGTAGCCTGCAAGGTCAGTCTCCGGGCTGATTGACCAGGAGATTTCGAGATGAGCGGGGACGTGCGCGGCTGCGGGAACATAGACGATTACGATTCCTTGCGGGGCGCTCGGAGGAAAGATGTCTTTCGGCGTTACGGTGAGGAGATTTGAATCGTCGGACTCGACCCAGATGGATCCGAACTTCGCTGCCGTGCGGACGGAATAAATGTAAGTGTGATCGAAGCTGAAATTTACGTCTTCGTACGACATCTGTGTGAGCGGCAGGTCCGCTATTTGTTCTAGATGCGGAGTGGATTGGGTTTCGTTTCCGGGCTCGGGCTGCGTTGCGGTGGCGGCGGGCGCGGCGAGTTCGGAGCGGAAGATGTGGTAGTGCGCATCGGAAGGGAATTGATCGGGCGGGACACCGGACGGGGCTGCTGTTGGTAATGCTACGCCCCAGCCGGTGAGGATGATGGCGTCGTGAGTGATCTTGGCTGAAATTTTCGCCGGCGGGAATGGCTCGTGGAGATGCACCGTCGCCAAATTTGAGTCGGCCGAGACTCTTTTCTGGTTCACTCGCGTACGCACCATGAAGATGGTTTGCTCGCTGGGTGGTTCGGCGATATTGGCGGCCTTTAGCTCAAACGGAAATTCGAAGTGGCCCGCGTCTGAATAGTGGCTGAGCATGGCTGATGGAATCGTTACCGCGAGCTCGCGCTGCGAAAATGCCGCTGGCGCGGCGGATGGCTTCGCGCCTGCCGGAACGACTTGGCGGTAGATCTCAATCGATAAATCGGCGGGAAGCGGCTTGGAGTCAGTGGTTTTCTTTGGGAGTGTGAGCGAGAGGATAACGCGGTGGCCTTGCTGCACAGCGGCAAGATCGATGATGGTGGTTGGAGCCGGTGCGTGGCGCGCAATTGGCTCGCTGGGAGCGGCGCATCCGGCTGCGGCGAGCGCTGCGAGGAAAATTAAAAAGAGAAAATGGAAAGTGGGACGCGCGGCTGGATTTCCGCCCAGGGGAAGAATGGCGATGGCTTCCCCTTTTCGATTTTCCATTTTCTATTTTCGGCTCTATAAAATGTAGCGGCTCAAATCTTGATTCTTGACGATGTCGACGAGTTGCTTCTGCACGAATCCTGCATCGATCTTGATATTTTTCTTCTTGAGCTCGGGCGCATCGAAGGAAATTTCCTCGAGTACTTTTTCCAGGATAGTGTGCAGGCGGCGCGCGCCGATATTTTCGGTTTGCTCGTTAACCAGAGCGGCGAAGCGGGCAATGGCGGCAACGCCATCGTCGCTGAAAGTTAGTTTCATTCCTTCCGTTTCGAGCAGCGCGATGGATTGCTTAATCAGCGCGTTTTTCGGTTCAGTGAGGATGCGCACGAAATCGGCTTCGCTGAGCGAGCTGAGTTCGACGCGAATCGGAAAGCGCCCTTGCAGCTCGGGAATCAGATCGGATGGCTTGGTGGTGTGAAACGCCCCGGCGGCGATGAATAAAATGTGATCGGTGCGCACCATGCCGTAACGCGTGTTTACCGTGGTGCCTTCGACGATCGGCAAGATGTCGCGCTGCACGCCTTCGCGCGAAACATCCGGGCCGTGGCCGGATTCGCGGCCGGCAATTTTGTCGATTTCGTCGATGAAGAGAATGCCCATTTGTTCGACGCGCTCGACGGCGATGCGCGTCACGTGATCCATATCTACCAGCCGATTTTCTTCTTCTTGGATCAGGTAATCGAAGGCTTCGGCTACCGTCATCTTGCGCTTCTTTTTTTGCTGGCCGAAAAAGCCGGAGAGCATGTCCTTGACGTTGATGTCCATTTCCTCGATGCCCTGATTGGTGACGATTTCGAAGGAGGGCATGGCGCGCTCGCGGACTTCCACTTCGACCATGCGTTGATCGAGTTTGCCTTCGCGGAGTTGCGCGCGGAGTTTGTCGCGCGTGCGTTGGGTTTGCTCGCGGTTCGAAGTGTCGGCGGGAGAGCCAGGCACTTCGCCGGAAGGCGGTGCGGGAGGCAGCAGCAGATCGAGCAGGCGTTCTTCGGCAGATTGCTCGGCGCGCTCGGCAACTTCGTCGAGTTTTTCTTCGCGGACCATGTCGATGCCGGTTTCGACGAGATCGCGGACCATGGATTCCACGTCGCGGCCCACATAGCCGACTTCGGTATATTTCGAGGCTTCGACTTTTACGAAGGGGCAGCCTGCGAGGCGCGCGAGGCGGCGGGCGATTTCCGTTTTGCCTACGCCGGTGGGGCCAATCATCAGAATATTCTTCGGCAGGACGTCTTCGGCCATCTCGGGCTGCAATTTTTGTCGGCGCACGCGATTGCGCAGAGCCACGGCCACTGCCCGTTTCGCAGCATTCTGGCCAACAATGTATTTATCGAGCTCGGCGACTATTTCGCGCGGCGTCAGCTCATCGAACGACGGCAGAGGCTCCGGCGCCGGCGCTTGTGCTTCCCCCGATAGGTAAATCACCATGTCTTTCTCCGGTTTGCCCGTCACAGTTCTTCGCCTCTCTTAGATCTCCGCCCTTTATAGCTCTTCAATGGAAAAGTTTGCGTTGGTAAAAATGCAAATTTCGCTGGCGATGCGCATGGCTTCCTGCGCGATTTCTTTGGCGCCGAGCTTTGAGTGTTTCAGCAGCGCGCGTGCCGCGGCCAACGCGTAAGGCCCGCCGGAGCCGATGGCGCATAGACCGTCGTCCGGCTCGATCACGTCGCCATTGCCCGAAAGAAGGAATGTGGCTTTCGCGTCCGCGACGATGAGCAGCGCCTCGAGATGCCGCAACGAGCGATCCGTCCGCCATTCCTTGGCCAGCTCGACAGCCGCGCGCGCCAGATTGCCGTGAAATTCCTGCAGCTTATTTTCGAAGCGCGTGAAGAGCGAGAGCGCGTCGCCGGTGCTGCCTGCAAAACCGGCGATAATTTTGTCGTTGAAGAGCCGCCGCGTCTTCTTGGCGTTGTGCTTCACCACGCCTTCGCCCATGGTGACCTGGCCGTCGCCGGCAACCACAACCTTATTGTCGCGGCGAACGCATAGGATGGTAGTCCCGTGAAGGCGCACGTTCGTTGGATGCGCGTCCGGCGCCGGGGAGACACCCGTTCGGACGCGGCGGCGCGGCTCGGCCAGACTGCCACTCCTCAGTGAGTTTCGTTGGCTCATGTGCATCCGAAGATTATACCGCGCTGCGTCGACGAGGCAAAAAAGCTGCTTGATGGTGCAAGGATGGATGAGGACCTGAGGTTCTCCTTGCAGGCCTTACCACCGGCGGTAAAGGAAAAGGAGGCTGACCGCTAAAGCGGAGATGAGTGCGGGGAATTCGACAAACGGAGGTACGGGCATGAGTCGCGCGGTGGACGGATCGCCCGTAAAGGTCGACATCGCGTACGTCGCCGTAGCCCAGAGCATAAATGCCACGTAGATTTTGGCGACTTGCGGCATTCGTCGCTTCCGCCGGACTCGAACTCGAACGCAATCTCGATGATTCATACTTGCGGGAGAGTATTTCGGATTGGGCTCAATCTCAATCCGTATGATTACGTCGGGATTGTTTCGGATTGAAGTTCGGTGCTCAAAGCGCCTAGCGGCCAAACGTTACCAAATCGTTGTAATCGCTCGCGAGTTACGGATGCTTCGATCCTTCGTTACCAACGGAATACTTTCGGCTAGGGCCGTGGCGCCTATTAGGCAGTCGCACGGATCTTTAGAATAATTGGCGGGCAGCTGATTCGCCAGGACGGCTACCTCCGGCGTAATCGGGCGAATGGAAGTTCGCGAAGATATTTCTTCCACGAACGCCTCGACGGTTCCGTTGATCTGCACACGATGATGAGCGGCCAGCCAGGCTAGCTCCCACAGCGTGATGGCCGAAATAGCAATGCCGCCTTCAAGTGGGGCGCGACGGATGGCTTCGGTGGCGTTCGGCGAGAGCTTTGCCGGGTCATTGGCCAGCCAGATTAGAACGTGTGTGTCGAGGAGGATCACTTTTTGGTGATCTTCCAGTTCTTGAGCGGAACGAGCGGCGACTCGATATCTCCCACGATTTTAAATTTTCCTGCCATGAAACCGAAGATATCGTCCCCGTCCGTCTGAATGGGCATCACTTTCACGACGGCGGTTCCACGTTTCGTGACGATTACGGGTTCCCCCGTGGATTGGATTTTGTCCATGATGGCCAGGCAGCGGGCCTTGAAGACGCTGGCGCGGATCTGCTTCATGGTTAGCTCCTAGTGTTCATGGTCATTATAGCATGACCAGTCAAAAACGTGTGACTTAGGTGATAGGAAAAGACGCGCCACGACCTTCATATGCAGCTTTTACGGTTTTACCTGACCGGTGAAACGCCTAGGGGATGCGTCGGCGCCGGATCCTGGACGGCGATCAACGTTGCGAAGAAAGTGTTGTTGTGAATCGTGCTGCCGGTTGAGCCGGAGATCTTGAGCACACCGATCGCCGCATCCGTGATGTTGTTCCCGGTCACTCGATTTCCGTTGCCCTGGATGTAGATTGCGGCTTGATCGGCGTGAGTGAGAGTGTTGCGCACCGCAGAATCATCGTTACCGACTAGAGCGACGCCGATGAGCGCGTCCGAATTCGATACGGTGTTCGATGCGACGACGGAGTTTTGCCCGCCGATGAAAACGCCGATCTGATTCGTCGCGAGCGAATTGTTCCTAACGGCGACGCCATCCGACTGGAAGATCAAAATTCCAGTCGCATTCGTCGGGCATGATGCGGACGACGAACAAACAGAGTAGATATTGTCGGCGACGGTGTTATTCGTAACCTTGCCGGCCGCGCCAAATCCAATCTGGATTCCATTCTGCGCAATATTGGGCGTCGGGCCGATGCCGGTCACCACGTTTCCATCGACGGAAAGCTGCGTGCCCTGCTCATTCCCGGTGATGCCGTTCTTCTGATAATCCCAGACGCTGTTGTCATTCACCGTCACGTCTGACGCCGAGCCGCTTCCCGTCTCGACTTCAATCCCATTTCCGCTCTGGCAGCCCAGATCAGCCGAACCAAGACTCATATGGCGCACGGCGTTGTGGCGGATACGGCCGGAGGAGTTCTCATAGTCGATGCCGATCAATCGCGGAGAGCATCCGGTAAGGCCGTTGTTCGAACCGTCGACTATGAAACCGTCGAGAACCACATCCTGCGCGCCTTGCACCACGAACACCGCAGCAATCGAATCGCCGCCCGATGCGCCCGTCGAGTTTTGCATCATGCCGCTGGGAATGACTAAGACCCCATTGTCAGCGCGAAGCGTGAGCGACGTGCTGATGGTTACTTGCTCGGGGTAAGTGCCGGCGCAAACGCGAATCACGTCGCCGGAAGTCGCGGCATTCACGGCTGACTGAATCGTGGTGAACTGCGCGGTCGGGCACTGCACTTTATCGTCGTCCACCAGGATATTGGCGCTGGCATTCGAGATCTGCGCGAAAGCTGGGCGTGAAGCGGAGAAAAATACCGCCAGCGACACCGGCAGCAGGAACAGAGCTTTTCGCACGAAAGTCCCCCTTCCAGGACGCATTTCCTGGATTTTTGCAGGATGAGCTGGGGGCGGGGGCCCAGACGCGGCAGAGTATAACCAGCCCGCGAGTCGAATTGAATAGTACGCGCGAACAGCTGTGCTTTTCAGGGATTCGATTTGCGCTGGCGACACTTTTGGCTGGGCAGTTGTGACCTGCGAAAAACGCCACCAGGGACGGTGCCGCTACTTTCATTCGTAGCGGAGAACCACCATGGGATCTACTTTTGTGGCGCGGTGGGCAGGGATGTAGCACGCGGCGGCGGCTGTGGCCGTCAAGGCGATTGCGGCAACGGCGAAGGTTAGCGGATTTGAAGCGCTGGTGTTGAAGAGCAACGTGTGGATCAGGCGCGTCAATGCAAAGGATGTGACCAGGCCTATCGCTACGCCGATCAGCGCGAGGCGCATGCCTTGCTGCACGACGAGCTTCAGAATATCCGCGGGGTTTGCACCGAGCGACATGCGAATGCCCATCTCTTGCGAGCGGGCTGCTACGGAATAGGCCATCACGCCGTAAATTCCGATGGCTGAGAGCACGAGCGCGAAGGCGGCGAAGACTCCCACGAATTCGGAGAGGATGCGCGGTTGCGCGACGGATTGAGCGACCACCGTGTCGAGGCTCGAGATATTGGAAAGCGGCAGCGTGGAATCAAGCTCCGCCAATTTCGAACGGACCGCGCGCACCAGCGATTCCGGATTCGATTGCGACCGCACGATCAGCGTGGCGAAGCTTGCGGGAACTTGCTCCATCGGCACGTACAACTCTTCGGAGTTCACGGCGTCGAGCGCCGTGAATTTCACGTCGGCCACCACGCCGACCACTTCGCGCTGAATCATGTCGCGGGAATTGGCGATGTGTTTGCCGATAGGATCTTGCCCAGGCCAATAACGATCGGCTACCGTTTGATTTACGATCGCGATCGACGGCGTCGAATCGAGATCGCGTTCGGTGAACACGCGGCCTTTGAGTAGCGGTGTGCGCATGGTGTCGAAATAGCCGGGTGTCACTTGGCGCAGCGCGATCAGCGGATCTTTTCCGATTCCCTGACAGACCATTCCTTCCGCGCAAAAATAAACGTAGCGAACTCCGCCGGAAAGCGGCAGATAGCTGGTGAAGCCCGCGGATTCGACGCCCGGAATGGTTTTCACGCGCTCGTCGAATTCACGATAGAAATGTTTTTGCGTTTCCGGCTGGGCGTAGTGGCTCGGCGGCAGAGTCAGATGGAAACTCATGACGTTGTCTGGCGAGAAACCGGGATTGACATTCATCAGGCGAGAAAAACTTTGCAGCAGCAGGCCCGCACCGGTCATCAGGATTAGCGCAATGGCCATCTCCGCGATCACCAGCAAGTTTCTGAATTTTCCGCGATGGCCGCCTTCCGCGGAACCGCGTCCGCCTTCCTTCAAGGTTTCGTGCAGATTTGCCGCCGAAGCATGCAAAGCCGGCACGAGGCCGAATAAAACTCCAGTGATTACGCTCAACGCGACGGAAAAAATCAGAACGGTGCCGTCGAGCCGCGTTTCTGCGAGGCGCGGAACCGAACCTGGGCTGAAGGAACGGAGCGCGGGAAGCATCGCGGTGGCGAGGACTAAGCCGATCGCGCCTCCAACGAGAGAAAGCAGCAGACTTTCGCTGAGAAGTTGGCGGATCAGACGCGCACCCGAGGCACCGAGCGCTTTGCGAAGAGCCATTTCGCGTTGGCGGGAAGTGGCGCGGGCGAGCAGCAGATTGGCGACATTCGCGCACGCGATTAGCAGGATGAAACCGACTGCGGCGAGCAGCACGGCGAAACCGGCGCGCAGTGGGCCGACCAAGCTTTCGGAAAGAGACTGTGCGGCGATGCCAATTTTTCCGGAATCGACGAATCCGTGGAATTGATTTTGATAGCGCGCGTCGATGGTATCGAGTTCGGCTTTTGCGGTGGCCAGCGATTCGCCGGAGCGCAGGCGCGCGATCAGGCTCAAATAGCCGGCGCCGCTGCGAACTTGCGCGGGCATCAGGAACGCGGGGTCGGAAATACCTGGAATCCAAACGTCAGGCTCGGGAAATTGCAGCGGAAAACGAAATGCGGGCGGGAGAACTCCAACGATCGTAACCGAGCGGCCGTCGACCGACATGGTGCGGCCGAGTACATTGGGATCAGAGCCGAAATGGCTGTGCCAAAAGCCATCGGAGATTATGGCGACGTCATCGTTTCCGGGAATTTCTTCTTCGGGACGAAAATCTCGGCCGAGCGCTGGTGAGACGCCCAGCACGCTGAAAAGATTTCGAGAAATGCGAATGCCGCTCACGGCTTCGGGTTCACGTCCGGTGAGCAAACTGAATGTGGCGACGTAAAACCCAGCGGGAGGCTCAAGCGTGCGCGCTTGTTCGCCGATCTGGAGGACTTTTGTGTACGACATGCTCACGCCGGTGGCGCCGTTCTGGCGATTCAAGCCCGAGAGGTAGAGGAGTTGTGCGGGATTTTTATAAGGGAGCGGCTGGAGGAGAACGGCGTGAACTACGCTAAAAATAGCGGAATTGGTGCCGATGCCGAGAGCCAGAGTCAGCACCGCGACGATCGTGAAGGTGGGATTCTTCCGCAACATGCGCAGCGCGAATTTCACGTCTTGCAGGATTGTGGAAATAGCACACCTCCGCACACGCCAGTGTCGAAGTCTCCACTCCATTAGACATGAATCGGCGCGCTGGGTGAACGGCCAAATTGGTTTTCCGCTGCCGCTGCAATGCAACGGCAAGGCCAATTGCTCACGAACCGAGCAAGCTGTCAGGATGATAAACGGTCGACCATTTACTACGGCGAAGACAATTCGTGGCTCCGTGTAGCAGCGGTGGTTTCCTGTTGACAATCTACAGAAGGACGCGTAGGTTCCTGTTGACTGTCAACAGGAGGGCGCCGCTGCCATGCAGAAAGCCGATGTTTTGCAGGGAACGCTGGACCTCATCGTTCTGAAAACGCTCGAGACCATGGGACCGATGCACGGCTATGGGATTGCGCGGCGAATCGAACAGGTTTCGCGGGAATTGCTGAGCCTGAATCAGGGGACTCTCTATCCGGCGCTCCTGCGTTTACAGCAGCGAGGATGGATTTTTTCGGAGTGGGGCGCATCGGAAAATAATCGCAAGGCCAAATATTATTCGTTGACGCGCGCGGGCAAAAAACAATTGGCGGCTGAGGCGAAGAATTGGGAGCAGATTGCCGCGATGATCGCGCGATTTCTGCAGCCCGACGGGGAGAACGCGCGATGAGTGGCGTGCGCGAATTGATTTCCCGTCTACTGGGCATCTTTCGGAGACCGGGGCTCGAACTCGAACTGGACGATGAACTCCGGGCGCATCTTGAAATGTTGGTGGACGAAAATCGCGCGCGAGGGATGAGCGAGCTGGAGGCGCGGCGAACAGCGCACGTTCGATTGGGCGGCGCGGAGCAGATTCGCGAAGCGCATCGCGAGCAAAGTGGATTGCCGATGCTCGAAACTTTGGCCAAAGATTTGCGCTATGGATTCCGGCAATTATGGCGCAGTCCGGGATTTACTTTGGTGGCGGTTTTGACGATTGCGTTGGGAATTGGAATGAATGCGGGGATTTTTTCGATTCTCGACGCACTGGCGCTGCAGCCGATCGTCGTTGGCGGACAAAAGCTTGCCAGCATCTATCCCATATTTCAGGGCCAGCGGCATCGCAACGTGCATAACTCGCCGAACATGTTCTCGTATCCGGAGTACAAAGCATATCGCGACCAAAATCATACTTTCACCGGCTTGGCCGGATACGTTCCGTTCGTGATCACCACCTCGGGCGGCGAACGGCCAGTGGAGATTGTCGGCTCTCTCGCGAGTTGCAATTATTTCGATGTGTTGAATGAACGGCCGGCGCTTGGCCGCGGATTCGTGGAGGCGGATTGCGCCGCGCCCGCTGCGAACGCCGTCGTCGTTGTGAGCGACGACTACTGGCGCAACACTTTGGGCGCCGATCCGCTGATCGTTGGCAAAACGATTTCACTGAATCGCATGCTTTTTACGGTAGTTGGTGTCGCGCCGCGCGGATTCGATGGAACGGAAATCGCACCATCAGCATTTTGGGCACCGATGGAAATGCAGCCCGCGCTGCTTCCGGATGGCAAATTCCTGGACGACGCCGACATGAGCTGGATGGCTCTATTGGGAACGGTTAAGCCAGGTATTTCGCTAGAACAGGCGCGCGCCGATCTTTCAGTGATCACCGGCCAGATGCAAACGAAATATCCTGGAACGATGCGGCTCGAAATCCGAAGGGCCGCACTGTTCAATCGGCCCGAGGAGCGCGGATATATTTTCGGTGTGGGCGCAGTGGTGCTTACTGCCGTGGGATTGGTGCTGTTGATCGCGTGCGCGAACATTGCGAATCTGCTTTTGGCGCGGGCGGCCGGGCGCCGGCGCGAAATTGCCGTGCGCATGGCGCTCGGGGCAAGCCGCGGGCGATTGATCCGCCAAATGCTGACGGAAAGTATCTTGCTGGCGCTGATGGGAGGCACGCTCGGGACATTTGTATCGTTCGTGTCGTTCGATGCGCTGCTACGAACCGTGATCGCGCATTTGCCGCCGGGAGCGCCGCCATTTTCTTTGCATCCTTCGCCGGACGCGCGTGTGCTCGCGTATTCGCTCCTGCTGACGGTGTTGACGGGCGTCGCGTTTGGGCTGGCGCCGGCGCTGCAATCTTCGCGAGCGGACGTGAACACCTCGCTGAAAGAAGAAAGCGGCGATGCGTCCCTGCGCTCGGGGCGAATGGGGAAACTGCGGAACGCGTTGGTGTGCGCGCAAGTAGCCGTGTGCATGATTTTATTGCTGGCGGCGGGATTGCTTTTGCGCGGACTTTATCGCGCGCAAACCATCGATCCGGGATTTGAAATGAAAGGAATCGACGCGGTCACCTTTTCATTGACGCAGCAAGGCTACAGCGACGCTCAGGCCGCCGCACTGCATCGGCAAATGAAGGATCGTCTCGGGGCGCTGCCCGGGATCGACGCGATGGTGCAGGCGCGGAACATTCCGCTCGGCGAAGAGCACTGGGAAACTCCGGCTCGGCTTCCGCAGGCGGAAGCATCTCTTCAGGTGAGGTATAACCGCGTTTCGCCGAATTTTTTCTCAATCCTGGGAATTCCGATTGTGCGCGGACGCGGTTTCACTGATTCGGAAGTGCAGTCGGGTGCTCGCGTACTGATTGTGACTGAAGCGGCAGCGCGGGAATTTTGGCCGGGCCAGGACCCGATCGGTAAAAGCCTGGAAGTTTTTGGACAAGGGAATCCACTATTGGAAGTGATCGGCGTGGCGAAAGATGCGCAGGTCGATCAACTTGGCCAGGCGCATCCGAGATTTCTGTATTTGCCTACGAGTTTGAAGGAATCGGCGGAAGACGAGTTCATGGTGCATAGCACGCTCGGCGACGCGATTACACAAACTGAAATTCACGATGCCATGCATCAAGTCGATCCGCAGCTTTCGTTTACCGTGGCGCGGTCGGAAGATAATCCCGAGAATTTCCGCTTGCTATCGCGAATTGTTGCGATTGTTTCAGGAACGCTCGGCGCACTCGCTTTGTTGCTGGCGTCGATTGGAGTTTATGGGCTGGTTTCTTTTGCGGTGAGCCGTCGGATTCGCGAAATTGGAATTCGCATGGCATTGGGCGCGGATGGGGGCGACGTAATGAAATTGATTTTAGGGCAAGCGTTGCGGCGAGTGGCGATTGGCGCGGCAATTGGGATGGTGTGTTGCGCGGGCGTCTCGCGAATTTTTTCCGCGCTGCTTTTCGGAGTCAGCCCAATTGACCCGATTGCGTTCCTACTGGTTCCCGCATTTCTGATTCTGGTGGCGGCGGTCGCGTGTTATGTGCCTGCGCGCCGAACGATGCGTGTAGATCCGATGGTGGCGCTAAGGTATGAGTAGGAATTTGTAGCGGCGGGCTTTAGCCTGGCACGGAAAGAGACGATGCGCAATCTCACGGCGAAAACCAAGTCGTTCAATTAATTCGAACTGCTACTCGAACTGCTGCTACTGCCGCTCTTCTCTTTATCGTCGTTCTTCTGCTCGTCGCGGTCCGATTGTTCCTGCTTCTGTTTTTGCTTTTCCTGCTTCTTGATGGTCTTCTTGCCGACTTGCGCCCATCGCTCGTCGAGCGATTCCTTGGAGAAAAAGGAATCGGCGGGATTGGTGTTGAATTTACATTCCTCGATGAAGACCTGATAAATTTTCTGGCCGTTGCGCTCACGGGTCACTTGGAAAGGCTGCGTGACGCCGCCGATGGGATGATAGTTGGAATAATATTCGGTGGTTTCGCTGCGCATGCGAGTGCTGGGATCGCGGGTGACCACTACTTTACGCAGCGGCAGGTGCGTCGATTTGGCGAAAGCGATGCGAATCGAGCGATTGTCGCTGTCCACAATCTCGATCCAGTCCGATTCCTTCAGGTCCACCACGTCCGGGCCCAGATAACGCAGAACGGTCCCCTGCTCTTTCCAGCGATCGCGCAGCACATTATCGATGTCGACTTTTAGTTCTTCCTGAAAATTCGCGACGGAGACCTGGTCCGCATCGCTAACGCCGCCGCGATCCAGCACCCAACCCTTGTCGCCATTTTTGACTTCGATGATGTTGCGCTTCGGCAGATTTTCGCTGCGATCTTTGTCCGGCAGCTTTTCGTAATCGATAAACTTTTCGTAGCCCATCAGTTCGCCGCTGTGGCCGAAGGAACCTTCGCGGCCTTCGCAAGTGGCATCGCGCACAGCTAGATATTCAGCGCCACCAAGAGCCTGCACCGCTTTTTGAATGAGATCCTTGGCTTTCGCGGCGCTCTGTTCCGGCATCAGGACTTCGGTCTGCTCTTGCGCGTGCGCCGACGAATTGGCGAACAGGCTAAGGCCTGCGAGAGTGAGCGCTCCCAGGGCTGGATAAAATTTTAGCCGCACAGAACTGAACCTCCGTTGACGTTCAAAACTTCACCATTGATAAAATTCGACAGCTCCGATGCCATGAAGAGAATCGGGCCGGCGATTTCTTCGGCGGTCCCAGGACGGCCGAGCGGAATGGCGCGCGTCGCCGATTTGAAACCTTCTTTGGTGCGCAGGACGGACGCGGACATATCCGTATCCACCCAGCCGGGCGCGACGCAATTCACAAATATATGATGCGGGGCAAGCTCGGTGGAGAGGCCTTTGACCAGGCTGATTACTGCGCCTTTAGTGGCGCCATAGTGAGTGTGGAAAGCTTCGCCGCGTTGGCCGGCCGTCGAGCTGATGGCGATGATGCGGCCGGATTTTTGCGCCTTCATGTGCGGCACCGCGAAGTGAATGATGTAGTAGATGCTGTCCAAATTCACTTTCACCATTTCGTGCCACTCGCGCTCGCTCACATTTTCGATGGGCGTGTCTTTTTCGTTCCAGATGCCGGCGTTGGCGACGAGGATATCGATGCGGCCGAGGCGTTCCTTGGTGAATTCGACCAGCTTTTTATTATCGAGGCTGCGGCTGAGATCAGCTTTGAATGATTCCACGCGCGTGCCGTGTTTGCGCGCTTCGGTTTCCACTTGCGCAGCGGCGTCGCGGTTCTTGTGATAATTGAAAACCACGTCCGCGCCCGCTTGCGCAAACATCTTCACCGCCGCGGCGCCTATGCCGCGGGAACCGCCTGTAATCAGAGCCGCTTTGCCGGCAAGAGAAATCATCTATCCCCCATGGGTTAAATCGAATTTCGATCTCGTTTGCGCGCCGTGTATTTCTTGCGGGTGTCTCCGCATGGGCGGACGCCGTACCTGCGCGTGGAATTCTTTAACCGCGGACTTGCGCGGCTTTTGCCACGGCGGCCAGCTCGCGGAACAGCGCGCTCGAAAGTTTGTCCTCAGGCATGCGTTCGGGATGCCATTGCACGCCGGTGATCCAATCGGCCGGACCTGCCCATTCGACGGCCTCGATGATTCCATCCGGCGCGTGTGCGGTGACGCGCAGGCCCTTCGCGGGTTCGAGTAACGCTTGATGATGCGAGCTATTAATTTCAGTCTCGGCGGCGCCGCCGCTCAATTCGGCTAGGCGCGAATTCGGCTCGATGCGCGCAGCATGAAATGGCTCCGGATTGCCGGCAGCGCGATCGCGCCATTGATGCTGGATCGTAGTTTTGTATTCGCTGGCGATATCTTGAATCAACGAGCCGCCGAGAAAAACGTTCATCGATTGAACGCCGTAGCAAATGCCGAGCACAGGTTTGTGTTCTGCGAAAGCGTGGCCGAGGATGGCGAAATCGGTTTGCTCGCGCGCGGCATCGGCAGGCGCGGATTCTTCATTGCGCGCGGCATGATAAAGCAGAGGGTCGACGTCCGCAGGCCCTCCGGAAAGTACATAGGCGTCCAGCGATTCGAGGAGCTGCGCGAGCTCATTTATGGGCAAATTGAGCGGGATTTCGACGGCTTCTGCGCCAGCCCGCCGGATCGCATCCAGATACTTGTCATAACTGTCCCGTTTGTTCGTAAGTTGTTCATTCAGCGTGCGATACGGGACGCCAATGCGCGGCACAAGATCCGTTCGGGGGGCGTTTTCGAGACGGTCGCGCTGACTGGGCGGGGGCCATGGAAAGCCCATCCTATCACCGCAGCAAGCCGCCCGGCAACTTGACGCTGCGGGATCGCCGCGCGCGCGAGTTCGTAGCGCAGGCTGCCAGCCGGCATCTTTGTGCGGCGCTATCCGGTCGCGAGATCGTAGGAAGGTGTTACGCGGCCAGCCATGCTTACGCGGTGGCATCCGGTCGCAAAAACGCTGGCAGGCTGCCGGCGCTACGCAAAATGCTGCGAGCTTCGCCGACAAGAAAAAGCGAGCCCGTTATGAAGATCGCGTCGTCCGGTTTGGCGATGGCCAGCGCGCGGTTGATGGCAGCGGCGGAATTGGCGGCGGATTCGCAAGCGGCAGCGTGGTGGCACGCGATTTGAGAGAGAGCTTCCACCGAGATGGCGCGTGACTGATTCGGTTGCGTGAGAATTACGCGCGCGGCTCGCGGAAAAAGCAGGCCGGCGATTTCATCGACGGCTTTATCGCGCATGGCGCCGTAAATGAGAATAATTCGGCGATCAACGAGATTCTCATCCCAGAAATTGCGGAGTTCGCGCGCGGCCGCGGGGTTGTGCGCGCCATCGAGGTAAATTGCCGGACGATCGGAGATTTTTTCGAGGCGACCCGGCCAGCGAACATTCGTGATGCCTTGTTCGACCGCTTTCCAATTAATCGTGAAGCCGCGCTCGGCCAAGAGGCCGGCTGTTGCCGCGGCCGTGAGTGCGTTACAGATTTGAAATTTGCCCGGAAGAGCCAAATTCAACTTCACGTCGGAATTATCGCGGAACCATTTTGCGCGAGCGCTGTAGAAACCGTCATTCGATTTCATGCCTGAAATTTTCCATAGGCCGTCAAGTTCGAAAAGGCGAGCGCGCTGCTCTTCGCAACGTCGCGCTATCACCGCGCGAGCTTCCGGGCGCTCGGCGGCGCTCAAAACCATCGCATTCGGCTTGATGATGCCGGCTTTTTCGCCGCGATCTCTTCTAGCGAATGGCCGAGATAGGCTTCGTGATCGAACTCAATTTGCGTGATCACTGCAATTTCGGGAATTACCACGGTCGTAGCGTCGAGTCGGCCGCCCATTCCCACTTCGTATACCGCGAATTCGACACCGGCTTGAGCGAACGCGTCGAAAGCGATCGCGGTGAGACATTCGAAGAATGTCGGATGCGCGGCGAGTGCGCCGGAAGCCATCGCGGATTCGACAATTTGACGAACACGATCGAACGATGCGACGAATTCGTCATCGCCGATCGGATCGCCGTCGATGCGAATGCGCTCGTTGATGCGCTCAAGATGCGGCGACGTATAAAGGCCCGTGCGCAATCCCGCGGCACGCAGGATCGATTCGAGCATCGCGGCCGTGGAGCCTTTGCCATTCGTTCCGGCGATTTGCACGCACGGCGAGCGGCGCTCGGGATGTCCCATGAGCTCGGCGAGTGCGGAAATATTTAGAGATCGAATTTTTGAACGCGGGCTTGCCGCGGCGACGCCAGTTCGCGGCCGAGCGCGTAGAGGTACCGGAGCGCTTCGGAATACGACATGCTAATTCAGGAAGAAATCGAGTGCGCGGGCGATGTAGGGCTTCAATTCTTTGCGAGAAACGACTGCATCAAGGAAGCCATGCTCGAGCAGAAACTCAGCGCGTTGGAATCCTTCGGGCAATTTCTGGCGAATGGTCTGCTCGATCACGCGCGGGCCGGCAAAGCCGATTAGCGCGCCCGGCTCCGCGATATTTAGATCGCCCAGCATCGCGTAGCTTGCGGTAACACCGCCCGTGGTCGGATCGGTGAGAATGGAAATAAACGGAATGCGCGCATCATCCAGATGCGCGAGTGCGGCGGAAACTTTGGCGAGTTGCATCAGGCTCACGGTGCCTTCCATCATGCGTGCCCCGCCGGAACAGGAAACGATAATTAGCGGCAGCTTCGATTCGATCGAACGCTCGATCGCGCGTGCCACTTTTTCGCCCACCACCGCCCCCATCGAGCCGCCGATAAATCCGAATTCCATCGAGCAGCAAATCACTGGCCGCCCGCTGAGAGTACCTTCCGCGGTGACGATCGCGTCATTCATGCCCAATTTCTCGCGCGCATCCTTCAGACGCTTGGCGTAAGGCTTGGTATCCGAAAATTGGAGCGGGTCGCTCGAAATCAACTCAGAGTCGTGCTCGGTCCATAGGCCGTCATCGAGCAACAAATCGAGCCGTCGCTTCGAGCTCAGCCGGAAATGATGATCGCATTTCGTGCAGACTTGCCAATTCGCCTGCAAATCTTTCTTCCAGATGATCGAGCGGCAGGAATCGCACTTGATCCACAAGCCTTCGGTGCGCACGCGGCGCTCATCGATCGGCGTCGAATTATCGATCCGCTTTTTGTCGCGCTTGAACCAGGCCATGCTAGTAGTCGATTCCCCGCTGCGCGAGGATTCCTTTCGTGTACGGATGCTTGATCTCGCGCATTTCGGTGACGAGATCGGCCAGCTCCACGAGCTTCGGATGCGCGTTGCGTCCGGTGCAAATCACGTGCACGCGCTCGGGCCGCGCGGCCAGCGCCTCGACGACTTTCTCCGCATCCAACATTTTATACGTAATCACGTAATTGATCTCATCCAGCACCACTAAATCATACTTCTCGCTATAAATCTGCTCACGGCCAAACTCCCAAGCCTGCTCGCACAGCCGCACATCTTCGGGATCAGTTTCCGCGCCTCCCACTTTCACAAATCCGCGGCCCATCGGCCGAATTTCAAATTTATCGTCGCCCAACATTTTCGCGGCGTCGAGTTCGCCGTAGTGCCACGAGCCTTTGATGAATTGCACCATGAGCACGCGCAGGCCCTGGCCCACCGCGCGAAACGCAGTGCCCAACGCACAAGTCGTCTTGCCCTTGCCGGGTCCGGTATAAACGATCAGAAGACCTTTCCCCTCGGGCATCGAAAAGCGCGCTCCCCCAGCGCAGACGGCCGTGCGGCAACCAATTCTGAAGTTTGACCCGTGCGTTTCGAAAGGTCAAGCATACGGCCGAAATGGCCTAGTTCGGCATCGCGCATAGATCGGGCGATGCCTTGCTGGCCAACCGCGTGCGTGATAGTCCTAGTTACTGACGCTGCCATGAACGCCACCGCTCACGCCCCGAGATGGAAAATTCTGTTGGCCTTCGCGACCATTTATTTCGTGTGGGGATCTACATTTCTCGCGATTCGCATCGGCGTGCACGAAGTTCCGCCGTTCCTCCTGGCAGCAATGCGCTTCACCACAGCAGGAATCGTTCTGTTCGGCTGGGTCGTCGCGCGCGGCGAGCGTTTGCCGAGCGCGCGCCAATGGGCTTCGATCTGTTTGATTGCCGCTTTAATTTTCGCTCTCGATTACGGATTGTTGTTCTGGGCCGAGCAGCGTGTGCCTTCAGGCATGGCCGCGGTGATGCTTTCCATCATTCCCGTGTTTATGGCGCTATCCGAAATTATTTTTCTGAAAACGCAAAAGCTCACGCTCCGGTTAGCCGCGGCTCTGCTGACCGGCCTTGCCGGAGTCGCAGTGCTAGTGAGCCACACGCTCGATCTTGGCGGTGCGCCGATCGACCGGCTCGGCGCACTGGCGCTGCTTGTCGCGGCGGTAAGTTGGTCGATCGCTGCGGCGTTCACGCGCATCCTGCCGATGCCGGAGTCCAAAGTGATGAGCTCCGGTGCGCAAATGCTCGCAGGCGGAATTTTTCTGACGATCACCGCGGCCGCGCTCGGCGAATTTCGCAACTTTCATCCCGCGGCAGTTTCGCGCGGGGCCTGGATTGCGTTGATTTATTTGATTGTGTTCGGCTCGATCATCGCCTTCACCGCCTACACCTGGCTGCTCCACCATGAGTCGCCGATGAAAGTAGGAACGTACGCGTACGTGAACCCCGTAGTCGCCGTGATCCTCGGGTATTTCCTAGGCGGCGAAGCCCTCGGCCCGCGAACAGTTCTCGGAACACTATGTGTGCTAGTCAGCGTGGTGGTGATTACCACAACGAGAAAGGAAAATGCCATAGCCGTACCATTGGTTGAAGAATAGAGTTGAATAGCGGTGAGTTAGCAAACGGGAAATCAGACCGCGCAGCTAGACTCTTGCTCGCGATAAGGCACAGTGGGTGACGCCATGATCAGATGATCTGCCACTTCTAATCGTTGCGCCTAACTCGACGCAACACGCTGAAGAAAGCGGGGATGTCCTCTTTGCGACCATCGAAGTAAGCGGTGAACTCGTGTAAATGCCCGCCGCCGGGACTCGCACATTGAACCACCCAGTTGCCCGACAACGGAGGGAGTCCACCGCGAAGAGCGAGGTACTGCCAGCATTCAAACTTCATATCGCCAACCAAAAACTCTGACGTCGATAATTGGGTCGCATCCTCCCAACGCCGTTCCTCTTCAAAACCCTCATCGCCGAAGCTGATGCTGCCAGGGTCGCTTCGGAATGTGGCAAGCGACAGCGATAATGGCTTATGCCAAAAGGGCGTCAGGCCGAAACGGCCGACGCCCTGACTATCGAACACGGTGTATACGACCGAGGAAACGCCATCATACATTTTGAATTCTCGGAGGATCGTCCACGTCCAGGGTATCGCAACCCGATAGGGTTTTAGTGCACTGGTGTACAGAACGTGAGACGCGAGTGGATAGAAAATAACGACCAAAGTGGCACAGACGCTCGGAAGCCAGATCAGCAGCCGTCGAATGGTTCGTGAGCGTTTTCCCCGATTGGGATGCAAATTTTGCCTTGAACGTTCCAGAAGCCAACGCGCCGCTTCCTGCCGAATTTTCCATTTACTACTTTTCGCTCGAATCGCGAACCAGCTGAAGCCAGTCAAAGCTACACCGAAGATTAAGAGCAAGCATGATCCAAAATATGCGGCGAATCCCACGGTCACAACCAAACCAAATAAAAGAACGGAGACTTCTATCGCGAAAACAAAAACTCTTTTGGCTACTAGTCTCATATGTATGAATGCTGGGAGAAGCAGCTCAACGTGAGCTTTGAATTCCCGCACCTGGTGTTACAGACACCGACTGCGGCGCAATAGTTTCCAAATATAAATATCGAACGTCTGTTTCACCACAGATTGTTTCGAAAAGTCGGGTCACCTGCTATTTCGGGTACGGGTGCCCTGCGAGGATGGCGAAGGCTCTGTAAAATTGCTCGGCGACCAATACCCTTGCTAGTTCGTGGGGCATGGTTAGCGTCGATAGCGAGATTTTCGTTTTTGCCGCAGCGCGCAACTCTGCCGGGAAGCCGTCGGCGTCGCCGCATAGAATTACCAGCTCGCGCAGGCCGGAATCGCGCTGCGTCCCCAGCCATTTGGCGAATTGCTGCGAAGTGAATTGCTTTCCGGAGGCATCGAGGGCGACGATTGCGGCGTGCGAATCCAGTTTTTGCTTGCGCCAGGCCGCGGCGTCGCGCAGTTCGGTGACTTGGACTTCAGCGAAATGCTCGATGCGGCGAATGTAGTCTTCAAGCAGCGTGCGAATTTCAGGAATGCGCGTCTTGCCGAGCATTACCAGGTGGATCTTCATGGGCTGAGCATCGCGAGGCGCAAGCTACTTGTCGAGCAGTCCATATTTCCTGCGCATCGCGAGCAACGTCTTGCGGCTCACGCCCAGAACTTCGGCAGTGCGGCCGATTTTGTAGCGCGTGGCTTCGAGCGTGGCTCGAATGGCGTCGCGCTCGAGTTCTTCGAGCGAACGCAAGCCGGAAAGCAGGCTGCGTCCGCCGCGTGCGGCCTGCAGGACCGCCGGGAAATCCTCGGGACGCAGCTCTTCTCCCACTGCAAAAATCACGGCGTGCTCGACGGCATTGCGCAGTTCGCGCACGTTTCCGGGCCAATCGTGACTTTCGAGGAGCAGCATCGCGGAATCGCTGAAAGATAAAGTCGCGCGGCTGTGGAGCGTGCTCAGGCGTTCGAGAAAATGCGCGGCGATTGCGCGAATGTCGTCGACGGCGCGCGCGCAACGGAGGAACTTCAATCGCTAGCACATTCAGACGGAAGAAAAGATCCTCGCGAAAATGTCCGGCGGAAACGGCGCGTTGCAGATCGGCATTTGTAAGCGCGATCAGCCGCGCGTTCAAGCGCATCAGGTCCGAGCCGCCGAGGCGCTCGAAGGTGCGCTCTTCCAGCACGCGCAACAGCTTGGCTTGAATGCCAGGAGCCAATGCCGCAACTTCATCTAAAACGATTGTGCCGCTGAGCGCGATTTCGAGACGGCCTCGCTTCGTAGCGATCGCGCCCGTAAACGCGCCCTTTTCGTGGCCGAAAAGTTCCGATTCCACAAGTTCGGGCGGGAGGCTGGCGCAGTCGATCTTCATGAAAGGGGAATCGCGCCGCGGACCTTCCTCGTGAATCCAGCGTGCGAGTTGATCTTTGCCGGCACCGCTTTCGCCGGTAATCAGAACTGTGCTGGCTGAACCGGCGACTTTGTTTGCGAGTTCGAGAGTTTGCTGCGAAACAGCGCTGGCGCCGATCCAAGGCAAACGCGCGGTAGTAGTAGCAGACGTCGACTCCGGCGCGCCGTCGCTACGATTGCTGCTTGCCGCGGTCGAGGTCGACGAGTCTTGGCTCACTTCACTCATGGCTGCGTGGTTTCGGAGCTTGAGGAATCCGGCGATTCGAAATTCCGCGCCGCGCGCGAGGCGCGATTGACGCCTTCATCCGGGTCGGGAATATCGAGGCGCGGAGCCGGCCGCCAGAGCCGCTCGAGATCGTAATAAAGCCGCGCGCGTTCGCTGAAAATGTGCACGATAAACGAACCGTAATCGAGCAGCACCCACTCCGCGCCCGGCCGACCTTCGCGATGCGTGGGCCGCACACCATGCTCGCGCAAGCGCTCTTCGATCGCGTCGGTGATGGCGTCAAGCTGCGGCGTGCTGGTCCCCGAGCACAACAGAAACCACTGCGAAAACGCGCTCAACTCGCGGAGATCGAGCACGGTCACGTGCTGCGCCTTTTTATCCTGGGCCGCCTGGAGCGCCCAGCGAAGTTCGGGACGAAGAGTTTCCAGTGTCACCGGTACAAGGCCTGTCCCTGAATGTATGCCTCCACGCGCGCGGGCACAAGCCCGTGGATGCTTTGATGTTTCTCAAGTCGCTGGCGGACTTCGGTGGAAGAAACGTGGCTGGTCACGGTCGAGAGCAGATGCACTTTTGTTTTTCGCAGTGCGATTGTTTCGTGATCTGGTGAAGGCGTGCGATTCAGTTTTTCCGGCGGAATCACCAGACGCAACGCGTCAAGACGGAAGCCGGGCCGGTGGGCGATGATGAAATCGCAGCAATCGAGCAACGCTTCGTAAGAACGCCACGTGGGAATTTCGAGGAACTGATCGGCGCCCAAAATAAAAAATAAATGATCGTCAGGATGCTCGCGCCGGAATTTCTTCACCGTATCAATGCTGTAGAAAACGTGAGAGGCAACGCCATCCGCCGGCGCCTCAGCCAACGAGGGAATGTATCCCGGATGATCGGTGCATGCGAGCGCCACCATCGCGTAACGGTGGGTGAATGGCGCGAGAGAACGCAGCGATTTATGCGGCGGACGCGAAGACGGAATGAAATGGATTGCGTCGAGATGAAATCGCCGCTGCGCCGCATTAGCAATGGCGATGTGGCCGGTGTGAATCGGATCGAATGTGCCGCCGAAAAGCGCGATCGAGCGGCGATGCGCATGTCCGCGATGCGGATGACCGGGCGCGTGCGAGGCTGCATGTGACGCTGAGTGAGCTTGTCCGTGCGCCTGCGAGTGCGAATGCCCCGACGTCAATTGCCCTCCCGCGACGAATGCGGATTAGATTCGGCGGGGTCGTCGGGCGTTGCGGAGATCTCGGGCGTCGCGGGCGATTCGATCATTCCAGCTTCGGGAACGTCCGGCACAGAGGGCGGCAGCGGGCGCGGCAAGCGATCGAGCGCATCAGCCATGCCGCGAACTAGCTTTTGAACTCCTTCGCCCGTCGCCGACGAGATGGCGAAGAACGGAAGCCCGCGCTTCTCGGCATAGGCTTCGAGTTTCTCAAGTTTCGTGCGATCGGTCGTAGCATCGAGCTTCGTCGCGACGACAATCACTGGCTTCTCGGCAACTTCCTCACTAAAAGCCCGCAACTCATTTTCAATAATTTCAAATTCCTTGATCGGATCGTTTTCGCTGGCATCGCTGGTATCCACAAGATGCGCCACCAGCCGCGTCCGCTCGATATGCTTCAAAAAACGCACGCCAAGCCCAACGCCCTCGTGCGCCCCTTCGATCAATCCAGGCACATCCGCGACAACGAAAGTGCGGCCACTGCCATGCGGGACATCGGGATCAGCCGAAACGACGCCGAGATGCGGCTCAAGCGTCGTAAAAGGATAAGCAGCAATTTTCGGACGCGCCGCAGAAATCACCGAGATCAGAGTAGATTTTCCAGCGTTCGGAAACCCCACCAATCCCACATCCGCCAGCAATTTCAATTCCAGCCGCAAATGCCGCTCTTCACCCGGCTGCCCATCTTCATGCTCGCGCGGCGCCTGGTGCCACGGCTTCGCGAAATGCTGATTGCCGCGCCCGCCATGCCCGCCGCGAGCCGCGCGATAGCGCTGCCCCCGCTCGGTGAAATCAAATAGCTGCTCGCCCGAATCTTCGTCGAAAACAACCGTGCCCACCGGCACGCTCAAAATCGTATCCACGCCCGATTTCCCATGGCAATTCGATCCCTCGCCATGCCGCCCGCGGTCCGCCTTAAATTCACGATTAAAGCGATAGCGAAGGAGGGTGTTGTCATGCGGATTCGCTTCCAGATACACATCTCCGCCATTCCCACCATCGCCGCCCGAAGGCCCGCCGCGCGGCACGTACTTCTCCCGCCGGAAAGCCATGCAGCCGTTTCCGCCGTCGCCGGCTTTCACCAAAATTTTAGCTTCATCAACAAACACGGTTCGCTCGCTCGCAGGTGAGAGGAATCAACGCGGAAAGCATACGATAGCGTCGCGCCAAAATCCAAAGCACGCCGTCAGTGGAATACGCATCTCCGCCGGAAACAAATCCGGAAAGCATGCGCTCTAGAATGAACAATGAGATTGCCTGCGGGATTAATTCGCCGCTGCAGCAGGTTTGTCGTCGGAGGTCATCGGCATTCCGCCAACATTCGCTTCTTCCACCGGCAAGACGCTGATGAAACGCCCGGTGCGCCCCTTGTCTTCAAAGAGCACCACGCCGGTAATCAAAGCGAAAAGACTGTCGTCCTTAGCCAAACCGACATTGCGTCCAGGCTTATAACGAGTCCCGCGCTGGCGAATCAAAATGCTGCCGCCGGTGACCAACTGGCCGCCGAAGCGCTTGACGCCGAGCCTCTGTCCGTGGGAATCGCGGCCGTTTGTAGATGAGCCGCCGCCTTTTTTGTGCGCCATGCTAGACCCCTAAGAGAGCGAAATGTCGCTGACCTGCACGGCCGTGTAATACTGCCGGTGTCCGCGCGTAATCTTGTATTGCCCGCCGGTCTTATATTTGCAAACGAGCCGCTTGGCAGCCCGCCCGTGCCCGACGATCTTTCCTGTAATCTTGGCCCCCGATGCCTTCTCGCCAGTATGAAAATTCTTCTCGTCCGAGCGCACTGCGATCACATCGCCAAAAGTGACCTTGTCGCCGATCTTGCCGTCAAGCTTTTCGATCTGGATAGTCTCGCCCGACGCGACCTTATATTGTTTACCGCCACTGCGAATCACCGCGTACATACAGCCTCCCAAAGCAATTCCGAGCCCCTCATTATAAGGGATTCTCGCAACCAACGTCAACGAGCGTTAGAGCAAGGCCGTGCCTGAATTCGATATCCCCGTGGGTCTCTTGACCGTAAGAGCCCCGTAGTTTATACCGCGAACTCCGCATTTGTTGCGGCGGAGACGCAGAAACACGGTGGCAGCCCCCGTATTTATGCGGGGGAGGAGCGCTTCAGCGCTCCGAAAACGCGTCGCACTTAAAAATGTGCTTTAGCGCTGGGCACTTTTTTGCCGACTCGTTGTGCTGCGAGCGTGGCGGGTCGTCTAAGCAAGTGCAACAGCGGAAATTCACTCGCCGAAGTTCTCTTGAGACAGCATTTCTGTTCTACGCTAAGACGTGTTCGAAGAACTGCGGCGGTCTGTTCGGAGGTACGACCATGCGAAAGATTTTTCTTCCTGTCGCGATATTACTGCTCACTGGGGCACACGCTCCGGCGCAGCAAAGCAGCACGAACGATGAAGGGGGACGCGTCCAGGCCCTCGAACTCGCCTGGAATCACGCACTGGAAGCAAAAGACACCCAGGCGTTGAGTAAACTTTTTGCAAATACGTTTTTGTCCGTCGACATCGACGGCAGCCTTCAGTCCAAGAGCGAATTCCTGGCAAGTATCAAAGCGCCCGACTATCAACCATCTCAAGCCGTGACCGAGCAGAGCAGCGTACAAGTTTATGGAGACTCCGCAGTAGTCGTCGGAGTGTTTCGCGTAAAAGGCACCGAGAAGGGAAAACCCTATCAACACCGCGAACGATTCGTCGACACCTGGATCAAAATCGACGGCAACTGGCAGTGCGTAGCCACAACGAGTACCCTAATCACCTCGAAATAAGACGCTGCCGTTGACCCGCCAACTCATTTGCCGCTGCCAGCTTTTTGCTGCTTCGCCAGCTTCACCGACCACAAATTGAATCCGATTGACATTCCGAACAGCATGCCGCGCAACCCGTCCGCCCAACCTTCTCCCACGATGGCACTAAAGTGCGTGAGCCGAAGCGAAATCAGCGCCAGTGATAGAAAAACCATGCCCAGGAACATCGTCGTTTTTGCATTCTTCCATTTATTCGAGACAATCATGATGCATCTCCCTGTGAAATTAGTCCGTAATCAAATACCAAGCCATCAACGCCATCTTCACTCCCACGAAAGTGAGCGCCACCGAAAGAAGATCCCAGCTCCACACATGGTTCACATAGAAGCGGTACGCGAAAAGCAAAGTAGCGGTCACCCCGGTAACAATCCCCGCCAAACTCGTGGACTTCAATCGATGATTCAAAAATCGCTCGTCGACAACGGCCCCAACAAGTGGAATTTTCATTTCTTTTTCTCCAACGTGAAAATCTGATCAGTAGAACAACCGAAAACCCGCGCAAACAGCAGCGCCAGCAAAAGGCTCGGCACATAGCGATCCCGCTCGATCGAATTAATGCTCTGCCGCGAAACCCCTACCGCGCGCGCAAGCTCCTCCTGCGTCCACCCCCGCGCAACGCGCAGCTCCTTAACTCGATTCAGAATCGCAGGCGCCATGTAAAGCCAACTTTCCAGTCCAATATAAGCGGCAAACCCAAGAATGTCAAGCCAACTTGTCATGAGCCGTAAGGTACCGTAGCGCAGGCTGCCAGCCGGCGTTTTTGTGAGCCGCTACTAGGCGGGAGCCAATCGCCAGTGAATGTGAGTCGAGCGGATGTTGTCGCTCACGTGTCAACGCTCGTTACAAAAAGCGTGCACCTCGCCGACATCTAGCTACCACCGCACCAAAACGCCGGCTCGCAGTCAGCTCTACGGTGCGCGTGGGCAGCATCACAATTAAAAATTGAAACGGTAACCGAGAATCATTTTGGCGATAAGGTGATCGGTCGAGCCGGTAAGACCAACACCCAGTCCGAAATTAATCTCCCACTGCGGCGCCACATTGAGATCGATCGCAGGAAAAATTTGGTGCTGCTGCTGGCTGACGGGAT
Organism: uncultured Acidobacteriota bacterium; assembly: GCA_963792515.1. GTDB lineage: Bacteria > Acidobacteriota > Terriglobia > Acidiferrales > UBA7541 > Palsa-147. Next base: position 482,236 of record CAWBWG010000001.1, on the reverse strand, counting down.
CAAAGCCCGTCACCGGGCCAACGGAGCCATAATATTCCAGGCCCCCGGCAATCTTCGGCGTGAAATCGTAGCTGAATTTGAAATTCGGCGAAAAGACTACCCCCTGATTCACGCTCGCGCCATGAAACGAGCGGTCCAGCGTAGGATTCAGCGACCAATACCAGCGCCCCACTTTCTGATCCACAATCGGACGAATCTCCCAAGTCCAGGTATCTGCGGAAAATTTACGCCGCTGGTAACCAATCTCATTCGAAATGCTCACGCCCACGGGCCAATGCCATTTCTCAGGCACGCGCACGCGCGGACGAATATGATCGCCCACCCATTGCCAACCCTGTCCGTTCTTCGCCGAAGTGAAAATATAAAATCCAACTTCGAACCAATCATTGAATCCATGCGTGATTTCAATAGTTTCATGCTCGGCATGATTAGTAGGCAGCACACCGTCGATAACTTGCTTCGAGCCATCAATCGTGAAATTGCTGTGCAATTCGACCATCGTGCGCCCCGGCTCGACAGTGTCCGCACCATAAACCTGAATTTCATAATTGTCTTGCGCCCGCACGCAAGGCGCAAAGCAAACAGAAAGAATCAACACGGTGATAAGAATGGAAGCCCTTAGTAACGTAACGAAGCCCTCTTCCCGCAACAAGCATCAACAGAGTAATTCAATCCCGAAAACGCGCCAAATGCGAGCACCCGTACCGCCGTCTATAAGGGCGTCGGCGTAGTCAAGACAGACTTCATCGAATGATCGGCGGCTGCGTTTCGCGCGGCCGCTGCTTTTCGTTTTCCTACCAGGAATCTTGTGTTCAGCACTTCCAAGGCTCGCTACTCGAATCTTCGATGGAACTCTGGTTCCACCAGCCATCTATTCGATCGGCAACTCGCGACCATGATTTCTGCTGCGAACTCCCTAGCTTTCTAGGGAGGCGGGGTGCCCATTCAGCGTCCCGATCCCGTCTCCGGGACCACGGCGGTACTCGAGCTGCCCCGCACACGAACCAGCTGCGCGTAATCGGCCCGGCTGCGCAGCATCCAGTACAACCTCACCGCAAGCTTGCGCGCCACGGCCACCTTCGCCGCACTGCTGCCGTGGCGAAATTTCAACCGCTGATAGACCCGCTGCAACTCCGGATCTTGGCGTGCGGCCGTCTGTCCTGCTTCCACCAGCAACCAGCGCATCATCGAGTTGCCCTGCTTGCTGATGGCCCCGAGACGCTGACGTCCGCCCGAAGATCGCTCGCGCGGATTCAGCCCCAAGTAACTGCCCACTTGCTTGCCGCGCTGGAAACGGCTGCTCGGTCCCATGGTCAGCACGAAGGCCAACGAAGTCACCGGCCCCACGCCCGGATGGCTCATCAACAAAGCCGCGGCGGCGTTTCTCGCGGCTTCCTTCGCCACGGCGCGTTCCAGTTCCTTGATCGAACCGTCCAGCTGCCCCAGCAGTTGCAACAACTCCGCCCGTCGCCGGCTGGCCCACGGCCCCAACCGCAGAGCTTCCAACTCCTGCCGTCCCACCGTGCTCCACAGTCTTTTCTTCCGCCGCAGTCCCTGGCCCATGGCCATCGCGTGCAGTTGATTCATCACCCGCGTCCGCCACTGCACCAGCTTCACGCGATGCACCACCAACTGCCGCACATCGCGATTCTCCGGCGAGGGAATCCAGATCCGCGGAAAGCGCTTCTGCAACAGCAACTCCAGAATATGAAGCGCGTCCCGCGCGTCCGTCTTCTGCTGGCGTACCACCGAGGCGCGAATCTTGGCCGCATCTCCGATCCACAGCTCGTGCCCCAGGTCCGCCAACAGCCGCTCGAACCACTGCAGGTATCCGGTCGCCTCCACCCCGATGCGCGCGGGCTTCGGCAACTCCGCGTAAAACTTCTGAGCCTCTCCGTTCTCGTGATCCAACCGCTGCTCCACCATCTCGCCGGTCTCTTCGTCCAACATGGCAATCTGCTGGTAGCGTGTATGAAAATCGCATCCTATAATCCGCATCGCTCGGCTCCTTCGCTCCGAGCCTTGGTTGTCTGAACACCACCCAAGTCTACTCGGTCGCGGGAGCCGACACCCTTATCTCATCAGCGTCCCTGCCGGCTCTTTCGAGCGCAAATCGCGGCAAGGGCAGCGATCGTACGCCGCGCGTCGCGTTAAGTCGAAGCCGTCGCTTCAATTTTGCGATACACGCGCGTGAGTGCTGCCGGTGATGAAATTTGAAATCGTCAGATGCTGGCAAAGCCGCCAGCGGTACCGAACCACGAATGAGGTGGGCGGCATCGCCGCGATTGCCGCCCGCCTATTTTTTCGTGCTCAGCGTCGATCGCTATCGCCGAGTCCCTTCACGCAAACCAACTGTTTCAGGACGTGAATGATTTCAACCAAGTCCCGCTGCGCCGCCATCACCGCGTCGATGTCCTTGTAGGCCGCCGGAGTCTCATCGATAACTTCAGCGCCCTTGTGACATTCAACGCCTTCGGTCGCGCGCAAGTGATCTTCGACGGTGAAGCGCCGCTTCGCTTCCTGCCGCCCCATGGCTCGGCCCGCGCCGTGAGAGCAGGAACAGAAACTGTGCTCCGATCCAAGTCCGCGAACGATGTAACTCCGCGCTCCCATCGATCCAGGAATGATCCCAAGATCGCCTTCGCGCGCGCGCACGGCTCCCTTTCGCGTGACCCAAATGTTTTCGCCGAAATGCTGCTCGAGCGCCGAATAGTTGTGGTGGCAGTGAACTTCTTCACCGCCCGTGACCCCAAGCGCTTCCAAAATTCGCGCCATCATGATCTCCCGGTTGCGCCAGGCAAATTTCTGCGCCAGATTCAACGCCTTCAGGTAATCGTTGAATTCCGTCGTGCCCATCGGCAGGTATGCCAGATTGCGATCGGGCAACTCGATAAACCAGCGTTCGCAAAGCTGCTGCGCCAGCTTCGTGAAGTAACCGCCGATTTTATTGCCCATGCCGCGCGAGCCCGAATGCAGCATGATCCACACGCGATCATTTTCATCGACGCATACTTCGATGAAGTGATTCCCGGTGCCCAGCGTGCCGAGATGACGGTGCGTATTTTTCGTGATCGCGCCCGAATGCCGCGCGGCCAGCTCGTCGTACTTCTCGCCGAATTCGGCATCCCAAATTTTGCGGATGTCTTCCGGTGTGTTCGACCAGCCGCCAATATCGCGCGGGCCGCCATTGTCGGTTCGCCCGTGCGGCACAACCGCTTCGATGCGCGCGCGCAAATCGGCTGCCTTCGGGCGCGCTTCCGCGCCCACGAGCGGCGTGCACACGGCCATCATCCCGCAGCCGATATCGACGCCAACGGCCGCAGGAACAATGGCGCCCTTGGTCGGCAGCACCGAGCCCACCGTCGCGCCCATACCCCAGTGCGTGTCCGGCATGGCCGCCACATAGCGGAAGACACACGGCAGCCGCGCCGAATTTTTCAGCTGCTCGATGGCCTTGTCTTCGAAAGGCACACCCTTCTTCCAGGCCTTGATGAATCGCCCGTTTCCGGCGTCGATTACTTCAAACAGTGGCTCGCTCATTGGCGTTCGCCTCTCCAATTCTCATTTTACAAGTCGGCTAATGGCACATTGCGCACTCGCAAAGGTAGCGCGCAGGCGATTTCAGCCGCGCTTCGTCGATTGTCTTAAATGGATTCGAAAAACTGCGAACGGTCGGGCTATTGAGTGCGATAACGCCGCGTGAATGCTGCGCTTTGGCGTTTTATGGACGCGGTCGCGGCTCTGCACAGTCCGATGCCGGCGGTTGGCAGAGCAACGATGACACGATGCGTGTTGAGGAAATTCATGATCAGTAAGATTACATCGCGGATAGCCCCGCCAGTCAAGAGAAAAACAAGCTCCTTGGCAAAATGTTTGAGAAATGGCGCGAAACAAAAGTAGCGCCGGCGTCCCTGCCGGCATCTTACGAGCGCACATTTCGCCAAGGGCCACGATGACGGCCGGCGCATAGCATTCAAATCGATCGACTCGGTTCGGATGTGCGGGACGTCCATGAGTGTCGCGCGTCGCGAGAATTGTCGTCGTAAGATGCCGGCAGGGACGCCAGCGGTACGAAACTACGAATGTGGGTGAGCCTTATCGTAGATGGTCATCAATTGATCGATGGTCGCTTGCGTGTAGCGCTGCGTTGTGGAGAGCGAGGCGTGACCGAGCAGTTCTTGAATCGCGCGCAGGTCGGCGCCGTCGGCGAGCAGATGCGTTGCGAACGCATGGCGGAACGAATGCGGGTGCAAATTCCATTTCATCTGCACCATGCGCGAATATTTTTTCACGATGGTGCTGATGGTGCGCGCTTCGAGACGCGTTCCGCGCATGCCAAGGAACACAGCTTCGGGATCGCCGCCTTCCGGCCACTCGGCGCGAATTTGATCGCGCACCGGCCAGTACTCTTGCAACGCCTCCAGCGCCTTATCGCCAAAGGGAACAATTCGTTCTTTGCGGCCCTTGCCGAGCACGCGAATGATCTGCGAGCGCTCGTTGATATCGCCGAGACTGAGCCCGGTCAATTCGCTTACTCGAATCCCCGCCGCATAAAGCAACTCGAGAATCGCGCGATCGCGTTTCAGAATAAGCAGCTCGCCCTGGCTGCGCGGCGAACTCGGATCGCGGCGAAGCTTGGCGATTTGCCGCGCGCCGGCCGGCTCCACGTTATCGAGCAAGCGAGCCATCTCCTCGGCGGTCGGAATATCGGGAATGCGTTTCGGCAGCTTCGGCGACGAAACCAGCCGCGCCATATTGCGCTTGATCAGCTTCTGCCCCACGCAAAATTTGAAAAACGAACGCAGCGCCGCGAGCTTCCGCGCAATGGTGGTGCGTTCCAGTCGCCGGTCGTGCATATCCGCCACAAATTCACGAATGATGCGGTGATCGATTTCTTCGATGGGAAGAATGCGTTCGCCCGGGGGCGTGATGAAACGCACAAACTGCTGCAAATCGCCGGCATATTTACGCAAAGTTTCAGGCGAGGAATTGCGCACGTAGCGCATGTGGTAAAGATATTTCTTGATGGCCTCGATCATTTAACGAGCGAAGGCGCGCCGGCGCCCACTGGCTCGGGCGGCGCGCTGATCGCAGCGGGCGTTTCCTGAATTTCAGCTTCCCAATCGCAGCCTTCTTTGATGCAGGCGCGGTAATTTCCCTGCTTGGTGCGTTTCTCGACGATGAATGACGCCCCGCATTTCGGGCAAGGCTCGTTGATCGGCTCGTGCGGCGAAGTGAAATCGCAATCGGGATAACGGCTGCAGCCGTAGAAAACCCGGCCGCGTCCGCGGCCGCGCGCGGTGCCGCGCCGAACGAATTCGCCTTCATTGCACTTCGGGCATTTGATCCCGAGAGTGATCGGACGCGTGTACTTGCATTTCGGATAGCCGGAGCAGCCGATGAATTGGCCGAAGCGCCCGTGCTTTTTCACCAGGTTCTTGCTGCAGAGCGTGCACTTTTCCTCGAGCTGTTCGTCGGGCGCATGCGCGGTGCGCGTGCCTTCGATAATGCGGCGCGTCGTCTTGCAATCTGGATAGCCGGTGCAGGCGAGGAACATTCCGAAGCGCCCGCGCTTCAGGGCCATTTCCTTGCCACAATTGTCGCAGTATTCAGTTTTCGTTTCGCCCGGGACATCACCGTTCGTAACTTCAGGCGAAAGATCCTGAATGAAATCGCAATCGGGATAGCGCGAGCAACCCAGGAAAAATCCGTGCCGGCTGATGCGCTCGAGTAATTCGCCCTCGCCGCACTTTTCGCATTTCTTTCCGGTCGGAATGCCGGCCTTGTAGGAAAGCATCTCGTCGTCGGCGCGATCGAGATCCACGATAAATTTCACCCAAAATTCTTTTACTGCATCCCGCCACGGCAGCTTGCCTTCCTCAATTTCATCAAGCTCTTCTTCAAGCCGCGCCGTGAACGTGACGTCGAAGACGTCTTCGAAACTTTTCACCAGCAGCACGCTCACGCGCTCACCAAGCATCGTAGGCGTGAAGCGGCCCTGCGTCTTATTCACATATTCGCGCTCGACAATCGTAGAAATAATCGAGGCGTACGTAGACGGGCGCCCAATGCCTTTCTCTTCGAGTTCTTTCACCAGCGTCGCTTCCGTATAGCGCGGCGGCGGCTCGGTGAAATGCTGGTCTGGCCGAAGCTGATCGAGGCGCAGAACTTGGCCTTCGGTGACGCGCGGAAGAGCCTTGCCCTCGCCTTCATCGTCCTTCTCATCATCGTCGCGATCGGCATTCGCGGCCGGAATTTGATAGACGCGCAGGTAACCGTCGAATTTCTGCACGGAACCAGTAGCGCGGAAGGTGTAATCGCCGGCAGTGATGTCGATCGTGGTCTGATCGAAAACCGCCGGAAGCATCTGCGACGCGACGAAACGCTGCCAGATTAGTTGATAGAGCTTGAACACGTCGTCGTCCAGATACTTGCGAACGTCTTCCGGCGCGCGCGAAACATCCGTCGGGCGAACCGCTTCGTGAGCTTCCTGCGCGTCTTTCTTTGATTTGTAGAAATTCGGTTTCTCCGGCAAATAATCGGAGCCGAAGCGCGAGGGAATCAATTCGCGAACTTGCGCCAGCGCGTCGTTCGAGACATGCACGGAATCCGTGCGCATGTAGGTAATCAGCGCGACGGATCCTTCGTTACCCAGTTCGACGCCTTCATAAAGCCGCTGCGACAGCGCCATGGTGCGCTTCGCCGTATAACGCAAGCGATTGTAAGCAGCCTGCTGCAATTTCGAAGTGGTGAAAGGCGGAGGCGCATTGCGCCGCTTTTCTTTCTGCGTGACATTGGCCACTTCCCATTTCGCTTTGGTCACCGCCGCAACAATCTTGTCCGCGTCCTCTTTATTTCCAACCGCAATCTCTTCGCCCTTGTATCTGCTCAGCTTCGCTTCAAAAAGCGGCGGCGCGCCCGCATCGAGCATCGCGTGAATTGACCAATACTCCACCGGAACAAACGCGCGAATTTCCTGCTCGCGCTCCACAATCAAACGCAGCGCAACTGTCTGCACGCGCCCAGCCGACAACCCGCGGCGCACTTTATTCCAAAGCAGCGGCGAAATTTTGTACCCTACAATGCGATCGAGCACCCGCCGCGCCTGCTGCGCGTCCACTAAATTCGTATCTACTTGGCGCGGCTTCTCAAATGCCGCCCGGATCGCCTTAGGCGTAATTTCATTGAAAGTGACGCGAAAGATTTTCTTAGGGTCCGTAGGCGGGATCGTGATTTCTTCTTCCGGTTCCTTAGCCTTGAGCTTGGACTTCGATTTCTTGCCGTTCTTGGAAGCAGCCTCTTCGGCCTCGGCCGCCGCTTTCTCAGCCGCTACTTCCTTAGCCGTAGGCTTATCGGAAGATTCCGCCTCGGTATAGCGCGAGGGCTTCGATAGCACCATCGCCAGATGCGCCGAGATAGCCTCACCTTCGCGGTCCGGGTCACCCGCCAGGTAAACCGCATCGGCAGTACTAGCCGCTTTCCGGAGATCGTTGATGACTTTACCTTTGCCGGAAATGATTTGCAGGGTAGGCTCGAAAATCTTAGCGTCGTCCAGGCTAATCAGGGTCTTCGGCGCGGCATCGGCCGCAGCCTTCTTCTTTCCCTTCGCCTTTTTGCGCTTCTTGTGCCCATTCACATCTTCGCCGGGCAGACGGATACCGATCGTCTTCTTGGGCAGGTCCATGACGTGCCCAATGGACGCCTTCACCACATAATCGCGTCCCAGATACTTATTGATGGTTTTCGCCTTAGCGGGCGATTCCACGATGACTAATGAACGTCCCATATTCTCCTGGCTCTCAAATTCCCCCTCAAACTCCCATAGATGCCATCACAGGGCAGAAGGGTCCGCCCTCCATCCTACCCCTGAAAGCGTTGGTTTGATTACAACAGGACTTTCAGGAATTGCTTACCCGGCAACTGCCGTACTATTCCCTTTAGTTCCAGGTCGAAGAGGGTGGCCAGCACTTCGGAGGAACTCAGGCCGGATAGCTCGACTAAATCATCCACGGGCCGGGCTTCGTCGACCGCCAGCAGATCGTAAAGGATACGCTCGCTTGGCCCCAGCGATTCCTCAACCAGCAGCTCGCGTTCCTGCGAACTGGGCGAATCCACCGGCAGCAGCTCGGCGCGAATCGGCGTGGGCAGCTCTTCGACCACGTCTTCCCAGCCGGTAACCAGTTTCGCGCCCTGTTTAATGAGCTGATTAGGTCCGAAGCTCATTGGCTGGGTAACGTTGCCTGGGACCCCGAACACTTCGCGGCCGAATTCCATGCCCAGGCGCGAGGTTATTAAGGATCCAGAGTACTGTGCTCCCTCGACGCACACAACCCCGAGCGACATCCCGGCAATGACCCGGTTCCGAATCGGGAAATTCTGCGAGCCTGGAAACGTGCCCATGGAGAACTCACTGATGAGCGCTCCGCGCGCCGCAATTTCATCGAAAAGCTTCTTATTTTCTTTGGGATAGACCACGTCTATTCCGCAGCCGAGCACCGCTATCGTTGTTCCCGCAGGGGTCGAAAGCGCGCCATGATGCGCGCAGGCATCGATTCCCCGCGCCAAGCCGCTGACAATTACCAGGCCTCGAGCGGCCAGATCCCTGCCCAGCCGCTCAGCCATTTGATTCCCATAAGGGGTCGGGCGACGCGCCCCAACGATCGAAATTGAATGGCGATTCAGAAGTTCAATGTTTCCCCGCACATAGAGGAGGGGTGGGGGATCGAATATTTCGCGGAGGCGGGCCGGGTACTCGGGTTCGTCCCAGGTGAGCATCTTGCACCCGTACTGCTCGGCTTGCGCGATTTCCTTGGCGGCGGCGCTGAGAGGCTGGCGGGAGTGGATGGCTTGCGCTACAGCGGCCGGCAAATGCTGGGCTTCTAGGCTGGTGAGCGAGGCTTCGAAAATTGCTTCGGGGCTGCCGAACTCGCGGAGCAGCTTGCCGGCCAGACGCGGGCCGAGGCCGGGCGTGAGCGCGAGCGCAATCCAGCCTAAGTATTGGCAAGTTTCCATTAGCCGAGAGGAAAGCCCGTTGAGACTACGGGCTTGGAATGGCAAGTGTCAATTTTGGGTACTACGTAGGGATAATCACGGTCGCCCTCGCAGCGAGAAAAGGTTTCACGTGAAACGTATCGGCAAGAATGCGTCTTAGACGTCAAACAATCTGGCGAGGACCATTTTGCAGGTTGTTCGAAGTGCGGTTCTGGGTGAATATGTGCCCGCCGATTAGCGGCTACTTCGAAGGGTGCCTTCCGCGATGCCGCAACTTACTCTTGAGCTGATTAATGAAGCCCGCGAGTTTCTCCGACCGCGCATTCGACGGACGCCGGTCGAGGCATCGCCTGGACTTTCGGCAAAGCTGGGCGTGCCGACGTGGTTGAAGCTCGAGTCGCTGCAGATTACCGGCTCGTTCAAGATTCGCGGAGCATTCTTCCGCCTTTCGCGCGCGACCGAGGCGGAGCGACGCAGCGGAATCGTCACGTGCTCGGCCGGAAACCATGGCAAGGCGGTAGCCTATGCCGCGCGCGAGTTAGGATTGCAGGCCACGATTTTTGTGCCGAAGGGCGTGGACCAAGCGAAATATCGCGGCATGGTTTCGTACGGCGCGAATGTCATCGTGTCGCCGTTTCCCGGATACGACGAGACCGAAGAATTGGCCCTCGAGGATGCGCGGAAAAACGGACGAGCGTTTGTCTCAGCGTTTGACGATGACGCTGTGATGGCCGGGAACGGGGGAACTTTGGCGGCGGAGATTGTTGAGGACTTGCCTGAGGTGAAAAATTTCATCGCCCCGGTAGGCGGAGGAGGACTGAGCGCCGGGCTGGCGTACTATGTAAAAGAAAAAGCTAGCGGCGCCCGCGTGATCGGGTGCCAGCATGAAGTGACGCCGGCGCTGCGGCTTTCGCTCGATCGCGGCAGTGCCGTGACGCGCATGCCCTCGGGCGAAACGCTGGCGGCTGGAATCGAAGGCGGCATCGGCTCGCTGACATTTGACGTATTACGCACGCGCGTAGACGATACGCCGATCGTGAATGACGCGGAAATCTGCGACGCGGTGCGCTGGATGGTCGACGAGCATCAATATCTAATCGAGCCGACGGCGGCGGCGACGCTAGCAGCCTGCCTCTCGGGAAAGATCGCGCCGCTCCAAACACCGGCCGTCGTTGTAATTTCCGGCCGCAACGTGAGCAGCGCGACAGTTCGGAAAATCCTATGTCCATGAAAATCGCGCAACGAGAAGAAATCCTGAAAGTGCTTTCGCTCAAAGATGCGATCCCGCTGATGCGCGACGCGCTGGTGGCGCAATCGCGCGGTGAATGCGAAACGCCCATGCCCATGCATCTTTATCCGCGCGACCGCGACGCCGAAGTGCATCTCAAAGCCAGCTATCGCGCCGGCGGCGAATTTTTTGCGGTGAAAATTGCCGGCGGCTACCCTCGCAATGCCGGAACCGGCCTGCCCACATTCAATGGATTGATTCTGCTCTGCTCCGCGCGAACCGGCGATCCAGTGGCGATCCTCTGCGACGGCGCGGAGTTGACGCACGCGCGCACCGCGGCAGTTTCCGCAATGGTGGCGCAAGAACTGATGCGCAAAGATTCGACCATTGGAATTCTAGGCAGCGGCCAACAAGCTCGTTGGCAGGCGCGCGCCCATGCGGAAGTTTTGCCTCTGCGCGAAATCTGGATCTGGGGACGCACGCCGGGGCAAGTTGCGAGTTGCTGCGGCGAGATCTCGGCTTTTTTGCCCAACGTCGAAGTTCGCGTGGCCATCTCGCCGGCGGATGTGGCTCGCCACTCTAAACTCATCATCACCGTGACCGGAGCGCGCGAGCCGATTTTGTCTTTCGAAGATATCGCACCAGGCACTTTGATTTCGGCGGTCGGCTCGGATTCCCCGGGCAAGCAGGAATTGCATCCGCAAATTCTAAATCGCGCCGCGCTATTGCTCGTGGATTCGCTCGCGCAATGCGAGAAGCTCGGCGAATTGCAGCACGCCCCGTCCGCCCGCGGACGGGCCATCGAAATCGGAAAATTTTGCGAATTCCATCCGGCGTTCGATGCCAATGGAATCGTGGTCGCGGATTTCACCGGGTTGGGCGTAGAGGATTTATTTATCGCCGAAGATTGTTATCAACGGCTCGAAGCGTAGCAGCGTCCGAAGCAAAAAGGTCGCGTTGTGCATACTTTCCTGATCGTAGCCTTGGGACTGGTCGTCGGCGTTCTGGTCGGACTGCTGGGGATCGGCGGCGGCATTATCGCGGTGCCGGCGCTGGTGCATATTTTCGGAATGGATCAGCATCTGGCGCAGGGCACTTCGCTTTTTATTTTGCTACCGCCAATTGGACTCGGCGCGGTGATGGTTTACTGGAAAAAAGGAGAGGTGAGCGTTCCGGCGGGAGTGATGTGCGCGCTGGGAATTCTGCTGGGCGGGTATTTTGGCGGCTTGATCGCGATTGATTTGCCGTCCAATGTTCTGCGCGCTCTCTTTGGGCTATTTCTGATGCTCTCCGCAGTTCTGCTCTGGCGAAAAAGCAAGCCGCAAGCGGCCGCGCCGGCGGGCGGAGGTTCGGCGAATGCCTGAATCGCGCGCGCGATTGATCGGGATTTTTTTCACCGCGTGCGTCGTCGGAGTGGCGAGCGGGCTTTTCGGAATCGGCGGCGGCGTATTGCTGGTGCCGCTGCTGGTGCTGCTGCATTTTTTCGGCCAGCATCGCGCGCAGGGAACGAGCTTGATCGCGCTGGTGCCGCCCACCGGACTGCTCGCGTTCCTGGCCTACTATCGCGCGGGCGCCGTGGATATCCGCACCGGCTTGCTGATCATTCCGGGCGTCGTGATCGGGGGGTATCTCGGCAGCAAAGTCGCGCTGGGCCTGCCGGCCGCACGGATGCGGCGCGTGTTTGCGGTGATTTTGTTCGTTCTCGGCGCGACTGAATTTTTCACGCCGCTCGTGCGCTGGGCAGCAAAGTAGCGCCGGCGTCTCTGCCGGCATCTTACGAGCAACAATTCCGCCACAACCGAGATTACGCGCGGACGACACTAGTCAACCAACTCGATGTTTTGTCAGCCGATGCGCCGCCCGTGATTGTAGCCACCGCCGACTCTTGCGCTCGTAAGATGCCGGCAGAGACGCCGGCGCTACTTGCGTTGTCATCGCCATTCGCGTGAGATATTCTCCTCCGCACATGGTCGATATTCATTGTCACTTGCTTCCTGGGCTGGATGACGGGCCGGAATCGCTCGACATGTCCATCGCGATGTGCGAGATGGCCATCGCCGATGGCATCACGCACATCATCGCCACGCCTCATGCGGATGCTTCCTATGCGTTTCAACCGGAATTGATTCGCCGTCGACGCGATGAATTGCAAGCGCGATTCGAAGGACGAATCGAACTGGCCACCGGCTGCGATTTTCATTTGAGTTTCGAGAATATTGAGGATTTGCGGCAGTATCCAACGAAGTACACGCTGAATCAGAAGCGCTATTTGCTCGTGGAGTTCAACGATTACTCGATTCCGCCTGCGATGGATCAGACGCTACATCATTTGCAACTCTACGGCGCGACGCCGATCATCACTCACCCCGAACGAAATCCGCTGATTCGCAATAATACCGAGCGGCTCTATCGCTGGATTCGCACCGGCTGCTACGTGCAGATCACCGCGCAATCAATCCTCGGAAAATTCGGCGCGCAGGCGATGACCATGGCGGAGAGATGGCTGCGAGACGGCGCGGTGCATTTTTTCGCCAGCGATGCACACAACGTTACTTCGCGCCCGCTGCAATTGAAGGAAGCTTACGCGAAAGTGGCGTCGAAAAATGGGAAGGAAGTTGCCGAAGGGCTTTTCGTCGACAATCCACGCGCCGTCTTTGACGGGGAATCGCTGCCGTTTGTGCTGGAATTGCCCGAAGATCGCGGTCATGCGCCAGGGGCGCGGAAAAAGAAGAAGCGCTTTTGGTTTTTTTAGTTCGGTGGAAACGATCGACGGAAAGAGATACAAAAAGATCGTCGCGGGGACGACGATTGCCCTTCAAAAACAAACCTCAGCGGCTAAAGTCGAACCGATATTGAAGCGTTCGCGGCATAACTAAAGTCATGCCCTGACAAAGCTCTAGGCGCCTTATCTTGGCCGGAAGCTAGGCCTGTAAGCGCTCAGCGGACGCGGCCTCATCCGAAATCTTGGCGGCAAGGGCGGTGGCACGTTGTGCAAAGGCGCGCCGCAATTGCTGCAAATTTCCTGCTGCGTGCCCTCGACGCGCAGCCAGTGCCCGCGCGCGGGACATCCCGGACTCAAACACTGCACCGTCGAACCCGGCAGATATTGCATCGCTCTCCCAGATTTGTTTCCGGCCCAAGCGCCGCCGCGAACCCCAAATGCCCCCGTCGCGACGCGCGAATTCCGGAAAGGATGAGGGATTGTGAGCGCGGGGGTCTTGTGTGTCAAGAGAAATTCATACTATTAGTAGTGGTACAGTTCCGAAATGGGAAAAAGTTCATTTTGGGATGGAAGTAGCGCCGGCGTCTCTGCCCGCATCTTATGGGCGCAATTTTGGCTTGGGCGGCGCTCACGGGCGGACCTTGTAAGCAGACCGAAGTCTTTCTGCCTCACGCACTGCTCCGCCAACGGTTGAGGCTTCGCGGACGGGATGCATGAAGAGGCCCGGCATAAAGCGCGGGCCCTACGTTCGGAGGGAGCGCCTCGGCGCTCAGGGTTGCTAGGATGGCGGGCCGGGAATTGGAATGGCTCCTGGCGGAACTGGCTTCGGCGGCGTTGCTGGCTTTGTTTCTGGGGCCTTCGCCGGCGGAGCGCCGATTTTTGCTTGAAGTTCGGCCAGCATTTGTTGCGTTAGACGGAGCTGCTGCTTTTTATCGTCGAGCGCGGCTTTTTCACCGTCGATGGATTTCTGGCCATCCTTGTCCGCTTTGAAATCCGGCTTGCCGTAGAACATCTGCGCGTCGAGGTCATATGTGCGTTGCGTTAGATTCACGTCTCTATTCAGCTCTTCGATTTTTTCCTGGGCCTCTTTGATCGCTTGCTGCACGTGAGCGACTTCGTCCGGCGAAAGAGCGGGCGCGCCGGGCGCAGTTTGCGGCGCAGCGGCTGCGGCGTTTTGATCGGTGGCTGCGGCCGCCCCGTTTGCGTCCGGCGCGGGCGCATTCGGATCCGGGCCAATTACTTCGATCGCGTTGGCAGGCGCGGCAATGTTGTCGTTATCCCAGACGTGCGTGGCTTTTGTGTCGGCTTTCTTCTGCTCGCGGGATTTGCGTGCTGCCTGGGCTGGCGTTTCGCTCTGTTGCTTGTCGGCGGCTTGCGGACGCGCGGACGCGAATCCCGCAGCTGCCATCACGCTCACCAAAATGATTCCGAAACGTCCTACGGTCTTCACCATGAACATGGCCCTCCCGCTTCACCAATGGTATGCCTCAGCGAGCCGCGCGGACAACCTGCGTCCGCCGCCGCGCCCTAAGAAGCACCCCGTACGGCGGTGTGAGGCTCAACCCTTGACTCTCGCAAACCGCTTGATCGCCGCGCGCTGGTATTGCCCGACCTTGATGATGTATCCACCGGGATCGCGTATGTAACAGCGCCACTCGTCGCCATCATTGTCGAGCGACTCGGTCAAGAATTCTGCGCCCGGTGAGGCCGGAGAAACGATTCATGCGGGCGCGTCGCGTTGACGCGTTGCCTTGAAATCTGCTCTGCCAAAAGGCATACTGCGCGGCACGAAATCGGGAGATCTCCCACAATTCATTTTTTGCAGGAGTTTGGTTTGCGCAAACTGGCGCTGTTTGCACTCGTCTGCCTTTTCATCACGGCCGCGCTCGGCCTTTCGGAAAAATCCGCTCTAGCCTGCTGGATCCGGCCGCTCCCACAAGCGCCGAACGCAGCATCACCGCCGATCGCGTCCGCGCCGTCCACTTCCACCGTGCCGGATGCTCAGCCGCCCGCGCACCTAACGGCTTATACGCTTCCGCCTGATAAATATGCGCAGGCGCGCGGTCTGGCGCGCATTGGCTATGTCGCAGGAATTCTGATTCCGCTTTACTCGATCTTGGTCGTGTATTTGATCCTGCGATGGGGCTGGTCCGCGAAATTCCGCGATTGGGCGGAAGCGCGGACGTCGCAGCCATTTTATCAAGCCGGCATTTACTGCGCGGCGTTCTTCACGGTTTATACGCTCTCAAGGCTGCCGATTCGCGCGTGGTTCCACTGGCTGTACGTGAAGAACGATCTCGTCGTGCAGGGATGGGCATCCTGGCTCGCCGATAGCGGCAAGCAGCTCATGATCACGATATTTGTTGGAACCATTTTGGTCACTGCGCTTTTTTCGACCGTCCGGCGCAGCCCGCGCCGCTGGTGGATTCAATTCTGGCTCGGCATGTTGCCGTTTATCGTTCTCATCATTTTTCTCACGCCGTTGGTGATCGATCCGCTCTTTAACACATTCAAGCCACTTTCTGCACACGACCCGCAATTGGTAAGCGATCTCGAGCGCGTGGTCGGTCGCGGTGGGCTGGAAATTCCGCACGCAGCGGATGTTTCTGATGAAGGCCAGCGCGAAAGTAAATCTAGTCAACGCTTACGTGACCGGGCTCGGCGCATCGAAGCGCGTGGTCGTGTGGGACACCACCATTGCGAAAATGACTCGGCCGGAAATTTTGTTCGTATTTGGCCACGAGATGGGGCACTACGTTCTGAATCATGTTTACAAAGGGATGATCGTCACCGCGCTCGGATTGCTCGCGGGTGTGATCTTGATCGCCTGGATTTCGCGACAGTGGATCGAACGAAATTCCGCGCATGGGTAATATTCACGGCTCGGGCGATTTGGCGACGCTGCCGATTTACGCCATCCTGTTTTTGATTCTGAGCTTTATTGCCACGCCGATTTCAAACGTCTACTCGCGTTACGTGGAGCATCAGGCCGACCAGTATGGCCTGGATGTCACGCACGGGCTCACGCCGGATTTCGGGCAAGTGGCCGCAGACTCATTTCAGATTCTCGGCGAGATTGATTTGGAGGATCCGGCGCCGACGCGAGCCGAAATTTGGTGGTATTGGGATCACCCCTGGATCGGCGATCGCATTCAGTTCGCGCTGCATTATGATCCGTGGGCCAACGGTGGGTCGGGCGAATTCGTTAAGTGAGGGCGAAGCCTAGCGGACTTTGACCTTCATTGGGACGCCGCCTTTAGCGCGCAACGTTACCAGCGGCTCGGGCACGACTTTGATTCCTGCACGTTCGGTAAAGCGGAATTTTTGCGCTAGCGTTGCCGCGACCAATGCGGCCTCCATCAACGCGAAAATTTGCCCGATGCATCGCCGCGGACCTCCGCCGAAGGGAAAATAGGCGTAAGGGTGCAGGCGATTTTCGAGCCCGTCGAGCCAGCGCTCGGGTTGGAATTCCTCTGGGTCGTCAAAGAGGCGCGGATCGCGATGCACGATCCACTGCGACATAATCACCGTGGTATTCACGGGAAACTGGTAGGCGGCGAGAGCGAATGGCTCGAGCGAGGTGCGCTGCAGCACGTAGGCCGCCGGATAAAGGCGCAGCACTTCCTTAATCACGGCGTCGAGATACGGTAGCCGCGGCAAATCTTCCGGCGTGGGCGCCCGACCTGCCAGCACGCCGCGCAATTCCTCGGCAAGGCGCTGTTCCACGCGCGGATTTTGCGCCAGCAGATGCCACAGCCAGCCGAGCGTTACAGCGGTGGTCTCGTGTCCCGCGATAAAGAGCGTCATTACTTCATCGCGGAGCTGTTTCGGCGTCATGCGGCCGCCGTCCTCGTCCATCGCGTTCATCAGTAGCGAGAGAACATCGCGTCCTTCCGGCTCTCCGGCGTCGCGGCGTCGCCGCCGCTCTTCAATAATTCCGTAAACGAGCGAATCGAGGAATTCGTAAGCGCGATCGGCGCGCAGATTCGAAGGCGTCGGCCAATGCATGGGAATTTTTATCGGTGAGCGCAAGCGGCCGAGTTGGTAGCGCATCAGCAGCGTGACTGCAGGACCCACGCGCTTCGCTTCATCGGTGAATTCAATTCCGAAAAGCGTCTTCACCGCAATGATTAACGTGAGCGCCATCATTTCTTCGGCCATGTCGCGCGTCTCGCCGTCGCGCCAATCGCACGTGTGCGCCGTGGCCTGCTCCACCATCACTTGCGCGTATTCGCCGATGCGCTGACGGTGAAATGCCGGCTGCGCGAGCCGCCGCTGGCGCCGCCACAACTCGCCTTCGCTCGTCAGCAATCCCTCGCCGAGCAGGCGCTTCGAGGCATCTTTCAGGCCAGGGCCCTTGTCGAATTTCTGCGGCTGGCGAACGATCAAATCTTCGATCCATTCGGGTGAGCTGACCAGAATGCGGCTTTGCATCAGCAGCGGCACGTAGGCGATGTCGCCGTACTCTCGGGCGATGCGAGTAAGCACGCCGAGTACGTCGCGACGCAGCGAAAGCGCCACGCCAAAAAGCGGCAGACCTTTGGGCCCCGGCGGTAATTCGCCGCTTTCCGGAACTTGGATCGCTTGAGTAGCTCGCGTGGAAGCCATCGTCTGCGCAATGAGAAGAGAATCGCCGCGCGTTTAAGTTTAGCGCAGGAACGGGCGGCCAAGTAGCGCCGGCGTCTCTGCCGGCATCTTGCGACCAAAAAACACGTCACAATCCAAACTCATGGACGGACCTAAAAGGAGAACTAAATCCTTCGATTTAAATTTGTGGTCCGGGCACGATCCCGGTTGTCGACGAAGTCCGCGATCGTAAGATGCCGACAGAGACGCCGGCGCTACTTCAGCCAAGTTTTCAATCGCCATCGTAGGCCTGCTGCATGCGTTTGATATCGAGCTTGTTCATTTTCATGACTTCCTTCATCACACGATTCGCTTTCTCGGGGTCGTTCTCCAGCAATTGATTCAGAATTGTCGGGACCACTTGCCACGATAAACCGTACTTGTCTTTCAGCCAGCCGCATTGGCTTTTTTCGCCGCCTGCGGAAAGTTTCTCCCACATGTCATCGATTTCGCGCTGCGTTTCGCAATTTACCATCAGCGAGATGGCTTCGGTAAATTTGAAGGTTGGACCGCCATTCAAGGCCATAAATCTTTGCCCGTCGAGTTGAAAGTCCACCACCAGCACAGATCCTTTCGGGCCCGGCCCCGCGTCACCATAATGGCTCATCCCCAGAATTTTCGAATTCTTAAAAATCGAAACGTAATAGTTTGCGGCTTCTTCGGCTTGACTGTCGAACCAGAGGAACGTCGTGATTTTTTGCATTTGAGCCTCCCGTTAGTTTCCTAATGCCATCTGTTGGTCAAAAAGATTTGATGGTCGGATTCGCGATTCGGACCGCCGCGCGGGAGAGTCTAAAGAAACCTCCCCTACTTCGCTGCGAGTGATGGCAGCAGTTTCTCCAGCCGGTCGTAGCCGACGGCCATGCCCTCTTCCATTCCGGATTTCAAAGCGCCGTCGCGTGCCGCTTTTGAAACATAAAGGATGGATTGCGTGACCGTGGTTTTGCCGGCATTTTCGACGAAGGTCAAGGTCACCAGCGTTTCGCCGCCGGTCCAGTTGTCGTCGAAAATTTCGGTGAACACGAGTTTGTCGGGCGGGGCGATTTCGCGGTAGACGCCGCGTAGCCCCATGCTTCCTCCATCTTGATGCCGCCAAACCCAGCGAATCGCGCCGCCGGCCTTCAAATCGATTTCGCAGTCCATCAATCGCCAATCTTCGGGGCCGTAAAGCCAGCGCTTCAGCAGATCAGGAGTGGTCCATGCTTTGAAAACAAGTTCGCGCGGCGCGTCAAAGGTGCGCGCCATGGCAATTTCGCGGTCGCCGGGTGTGGTTACTTTTAATCTCGCGGGATCCATCGATGACTGCTTAACGGACGGCTTAACGCTTTTTACGTCCACGTTTTTTCTCCTTCGCTTTCATTTCTTCCAGCAGGAAATCCAGCCGCTGGAAATTTCCTTCCCAGTGTTGTCGGTAGTGTTCGAGCCATCGGTTGGCTTCAGCCAGCCGCCGCGCTTCAAGACGCCGCGGGCGGCGTTGCGCGTCGCGGCCGCGCGAGATCAACCCGGCGCGCTCCAAAACTTTGAGATGCTTCGAAATCGCCGGCTGGCTCATCGAGAATGGCGCGGCCAATTCATTCACCGAAGCGTCGCCCGAAGCCAGCCGCGCAAGAATCGCCCGGCGCGTGCGATCTGCTAGCGCCGCAAAGATCGCGTCGAGCTGTTTAGCTGCTGTTCGTCCATAACCTTTAGGTTCCATAACCGAATAGAAATATACAATAACAAAGAATCGCGTGTCAAGCCCCGGGAACGCAAAGTTTAGGAACTTGTCTGACGCGGGCGGAAACTCAGTCGCGCTTGCTATTCGTCATGTACGCCGTCAGGTCGGCGTGCGGAATTGCTTCGGCGGCAAACGTGAATGTGCCTTTTTCTTTTATTTCCCGGGCGGCGCGCACGAATGCGCCCAACGCAGCGCGAGCCAGCGCGCCGCCTACGCTGATGCGTTTGGCTCCAGCGGCGGCGATTTGATCCACCGAATACGTCGCGCCCTTCAGGCCCATCAGCACGTTCACTGGCTTCGAGACTGACGCGCAGACTTCCTTGATGGCCTCGAGGCTCGGCAGACCGGGAGCGTAGACGACGTCTGCTCCGGCTTCGGCGAAAGATTGCAATCGGAGGATGGTGTCTTTCAGATCGGCGCGGCCATGCAGAAAATTTTCGGCCCTCGCGGTGAGCATGAGGTGAGAATCGTGTGCCGCTTTTGCGGCGGCGGCTACGCGCTTCACGGCCAGATCAAAATCATAAATGGGATCGCGTTCGTCGCCAGTGGCATCTTCAATCGAGCCGCCGGCCAAGCCTGTTTGCGCGGCGAGGCGAATGGTCTCGGCGCATGATTCGGGCGAGCGGCCGAAGCCATCCTGCAAATCGGCGGATACCGGCAAGTGCGTGGCTTCGACGATTTCCCTGGCGTTGGCAAGCACTCCGTCGCGCGTAATCGAAGTATTGGTGTCCACGCGTCCCGCATTGAAAGCATAGCCGGCGCTGGTGGTGGCCAGCGCCTCGAAGCCGAGCGCGGTAAGAATTTTTGCCGAGCCCGCATTCCACGGATTCGGAATCAAGAAAATTCCAGGTCGTTCATGCAGCACCCGGAACGCTTCGTATTTTTCTTCGCGCGTCGGCATCGTGCACCTCGATTCACAGCAATTAAATTGTCCCACAGCCCGCTGCCTCATTTGACGCAGCGATCCCTGCAAGCGCTTCGCGCCTGACTCCAATTTGGCCACCGGCTGCGGAGTCTCTCGGCGCGCTCGCGCATCTATTGATACACACAGGGACGTACCTGGCAGCGCTAAGCCAGCGCGTGATTTGCACGGAAAGTTGCATCGGCCTAAGATATCCGCAAGCTAAGTTTGCAGCGACCCGATCGTGCAGGCGGAGATGAACCGTGGGGAGTGAAGCAGTGGAGAACGAGCGGCTCGAGTGGCTGGAGCAAGTTGAGGGCGTCCTGGACACGCTGAATCAAGGCGTGATCATCACCGACGATTGCCAAAAGATCGTCTATGCCAACGAGCTTTTTCTCGAAATGGTGGGCCGGGCCAAAGAAGAAATGCTCGGGAACTCGGGGAAAGATTTTTTCGCTGCGGAGGATCAGCCGATTCTCGCGCGCCACATCGAAGTCGGGCAAGCCGCAGGCCGCAACCGCTTCGAATTCTACCTGCCGCATCCGACCGGAGCGCGCCTCCCCGTGGTGATCACCGCCAAGACGCTCGAAGATCCCGACGGACGCCAATTTGCGGTTGTGACGTTCACCGATATCACCGAGCAGAAGCGCGCCGAAACCGAATTGCGCGACGCCAATACGCTGCTGGAAGCGCGCGCCCGCGAAATTGAGGAAGAACTCACGCTGGCTTCCCGCGTGCAGCAAAGCCTCGCGCCCAAAAGTTTGATCTGGGGAACGGCGTCGGTGGAAACTTTTTATCAGCCGGTGCGCTCGATCGGCGGCGATTTTGGATTGGTGACGCCGAGCGAAGATCAACTTGATTTGCTAGTTTGCGATGTTTCCGGCCATGGAATCAGTTCAGCGCTGGTGGCCAACCGGATTTACACCGAGACCATGTCGCAAATCGAGCGCGGCGAAGGCCTCGCGCCGATGATGCGCCATTTGAATCGCTTCGTGATCCAAAATCTAGGTAGCTCGGTTTTTTATTTCACCATGGCCGCGGCGCGCTTGAGCCGCGATGGCCGCTCACTGGAATTTGCAGGGGCTGGGCATCCACCGGCGATGTTAGTGAAGCCGGGCGAAATGCCTCGCCTGCTCGAATCGCGCAGCGTCGTGCTCGGATTTCTGCCCGATGCGGTGGACAGCGAAGCGACCATGGAATTGCCCGTGCAAAAGGGCGATCGGTTGTTGATCTACACCGACGGCTTGACCGAAAATTTCAACGATGAGAATGAAATGCTGGGCGTGGACGGCTTGAGCGAAATCGTGCGCGCCACTTCCATGCTCCCTTTGCCGGAAATGAAGGAAAAAATGCTCGAAGGCATTGCGCAGTTCCGCTCCGGCCCGCCGGCCGATGATATGTCGCTGGTGCTGGTGGAAATTTCCTGACGCCGGGAACCTGCACTGAATGGCCCGCCTAGAATTTTTTCAGCGAATTGATGCCACGCCGGCGCTGGTGTCCGCTTTTTTGTACCGCAGCGCATGCCCTACTGGTACGGCTACGAGATGAAAGCGGAATTTGAGATCTTGGGCGGCGCGTCCGATTTTGCGGCGGGGCAAAAAGTGCAAATCACCGGTCGATTGGGCGCGCAAGAAGTTGGCATCACGGCGGTGGTAACGCGTTACGATTTCGGCCGCGCGCTGGAATGGCAATTCCAGGATCAGTACGGGGTAAAAGGCAAGCAGTCATGGGAAATCGCGGCGCAGAACGAAGCCGCGATTGTGCGCATGCGCGACGAATATGAAATGCCGGGCCGCGCGGCGCGCATCTTCGACGTGCTCATCACGCGCCACGCCGTATCCCGCCGCGATCGCGGCTGGCTCGCGCGCCTAGCCCGCCTAGTCGTGCGCCGCTAGCTCTTCGACGCATCCGGTGTCGGATGAATAATCCGTTTTTCTGCTAAAGGATCTGAAATGCGCACTGCACCGTCGCGCTCACGGTGATTTTTTCCGGTTGCGGCAGCGGCGGCGGAGAGATCGCCGACTTCTTCGCGCGCGAATCGTAATCGCCCGCTGTGACTTCCACGAGACTCAACGACGCAACCTCCATCCGCGAGACTCCGACGATTTGCTTTACATCAAGATTGGCAAATCGCAATCCGCCGACTTTCTGCCCTTTTTCATCAAGCGCCGCGGTGGCGCGACCCACGGCACGTTTCATCGCCTCCGCAACAGCGTGCTGTTTCGCCGCCTCTTCATCAGCCAGGGAATAGGTAAGCGATCGCAGATCGGTAATGTCGCTAGTCACCGAATCCTCGAGAATGGCTCCAAGCTTCGAAAAATCGCGCACCTTCAGAACGATTTGGCCCCGCACCAGAAACGATTTCGCCCGCTTCTTCCGGTCGCCCTCATAAAAAGGCAACACCGTCAGCACTCCGCTCGAGACATCTTCTTTGTTCAAATCATTCTTCGCCGCGATGGCTACGATTTTCTGCATGGCTTGCGACGCGTTCCCATACGCCGTCTTCAATTCCTTCTCTTGTGAAGAAATGTCAAACGTCAGAGTCGCCAGATCCGGATCGGCCTGGTACGTTCCGTCGGCTTGCACCACGAGCGTATCGGCAATGAATTTCACGTCGCTATTTTGCGCAGATGCGGGGAGCGCGCAGACAAGCGCCACTAAGGCGCACAAACTGAGCCGAGTCATCGTCCACCTCCAAATTCGTGCTTTCTCTATAGAGAGAACGCCGCGGCCTGAAAATCTTGCGGTGTTTTAGTTGGGCGACGGCGCTAGCCGAGTGATGGCATTGATTGAGGCTTGGGACGAAGTTGCGCGAGGAATTGTTCGCCGGGGCCGCTAAATACTCCCAACGACGCGTCTATGAATTTCGGACGCAAAAACACGCCCGCGGTGAGCCAGGTGATAAGTCCCGCCAGCAACAGGCCCATAAAAGCGAAAATTGGATACGCGAGATAGTCTGCCGGAATGAAAAAAGAAATGATCACAAGAATGCCGCCGCAGATCGCCATCCCTATGGCCGCCCGCCGTAGCTGCTGAAAGCGGTACCTGTGTTGCACGCATAGAGGGACGGCCAGATCCATTGTTTTTCTCACCATAAGCGCGGCGATGATGTACCAGATCACTCCGGGAATCAGCAGCAGGTATATCCAGCGCTCATGCCAGTAAAGTTTTCTGAGCAGCAGTCCTCCGGTGGCGGGTTGGCCACAGCGGACGCAAATGAGAGGAAGCTGCGCGCCGCGCATCACGATCAAATTTTTCCCGTCGCGATACACTCCGGCGGGCGCAGGCGCGGCATTGGACGCCGTCACGGCTTCAACCTCCGATGGCTATTTCACGACCACTCGGACGAATCTCTTTTTTCCGGCGCGCAGTAAAAATTCCGATGGCTTTCTTAGATCAATTTGACGCTGCACATCGTCAACGCGGGCGTTATCAATTTCTACTCCGCCTTGCTTGATCAGGCGCTCAGCCTCACTGCGCGAGGGAACTAATTTCCATTCGGCCAGCAACGCGGAGAGCCGCTTCGGTTCCGAGAGCGCTTGATTGATTATCGGCGCGTCTTCGGGAGCGCGGCGGTCGCGGAAGACTCGCTGGAATTCCTCGGAAGCTTTTGTCGCGGCGCCTTCGCCATGGAATCCGGCGATGATGATGTGCGCGAGCCGCATTTTCGCGTCAATCGGCGGCAAGTCGCCATTGCGCACTTCTTCTTTCAGGCGCGTAATCGTGCGCTCGTCAAAATCGGTGAGCAGTTCGTAGTAAAGCCACATTTGCGCATCGGAAATCGACATCAGCTTGCCGAACATCTGCTGCGGCGCCTCGGTAATGCCCACGTAATTGTTCAGGCTCTTCGACATTTTGCGCTCGCCGTCGAGGCCAACGAGAATCGGCATGGTCAGTGCCACTTGCTGCGGCTTGCCATACTCGCGCTGAATTTCGCGGCCAATCAACAAATTGAATTTTTGCTCGGTCGCGCCCAATTCAACATCCGAGTTGACCTCGACGGAGTCATACGCGACGAGCAGCGGATAGAACAACTCGTGCACTGAGATCGGCTGATTCGCGCTGAGCCGCGAGCGGAAATCTTCGCGCTCGAGCATGCGCGCCAGGCGATATTTCGCACCGAGCTGAATCATTTCGATGCTGGTGAGCTTGCCCAGCCAGTCGGCGTTGTTCACAACTTCGGTTTTTTCGCGATCGAGAATGTGAAAAGCCTGATCGAGATAAGTTTTCGCGTTGGCATCCACTTGCTCGCGCGTCAGCGGCGGCCGCGTTTCAGATTGGCCGGTAGGATCGCCGACCATGGCAGTAAATCCGCCAATCAAAAAAATCGCCGTATGGCCGAGATCCTGAAAATGCTTCAGCTTGCGCATCACCACGGTATGACCGAGATGAAGATCGGGAGCAGTGGGATCGACCCCGAGTTTCACACGCAAAGGCTTGCCAGTCTTCAGTGATTGCTCCAGCTTGGCGCGAAATTCCGCTTCCGGAATTATCTCAGCGACGCCTTTGCGCAAGTAGGCTAGCTGTTCGTCGACAGGCTTGAAATTCGCCATCGCTATTTTTTCTCCGCCACGATCAGAACACGCCGCCCTTCGATGCGATAGCGGCCTTCGAGAATAATGCGAACCGCTTCGGTGTAGATGCGATGCTCTTCTCCGAGGATGCGCTCGGAAAGCGATTCGACGGTATCGTCATCGCGAATTGCAACGGCGGATTGCAGCACAATCGGGCCCGCATCGAGATTTTCATCCACAAAATGAACGGTACACCCGGCGAATTTTACGCCGTGCTCGAATGCCTGGCGCTGCGCCTCAAGCCCGGGAAATGCCGGCAGCAGCGACGGATGAATATTAACGATGCGTTGCGGAAAGGCCGCAATGAAATAAGGCGAGAGCAGCCGCATATAGCCAGCCAGGCACACCAGATCGACTTTCGCTTCTTGCAGCGCGGCAGCCACTAGGCGGTCGTAAGCTTCGCGCTCGAGCCCCTTCGAAGGAATTACGCGCGTAGGAATTCCGCGCGCCCGCGCCTTCTCGATTCCCGGCGCGCCGTCGCGATTCGCAATCACTACCGCGATTTCAGCATTCGGTAGCCGCCCCGCGCGAATACTCTCAGCCAGCGCCTCGAAATTCGAGCCGCGGCCGGACAAAAGCACACCGATACGCTTGGGCATAGGCCAAGAAAATTAGCATAGATTGCCCGCGTTTGTTTGCCGCGCCAGAGTGGCACGCGACATAACGAGCGCGTCCCGTAGCGCAGGCAGCCTGCCGGCGTTTTTGTGCGGCGAGACTCTGAATTCGATTTAAGTCCGCATCTCGCGGCGCGCAGGGGATGTTACCGTCTCTTGACTTCGAATCGTGACGTTGGCATCTTGCTCGGAAACATTTGGGATTGGTGGAGAAACGATGAAAACTTTTTGGACGCTTGGACGACGGACCTTAATTCTGCTCGCGTGCATGACGACAATTTCATGCTCGTCGGCGCCACCGTCGCAGCCTGCCGTGCAGGTGCCGCCGCCCGTAGACCCTGCGGCAATTGCAAAACAGATTCAGACCATGGATGCAGATTGGAGCCATGCGGCGAACGTCGGCGACGTCGATAAATGTATTTCCTATTATGCCGACGATGGTTTGTTGATGGAGCCAGGTTCGCCGGCCTCTTCGGGCAAGGAAGCCTTCCGCAAATCATGGACGGCAATGGTGACCGGCCCGCAATACGTGAGCCTCACCTTCGAATCGACCAAGGTAACCGTGGCGCAGGCCGGCGATATGGCCTGGGACATCGGGAATTATCAATTGACGACCAAGGACAAAACCGGAAAAACTTCGACAGAGACCGGAAAATATCTAGAGGTCTGGCAGAAGCAGGTCGATGGATCGTGGAAGGTCTCAGCAGATATTTATAATGTAGGCCAGTAGGGGAGGGTTGTTTAGACCCTCCCGCCGTTCGGCCCCAGTTTTCTCCGAAGCCGCAACAACCATGCTCGCCGCGGCAAATGCAACGGCCCTACGGAAAGAGCGCACCGTTGTAGGTCACTTTCGGCGGCCCAGCAGCAGTTTCGATGTGGCCAATCGCGTAGAATTTTTCGCGGCGGCGGCGTAATTCAGATTCCACTTTGCGAACGTATTTCGGCGGCACCACCAGAATCATTCCCGCGCCCATATTGAATGTGCTGAGCAGCTCTCCAGCGTCCATTTTCCCGAGCGTCGCCAAATAGCGAAAAATCGGCAGCACGGGCCACGAGCCAAGTTCGATCACCGCGCGTACATTGCGCGGCAGCACGCGCGGCAAATTCCCGGTAATGCCGCCGCCAGTGATGTGCGCCATGCCCGATAGCCAGCCTTTGGCGAGGATATTTTTCAGCAGCGGCCAATAAGCACGGTGCGGCTTTAGAAGTTCGGCCCCGATTTTATTGCTGACTGCGGCGACGTAAGTGTCGGCCTTCAGCCGCGCCACTTGAAAAACTAATTTGCGCGCCAGCGAGTAACCGTTGGTGTGCAAGACCACTCGAGGGAAGCGCTAGAAGAGTGTCGCCGGGACGCACCATGCGCGGTTCGAGACGCTTTTTGCGTTCCACGGCCCCCACGATGAAGCCAGCAAGATCGTATTCTCCCGCCGAATAAAAATCCGGCATCTCCGCCGTCTCTCCGCCGATCAGCGAACAGTCCGGCCTGCTTGGCCGCGCGGCTCATGCCCTCGATGATTTGCTCCACCACGCGCGGATCCAGCTTTCCCATCGCCAAATAATCCAGAAAAAATAATGGTTCGGCGCCCTGCGTCAAAATATCGTTCACGCAATGATTCAAAATATCCGCGCCGACAGTGGAATGAACGCCAGTGGCGAATGCAATCTTGAGTTTCGTGCCCACGCCATCCGCGCTGGCCACCAGAATCGGATCGCGGAAGCGCTTGCGGTCAATTTCAAACAGCGCTCCGAAGCCGCCGATCGAAGAAAGCACTCCCCGCCGAAAAGTGCGCCCCGCCATGGTGCGAATACGCCGCTTCGCCTCATCGGCGACCGAGATATTCACTCCAGCATCGGCGTAGCGCATCGAAGCAAG
Organism: uncultured Acidobacteriota bacterium; assembly: GCA_963792515.1. Taxonomy (GTDB): domain Bacteria; phylum Acidobacteriota; class Terriglobia; order Acidiferrales; family UBA7541; genus Palsa-147. The sequence continues at coordinate 454,990 of CAWBWG010000001.1, read as the reverse complement.
GCCCTCGATTGGCAAAAAACGGTAGCGGGCGCTAGAACGTATGGAACAGACGCTTCCAGCGCACTTCGTGAGGATGAATCAGAGCGTTGAGATAAGTGGCGAATCGCTGTTCGATGTGCCCGGGCTCCCAAACTTCTTCCGGCGCATCGATGGACATATAAATCAGCAGCGGAGTGCCGACAATATTCGCGCGCGGAACGAAGCCCCAAAACCGGCTATCGTAGGAATTATTGCGATTGTCGCCCATCATGAAGTAATTTCCGGCCGGAATTTTCACCGGCCCAAAATTATCGCCAGGACTGGGCGGATCCATGCGATAAGGCTCAACCAGCGCTTCGTTATTTATATAAACGATGCCGCGACGCACTTCGAGCAAATCACCGGGCAGCCCGATCGTCCGCTTAATAAAATCCGGAAAGCCCATCTCCGGGAGCGGCGCGCGGAAAACAATAATTTGCTGCCGCTTCGGTTCGCGCCACAAAGTTTGGTGCCACGGCGTGAAACGGAACGCCGACATCGTAGCCAACGCGGCTAACAATGAGGTGATCGCCGATCAGCACGGTTTTTTCCATCGAGCCGCTGGGAATCACCCGCGCCTGCACGATTCCGCCTTCGATGAAAAGAAAAGCAAGGATCACCCAGAACCACGAAATCGCCTCGCGCATCGCCCGGCTTTTCCAGAACGAGCGCTTTTCGTTCGCGTCTTCACGCGCCAGTGCGTGCGATTGAGCTTCGGCGTCAGCTTTCACGTTGTGCCTCCACTTCCAGTTGCACTAAATCAGTTGGATAGACGCCGGTATAACAGGCGGTGCAGAACTGCCCATCGCGATCGTCCACAGCTTCGCGCAGGCTGTTGAGCGAAAGATAGCCAAGCGTATCGGCTTCAAGAAACTTGCGAATTTCTTCCACGGAATTGTTCGCGGCGATCAACTCGTTGCGCGTCGGCGTGTCCACGCCATAGAAGCACGGCGAAATCGTCGGCGGGCAACTGATGCGCACATGAACTTCCGCGGCGCCGGCCTCGCGCACCATGCGCACGATTTTCCGGCTGGTAGTTCCGCGCACGATGGAATCATCCACCAGAATCACTCGTTGGCCCTCAATCATTCGACGTATCGGATTCAATTTTAGCTTCACCCCGAAATCGCGAATGGCCTGCACCGGCTCGATAAACGTGCGCCCAATATAATGATTGCGAATCAAGCCCATGCGAAAGGGAATCCCGGATTCCGCCGCGTAACCGACTGCCGCCGGCACTCCGGAATCGGGCACCGGCACAACGACATCGGCATCCACGTGATGCTCTTTCGCCAGCAGACGGCCCAACCGCTCGCGGCTTTGATTTACCGGGCGTCCGAAAATCACGCTATCGGGACGCGAGAAATAAACATGCTCGAAAATGCAAAACTGATGCGGCTTTTCCGGCGCGAATTTAATGGATTCCACGCCACCGCGCGAGATGCGCAACATTTCGCCGGGTTCGATTTCGCGGATGTATTCGGCGTCGATCAAATCAAACGCACAAGTCTCCGAAGCGACCACCCAGGCATCATCGAGCCGGCCGAGATTCAGCGGACGGAAGCCGCGCGGATCGCGCACCGCGTAAAGTTCATCGCGCGTAAGAATCACGAGCGAATAGGCGCCTTCCACTTGTTGCGCGGCATCGGCGATCGCGCCAACCAAATTGCGCGATTTGCTTCGCGCGATCAGATGAACGATCACTTCCGTATCGCTGGTCGTCTGAAAAATCGAGCCGCCATGTTCGAGCCGCCGCCGCAATTCCAGCGCGTTAGTCAGATTCCCGTTGTGCGCCACGGCGAGTTTGCCTTTGTTGCAATCGATCACCACCGGCTGCGCGTTGGTCAGCGCCGTTTCGCCGGCTGTGGAATAGCGCGTATGGCCAATCGCGGAAGTTCCGGGAAGCCGCGCGAGAACTGCCGGCGTGAAAATTTCCTGCACCAGTCCCATCGACTTATGAAACTCGAGCGAAGCGCCATCACTCGAAGCAATGCCGGCCGATTCCTGTCCGCGATGCTGCAGCGCGTAGAGTCCGAGATAGGTGAGTTTCGACGCTTCTTCGCGGCCGAAAATGCCGAAGACGCCGCACTCGTCGTGAAAGTGATCGTCGTCGAGATGAAAAGCTTTGCCCACGTTTTTAGATAACCTTTGCAAACCTCGCCCGGACCGAGGGCGTCAATAGCCACGACAGTATCGCAGCGAAGAGCAGCATCAGCACGACCAGCGAAGTGGAAAGTCCGCCCGTGTGAGGAACCAAAAACAAAAGCAACATATCGACCGCGCAAACAACGATCGCAAGAGTATGCGCCCACGTGCGCCACTTCAAAATTCCCCACGCGCACGCCAAAAACAGAATCGCGGAAATCGGAAAGTGATTCGTGGGGGTGTTAACCTGCCGAGATGCCGCGACCAAAATATGCCCGCTGTGGAGAAATCGGATAAGAGCGAGGCTCAAATCAGCGAACGCCACGATTGCGAAGAGAGCCGCGACCACAAAGTGTCCCCAACTCACAAATTTGTTCATATCTTAGCGCGAAGCCTCGAGTAGCCGTTCCAGCGCGTTCGCCCAAATCTCGCGAAGTACCGACACTGCGGCGCTGGCGTAAACGACTCCATTTATTTCGATGCGGAGATCGCCCCGCGCGACTTCCCCGATGCGCCGCGCCCCAACACTACATTTTGCCGCAATTTCCATCACGCGGGCAAGCGAAGTGGTCTTCGCGGTCACGATGGCGCGCGCCCCGCTTTCGCCAAAGAGCGCATACTCCGCGGGCGCGAAAGAATCGAGCGCGATGCGCGCGGTGAAATCATCGCTGCCAAACGCGGATTCGGCAATCGCCACGGCGAGCCCGCCATCGCTCAGATCGTGCGCGGATTCGACGGCGCGATCCGCGGCCAGCGCCACAAGGCAATCCTGGAGCCGCTTTTCCGCGGCCAGATCGATATCCGGCGGCGCGCCCGCCACAATTCCGTGAATCGTCTTCGCATATTCCGATGAAGAAAATTCGCGGCTCAGCGTTTCAAGCGAGCGAGCCGAAGCGGCATCGTCAGCGCCATCGAGCAGCACGATCGCGTCGCCTTTATTGCGGAAAGCCAGGCCGAGCGCATTCGCGGCATCATCCAAAATTCCAAGCACTCCGAGCACCGGCGTTGGATAAATCGGCTTGCCCAAAGTTTCGTTATAAAAACTAACGTTGCCGCCGGTAATCGGCACGCCGAGCACCTTGCAAGCTTCGGCGATGCCATCAATCGCTTCGCTGAATTGCCACATCACTTCCGGCTTTTCAGGATTGCCAAAATTCAAGCAGTTGGTCGCGGCCACAGGGCGCGCACCGGAGCAAGCCACGTTGCGCGCAGCTTCGGCGACGGCATGCATCGCACCCAAGCGCGGATTCAGCCAGCACCAACGGCCGTTGCCGTCTGTGGAAAGCGCGAGCCCGCGCCGCAATTCCTTGAGACGCAGCACCGCCGCATCGCCCGCCCCTGGATTCACGCGCGTATTCGTGCGCACCTGATGATCGTACTGGCCAATAATCCATTGCTTCGAAGCGATGCTGGGCGAGGCGAGCAGTTTCTTGAAATTGTTAGTGAGATCGGCGCCAGACGAAGCGAATTCGATGCGCCGCGAATCCTCGCCTCGCGTTGCGGGCGGCGCGAGAGGCCGCTGATAGACCGGGCCTTCTTCAGCGATCGCATGAGCGGGAATTTCGGCGGTAATTTTCCCATGATGCAAGACGCGCAGCTTGCCGTCATCAGTGACGCGCCCAATTTCCACCGCGTCCAGCCCCCACTTCGTAAACACGCGAAAAACTTCCGCCTCGCGCCCGCGTTCGGCAACCAGCAGCATCCGTTCCTGCGATTCGCTGAGCATCATTTCATAAGGCGTCATGCCCGTTTCGCGCTGCGGCACACGCGCCAATTCGATTTCGATCCCCATCCCACCGCGCGAAGCCATTTCCGAACTCGAACTCGTCAATCCAGCCGCGCCCATATCCTGAATCGCGACGACCGCCCCGGTGCGCATCGCTTCAAGACACGCCTCCAACAGCAATTTCTCCATGAACGGATCGCCAACCTGCACATTCGGACGCTTCTGCTGCGATTCCTCGCTGAATTCCGCCGAAGCGAGCAGCGAAGCCCCATGAATTCCATCGCGTCCAGTTTTCGCCCCGGCGTAAATCACAGGATTGCCAGCTCCGCGGGCCTTCGCGAAAAAAAGCTCGTCGCGCTTCGCAATTCCCAACGCCAGCGCGTTCACCAAAGGATTGTTCGAATAGCAAGGCTCGAAAACAACTTCGCCGCCAACAGTAGGCACGCCAAAACAATTTCCGTAAAACCCAATCCCGCGCACCACGCCATCAACAAGCCGCCGATTCCGCGCAATCTCTTCGGCAGTGGCGTTGCCCGCGTCCTTGCCGGACGCAATCGGCCCAAATCGCAAAGAATCCAGCACCGCAATCGGCCGCGCTCCCATCGTAAAAATATCCCGCAAAATTCCGCCAACGCCGGTAGCCGCTCCCTGAAACGCCTCCACAAAACTAGGATGATTATGCGATTCGATTTTAAAAACCGCGCAAAGCCCGTCGCCAATATCCACCACTCCGGCATTTTCCCCCGGCCCCTGCAAAACCTGCGCCCCGCGCGTAGGCAACCGCTTCAAATGCACTTTGCTGGATTTGTAAGAACAGTGCTCGCTCCACATCACCGAAAAAATCCCCAACTCGGTAATGCTAGGATCGCGCCCCAAAATTTTCAAAATGCGTGAATATTCGTCGGCGGAGAGCCCATGCTCGGCGGCAACAGCAGCAGTAACTTTAGTTTCGGTAGCGATCAAGCCTGATCCTTCTAGTAGGGGAGGGTCATCAGACCCTCCTGCCTTTCGGCAATATTTTGGATTGCTGAAGCGACACTAAGCAGGCACCGCGATGCGCTGCACGAGGCTTTCTACCATGGAACGGAAAATAACCAAACCGTCCGCCGATCCAAGCGAAGCTTCCACCGCTCGCTCCGGATGCGGCATCAATCCCATCACATTGCGCTCGCGATTGCAGATCCCGCTGATATTGGCCAGCGAGCCATTCGGATTTCCAGCAGCATCATCGCGGCCATCAGGCGTGGTGTAACGGAAAACAATCTGCTCGTGCCGCTCCAGATCAGCAAGCGTAGCCTCATCGCAGAAATAACTTCCGCCCATATGCGCGATAGGCATTTTCAAAATCTGCCCGCGCGATGCAGCGCAAGTAAAAGGCGTGCGCACGCTCTCAACGCGCACGAACACCTGCTGGCAAAGAAATCTCAATCCGGTATTGCGCACCAAAGCCCCAGGCAGCAAACCAGCTTCGCATAGAATCTGAAATCCATTGCAAATGCCCAGAACCAACCCGCCGCCCCGAGCAAATTTCTCCACCGATTTCATTACCGGCGAAAAACGCGCCAACGCCCCAGTGCGCAAATAATCCCCATAAGCAAATCCACCAGGAAGAATAATCGCGTCAGAACCGGCCAGATCTTCGCTGCCATGCCAGAGGAATTCCACAGGCTGATGCAGCACGCTGCCGATCGCATAATGCGCGTCGTCATCGCAATTCGACCCAGGAAACACAACCACGCCAAATTTCATTCCGGGGAATCTCCCGCGCAGATTTTAACACAAGTACCGCCGGCGTCCCTGCCGGCTCTTTTCGCGAGCAAGAGAAAACCAAAAGAGGGAAGCCCGCCCGGACGGGCAACGGTTTCGTAGCGGTGGCCTTCAGGCCAGCATCTTCCGAGCAAGAGGAAAGCAAAAGAGAGGATCGCGCACGGATTCGGACGTCCACTCGAACTCGAGCTTAATGTTCAAGCAGTGATGTTGGCTGGTGCTTGCGCCGCCATATTTTTCCGATGTGGCTTACGTGGCGATCGAAAGAGCCGGCGGGACTCCAGCGCTACAAAATCGGCGCTACCTGCGGCGCTTGGTCTTCTTTTTCGATTTTGCCTCGCGCGCCAATTCCGCACGGCGAGCTTTGGCCCAACCAGGCTTATTCGCCTGCCGCCCGCGCGCAATCGCCAACGCATCAGCAGGCACATTCTCAGTAATCACCGATCCAGCCGCCACATAAGCCCCATCGCCCACACGCACCGGCGCAACCAGCGCCGTATCGCTACCAATAAAAACGCGCTTCCCAATTTTCGTAGGAAACTTATGCACGCCATCATAATTGCAAGTAATCGTCCCCGCCCCAATGTTCGCCCCGCTGCCAATGGTCGCGTCGCCCAGATAAGCCAGATGATTCGCCTTAGCAAATTCCCCCAAAACAGTCTTCTTCAACTCCACAAAATTCCCCACATGCGACCCTTCGCGCATATCCGCCCCAGGCCGCAACCGCGCAAACGGCCCCAACCGCGAATTTTTCCCGATGCGGCTATCAATAGCCACACAATGCGGCTCAATCAACGCCCCTTCATCCACACGGCAATTCGTCAAAACGCTCCCAGTACGAATCATGCAGCGCTCACCAACGCGAGTGGCGCCCAGCAACTCAACGCCAGGCTCAATAATCGTATCCCGCCCAACTTCCACATCCGAATCGATCACCACCGTCTCCGGCAAATAAATCGTAACCCCCGCATCCATCAATTCCGCAGCCTTGCGCTGCCGGAAAACGCGATCGGCATCAGCTAAATGCGCCCGCGTATTGCATCCAATAATTTCGTCCGAATCCGCGGTTGTCATGGCGATCACGCGTTCCTGCCGCGCATTCAGCAAAGCGATCGCATCAGTCAAATAAAGTTCACGATGCACATTGTTCGGCCGCAGTGCCGCCAAGCACGGCCAAAGTTTGTCGAGCGTGAAGCAATAAATGCTCGAATTAATTTCATTAATCGCGCGTTGCTCCGGCGCCAGCGCGCTATCTTCCACCACAGCTGCAACGCTCCCATCGCCTTCCTTGCGAATCACGCGCCCATAGCCGCTAGGATCAGCAAGATTCGCAGTAAGCAAAGTAGCCGCGGCATTTTCGCGACGATGCGTCTCCACCAGCGCCGCCAGCGTCTCCGCCCGCAAAAGCGGCGCATCTCCCGGCACCACCAATAAATATTTCGCGCTCCGCCGAATCGCCTTACGCGACACCTGCACCGCATGCCCAGTCCCGCGCTGCGGATTCTGTACCACCGCCTTAGCACCCAGCGGCTCGACCACCGCCGCAACCTGCTCCGCCTGATGCCCAACAATCACAATAATTTCCGCAGGCTTCAACGGCTGGCAAGCCCGCACCAAATGCTCCACCAGCGAGCGTCCGCCCACCCGATGCAGCACTTTGGCCATATCGGATTTCAGCCGCGTGCCTTTTCCAGCAGCCAGCACCAGCGCGACAGTATCTTTAGCAGCCATCGAAGATTATTCTCGCCTCACCGCCTCCGTTTAGCAAACCCGTCCCGCCCGGCAATGTTCCAGGAGTGCGGGTGCGCCATTCGCCAAGTTCGAGCAGTCCCGTTGGCCTTGGCAAGCGCCCCGCTGCTACGATGTCGATACTGCCCTCGAACGAAGGAATCAGGAGGCGCTCATGAAAGTCTGCCCAGCCTGCACAAAAGCCAACGAGGACGCGGCTGCATTCTGCAGTCAATGCGGCGCCACCTTTCCGGGCGCCGGAGCCGGATACGTCCCGCCGCAACCTGCCGCACCGCCGCCCGCAATGCAGTATTCCGCCGCGCCTGAGACAAGCGGCCTCGCCATCGCCAGCCTGATCTGCGGGTTTCTGTTCTTTATTTTTCCAGCCGGCGTACTGGCTGTGGTCTTCGGCCACGTCGCAAGAAACCAGATCAAAAAAAGCGCCGGCCGCGTAAAGGGCGCCGGTATGGCGCTGGCAGGCCTCATTCTCGGCTACGCTGGCATCGCAATGACCGTAATAATCCTACTCATCGCCGCGTTCGCCCTTCCAAATCTAATGCGGCCCAAGGTGGCCGCCAACGAAGCCAGCGCCATCTCCAGCCTGCGCGACATCTCCCGCGCTGCCATCCAATATCAGGATACCTATCACGGATATCCCTCTGGCCTCTCCGCTCTCGGTCCGCCGCTCCAAGGACACCGCCCCGACGCCGACGGCGCCGACCTGATCGACGGCCAGCTCATGAACGGCTCCAAAGACGGCTACATGTTCGAATATCATCCGGTAAGCTCGCACGGCGACGGCGTCTTTGACGGCTTCGACATAAGCGCCGATCCCATCACCCCAGGCGCCACAGGCACCCGCCACTTCCACACCGACGAAAGCGACGTAATCCGCTTCGAAATGTCAGCCCCAGCCGGAAGAGAAAGCCCGCCGTTAGAGTAGCGAGCAGCACATGCCGTTCGTAGCGCAGGCTGCCAGCCGGCGTTTTTGTCCTAACTTGGCAACCAGAAAGTTAAACACCTAGACGTAAAGGTGAGGGATCTGCCGTCGTAGGGGCCGGGGTTCACGACCGGCCCGGTGTGGCAGTGGGTTTTCGTCTTTGACTTTTCACTCGAAAGGCGTTCGCTCGCTGCCCCCTCCGTCGATCTGCGAGTTAAATCAAAGCGTCGCGCGTCCGCGGACTCAACTTTCGTGCACAATCCAAGAGCCTGACTCACAACCCCATAATGTGAAATCCAGCGTCAACGAAAATCGTATTCCCGGTCACACCGCGACCCAAATCGCTCGCCAGAAAAACAGCAGTATCAGCCACTTCCGCCGGATCCGTATTCCGCCGCAAAGGCGCATGCTGCGCCACCACATCCAATATCGAAGAAAAATCCTTAATCGCCCGAGCCGAAGCCGTCTTCACCGGCCCCGCAGAAATCGCATTCACGCGAATATTCTTCGGCCCCAAATCACTCGCCAGATAACGCACGGTAGCCTCAAGCGCCGCCTTAGCCACGCCCATCACATTGTAATTAGGTACCACGCGCTGCGAACCCAAATAAGTCAAGGTAAGCAGCGATCCTCCATGCGGCATCAAAGGCGCGGTAGCACGCGCCACCGCCAACAGCGAGTAGCTGCTAACTTCCTGCGCTAGCAGATATCCGTCACGCGAAGTTTCGACAAACGGACGGCTAAGATCCTCGCGATTCGCAAACGCAATCGCATGCACCACCGCGTCCAACCCGCCGCTCAACGCAGCCGAAAGCCGCTCCAGCTCCGCCGGCTGCGTCACGTCGCACTGAAACACTTTCGCCGCGCGAAGCTCCTCCCCCAATTCCTCCACCGTCTGTTTCAACCGCTCGCCCTGATAAGTAAGCACCACTTTCGCGCCTTCGCGGCTATAAGCCGACGCAATCGCGTAGGCCAAACTCCATTTATTAGCCACACCCAGAATCAGCGCCGTCTTTCCCTCAAGCAAGTTAGCCATAGGCCGCACATTCTATCCCGGAATTGCCCGCCGAGAAACGCCAAGCCCCCGTAGCGCTGGCGTCCCGCCGGCTCTTCGTAGGGCCAGCGCACTATGCCGGGCTGGGCAATGCGTCGTAGGGGCCGGGGTTTACGACCGGCCCGGTGTGGAATTCGGTTTTCGCGGTTGATTTTTCAGTCGTTGATTTTTCGGAAGTAGGAGCGCACGCGTGCAAAACCGAAGTGCCGAACAGCGGCGGATCACCGAGAATGACAACATCCCGGTTTTTTCCGCATCCTCTCAATCCGTAGCAGGGGCAGGAACCGGAGCGCGTAATGAAGGAACCATAACACCTTGCCGCTCGCTCTCGGCGGTAGTTTCAACCCAAAGCGTAGGATCAGCCAGCAATCGCGTGACTAGCTGCGTATGGAGAGCATGTCCAGCCTTATGCGCCACCACCCGCGCCTTCAAAGGCCGCCCAATCAAAGCCAGATCCCCAATCAAATCCAGCGCCTTATGCCTCACAAATTCATCCGGAAATCGCACCGGACCATTCAAAATATCATCCGCGGAAAGCACAATCGCATTTTCCAATGTCCCGCCGCGAATCAACCCCATAGCCCGCAACCCTTCGAAATCGCTCATAAACCCAAAAGTCCGCGCCGTAGCCAACTCACGCCCAAAACTCTCGCGATTCACCCGAATATCAATCTCCTGCCGCCCCACTTTCGGATGCGCATAATCCACAAAGCAACTCACCAGAAAATCCTCATGCGGATAAATCCCAATCCGGCGATCGCCATCCGAAACTTCGAGTGGCCGCACCACTTTCAAATAAGTCCGTCGCCGCCGCAATCGCCGAAGTCCGGCCTTCTGCAACATTTGAATAAAAGGCTGCGCAGATCCATCCAGGATGGGCACTTCCAGGTTATCAATTTCAATGAAGACGTTATCAACCCCGCAGGAGTAAAGCGCAGCAAGCAGATGTTCGGTGGTAGAAAGCAGCACGCCCTGCTTCATCAAGCTAGTGGCATAACTAACTCGCGCCACATTGCGGACATGCGCCTCGACGCAGAAGCCATCCAGATCAGTCCGGCGAAAGACAATCCCGGTCCCAGCCGGCGCAGGCACCAACCGCAACTTCGATTGAACCGCAGTGTGCAGCCCGACACCTGCCGCTTCGACAGGTCGGCCTATCGTGAATTGAAATGGCATATTGAGGGCCGAGGTATCTAAGCACTTTTGCGACCCCGCCCATCTTATTCTACCGCAATGTAATCAGTGGTTTACAGAAGTTTCTGAAGGCAAATTCAAAACAGTGTTGTAGACATACAACACTTTGGCCCGAATCTACGTGGCCAAACTTCTACGGTATGGTACCACCTCGGGTCAGTTTGACCCCGATTTTGCCGTCGCGCCCGAGGCTGCGCCCACCGCGCCCTGTTCCGTCGGCGCCGCACTCGCGGTCGGGCTTACCCCGGCACGAACCGTCGGAGCCGTCGATAACGGCGCTCCCGAAGCCTGTGCCGCCAAGGTCGCAGCCTGCGCTCGAAGTTCCCCGATGGCCTGCTGAATCGCGGGCGGATCCAGGTTGTTAAGAATTTCGGCCGCCTGCAACATCTGGTTCATGGCCTGCGGCGAAAGCCCAAGCTGCTGCAGGTACTGCGTGAATTGGTTCAGCACCGCCTGGCTCTGGCTTGTGGGCGTGGCCGCGGCCTGCGCACCAGCGGCAGAAGCAGTGGGATTTGGCACCGCAGAGGCGGGCGCTTGCGCGGTGGTATTGGCAGAGGCTGTGGCAATCGCCGTCGCAGCCGCGGTAGCAACACCACCCGTGGCTGCAGCCGCAGGCGCGACCCTAGGTTCGGGGCGCACCGCGGGTGGCGCCGCCAACCCTCCCTGCAACGAACCGCCGCCCGCCGCGAAATTTGTCGCGCCGGCCTTCGGCGCCGCCAGGCTCCCGGCATTCGAATTCGCGCTATTCAAGGAATCGCGCGCCGGTGCCGAACCAAGTCTTGGCGCCGCCACCTGAAAAAGCCCCGCTTCTTCCGCCGGCGTTTGCTGCGGAATGCCGTTTGACAGCGTCACGATATCCTGAACCGCAGCGCTCTGTGCGTTCTTGGCACCCGCGCCAGCCTTTTGCGCCGCGGGCAACGCCGCCGCGTCCTGCTCCACTGCCTGAGCCGTCGTTGCAACTGGACTAGAAGCCATAAAAAACCTCCCCGGAACGGCTCGTCTCGGAACCGTCACGCGGCATACTTGACTGGGCTATCGGCACTTCCAGCAACCAACTTTAAGCCCCAGCAAAAATTCCCAGAAAATCCAATCCATTTCGGCACACCCGGTAGCACAGCCACTCCTGGCCGTGTAAGCACGGTAACGTGCGAACGACCAACCAAGTTGTAGCCCACCAACGAACCACGTAGAATAGTGAGCGGCACCCGCCAATGGCCTCACCTTTCCCAATTCTCTCGAACGCCGGCGCAGTCCCGCCGCCCAACGCCCATCCGCGCCCATCCTGGCTGCGCGTAAAGTATTTCGGTGGTCCCAATTATCAAGATCTAAAGCGCATCATGCGCACTCTCGATCTACACACCGTCTGTGAGAGCGCCCGCTGCCCCAACATGGGCGAATGCTGGGAACATCGCACCGCCACGTTCATGATTCTCGGCAATATCTGCACCCGCGCCTGCGGCTTCTGCGCCGTCCCCTCAGGCAAACCGCTAGGCCCTCCGGAAGAAGATGAGCCCGAGCGAGTAGCCGAAGCCGTAGAAAAAATGGGATTGCGCTATGCCGTAGTCACGTCGGTGAATCGCGACGATCAACCAGACGGCGGCGCCGCAATTTTCGCCCGCACCATCGAGCAAATTCGCCAACGCGTAGCCGGATGCCGCATCGAAGTCCTAATCCCAGATTTCCGCGGCGATTGGTCCGCACTAGAAACAGTAATCGCCGCCCGCCCCGACGTCCTCAATCACAATATGGAAACAGTCCCACGCCTCTATCGCCGAGTCCGCAAAGGCGCCGACTACGAACGATCGCTCGAGCTGCTCCGCAGAGTCCGCGAGCGAGCTCCGCAAATGGCAACAAAAACAGGAATGATGTTAGGTCTAGGCGAGACGCCCGAAGAAGTCCTAGCCGCCATGCAAGACATAGCCGCGCAAGGCACCCACATCCTGACGCTAGGCCAATATCTGCAACCAACGCCCGAGCATCTACCAATCGAGCGCTATGTTCATCCAGATGAATTCGCAGAATTCAAGCAGCAAGGTGAAAAAATGGGCCTCAAACACGTAGAAGCAGGCCCGCTAGTCCGCAGCTCCTATCACGCCTTCGAACAAGAAGAAGCCGCCCGCTCGTAATCCGCCTAACCGCTGTCATCCCGAATCCCCTTTAGGGGTGAGGGATCTGCATTTGCATTTGCATTTGCATTTGCATTTGCATTTGCATTTGCATTTGCCTTCGCATTAGAACTTGCCGTTTCTTCAATTTGAAATTTCAAATCTGAAATTTGAAATTTCCCTAGCCGTCGCCTTTGCATTTCTCTTCGCACGGGCGTTCGCCCGGGCGAACCGCGCCCTCTCGCGCCCCCCGTCCAAAATCAAACCGCCGCAAACCCGTGGGCTCCTCGGCACGAGAATATTCCGCGTTTTTGCGCACCCTGCGAAATCTACTTCACACTCTCCAACAACGAATCCGCCACAGCCCGCACGTGACTCGCGCAACCAGTCTCGCAACAAGATTCCGCAGAAGCAGCCCGAAGCTCTGCCGCAGCCTTCTCCCGCCGGTTCAATTCCAAATCAAAATTCCCCAAAAATAATTTGAATATCGAATTTCGCGGATACTGCACTGAAAGCGGTTCCATCAGCGCAGCAGCCCGCTCATACTGCTGATCGTAAGTCCGCAAATTCTTGGCCAAATAAAATCGCGCTTCCACCGCCGTCATTCCCCCGCCATTCATAGCCAATTCAAGCTGCCGGATTCCTTCCGCCTTGTTTCCCCCAGGAATGCCCATAAAAAATCGCAGCAGCTTGACGATCCCCGAAAGCGTATCCACGTAATAGTTGTAAAGCCCAAGCCCGGTATCCGCATCCGTCATTTCCGGATCAAGCTCCTTGGCCCGCAAAAATTCCTCCCGCGCCCGCACCCCGGCATGAGCCGTAGCCCGATTTTCGCTGCGCATGCCATAAAGCCGCGCCTCCAGTGCCAACGCCAATCCAATATAAAGGTGCATCTCCGCCGAATCTTTTTTCGCCAGTTGCGCCGCGGCCAGCTGTATCGTTTTCTCCGCCAACGCCAAATACTCGTCATCGCTGGCAAGCTTTTCGCGCTTCCCAGTCACAACCATTCCCCATTTCACTTCCAAAGTCGCGCAATACGTTTTCGCCCAGCGCGCTCCGCCTTCCAAAAGATAACCAAGCGGCTGCTCCGGCGACGCAACCTGCAACGCCCGAAAATCAGCAATGGCTCCCTCCGCGTCGCCATTGTTTAATTTCTCGAGCCCCGCGCGCGCTTCCGGCGGCAAAACCGGATTCCCCGCACGCGCCGGCGCAGCCCCAATCGCCGCGATCGCAAACATAAAAACCGCCGCGCTCATGCGGCCCGCCGCCCGAGTATTGCAAATCCCGCGACTCATTTTTGCCATCCGGTCTTCATCACCCCGAGCGCCGCCACATACATCACGAAACATTCCAGCGCAAATGCTGGAAATCCCAAAAATCCCGGCGCAGGCATCTCAAATATTTTCACGTGCTGAAAAATCGGAAAGATGTAATGCCATTTCGCCTCCGACCAATAATTCCAAAATTCCCAAAGCCACCCGCACACCCACCCCGCCGCCAAAAATGACCAAAACCGCGTATGCAATCCCTCCGAAAAATCCCCAAGAAATGACGGCAACCCAACCCGGTAATTAATCGGATCCAGCAAAAAAATAAATCCCACCCAAACCAACGCAAAAAGATAAGCCCCGATCCGCTGCGGCAACACCAACGGCGCAATCAGGCAGCCCGCTCCCAAAATCATCAATCCCAACTGCGCCCCGCGCGATATTTTGAATGTCTTCCACTCGCGAAAAGGCAAGAAAGCCTGAATCAAATCAGCAGTCTCAAATATGGCAGGAGTAATCGTCGCAAACGACCACGCATAACCAATCAACCCACCAAACCAAAAATCAGGAACGCCATCGTAATTCCAATTCCGCAATCGCAAATTGTAAGCCTCAAAAATCATCCACAGCGGAATCGAAAGCCCTGCCATCCGCAAAAGCCCCAGCGGCGCATTCCGCAAACGCGACCGCCCGGTAACCGAAAGCACTGCCGCATCCACAATCAAAATGTAAGCCGACCACGCAATCGGCGTAAAAAAAGTAGCCACCGGCTCAATGCCGCGAAACATCAACCATTCCGCGCCAACCAAACAAGCGATCCCCAGCCAACCATAAATCGCATAGCTAAACCTCCGCCGCCGGATGTACTCGGCCGCTAGAATCGTCGCCGTCGCCGCAGTAATCATCACTCCCGTCTCATTCATCAGAGATCTTCCCGTCGGCGGACTGGTGGCGCCACATAAATCAAAAAATCCTCGTCCTGATCATGGTCATGGCCGGCGCTGCGCCTTGAACAGACCGGAGTATCATAGGTGCCGTGCTCTCTGATATCCCACCGCACACCGTTCTCGGGCGAATTGTACGCGCTCCGCTGCGGCTCATTCCTCGTGGCACCATTGTGCGGATTCCGCGCGGGCCACTCAAGGGCCGCAAGTGGATCGTCGGCGCAAGTACCCATGCGTGCTGGTTGGGAACTTTTGAAAAAGACAAAGTGGCCGCCTTCACCAAAGATATTCGCCGCGAGAGCGTGGTCTATGACATCGGCGCCAACGCCGGAATCTATACATTACTCGCCGCCACTCGCGCGACCGGCGGCCATGTTTACAGTTTCGAGCCTCTCGCGCGTAACCTCGAACTTCTCCGGCGCCATATCGCCTTGAATGGTCTGCGGAACTGCACCGTCATCGATGCTGCTGTGGATTCTTCGAGCGGTACGGCCCAATTCGCGGAAGGTTCGACTCCCGAGATGGGTGCGTTGTCCCCAACCGGAAGCCTGCGCGTCAACACCGTCGCACTCGATCAGCTTCGCGACGCCGGAACACTGCTGGCGCCGGATCTGATCAAAATGGACGTTGAGGGCAACGAGTTGGCGGCTCTGCACGGCGCGGCGCGATTGCTTCAATCCTGCCGGCCTATCATATATGTCGCGACCCACTCCTCGCCCCTGGAGGCCGATTGTCGCGATTTTCTACTTAAATTGGGTTACAGTGTCGCGCTCGTTCCCGGCTCGCCTAGCTTGGAACTGGTCGCCAGACCCGCGTGAAGCATTCATTCCAATCCGGATGGCCCGTGCTGCGCAAATTTCGTTCTGTCGCTAACCTCATCTCTACTCTTCCCTCCCTGGAACTTTTCACTTTTTCAGTGTGCTTGATCCCCTCCTTCATCGGTCCAAATTGAATCCCCCCGAACAACTCGAACGCGGCCTAACCCTAACCGAAGCCACCGCCCTAAACATGACCTTCATGGTAGGCATAGGCCCGTTCGTAGTTATCCCGTTCGTAGTACAAGCCATGGGCGGCCCGCAATGTCTACTCGCGTGGGTCCTCGGTGCCGCTCTAGCAGCCTTCGACGGCTGCGTCTGGGCCGAACTCGGCGCCGCCATGCCCCAAGCCGGCGGCAGCTACGTCTTCCTACGCGAAGCCTACGGCACCCAAACCTGGGGCCGCCTGATGTCCTTCCTCTTCATCTGGCAAACTCTCTTCCAAGCCCCGCTAAGCATCGCCTCAGGCGCGCTAGGTTTCGCAGACTATTCCAGCTTCCTGACAAAAAAATCCGCATGGCTCACCAACACACTAGCCCCGCTAGGCCCCTACGCAGGAAAATTCATAGCCGGCGCCACAGTAGCCTTAGTAGTCCTGCTCCTCTACAGAAGAATCGCCGCGATCGGAAAAATTTCCATCGTCCTCTGGATCATCGTGATCGGCACAATCCTCTGGATAATTTACGGTGGCGTCCGCCATCATCAACCAGGCCTGCTCTTCAACTACCCACCAGGCGCCTGGAATCTCTCGCGCCTATTCTTCCTGGGCCTAGGCCATGCCACCGTGCAAACGGTCTACTCCTACCTCGGCTACTACAACGTCAGCAACCTAGGCGGCGAGATGAAGCAACCGGAACGAAACATCCCCCGCGCAATTTTCTTCTCGATTCTAGGAATCGCCATTCTCTATTTCGCCATGCAAGCCAGCGTACTGAGCGTAGTCCCCTGGCAAGAAGCCGCAAAAACCCGCGCCGTAGTAAGCATCTTCGTCGAACGAGCCTTCGGCGCCCCCTGGGCCACTCTAGCCACCGCGCTAATTCTCATCAGCGCCTTCGGCTCCGTATTCGCAGCCATGGCAGGCTATTCGCGCGTCCCCTACGCCGCCGCCCTCGACGGCAATTTCTTCTCCGTCTTCGCCCGCGTGCATCCCACCAAACATTTCCCGCACATTTCGCTACTAGCCCTAGGCGCCACCGCCATGATCTTCTGCCTCTCCCTAAGCCTGATCGACGCGATTCGCGCCATCCTCGCCATGCGCTGCATCATCCAATTCATCGGCCAAGCCATAGGCCTAATCATGTTGCGCCGCCGCTGGAGCGCGTCTAAATTTCCATTTCACATGTGGCTCTACCCAATCCCGGTAGTCATAGCAATCGCAGGCTGGGCCGGAATTTTCATCTCCACAGGCCCAAGGCCAATGCTAGCCTCACTAGGCGCAATGGCCCTAGGCGCGGTAATTTATTTCACCCGCGCACGTCTGATTCACCAGTGGCCATTCGCGTAGGGGCCGGGGGTTGTTCGCGTAGGGGCCGGGGTTTACGACCGGCCCGGTGTGGCCCTAGGTTTTCGCCGTTGATTTTCGCCGTTGACGTTGGTCTTGAACTCGCTTTTGTTTTCGCCCGAGGTTCTTCAACCAGTCAGGGCAACGCCAGTTTGGCAGAAGCATTGGCTTTTGGTAGCAGCCCCCGCATTTATGCGGGGAGGAGCGCTTCAGCGCTCCGTAAAAAGCACGATCAACAACGATGCGCTTTAGCGCCGGGCTTTTCGCGATTCGTCGAGCCGTGGCTTTTCTTATCCCGTGGCTTTTGATTTCGCGTTCCTCGTGAACTAAAATTTGACGATAACCAAGTTCCAACTGGGGCAAGCATGCCGAAACGAAAAATAAATCTCTACGCAATCATCATCGCACTCGCCATCCTAGCCGCAGCACCTCTTCGCTCCCAATCCCTACCCGAAACCGTAGAATCCATCGACAAAGCCCGCATCTCCACGCGCATCCTCTTCACCACCGCCCACCCCGATGACGAAGCCTCCGGCCTACTCAGCTATCTCTCCCACGGCCAAGACGCCGACGTAGCCCTCTTCACCATCACCCGAGGCCAAGGCGGCCAAAACGCCATCGGCCCCGAACAAGGCGAGCGCCTCGGCATGCTACGCACCTCCGAACTCTTGGCCGCCAGCCAACACAACGGCGCAACCCAATTTTTCTCCCGCGCTCCCGATTTCGGCTATTCCAAAAGCGCCGCCCAAACCATGAAAATCTGGGGCGACACGCCTCTCGAGGACATGGTCCGAGTAATCCGCACCTTCCGCCCCAATGTAGTAATCAACGGCTGGGGCGGCATCATGACCGGCCATGGCCAACATCAAGCCAGCGGCATCCTAACCCCGCAAGCCGTAAGGCAAGCCGCCGATCCCAGCGCTTTCCCCGATCAAATTAAAGAAGGACTACAGCCGTGGAAAGTAGGCCTGCTAGTAGATGACCGCCGCGCAGAATCGAAAAATGGTTTCCGCGTTCCCACCGAACAAATTTCCGCTCTCTGGGGAAAGAGTTACGCCGATTACGGCCGCGAAAGCCTCGTCTATCACCGCTCGCAAGGCGTAACAATGTTCCTAAGCTCGCCATTCCTCCGCGCCTCTCTCTATCTAGTAATCGAAAATCCAGATTCCGATTCGCAAACTCTAAGCCCAGCCGAAATGGCGAAAAGCATCAAGCGGCTAGCCATGGCCAGCACCCCAGCCGGAGTAGGCCTAGCCAAAGCCGATGACCTGCTAGCCGCAGCACACGATTCCGCCCTGCAACTCGATTGGCCAGCCACAGTAAAATCTTTGGCAGCCGCCGGCACACAAATTGCCGCGCTAAGAAAAGCCGCGCAATCGCAAGAATCCGGCACCACCGATCTAGCCTGGGAACTCGATCGCGAATCCGAAAAAATCAATCGCGCCCTAGCCGATGCCGCCGCCCTTCACATCGACGCCCGCGCCGACCGCAATGAACTAGTAGCGGACGAATCCTTCAAAGTAGACGCCCGCTGGACCCTACGCACCAACGCAGGCGTCACCGTAAACAACAACGCAGTAATCGCGCCGCCAGGCTGGGCCGTCGCCAGCAGTTCCACCACCGACAATCATCGCCAAGACGCAAGCTACACCGTCTCGATTCCCACAGAAGCCTCCGTACCGTCGTCACCAGGCGACGCGTTACTACCATGGCCGCCGCCGCTACTCCACGAGCGCCTCGAACTCACCGCCGGCGATTATTCCTTCGCCGTAGAAGAACCAATCGTCTCGATTCATCCCACCTCCACCAGCGTAGACACATTTCCGCTAACGCTAGTTCCCGCAGTAACGCTAACCATCGAGCCAAAACAAGTAATGGTCCCAGAAGCTCGCGCCGGACAACCCATCGAACTGCTAGCCCGCGTCCGCTATCACGCCACCACCGCCGCAAAAATAAATCTAGGCGTGAACGCACCAGAAGGCTGGAACGTAGCACCAGTAAATCCAGTCGAATTCTCAGCCCCCGGCGATCAACTCGTCCGCTTCGAAGTCACGCCGCCACAAAAACTAGCCCGCCGGCACATATCCACTGCATCCCTTCGCCGCCATCGGCAAACGTGAATTCGCAGTCTCAGTAGAGCCGCTACCATCTCTCCCCACGCGCAACTGGACCGAACCAACTCTAGCCACAGTCCACGTCCTCGATCTAAAAGTCCCGCAAGATCTGCGCGTAGGCTACATCACCGTAGAAAGCGATCCGCTCCCGGAAATGATCGCGCAACTAGGCATCCACGTAGAACGCATCAACGAAATCGAACTAGCCTTCGGCGACCTCAGCCACTACGACTCCATCGTAGTAGGCATCCGCGCCTACCGAACTCCGCCCCGATCTCCAACGCGCCAATTCCCGCCTACTCGACTACGCAAAACAAGGCGGCACTCTACTCGTCCAATATCAGCGCGATTTCGCCTGGAACAAAATTCTCCCCGCCCCCTATCCAGCCACCATGCCCGACAGCACCGCGCGCACCACGGACGCAAATTCGCCCGTAAATTTCCTGGCCCCGGAAAGCCCGCTGCTAAATTTCCCCAATAAAATCACGCAAGAAGATTTCAAAGGCTGGATCCAGGAGCGCGGCCTCTATTACTGGGGCACCTTCGATTCACATTACCAACCCATCCTCGGCCTAACCGACCCTAACGAACAGGAACTAAACGGCGCATTAGTCACCGCCCGCGTAGAAAAAGGTGTATACATCTACACAGGTTTATCGTTTTTCCGGGAGTTGCCGGCAGGAGTCCCGGGAGCATATCGCTTGTTCGTAAATTTGCTAAGCCAGTCGAAGGCGCCGTCGAAGTGACGCAAACAGAAACACGGGAAGCATCCTAATCTGATCCCGCGTGGAGTTGCGTAGGGCGACGACGATGGGAATGGCTTCGCCTTCATCGTGGCGGAGCCGCGGCGTCACGGTGGCAGCCCCCGAATTTATTCGGGGGAGGAGCGCTTCAGCGCTCCGATAAACCGTCGCCGATCGCGATGCACTTTAGCGCTGGGCACTTCTTAGGCACTGCGTATCGCGTGGTAAAAGAGTCGCCTTTAATTCTTATTTCGAAATTAGGACACGACCGAAAGAGGATCCAGCTTGGCGAGCGCAGCCCCGACTCCATCTGAATCTACGCGCACCGACTTCGGTCCGCCGATGGTCCGCATCCCCGAAGGCTATTTCCAAATGGGCAGCGAAATCGGCCAGGACAACGAGCGCCCAGTCCACAAAGTCTGGATCGACGCCTTCGAACTAGCCGCGCATCAAGTAACCAACGCCGACTACGCCCAATTCCTGGAAGCCGCCGAACATCCCAAGCCCCCGCACTGGGAAGATCCGAAATTCAACAATCCGAATCAACCGGTAGTCGCCACATCCTGGTTCGACGCCTCCGCCTATTGCACCTGGCTCACGCGCGTAACCGGCCGCCGCTATCGTCTACCAAGCGAAGCCGAATGGGAGCGCGCCGCCCGCGGCGGCGTAGAAGGAAAAGCCTACCCGTGGGGCGATGAGCCGCCCGAATCGCTACTCGATTATCATCTACGCTGGATTCACGGCCCAGATCCAGTAGAGCGCTCCAATCCGAATCCCTACGGCCTATACGAAATGTGCGAGAACGTCCACGAATGGTGCGCCGACTGGTACGAAGCCGACTACTATTCCGCCCACCCAGAAAAAAATCCCCGCGGCCCAGCCGAAGGCTCGCGCCGCTCCTCGCGCGGCGGTTCCTGGCGCCATTACATCCGAGTCTCCCGCTGCGCCGCCCGCAGCAGCATCCCCCCAGGCTTCAAATACGCCGACTACGGCTTCCGCGTAGCCCGCGACAAGTAGCGCCGGCGTCCCTGCCGGCATCCGACGACGACAAAATTCCGCAAACGCGAAAATCAAGGCCGGACCACAAAACATAATTAAATCCGTCTTTCAAACAAGCGCACTATCCAAAATTGCGCCCAAGGCAAGTTCGCGCCCCACCCCCCGTAGCGCTGGCGTCCCGCCGGCTCTTACGACTACAAACCCACCAAAGGCAACAATCACCGACGGACCAAAAACACAACTTAACTACAAGCACCCACAAGCCCAACAAACGGCCGCCGAGCCGCCAGCCCCACAAAAACGCAACCCATGCGCA
Organism: uncultured Acidobacteriota bacterium; assembly: GCA_963792515.1. GTDB lineage: Bacteria > Acidobacteriota > Terriglobia > Acidiferrales > UBA7541 > Palsa-147. The sequence goes on along the minus strand of CAWBWG010000001.1, from coordinate 433,613 downwards.
ATCCGAAACCACCCGCACACCCATCCAAACGCAATTCACGAATCATGCTATTCTCGCCAACGTCTGGGGGGAAATGAATGAAGAAGAATTCACTCTTGGGAATTTCCGCGCGTCTCACTCTACTGTTCATCCTGGCATTTTCTTTCGCACTTTCAGCCTCAAGCCAGGACAACAAAAAACAAAAAAAGCAAAAACAAGACACCAGCGAAAATCCCATGCCCATGCCGCCGGTCCCCACCGCCGATCAACTCGACAACAACATCGGCGAAATGCTAGGCGCCTGGCAGGTAGGCGACGTAGAAGCCATGCACAAGTACTATGCCGACGACGCCACCTTCACCAGTGGCGCCTTCGAACCTCCCATCGTAGGCTTCCAAAATTACGTCACCGCCTACCAAAAAGCCCGCACCAATTTCGAAGGCACGCAACTAATTCGCCGCAACACTGTAATCTTCTTCCGCACAGACTTCGCCTGGGCAAGTTATCAATGGGAGCTAATGGCAACAACAGGTGGGCAGCCCTTCAACGCGCGAGGGCAAACAACGCTGGTCTTCGGCAAAACCGGCGACAAATGGCTCATCGTTCACAATCACACATCGCAAGTCTGCGATATGAACGCCCCAGCACCCGCCGCCGCAAAACCGGGAAACTAAAAGCTGCTAATCGCGTGCCACACGAAAACGCCTCCGAGCGCAACTAGTAGCAAGCCCGAAAGCCACGTCAACACCGCGATCGGCCGGCCCAAGCCCTCAATCCGCGAAACAATCACACGTTGCTCGGCCGCCATTCCTTCTTCCGCTCGATCCAGAAACAACTGATCTTCCTCGTGGTTGCTAAGCTGGCTCCGGTAAATTACCAAAATCAGTAAAATCCCGGTCAGCACTCCCCAGATGATCAGCAGGTACAAAATACCGCTGTGCAGAGATTCAAGATCCATTCGTGTCCTCCATGCCCCAACGGACCGCGGCAGCATTTACCAATAAGGCGAGCGGTCCCAAAGGGCCCGAGTGCGAGAATTGTACCACCAGGAGGCAGGCAGAATGTCAAGCAGGACGCGGCGATGTTTCGTTAGGGAAATGGATGCCCCAAAACCCATCCAAGGGCTGCAGCATCTCCACTCCCAACTCAAAAACCCCATCGCGCGCCGATTTCACCACGCGCACCACGCGAAATTCCTTCACTTCCTCATTCAAAGAATTCAGCACCTCCAGCACAGTCCCCAACCCAGGCTCAATCGGCGCCCAAAGCAGCGCCCCAACGTTACTAACAGTAACCGCCTCAGCCGCCGCCCGAATCGGCTGCCCAGTCCCATCGCTAGTGAAAACTTTCACAGGAATCCGAATCAAAATCCGAGGCGCCCGCCGCCGTTCCACCCGCGCCGAAGATGCACCCATCCACAACCTCCGCCGCTCAACCCAACCAACAAATTCCGCAAACAATAAGTGAACCACCCGCAACAATCAAGTCCTTACCAGTTCCACCGGCGTCCCTGCCGGCTCTTTTGACTTTTTGCCCCAAGTTTTCAACCGTTCCTCAACATGCAACATCGCTGCCCAAATCTCCCGTCGTCCCGAACCCGCGTTGACATTCCCCAACCCCCGCGTCAAAATCAATTCGTTCCCAAGTGCCCAGGTGGCGGAACTGGCAGACGCGCTACGTTCAGGTCGTAGTGGTCGCAAGGCCGTGGAGGTTCGAGTCCTCTCCTGGGCACCACCCATGCCGCAATCCCATGTAGCACAGCCACTCCTGGCTGTATCCCCCGTCCGCCAAAATTCAAATCGCCCAATCATCGCAACCGTTCAATAGTCGTTTTGCCTTCGTAGGGGCGCCGGCTTGCTGCGCCCGCCCGTGTAACGCGTGCGAAAACGTGGCCCATATATCTCCGCGTAGCACCACTCGCTATGTTTTTCAGGTGGGAGCCTCCTGCTTCAGCAGGGGGAGGAACGCTTTAGCGCTCCGAAAAAAGCCCGCGATTATCGATGCGCTTTAGCGCCGGGCTTCGACAGCGGCGTTTGCGCCGCGACAGACACCCGACCCGGCTGTAATTTTCAATCCTACACTGCTAGACAATCCAAACATTTATGAGATGACTTGGCCGTTACAAAAAACGCGCGGGCCCAACTTCCGCAAAAGCAGAAGCCAAGCCCGCGCGTCAAAATTTTTAGCTACTCGATCCGAATTACCGCGGCCTCACACAAACAAAACTCCCCGCATCATTCGTAGGCCCCGACCCCGAATACCTCGTCTGCAAAGGAAACGCACAAATCGGCCGAGTCCCCCCAGCAGGAAAATTCACAGCCACCCGCGGATCAAATGGCGCCCCAGCCGGAAACGGCGACGAAGTATTCGTATTCGCAGCAATAATCGAGTCCGGCGCCACTCCGCCCTCCACCCAACCAGTAATCGCCGTCAACAAAGTTCCATTAAAACTAGAAGTAGCCGGCCCACCCCCGCAATGCGCCATATTCGGAATCATAAACAACCGCGCAAAGTCATGAGCATGACCGCCCATCACAAAATCCACAGTTTCATAGTAATCAACCAAATCCACGCCAGAAAAAATCCCATCATTCACCGAATCATACAAAATCATCTTCCCGCCGCGTTGCTTAAACGGAAAAAGAAACGGCGAAGCCCCAAACTCAGTCCCCGTCATAAACTGCATCGCACTCTGCGAATAACCCCGCGCCGCCTCATAAATCTTCGGCGCATCGGTATCAAAGTTGTACCCAAAAATAAACGCCTCCTGCCCATCAGTCCCAGCCACGGGAGTAACCACGGGCGGTGTAGTAAAGATCATCGGCACCGCCCCAGCTCCCAAAGTCAAATTAATCGCCGTATTCGTATTCGGCGGCCCAAAGAACGAAACGTTCCACGCCTGCCATCCCGCCCCAAACGCCGTCGGCGGATCCCAAATTCCCGCATCCCAGAACCAACCAGAGTAAAGCGGCACGCCATGCGAGTTCCGCGGCCCGGCATAAATCTCCTTCAGCGCCGTAACTTGCGCCGCCGTCAAACAAGTCCCACCATGCGGCGTATTCCCGTTCGCCCCGGTCGGACTGCACGTATAAGCTGCCAACGCCGGATAAACCCGCGCATTTGTGCAAGCCGTATAATCATCAATGATCCCGTCCACCAATCCATCCAACCCATCGCAAGCACTCAAAATCGCCGCCGACGCCACTTCCAAATCCTGCGGCTGAAACGTATCCGGCAAATAAGGCTGTCCGTTCGAATCCAAACTGGTAGCCAATGGCGCCAACTTCTGCTCGTTCCAAGCCTCAGTCACCGCCGCCCGCGGCAAATCAAATCCAGGATTTCCGGCCACCAGCCCATCAAACATATCCGGCTCGCGCTGCGCCGCCACCGTCGCATCGCGTCCGCCATTCGAACATCCCCACAAATAAGAGAACTGTGGCCCCTGCCCGTAATAAAGCCCAATAATCATCTTAGAAATTTTCGTAGTCTGCGCGATCCCGTTATATCCATAATCAATGCGCGCCTGTTCATCCACTCCAAAATGTCCAGTCCCGCCGGCATTGGAATCATCATCAACCCAACTAAACGCCGGATTCCCCGGCGCGTCCTCATGCCCGCCATCATCCGCAGCCACCGCCCAACCCATACTCAATTCCGTCCCCGCGCTACCAGCTGGACTGCCGACCGATCCGTCCGTCCCGCCGCCGCCCTCCATCTCGAATCGTCCCACCCACGCATCCGGCAAATTCAATTCAAATCCAATCCCATAAGTAAAATGATCGGGATCCTGCGCGCTAACCCGTTCATCGATCACCCCAATCACGTTGCAATAATTCCCGGTTGTAGCAGTGACTTCGGTAGCGCTAAGAATCTGCGTATTCGGCAGCGTAAGACTCGTCACGCTGCTGCAAGCCATCGTAGGCGCAGTAACCGCCGCGGCTTTCTTACCCTGCGCAAATGCCGAACCGGATGACCAGCTCAGCAGCGCAACCAGCGCAACCAAACACAAAGTAATTTTCCGGGATTTCATTCGCATATCTCCTCGTGGAAAGTAGCGGCGGGGGTTCACCTCCCGCCCGCTCTAGCACTGGGTTTTCCAACCGAATTCCGCGAACAGTACTACTAGTCCCAAGCGCAAACAAAATCGCTCATGGCGGACAAACCCGGCGCACTCTGACTCCCACACGATTCCCTGTCAAGACCGGAAACGATGTATTTCGCATACCAAAAAGGTATAAATACTAAAAAGGTATGACTAGAAAAGCGCGCAAGGTTATACTCGCGCGCTATGGAGCTTCATCACCTGCGCTATTTCGTAGCCGTAGCCGAAGATCTCAGCGTAACCAAAGCCGCCAAACGCCTGGGCATGGCGCAGCCTCCGCTAAGCCGCCAAATTCGCTCCCTCGAAAACGAACTAGCCGTCCAACTCTTCGAGCGCCGCTCCGGCAAACTTTTCCTCACCGACGCAGGAGCGCGTTTCCTCGGTGCAGCCCGCCTCGTTCTCGAGCAGGCCGCAGCCGCCATTGACATCGCCCGTCAATCCAAAAAAGGCGAGCTAGGGACAGTCCGCGTAGGCTTCGGCAAAGGCCTGGGCGACGTGGTCAGCCTGGTAATCAACCAACACATGCGCCTCTACCCAGACATCGAATTCGATTTCCGCGACATCCTCTCCGGCCATCAAAGCGAAGCCCTGCTAGGCAGAAAGATCGACGTAGGCTTCTCCCACGGCCCAGCCACCTCCCTAGAAGTAGCCTCCGAAAAACTTTTTCGCGAAAGCCTCTCGGTAGTTCTACCGCGCACCAATCCTCTATCCAAGCGCCGCCATCTACGCCTAAAAGATCTGCGCCACGAAACTCTGCTGCTAATCGAGCGCTCCATCTCTCCAAATTTCCACGACCTGGCCCTAACCCTCTGCCGCAACGCCGGCCTAAGCCCCAGAATCGTCCTAACCGAATCCACCATCTACGACGAAGCCGGCGCCATGATGACCGCCTCCAACAAAGGCATCTTCCTGGCAGTAGGAAAAAATCCCACGCACCCATCCTTCGCCGATCGCCTAACCGTCCTACCATTACGCGAACCCCAAGCCATAATCGAAGTCCACACCACCTGGCGCAGAGACGAGACGTCGCCCACCATCCTAAATTTCATCCAAACCGCAAAGTCTCTCCTGCAAAATGTCAACCGAGTCCAAGACATGCGCAATTTCCCCAAAATTTCCAAGCCCACGTTAGCCCCATCTACAAGAAAACGCAGACGCCGGTAGCACCGCCCAGTAGCACAGCCACTCCTGGCTGTGTCCGCTGAGCCCCTCGCGAAGGCCGTTCCGCCGCATTTGATTTTCTCCTCGGTAACCCAATCTTCGCGTCTAGTTCTAGCCCGACCGTACCATTGCCTAACCTTCAACCTACCCTCACAATAACTGCGCGGCCCGCTCCGCAGGAGCAACAAAACTCCTCATCAGAGCCTCCTGCCTCGCCGCCGCACGCGGCCGCCCCGCGCACCATCAAGTGCCCCGGCGGACCAAGGAGCCAGCGCACAAACAATCGGGACACTCAAATATTGTTGCAGGGCCTAAGTCATTGATTTCAAAGGACAGGCGCCAAAACAATCGGGACACACCCCGGGTACCCACAGATGCGTCGTCGGCGACAAATGGCGAACATGAACAAGCTCAAACATCCCGCACTCGGATCAAGCCCGCTTCGCGGCGGCGTCCAAAAGCCCGCCTGTCAATCGCCGAATCCCGCCCGCCAAAACGAAAAAGGCGAACAAAAAGCTAATCGGGAACGAATTCGATTAGAAATCGACGTAACTCTCACAAAACAAAGGATCGGTCACCGTTCTAATCGGGAAAAAAACACACATTTTGACACCGCCACCGGCCCACCCTACCCCAACCCATACCCGAACATTTCTAATCGGGAACCAATACGATTAGAAACGCACGTAACTCACACAAAACAAACGGTCGACCACCATTCTAATCGGGAAAAAAACACACACTTTCACATCGCAATCGACCCACCCCCGAATCGGGAGCCCTACCGATTACCCATCCATTCCAGTAGCACAGCCACTCCTGGCTGTGTCCAACTGAGCGCCTCGCGAAGGAAGGTCACCGAACCGGTTGCCATGGACGCCAAACACAGCAAGGTGCGCCCCACCTCCGCGCCTCAAGCGCGCATTTCCAGCTGCCCGCTTCGCCGCTTTTTTCGCATAGCCTTTTCGCCCCACAACAGCTACCCTCGCCGGGATTTAAGTTTCCGGAGACGCGCCCCATGCCCCTGCGACCACTAATCAGATTACTGCTAGCCGCCCTGGCTCTCTGCGCGACGCAAAGCATCGCCAACGCCCAAGTCGCCCCATGCCTCGATGCCGACCTCATCGTCCGCAACGGCCACATCGTCACCATGGCCACAGGCGACGCGATCGTCTCCGCCCTGGCCATCCGCGACGGCAAAATCCAGGCCGTCGGCACCGACGCGCAAGTCAGCAGTTGCGCCAGCCCGCGAACCAAGATCATCGATCTACACGGCCATACCGTCCTCCCCGGCCTGATCGATGTACATACACACACAATGGAGTGGGCCGAAGGCATCCTCCGCGATCAACTCGACGTCACCTATCCCAAAGTCCATTCCATCGCCGACATCGTAGCCATGGTCCGCGAGCGCGCCGCCAAAACTCCCAAAGGCCAATGGATCTCCGGCGCCGGCTGGGACGATGCCAAATTCACCGAGCACCGTTACATCACTCGCAAAGATCTCGACGCCGTCGCGCCAGATAATCCGGTCTATCTAGATCACGTGAGTGGACATCTCATCGCCGTGAACAGCGCTGCGCTAAAGCTCGCCGCAATCACCCGCGACACGCCCGATCCAAACGGTGGCGTAATCGAAAAAGATTCCGCGGGCGAACCTACCGGCATCCTGAAAGACACGGCCATGGATCTCGCCGGTAAATTACTGCCGCCCGATCCGCCGGATATTCACATGCGCGCCGCAAAACTAATCTCCGAGCGCGCCTTAGCCCTCGGCCTAACCACCATTCACGATATTTACATCTCGCCGGATGAAATTCGCGGCTATCAAGACGCCTACGCCCGCGGCTGGCTCAAGCTCCGTGTCCAAATGTCGCCCAGAATCGGCAGCATCGAAGACGCCGAGCAACTCGCAAAATTGGGAGTTCACACCGGCTACGGCGACGACACCCTGAAATTCGGTGCCGCAAAAATGTTTGCCGATGGCGGCATGGGCGCCCGCACCATCGCCATCTATCCCCCGCCAGTCGAAGGAGAACCTAATAATTTCGGCGTCCTGCGCTGGAAGCCCGAAGACATGCACCGCGCGCACCTCATCGCGGCCCGCGCCGGCTGGCAGCTCGAAACGCACGCCATCGGCGATCGCGCCATCGACGAAGTCCTCGATTCCTACGCCGCAGTGATGAAAGAACTAAATCTCAACGACGCGCGTTTCCGAATCGTCCACGCGGGAATTTCCACGCCCGCAATTCAAAAACGCCTCGCCGATCTTCACGTCCTCGTCGACGGCAACCCGCCATTCGTCTACTGGATCGGAAGCTGGTTCAAAAAGTACGGCCCAGAAAGAGTCCGCTGGTCTTACCCGGCAAAATCCTACATCGCCAACGGAGTAATTGAAGCCGCAGGCTCGGATGTTCCCGTAACTCCGCTAAGCCCCTGGTGGGGAATCTGGGCCGCAGTAGCGCGAAAAGATCTGGCAACCGGCGATGTTCTCGCCCCGGAAGAACGGATAACAATTGAGGAAGCGCTGCGCCTCTACACCTACAACGGCGCCTACGCCGGCTTCGAAGAAAAAACCAAAGGCACGCTGGAGCCAGGCAAGCTCGCCGACTTCATAGTCGTAGATCGCGACGTTCTCGCGGTGCCCACCGATCAACTCAAAGATGTCCAGGTTCTCGAAACCTATGTCGGTGGCGCGCTAGTCTCTCACGCGGCACCCAGCAGCCCAACTCCAGCGAACGGTAACTGAAATGAAAGCCCAACAAATACTATCCATTGACCTCGTCCTCGAAACGATGTATATACATGGGTATGACGCCGCCGAAGCCAGCGCAAACAATGAACGAAAAAGTCATGCAGTTCGCTTGCGCGTGCGCCAATGTCCGCCGCGCCTCCCGCGTCATTACGCAATTTTACGATTCGGTCTTTCAAGCCGGCGGCCAATCCATCGCCCAATTCGGCCTGCTGCACGCTCTCTCGATGTCCAGAATCGCCACACAAGCCCAGCTCGGCACCATTCTCTCCATCGATCCCACCACGCTCAGCCGCACCCTGCGCCCGCTCCTCCGCCAAAAATTAATCGAACGAATTCCCGGCAGCGACCGCCGCGAGCAATACCTGCAACTCACCGCACGCGGCCGCAAGCAATTGAAGAAAACGCTGCCCCACTGGCTCCGCGCGCAAGACCGCCTGCGCAAAAGTTTAGGCGACGAAAATTGGGATCAAATGCAGAAACTATTAACCCGCGCCGTGGAGGCCACTCAGAAAGCGTGATGCGATCATGCGCCGGGCAATCCATTTCGCATGCGTCCGCATTTCTTTCGTTCGCCGAATCGTTTTCGGCGCGCTCTTCGTGCTTCTCGCTATCACAGCGTTCCAAATCCAGCCAGCAGCCGCGCAGGAAATTCCACTCCAGAATTGCGGCGGCCTGCTCACCATTCCAGTCAGTACCGGTGATCGCATGCTAACTTTTCTAGTCGACACCGCGGCCAACTCAACTTTTCTGAACGTAAAATCATTTCCAAACGGCGTCGTGAAGCAAGCCGCAATCGCGAACTGGAAAGGCACAGATTCCGTAATCGGCCATGAAGTCTCGCTCGACGAACTCGTAATCGGCAATCAGCATGTGAAAAATCTCAAGCTTTCGGCCATCGATCTCTCGTCCATGCAACAAGCCTGCGGCAAACGCATCGACGGCGTCCTAGGCGCAAATCTGCTCGAAAAACTGGGCATGACCATCGACCTGAAAAATCGCGTAGCAAGATTCTCTCCAGCCGCGACCAACGAGCAAGCGCAATTCGATGAACTCGATCGGCAATTGGCAGCTTGCGGCCAGGCGTTTAGCCGCTCAGACGAACAAGCCTTCGCCGCATGCCTCGATCCAGAAATCGTCCTCTACACCTTCGCCGGCACCTACCACGGCCGCGCAGACGTGATGAAATATTTCGCCAGCTCCTATTTTCACCGCGATCCCGCAGCCGATCTCACGCTAACTCCGCGCGCCCATCATCTAGCCGGCAACACGATCTGGCTCGAATACGAGCTGCGCATCGCGCTGCCGCAACAAGTAGTCCACGCCCGCGGCACAGCCCTATTCCGCAACGTAAATGGCGCCTGGCTGCTGCTGCACATGAACCACTCAGTCGTTTACGACGAGTAACCCGGGGGGCGGGTTCACCTCGCCCCCACATTTAGCTAAGATTACGGTTTGCTTTTATCGAGGAAGGCGTCGGGCGGATCGAGCGAGCATTGCTTCCAGAATGTCAGTTCATTCGCGGGAGCGATGGTCTTCAACTGTTCCAGACTCGCGCGCGTCGCGGCGATTTGCCCGCCATCAATCGAATCGAAAACGACAACTACGCCGGAAATCTCAGGATTCCCGCTACCCAAAGCTGTATATGCATTCAATAGCACAGTCTTCGCATACTCGCGCTTGGCGCGCGGGCTGGTCAGCTGATTGTCGGTGGAATTCGGCGCGACCCAATACAATTTGACCTTCTTGCCCTTCAACTGCTCCCAGTCGCCTGCGAAGTCGCTGATCTCCTCGCGAGTGACGTGAAACAAATCATCCGCATCGGCCGGCTCATCCGCACCTTTGCCTCCGCCGGCAGACACAAAGCCCACTGGCAGATCTACCAACGCCCGGCGTATCCACCCGCGCGACTCCCCGGAAATCTGCACGTGCACCCAAGCGCCACTTAGATCCAAAATCTGGAATTCATCGTCGCCCGCCGCGCTAAACAAAACCTCGGCGTCACGCTGCGGCTTGCTCACCACCGGCGCTCCGCCTTTCTTCACCACCGCGAGATCCGCCGGGTGCGTCTGGTTCTTCTTGATCTGCTCGAGATTTTGAAGATAACCATTCAAATCCTTGACTTGCTTCTCGCTCAGTTCCACGCGTTTACGGATCGCGTCCAGGCTTTCGCCCGCAGGAACGGCCGGCGCGGGAGGATCGTCAGCCGAAGCTGCATCCGGCTGCGCCGCACCCGCCGCAGGAGCAGATTCCTTCGAGGACGCAGTTTTAGCCGAACGCGAAGACGGGGAGCCCGTTCCGCTCGTTTTCCAATTTCGCGTCGCAGCAACAACGGCCGCCCCGCCGCCCAGCCGCGCCTCCAGACGATCCAGATAATCGCCTTCAATGCGGCCATTCGAAGCCAGTTCGCGGTAGCCGGCATTCGAGCCACTCGGATCCGCGTACCACGCGGTAATCTTCGCCGTCACGCGAACCACCGCCACGCCCGCTCCAGCCGCCGCCAACTGCACTTCGCATTGAAAGAATCCGCGCTCGTAATGGCTGAGCGATTCATCCGGCGCGTCCACAAATCCATCCAGCACTGGCAATCGCCCCGAAGCCGAGGAGTGCAACTCCTTCACAGCCGCAGCAACATCATCCTTCGACTTTTTAAATGTGCGCTCGACCGGAGCACTCTGCCCAGCCGCCTGAACGGAACCAATCGCGCCGGCAATCGCACCAAGAAACAGCGCGAAAACAATCGCAATGCTGCCCGCCGACGAAGCGCCGCGCCCGTAGCTCATGGCAGAGGCTCCACATTGTCCTGATAAATCCAGCCGCGCTTGCCATCCGCCGTTTCAATTCCATACCAATGTTCCGTGATGATCAAAACGACCACGTCGGTCTTGGCAGTCAGAGGCTCAATCGTCGAAGATTTCTGAAAGGGCGCCGATTTCAAATCCGCGCCGGACTCTTTCACGCGCACTTCCAAATCATGCTGCAACTCACGAATGCGCGCCTGCAGCGTGCGTATTTCCGCCTGCGCCGAGTCGAGACGCGCAATCGCCGCTTCGCGAGTGTCCGGCAGCGTGGCCTTCACGCGTTCCTGCGCCTCGCGCAAGCGCGCCGCCTCCGCGGCTTTGCGTTCTTCTAGCTGAACGGCCATCAAGTGATCCTGAATTTCCTTGAACTCGCTCGTTTCCACCGTCCCGTCCGAGGCATGCGGTTTGCGCCGCCCGTCCTCCACGAAAATGGCGTCGATCTGCAGCCGCGTATTCTTTTCGTTCAAGCCTTGCACGACGTACCGGATCGTAATCGTCCCGATATCATTGCTATCCTTGAAATGTTGCGGCGCCAATGTCTTCGTCCGCACTTTGTAAAGCACCGTTCCCGCCCCAGTCCATTTCCCGTAGTAATCCGAGCTGTTCACCTGCTCGGCCCCGCTCAGAACCGGATCCTTTGTATATTCGAGCGTGCCATGGATGGTATCGTCGTCAGCCACTTCGCGAACGGCCTTCAAGACATCCGCTTGGGAAGCCGGCAACTCGATTACGAAACTGTCATAGCCGGATTTTTTCTGGTCATGGGAAGCTGAAACCGCGGGAAGTGCCGCCAAGGCGCAGACCGCAAACACAATTGCGCATCCGAATTTAGCCCATCCATTAATCATAGTGCGCCGACGAACCAACCTGCCCCACCGCCTGGCCTGAAGAGTTCCGTACAGCAATATACATCCGGAAACGCCCCAATGACTTGCTTCTTTCACGTTTCCGGGGATGGATGCGCATTTAAGTAGCGCCGGCGTCTCTGCCGGCATCTTACGAGCGCAAAAGTAAGCTAACGCCGAAATCATGGACGGCGTGCTGAGTAAAGCTGATCGCCGTTGCGGTGTTAAGGGGGCCGTCCGTGGGCATTGCCGTCGAGAAGATTTGCGGTCGTAAGATGCCGGCAGAGACGCCGGCGCTACTTAAAAAAATGACGGGCGCGGAGCTGGGCGCCGCGCCCGTCAGGGCTTACCGTGCTGACCTATCACCCGACCTATTTATGTCCGAGGTAAAAAACCACTCCACCCGAGAATTGCAAATTGTCCTGACGCAGGCCCAAAAAGCGCGTCATCAAGTAATCGGCTTGCCCGCGTACGCCCACGTGATCGGTAATCCGGAAATCGACGCCGCCGCCCGGCGCGATCGCCAGTTTAAAAGCGGAGTTCGAAATTCCGAGATACCCGGCGTTCGCATGAATCGCACCAAATTGCGCGTGAACGTAAGGCGTCAGCTTGTCGAACTTGCGGAACGAGATGACCGGCCCGTAAGTAAAGGTCTGCGCTGAAACGTTGGTGCCGGCGACGGAGCCGCCCCAAGCGTTGAATTCGAAGCGGCCGCCGAGCCAGCTATTCAGATTCTCGTCGGCGGAGCCGTAGCCGCCGTTCAAGTGGAAGCTGCCGCCTGGCCCGCTCAAATTTGCGTCGAGGAAAGAGTAGCCGCCCGAAATCTCCCACTGCGGAACGTCCTGCGCTTTCGCAGTCAAACTGAAAAGTAGAATTGCCGGAATCAGCCAAAGGACGCGCTTCATCTATCTCTCCTTTACAACCACCAGGAATATCATTCAGTTGCGCGCCGCGTAATCGCTGACACCCGGCGGGGAATCGCTGATTCCCAAGTCTTTCTGAGCTGCGCCCGCTGAGCGGGTGCCTTCTACATCCAGAATACCGAATCCATCCGGCGCTTACTTCACCTGCAACGTAACAGGTGTCGAATGGGTGATGGTGCCGTCTGCCGAACTGGCCACGATGTTGATTGTGTAGGTGCCGGCTGGCGTTCCCGCCGCTGCTCCGGTTGCACCGCCACCGTTGCAAGCCACCGAGAAGAGAATCAGGCCCGCCGCGAACACCAGCGTTGCCGCCGCGCGGCGTCCGCGCTGCGTTCCCGCCGTGATCCCGCCGAAAAGCAGCAGCAACAGCAGGCAGGCCGCCCAGATCAAGTTCATGTTGCGGATCGCAATCGACGGCGGCGTGATGCGGATCTGTCCGACCGGAGGCAGCATGGTGCGCTCCGCCGTCGAAATGCCGACCGTCACCATTGTTCCTGTCCGGCGACGGTGTGACCGGGTTCGCTGAGAAGCTGCAACTGGTTTCTTTCGGAAGGCCGGTGCAGCTCATATTCAGCGGCTGGCTGAATCCGGCAATCGAGGTCAGCACGACCGAGTAGGAAGCCGTGCCTCCCGCGGTGATTACCGCGGTCGGCGTGACTGCGCCGATGGTGAAGTCGGAAGTCTGCACGAAGCCGCTGCCGGTGAGCAGCACGATTTGCGGGCTGCCTGGAGCGTTGTCGGTGATGGTCAATGCGCCCACGCTCGAATTCGTGGAAGTGGGCGTGAAGGTGACGTTAATCGTGCAATTCGTGGTCAGCTGCAACGGCACTGCGTGCAGTTGTCGGTCTCCTTGAAATCACCGCTCGCCGTGATGGTCGAGAAGGTGATCGCCGAACGTCCCGTCATTTGTCGCAGTAATGCTTTGTGGTGCCGATGTCGAGCCCACCGCAACGGTGCCGAAATCCAAGTTCGAAGCCGACAGGGTCAATGTGGAGGCGGTGCCGGTCAAACTGACGACTTGTTGGCCACCTGGCGCCGAGTCGGCAATGGTGATCGAGGCGTTGCTGACTCCCGGCGTAGTCGGCGTGAAAGTTACGACGATGGTGCACTTGGCGCCCGGATTCAGCGAAGAAGGCGCGGCGCACGTGGATGCACTGGTGATCGCGAAGGCGCCGGAATTTGCTCCGCCGAGCGTGATGGTCGAAATCGTCAGCGGATTATCGCCGTTCGTCAGCGTTAACGTCAGCGGCGCGCTGGTGGTATTCAAACTTTGCGCCGAGAACGTCAGTGCCGACGGATTCAGTTGGATGCCGTTCAGGATGCTGACCTTGGAGATGAAGGCATCGCAATTCCCGCCCGGACCGGCCTGCTCCGGATTCGAAACCGGGAAATCGGTCGAGCAGGTCTGCCCGGAAACGTACGCAGATCCCGACGTATCCACTCCGATTCCCGTGCCGTTGTCGGTCTGCGTTCCGCCAAGGTAGCTCGAGTACAGCAACGCCGATCCCGTCGGATTCATTTTCGTAACAAACGCGTCATTGTTCCCGCCGCCGTAGGTGGCTTGGAACGCCGCCGCGGCAATCGGGAAATCTTGCGACACCGTCGCACCCGTGACGTAAATATTTCCGAGGGTATCGAGCGCGATGCCCGTTGCTGAGTCGGCCAACGAACCGCCGAGGTAGGTGAAGAAAATTTCGGAGCCTGCGCCACTCACGTTCGGATTAATTTCTGCCACGAACGCATCACCTTCGCACTGCCCTTGTCCATCCAAGGTGCAATCTGGCTGGAACGTGCCAGCGGTTCCGAGGCCGGTAGATCCTGAGCGGCCGGCAATAAACGCGTCGCCAATACTGTCGATCGTGATCGCGTTGCCTTGATCGAGTTGCGCACCGCCAAGGAATGTCGAGTACGAGAGACCACCACCCAACGTGTCGACTTCGCTGAAGAACGCGTCGCCGTTTCCGCCATTCGTACCCTGGAACGCACTGCCGGTCGTCGGAAATCCATTCGAGAAAGTGAGGCCGGTTACGTAAGCGTGGTTATTTTTGTCGACCGCAATTCCATTGCCGGAATCTTCATTTTCGCCGCCGAGATAAGTCGAGTATAAAAATGCCGTCCCGGTAGCCGCGACTTTCACAACGTACGCGTCCGTGTTTCCGCCGCCGTGTTGCTTTTGAAACGCATTCGAGGAGATTGGGAACGGGGGCGCCGGATTCACGACCACAGTACCGTTGCCACTCGCAGCCCCCCCGGCCGTATCGATAACGAACGAACCTGGTGCAGAGCTAACTACGATGAAAACGCCATCGAAAGCACTCGGTGGATTCGGATCCGCTGCTGTCCCGCCCACGCCGCTGATCACCACTTCAGAATTGATCGGCAGGGCAATGCCACTGGTGATGAAAATCGTGGATGTTCCATCTCCATTCGAGACAGCCCCTCCAGGTGAGGGCTGGATATTCAGCGACAAAGGGGTGCCGATGCCGTTCGACGCAAAACCGTTCGGTTCGACTTGCCCGGTGACGTAGGCGTTCTCATTCCCGTCGACCGCGACCGCGTTGGCCGTGACGTTTTCAAACGTCCCGATAAATCCGGAATAGAGAATCCCGGAACCCGCGGCATTGATTTTGGCAAGAAAGCCGTTGGATACGATCAATCCTTGTGAATTGAAACTCGCGCCGCACTTTCCGTCGCCGCCGCAAAGTGTGTCGAAGGACTGTCCCGGCGTTACCGGGAAATGCGGCGACAGCGTTGTCCCGACCACGTACGCTTCACCTGCCGCATCCACGGCGATTCCATTGGCGGTGTCCTGATTCTCGCCGCCGAGGTAGGTGGAATATAGGAGCGTCGAACCGTCGGCGCTGATCTTGGTTACGAAGGCATCCTGCGGAAAGTCCAGGCCGCCACCGTCGTTCGGCTGCAGTGCGTGCGCCACCGGAAAGTTCGTGGAGAAGGTTCCGCCGGCTACGAAAGCCGTGTTGTCCGGCGCTACCGCAATCGCGTTCGCGCTATCGATGTCGCTGCCACCCAGGTACGTCGAGTACGAAAGAATCGGATCGATCACCAGCGGGCGCTTCGTGTCGTAATCGCCGATCGCGAAATAGACGCGATATTTCCGGTCGCCCAAATGGAATCGCGCTGCTACCGGCTCCTTCTGATCGCCCTTCATCTGGTACGCGAACGGCTTCTCGAATTTCACGTCGCCGCCCGCCAGACTCAAAACCAAATTGCCCGCCGCATCGACCTTCAGCTTGCGCGCGCCTTCGAAAGAAATCTGAATCGCCTTCGGATCCGCTCCTGGCGCCACGTTGAAGTCGTATTCCAGTTTGCGCTGCGAGCCGTAGTAAACGAGATCGATTCCCGCATACACATTTTTCTCGGTCACTTTGCCGTAGGTGGGAACATTCGCGTGCCAGTTCTCTTGCGTCCCGATGAAATAGTTGCTCTTTCCCGGCAGTTCATCCTGCGCGGAAAAATTCGGGGCGGGATTCGAGCCTTCGAGCTTCATGCGCAATACGCCCAGTGAGTTCGTGGACGTCGCAGAGTTCGCGCTCTTCTTCGAATGACCCTTCAGCCCCAGCACGGCCTGATCCGAATTCAGGAAGAGAGAGTAACCGTCGCCGCGCGCGAGAAATTTCGCGTCGCTGTTCGCTTGCCCAAGATTCGGCTCAAACGAAAGCGGTAATTTCGCGTATTCCTGCAAAACGACAGCCGACTGGTTCGATTTCGCCGCCGGCTTGATGCCCGCTTTTGGTGCAGTTGCGGCCGTAGCCGCGGATTTCGTTGTCGCCAGCGCGGCATTTTTATCGCCGGTCTGAATCATCAGCCCGGACCCGGCGCTCGACGCTGGATTCGCCGCGATCTTCGTCGCCGGCTTCGCGTCCGCCTTGCCCGCAATCCGGGTCTTCAACCCGAAAGCGCCGAACGCAATGAGGCATAGGATCATTCCGATGCCTACTAAGTATTTCCGCATGCAAGACTCCCCTGAAACCGGATTCGATTGACGGACAGATTGCGCAGGGAAGGCAGCAAGGCCATGACCAAAGCCTAGGACTACCTAAAGCACTCTCAAGTAAGCAGTTAGCAGAGGAGCCGACCCGGCCACTCGTCTACAGAGGGTGACACCCGGCAGGCCCTAACATCACATTTAGAGGACATTTGCGACCCAAGCTCCGGCAAGCCCGAAAAAAGGGCAAAAATCACCCCAAATCAGGCCGCCGAGATGGGCAAAACTTTGGCCCGGGCGATTCTCGAGGAGCGACGCGAGGAAACGTAGCGGTGCGCTTCAGGGCAGCATCTTCACCTGACGTGGCGACAAGAAAACCACCCAAGCCAAACGCAATGGTCGAAAACTTCCGCTCTAATCCGCTTTGGTAGCCGCTCCAACCGCGCCGGCGTCTACCTCGGCGTTTCGTTTTTTCCGCTCGCCGCCCAGCGATTTCCACCAACGTTCCACTGCCCCTTCGAAATTCGACCGCACCCCAAATCGCCCCAGTTTGAATCGCGCTTCGCGCAAGGTCCGCGCGTGCCGTCCGCCCTCGGCCAAGCGTTCGTTCCACTGCCCCTCGTCGCTTTTCCAAATGCCAAAAAATCCCTGAGGATGCGCGTACCCGTGATTCTGGTGCACCGCCAAAACTCGCGGCGATGCATCCACCACCGCCGCTCGCAGATCGCCGGCTTTCCAAACCAGCCAGTTGTCCCACCAGAGCCGCCCAATCAACATTGGCGGCACCTCGCGATACATACCGCGCGGAAAAACAAAATAATCAATCCAACTGACGGAACGCCGCTTTCCACGCTGTCCGACATCCGCGCGCAGACGTGATTCCCAATTACTCGCCGCGAAATCCAAAGGCGTGGTGATATCGATATCCCAGCGCCGCCCAGCCATCAAAAATTCCGGCCGCCAAGCCGCCACGTCCTCAATCGCCCGCAAAAATTCATCGAATAAAATAATGTCCGAATTCACATAAGCAACAATCGGAAACGAAGCCGCAGCCTGCGCCTGCGCGAACAAATCATCGAGAAACGGGGTTCCCCGCTCATTCCGCCGAATATCTGGAACATGGCGCAACCTTAACTCACGAGCGAAATCCGCGGTCCCGACCTCATCGCCAAAAAGAATAATCTCCGGTCGAGGCGAAAGCCGAGTCCAGCTCGCAATAGCATTCCGCTGAATAATGCCGATATGCCCGTCAAACGCTTTCGGCATGGCAAAAATCGTAATCATGGGTTTTTCGTTCTCAACGAATCACAACCCGGTATCGGGTGTCTCCGCCCAGGCGGACGCCGCATCGGCGCGTGGGGTCCGTCGTCAGCATTGGCACTCACGCCTCCACGGCTCCAACGCCCAAACTCAAATAACGAATTCCCTCCACATTCTCGATATGCTTCAACGCGCGCCAACAATCGACCACCACGCGTCCACTCGCACCACTCGCCCAAACCGCTGCCGGAAGCTCCAGAAATTCCCGCCAAGGAGTAGCGACAACGACCACTTCCGACCGCCCGATGCACTCCCCAACACTCGAAGCGAAAGTTACCGTCTCTCCTAATTCCCGCCGGGCATTCGCCATGCCCGCCGGATCAAATGCACAGACCCGGAATCCCCGCTGAACCAATTCGCGCGCTAATAAAAATCCCACAGCCTCTTCCACAACGTCGGTCTGCGGCTTGTAAGTCAAGCCAAGAATCCCCGCAGCACCGCCCGGCTTCGCATGCCGCGCCACCAATTCGGCCAACCAAATCACCTGCGCCCGATTAAAATTATCCGTAGCCTGCGCCAATTCCGCCGACGCCCCCATCCCGCGCGCGAGCGCCGCCAACGCCCGATTATCCCGCGGAAAGCAAGGCCCGCCGTAACTCACCGCTCCCTTCAAATATTTAGACCCAATGCGCGAATCTAATCCCAGCGCCGCAGTCACCACATCCACATTCGCCCCGGGCGATCCTTCGCAAATCCGCGCGAGCATATTCGCAAAACTAATTTTCGAGGTGACATAAGTGTTCACGGAAATCTTGGTGATCTCGGCATTCACAAAATTCATGCGCGCCACAGCGGGCTTCGATTCGCAAACGCGCTTGTATAGACTTTCGAGAATCTCGCCCGAGCGCACATCCGACTCGCCAATCAAAACGAAATCCGGATTCAAGAAATCCCGTATTACACTGCCCAGCGCGATAAATTCCGGCGAATAGCAAAGCCCAAAATCCACGCCGCACGTTTTTCCGCTGGCCGCCTCCAACTTCGCCCGCACCGCTCCGCCCGTCGAACCCGGCATCACTGTGCTGGTTAGCACTACGACGTGAAATTCCTTTTTCTCGCGCAAGCCTCGGCCGACGGCCTCGCAAACCGGCAGAACATGCCGCAAAGAAAATCCGCCATCCCCATCGCTGGGTGTTCCCACCACAATAAAAGTAAGCTCCGATTCTGCTACCGCCCGCACAGCGTCGGAAGTCCCGCGCAAGAAATCCCCATACTCGCCAATCAGTGAATCAAGCCCAGGCTCAAATACAGGCGCCCGACCGTGTTCGAGCGCTTCGACTTTCGAGGCGTCCGAATCCACACCAATAACCCGCAATCCCTTCGAAGCCAAACAAGCGGCGAGCGGCGCCCCGAGCTTCCCAAGTCCGATCACTGAAACAGTTTCGATAACGCCCTCCGTCCGTCTACCAAATCTGAAATTTCTTATGCCCAAACTCAACTACCCGCTAAACCCCGCGGCGCGCCTCATACTTTGTATAATGCCCCCGCCAAACCATCAATCGAATCGAGGCACAAATGAAGCTCACCCTGATCGCGGCCGTCCTGCTTCTCGTAGCTTCCGCCGCGCACGCTCAAACCGCCGACCCGCAACTGCTCGCCGAAATCCAAAAAATTAAAGCCATCGATAATCACTCGCACCCGCCGCGACTGACGAGCGCCAACGAAACCGACGACGAATTCGACGCCTTACCCTGCGATCCGCTCGAGCCTTCCGATCCGCCCACCACCGATCGCCCAGAAAATCCCGACTATCTGGGCGCCTGGAAAGCCCTCTATGGTTACAAATACGAGGACAAGACCCAAGCGCACATCGCGGAACTTCTAGCCAGGAAGAAAAAAATCCGCGAACAGCAAGGCGACAATTATTCTGCCTGGGTCCTCGATCAACTGGGCATCGAAACCGAACTCGCCAATCGCATAGCCCTGGGCCGCGGTCTCACCGCCCCGCATTTCCGTTGGGTGCCATTCGATGACGCCTTACTTTTCCCGCTCTCGAATCGCGAACTTGCCCAGGCCTCCCCCGATCGCAAGTTCTTTTTTAGCCGCGAAGACATGCTGCTGGCCAGATACAAAAAAGAATTAGGCGTCAACGCGCAACCGGGCTCTCTCGACGATTACCTGAAATCCGTGGTGACGCCTGAACTCGAAAAGCAAAAGCAGCAAGGCGCCGTCGCTATCAAATTTGAAGCCGCCTATTTGCGCTCGCTGCAATTCGAACCCGCCGCCCGCGAAGAAGTTGCCGCCGTTTACGCCAAATACATCGGTGCAGGCACCCCGCCCGCCGCCGATTACACCCACCTCCAGGACTTCCTTTTGCGCTACATCGCTTCTGAAGCAGGTCGCTTAAATCTCCCGGTCCACATCCATACCGGCGCAGGTTGCGGTACCTATTTCAACTTGTACGGCTCCGAGCCACTGCGCCTGGAATCCGTCTTCAATGATCCCGCGTCGCGCAAAACCAAATTCGTGATGCTCCACGGCGGCAGCGGTCCGTTCACCCGCGAGATCGGCTACCTGCTGATGAAGCCCAACGTCTATGCGGATTTCTCCGAGCAAACCTGGATGACCTCGACGCGCGCCCTCAGCCAGGTAATCCGCGACTGGCTGGAATGGTATCCAGAAAAGGTCCTATTCGGCACAGACCTCTACCCCGGTAAAGACGAATACGATTGGGAAGAAATCGGCTACCAAGCCACCGAAAGCGCCAGAAAGGCCCTGGCGATCGCCTTAACCGGCATGATGCAGGATGGCGAAATCACCCGCCCCCGTGCGGTTGAGCTAGCCCACATGGCGTTACACGATAACGCCGCCAAGCTCTACAAGTAGCGCTGGCGTCCCTGCCGGCATCCGACGAGCAAGAGTTCCGGAAAAGCTATAAATCGCGATCGGACCTTACAGCACAATCGCTGCCGTTATTCTTAATCCCAGCAGCGCCCAAAATCGCGCACGTAGTCGACATTTGCGCTCGTAAGATGCCGGCAGAGACGCCGGCGCTACTTACCCCCTACACGATTCACCGTAGCTGTTATACGAAAAACGCCTGAGTTCGCACCGTGCACAATTGAGACAGAGCGATTCCCGTTGGTAAAAATTAATTTCTACACAAAAACCTGTACTCTTTTGCGTTCAATATCCCGAACACGCGATTGACAATCCGAACAGGTCGCGTACACTATTCTGGCAAGCTGTTCAGCCTATTGAACACGGCGAAACGTACGACAAAGCCGGGGAGCGAACAATGGAAGGTTCCGCACAGCGACTTTTTCACCGCACCGAAGAAGATTGCCCGGTAGCTGTACGCAATGGCGACCGTCTCGATCGCATCGCCCGAGGCCTCGGCAATCTAAGCGTCGGCGGCATGTTCGCAGCCGTCACCGAACTTCCGATTGGCTCCCACGTAAGCGTAGAAGTAGGCGGCAAGCATCCATTCCACGCCGAAGGGGTAGTTCGTTACGTGGCCCCAGCACGCGGCATCGGAATCGAGTTCACCAAACTTGAGCCGGTAGACCACACCCTGATCGAAGACCACATAGCCGACCTGACGGTACGCGGTCTGCCAGCCGCTTAGCTGTAAGTACCGCCGGCGTCCCTGTCGGCTCTTTTTCGAGCCATTTCGCAAAGTCGCGCCACCGATCCCGCACACCGATACAGCTTCGCGTTGACGAGCCTCGCCAATTCCTCTTCCGACTCCGCGCGCCTATAATCCGAACGAATGGATATCCTCATCGATTGGCTGACCTGGCTGCTCGGCCCAGAGTCCAGCCCAACGCCCACCGTACAATCCCCAACCGGCATCCTTTCGACGCTTCCCGAAGTCCCGCCAAGCTCGACGTATCTCTGGCCCCGCTGGCTCTTCCTCCGTGCCCTCGGCCTAATCTATTTCTCCGCCTTCTACTCGCTAATCTTCCAGATCAAAGGCCTCATCGGCCCAAACGGCATCCTTCCAGCCGGTGAATTCCTGGAGGCTGTCCCACATTATTTCCCCGGCCTCGCGCGATTTTGGTACGCGCCAACTCTGCTCTGGATCAGCGACAGTAATCGCTCACTTGAAATCATCTGCTGGCTAGGCTTGTTCTCCGCAATCTTGGTGATCTTCAATATCTGCCCGCGACTCGCTCTGCTGATAAGTTTCCTGATGTACCTGTCATTTGTCAGCGCCGCCCGGGATTTCTCCGGCTACCAATCCGACGGCATGCTGCTTGAAGCCGGCTTCATCAGCCTGTTCTTCGCTCCGCCGGGCCTGCGTCCCGGACTCAGCCCGGCCCACGCCCCATCGCGCGCTAGCCTTTTCCTCCTGCGCTGGGAATGGTTCCGGATCTATTTCGAATCCGGCATCGCGAAAATCGCCAGCGGCGATAAATCGTGGCGCGCCCTCACGGCCATGGACGACTATTACCAAAACGGTCCGCTGCCGACGTGGATCGGCTGGTATGCGCATCAACTGCCGCACTGGTTCCACGCTTCGACCGTTGTGCTAACGCTGGCCATCGAACTGGCAATCGTCTTCGCCCTGTTCCTTCCGCGCCGCTTCAAAATCATTTGCTTCTGCATCGTTACGCCCTTCGAAGCCGGCATAATCCTCACCGCCAACTACACATTCCTGAATTACCTGGTTCTGTCGCTCGGGATCCTGCTGGTGGACGACAAATTTCTGGAGAGAATGCTGCCCGTTCGCTGCCGCGATTTCATTTCGCGGCGAGACGCCGCGCCCTGGCCCATTGCGGCGCCAGAAAAGCTGCGATCGGCATTCTCGGCACTCAGAAAATCCATCGCCGGCCTGGCGCTTGGCGCAGTTTTCTACGTAACCACCGCCATTCTGATAGGCATGATCATCCCGGGCATTCCGTTTCCAGAGGGCCCGATGCGCTGGATCGACCCGTTCCGCATCGCCAATCGCTACGGCCTATTCGCCAGCATGACCCATGAGCGCTACGAAATCGAATTCCAAGGCACGCGCGACGGCAAAACCTGGATCCCCTATCCGTTCCGCTATAAGCCCCAAGATCTAAGAACCGCCCCGGGCATCTACGCGCCCTATCAGCCCCGTTTCGACTGGAATCTCTGGTTCGCCTCCCTAGGCTCGTGGCACCATTCGCCGTTCGTAATCGCCACCGAAGCACAGCTATTAAAAGGCAGCCCGGACGTTTTGAATTTATTCGCCAATGATCCGTTCCAAGGGGATCCGCCAAAGGCTGTCCGGTCAGTGATTTGGCGGTACTGGTTTACAGATATCCGGACGAAGCGGCAAGATAGCACCTGGTGGCGCCGCGAGCTGCTAGGCCGCTACGCCCCGACGTTAATCCGCACCCCGGAAGGCGAAATAGGCTCCGACGACAGCCCAGATTTGGATCCGAACCAGTAGGGGAGGGTCTTACAGTGAAGTTCGCGGCCTACCTAGATTTATAACAGACCCTCCCGCAGTTCGGCCCTTCTTGGTCGATTGTCGTGAATAACCCCCATTGTTTCAGAATTATATGACCCAAGTGTTCGCCCGGTAGCGGAAATTACGGGTCAGCCGCGAAACTCCGGGAGGGTCTAAAGAACCCTCCCCTACAAAACCTAACAAAATCGCGTCGGTGGCCTTGTATTTTCCGCAGGATGTGGTAGACTTGGTAATCGGTCAGAAATTGGTAGTAAGACGCGCTAGAAAGTCCGGCTCTCAACCGGGCTCTTTTCAGGGAAGTCGAAACACTCCCACCGCCTCTCGAAACCACGCAAGCTGACCTTGCTGACGATTTCTAATCGCTACAAGTGCGATTAAGACTCGATCTAACTAATTGAAACTAAAGGAAGAACACCATCTTTAATCGATACAAAAAGGCCGCCCCGGAGGGGTCGCCCAACACCCATACCCAATCTGTGTCTCCGAACGGAAGCCCTGCAGAAAAGAAAAGGGGAGAAGCCTCCCGACGAGACCTCTCCCCACCTTTGTCCCTGGGGTACGTCGTGAACGACCCAGCCAGGAGAAGCGGGCCGACGACGCACACAGTGTTTCTCGCTTCAACCCAGGCCCCCGCGAGAAGTTGCGCCGAAAACGAACTTTTTTCAAGAAATTCTGCCGCCGCCGACAAGCCTTTCCCGGACGGCCCGGCCCCAGTAGAATGGCGGCCTAACGGAATGAAGCCCGAGAGAAAGTTCCACGAGACAGAAATCACCGAGCCGCAGCTCCTGGCGCACCTGGCCAAGCTCGACAAGCCGCAAAGCATCCGCGAAATGTCCCATGATCTGGGCCTGCATCACCGCGGACGGCGCGTGGTGCCGAAAATCCTGAACAAGCTGAAGCGCCAAGGCGTGGTCGAGGAAATTTACGGCGGACGCTTCCGTCTGACGGAAGGACACCTCCCGCGCGGGCAGCAAAAAGCCGGCATCGGAACGCACGAAAAGGCGAAGTCGGCGAATCAGGATCAGCAGCGCAAGCCGCAACGCGATCCTAATCTAATTTCCGGGCGATTCATCGCGCATCGGGATGGCTACGGCTTCGTAGTGCCCGCGGAGAAGCAGCCGAAAATGGATGGCGATCTTTTCATCCGCCGCGATGGAGTAGGCGACGCGATGCACGGCGATACTGTTCTCGCGCGCATCGAACGCCGCCGCAATGATGGCCGCGCGGATGGCCGCATCGTGCAAATCGTGCAGCGCGAAGATCCGACGGTCGTCGGGCTTTTCCGCTACGGCCCGCAGGGCAATACCGTCCATCCCTATGACACGCGCATCCTGCACGAAATCGTAATTCCGCCAGGCCAGGAACTTTTGCCCGAGCTGAAAGAAAAAGTGGGCGAGATGCCAGCGGCTGAAGGAGCGAGTGCGCGCGTTGCGAGCAAGCGCGTGAAATTTCCGGAACTCGACGGGGCAGTCGTGAACGTCGAGCTGACCCGATTTCCAAAAGGCGGCGTAGCTCCCGCAGGCCGCGTGATTGAAATTCTCGGCCGTCCCGGCGATATCGGCGTGGACACCGAAATCGTAATTCGCAAGCATCACCTGCCGTACGAATTCGCTCCCGACGTTCTAGCGGAAGCGGATGCCATGCCGCAGCAGGTCAGCGAAGAGGATCGCCGTGGGCGCCGCGATTTTCGCGACCTCCCCATTGTCACCATCGACGGCGAAACCGCCCGCGATTTCGACGATGCCGTGCACGTCACTGCGCTGCCGAACGGAAATTTCGAGTTGCAGGTGCACATCGCCGACGTGGCGCATTATGTAAAGCGCGGCTCGCCCATTGATCTCGAAGCGAGATTGCGCGGAACCTCGGTTTATTTTCCGATGCGCGCCGTGCCGATGCTGCCCGAAGAACTTTCAAACGGCATTTGCTCGCTCAATCCGCAAGTCGAGCGCCTGGTGATGAGCGTCATTATGCAGATCAACGCTGAAGGCCACGTAACCGGCGCTGATTTCACGGCGGGGGTAATCCGTTCCGCCGAGCGCATGACTTATACGAATGTGAATAAGGTTCTCGAAGGCGATCCGGAAGCTAGCCTGCGCTATGAAGCGCAAGCCGCGCATTTTCGGCGCATGCGCGATCTTGCGTTGCTGATGAACAAGCGCCGGTATTCGCGCGGCTCCATCGATTTCGATCTGCCCGAGCGGGTGATCGAATTCGACGCCGAGGGCCGCATGACCGGGATCCTGCGAAGCGAGCGCAATATCGCGCATCGCATCATCGAAGAATTCATGCTGGCCGCGAATGAAAGCGTGGCGCGCTATCTCGATCGACGCGGAATCGTGAGCCTGCATCGCGTTCACGAGAAGCCCGATCCGAAAAAAGTTCTTGAGTTCGAAGAAATGGCCAAGGCTTTCGGCTACACGCTGGGCGTTACCGATCTCTTCGAGCGCAAAGTCACGGTGCGCCATGGAAAATCGCAACCGTCGGCGCGGCGCGATCGCGCCGGTCATGGCCGCGCGCGACAGATGGAAGTAACCATGCCTGCCGCGGAAGAAATTGATATTCGCCCGGCGCATTACCAGCGGCTGACCGAAAAAATTGCCGGCAAGCCCGAGGAGCGCATCGTTTCTTATCTAATGTTGCGTTCGTTGCGCCAGGCCCGTTATGCCGCCGAGCCGCTGGGCCACTTCGCACTGGCCGCCGAAGAATACACGCACTTCACTTCGCCGATTCGGCGTTATCCCGATCTGATCGTGCATCGCGCGCTGAAATGGGCGCTCGAAAATCCGGATGCCAAAGGCCCGCGCATCGTGCCGATTACGAAAGCGCGCGGCGCAGACAAAAACGATACGAATGAGCCTCCCGGCATCGGTCCGTATCGCCGCCAGGAACTGGATAAAATTGCGATTGAATCTTCCGAAGCGGAGCGCCGCTCCGATGCTGCGGAACGCGAGCTGATGGATTGGAAGACGGCGCAATTTATGGAGAGTCGTCTGGGCGAAGAATTTGAAGCGCTGATTATTTCGGTGCAGAAATTCGGATTCTTCGTGGAATTAATCGATGTGTTCGTAGAAGGCCTGGTAGGCATCGACCAAATGGAAGAATTTACGGCCGGGCGGTGCCAATATCGCGAGCGAGATCACGCTATCGTTTGCGAACTGCAACATCATGGGCGCAGCCGGACACGGGCCGCGGCGACGCTTTTTCGCTTGGGCGATAAGGTCCGAGTCCGCGCTGAGCGCATCGATCCATTCCGGCAACGCGTTGAGTTTGCGCTGATCGCACGTGAAACGCCTAAGGTGAATTAGCGACTTGTGGCTTTCGGGATCTGATTGTTGAGTCAGTCCGCCGAGGCGGACTTACGAAGAAACGGCGACCTCGTAGCGGAAACACCCAAGGCCAGAGCGGGCGGGAGGTGAACCCCCGCCCCTACAGTTTCCTTGCGAGACGCCCTAGCGTTCTTTTGCGATTACATTAAGATACAGGGTGCACAGGCAGGAGTGCCTGTGGTACTTGGTCCGAGGTGAAATTTGGCGATTCGCAAATGCCCGGTGTGCCTGACGAAACTTAGTGCCATACAAGTGGTCACGCGGTCTTACGATCTGGTTTGTCCTACTGATGGGCGGGCGCTAGAAGTTTCGCGTATTAGCCGCAACATTGCGATTTTTGCGGGTCTGATTGGCGGCTACGCGGTGTGGTATCTGAGTTCGCAATCGGCCGCGACGCACCAGGCGCTTGGGTGGGTTTTTCCGATTCTCTATTCCATCATCGCGTTTGGCGTGGTTGCGCCGCTGGTGTTGATGATGACTGCTGACCTTTCGCTGAAGACTGAATTGCCTCCGCCTGAAATCGAGAGCCACGGACATTCTGGGCACGGCGGCCATGGCGTCCATGGACCGCATTGAGTAGCGCTGGCTTGCCCTGAGGATTGTCGAAGGGCGTCTCTGCCGGCATCTTACGAACGACGATCTCGCCAAGTTCGCAATCCGCGGTCTTAACTTGATACGCGATCCGCCGACGAGTGCCGCCTTCGTCGAATGTTGTGATCGCAAGATGCTGGGCTGAAGCCCAACGCTACGAAACCGCCGCAGCAAGCCGGCGCTACTTAGGACTTGTGGCCAGTTACTTCCGTACTATTGACCCGTACTTTAGGTCCAGCGAAAATTTCCGCCCATGAGCCACTACGCCCCCCTAGTCGGCAAGAAGGTAGAAGCGCATTACCGCGCCAGTGATTTGAATTTGCTGGCGGTCGGCACGCTGGTGGCCGATACCGGAAAGTCCATTTTCATTGAGGATCGCTTCACGCAGAATGGGCGCGAGAAGAGGATGCGCTTGGAAATTCCTTATCCTCATTTGCATCGAATTTTTGAACGGCCGGAGGTTTCCGAGGCGGGGCCGATGGGCGCCGCGCCGGTGCGGCGGGATTGGGAACCGCCGGGCTCGAAGAATTCCTGACGCACCCGCCGCACTTGTAACACAGACACTCCTGGCTGTGGCTTTTTGTGTGCCTGCTCTCTAAATCTTGCCATTTGCGTGCATCCGGCACAGCCGGAAGTGGCTGTGCTACATGGCTGCCCTCACTCCTCTTTGCGATTTACATTTCTCATTCCATCCAGTGTTATCGTAGCTGCGAGAAATGCGAAACGATTCACATCGCCGATGAACTTACTGGATTTCGTTGTCGGCAAGCCGCTGAAGACTACCGACGAACGGGCTGAGCAGATCGGCCCGGCGCGCGGCATTCCCATCTTTGGGCTCGACGCGCTTAGTTCGGCCGCTTATGGGCCGGAAGCCGCGCTGAGTTTGCTGATTCCGCTGGGCCTCGTTGGCGTTCGCTATCTGATTCCCATCAGCGCGGCGATTATCACGCTGCTGGTGATCGTTTATTTTTCTTACCGGCAGACGATTCAGGCCTATCCAAATGGCGGCGGCTCTTATACCGTGGCGCGCTTCAATCTTGGTGCGTCGGCGAGTCTGCTGGCCGCGGCCGCGTTGCTCGCCGACTACATCCTGACCGCTGCCGTGGGAATTTCCGCGGGAGTTGGGGCGCTGGTCTCCGCGGTGCCTGCGTTGCTGCCGCACACGCTTTCGCTGTGCCTCGGAATTCTGATCGTCGTTACTGTTATTAATCTGCGCGGAGTGCGCGAAGCCGGCCTGGCGTTCGCGCTGCCCACTTATCTTTTTGTAGGGACGCTACTCATCACCATCCTCGGCGGAATTTTTCGCGTGATCGCGAGCGGCGGGCATCCTGCGCCGGTGACTCCACTTCCGCTGGCGGCGCCGATGACCGCAACCGTCAGCTACTGGCTGCTGCTCAAAGCATTTGCGAGCGGATGCACAGCGTTGACCGGAGTGGAAGCCGTGAGCAACGGCGTGAAAGCTTTCCGGCGGCCCGCAGTGAAAAACGCGCAGCGGACACTGAGCGTGATCATCGCGATTCTGGCGGTGCTGCTGGCGGGGATCTGCTATCTGGTGAAAGTTTACGGAATCGTGGCCACCGATCCGGGTCAGCCGGGTTACCAGAGTCTGCTCTCGATGCTGATCGCGGCGGTGTTCGGCAGAGGCTATTTCTACTATGTGACGATCGCATCGATTCTGATCGTCCTCTCGCTTTCCGCTAACACCGCGTTCGCCGATTTCCCGCGCCTCTGCCGCGCCATCGCGCAAAATAATTATTTGCCGCACGTGTTCGGCTACCGCGGCCGGCGCCTCGTCTATACCTATGGAATCGTTGTGCTGGCGGTGCTCTGCGCCGCGATTCTCATGATTTTCGGCGGCGTTACGGATCGGCTGATCCCACTCTACGCCGTCGGTGCCTTTCTGGCCTTCACACTCTCGCAGTCCGGCATGGTGGTGCACTGGTGGAAGCATCGCCGCGGGCATTGGGCGAAGAGCGCGTTCGTCAATGGACTCGGCGCGTTCGTAACCGCCATCACCGTGATCGTGGTGCTGGTGGCGAAATTCGCCGAAGGCGCCTGGATCACGCTGCTTTTTATTCCGCTGTCGATTTGCTTGTTCGTCGTCGTCCGCCGCCACTATCACGCCGTGAGGATGCTCACCATCTGCAAGGATCCGGTGAACCCGCAAAGCCTGGAGAAACATCCCCTCGCCGTAATCCCAATCGATCGCTGGAGCAAAATCACGCGGCAGGGAATTGAATTCGCGGCGCGGCTTTCGCCGGAAGTCATCGCCGTTCACGTCGAGCCCAACGAGCAATCCGAATTACTTACCGCCAACTGGGAGCGATACGTCGAGCAGCCCTTCCGCGAGGCCGACAAAAAGCCTCCCAAGCTGAAATTTCTGCCGTCACCGTACCGCTTCGTAATCATTCCAACCGTTCAGTTCATCCTTGAGCTTTCGAAGAAACATCCGAGGCGCGACATCATCGTGGTCATCCCCGAGTTGCTGGAAGATCGGTGGTATGAATATTTTTTCCACAATCAGCGCGGCCGGCTACTGGAATGGGTCCTACTCGCCCGCGGCAACGAGCACATCTTCGTGGTGAGCGCGCCGTGGCAAATAAAGGATTGCGAGTGACGTTCGCCATGGCGAAGACTTTGACTTCATTTCCACAACTCCATAACATACGGGCTCGGAAGCGCTAAGACACACATGGAACAGACCATCTCTCACTACCGCATCGTGGAAAAACTGGGCGGCGGCGGCATGGGCGTTGTTTACAAAGCCGAGGACACGCAGTTGGGCCGCTTCGTCGCGCTGAAGTTTCTTCCGGAGGATCTGGCTCGCGATGCGCAGGCGCTCGAGCGTTTTCGCCGCGAAGCGCGCGCGGCGTCGGCGCTGAATCATCCGAACATCTGCACGATTTACGAGATTGGCAAGCAGGATACGCAATCGTTTATCGCGATGGAGTTTCTGGAAGGCTCCACGCTGAAGCACCGCATTTCGCACCGGCCGCTGGAAATGGGACTGCTGCTGAATCTGGCGGTGGAAATCGCGGAGGCGCTCGAGGCCGCGCATTCGAAGGGCATCGTTCACCGCGACATTAAGCCGGCGAATATTTTTGTTACCGAGCGCGGGCACGCCAAAATTCTCGATTTTGGACTGGCGAAAGTTGTGGCGGGCGGAAAAGAAGGCGACGCTACTGCCGGGCCTACCGTCGGAGTAAGTCCAGAACAACTGACTTCGCCGGGTTCGGCGTTGGGTACTGTCGCGTATATGAGCCCGGAGCAGGCGCTGGGCGAAGAGCTTGATGCCCGCACCGATCTTTTTTCTTTTGGCGTGGTGCTCTACGAAATGTCTACAGGGCACATGGCCTTCGAAGGCGCCACCTCCGCCGCAATTTTCAATGCCATCCTCAATAAAATTCCGACCGCACCGGTTCGACTGAATCCCGATCTTCCGAGCGAATTGGAGCGTATCGTTAATAAGGCGCTCGAGAAGGAGCGCGATCTCCGCTATCAAAGCGCCGCCGACATGCGCGCCGATCTCAAGCGCCTGCATCGCGATCGCCCGTCCTCCGCAAAACATTTCGCAGAGCCAGGCGAATCCGGCGCATCCGTCGCGGCGACCGCAGCAACAGCAGCCGCAACACCGACGCCGACAACAGCCGAGGAAAGCGCGAAATTCGCCGCCGCGCCGGCAATCAAAAGTAATCGGCTTCCCATCGTAGCGGGCGTAGCCGCAGTCGGGATTCTGGCGGCTGCGTTTGCGGGTTATTTCGTCGGCGAACGATCCAATACGCGCTCCGTTCCCACGTTCCGCGAACTTACTTTCCGCCGCGGGGCTTTGCTGGCTGCGCGCTTTGCTCCCGATCCGCGCTCGGCGATCTATAGCGCGACTTGGGAAGGCACTCCCGAGGCGGTGTTCATCAGTTCGCCGAGCACCACCGAATCGCGCGATCTGGGTTTGGCGTCGACTGAAGTGCTGGCGGTTTCTTCTACCGGCCAGATGGCGGTGATGCGCAACTTTCGTTTGAGCGCGAACGCCTTCACGCATATCGGCACGCTCGCACAACTTTCTATTGGCGCCGACGCACCGCGCGACTTGCTCGATAAAGTCGAATGCGCGGATTGGAATCCGGACGGTTCGCAACTCGCCGTGGTGCACGTGACCGGCGGAAAAAGCCAGCTCGAATATCCGATCGGCAAAGCGCTCTACGAAACGGCCGGCTGGATCAGCAATTTGCGTTTTTCGCCGAAGGGCGACCGGTTGGCGTTCATCGATCATCCGCTGCTGGGCGATGACGGAGGAACCGTCAGCGTGATCGACCTCGCCGGGAAAAAATCCGATCTCACCGAGAGGTGGGCCAGTGCGATTGGTTTGGCGTGGTCGCCGGCCGGCGATGAAGTTTGGTTCACCGCGACCGCTACGGGATTCAGCCGCTCGCTGCGCGGAGTGAATTTGTCGGGCAAAGAGCGCGAGCTGCTCAGTGCGCCCGGGACGCTCACGCTGCACGATGTTGGCGCGGGCGGACGCGCGCTGATTTCGCGCGATGCGTTGCGCGCCGGCGCAATCGGGCTCGCGCCCGGCGAGACGAAAGAGCGCGATTTAAGCTGGCAGGATTGGACCGTTCCCTCCGCGATTTCCCAAGACGGAAAAGTCATACTTTTTACGGAAGCGGGTGAGGCGGGTGGCGGCGAGTACGCCGTGTTCATCCGCGACACAAGCGGCGGCCCTGCGGTGCGCCTGGGGCAAGGCTCTTCGCGCGATCTTTCCGATGACGGGAAGTGGGCCGTGGTGCTGCGGCAAAATATGTCGCCGCCGGATTTTATGTTGCTGCCGACCGGCGTGGGCCAGCCGCGCACAATTTCGACCGGCAAAATCGTTCCGAACCGCGGCCATCTGATGCCCGGTTCGAAAGAGCTGATGTTTGACGGGCACGAGCAGGGCCACGCATCGCGCGTCTACGTGATGAATGTAGACGGTGGGCCGGCGAAAGCGCTGACGCCCGAAGGATTCAGTTTGCCACGAGGGCGGGCGATATCGCCGGACGGCAAACGCTTGATCGTGGTGAGCGCGGATGGGGTCGCGCTGGTCGCCGCTGATGGGGGCGAGCCGCAACTGCTGCGCGGTTCGCAGCCCGGCGAAATTGCCATCGGCTGGGCCAATGATGGACAGGCGGTTTTCGTCGGAACCCGCGGCGACACGAACTGTTCGGTAGCGCGCCTCGATATTCAAACCGGCGCGCGCACGCCTCCGAAGACATATGGCCCGACGGACATCGCCGGAGTCGTGGCCGCCTCTTGCCCGAATTTCGCCGCCGACGAAATACATTACGTCCTCGGCTACACCCGCAGCCTCTCGGATTTATTTTTGGTGGAACATCTGAAGTAATCGAAGCGCTGGGACGATCTGTAGAACTTTTCCGCCAAGCAAGTCTTCGTGTTTTTCCTGCTCCCCAAACAATTCCGACATCACGGGGCGGCGACGGCGAAGTCCTGGTCCACATATGCCGTCAGCAACGTTCCTTCTTTGATCTCGACATTTTTGCCGTGCTTGATGAGCCCGATCGGCCCGAATAGAACGGTCAACGCGACCGCTGTGCCCACTCTTCCTTCGCCTTCTTTGCCCTTGCTGCCGCGTAATCTCATCCGCGAATCGCCCACGATCAAATATTCCAATCGCAAATTCAATTCTCCACCCTTGCCCAACATCCCGGCCTTTTTTGCGTTCGAGACGGTGGCCAAAGCTTTTGCGCCCGCTTTGATTACGACGACATCTCCAACTTTCAAATCTTCATCGAGAACCATGTTTACGGTGTCATCATCGGCGGCCGTTTTCGAGCTTAAGTCCTGCGCGAATTTCAGTCTCACATCGGTGCCTTCCTTCAAAACTAATTTTACCGGCGGCTGGACACTCTCGACGGCGGTCGGGGTGACTGGAACCGCGGGTGGCGTGTCTTGCGCGAAGGCCACCGAGCTGAAGCAGAGGAAAATCAAGGTGGTGCTCAATGATACTGATTTGAAATTCACGGCAAGCCTTCCTTTCAACATTGCGTTGACTGCGCTGCCGCGGAAAGAGTGCGAACGCCTGGCTCGGCACTGGCACGTTGAGCCGATGTACACTTAGACGTGGGATATGTGCGCCGGGGTTCAGTTTCAGCGGCATCCTATGTCGAACTTGAGGTTATTTGCAACATCCAGCCAGAGCGAACGAGTGTCTGACGCTATCGATCCGCACTGCTAGGGGCCGGGATCGCGCCCAAGAATTCGATGAAAATAAAAAAGGGGGGTACGACCATGAGGAGGAGATTGCTGCGCGCAGTGCTGGCATGCGCGATCGCGGCCGCGACTATTGCTGCGAGCAATCGCGCCGACGCGGTTTTCGCCGGTGCAACTCGCCTCGCTGCAAATCCTGCCGCTCCCGGCACGAAAGTTGTTTCCATCACCGATCCGGTGCTGGCCATGCCCGCTTATGCCATCACCATCCCGACCAACTGGTTTTTCGAAGGCGCGGTATTTCCGGGAACAAGTTGCAGCGAAGCTCCATTTCCCGTCTTCCGCATCACTTCGCCGGACGGCCTCACCGGAATTAAGCAACTGCCGCGCCTAGATTGGTCCTGGTCCGATAATCCCAGGCAGCCAGCGAAGGCCGGCGCAGATTGCCTGCCGTATAAAAAAGAAATTCCCGCGTCCGAAGTGCTGAAATACATGGTCGGTGTGCTGCAGGTGGAATTCGTGAAGGACGAGCCCACGCCCGATCTCGCTGAGATCCAAAGAAACACGGCCGCGCGTAATTCTCAGCAAATGATTTTCACCGCGGATAAAGCCAGAGCCACGGTGCGTTATCACATCAACAAAATCGTGATCGACGAGCGGCTGAACGTATTCGTTTCGTGTACTTCATTCCGGACCACTGGCGCTCACGTTTGCGGCGCGGGCGTTTCGCGCACCTGGGCGCCTATGGGCAAATACAGCGACGACACGTTCCGGTCGATTAGCAAAACTTTTGCCGTCGATCAGGAATGGATGAGCGCGCGCGGCAGAATCGCGATCCAGAAATTGAAGGACTTATCCGATCAAGAGATGACCATGATCAAGCGCCAGGGCGAAGAAGCCGAACGCCGCAGCAAAGCCCAATACAATGCCTTCCAGCAATCGCAAGCCATGCATCAACGCCAGCACGAAGATTTCATGGCCTCCATGCAGCGAGGCACGGATATGTCGATGAAGCGCGCCGCAGAAATTTCGAACAACAATCATCGCATCGCCGACGATTGGTGCGATTACTCGCTCGATCAGCAAAAACGCCTTGATCCACGCACCGGTGAAATTACGAAGGATTCCAACGCCTACACCTACACGTGGATCAACGAATTCGGCGAGCACTATCAAACCAACGACTTCAACGACAATCCGAACGGTGGCCCGAAAGGCAATTGGAATATCGCGAACAACGTCCAATAACGCGTCTCATTTGTACGATCGCGGCGGCAACAAAAGCTGGATGCCGAAATAACCGACAAAGTAGGCCTGGTTGGATCGCGCACCCTCGAGACTCCGCCCAGCCATGAGCAATAAAATCACCGGCCGGTGCAATTTGTATCGCGCTCCAATATCGATCGTAGGCTGGCTCTCCGAAGGATGAAACGTCCCCGAGCCATAAAGCTCCAGATCCATCTCGAATTTCTCGGTGAATTCGTGTCCGACGACTAATCCGCTGATCCAACCGTCCGGCCCCTTGCGAACAAACTGATACCCGAGCTCGTAATTCACATCCACGGGCCCAAATTTTTTCGAGAACTCGAAAGGCAGTTCGAAACTATTGTTGGGGGCCGTGATTCCCCGCCGCGTCGCGTCATTCGGGTTATTCAGGAAAAACTGAGGAAAGACCGAAACGGATAGGCCATCCTCGCCCGCATCGTAAAAACGCCACTTCACGCCGGGATTTGATTGTCCCAATCCGAATTTCGGCGCGCCGCCCGGATTCTGCACCCACAACCACGCATTTTCATAAGTCAGTTGAATGCGATCGCCTATCCCAAAATTAATGTCCACATCCGGAGTATGCGAGACGGACTGGCCGCTGTAGTAAAACGGCATATACCCGAGATTGATCTCCCAATTCAAATTGCCCGGGGTGCCTGGATCGTTCGTGTAATAAGGAGGGCCACCTTGCGCGAACGCGGGAGCCGCCGCAAAGAAAAATGCGAGGACAATTAGACTGCGCAGCATAGCTCGGGGCCTGGGAGGGAATTCCAAAAGTCGACTCTGCGCCGCAAGATTAGTTTGTAGCACATGCGGCAACGGAAACGAAAGAAATGGCGATGACTTTCATCGAGCGTGCAGGCGATCTTTCACCGGCTAAGAGCCAGTGCACGATCTCCTTTAGCGTGACGGCTCTTGATAGAGGCCGATCACGTTGCCGCCGGGATCGCGAAATCGCGCGGTAATTTCGGGTGCGTCTCCGCCGATGGGTTGCGCGATTTCACCGCCGTTGGCCACGATTTTTTCGAGCGTGGCGCTCACGCTGTCCACCATGATGTACATCAAAAGCCCCGGCTCCTCGGCCGGCGCGCGGCCGCGCACCCAACTGCCACTGACTTGACCGGTCGTATCGTCGAATGCTGTGCTGCCGTTGCCGCGCGTTCGAATCGCCCATCCGAAAACGCTCTTATAGAATTCGGCCGATCGCGCGATATCCGTGGCGGGAAATTCGATGTAGCAAATCTTGCCGTTGGCCAATGTTGGTGGCATCAAATTCCTCCGTTCGTGGTTGCGGCTCTTCGCTCGCGGTTTTGCGGCACTCGTGTTGATCGCTTTAGTTCTGGCCGCCGCCGGCTAGTTCGCGGACTATTGCGCCGACGAAGGATTTGGCGTCGCCGAATAGCATGAGAGTCTTGTCGAGATAGTAGAGAGGATTATCGATGCCCGCGAAGCCTGGGCTCATGCTGCGCTTGATTACCATTACGGTGCGCGCTTTGTCTACATCGAGGATGGGCATGCCATAGATGGGGCTCGAGTGATCGTTGCGGGCTGCAGGGTTGGTCACGTCGTTTGCGCCGATGATTAGCGCTACATCCGTCTGCGGGAAATCGCCGTTGATTTCGTCCATATCTAGGAGCTTGTCGTAGGGGATGTCGGCTTCGGCTAGCAGAACGTTCATGTGGCCGGGCATGCGGCCGGCTACTGGATGTATGCCGAACTTTACGTCGACGCCGCGCTTCGTGAGCGCATCGTAAAGCTCGCGCACTTTGTGTTGGGCTTGCGCTACGGCCATTCCGTAGCCCGGTACGATCACCACTTTATTTGCAGCGGCGAGAATTGCGGCGGCTTCTTCGGCCGTGGCGCTGCGTACATTGCGCGTCTCCGCTCCGCCGGCTGCTGTGGCCTGTTCTTGCCCGAACGCGCCGAACAGCACATTTGAAAATGAACGATTCATGGCTTTCGACATATTTACCGAGAGAATGAAGCCGGATGCACCGTCGAGCGCGCCCGCGACGATCAGCAGCTTGCTGTTCAACACGAATCCCATGGCCGCCGCCGAAAGTCCCGCGTAGGAATTCAGCAGCGAGATCACCGTGGGCATGTCCGCGCCGCCGATGGGGATAATCATCAGCACGCCGAAGAGCAGCGGAATTCCCACAACAAATGGAAAAAGATGCGTGCGATCCGGATGCATCACCAGAATCACTGCGAGCGCAACCGCAATCGCGAGCACTCCTAAATTGACGATGTTCTGACCTTTGTATGTGATCGGCCGCTGCGGCAAAATTTCCTGAAGCTTGCCGGTGGCCATCAGGCTGCCGGTGAAGGTGAGCGAGCCGAGAATTACTTCCAGGCCGAGGACGGCCATTACGAAGGGCGGAATATCTGGCGTGCGCAAATAAAATTCGGAAGTGCCGACGAGCGTGACGCACAGGGCGCCGAACGCATGGCTCAGCGCGGTCCGCTGCGGGACGGCGGTCATGTGCACGCGGCCGAGCGGCACGCCGATAATCGTGCCGAGAACGAGCGCGATGGCGATCCATTTGTGATCGACGATGCCGCGGTCGAGCAGAGTTCCGCCCACCGCCAGCAACATTCCCAATTCGCCGGCCCAGACGCCATGACGCGCTGTGGTGGGCGAACTCATCCACTTCAGCGACAGAATGAATAGCGCCGTGGCGATCAGATAAATAATTTCGAGGATGTGTTCGTTGCCGGGCATCAAGCTCACGGTTTCTGCGGACGGCTGGACTTGAACATTTTCAACATGCGATCGGTGATCATGAAGCCGCCGACCACGTTGCTGGTGGCCGCGACGATCGCGATGGTCCCGAGAATGGTGGAAAGCTGGCTCTTGTGCTCGCCGACGAGCAGAATCGCGCCGACTACCGCGATCGCATCGAGCGCGTTGGTCAATGACATCAGCGGCGTATGCAGGAGCGGCGAGACGCGCCGAATTACTTCAAATCCGATAAAGCCGGCCAGCATGAACACGTAGAGGCTGGTGATTAAATCCATCTTCATCGTTATTTGGTCTCCTTGGCTGCGGCTGCAGCCAACGCCGGCAATTTGAAAAATTCGCGCACGCGCGCATTCACGATCTCGCCGCCGCGCGTCACCAAAGTGCTGCGAACAATTTCATCGTTCAGATCGAGGTTCAGCTTTCCATCCTGGATCAGGTGCAGGATGAATGCGGCGATATTGCGCGCGTACATCTGGCTCGCGTGATAGGGCACGGTGCTGGCCAAATTAAATCGGCCGATAATCGTGACGCCGTGCGCGACAATTTCCTCGCCCGATTTTGTCAGCTCGCAATTTCCGCCGCGCTCGGCCGCCAAATCTACGATCACCGATCCGGGCGCCATGCGCGCAACCATATCGGCGGTCACCAGCACGGGCGATTTCTGTCCCGGAATTACGGCCGCGGTGATTACTACATCACTTTCCGCCACCACGCGGCCGAGCAATTCGCGTTGTTTTCGGTAGAATTCCTCGTCTTGTGCGCGCGCGTAGCCTTGCGCGTCTTCTGCGGTGCCTTTCGTCTCGATCGGCAGTTCCACAAATCGGCCGCCCAAACTTTGTACTTGCTCTTTCGCGGCAGGCCGCATGTCGTATGCGGAAGTAACCGCGCCGAGCCGCCGCGCCGTGGCGATCGCTTGCAAGCCCGCGACGCCGGCGCCAATGATCAGCACGCGCCCCGGCGTGATCGTTCCCGCTGCAGTCGTGAGCATCGGAAAAAGTCGCGGCAAAGTATCGGCAGCGATCAGTACGGATTTGTATCCGCAAATCGTGCCCATTGAGGAAAGCGCATCCATGCTTTGCGCGCGTGTGGAACGCGGCATTAGCTCCACGGAAAACGAAGTGACGCCGGTGGCGGCGATCTCCTGAATCGTTTTTAGGGAACCGAACGGGCGCAAAAATCCAATCACAAGTTGATCGCGGTGAAATAGAGGAAGGTCCGCGGCGCCAGTCTTGTCATTCGAGCCGTCGCAAAGCACTTGAACAATAATATCGGCGACGCGAAAAACCTCAGCGCGATCTGGAACAATCGACGCGCCCTTGGCTAAATAATCGGCATCCGGATAGCCTGCGCTGACGCCTGCGCCAGCTTCGACCACAACGTTGAAACCGGCCTTGGCGAGCGAGGGAACCACGCTGGGCACCATTGCCACGCGCCGCTCTCCAGGATAGCTTTCGCGAGGCACGCCAATAATCACGAACTCTCCTCCGCAATGCGCGATGCGTCTAGTCTACTATCGGCAAAAGTGCCGTCGAACATCTTACGCGAATCGCGGCACCTGTTGTAGGGGAGGGTGCTTTCCTGTCCGCCAGCATTTTGGAGGAAGCCCTCCCGCAGTTCGGCCGCAATTCAAGGCGTGCTCCGCGCCTGAAAAAGAATCTCGGCCGGGGCGAAGAAATTTGGGAGTAGAATCGCCGCGGTTTCAAAGCGGGACAGTTATCTGGGTTGGCGCGCGCGAGGCTCGTGGGAATTGTGGATTGCCGAGCGCGAGGGGAGGCGTGTGATGACGGCGGCAAATGCAAGCGAGGGATTGGGCGGAGCGGGATTGGCGAAGAGAGCTAGCGGAATGTTGATCGGCATTGCGGTGGCGTTCATCCTCCTGGGACTCGCGGCGATCATCGAGCCGGAAGTCGCAGGGCTGGCAGTGACGATCCTGGTCGGCTGGCTATTCATTATTGGCGGCGTGGTGCATGTGGTTGCCGCGTTCGGTGCGCATGGAGCGGATCGCACACTATGGCAGATACTGATCGCCTTCGCGTATCTCGTGGGCGGAATTTATTTGTTGATGCATCCGTTGATGGGACTGGGGACGCTGACGATTTTGCTGGCAGGAATTATTTTGATGGTGGCGGTGATCGAGCTGATCGCTTATTTCCGGACGCGCGGCGCCGGCGGGTCAAGCTGGCTGTTGATGAATGCGATCATCACTTTGCTGCTTGGGGCGCTGATTTGGTTTCACTGGCCGTCGAGTTCTGTTTGGGCGATTGGGACGCTGGTAGGCGTGAATTTGTTGATGACTGGAGTCTCGCGGTTGATGCTGGGGCTGGCAGCCCGGAAAGTGCTGAACGCGTGAAAACCTGCGCTAAAGTGCGTCGGTATTAGGCCGGTTTTTCCGGAGCGCTTCCCGATAGAAACCATCGGGACGCAAAATTCGCGGAAGCGCTTCTTTCCCCTCATGAATTGAGGGGCTCCTACCTGGTTGTTGCGGTTGCCGCCACATGCTCGCGGGTCTTTCACGATCGACGTTTACGATGCTTTTGGTGAGAGTGAAGCGGCTGCGAGCAAACATATTGTAATTACCGTCGAGAAAACGAGTGGGGTGGTGAAGGCGTATCGCCAGGTCAGCGCTGTTAGTGCTACGAAGCAGAGGGCTAGCGCCCAGGGGATGCTTCGTGCGCGCGCCAACACTTCTGGCGGGAGCGCGGCTAGTTGCCAGCTAAGACTGCTGCGAACAGTAGGAAGACGGTGAAAAAAAGACCGAAGGCGCTGAAGAAGTCCCAGTAGGTGCGGGTGAAACCTTGCGCGTTGAAGTGGACGGAGCGCATAAGGGCGAGAACCGCGTCTGCGCCCCAGTCTGGATTGTTCTGGCGGAAACCGAAGGTGTGTCCGGCGGCATAGAGCACTAGGAGAATCGAGGAGATGCGGTAAAGGATTGGGGCTTTCATGTGCCGCCTCCGGGTGACTTGTGGGCGCACTCTATCACATCGTTTGACGCGCGCTGGAAATTGCAGTTAGCGGAGGGCGAGTGCGGGACGCGCCGAGAATGTCCAGGCGCGTTACACGGAGTCAATTGGCCTACGTTTTAGCGGGCGTTAAACGGGCGGGCGCAGCAAGCAAGCGAGCGCCCCTACGGCCGAACAAGCAACGGCGAAAACCCAATGCTACGGCGGGCCTCCGCCTAGGCGGACCGGCCCCTACGACGGCGGAGGATGCTATTCGCTGCGGGAGAATGTCGCGGTGCTGGATTCGCCTTGGCCTAGGGAGACTAGCAGGCGGCGTAGCTTGGCGCGATCTTCCAAGCCCATGCCTACCCATTCGAAGCCGGCTTGATGGGAGCGGACGAAGCGGACTACGGCTTGGGCGTTGATGGAGCGCATGCCTGCTGGGATGCGGAATGTGGCTGAGGTGCCTACGGCTAGCTGCATTTCGCCGCTGACCATGCCGCCATCTAGGCTTAACACATTGATGGAGAGCGATTGCTTGCCTTGGGGCGAGCTCACCATCGCTGGGACGGAGTGCGTCAGGCGGACGCGGCGGTAGCGGCGATGGCGGACGAAATCGCGTTCTGGTCGCGGATCGAGCGGGGCGAGCGCGAGCACGGCGGCGTCGAGTCCAGATTTCGGGATGAACGCGCGGAGCCATTCCGCGTCGATTTTCGCCAGAGCTTGGGCTACCGCGGTGCGGATTTCGTCGGGGTAGGTCCAGCCAAAGGTTTTGCGATCTTCCAGGAAATGGCGGAGGCGCTCGGCGGTGCCTGGGGCTCGGATGCGGCCGAGGGCTTCGATGGCTTTCACGCGCAGGAATTCCGAACTGGCCGGAAGCGATTCGCCTTCCACGATCTTGAGCAGAATCTCGGATGTATCCGGATCGCCGCACATGCCGATTTCATCGACGGCAAACGGCATCACCAGCGAATCGAAAAGATCGAGCGAGTGCGCGAGGATGCGGCCGCGTTCGGGGGCGCCGGCAATGGCTAGCTGGCGGACTACGGCGTCCTGGAAGGAACGCTGGCCTTCGCTTAAGCGCGAGGGGAGAAATTCGCCGAGCGCGAGAGGATCCAGCCGGCTCAGCAATCCGATCACGCAGGAAGCTTTCGACAAAGGCTCGGAACGCAGCGCGGCCCGCAGCGGTTGCGCGCACGGTTCGCCGATGGCTTTGGCTAGATCGACTACGCGCTCGCGTTCGTTGCGGCGAGTGGTGCGCGAGAGACGTACGGCAAGCTGCTCGGATGAGGCTTGCGGGACGCGACGAAGGACGTCGGTGAGGCTGTCGTCCACGCGATCGGAGTTCACCGCGTCGTCGATGAATTCGGAGACGCGATTTTCGATTCCGAGGCGCGGGCGCAGGCCCTGCACCCAGCTTGGGCGCACGGCTTCGAGCAGATTCAGCGAATCGAGCGCTTGGATCATGGCGCGGTAATAACGGCGCGATGCCGCTTCCTGGCTTAGCCGCACAAACGCGGCGCTCAGCAGCGATTGCAATTCCTGTTCGCGCTCTTCCTGCATCTGCTTGCCGATTTCGGCGAGGGCGGTTTGCAAGCGCTGGCTGGCGGCGCGGCTGTAGAGTTCGGCTAGTTGCCCCAAACCGATCGCGGCTTTGCGGCGGGCTTCGGCGTCTTTATTGCGTACGCAGGCGGCATAGTGCAGCAGAATATCGCCGGCAGCATCGGATTCGCCGCGGCCTAGCAATTCTTCAACGAAACTCTGCACATTGCGCGGCGGAATGCACCAGGCTTCGGTGGAGAGCAGCACTTGTTTTTTGCCAGACTCGGGAACCTGCGCCCAGAATTGTCGATCGAGCAAATCGGCGTGGGATTCGACGGCGATCCCGGCCTTAGCCATTTTGTCTTCGCGCGCGCGCAGCATTTTGCGCAGCGTTTCGACTTCCTGGCCCATTTTGTCGAGCAGCTGCCGCACGGCATTCACGCGCACTTCGCCGCGCTGATAACGATCGAGCGCGAAGCGAATGGCTAAATCTTCGGCGA
This sequence comes from uncultured Acidobacteriota bacterium, assembly GCA_963792515.1. Lineage (GTDB taxonomy): Bacteria > Acidobacteriota > Terriglobia > Acidiferrales > UBA7541 > Palsa-147. Next base: position 391,293 of record CAWBWG010000001.1, on the reverse strand, counting down.
GGCGGACGAGAGTGGTGCCATCGAGCTTGGCTTTGGGCGCGGTGGCCATCACGCCGGCGAGCGCTTGGCGCAAAGTTACCTGCGCATTTTGCGGGAGATGGGCCAGCTTCTGCTGCCACGCGGATTGATCGAGACTTTGAGTTTTGCCTGTGCCTTGCGTGGCTTCGCCGAATTGCGCCAGCAGCCGCAGCAGGCTGTGCATTTCGGCTTCGCTGATCGGCATCGGTTCTTGCGCGACGCTGCCCGATCCTGCGGCGTTGCCTGATCCCGCGGTGGCTAGCCCGCCGAAAAACCCGAAGGAGCCGCCGCCGGACGCAGCGCCGGGGGCTGCACCGTTTCCTGGACCATTTACGGCGCCTGCGTACGAGCCTGAGCTGGTGGCGGATGCTTCACCACTGCCGGAGCCAGTGCCCGTGCCAACGCCGGAGCCACCGCCCGGACCACCGCCGGGATGCGCGGCGCCTTCTGCTGCGGCGATCAGTTGAATCATTTTTTCGGGGCTGCGAAACCACTCCTGAATCGAATCGGCATCGCCGCCCAGAGTGCGGACCGTCAGCTGCGCGGCCACGCGCGCCTCGGAATAAGCCGAATCCTCGGCCACGAAGCGAATCTCGTTCACACGAATCGACCCGCTGGCATCCTTGCCCGAAAATTCGCTGAGCTTCTCGGCGAGCCCTTTGGATTTCGTGCCCGTTTCCATGAAAGCGCGAATAAATTGGGCGAACTCGTGGCGCTCGAGCCCGCGTCCGAAGCAAATGCTGGCGATGCCCGAGGCACTCAGTAAATTGGCAAAGCTGCGTTCCGCCGGCGTGGTCTCAAGCGGCACACCATCGAGCAAAAGCTGCGATCCGGTAGCCCCTAGAAGCAGCCCCGCCGGACCTGCTGCCCCAATTGCGTCCGTGAGCTCCTCAAAAGCCGAGTCAAATTGGGAAGCCGAGCGCACGTGCTCGAGGCCGTACAACCGGGCGAACTTCAACAAAACATTGAGGCTACGGACAAAAGCGCGAGCATTCGGTATTGTCGTTGCGCTGGGCATCAGAGACACATCACCTACCTGCAATTCACCTGCCTGTATGAACCAGTGTACTAGGACTAATGGCGAGGGAAATGGTACGACCGTACTATCTTGCGGGACGGTTCTCTGGCGGCTGAGGTGCACTTCCTGGCGCCAGTTGCGGAGGCCGGCCGCCGTTTCTGGAATCTCGTTGTTGCGGCGGTCGCAGGATGCCGCCAGGGACGGCGGCGCTACTAGGCCGGTAGGCGGACTTCTACTGTGGCGGGGTCCAGGACAGCGCGGACCAGGCGGATGATTTCACTGGCCCATAGTTTGTTGCTGAGGACTACGACGGAGCCATTTTCGAAATCGCAGATGGCGCAGAAACGGTAGTTTGTGTAGGCGTGATGGTACGCGTCGGCGCCTTGGCGGGAGAGATCCTTCTCCAGCGAGGGATCGCCTTCTGCGGCTTGCGTGCCAGCGCGGGCGCCGAACGTTTCGGCTTCGAAGCGGGTGAATAATTCTTTGAGTTGAGTGGGATCGGGGCCGGGGATTACGATGCAGCGAGATTCGGCTTCGCGGAATTTTATGCCGTGGGCGGAGCAGAAATCGCGGACGCGATCGACGTGGCTATAGAAATCGAGCGCCCACGGTTCGTTAGCAGCTAGCGTGGAGAGCACGCGGCTCCAGGTTTTTACCGCTTCTTCGCCGCGGACGGGCTCGCGATCAACGCCGGGGTCGACCAGTTCGAGGCTGATGGCTTTTACGTCGGGGCCGAGGTCGAGCGGTTCTACATCGAGTAGATTCATAAGTCAGATTTTGTAACTCTGGTTTCGTAGCGGTGGGCTTCAGCCCAGCATCTTCGCGACGTTAAGACTCAGAACATCGCGCGTTCGGTGCATGTGGTTATCGCCGGATGCCACCCTAAAGGGCGCCGCTGCGAATGCGTCCGGCGACGTTCGCAAATTGAAATCTCATGCACCGGCGGCTTGGCCGGCGGCGCCGCCGAAACGCTTTTCGTAATCGGGCGATTGCTTGCGGACTTCCAGCCAATCGAAAAACGCATCAGGAGTTTCCAGCCAGACGGCGAACCACTGCGCGATTTCTTCTTTTTCGGCGCGCTTGGCGCCATCGACTTTGTGATTGCGGGAAATCATTTCGGCGCGACGGCGGCCTAGGCGGCCGACCTCGCGGGTGCGTTCGACGGCGGCGTGCTCGCCTTCACTCTGAAATTTTCTGAGCAGCTCATCGAGGCGGATGATGCACATTTCCGCTTCCTCGAGCGTCGAGAAATGCAGCAAATCGTGGAATTCCTCTTCGTGGCGGCCTTCTTCGTCTTCGTGAGTGGCCCACAGGACGCGCAAGCCGGCATCTTCGAGAACGGAGACAATGTATTCAGGCGAAGTGTTGGCTTCCGGTCCGGCGTGCACGATCAGCTGGCGGCGAATCTGCTCAATTTCCGCTGGCGTATAGCGTTCTTTCGCCAGCGCGTGCGCCGCTTCCAGAATTAATTCCTTCTTCGTCGTTTCCTTCAGCGGATGCGGTTCTTTGGGATCTTTGCGGGTCACGATGGACTCCGATGCCGGTTCGGGCCGCTAGGATTTCCAGGCGATGGGTCGGCGCCAGAACTATCGTCCTCGAGGCGCTTGCGATAGCGTGTGACGTTGCGATTGTGCTCGGCCAGCGTCTTGCTGAAGAAATGGCCGCCCTGATCGTTTGCCACGAAATACAGGTAATCGGTCTTCGCCGGCGAAATGGCCGCGCGCAAAGATGCTTCCCCGGGATTGGCAATCGGTCCGGGCGGAAGCCCTGCGTGCTGGTAAGTATTGTACGGCGAATTCACGGCGAGATCAGCGTGATGCACGATGGTGGTGGGACGTCCGGCGAGCGCGAGCGCGTATTGCACCGTCGGATCGCATTGCAGTGGATAATTTTTGCTCAGGCGATTATAAAAAACGCCCGCGACCAGCGGGCGTTCGGGAGCGAGCGGAGTTTCGCGCTCGACGAGCGAAGCCATGGTTACGACCTGCTGAGTGGTGGCCGCGGGATTCGCTTGATCAGGATTGAGCGTGGCCCAGACGGTGCGGAAATGGCGCACCATTTTATCGGCGATATCTTGAGAAGTAGCGTGACGCGTGAATTCATACGTCGACGGGAATAAATATCCTTCGAGACTTTTTGCGCCAGGAGCCAAATCCTGAATTTGCGATGGATCGCGCGCGACTTTTAGGAAATCTTCGCGGGTGCCCAGGCCTTCGCGCTCTAACTGGTCGGCGATTTCGAACATTGTCCATCCCTCGGGGATCTGTATGGTATGGACATATATATGGCCGCCGGCAATTTTCCAAAAAACCTGCCGCTCGTTCATCGGCCCTTCGAAAAGATATTCGCCGGCTTGCAGCGGATGCTTGTGATGCCAGTGGCCGAGCATTTCGAACGCCACCATATTATCGATCACGCCGTTCTTGTGCAGAATTTCGGCGACGCCCAAGCTCGAAGTGCCGCGCGGGATGTCCACGAAGATGGACGGACCCTGATAGCGCTTGTACAAATGGCTAATTTGATGGTCAAGCCAGGCGCAGAAGCCACCGACCGCAGCGATCAAAAGAAGCGAGAGGAGGCCGAGGCGGCGCATGCGGGGTTATTTCTCCCCGCCGGGCGAGGTTGGGCGTTTCTTGGGATGTTCGCGGCCGAGATAATCGCGGAGAAGAATGGCGGCGGCAAGATCGTCGATTTCAGGAGCGGTGCGGCGCTCGTCGCGCTTCGTGGAGCGGGCGGTTTCCGCCATTTCCTGATGTGCGGCCCAGCTGGTGAGGCGTTCATCCACAAGTTCGACTTCGATGCCGAGCTCTTTTTTCAAGCGGGCGGCGAAACGCGCGGCTTCTTCGGCCATTTCGCCGGCGGTGCCGTCAAGATTGAGCGGATAGCCCACGACGATATGCCGCGCGCCATGCTCGCGCGCGATTTCGCGTAGGTTACGAAAGATGCCGCGGCGATTCGTGCGTTCGAGAATACCCGCGGGCCGCGCGGTGATGCGCAGCTCATCGGAAATCGCCAGGCCGATGCGCCGCCGGCCGTAATCAAGGCCCAGCACCCGGCCCGGAAGCGCGCCCATGTGCGGTCCGGCGATTTTCGCGGCGCCTTGGCCTTTTGCGGATCTGGCGTGTAATGCAGTTGCCATGAATTCGATTATACGCGAGTAGCCAAAACGTCAAACTTCCGTGGGGAAATTTTATTGCGGGTAAGGCAATCCGAAGTAAGTAGCGCCGGCGTCTCTGCCGGCATCTTACGAGCAAGATAGCCGCCACATCCCAGACTCACCGGCGGATCTCGATCGCGCCAAATTCGCGTACCGCTGGCGTCCCGGCCGGCTCTTTTGAAGTTAATTCTGCTACTCGCAATCGTCGCGCAGAAATCAAAAACGGCATTTCAGCGCTATCTATTTTCGACTCGCTCCGTTCGCGTTCAACGTCCTCGCCGGCTTTATTGCTCGTAAGAGCCGGCCGGGACGCCAGCGGTACAAAGGCGAAACTGTCGCCGCTTCGTGGTCTCACGTTCCATCCGTGTTCCTCGCTCTCGCCGATTTTCTTGCCCTTCGGATGCCGGCAGGGACGCCGGCGCTACTTTTCGCGGCCTCTGGTGCCCTTTTCCCACAATTCCTGGAATTCCATCTGCTTCATTTGTTGGTCCATCCCGGTTTCTTTCATCAGCGTTTCGATTTCGGCGCGGGATTGGCGCTTGCCTAGCCGTTGCGGCAGATCGGCGATTCCGAATGCCGCGATCGCGGCCAGGGCTACGTGCTTTTTCAATTCTGTGAAATCCACTTTGTCGAATGTGTCCGATGCGGCGTGATAGTTGAGCATGTAATTGGCCGGTTCCTGATTGGCGACCAGCGTGGGGACGCCTTCGAGGAGAAAATCGAAATTGTCTGTGCCGATTTCGGCATCGAAGGTGATCTCGTTGGCGTTCAGGGATTTCGTTGGCTCCAGCGCTTGCTTCACGGCGTCGGCTACATCCTTGCGGCCACTGAGCGAATAGCCGGTGACGCGTCCGATGCCCGAATCGAAGATGATCGCCGCGTCCATATCGTCAAGCTCGGAGCGATGCGCGCGGGCATAGGCGGCCGAGCCGAGCATGCCTTGCTCTTCGCCGGTGAAGAGTACGAAGCGTATCGAGCGACGCGGGATAGTGCCGGAGGCATGGATTACGCGCGCTGCGTCGATCACCATCGCGGCGTTGCAGCCGTTGTCGAGCGCGCCGGTGCCCAGTTCCCAGGAATCGAGATGCGCGCCAAGGAGAACGAATTCGTTCGGCTTTTCTCGGCCGCGAATTTCGGCGACCACATTTTCGGATTCCACTGGGCCGGTGATTTTATTGGGCATGTCGAGATGGGCTTGCACTCTCACATTGGAGGCCAGGAAGCGAGCGATGCGCTCGGCGTCTTCGCGAGCCAGCACGGCCTGCGTCATCTTTTCGAGTTCGCCATTCACCGAATTATTGTGACGATAAAGAAGCAGATTCGGCCGCGTGGACATCCAGAAAATCGCGGCGGCGCCCGCGCTGACGGCGCGATCGATGACGCCGCCCGCACGCTCGTACTCCTCGAAAAGATCGTCCCAGGTGACCAGCAAATTTTGATGAACGAGAACGAACGCGCCCTTGGCCGCGGCCCCGGCTTTTGCGAATCCCGCTTCATCGCCGGTGCCGACATCGACGATATCGGCGGTGATTCCGCCTTCCGGAGTTGCAGGCGACCAGCCGATGGAAACGGCGCGCACCGGAAACGCGCCGGGCGAAAGAATCTCGATATGTGTTTTTCCCTCTGCCCAGCCTACCGGCATGGTGAATTTTTCGGTGTGCACTTCGTCGACGCCTGCGTGGCGAAATGCTTCGACGCCCCAGCCTGCGGCTTTTTCTGCCGCGGGCGAGCCGCTGACGCGCCCGCCGATTTCGTCCGTCAAGTGCCGCAAATTTTCTTCCAGCGGCGAAGGTCCCTGGGCACTGCGAATCATTGCCGGCGCTAAATCTGCACAGGCGGCTTGCACCGAGCAGGCACCCTCGGCAGCCGAGGACTGCAACGGCGCTGGTTTCACCGGTGGAAGTTGCGCGCGAGTAGGGATTGCGCACAGAGCGAGTGCGAACAGGAAAATTGGCAGGTTGCAGATCAGGATTTTTCGCATGGGTGATATTCCTCGCCGCGAATTATAAGCGAGCAGTGGCCACCAAAGTAGGGGGGCGGGTTTACGACGCCCCAGGGGTGGCCGTGGGTGTTCGGTTTTCGGGGTTCGCGGAAAAACCGATCAGAAACACCCACGGCCAAACCGGGCGGGAGATGAACCCCCGCGCCTACAATGGCCTTGGCACGGCGTGACTATGCGCTCCCAAGGAATGTACAATTCGCGCAATTCATGGCAGGGTTACCGCATCCACGATGAGCGATTCACACACATCGCCGCAGAAAATCGGGCCGAGCCGTTGGTTTCATCTCCTCGCGCTGGCTATGATCGCAACCGCCGCCTTCTGCGGATACAAAATCCTCGCCGTCGCCCTAAACGATATGCAGAGCGGCCTGACCCGCGCGATTTTTCCGGGAGAAATAGTAGTTCCGATTGCGGCGCCTGGAAATTACGTGATCTATTATGAGAGCCCATCGGAAATTGACGGCCGCGTTTTCGACACCGGTAACCGCGTTCCCGGAATGCAGTTCACCGTCATTAACAATGAAACGGAGGATAAGCTGCCCGTTGACCCGCCGTCCTTCTCGGAGACATACGAGATGAATGGCCGGCGCGGCCGCTCGGTCCTGGAGTTCCGCGTCTTTAAGCCTGGAAGTTACACAATCGTGGGCCGCTACAATGATGACCAGTCAGACCAGCAAGCTGTGTTTGCCGTCGGCAATGTGCACATCGCTCGCCTCGCGCTATTAATCATTGCAGGAATTTTCAGCATCTTGATATTGGGAGGCGGAGCTTTGCTGATCATCGTGCTAGTCGAAGCGCGAAGGTCATCGGCGAAACGAAAGAGGGAGGCAGCGGTCATTCCTGGTTCGGTTGCCCCGCCTCCGCCACTTTAGGGCCTCATGGCTTCCAGGACTTTATCGGCGACGCGGGCTACCTGCACCATTTCGTTCACATCGTGGACGCGCACTATGTGCGCGCCGGCCAGGATGCTGGCTGCTACCGTGGCTGCTGTGCCCCAGATGCGTTCTTCGGCGGGCTTGCCGTCTAACGTTTTGCCGAGGAAGGCTTTTCGCGAGGTGCCGATCAAAATAGGGAAGCCCAGCCGCGCAATTTCGGGCAGGCGCGCGATCAATTCGTAATTTTGCTTGAAGCTTTTACCGAAGCCGATTCCGGGATCGACGATGATCTGCGATTTCGGCACGCCGGCCCGCCGCGCGACGGCGATGGATCGCTTGAGTCCGCTGAGCACGTCGCTCACAGCGTTGCGCGCGAACGGCTGCTTTTGCATCGTGCCAGGCTCACCGCGCATATGCATGAGAATCAGCGGAACGCAATGCCGCTTGGCTACTCGCGCGATTTCTGGATCTGGGCGCAGGCCGGTTACGTCGTTGATAATTTCGGCGCCGGCAGCGATGGTTGCTTCGGCCACCGGTGCTTTTCGCGTGTCGATCGAGATGGGAATTTTCAGGCGGCCAGCGAGCGCCTGAAGCACTGGCAATACTCGCGCTAGTTCTTCTTCCGCTGATGTGTCCGCAGATCCGGGCCGCGTGGATTCGCCGCCGATGTCGAGGATATCCGCGCCGGCGGCTTCCATTGCGAATGCGGCTGGGATTGCTGATTTTGAATCGAAGAATTTCCCGCCATCGGAAAAGCTGTCTGGCGTTACGTTGAGCACGCCCATCACAAGCGTGCGCGCGCCGAGATCGAGCGTTCGCGAAGGAAGCCGCAGCCGGAATTTTTTTCTGTGCGCCAATCAATTTTCCCCGTACCGCTGGCGTCCCTGCCGGCTCTTACGAGCCGGAGTTTCGTTCACGACGGAGATCACAACCCGACCAGCTAACTCGAAACAGTGCGTGTTGCTTACTTGTATGCTCCGCCCGTGATGTCGGTATTTGCCAACTTTTGCGCTCGTAAGATGCCGGCAGAGACGCCGGCGCTACTTTACGGCGCTTTCCCGGGAACATAGTAAGCTGCGCGATTTACGATTCTCAGCTTCTCGTCGCGCGTCGATTCTACTCGCAACGCGTGCCAGCCTGCGTTTGCTGCCTTTTCGCCCGCCGGATAGAAGCCCAGTGTGTATTGCGTGCGGATATTTCCGGCGATTTTTTCGAATGCTTCGCGTCCACCGGCGGCTTGGCGCAAAAAATAAAGCCCGCCACCGGCGCGGCGCACCAATTCCGCCAGGAACAAAGTGTAAGCCGGAATGCCCAGATTTCGCGCTTGTTCGGTGAGCAGGGTGCGGCCCGAATTTGCCGCTAGCCAACCATCGGTGAGCACTTTGGGGCGATGCTGCGTGGAGACCGCGTAGACTTCGACTCCTTCGCTCGCGAGGCCGCGCACCACGTCATCGAAAGTGAGATTCCATCCGAAAGCGCCCTTATCTTTTCCGTCGCTCGCGGAGGCCAGCGTCAACCCAAGTCCATTATCTTCGCCGTCAGTAAGCAGCAGGATCGCTTTGCGGCCGGTGCGTCCACGAAAAAGCTTCTGCGCGACGAGATAAACCGTCTCGTAGATGTTTGAACCGCCTTTATCGCCGAAAAGTTCGCGGACGTTGACTCGCGCGATGGCGCTCTCAAGCTCGGCGCGATCGTGCGAAAACGGCGCCAGCACGTAGGAATGCGCCGAAAATTCCACCACAGCCACTTCATCGCGCGGCGCCAATGCGTCGGCAATGCCGCGCGCCGCGTCCTGCACCGCGCCGGCATCGGGTAACACGCTGGGGCTCGCGTCAATCACCAGCGCAATGCTGGCGGGATCTTTTCCCGCATCGAAATACGCGATGCGTTGCTCGATGCCGTCTTCGAAGAGCCGAAAATCTTCGCGCGCCAAACCTGTGACGGAGCTTCCGTCCGCCGCGAATACATTGCAATTTAAAGGAACGAGATTCACGCTCACGCGCAGCGCGTGGGGCGCGTCCGCCGCGGCGGCAGGCGGCGATTCGCCGATCGGAACGCCCGGTTGCCACAGGCGCAACTCGCCCGAATCTTTATCGCGCTCGAAGGAAATATTCGCGTCGAGCTGTTCCGGCTTCGGCGGCTTTGGCTTATGAATCGTCTGCGCTGGAAGTGGCGAGGCGCAGAGAGAAATCGCGAGGCCGGTTAGGAGGATGTGATTTAGCAAGCGAGCTCCCCTACGACCGAAAAGTCAAAGGCGAAAAACCCACAGCCAAACCGGGCCGGTGGTGAACCCCGGCCCCTACGAAGGCAAAAGCGAAATGCAGATCCCTCATTCGTTTTCTCGCGCGACCGCGAAGCGGCCGACAAAAGGATTCGGGATGACAGTGGTTCGATTTTTTTCGCGGCCTGCAAATCGGAGAGTTCAATCGAGATCAAAGTCGCGCAGTGGCTTTTCGATGGGTTGATCTTTGGCCTTCTTCAATCCCTCCGCAAATTTTCGCGCGAGGACGTCTTCCTTCGACTTTTCGGCCTCCACCGAAAGGCGGAATTTTTCTTCCACGCGATCGGCCTGCTCTCGCAGCAATCGCGCCGTATCGTCGAAATCGATGGATGGCGGCCGCACCGGCGCCTCATGCGAGAGCACCACGCCAATCTCGCGATCGACGTTCAGCTTCGCATGACAGCAGGGACATTCAACGTGAATGGTGGGATCAGCTTTGTTCGCCATACTTTCATTTTACGCCCAAATTGAGTCGAGTAGGGGAGGGTGCTTTAGCCCTCCCGTCGTTCGGTCCCAAACTGTAACCCAAAGCGCCGCGCGTCAATCAATCCCCGTAGCCCCATTCATCCATAAAGCCGAGAATCAACCAGGAAGCCAAGGCGAACCGACCTCCGTGATATAAACTTTAAGCCGTTTCCGTAGATCCCTAATAGCCACCGATCATGACCACCCTCACGGCCACGCGCCCAGTAATCGAAGTCTCCGGCATCCGAAAAACCTATGGCAAACTTGTGGCCGTCGATGATGTCTCCTTCACAGTCAACGACGGCGAAATCTTCGGCCTAATCGGACCAAACGGCGCGGGAAAAACCACCACGATGGAATGCATCGAGGGCCTGCGCACGCGCGACCGAGGCAAAATCTCCGTCCTGGGCCTCGATCCTTTCCGCGATGTTTACAAACTGCAAGAGCGCATCGGCGTGCAGCTCCAGCAGGCGCAATTGCAGAAGCGCATCAAAGTCTGGGAGGCCGTCGATCTCTGGGCGTCGCTCTACCGCAAGAAAACCGTCGACGGCGAACGCCTCCTCGAGCAACTCGGCCTAGCCGATAAACGCAACGCGTGGTTCATGACGCTCTCTGGCGGCCAGAAGCAGCGTCTCTTCATCGCCCTCGCGCTAATAAACGATCCGGAAGTGGTTTTTCTCGACGAGTTGACCACCGGCCTCGACCCACAAGCTCGCCGCGCCATCTGGGATTTAGTGCGCGGCATTCGCGAGCGTGGCAAAACGGTTTTTCTGACCACTCATCTGATGGAAGAAGCCGAGCGCCTCTGCGATCGCGTGGCCATCATCGAGCACGGCCGCATCATCGACATCGACACGCCCGAGCATCTCGTCAGCCGTCATTGCCCGGAACGAAGTGTCGTGCTGGTCACCGAGGACGCATCGGCTGAAGAGCGGTTCCGAACGATTCCGCGAGTGGAATCGGTAAGCCGCAAGGATTCGCGATTTACGATTAGCGGCCAGGGCGAGGATTTGGTGACGGAAGTTATTCACTGCTTGTCGGAGAATCGCATACGAGTGACGGATTTTCGTACGATTCTCCCCAATCTTGAGGACGTGTTTTTGAAATTGACAGGACATTCAATTCGCGATTAGGAATTTCAATCATGCTGCGTGGACTTTTTAAGCTGACCTGGATCGAGCTGAAGATTTTCATGCGCGAGCCGCTCGGCGCCATCGGCACGATCTTGTTCCCAGTTTTGATATTCATCGTTCTGGGTCGAATGTTTGGCCATGGGAAGTCCGCGTCCTCACCCGAGAACAGCCAATTCATCCAGGCCGGCCTGCCGGTCCTCGCGTCGCTGTTCATCACCATCAGCGCGGTGCTGTCCCTAGTCACCATCATTTCGATTTACCGCGAGGGCGGCATCCTTAAGCGGCTGCGCGCTACTCCGCTGCGCCCGCCGACGATCCTGACGGCGCACGTGCTCGTCAAGCTACTGCTGACGGCAGCGACGCTCGCATTGTTGGTGCTGGCGGGCAAGCGCTACTATCCGGTCGGCGTGCACGCGCCCCTGTTCAGCTTCACGATCGCGCTGTTGATCAGCACGTGGAGCATTCTATCTATCGGCTTCGTCATCGCCAGCATCGTTCCCACCGCTCGCTTCGCGCAGCCCATCGGCGCCGTGATTCTCTATCCCATGCTCGGACTATCGGGCATCTTTGTGCCAATTGCGGTGTTGCCGCCGGTGCTGCACGCGATTGCGCGCGTGCTTCCGCTCACGTACGCAGTGTTCTTACTTGAGGGAATTTGGAATGGAGATGCTTGGTCTGCGCATCTGGGCGATGTTGCGGCGCTGGTTCTGGTATTCGCGATTTGCACTGCGCTTTCGGCGAAAATGTTCCGCTGGGAGTAAAACGAATTGCTCTCGGCTCTCGTAGCGGCGCCCTTCAGGGCGGCATCTTGCGACTACAAACGCCAACTAAATCCGTGCATCGCCCCCGGACTCAGAAACCCTAGTTCTCCGCCATTCCGACGACGACTCGTGTAACTCGGTGTGCGGAGATTGCGTGATCCTGCCTGAAGATGCCCGGCGTAAAGCACGGGCCCTACAAAGAAAAAAGGCAGGCGCTTGCGCGCCTGCCTTTTTTTTAACTCTGCGGAGATGAAGCTGCAAAATTATGCGGTTGCCGGCTTTTCGCCTTTCGCCAAGCCCGGCATTGGGCGCGGCTCCGGCCGCAACGTTAGCGATGGCTCTCGACTCGGCACAGGTGGAGCCGGCGGCGAAGCTTTCGGCTTGTCCGGCAGTGGCTTGTCCTCGATCAAGAGCTTCAATTCGATGGCGTCCAGCACTTCGCGATCGAGCAGCGCTTGCGCCACACGCTCAAGCGCGCCGCGGTTGGTATCGAGAATGTTTCGCGCCCGCTCGTATCCGCCGGTGACGATCGAATGCACTTCCTTATCGATGCGAATGGCGGTGTCCTCAGAATAATCGCGGTGCTGTGCAATTTCGCGCCCCAGGAAAATAGCCTCTTCCTTCTTGCCGAAAGTCAGCGGCCCAAGAGTGCTCATGCCCCACTCGCAGACCATCTGCCGCGCGATATCCGTGGCGCGTTCGATGTCGTTTCCGGCACCGGTGGTGAGATGCTGCAGGAACATCTCCTCTGCCGCGCGCCCGCCCATCAATACAGCAAGCTGCGACTCGAGAAATTCCTTCGTGTAAGTGTGTTTGTCGTCGATCGGCAGTTGCATGGTGACGCCCAGCGCCATCCCGCGCGGAATAATCGTCACTTTGTGCAGCGGATCGGCGCCCGGAGTCATCGCCGCGACCAGAGCATGCCCCGCTTCGTGGAACGCTGTATTCTTCTTCTCCTCTTCGGAGAGAATCATCGACCGGCGCTCGACACCCATCAGGACTTTATCCTTCGACATCTCAAAGTCCGCCATGGTCACCGTCTTGCGATTCTGCCGCGCCGCCCACAAAGCCGATTCGTTCACAAGATTCGCCAGATCGGCGCCCGAGAATCCCGGAGTGCCGCGCGCAATCACCGACAGATCCACATCGTCCGAAATCGGCACCTTGCGAGTATGCACGCGCAGAATTTCCTCGCGGCCCTTCACGTCCGGCCGAGGCACTACCACGCGGCGATCGAAGCGGCCCGGCCGCAGCAACGCCGGATCGAGAACATCCGGGCGGTTGGTGGCCGCGATCAAAATCACGCCTTCATTCGATTCGAAGCCGTCCATCTCCACAAGCAACGCATTCAAAGTCTGCTCGCGCTCATCATGTCCGCCGCCAAGCCCAGCCCCGCGATGGCGTCCAACCGCATCAATTTCGTCTATGAAAATGATGCAAGGCGCATTCTTCTTGCCCTGCTCGAATAGATCGCGCACTCGGCTCGCGCCCACGCCCACAAACATCTCCACGAAGTCCGACCCCGAAATCGAGAAGAAAGGCACATTCGCTTCGCCCGCAATCGCGCGCGCCAGCAAAGTCTTGCCAGTTCCTGGAGGCCCGACGAGCAATACACCCTTGGGAATGCGTCCGCCCAATTTCTGGAATTTCTGCGGGTCCTTCAGGAAATCGATAATCTCGTAAAGCTCTTCCTTGGCCTCATCAATCCCAGCAACATCCTTAAAAGTAGCTTTCTTCTGCTGCGCGGTAAGCAAACGCGCCCGCGACTTCCCAAAACTGAGCGCCTTGTTTCCGCCCGCCTGCATCTGCTTCATCATAAAAATCCAGAAGCCGACAATCAGTATGAGCGGAGCAAAATTCACGACGAAAGCGATCCAGTCGTTGTTCTTCACTTCCTTGATGTTGATGAGCACGCCTTTGTCTTGCAGCGCCTTGGTGATATCGGGGATCGAAGAATTGGCAACGGTCACATTGCGGAACTTGGTGGCATTTTCGCGATACACGCCGGAAATTTCCGCGCTGTTCTGCGAAAGCGCGACGGTAACTTCCTTGATGTTGCCCGACTGAATCTGCGCGAGGAAGGTCGTGTAGCTGGGCTCGTCTTCGTGCTGCGCCGTCCCTCCGGAAGATGCCATATGCCAGAGCACCACGGCCAACACGATCATGACCAGCCAGAATAGAATTGTCCGAACCGTAGAATTCACAGGCCTACCTCGTCCTTTCCCCCAAAAGCGAAATCCAAGAGACCGACAGCATCCCCTTATACTTAGATGCCGAAGCGGCGCAAAAGAGCCGAAGCCAAGCCGCCGCGAATCAGGCGCTTCCGGCTAGAGCTCCTCGAGCCGCACGATGATGCCGCGACGCGTCTCTTTCCCCGCCGAAAAATCAACCGCCGGCGGCCATCCGCGCACCCAAGCCACTCGCCCAGTACTGGTGAGCACGGGCCAATTCTTCCGGTCGCTCAGGCTGACGCGCCCCTCGGCGAATAGCTCTTTCAATTTCCGCGCCTGACGCTTTCCCGGGAAATGGCAAGCGTCCCCCGGGCGCCAATTCCTGAGCACGAGCGGAGGGGTGAGACGGTCGGCATCCAGAGCTTCCGCCTCCTGTTTAGTGTCGCGCGGTGTACTAGGCCAGTCAATGGCTTTCAAATAGAAACGTGCCCGCAGTTCTGGAACCTCGATTTCCGCCGCCCCGGAGTCGGGCAGAGCAACGACATACTCAAAAGGGCGAACTCTGCCTCGTGCCGCGAGGCCGCTACCGGCGGGCTCAGACGCTTCGCGCGGCACAAACTCGAGCCGCTCGAAAACCCGCACCACTTGGACGCCGTGCGGCAACTCAATGCGCCGCCCGCTCTGTGATTTGCCCGCGAGATGCAGCACCTGCTGCACATGTTTAGCGTCGAAATCCGATTCGCCCCGCGCCGACTGGCGCAGCAACGCCAGAATCACGCGCCGCGATAGGGCCAGCGATGCATCATGTTTCCCAGCGAGCTGCGCCAGAGGCGTCAAAAGCTCCTCGATCTCGACCGAAACTGCGCCGCCCGCCTCCCCTTGAATCGCCGCCAGCCGCTCTTCCACAAGCGCGTTCCAGAATTCTTCCTCGCCGCTCTGCACTTCCGCAAGATTAGTGAGCCGCTCGACAATCGCGGGAGCAAAGTCGCGCTCGATCAACGGCAACAGTTGTTGGCGGATGCGCGCACGCAGCCGCGTCGTATCCTCATTACTCGCATCCTCGCGCCAGGTCTGCCCGGTCGCACGCAAATAGTCGCGCAATTCCTCCCGCCGCGCATCGAGCAACGGCCGAATCACTGCGCCGCGCACTCTATGAATCCCCACCAGCCCGCGAGTGCCGGTCCCGCGAATCAGCCGTGCTAGCAAGGTCTCCGCTTGATCGTCGGCCGTATGCGCGACCGCAATTTTTGTGCAGCGCCCCTCGCGCACCAGCTTCTCGAAAAACGAATAGCGCGCCCGCCGCCCGGCATCCTCAAGATTCCAATGATTGCGTCGCGCCAGAGCGGCCACGTCTTCGCGCGCCGCAAAAAACGGCATATCCAATTCGTGCGCGAGCTTAGCCACAAATGCATCGTCCGCGTCCGCGGCTTCGCCTCTCATTCCATGATTCAGGTGCGCCACACACAGCGAAATTCCCACTTCCCCGCGCAAATCCCCCAAAAGCCGCAGCAACGCCACAGAATCCGCGCCGCCAGACACAGCCACGCCGACGCGGTCGCCGGCCTCAATCATCCGGTGATCGCGGATCGCATTCAGAACGCATTGATGCAGCTTCGATTTCACAGTTGTAGGCCAGCTCTCGGGGATCTTCGAATTTTACACCGCGGCTGCGACACACGCAGCATTAAGTGGCGCTGGCGTCCCGCCGGCATCTTACGACCACAAATTTCGGCAAGGGCGTTCGTGGTGGGCGGCGCGATGCATCAAGAAGAGATCTCCCGTAGCGCTGGCGTCCCGCCGGCTCTTACGACCACTAACCGCGGAGACACCCGTAATCGCGGGTGGCGCGTCATGTAAGTGAGTGACTTGGATTGAACTGTGTGATCCGTCCGAAACGATTGCCCGTGGTGGGATCGCACTCGCAAGATGCCGGGGGGACGCCAGCGCTACTTAGACATGCCCGGACATATGCTGCGCCAGCAACTCACGGCTGTACGTAATGCGGCGATCGAGCACCACCGCCGCGAAATAAGAGCAGCTCTCGCGCTCCGCTTGCGCCCAGCGCGCAATGCGCGGCAGCATCGGCCGGAAGAATCCTCGAATAGCGTAGAGCAACGAGTAGTAAACGCCCACAGCCCGAATCTCGCCGCCATCCTCGCCACTACCAGGACAAAGCCTCAGCAGTTGCACCAACCGCACGAACTCCGCCTCATCGAGCTTATCCTCGCGAATCCCGGCAATCTCGCGCACCTGCGGCGAAAGCTCCGTCTTGCGCCCGGCCGCAATCACCGAGCGGCAATAGGAAACAAAAAATTGCAGCAGCAACGCAAACGAAATGACGCAGATAAGGACCGGAATGATCACCGGGCCCTCGCCAACAGATGAGAAGTCACCAAACGCGCGTCTTCGGAAACCTTCATCATCGTGAAGGCCCAGGCCGCCGGCAACCAAACCCCAACAATCGGCGGCACCCAGCGAAGCACAGCCGGCTGCAGCGAAGGAAAGAGGTTACGCAAAGCATAAGCGGCCGCGGTAGCGCTGAAATATACGCCCAAAGCCAGCACCAGCTGGATCAGCCGCGTGCGCGTCTCGCGCAATTTCAGAATCGCGCCCCAAAGAAGATAAGTAAGCACGACTCCCACAAAATAAAGATTCTGCCCGAGCTCGACTACGAACCGGCTCATCAAGTGGTCCTGATTCGCGCGAATCACTAGGTAGGAAAACAGCGCCGTGGCTCCAACCAAAGCGATCGCGCCACGCCGCACGTAACGGCTGGCGTTCAATTCCTGAAAGACCATGTCGTAGAACTGAATAATGACAAAGAACAGCAGAATGGTGAGCAAGCTCTCGGAATAATAGTAGTAATACCAATATTCGACGGACGACCAGCCGAACTTCTTGATACAAAGATACTGCCCGACGGTGACCAAACTAGCAGCTAAAAGATAGAGACTAAGGAAGATATATCGAAGAAAGTTCCGGCGAATGAGAAAACACACCACCGCGCTGACTTCCACAAGGAAGCCTACTATCCATATCGCGTAATCGATCCGGCTTAGCATCAGGGCGCAGGCTGATTTTCACCAGCCTGCGAAAATGACCCCTGAATGCAAAGCCTGGCTCCGTACCGCGTTTAGCCGCTAACGCCCACCCTTACCAGGGTGACGGCGGCATGGGGCCCGGCGTATTTACCACCCAAGGTGAAGGTGGCATCGGTCCGGGTGTGTTCACGGCGAACCACGGTGATGGGGGCATTGGGCCGGGCGTGTTATGGGCAGAATTCGCCGTAACCGCCTTGAATCCCATTGCTCCGGTAAGGATCACCAGGGCTAGCACCGCGACCACTATCCACTTACTCATCTGACTCCTCCGAGATATAGGGAAACTACGCGGAGGAGCTTATGAGCAGTAGGTTGCCGTCAAGGGGGAAAATTGACACACGTGTGCCCTAACAGTACACACGTACCCTATCTGGCTGAGCCAGTGCCTGTATTCAGTTGTCAGCGTGAACGTTAGAAGCGCAAATCGACGACGTCAACAGTACGTTAGTACTAATAGGACCCTTATTCTTGTTGCGTGAGTCTGCTTGGGATTCCGTGCAAATCAAGCGGAAATAGGAGGATTTTATCCAGGCAGGTTTGTCAGGACACGACTTCAGTCATGCCGAAAGCCGAACAGAATCATTCCGGGTTTAGCCACTGAGGTTATACTTTTTGCCCGGCCATATCGCTGTTTCACTCTGGACTGAGCTGAACCGCCGCACGCGAGCGAAGTCTCGATCAGGCGATCAATCGCTACCCTCGTTTACTAGTCCAATGGACCCGCGATGGTCTCGTAGCGGTGGGCTTCAGCCCAGCAGCAGTTGCCAAGGCAAGAGATTCCGCGCACACCAGCCCGCTACACACCGTTGCCAGAGCATGGTATTTTTGAAGCACGCCGGTGTAGCTCAGGGGTAGAGCGAGGGTCTCATAATCCCTAGGTCGTGGGTTCAAGTCCCACCGCCGGCACCAGTCTTTCTCCGCAATTCACACAGCTCGCGTTACCGCCCGTTTCCAGCCATGGTCGATAACTCCGCGGGTCGTTTCGGAATTTTTAGCGCGCCGTCCAGCCGAGGTCCATATCCAGCGCGGCTCCGGTAATTCCAGCCGCAGCGTCGCTGCAAAGATACAATGCGAGCGACGCGACTTCCTCGGGCTCGAGCAAGCGATGAATTGCGGCGGGCTCGGTCATGATCTTGCGAACCACGTCCTCGCGCGAAATCCGGTGGCGCAGAGCTTGCTCATCGATCTGCTGATCCACGAGCGGCGTGCGCACGTAGGCCGGACAAATCGCATTTGCCGTGATGTTGTGTTCTCCCACTTCGAGCGCGGTCACTTTTGTAAATCCCAGCACGCCGTGCTTCGCCGCGATGTAAGCGGCCTTGAACGGCGACGCAACTTTGCCGTGCAGCGAGGCGATGTTGATCACGCGGCCCCAGTTTTGGCGAATCATGTGCGGCAGCGCATACTTGCAGCAGAGAAAAGTTCCCGTCAGCATCACGCCGATCAGGTAATTCCAGCGCTCCTCGGGAAATAAGACGATGGGCGAAATATGCTGCAATCCCGCATTGTTGACCAGGATATCGATTCTTCCAAAACGCCCCGCCGCGGTTTCGATCAGCCGCTTAACATCCGCGGATTTGGAAACGTCGGTGGCGACGAATTCGCCTTCGACGCCCAGAGCTTGCAACTCCGTTCGCGCACGCTCGCCGGCGGCGGCATCTAGATCGGCGATCACGAAATTCGCGCCGGCGGCTGCAAAAGATTTCGCGATGGCATAGCCGATGCCGCTGCCAGCCCCGGTGATTAGCGCGACTTTTCCATTCACGATTTCCTCCCGCATAAGTGGCAATGAGTTCCGCACCCAGAACTCGGCGGACAGATCAAGAAAGCTCCCCGGCACCTGTCATCCCGAACTCTTTGGGGGGTGAGGGATCTGCATTAGCTTTGGCCTTTCGCTTTAGCCTTCGCCTCTGCGTTCACCTCCCGCAGAGTAACGCCAAATCAATTCCTCTTGACAACTCCCTTCGGCAAGGATAAATCTCTTCCCAATCAAAGCGAGCGCTCGCTCTCTTTGGTGGGGGCCATACTAAACAACAACCGATTCGCAGGGCAAGGGTGAAATGCCTAAGCTTCTTCACGGCACCTTTGAAAAGAACAAGCGCAAGATCGAGCGCGCCGCGTTGCAGCTCTTCACGCGCAAGGGTTTTCACGGCACCACTGTCCGCGAAATCGCCACGAAAGCCGGCGTTTCCATGGGCAAACTGTACATCTATTACGACACCAAGGAAGACATCTTCATCGATCTGGTCAATTCCCTCGGCCACAGAATGGAGACCATCCGGCAGAAACAACTCGTTCCCCTGATGCGCTCGGTCGATCCGGAATCCCTGAAGAAATTGGCCATGGCCATCGGCCGCATCGTGCGCGAAAACCTGGATTACTGGCGGCTGATGTACATCGACGTGGTCGAATTCCGCCACAAGCACTTCATCCACAGCTTTCGCGAAATTTCGGGAGGCCTGCGCACGTTCTCAACCGCCATGGCGCAAGGCTCCCAGTTCCCGTTTCCTACTGGCGTCAATCCCGGACTTGGTTACACCACTATCTACTTACATTTTTTCACCTACTTCCTGGTCGAGGAATTGTTTGCCGCCAAGCGCCACCTGGGAGTCAGCGACGAAGAGGCCATCGATCAATTGGTCCGGCTCTATACGGCCGGAGCGTCAAAAAAGCGTCAACGCAGGTAAGTGACTTGGTAAAGGAGGGGTGTATGAAATCACGAATCGCCGTTCTGGCAATTTTGCTGGGAGCGTGCCTGCTGCTGAGTGGCCATGCCTATGCGCAAACTCCCACCACCGGCCAAGTCAGCGGCGTGGTGAAGGATCCGAGCGGCGCGGTCGTTAGCGGCGCGAAAGTCACCCTGACCAGCCCAGCCGGCGTGGACCGCGACACTTCCACCGGCGGCGAAGGCCGTTATGTATTTCCCCTCATTCCGCCGGGCGTTTACAAGCTGCAAGTGGAGGCGCCAGGATTCAAACCCTTCCTTGTGGACCGGGTGGAAGTGCGCATTACTGAATATATCGAAGTGAACGCGAATCTCGTCGTGCAGGGCGGCTCGCAATCGGTCACCGTCACGGTGGAAGCTCCGATGGTGCAGACCGAAACGCCGGCGCGCGGCAATGTGGTCGAGAGCGACACGCTTCGCCAACTGCCTCTGGCCACCCGGAACTTCCAGCAATTGCTCACGCTCACCGCCGGAACTTCCAGCTCCATCTCGAATTCCTCCGATCTCGGCCGGGGCGATACGGCGTTCAATGTGAACGGCCAGCGAACTCTGTCGAATGCGGTGGTCATCAATGGGATCGACGCGAGCTCGATCGGTACCGGTTCAACCCCGAATCTCGCAGTGCCCGCGACGGACTCGCTGCAAGAGTTCATCGTACAAACGAGTTTGTACGACGCTTCGCAAGGGCGAAATGCCGGTAGCGTGGTGGCCGCAGTCACCAAATCCGGCACCAATGAATTTCACGGCAACCTGTACGAGTTCTTCCGCAACGATGCACTGGACGCCAACAATTTCTTCCTGAATGGCGCGGGCGTCAATCGGCCTCCTTACAAGCGCAATCAATTCGGCGGCACACTGGGCGGCCCAATATTGAAAGATCGCGTCTGGTTTTTCGTTTCCTATCAGGGCACGCGCGAAGTCAACGGAACATCCATCGAGAATTCCGTGGGCACCGTTTTCGTACCCGGAAATCTCACGAATGACCGCTCGGCCGCGGGACTGGCCGCGCTGGCATCGTCATTCGGTCTCCCATCGATCGATCCCACCGCGCAATTCCTGCTGCAGGCAACGTTGCCGAATGGCTCGCTGGTGATCCCCTCGGCGCCGCATCCCACTGGATCGATCGCGCCAGTGGCAGTCCCTGTCGTGGGAATCTCGCGCTTTCGCGAAGATCAATTTAATACCAATCTCGACTTCAAAATTTCCAACGCCAACCGCCTCTCCGCAAAATTCTTCTGGGCCGACAATCCGGAAACTCAGGCGCTATTCAATTCCTTCGGCCTCGCCAATGCACTCCCAGTACCTGGATTCGGCGCGAACGTCAGTTTCAATCAGCGCGTTCTCTCGATTGACGATACGTACGTAATCAGCCCCACGTTGCTGAACGATCTGCGCCTCGGCTATGCCACCATCACTACACATTCAGCGCCGCAAGAGCCGTTCACCTCGGCGCAACTCGGCATTGCCTCACCGCTCAGCAACTTGTTTCCTGGCATGCCGGAAATTTCCGTCGCCAATTTCTTCGATCTGGGCGCTTCGCCTTTTTCGGAGAACGCCGCGGGCGAGCCAACGTACACGGTGGGAGACACGCTTAGCTGGCAAAAAGGCCGACATAGCCTGAAGTTCGGCGTGGACTATAAGCACCACGAGCTCGCCGAGACTTTCAATCTCTACACCCGCGGCCAGATTTTCTTTCTCGGCTTCTCCGGCAATCCCTTTGTAGATTTTCTCGGCGGGTTCTTCGATCTCACCGGGCTAACGATCATGGGCTCGGGCGTGAACAATCGCGATTTCAAGTCCTACGATCTGGGAGGATTCGTAGCCGACGACTGGCGCGTTACCGATCGCCTCACATTCAGCCTCGGCGTCCGCTACGAATACTTCAGCCCGTTCACCGAAGCGCAAGGGCGCTATGTCGGCTTCGACCCGGACCTTCTTCAGACGACGCCGATCGCTGGATTCCCCCCAGGCGACAATGTGGCCATCACCGGCGGTTTCGTGCAGGCCGGCAACGCAAAAACTCCGCTCGCAGGAATTCCGCAGATCCGCGATTCGCTCGTTCCGCCGGATAAAAACAATTTCGCGCCGCGAATCGGATTTGCCTGGCAGCCCTTCTCGAGCGGCGGACGATTTGTGGTGCGCGGCGGCTACGGTGTCTATTACGACCGCCCGAATTCGCGCATCGCAAATAACCAGATCCTCAATTTCCCGTATTTCACTCTGGCGCAGGCATTCACCACACCGATTGCAAATCCGTTCGTGCAAGTTCCGCCGCCCAGCAGTTTTCCGCTTCAGTTTGGCGGCCCATTCTTGCCGCTCGGCGGACCTCCGGCGTTTCTCCCCGCAGCGGTTACCGGCGGCATACAGCCCGTGTCGGCCAATGGCCTTTTCCTGGATGTGCACAATTTCCGGACGCCCTACGTTCAGCAATACAGCCTGGGCATCCAGAACGAATTCGCCCGCAATTGGATGCTCGATGTCAGCTACGTAGGCTCGGCCGGGCGCAAACTTTTGCGCTTGCGAGATTTGAACCAAGCGCCAGTTCCCGCGGCCGGTGCTCCAGGATTACTAAGCCCCGGATTGTCGTCTCTCGCGGTGCAGGGCTTCGGCGTGCACGAAATGCAAAGCTCCTCGAATTCTAATTACAATTCGCTGCAAGCCACGCTCACCAAGCGCATGTCGAACGGCCTGCAATTTCTCACCGCCTACACCTACAGTCACTCGCTCGATGATTATTCCGGCGATCCCACCGGCACGAGCGATGTCACCGTCGTCCCGGGCGATGAGGTAGTGCTCAACAACCGCGCCAGCTCCGATTTCGATCGCCGCCACCGCATAGTCTTCAGCGGCATTTACGATCTGCCGAAACTCTATCAGGGCGACTCGAAAATCGTCCGCCAGGTTGCCAACGGCTGGGAACTCGCCAGCATCTTCACCATTCAGAGCGGCACTCCATTCTCAGTGCTGACCAATGCCAACGCCTTCATCCAAGCCCGCGCCGATTTCAATCCCGCCACCCCGGAATGCAATCCTAATTTGAGCGGCAGCGTCGAGAGCCGCCTCAATGGCTACTTCAACGCGACTTGCTTCGTTCCCGCCACCGTCGATTTCGGCGATACGGGCCGAAATATTCTGCGCGGTCCGGCCCAACAGGATGTGGACTTCTCCATCGTCAAATTTTTCCCAGTAACCGAACACAGCAAGCTCGAGTTTCGCACCGAATTTTTCAATGCATTCAATAACGTCAGCTTCGCAAACCCGGTAAATTTGCTAGCCAGCGCTAATGTCGGCGCGATCGTAGCCACCACCACCGGCCCGCGCGTAATTCAGTTCGCGCTCAAATTCGACTTCTAAGAACCGCGGTGCGAACCGAGCGGCCGCTCTGCTTGCACAATGCGGCGGAGTCTGGCAGAACTGTGTCGGCCGAAACGTTTCGTTTCCGGGATAGCGATGACTCAACAGAACGCGCAACGGGCAGCAATTCGGGTGACTCGCGAAGCGCGCGGCCGCGTAACCGGTGACGGCGTCGAGCTCGCCTTCGGCTATTGGCCGGGACGCGGCGCGCCAGTGGTAGCTCTTCACGGACTCACAGCCTCCTACGTAAATTTCATCGGCATCGCCGAGCGTCTCTCTGGCCGATGTCCGCTCTTCGGTTTGGATCTTCGCGGCCGCGGCGATTCCGGCAAACCCGCAGGCCCCTACGGCTTCATCCAGCACGCCAGAGATGTCGCCGCCGCAATGCGCGCCATGGAAATCGGCCCGAGCGTAGTCGTGGGCCACTCGATGGGCGCGTTCATTGCTGCCGCACTGGCGGCGCAGGAGCCCGCGTTAGTTTCCGGCCTCGTCTTGATTGATGGCGGCTACCTTCCGGCGATCGCCGGCGGCGCTCCGAATGAATCGCTCAACGCTGCCCTCGCCGAGCGCGTCATGCAATTGACGGCCACCTATCCCTCGCGCCAAGCCTATCGCGATTACTGGCGCACCAAACCGCATTTTCCCTCCGCCGATTGGAATCCCTGGACCGAAGCATTTCTGGATTATGAAGTCGCAGGCGAATCGCCGGTGCAACCCAAAGCATTCCAGGCCGGTGTGGTCGCCGATCTCGCCGAAGGTTTGCGCCACGACGAAATGGCGGGCCGCCTGCGTTCGCTAAAGGTTCCAGTGATGCTGATTCGCGCGGAGCACGGCTTCCTCCCGGATCAACCCCCGCTTTTCCCGGATGCTCTGGCCGCGCAGATTCGCGCGCTCGTTCCGCAGCTCGAAGATCACAAGATTCCCGGCACCACGCACTACACCATCGTTCTCGGCCAGCGCGGCGCCACCGAAATCGCCGATTTAATCACAGCGATGGTAGCTCACACGCGAACATAGCCTGCCCCGCGTTCATCGCAGCAGAGCCGCGCTTGTTTGTGCTCGAAATTAAGACACCGCCGAAATCCGCCCATCATTGACACGCCGAAGTCTCTCCTTCACGATGCAGGCCGCGCACGGGATCATCGCCCCGTGCCGCTCATCCGGAATCCGCGTGAATTCCAAACGCGCCCTGATCATCGTGAATCCGATCGCCGGCGGCGGACGCGCCCGCCGCGTCCAACCGGCGATTGCCGACTATTTAAGAGGGCAGCACTGGCCCGCCGAATTCGCCGCATCGACCAGCACCGAAGATCTGCGGCGCATAGCCGCTGGCGCAATCGCGGCAGGCTATAGATGCATAGCCGCGCTGGGCGGCGACGGCGCGTTTCACCATTTGGCCGAAGCGGCAATCGGTTCGCAAACGATCCTCGGTTTTCTTCCCGCAGGCAATGGCAACGACATTGCGGCAGGCCTCGGGCTTCCCGCGCGATCCCATCGAAGCGGCACGTGTTCTCGTCTACGGCAAGCCGCGCGCAATCGATGTCGTGCGTTTTCGCAGCCTCGAATGGGAAAGCGCGCAACCACGCGACGCGCACGCTCAGCCTCCGCGTGACGCGATATTTGTCGGCGCCGGCGGTGCCGGTCTCGATGCCGAAGCCGCCCAACTCGCCAATACCCGCTTCAAACGCTGGCCCGGCGTCACTCGTTACATTGCCGGAGCGCTTTGGGCTTGGCGCGAATTTCGCGCGCTGGAATTCGAGGCATCGATTGATGGAATTCCTTGGCGAGGCCGCGCGCTATTTGCAGCGGTTGCGAATGGTCCGTGTTATGGCTCGGGCGTGCGCATCGCTCCCGCAGCGCAGATGGATGACGGCTGGCTCGACATCACCATCGTTCGCGAAATGCCGCTAGCTCGATTGCTCGAGGCCATTCCGATTGTTTTGCGCTCCGGCGATATTCGCTGGCCGGAGATCGAGCGCTTCCGCTGCCGCCAATTCACGCTGCGCGCCAGCACCCGCGTCTCAGTTCACGGCGATGGCGAACTTCTCGGCGTCTTGCCGGCCGAATTCGAAATCATTCCGGGAGCGATCCGGGTACTAAGTAGCGCCGGCGTCCCTGCCGGCATCTGACGAGCAATCAAGCCGAGAAAGGCAACTCTCACGGACGGACTCAAGCGGCCACACCAAGAGATCGGCCTCGATATCGCGCCGACGTTATGTTTGAGATGTTGTGTCGATCTCGGTCGTCAGATGCCGGCAGGGACGCCGGCGCTACTTACGGCTTCTTCTTATCTACCTTGAGAGTCATTTCCAAATCTTTGCGTGAATCGAAGCTCGAGATATTGCGATTGCCGGACATCATGTCGCCTTTTTCCGCGTGAATCTCATAATCCACATTCGGATCCAGCCCGCTGAAGCGATATTTTCCAGCCTCATCAGCAATATAAGTTTTAATCGCTTGCGATTTAAGATTTTTCAGGTAAACAACAGCGGAAGCCTGGAAATTTTCTTTCCCGTCCATCACAATCCCATGAACGGTCTTCAACTGCGCGTTCTTTTTCTCCTGCGCCTTATCGTCCTGCGGGAAAGCTGGAATCGCTAGCGTGAGCGTGAGAAACAGCACCAGACAGACAACCGCGCGCGAGCTAAGAGTATGTGACTTCACTTGCCCTCCGATGAACTTCGCCTATTGAGATGAGCGCAGAAGGGGCAAAGATGCCGGAAGCTCGCGGGCGCGGAGTTACTCGGCCTCGTCTTCGATCAAATCGCCCGGCTCTTCCGCAGCCACTTCCGCATTCGGCGTCGGCTTCTTCTTCCTCTTCATCGTCGTCATCTTCGGTGAGAGGAATCACGTGCACCGGGTGCACCTGCGTCACCTCGAGCTCCACGTCGCATTCCGGGCAACTCAGAATTTCGCCTTCTTCCACTTCGTCTTCGTCCAGGTCCATCTCAGCGTCGCATTCGGGACATCTGACCACGGCCACTACCTCCTTACGGCGTCGCTTCGAGAACTACGGGGCGTATTATATACCGCGCCTGTCAAGCTTTGCCGAGTGGAGCGTGCACGAATTGTCACCGAAGCGTGAATATCCGCCAAGCCCCGGTAGTAGGAGTAGGCGGCGTGGTAATCCACGAGGGCCGCGCCCTGTTAATCAAGCGAGGCAGCGAGCCGCTAAAGGATCAATGGTCGATTCCCGGCGGAACTCTCGAGCTCGGCGAGTCGATTCAAGAAGGCGTGCGCCGCGAGCTACTCGAAGAGACCGGAATCGACGTGCGTGTTGCCGAACTAATTGAAGTCTTCGACGTATTTTCCGCGACGAAGCCGGCAAAATCCAATATCACTTCGTAATCGTCGATTATCTCTGCGGAAAAATCAGCGGCGAAGCTCGCCCAGCCAGCGACGTAACGGATATCGCGTGGGTTCGCGAAGAAGATCTCTGGAACTACAGACTAACCGAAGCCGCCACCAGAGTAATTCGCAAAGCCTTCGCCAAGTAGCGCCGGCGTCTCTGCCGGCATCTGACGATCGCGATCACGCCACAAGCAACAAAGATGGACGGCCCACCTGATACGAATCGGAGTCGGAATCGAATATCGCGCGCCGTTCGCCCATCTGCTCTTTGCCAGCGTTTGCACTCGTAGGATGCCGGCAGAGACGCCGCCGCTACTTCAGCAAACGCAAATACACCCGCTTATGCAGCAAACTCTGCTCCCCGCCAATAAATATCCGCTCCGGCCAGACCAGCGGATCCTCAATCAAAAGCCGCGGATTCCGCGCGCTCAACGGAAGATCAAACACGAAGATCGAAACATAGGACTCGCCAGGCCGCAGTGGCTGCGTAATCGGCTCGCTGGCGACGCCTGTCTTTTCCAGCGCCAGCAATGCCGCATCCGAGGCAGAAAAAGCATTTCCAGCAGCATCCACAAGAGTGACTCGACGCGGCCCAGGCTCGAGCAGAGCATCCCCCCGGCGCGGTGAAATCGTGCTCTCATCAAATCGCGTCCGCACCGAAACAATATAAAAGATTCCCTGCGCCGCGACTTTCTCGCCGTCCGCACCAATCGTCTTAGCTGTCGCGGCCCCAACCACGGAATACGCAATGTGGCAGTCGATCTCGCAGAAGTATTTCTCCGCCCCCGGTTCCAAATTCCATTCATGGCTCCCGATCGAAGCCGCGAAAAGCGCCCCAGAATAGCCCGCCGCCAAAATCAACGCGACGATCAATATCTTCCGCGCCAGACCCTTCCCTCCAAATATCCAAGACGCCGCACCTTCAGTCCATCCAGCCAATCTCTTTTCACCCGCCGCCTTGATCGCTGCAAACGCAACCACACATCCGAAGAGCGCCACTCCAGTCGCCAGCAAAGAAAGAGTTCCCAGTGCAACGTAAAGTTGTTTTTCGCCCAAAGTGATTCTCCGTCGCCGAAAAATTAGTCGCGCTTCAAGAGGCCAAGTAGCGCCGGCGTCTCTGCCGGCATCCGACGATCGCGATCCCGCCACGAGCAACAAAGATGGACGGCCCACCCAATTCGGATCAGTCTGCCTAATTAAGATCCCACTCCGGGACCATTCCGGCTTCTGCCAGTGCCGTGATCGTAAGAGCCGGCGAGACGCCAGCGCTACGAAAGTCGCACCTACTTAATCCGCCGCAACAGCAGGCACTCGTCCAAATCTTCGCTCGCGCAAACCAAATTCGCTGATGGCCGCCTCCAGATCGGCGGCTTCAAACTCGGGCCACATCTTCGAAACGAAAACCAACTCGGCGTAAGCACATTCCCAGAGAAGAAAATCGCTAAGGCGATGCTCGCCTCCAGTCCGTATTACGAGATCCACATCCGCACTCGCCCGCCCTGCATGCGTAACTTCCCCCAATCGCCGCGCAAATTCCGACTGCGAAACTTCCAAACTCGAAAGCATCCAGCAAGCCGCCCGCAAAATCGCATCGCGGCTCGAATAATCCACCGCGATTCTCAATTCCAAAGCGCGCCCGTGCGAAGTAATGGTCTCCGCAGCTTCAATCGCAGCTTTCAACGAAGGAGGGATCCGGTCGCGCCGCCCAATCACGCGAATTCGCACGCCGCTAGCCGCGCAATTCGCCGCCTCCCCAAGCAAATAACTTTCCACCAAATCCAGCAGCGCGATGACTTCATTCGCGGGCCGCTGCCAGTTGTCCCCCGAAAACGCAAACAGCGTCAGCGTCCCGACAGCAAGCCCCGGTGCTGCCTTCACCACGCGCCGCACCGCCTCAACTCCGGCGCGGTGCCCTTCTGATCGTGGCAGCCCGCGCGAGGCAGCCCAGCGCCCGTTGCCATCCATGAGTATCGCTACGTGCAATTTGGGAAAATTCTCAATTAGCAAAGTTCTTTCATCTATAAAGTGCATGGGTAAATTTTTTTCCTTCCTAGGCTTCCCGCGTAGCCCGGATTAACGCTTCCATATGATCCAAATATTTTTCCAGCGCCCGCCGCCCGCTGGCCGTCAGACGGTATTCCGTGCGGGGCGTGCGCCCGGCAAATGATTTCGTGCAGGCCACATACCCGGCGTCCTCCAGCTTTCGCGCATGCACACTCAAATTCCCGTCGCTAGCCTGCAACAATTCTTTCAGCTCGGAAAAAGTGAGCGATGGATTCGCAGCAAGCGCGCTGACGATTGCCAAACGCGTCCGCTCGTGAATCAACCGGTCAAGCTGCGTAGCAGAAACTTCGCTCGATCCCGCCGTAGCCCGTAGCTTCCCAGCAGCCGCAGGTTTGCGCGCGGCGAATTTATCCAGCCGCTCCGCTCGCGCCGCGTTCGATTTATCCGCCATAATTTCTCGCAATCACCGCGCCAAAAATAATGTGCAATCCGCCAAATCCACCCGCCAGCAGAATATTTCCCCAACTCGCCGGCGAAAACAGCGCCACCGTACCCAGCACCATAAAGCAAAGCCCCATCAAAGGCACCACTCGAATCGAAAATGCTCCGCCGGTAATCACCGCGGTCCCGTAAAGCAACAACCACACACCAGGAATCGCCCAAATTAACCCAGCCCGAAATAAAATCACAGTAAGCAAGTGCAGCCACAAACACCGGCGGCGCAAAACTCAGCGCAAACTTTCGGCCAGGCCCAGCCAAAATCGGCACATTTGCCCGCCGCGCCTTCGTCAAAGTCGTGAATGACGCGATTCCAAACGCAACGGCCGCCTCCGACAACCAGGTAATGAACCAACCCACAGAACTCGGCTGCCGCGACGCCACCGCCGCCGCACCCAGCGCGGTAATCCCCATGGCCACCCCGCCCCATCCAGGCACCGCGGTAAACGACGAGGCCCGTTCCATCGTTTCGCGGATGAAACGCAGGTTGTCCCGCGCATGCTCATCCAGCGCCACCGGCGCGGGACGCAAAGGCCGATTCGAGGGCTGCGGATCCATACTAAAAGCCTAGCAGCGAAGCCCCGCTCTGTCAAGTACTTTGTTTTGCAAAGCCACGCCGCCCATCCGCCTCTCTGCTATCCTCCGTTCGGGCGATTCTTTCGAAAGGATTCACCGATGACTTCCAAAATTCTCCGCAGCACGATCGCAATTCTTTTCTTCTGCGCGCCGGCTTTGGCGCAGCAATCCGTCGCGCCCGCCGCCGCTCCACAAGCCAATCCCATCTCCAGCCATCTGCGCGACGACGTAGCCGACAACGCCAAAAACATGGTCGCCGCGGCCGACGAGATGCCCGCCGACAAATACAATTTCAGCCCCACGCCGCAGCAAATGACCTTCGCGCACCTGATCGTCCACGCCGTCCGCCTAAACTACGGCATGTGCTCAACAATTTCCGGCCAAGCAAAACCCGACGTGAAAGTCGCCGAAGCCGACGGAAAAGACAAACTGGCAGCCGCGCTGAAGACCTCGTTCGATTACTGCACCACCGCTCTAGCCAACGTAGATGATTCCAAGCTAGGCGACTCGCTACCATTCTTCGGCGGCCGCACCATCTCCCGAGGCGGCATGATGATGACCCTCTCCGCCGAATTCGCCGACCACTATTCCATGGCCGCCATGTACCTGCGCCTGAATGGCCTGCTGCCGCCGACCGCAAAGAAGTAACGTACCGCCGGCGTCCCTGCCGGCTCGTTACGATCGCAACTGTAACCAAGGGCTGAAAACGTCGGCGGCGCTGGCCGTCAAACACAAAGATCTTTCGTAGCGGTGGGCTTCAGCCCAGCATCTTGCGAGCGCAAAATCCGGCAAGGGGGATAAACGTCGGCGGGCTTGCGCCTCTCGCAAGTTCTCTCACTGCTGACTGCGGAGTCCACCCGAGACCCCCGCGCTACTTCGGATACCGCCCCAAAACCGCATTCCACCGAATCACCAAAAGATCCAAAAACATCTTCACGCTATCACTATAAACATTCACCTTAGTAGCCGGATCATGCGCCCAACGCACCGGCACCTCCACACAACGTAACCCATGCCGCTTAGCCAAAAATAAAATTTCCGGATCAAATCCAAATCGCTCAATTCTCTGCTGCTCAAAAATAATCCGGGCGCGGTCCATCCTAAAAGCCTTGAATCCACACTGCGTATCCTCAAAAGGTAACCCAGTAAAAATCCGCACAAATCGATTAAAAATAATACCAGCGATCTCGCGCAATCGCGATTGATGCACGCTAATCAACCGCCGGTCCACCGCCCGCGACCCAATAGCCACATCAGCATCAGCCAAAGCCGCCAGCAACTTATCGAATTCCTCGATCGGCGCCGAAAGATCCGCATCGGTAAAAAGCGCGATCTCGCCCCGCGCCTCCAACATCCCATGCCGCACGCTGTAACCCTTCCCGCGATTCTCCCCATTCAAAACCAGTCGCACGCCACGCAAAGAGTCAGGCCAATCCAGCCCGGCCTCGCGCGCAATTTTAGCCGTAGCGTCCGTCGACCCATCGTCGACCACCAGCACTTCCGCGTCGAACCCGCGCCCCAGCAAATAATCCCGAATTTTTTCCAGCGCACGAGGCAAACGCGCCGCCTCATTAAAAGCAGGAATCACGATCGAATATTTTGGAGGAGGACGCTGCATGCGAAGGCCGCGCCCGCTCAGACGGGCTGCAGATGCCGCTCCCAAGCCCGCGTGCCAAGAATTTCTTCCATCTGCGCCAGCGCAAAATCCAATTCCTCATCGCGATTATAAAAATGCGGCGACAGCCGCACGCCCGCGGCGGGGCGATAGTCGACCAGGACGTCCCGCGCGATCAATTCGCTTTTGACTTCCTTGGCGTGCGGACATTCCACCGAAATCGTCCCGCCGCGCTCCTCAGGATCACGCGGCGAATTCACTTTCCACCCGCGCGCCAAAGCCCCGTCCATCAATCGTTGCGTCTGCCGCTTGGATTTCTCCCGGATTTTCTCGATTCCCACCTGCGCCAGAATCTCCAGCCCCGGCTGGCAAGCATAAAGCGCCGGAACATGCGGCGTGCCATTCAAAAAACGAAAAGAATCCTCGCGCAGTTCCACAGCCCCAACTTCAAACTCAAAAGGCCGCCGGTGCGCGCTCCATCCGGTCAAAGTCGGCGAAAGTTTCTTCCGCAAATCCGGCCGCACGTACAAATAACCAATCCCCGGCCCCCCACAAAGCCACTTCAAGCACCCTCCCACAGCAAAATCCACATTCAACCCACGCACGTCCACAGGAATCGTCCCCGCCGCCTGAAAACAATCGAGAATCACCATCGCCCCAACGCGATGCGCCTTCTCCACAATCGCCCGTGCATCAACAATCGTAGCGCTGCGGAAAAGCACCAGCGAAATCGGCACCAGCAAAGTGGTTTCATCAATCGAAGCCAAAACCTGATCGAGCGGCGCGTGAATCCCATCCTCGCTTTTCAAGATCGAAACGCGCGCCCCGCGCCGCCGCTGCTCCAAATAAAAATAAATGATCGAAGGAAATTCCAAATCCACCATCACCACTTTGTTCCGCGGCCCGGAAAAGTCGAAGCAAGAGGAAACGACGGCCTCAGTGATAGTCACATTCTGATGCAAAGAAATTTCCCCCGGCCCCGCCCCAATCAGCTTCCCGACTTTGTCGCCGGCAGTGACCGCGAGATCTCCCACCAACCCTCTTCCCAAGCCCGCACCCCGCGCGTCGCCCAAGCCTCCGCATAATCATTCATCCGCGCATAAACCGCCCGCGGCATGGCGCCCAGCGAATTGCTAATCATGTAAGTCGTGTTCGCCAGGATCGGAAACTCCTCGCGCCACGTCAATAACTCATCCATGGTCCGTTCCTTTGGCCTGTTTTCTCAGCGGCGCGATCGTCCCGAGGCCCGCGCGCCCACAAAAAATAGCACAGACTTATCAGCCCCAGCCAAGGCAATCCCGAATAAATCGTGATCTTCATTCCCGGAATCCACCAAGTCGAAATGAACGCCGCAACAATCGCCAATAATCCCGCCAGCGAAGTCCAAGCGCTGCGCGGCGCGAATCGCATCGGCAATTCGTGCCCTTCCCGAATCATCTTCCGTCGAAACGCCAGATGCGTAAGGAATATCGTGAACCACCCAAACAATCCGGCAAAGAACGATGCGCCCAGCGTATACACAAACGCGCTTTCCTGAAATTTCAATTCCACCAGAATCGCGATCACCATCCCAATACTCGAAATCAGCAGCGCCGCCAGCGGCACTCCGCGCGAATTCACCCGGCCAAGAAATCCCGGCGCATAACCGCCACGCGAAAGCGAAAAAATCATCCGCGAAGTCAGATAAAGATTCGAATTCATGCTGGAAAGCGCCGCGGTCAAAACCACAAAATTCATCAGCGCCCCAGCATGCGGAATTCGCACCGTCTCAAACACACGCACAAACGGGCTTTCCGTCAACCCCGCCTGCGTCCAAGGCATCACGCCGACCAACACCGCAATTCCGCCAATATAAAAAAGCGCCAACCGCCCAAACGTAGCCCGCGTAGCCCGCGGCACCGCAACTTGCGGATCAGAAGCCTCGCCCGCCGCCACAGCCACCGTCTCAATCCCGATGTAACTAAAAATCGCAATCGCCACTCCCAGCACAACTCCCGTCCACCCATGCGGCAAAAATCCGCCGAAGCCCGTGAAATTCTTCGTGCCCACCGCCGGAAATCCAATTCCAAACAGCAGCGCCGCCCCGAGCAGCAGAAACACAATAATTGTCACCACTTTAATCAGCGCAAACCAATATTCGAAAGTCCCAAAATTCCCAACGCTCGCCGCGTTCACCGCCACAATCAACACCGAGAACAACAGCATCCACACCCAACCCGGCACTCCCGGCAACCAGTAGCGGCAATAAATCGAAATGGCCACCACTTCGCTGCCAATCGCCACCGAAGTTCCCAGCCAGTACGAATAGCGAATCGCGAATCCCGCCCACGGATGCAAATAAATTTCCGCAAAGATCCCAAACGACCCAGCCACCGGATGCACCAACGTCATTTCCGCCAACGCCCACATCAAAGCCAGCGCCACCAACGATGCCGCGGCATAACTAATAATCACGCCAGGCCCAGCCAATTTCACCGAAACCGCGCTACCAAGAAAAAGTCCAGTCCCAATCGCCCCGCCCAAAGCAATCATAGAAATCTGCCGCGCACTAA
This sequence comes from uncultured Acidobacteriota bacterium, assembly GCA_963792515.1. GTDB lineage: Bacteria > Acidobacteriota > Terriglobia > Acidiferrales > UBA7541 > Palsa-147. The sequence goes on along the minus strand of CAWBWG010000001.1, from coordinate 357,636 downwards.
GCTCGCGATGCAACCCCGCCTCGCGCGCGTCAATCCCCTGAGCGTTATTTTCCGGTCCCATCATGGGCGCGCCATAGTATCAGCCCACGAAGCCCGCCGCGACAGCGGCCATCCGAACGTAGGGCCCGGTCTTTCTTCACAGCCGGGCCTCTTGCGAGCAAGATGTAACGCCAAGCCGCAATCGCCGCACACCCAAATCTCAATAACAACCCTCCGCTCCGTGCCGCGATTCTGCCGCGAATAGACGTTGTGCACGAAGAGGCCAGCGGCCCTCTGCTATACTCGCGCCTCTTCGCACCCCAACGGAGCCGCACATGAAGCCCAAATCGAAAATCACTCAGAGACAATCTCACAAACACTCCCAATCGCCGCTCCTTCCTAGCCTATTTCTCCGGCTTAGGCCTAACCTCAACTCTTTTCCCCGGCGTCCTCTGGGCAAAACTCGACCCGCACAATTCCGCTCAACCGCCACGGCCAGCAATCACAAAATCAATGTTGCGCGAAGCCGCAACCGTAGCCGGCCTCTCCTTCAGCGATCAACAACTCGATCGCATGCTCCAAGGCGTCAACAAACTTCTCCCCATGTACAACGGTCTGCGGCAAGTTCAACTCGATAACAGCCTAGCCCCCGCCCTCTATTTCAATCCCATCCTCCCAGGCATAAAAATCGATCGCACCAAGCGGCCGATGCGCGCAAGCACCCCCGCGCAAGTAACGCGCCCGTCAAATCTAGAAGACACCGCCTACTGGCCCGTAACCCAACTCGCAGAATTAATCCGCACCAAGCAAGTAAAGTCCGTCGAACTAACAGAAATGTATCTAGCCCGAATGAAGCGTCTGAACCCAAAGCTGCTCTGCGCGGTCACCATCACCGAAGATCTAGCCATGCGCCAAGCCCGCCAAGCCGATCAAGAAATCGCTGCCGGTCACTACCGCGGCCCGCTCCACGGAATTCCCTGGGGCGCAAAAGATCTCTACGCCGCAAAAGGCTACCCAACCACCTGGGGCGCCGCCCCGTTCAAAAATCGCATCATTGATATGGATGCAACGGTAGTAACCCGCCTAGCCGAAGCAGGCGCGGTCCTAATCGCCAAACTCTCCACCGGCGAACTAGCCCTAGACGACATCTGGTTCGGCGGCCAAACCAAAAATCCCTGGGATCTAACCATGGGCTCGCAAGGCTCCTCCGCAGGCCCAGGCTCCGCCACAGCAGCAGGCTGCGTAGGCTTCTCCATGGGCACAGAAACCCACGGCTCCATAGTCGCCCCGTCAGCAATCTGCGGCGTCACCGGCCTGCGCCCCACCTTCGGCCGAGTAAGCCGCCACGGCATCATGGCCCTAAGCTGGAGCTGCGATAAGTCGGGGCCCATGTGCCGCAGCGTAGAAGATTGCGCACTCGTCCTCGATGCCATCAACGGCCCGGATGATCAAGATCTAGCAGTCCAAGATATCCCGTTCAATTGGGACGCCAATCTAGACATCACCAAACTGCGCGTAGGCTATCTGAAAGCCGCGTTCGAAAACACGCGCCAATCCCCGCAAGTAAACGCCAACGATGCCGCTGCGTTACAAAAAATCCGCAGCCTGGGCGTAAATCTAATCGAGGTAGTGTTACCCGCACACTGCGAGCTAAATTTCAGCACCATAATGTTCGGCGAGTCCAACGCCGCGCTACACGATCCCTTCGAAACGCAACCCCGCCGAACTAGTCCGCCAGGACGAAGTAACCGCCCAAAATACGTATCGCCTGCTCCCATCAACGGAATACCTAAACGCAAACCGCGCCCGCAAGCTGCTAATGCAAGAAATGGTGCAAGTGATGGCGGATATCGACGTCTACATAGTCCCCTTCGACTACGGCGACTACACCCCAAATCCAGTAGCGTCGCTGAATTCGTCAGTAACAAACCTAACCGGCCACCCGTGCGTAGCACTCCCCCACGGCTTCGACGAAAAAAACCACCCCACTAGCCTGACGTTCATAGGCAAACTCTACGGCGACGCCGAAATGCTAGCTTTCGCCCGCGCCTACCAAGAAGCCACAAGCTGGCACCTAAAGCATCCGAATCTGTAGGGGGGCGGGTTCACCTCACCCCCGTTTTGGCACTGGGTTTTAGGTTTGCAGCTTTCGGCGTTTGCAGAAAGCTCAAAAACCAAAACCCACTGCCAGAACGGCGGGAGGTAAACCCGCCGCCCCTACGAAGCCCGATCGTCCAGCCCGCTGGACAGAATTCGTAGCGGTGGGCTTCAGCCCGGCATCTTTCGCGCCCATCCACCTAGCCGCCAACTCACCCGATGTAGTAGTGTCCTCACGTCGCAAAAAATCATCATGAGCGCCCGAACTCTTACTCCCCAAATCCGCGACGCCGCCGAATCCCTCCCCCGCGCCGAAATGAAAAAATTACAACTCGAGCGCCTCCGCACCGGCATCGCCCGAGTTTCAACAGCCGTCCCGTTCTACAAAGAAAAATTAACCGCAACAAAAATCACCGCCGAAAGCATCCACTCGCTCGAAGATCTCCCCCGCCTGCCATTCACGGCAAAATCCGATCTACGCGATCACTACCCTTTCGGCCTGCTAGCCGTTCCCATGCAAGAAGTAATCCGCGTCCACGCCTCCAGCGGCACCACCGGCCACCCCACGATTGTCGCCTACACGCGCGACGACATCTCTCTCTGGTCAAATCTAATGGCGCGCGCCTACGCCGCCGCAGGCGTCACCGCCGAAGACATCGTCCACAACGCCTACGGCTACGGCCTCTTCACCGGCGGCCTCGGCTTCCATTACGGCGCGGAAACCATCGGCGCCACAGTAATCCCAGTCTCCGGCGGCAACACCAAGCGTCAACTCCTCCTAATGCGCGATTTAGGCAGCACGGTCCTCTGCTGCACTCCGTCATACTCGCTGCTGATCGCCGAAACCGCCCAAGAAGAACGCCTCGATCCACGCGAACTCAAGCTGAAGGTCGGACTCTTCGGCGCCGAACCCTGGTCCGAACGCATGCGCGAAGAAATCGAAGCCCGCCTGAACATCACCGCTCTAAATGTCTACGGCCTCTCGGAAGTAATCGGCCCAGGCGTCTCCGCCGAATGTACCGCCAAGCAAGGCCTGCACATCAACGAAGATCATTTCATCCCTGAAATCATCGATCCCGTCACCGAGCAACCACTACCCGATGGCGAGCCAGGCGAACTCGTCCTAACCTGCCTAACAAAAGAGGCCCTGCCGCTAATCCGCTACCGCACGCGCGATCGCACCCGCCTAATCCGCGAGAAATGCCCCTGCGGACGCACCACCCCGCGCATGGAACGCCTAACCGGCCGCACCGACGACATGCTAATCGTCCGCGGCGTAAATGTTTTCCCCTCGCAGATCGAATCCGTCCTGCTAGAGACGGGTGGCATCGAGCCGCACTATCAATTGATAGTAGATCGCCACGCGGGCCACACCGACGAGCTCGACGTGCTGGTGGAAGTTTCTGCCGAAGTTTTTGGAAATCAGGAACATCTCGTTCAACTCGAAAAGCGTTTAAGCTATCAAGTGCAGAGCGCTCTAGGCATCGCCTGTAAAATCAAATTGGTCGGTCCCCGAGAAATCGCACGCAGCGAAGGCAAGAGCGTCCGAGTGATCGACAAGCGCAAGCTCTAACGTACCGCCGTCTATAAGGGCGTCGGCGTAGTCAAGACAGACTTCATCGAATGATCGGCGGCTGCGTTTCGCGCGGCCGCTGCTTTTCGTTTTCCTACCAGGAATCTTGTGTTCAGCACTTCCAAGGCTCGCTACTCGAATCTTCGATGGAACTCTGGTTCCACCAGCCATCTATTCGATCGGCAACTCGCGACCATGATTTCTGCTGCGAACTCCCTAGCTTTCTAGGGAGGCGGGGTGCCCATTCAGCGTCCCGATCCCGTCTCCGGGACCACGGCGGTACTCGAGCTGCCCCGCACACGAACCAGCTGCGCGTAATCGGCCCGGCTGCGCAGCATCCAGTACAACCTCACCGCAAGCTTGCGCGCCACGGCCACCTTCGCCGCACTGCTGCCGTGGCGAAATTTCAACCGCTGATAGACCCGCTGCAACTCCGGATCTTGGCGTGCGGCCGTCTGTCCTGCTTCCACCAGCAACCAGCGCATCATCGAGTTGCCCTGCTTGCTGATGGCCCCGAGACGCTGACGTCCGCCCGAAGATCGCTCGCGCGGATTCAGCCCCAAGTAACTGCCCACTTGCTTGCCACGCTGGAAACGGCTGCTCGGTCCCATGGTCAGCACGAACGCCAACGAAGTCACCGGCCCCACGCCCGGATGGCTCATCAACAAAGCCGCGGCGGCGTTTCTCGCGGCTTCCTTCGCCACGGCGCGTTCCAGTTCCTTGATCGAACCGTCCAGCTGCCCCAGCAGTTGCAACAACTCCGCCCGTCGCCGGCTGGCCCACGGCCCCAACCGCAGAGCTTCCAACTCCTGCCGTCCCACCGTGCTCCACAGTCTTTTCTTCCGCCGCAGTCCCTGGCCCATGGCCATCGCGTGCAGTTGATTCATCACCCGCGTCCGCCACTGCACCAGCTTCACGCGATGCACCACCAACTGCCGCACATCGCGATTCTCCGGCGAGGGAATCCAGATCCGCGGAAAGCGCTTCTGCAACAGCAACTCCAGAATATGAAGCGCGTCCCGCGCGTCCGTCTTCTGCTGGCGTACCACCGAGGCGCGAATCTTGGCCGCATCTCCGATCCACAGCTCGTGCCCCAGGTCCGCCAACAGCCGCTCGAACCACTGCAGGTATCCGGTCGCCTCCACCCCGATGCGCGCGGGCTTCGGCAACTCCGCGTAAAACTTCTGAGCCTCTCCGTTCTCGTGATCCAACCGCTGCTCCACCATCTCGCCGGTCTCTTCGTCCAACATGGCAATCTGCTGGTAGCGTGTATGAAAATCGCATCCTATAATCCGCATCGCTCGGCTCCTTCGCTCCGAGCCTTGGTTGTCTGAACACCACCCAAGTCTACTCGGTCGCGGGAGCCGACACCCTTATCTCATCAGCGTCCCTGCCGGCTCCTTTCGAGCGACACTGCCGGTAAGGGCTTTGTATGCGGCCGAAGCATTGCGGTAAACAAATAGACGAATTTTTATTTTGCAGCCCGCGCACAAGCACGAAGAGCAGCAACCAGAATCGCATTAGACGTAGCGCTGGCGTCCCGCCGGCTCCGACGACCGCAAATGCCGGCAAAGGCAATACGACTGGCGGCGCGCATCACTAATTTAATTGCCTGGCTTGGTTTTGTAGTCCGGGCGTGCTTGTGACCGTAGCAAACCACGCGATCGCAAGAAGCCGGCAGAAACGCCGCTGGTTCAAAAAAAAAGAGGCCACCCATGAAACTAGAAACCATGCACTTCGAAACCCAAGGCCGAGTCGGCTATCTAACTCTAAATCGCCCCGACATCCTAAACGCCATGCACTACCAAGGCGCCCTAGACATGAATCGCATGGCGGAAATGATCCGCGAAGTCCCCAATATCCGCCTAGTCCTAATCCGAGGCGCAGGCCGAGCCTTCTGCACCGGCATAGATCTAAAGCAACTAACCGCCGGCCAAATCCCCCACAGCTATTACGAACTCTGGGACCGCGCCCTAAGAATCCTAGAACAATCCGAAAAAATAATAATCTGCGCCATGCACGGCTATTCCCTAGGCGGCGGCCTGCAACTAGCCCTAGCCTGCGACATCCGCATAGCCACACAAAATTGCATCCTGGGCCTGCCAGCAATCAAAGAAGGAATAATCCCAGGCCTAGGCACCTTCCGCCTACCACGATACATAGGCCTAGGCCGCGCCAAATGGATGGTCCTATCCGGCGAAAATATAGATGGCCAAAGCGCCAAAGAAATCGGCCTGGTAGATCACGTAGTCCAACCAGAAAGTTTCGGCGACGAAACCGAAGCCCTAGTAAAAAAATACGCCGCTCTATGCAGCGAAGGCACCCTACAATCCAAAATGATGCTAAACATGCCCTTCGACATGCCCCACGGCCAATTCTTCGAAGAATACCTACGCCGCCAAACCATCGCCCTGAACTCCCCAGACCACAAAGAAGCCCTAAACGCATACCGAGAAAAGCGAGATCCAAGATTTTCCCAGTAGGGGCGGGCCTTCAGCCCCGCCCGGTTTTCGGCCCTCCCACCTTTCGGTCTCTCCCCCATTTCGCGCGGTTGCCGTCTCCCCGTAGGGCCCGCGCTTTATGCACGGGCCCTACGGGGAGACGACCAGTGCCGCGAATTGGGATGGAAGCTGCACATTACATTCGGCTTATGGCGTCTCTACGTTTGACTGTCTCGTTTCTGGGGGCTTGAGCTTGACGCAGCTCAAAGTGCCTGTTTTGTATCGGGTAGAAACGGGCTCGGAGGTTTGTTTTCATGGGGTTACGGGCATTTCTATTGATTTTCGTGTATCGAGTAGGATTCATCGGGCTCGAGTTGCGTCGTGACGGTTGCGGGGTGGGGGCTAGTTGAGTGGTGGGCGAGATCATTTGCAGTTTCCGGGTGCAGGATAGGAGTTTTTGGCGCGGAAGAACATGGCGCTATTCGCGGAACTACGTAGGCGTGGGGCTGGCGCTTCGCGTTGGGTGCGTGAGCCGGGGAGCTGCCGCGACGGAGAGAAACAGAATTGCGGCGGCTAGATAATTTCGCTAGGCACGGAGGTGAGCGTTCGAATTTTCCATTTTCAATTTTTACCGGAGTGAATTCGACGGCGAAGGGAGAGTGGCGAGACGTGGATTTTTTTGTGGAGGCGATTGACTTGCGAAAGCATGGCTCGCGGGCATTTCTTGGGTCGCGATGAAACGGGTGGCGGGGCGCACAGAGTTGAAGTCAAAAACGCCGGCTGGCAGCCTGCACTACGCGATCACGCCGGCGGTGGCAATGTTCACATCGGTGTTTGCATGCGGGGAATTAACACCCAAGGCCAATGCGGGCCGGTAGTGAACCCCGGCCCCTACGCAACCGTAAAAAAAAAGGCGGTGGGCATTTGCCCACCGCCGGAGATTTTCTCGGATTGTTGCCTTGCTACTGCTGTGGTTGGGGTTGCGATGTTGCTGGCGCGTCGGCCGGTGGCTGCGGCAAATCTACTTGCGATTTGGCTACGTCCGGCTTCGGCGGTGCGCCGGAAGTTACTGCGCCGGGCTTTTGGTAGAAGGTCAGGAACGGCAAGAAGGGCGTGACTTCGAAGGGCATTTTCTCGCGGGCCGAAATTAGTGCTACGGCCTTGCCCTTGTTCATCTCGACCTTGTCGCTCCAGGGATCAAGCTTCACGCGTGCGCCGAGCTGCAACGCGGGAATCTGATCGAGCTTTCCGGCGTCGAGCTTGGGAGCGGCCTTCTTCAAGTCCTCGGCGAAATTGACGCTGTTGCCCAGCTTGGGATTGATTAAGGATTGCAGCGCCTTCTGCTCGTTCTGCAACTGGGTCAGGAAGAGGCCGGCGGCGCCGAGCTTGTCCTTGTAAGGCGAATTCTTCAGCAGCTCAATAGCCTTGGCGTTGGCGAGATCCATGTCGTGCTCTGTGTCGCGGAACGAGAGGCGCGCCATGATTTCGGTGGTGGTGATGTTGGTCAAATCGTTGAAGCCCCACTGATCGGTCTGCGGCTTGGTGACGATGATCGCGCCCATTTGCTCGGCCAGCATGGCGGCCAAGGTGGCTTCGTCCGGCAGCACGTCGAGGAGGCCGCGGCTGAGGACCAGCGTGTGACCGATTGAAAAAGATTCGAGGGTGGAAGTCAGCAGCACGCGGCAGCGAATTTCCGGCTGGATGTCGATGTTGTTGGTGACTTCGATGTTGTTGACGACCGTGGCGAGAATCTTGTCCACTTCGCCCGGAGGCGCAATCAAGCCGGAACGCTGCAGGCGCTCGAGAACGTTATCTTCCGCCTCGTGCTGCCACTGGCGCTCTGCCTCGACTGGCGAGGGATCGTTATTTACAGCCGTCTGATCCTGAATCGCCCCGGGCGCTTCGACGGTCAATTCGGAAAATTCGGATTCGCGAGTCATGCCGCGCAGCGCGTAGCCCCACAGGCGGCTCTGCGATTTGAAGCGGACATCGCCTCCCATGGCATCCTTCAGATTCGATTCCTGGCTGAAGATGTAAGCCGGCAGCCAAAGGCCAGGCTGCATATTTACGCGCCAAGAATCAAAGTGGAGATTGAAGCCTCCGAAGCTGGCGACCGGCGTATAGACACCGTTAAATCGCACGACCGTATAGTCCTGATCGTTGGCCCAGATGCGGCCCTTGAATCGTCCCTTGCCGGAATTCTTCAGCGGGGTGACATCGAAAACCACGCAGCGCACTTCGCCGAGAAATTCGCGGCGAACGTATTCGAATGCATAGTGCGAGCGATCGAAGCCGTTGGTATCGATGAACACCATCTGCAGAAAACCTTCCGGGACATATTCGGAGGAAAAGAGGTGAGCGAGCGGCCCGGCAACATTCATCTTGCTCTTGACGCCGCTTTTGGGCTTGTCGAGCAAGGAGCGATCGACGATGCCTTTCGAGAAATCAGCGAGGCCGAGGAAGTAATGATCCTTGACCGGGATGGCGCCCATATCGCGATCGGGCTTCATGTCTTGAATGTAAGTCTCGATCAGAGGCGTGTATTGCCGGATCGTGGCCACTTGCTGATGTTCGCGTGCAGTGATCCGGTCAACGACCTGATCCTGCGCGGAAGGCGCTTGCGGAGCTTGCGCCTTCGCCAAACCGGGAATTACGGCGGCCGCGGCCGCCAGCAAAAGATACTTCGTCCACGTGCGCATTGATAAATCCCCCCTACGTTGATTCAGATCTCGATGGATTGCAGGCCCGTTCGCGTTAATACGCCAGTTCAAAAGTAATGTGTACGTTGCCGGCGAAATCTACCGGTTGGCCATCCTGGCGAGCCGGCTTGAACTTAATCTCGCGGGCCGCCTGTTGCGCAGCCTCATCTAAACCATAACCCAAACCGCGAACGACGCGTTGCACTTGTACTTGCCCTGATGCCAAAAATACAACCTGTACGACTACGTCACCTTCAATCTTTTTATCTTTGGCTTCCTTGGTGTAAGTGGGACGCGGCTTGGAAATAATTTCGATGGGTTCGGTGCGCGCGGCTACCGTGGTTTGTTTCGCAGCGGGAGGCGCGGCTACGTTTGCTGAGCCGAAACTGCCGGTCTGTACCGATCCGGCATGACCGCCGCCGTTCGGGCTGCCTGCTGCTGTTCCGTTTCCGAATCCTGCGCTGGCTACTACGCCCTTCGCGCCTTTTGCTCCGCCTGTTCCGTTTCCGTAGCCCGGGCCTGGCGGCAAATCGAACGCGCCTTTCACTGCGATATTTGGCGAGCCGTGGCTATTTGGATTTGCAGGAACGCCATTCGGATCTCCGAAGCCGCCAGTTTGCACTTGTTCGCGCGGCTTTTGGATAGTAGGAATTGCGGAACTACCGATCGAGGTCGGCTTCTTCTCTACAAATATGTCCTTAAGTCCCGGAGCGTCCGGGTTCGCCGTATCGCGTTTTGCTGTGGCAGGCTTCGCGACCGGCGCGGAAAATACCGGCGTCATGATCTTCGGCTTCGGAGGCACGATGGCAACGGGCTCCGGCTTGGGAGTTATCTTTGGAACCACCGGCTTGACCGCCACCGGCTTCGGCCGCGGCTGAGGCGGTTGCGGCTTCCATGGAACTACCGGAGGCGCAGCGATGGGAGTAATCCAGTGTTGCTGGATCATCTCGAGCTTCTGCGGCATGAGCAGCGGGATCCCCACCAACAAGACGATTCCCACACATTCCAGCATGAAGCCTGCGCCAAGAAATCTAAGACGGGATTGCCCGTCTGGTAGGGGGGAAAAAAGCACCCTAGGGCTCGTAGCCATATCTGTCTCCGATACTTCCCAGAATGAGATGCGCGTGCACAATATGCCCGACACACCTATTAAGTACTACCTGGCAGGCTGGGGATATAGAACCGAAGTACTATTCTAGCCCCAGTCGTGTGTAAAGCATAACCTGTTCTGTTTCTGTCCTTGAAGACGGTTTCCAAGCTAAAAACTCGTCCTTGGACTGAGCGCTACGGGTCGCGCCGCGTTTCTTATTGAGACGCCGCGGGGGGACACCTGCAAGCGCCTCGCCAAATTAGATGCAGGGAGGCTTTGATAGGTCGGCTGCGTGGATGGCTTTCTCGGGAGGGGCGCGGTTCGGGATTTGGATTGAGCTTGCTTGATTAGGCTCGGCATAACGTTGCGGGGTTGGATTGGCGCGGAAAACATGGCCGAAGAGCGGGAGGGCTAAAGCACCCTTCCCTACTAGGGCGACTCAAAAAAAATCGGGCACGGTCTTTGTGGGACCGTGCCCGATCCGTTTGTGCTGTGCTTGGCTGGGTAAGAATTAACGTCCTTCGATTGCAACGTAGCGCGTTACGCCGCCGTTGTTGACGAGCAGCAGCACTGGCCCCTTGGCCGAACTGATGGCGTGCTCGTACTCGCTGACGCTGGTTACTGGTTTGTGGTTCACTTCCTGAATCACGTCGCCGCGAGTCAGGCCGGCTTCGGCTGCGGTGCTGGATTGATCGACGTTGTCGACTACCACGCCGCGGACGCTGGCTGGAAGTTGCAATTGTTGTGCGATATCCGACGTCAGCTCTTCGACATGGACACCATCAAGCGTTGAGCCTGAAACTTCCGTGGCTGGAGCCGTGGTGTCCTTCTCGTTGAGTTCACCGAGCGTTACGTTGATCTGCTTCTGCTGGCCGTCGCGCGTCACGCTGAGCTGCACCGGAGTGTTCGGAGCGGTTTGTGAAACGCGCAAACGAAGATCGTTGGCGTCTTCCACTTTTTGGCCGTTCAAGCCAGTGATTACGTCTCCGCGCTTCAGGCCCGCTTTTCCGGCGGGTCCATCGCTGGTTATGTCGCCTACCAGCGCGCCATGCGAATCAGTAAGTCCGAACGACTTCGCTAGCGTTGGAGTTAGGCTTTCGATGTGGATACCGAGGTAACCGCGGACCACTTTGCCGTGCGCGATGAGCTGATCCATTACTTCATGCGCCATATTGATTGGAATTGCGAAACCGATGCCCTGGTTTCCGCCGCCATTGCCGGGAAGAATGGCGGTGTTGATGCCGATCAGATTTCCGTGCAGGTCAACCAGTGCGCCACCGGAATTTCCGTGATTGATGGCTGCGTCGGTCTGTATGAAATCTTCGTAATCTTCGATGGCGCTGCCGAGGCCGCGGTTCTTCGCGCTGACGATTCCCATCGTGGCGGTTTCGCCGATGCCGAAGGGATCGCCGATGGCGAAGACTACGTCGCCGACTTCGACTTTGGAAGAATCGCCTACCGTCAGAGCAGGAAGATTGGTCGCCTCGATTTTCAGCAACGCGACATCCGTCTTCGGATCGGTGCCGATTACTTTGGCCTGGAGTTCGCGGCGGTCGTTCAGCGTCACTTTAATATCCGAGGCGCCTTCCACCACGTGGTTGTTGGTCAGAATGTAGCCGTCCGGTGAAACTACCACGCCCGAGCCGAGACTCCGTTCCTTCTCCGTGCGTGGCTTGCGGTCTTGATCGCCGAATTGATTGCCGAACTGGTCGCCGAAAAATTTGCGGAACATTGGATCATTCAGGAACGGGGCTCCGCCGGCGGGAGCCTTCACCATCTTTGACGATGAAATTCCCACTACGGCGGGAAGGGCTGGCTTTACGATCGCTGAGAATCCATTTGAGAATGTTCCCAGGCTCACGGGATTGGGATCGGCGGCCATCTTCAAAGCAATCTTTGAAGCTTCCGCGCCCATCACCGCGTGGCCGGACCAATTCATGGCCCACACGCCAAAAATGCCACCCGCCACGAGGGCGGCCGAAAGCACCGTCATGGCCACCCAGCGGCGAATACCAATCACTTTGCTACTCATCGCGCGATCTCCTTTTTGCATTGACCGGGCCGATTGGCCCTTAGAATTTTGACCCCGATTTTTAATCCCGACGATTATTAGACATTCGGTTCGATTGATTCGTCTTGGTGCCCTGCGGTTCGGATCAAATCCGATTCCGCACTCCATTAGATGCAGACGCAACTAGGCGCGTTGGGTAAGCACCGCGGCGCGCCTAAACATTTTTTATACTAGGCCGTCTAATACGATTATATTACGCTCCGCAAGAAAGCTGCACTGAGTTGGGCTAATTAAGATGGGAGGTTCCCCTTGAGATTCCACGTTTTGCGGATTTTGGCGTTTGTGCTGGTGTGGGCTGCGGCAATTCCGTGCCGGGCACAAGATAAGGTGACGATTCTTTATGATGCATTCGGTGATTCCGCGGAGCTGACCAAGGATTGGGGATTTTCCGCTTTGGTAGAGCACAACGGGAAGCGCATTTTGTTCGATACCGGCAATAACGCCGCGATTTTCGAACACAACGTGAAGGCTCTCGGTGTAAATCTGACGCAACTGGATTTTGTGGTGATCTCGCACCGGCACGCGGACCACACTACGGGGTTGCGATATGTGCTGAGTGTGAATCCCAAGGTGACCGTGTATGTGCCCGCGGATGGCGCGAATGGGTTTGGGGGAGCACCGATTCCGAAGACGTTTTTTCGAGCGGATGACAGTTTGCCGGCGAAGATGCGGTATTTCGGAGGTACGGCGCCCGAAGCTTTGGCCTCGGGCAAGCTGTATGACACGGGGAATTTTGTGTTGGTGAATCAATTGATCGAAGTTTCGCCGGATATTTTCTTGGTGCGGACGGTCTCGCAGAAAACAGGCACCCTCGAGATGCCCGAGTTGACGCTGGCCATCAAGAGATCGAATGGACTGCTGCTGGTGGATGGATGCTCGCACGCGGGGATCGAAGCGATTCTGGAAGCGGCAAGCGCCGTGGATCCGAGGACGGAGATCGTGTTCGGAGGATTACATCTGGTGACGACGCCGGTGGTGGAGATTGATGCGCTGGTCGAGAATTTAAAGTCGAAGTGGAAGGTGCAAAGGATTGCGCCGGGACATTGCACAGGAGAGCCTGCATTTGCGCGATTGAGGAAGGCTTACGGGGAGAGCTATTCGTACGCGGGTTTGGGAACGACGGTCGAACTCAAGTAAACGATTGTATTTGGGTCCCGAACCGGGGCGAATCTCGCTATCCTGAGTTCAGGACGCGTCTGGAATGCGCTGCGGCTTGGGCGCGAAACGTTTCCCCTGATCATCTCCGTCTAAGTTTCACGGACGACAGCGCGCCTACGAGCGCGGCTCGAACCACACATCCAGACCGCTAATCAAGGAGATTTTGGAATGACTCGAAGACTTACTGCCGCACTGTGCGCCGCGCTGCTGGTCCTATTCGTTGCCGTGCCGGCGCGCACCGCGCTGAATCAGGATGCTGCCGCTACCGCGCAAGTCGACGCGGAACTTAGCCGCAAGCTGGCAGCGATTGCCGGCGAAGCCATGATGGACGGCAAGCCTTATCAGTATCTGGAAGAGCTCAGTGACGATATCGGCGGACGCGTGACCGGGTACGCCCGCGGCCGCGCAGGCGATTGCCTGGGGCGCGGAGAAAATGAAGGCGATCGGGCTTGAGAATGTGCACACCGAGTCGTGGCAGATTTCGCGCGGGTGGACGCGCATTTCCGCCAGCGCTGAAATGCTTTCGCCGGCGCATCACCGCATGACCATAGATTCTCTTGGTTGGGCGGGCTCGACTCCGGAAGGCGGCGTCGAGGCTGACATCGTTCCAGTGAACATCTATCAGCTTGCGGATGAAATGAAAAATAATTCGGGGAATTGGGCGGGCAAAGTGCTTCTCGTCACGCGCAAAGGCGAGGCGCCGGCCGACCGCATGAGCATGTTCGGGCAGTTCGGGGGATTCCTCAAAGCGGCCTACGCGGCGCACGCCGTTGCAGTGATCGGCGGGCAGGGCGGCTCGAAATCTGAGGGCATGAATTTGACGCACACTGGCGCGCTTGGCTTCGATACTTACTACGATATTCCAGTGGTCAGCATGGCCGCGGAAGATCAGATGCAAATCGAGCGATTTCTAGGGCGCGGTAATACTGTGCACATTCGAATTAATGTACAGAATCGCGTCACGTCCGGGCCGGTGGATTCCGCAAACGTGGTCGGTGAAATTCGCGGCAGCGAGCACCCGGAGCAAATAATCGTCGTGGGAGGGCATCTCGATTCCTGGGATCTCGCGGAAGGCACGACAGACAATGGCATGGGCACCACGACAACACTCGGCGCTGCAGAAGCCATAGTGAAATCCGGCGTCAAGCCGCGTCGCACGATTCGTTTTGTTCTTTTCACGGGTGAGGAGCAGGGGCTGCTCGGCTCGCTCGCTTACGCGAAAATGCATCAAGCGGAAATGGCGAATCATGTCGCGGCGGTAATTCTCGACAATGGACAAGGTCCGGTGATTGGCCTGAATCTTGGAGGCCGCGCCGATCTGATTCCGGTGACGAAGGATTTTGTGAAAGATCTGCAAGGGTTCGGAGATCTCACAGTCGACGACAAAACCGTTTTCGGCACGGACACCGGTCCGTTCAGCATCGCAGGGCTGCCGGGAATTAATCTCGACCAGGATTCGCCGGACTACAAGTACACGCATCACTCGGGCGTGGACACCTACGACAAGGTGAAGCCCGACATTTTGATGCGCGACACTGCGGTGATGGCGCTCGTTGCTTTCTGGATTGCTGATCGTGCGGACCGGCTCGCCAGTCCCTGGCCGCCGGAAAAAACGGCGCGCATGTTGATTGAGAAAAAGCAAGACGCGATGTTGAAGAGGTTTGGGATTTGGCCGTTTGGAGATCTAGGAAGCGAACCTGATAAGAAGTGAAGGAAGGCGGTGTGGCGAACGTTTTCGCAGACGTTACACGGGCGAGCGCAATCCGCCTAGGCGGACGCCGCTATAGAACGTCGACGTCTGCGATTCCTAACTAATTAGTTTGGCTAATCCAAAAGCGGCGGCGGCTGCCAGGCCGCCGACGAGTACCGTTTGCGATCCGGCTTTCCACGGTTTCACGCCCGTGAAATTACCTTTGAAGGCGCCGAATGCGAACAATGCAATCAACGTAACACCTACCGAAACCCAAAGCGCGTGCTGCACATTGTGAATCAGCATATACGGGGCCAGCGGGACCAGACCGCCAACAACATATGACGCAGCGATGGTGCCGGCGCTGCGGGAGGCACGCGCGGGATCGGGCTGTTCTAGGCCTAATTCGAAGCGCATCATGAAATCAACCCAGCGATCGTTGTTGGAGCGAATCACTTTCACTACCGGCTGGAGTTGCTCGTCGGTTAGGCCGTAATCGCGGAACACTTTTACGATTTCGAGTTCTTCCTGGTCGGGAATTTCTTCGATCTCGCGATACTCGCGGGCTTTTTCGGATTCATAATGTTCGGAATCTGTTTTGGCCGCGAGATAGCCGCCGAGGCCCATGGCGATTGATCCCGCCGCGATTTCAGCGAGTCCTGCGGTGACTACGATCCCAGTGGCATTTGCGGCGACTGCGCCGGTCAATCCCGCGGCGAGGGCGAAGGGGACCGTCAGCCCATCCGACATGCCGATCACGATGTCGCGCACCGCCGCGACGGTCATGAAATGTTTTTCGGTGTGGCTAGTCGTCGGCATTCTCTCTCCCTGCGGATGCGTCGGGAAATTTCCACAGCAGTGGCGCCATCCGCCATGGCGCGGAGTATAATATCGGGTGAATTGTAATCTTAGGAGGAAGAAATGAGCCAAGCAACCAGTCAAACCCCGGCAGCCGAACCCAGCTTCGTTCTGCCGCCGCTTCCCTACGCATTTGACGCACTCGAGCCTTATATCGACGCAAAAACGATGGAAATCCATCACGACAAGCATCACGGCGCCTACGTCACCAATCTGAACAAAGCCATCGAAGGCAACACCGAGCTGCAGAGGCTCACCGTCGATGAATTGATCGCGCAAATCGATCGCGTGCCGGAAAATATTCGCACCGCGGTCCGCAACAACGGCGGCGGCCATTCGAATCATTCCATGTTCTGGACGATTATGAAGAAGGGCGGAGGAGGCGAACCCAAGGGAGAGCTAGCCGCGGCGATCAAGTCGGTGTTTGGCAGCTTCGCGGATTTCAAAACGAAATTTAATCAGGCTGCTACCACGCGGTTTGGTTCCGGTTGGGCCTGGTTATTTTTCAAGGACGGGAAGCTGACGCTGGAATCGCTGCCGAACCAAGACAGCCCAATCATGACCGGCGGCAAACCGGTGATGGGGCTGGATGTTTGGGAGCACGCCTACTACCTCAAATATCAGAACCGGCGGCCGGAATATATTGAGGCTTGGTGGAATGTGGTGAATTGGGATCAGATTGCGCAGAACTTCGCGGAAGGGAAAAAGTAAGAGTAGGTTTTTTCAGCTCGATTGAGACGAAAACGCCCCGGAGAAAATCCGGGGCGTTTTTTTGCATTTGTACCGCTGGCCTCCCCGCCGGCTCTTACGACCACAAAATTCCGTAACACCAGCAAGCATGGACGGACGAAAATGCAGCATTGCCTTCGTAGCGGTGCGCATTTAGGCCAGCATTTTACGAACTGCGTCGTAGGCTAACACTGCGCTTCGTGGCGGACCGATACGTTGGCCACATCCCATGCCACCCGAAGGGCCGCCGCTACGAAATCGAACTCGCGCAGACATTCTCAATGCGCCCAAATTTTTGCGGGATCGGACTCGTACGGATAAACGTGCACCATCCAATTGAAGACGATGGGCATCCAGCGTCCCCCTGCGGCATCGCAAGCATCTTGCGTAGCAATCGCGCCGCGCAATCCAAACTGAGTCAGATCCGCTTGTCCTATGCCAACGCCCCTAGGCGGCAGGCAGAGATTCACGTGCTCGTGCCAACGCGCGATGCTGAGAGGAATGCGCTCGTTTAATTGATCTTCGGTGAAACGCTTGGGCGCCGTGTACATGACACCTTCGAGCTGATATTCCCCATTCACTTTTTTATAGAGCAGTGAAGTGGGCTTGGTGGGATCGAAGGAGAACTGCGCCGCCAGACCGTACGAATAATTCGTGAAGTGATAGTGCGGCTGCGGCACGTTTGGAAAGAAAATCTTGAATCCGTCGTTGAGCGCGACATGATAGTCCTTGTATTTCTCAATCGCGGTCCGCAGCTCCTCCACAATTTTTTCCGCGCGCGCTTCATCTCCCGGCGCTTCGGGGCGCGACGCGGTCATGTGCATGTGCGCGCTCATTTCCATGTGCATATCGGACATGTCTTCGTTCGCGGCGCGGGTGGCCTGCGGGGATTGATCGGCATCGTGTTGCATATCGCCCATGTCCATGCCCTTCATATCGGAATCCGATTTCGGTTGCGATTTTTGCGGTTGCGACTGCGTCTGATTCTGCTGCGCGCGCAAGCCCGGCAAGCACGCCAGCACCGCGCTTATGATTCCAAGAAGTATCCATTTATTTTTGCTCATGGCCTGTACCTCCTACCTTATTACAACGCCGGGGAAACAAAAATGTTTCACCGGTGGTTCGTTGCGCGTGTTTGACCCAAAACCCACATCCAAAACGGGCGTAGGCTCACGGCGGCTCGCGGCTACTCTGAAAATAAAGCGAGGAGGCTCTCGAAAGAGCCTCCTCGGTTAGTCCGGAGGATGATGGGCCTTTTGGCCGCTAGGAATTAAACCCACGCGGGGCAATAAAGTTGCAGGCGTGCGCTTCGGTCACGATACGTCCGCACAATCGGCGCTCACATCTTCGCTTCGCGGCAGTCTAAAGTTACAATAAGCCGCTATTTTGCAGCCGCAAACCGACGCACTCGATCCGAAGGAGAAGATAGTGAGGAGACACGTTTCAATCGTGACCATCGCGGTAACCGCGCTCGTGCTTGCTCTCGCCTCGATCGCTGCAGCTCAAACCGAAAAGCCGCTGCTGATGCGCCAGCCCACGCTGAGCAAAACGCAAATCGCGTTCGTATATGGCGGCGACATCTGGGTCGCGAATCGCGACGGTGGCGAGGCCACGCGGCTCACTTCCGGAGCCGGCTCGAAATCGAATCCGAGCTTTTCGCCGGATGGGTCGCAAATTGCTTTTTCTGGAAAATACGAAGGACGCACGAATGTCTACGTGGTCGCGGCGGCTGGCGGCTATCCGAAGCGCGTCACGTATCAATCCGGGCCCGACATCGTTTCCGGCTGGACCAATGATGGAAAAAATATCTTGTTTGTCTCCACTCGCGATGCTTACGACCGGTCGATTGCGCGGCTTTACACGATTCCCACAACCGGCGGTTTCGCGAGCGCGCTGGCGCTTCCGATGGCGTACGAGGGCTCCTACTCGCCGGATGGATCGCAATTGGCGTATCGCCCGCTGCCGATGCCGTTCGGGACGTGGTCGCATTATCGCGGGGGGACTTCGTCGGCGATCTGGATCGCGAATCTGGCGGATTCGAGTATTGAGCGCATTCCTCGCGAAGATTCGCTCGATGCGAATCCGATGTGGGCCGGCGATACGATTTATTTCCGCTCCGATCGCAACGGTCTGCCGTCCCTTTTCGCATACGACACGAAATCGAAGGCCGTGACTGAAATCGTTCCGGCGAAAGTGTTGCCGATTCGCAGCGCGGCGGCTGGGCCCGGCGGGATTGTCTTCGAGCAATTTGGATCGTTGCACATTTATGAATTCGCTGCGCGAGCCGAACACCGCGTGGATATCCGCATTACCAGCGATCTGGTGGACACGCGGCCGCATTTCGAAAATGTAGCCAAGCATATCGCCGGCGCTGGAATTTCGCCCAGCGGGGCGCGCGCGGTATTTGAAGCGCACGGCGAAATTCTTACTGCTCCCGCTGAAAAAGGCGACATCCGCAATCTGACGAATTCTCCCGGAGTGGCGGATCGCGATCCGGCCTGGTCGCCGGATGGGAAATTGATTGCCTACTTTTCGGATGAGGGCGGCGAATACGCGCTGCGGGTCTGCGCGCAAAATGGGATGGGAGATGTGCGCACTATAAAAATCGGCGAGTCCCCTTCGTTTTATTATTCGCCGGCGTTTTCGCCTGACAGCAAGAAGATCCTGCTTACCGACAAACGCTTGAATCTCTGGTACGTGGACCTCGATAAAAAATCGGCTGCGGTGAAGATCGACACGGATACTTACGACAATCCGCGGCGGCAACTTGATCCTGTATGGGCGCCCGATAGCCAGTGGATCGCTTACACGAAAATGCTGCCGAGCCATTTGCGCGCGGTGTTCGTTTATTCGCTGGATACCGGCAAGTCCACGCAAATTACCGATGGGCTGAGCGACGCGGAATTTGCTGCCTTCGATAAAAGCGGAAAATATCTTTACTTCACCGCCAGCACGGATATCGGCCCGACCACTGGCTGGCTCGATCTATCGAGCGCGGGCCACAACGTGACGCGCAGCGTTTACGTGATGGTGCTGCGCAAGGATTTGCCGTCTCCGCTGGCGCCGGAAAGCGATGAAGAAAAAGGCCCCGACGCAAAATCCGACGATTCCAAAAAAGACGCGGACTCGAAAAAAGACGACTCCAAGAAAGATTCCAAGTCCGATTCCGACAAAGATAAAAAAGACGACAAAGACAAATCGAAACCCGAAGAGCCAGTGAAAGTGACCATCGATTTCGACGGCATCAGCCAACGGATTCTGGCTCTTCCGGTGGCGGCGAAGAGTTATGTGGGACTCGACGCCGGGAAAACCGGCGAGGTTTTCCTCAGCGAAAATCCGCCGGGCAACGATGGTGGAGATGACGATGGAGGCGGAGGAGGTGGCGTCAACGTCGAGAAATTTGTTTTGAAAACGAGGAAAACCGAGCCTCTGATTTCGGGAGTGCAGGCATTTGTGTTGTCGTTCAACGGCGAGAAGTATCTCTATCAACAGGGCGAGAACTGGTTTATCGCGTCGACGGCGCCGGCTCCATCGCCGGCCAAGACCGGTGACGGAAAATTGAAACTCGATGGCATGGAAGTTTGGGTCGATCCGCATGCGGAATGGAAGCAGATTTACGATGAAGTTTGGCGGATCGAGCGGGATTTTTTCTACGATCCACACTTGCATGGCCAGAATCTCGAGGCGCTCGAGAAAAAGTATGAGCCTTATCTTGCAGGCATCGCCAGCCGCGAGGATTTGAATTATCTGTTTGTCCAAATGCTTGGCGAATTGAATGTCGGCCATATGTTCGTTGGTGGCGGCGATATCCCCGAATTCAAGCAGATCAAAGTGGGGCTGCTCGGGGCCGATTATTCGGTCGAAAACGGGCGCTACCGTTTTGCGCACGTCTATGACGGCGAAAATTGGAATCCTGATTTGCGCGCGCCACTCACCCAGCCCGGCGTGAACGTCGTCGCCGGCGAATATCTTCTTGCCGTCAATGGACGCGAACTCCGCGCCACTGACGATATTTTCAGCTACTTCCAGGAAACTGCGGGCAAGCAGTTGTTGCTCAAGGTAGGTCCGAACGCCGATGGCACGAAATCGCGCGAAGTGACCGTCGTGCCCATCGACAATGAAGTCGCGCTGCGCAATCGCGCTTGGGTGGAAGGCAATCGCCGCAAGGTGGATGAACTCAGCGGCGGCAAACTCGCGTACGTCTATCTGCCGAATACTGCCGGTGCCGGCTTCACTTATTTCAATCGCTACTTTTTCGCGCAGGTGGGCAAGCAAGGCGCGGTGATTGACGAACGCTACAACGGCGGCGGAGCGGCGGCTGATTACGTGATCGAATATCTGCAACGCAAAAACTGGAATTACTGGTTGACGCGCGAGGGGGCTGATTTCAATACGCCTGTTGGCGGAATTTTTGGGCCGAAAGCAATGATCGTGAATGAATTTGCAGGCTCGGGCGGCGATTACATGCCGTGGCTCTTCCGTCACGTTGGACTCGGGCAGCTCGTCGGCAAGCGCACCTGGGGCGGCCTGGTAGGGATTTACGATTATCCTGTTTTGATGGATGGCGGCCTCGTGACCGCTCCGCGCGTGGCCTTCTACACGACCGAAGGCACGTGGGAAGTGGAAAATCACGGCGTGCAGCCGGACGTCGAAGTGGAGCTTGATCCCAAAGCGTGGCGCGAGGGCCACGATCTGCAGCTCGAGAAGACGGTCGAAATCCTAATGAAGAAACTGGGAAATAATCCGCCGCCGGCGCCGAAGCGGCCGGCGTTTCCGGATTATTCGAATATCACGAAGCCGTAATCAAGCGGCGCGCTCGCTTGGCAACTGGCGCCAGCGGCCGAACTTCGCGGGCGCGTCGTGCAGTCTCGAGTGAAATTTTTCCATCGCGCTTGCTGAGCGTGCGCATGGGACTTTCCGTCAGCACGCGCAAAAATTCCTTGATATACGCGGGAGCCTTCTTCCGCTTCAATCGCGCCACGCTCCAATCACGCCACAATCCTTCGCGAGTTACCGGCACGGCTACCAAACTTCCTTCCTCCAACTGCGGGGCCACGCTCCAACGAGATAACGCGGTAATGCCCATTCCCGCTTTCACCAGTTCCAGCATCGCTTCGGTCAACGTTAATTCCTGAACCGCGCGCAGCGAAATTCCGGCCGACCCAACCAGATTCACCAGGATGATGCTCTCTTCTTTCGGCGGATAGACCAGCAAAGTCTCGTCGGCAAAATCTTCCGCGACAAGAAACTGCTTCTCCGCCAAGCGGTGGCCGGGCGGCAAAATCGCCAGAGCTTCATCGGAAAAGAGTGGTGTGTACTCGATTCGCCGGTCGCGCACCGGATCGCAAATAATTGCCAGGTCCACTTTCTCTTCGAGCAGCGCCGCGAACGGATTCTGCGTCGCCTCCACCACGACCTTTACATCCACGTCGGTGTACGACTTCATGAAGCGCATCAAACAGGAAGGCAGCCAGTGATACACGGTGTAGCACTGCGTCGTCAGCCGCACTTTTCCGCGGATCGGCGCGGCGTTCGATTCAATATCTTTTTCGACGCGATGCAGTTCTTGGAGGACCGTGCGCGCGGAAGCCAGCACGCGCTCGCCGGCAGAGGTGAGTTTCATCTTTTTGGAGGTGCGCTCGAATAGCGTGGTGCCGAGTTGTTCTTCGGCGTCGTGCAATTGGTGGCTGAGGGCTGACTGCGTCAGATGTAGGCGATTGGCCGCGCGCGTGATAGTGCCTTCTTCCGCCACCGCCGCTACTAATTTGAGGTGCCGCACTTCGAGACTCATGTCCGCCTCCGAGAGGCGACGCCCGCGCCTGCTGGTGAATGTGCTCGTTCGAATGGTCCGATTCCCACGCTAAAGGATAATGCGCCGCGCCGGAAATCGATTCATGAAAGCTATTCATTCGGATGATGAAATCAAAGCGTTGGATTCAGTTTTCGTGAATCATTACGCTCAAATTGCCTGAAGTTCACTCGGGGCCTCGAGCTCTTCGGCCGGATCAACAGCGAAGCCGCTGGATGGATGGAAAAAATGAAAAAGCCCAGCATTTCATTGGGGAGAAGTGTGTCTGCACTCGTTGCAAAACTGGTTTTCGAAGTCGCAGCGGCGCGCCGTAGGCTGATCGGAATTCTCTTAATGGTCGCGTCGCTTGCAACCTGGGCGGCATCTCCTCTGCACGCGCAACCTGCGCGCAGCCTAAGCCTGCCTCCCAGCATTACTATGGTCGGCACGGTCGACAAAGATTGCCAGGAAAGTGTCGCGGACGTTCAACGATTCATTCGGGAATTCGCGTTCGTTCGCGGGCATTCGATCTATGTAGTTTGCGATGCAGCCGCGTGGCGCGCCGCGCTACATCATCTGACCTTGGAGTATGGCGTCATTGTCTCGTCGCGCGGCGCCATTTCCGATATCCATTTGCGCGAAACCTGGTTCTACGCGACAGCTCTGCGCAAAGGCGCGGAGCATCGCACCGGCGAAGAAATCTACGCTCATGAGCTGGGCCACTTTGTTTGCGCTTGCATTGATGAATCGACAGCCGACAAAGCCGCCGCGCAATTGCTGGATGACGCCCGCCGCAATCGCTTCATCGCGACAAACAGACCAAGCGCCGCAAAATAAAGTTCCGCGTCGGGGCGGGGGTTCGCTACCCGCCCGGTTTAGCAGTGGGTGTTCGTCGTTGTATTCAATCGCTTTCGTGACACGCACTCTATCCAACATCCAACCTAAATTTCCCAATCAAATAAGCGCCAAGGCCGCCGATTAATCCGCCGGCAATGATTACGCCTTCCCATGCAAATCCCACCGCGACCGTCAAGGCAGCGGGAGCGCCGAATGGCAGAAGCAATCCGACCAGCGCTGCCTCGCGCACTCCAATCCCGCCCTGCGTCAGAGGCACGACCGCTGCAAACTTCGCCATGGGCCAAGCAAATAACCAGGCCGGAAATGCTAAATGCAATCCCGCCGCATTGGACAGAATGGACGTGAGAACGATTAGTGAGCCTTGCACCAACAAACCCAATAGAAGCGCGGCCAGCACGAACGCGGGCCGGTCTGCCATCGCGCGCTGCGCTTCTCGCAATCTCACCAGCTTTCTTCGGATGCGGAACGAAAATCGCCGCGCTGGAAGCAAGAAAATTACGAGCGACGCGACAATTACGATCGCCACTGCGGCCGCGGCTAAAACAAAAAACAAATGCCGGGTTTCCGCGCTGAGGCTTCCGGGAACGATGAACGCCCCTGCGATCGACAGCAATGCCAGCGCCAGGAAATCCAGAATGCGGTCGAGGAAACTTCCGAAGAGAATCGCCGCCTTGCTGCGGCCCATGCGCATGGCCAAGCCGGCGCGCACGAAATCGCCGCCGACGATCGAAGGCAGCAACAACACGCTGAAAAGGCCGGCAAAATAACAATGCGCCGCCTGCGGCACGCTCAAACCGGACCCCGCTCGATTCACCATCAATCGCCATTTCAGCGAGGCCACGAAGTGACAAGTCAAATATCCGGCGGTAATCATCACCCACAACCGCAAAGGCACCAGTCGCAGTGCCGCGCCAACCTGGCGCACCGGCAGAAAATAAAATAACAGCCCAAGGACGAAAATCGTCCCGACGACGCGGAGCAAGACTCCCGCGAGGCGGCGCTGTCCCAAATTGTTGTCGTTAGCTGAATCCACGGAAAAATCCGTCAAATTATGCGGCCCGCAGCGACGCGCCACAAGTCTTTGTAGGGGGGATGCTTTAGCCCGCTCGGTTTTCGGCCCCGATTTTCGGCCCTCCCGCGGTGGATCAGATTTTTCTAATGTTCCAACCGGCGCCAAGCGAATTCGATTGCAGATAGCAAACTCTAGCTTTAGGCTATCCCGGTGATTTGGCAGGAGCCGCAGTGAGAAAAAAAATCCGTGTGGTGCAATACGGCGTAGGGCCCATCGGCGTGTCCATCGCGCGATTGATGCGCCAAAAGCAAGCTCTCGAAATTGTCGGAGCCATCGACACCGATCCGGAAAAAATCGGCAAGGATCTCGGCGAGATTGCCGGCGCGCCCGACGCTCCGTGGGGAGTAAAAGTTTCTGGTGACGCGGCGAAAATCCTGGACGGCCACGTGGACGCGGTGGTGCACTCCACTTCGTCGTATCTCGAAAAAGTGATGGACCAGCTTTTCGCCTGCGTCGCGGCGGGTTGCTGCGTTGTTTCCACTTGCGAGGAGCTGGCGTATCCGTTCCGCAAGCATCCCGCCCTTTCGAAGAAGCTTGATGCGGCTGCGCAGGAAGAAGGCGTCGCGCTGGTCGGCACTGGTGTGAATCCTGGTTTCGTCATGGACAAGCTAGTCCTGACTCTTGCCGCAGTGTCTCAACGCGTGGATTCCGCCAAGGCTACGCGCATCGTGGACGCTTCGCATCGGCGTTTCCCGTTGCAGAAAAAAATCGGGGCGGGCATGACGCCTGAGGTATTCCGGGCGCAAGTGGCGGCGGGAGTGATCAAGCATCATGGCTTGCCGGAATCGATTGCGATGGTGGCGGATGGCTTGGGGCTGGCCGTTGACGAGATTACTGAAACCATCGAGCCGGTCATCGCCGAAGTATCGTTGCGAACGGAGTTTTTGGAAGTAGCGGCGGGGCAGGTGGCGGGCGTGCATCAGATCGCGCGCGGCACCGCAGCGGGAAAAGAAAAAATCTTTATGGAGTTAAAAATGTATGTGGGGGCGAAAAATTCCGCGGACACGATCGAGCTGGAAGGCGAGCCGCGGCTGACGCTGACTATTCCTGGTGGAACCCACGGCGACATCGCTACAGCGGCGATTGTGGTGAATGCGATCCCGATTGTTTTGGCGGCGCCTGCGGGTTTGCGCACATCGCGCGATTTGCCGCTGACGTTTCTGGCTGGTAATGCTGAACCTTAGGATCTGCCAGTCTTGGGTGGTCCGTCGGTGAGTTTTGCACTTGGCTTACGTTTTCGGTCGTAAGATGCCGGCAGGGACGCCGGCGCTACTTGACGCTGCCTTCTTCCAGAATCGGGCTACGGCGGAAAAATCTGGATCGTCCTGCGCCGCATCTTTTACCGAGCTGTACGTCTGATAGGCTGCCGCGCCTGCGGGCATAGGTACGCCATTTTCCTTCGCCAACTCCAGCGCCAACCGCATGTCCTTGTGCATGAGCTTCAGCGGAAAGCTCGCTTTGAATTCGCCCTTTAAGATTGCTGGAATTTTCACGTCGAGAACACCGCTGCGGGCCATGCTGGATTGCAACACCTCGACTAATTTTTCGCCGCCCACGCCCGAACCTGTCACCAATGCGAGCGCTTCTGAAAAAGCTTCTACCTGCAGAGCCAAAATCATATTCATTGCTAGCTTCACGGTCTGGCCGGCTCCGTTGGGCCCGAGCAAAAAGAATTTCTTGCCCACAGCTTGCAGCACGGGCATGACACGCGTGAGCGTCCCTTGCTTCCCGCCAACCATAAAAAGCAATTCGCCGGACTCAGCGCCCCAAGTGCCGCCCGTGACCGGCGCATCGAGAAATTCGATCCCGCGTTCCGTACACGCTGCCGCGACGCGCCGCTCCAAATCGGGCGAGACGGTGCTGGAATCGATCAACACGCTGCCGCGGCGCAATCCTTCGAACGCGCCATTCGCGCCCCACAGAACTTCCTCGACAGCCGGCGGATCGCTCACAATCGTAACGAGCACATCGCTCGCCGCAGCTACTTCGCGCGGATTCGCGCCCCACTTTGCTCCGGCGGCGATCAAATCATCGGCGCGGCTTTTCGTGCGATTCCACACCGTCAAAGGAAATCCGGCCTTGAGCCAATTGCGGCCCATGGGCTTGCCCATCAATCCGAGTCCGATCAATCCGACTGAAGTTGTCATTAGGCTCTCCCGAAACGAAAAGAGTTTACCGCGAGCGAATTCGAAAATGCGAGGGAGGATGAACGAGTGGGGCTGTGCGGTGAGTGAGATGGCAGAGGCGAAAACCCAAGGCCACACCGGGCCGGTCGTGAACCCCGGCCCCTACGAGGTAGAAGCAGGCTTATCCGGATACAGGCGCTCAAATTCCGGGTCGCCGTGAAGCATCGCCAAGTCCGGGTCGCGGCGGGCCCAAACGGCATCCTTCGAGCCGGCTTCCCAAGCTTTGCGCAAGGCATCGAGAGCCTCGGTCTTTTTCTTCAGGAGGCAATAGACGCAAGCCGCGTTGTAGAGAATCGAAGCTTCGTTGGCGCGCAAGGTGATAGCCAGGTTGAGCTCGCGCAAGGCATCTTCCTCTCGTTCCAATTCCGCATAGTCAGCACCGAGCAGAATGCGCGCCCGCGCGTCTTCGGGCACTTGTTTCAAGTGGTTCTCGAGTGCGGCGATTCTGCGATGGTTCATGTCTCGCTGCGCCGCATCTCTGCCCATGGCGCCGAGAGAGTTTTTAATGGGCACGTAAACGTTATAGTCCTCGCCGCTGGCCTCGATAGCGGCTTCCGAAACGTCCACGACTTCCTGGTAGCGGCCCGCGGCAAAGAGAGCGCGGCACAACAAGTAGTACGCACCTTCGCAGTCGCGCTTGCGTTCGATGGCCTTTTTCACCATGCGCACAGCTTCGTCGTACAGCCCCGCGGCGTAGAGTACCCAGGCCTGGCTCACGTGCGTTTCCGGTAAGTCCCAGCGCAGAGCCACGGCTTTGCCGGAAGCCTCCCGGGCGCGATCGACCCACACCTGATCGCGACTGAAGAAGGAGTAGTACATCGCGCAAGCGTTGGCGCAGGCGGCATAGGCCAGCGCGAAGCTAGGGTCCAACACCACTGCATTTTCAAACATCTGCAAAGCGAACTCGATGTCCTGGCGGGTCAGGCGACGCGCATAGCGTTTGCCACGTAAATAAAGATCGTAGGCTTGCAGATTTTCCGTGGGCTTGTCGGCCAGCGCTTCAAGCTCTTGCGGAGAAAGCGTGATGCGTAGTGCCTCCGCAATTTTGCGCGCCATTTCATCCTGTACTTCGAAGACGTCTTTCATTTCTCGGTCGAAGCGCTCCGACCACAGCGGAAAATCGGTGCGCGTGTCGACCAGTTGCGCGTTGATGCGGAGGCGGGCGCCGGAGCGGCGCAACGTGCCGGTGAGAACGTAGGCCGCACCGAGCTGCTGGCCGATTTGCGCCGGCGTCACCGGCTTGTCGCGGAACGCCAGCACGGTTGGTCGCGAAAAAGTATTCAGTCCCTTGATCTTCGAAAGTTCGGTGATTACGTCTTCGGTGATTCCGTCGCGCAGATATTCGTCTTCCTTTGCGCCGCTTTGATTTTCGAAGTAGAGCACTGCCACGGATTTATTCGCCGGGGCTGCGGCTACTGGATGGGCGCTTGACGCTTCGGTTTTATCAGCTGACGAGTGGCGGCTGGAATCCAGATCGCGCTTGATGCGCTTTAAGTCGGCGCGAAGTTCGGCGGCAGTTTGATAACGCAGGTCCGCATCCTTCTCGAGCGCTTTGCCGAAAACATTTTCGAGCGCCGCGGGCAAACGTGAATTCAATTTTGTGACGGGCGTGGCCGCAGAATGGAGGATGCCGTCGAAAATTAAAGCCACCGTCGAGCCTGAGAAGGGGACGGCACCGGTGGCCATCTCGTAGAGCACCACGCCGAGTGAAAATAAATCCGAGCGCGCGTCCAATTCCTGGCCGCGGGCTTGTTCTGGCGACATATATGCCACCGTGCCCATCGAGCTGCCAGGGCTGGTCAGAAATGCTACGCCTTCCATGCTGGTCTGCGTGCGCAATGCTTCTTCGCTCATTGAATCAGCAGTGGGTTGCCGGTTGGTTGCGAGCTTGGCCAGGCCAAAATCCAGGATTTTTGCCGAACCGCGCGTGACGAGAAAAATATTGGCCGGCTTGATGTCGCGGTGAACTATGCCTTTGGCGTGTGCGGCTTCGAGGCCGTCGGCGATTTGAATTCCGGTGTCGAGGAGTTCGGAGATCGCGACGGGCTTGCCGGAGATGCGATGCTTGAGCGTCTGACCTTCGAGCAGCTCCATGGCGATGAATGGGCGCCCTTCGAAATCGCCAATATCGTAAATGGTGCAAATGTTTGGATGATTCAGCGACGAGGCGGCTCGGGCTTCGCGGCGGAAGCGCTCGATCGCTTGCGCGTCTTGCGAAATATCATCGGGAAGAAATTTCAGGGCTACGTTCCGGCCGAGGCGCGTGTCCTTGGCTTTGTAAACCACGCCCATCCCGCCGCCGCCCAATTTTTCGAGCACGGTGTAATGCGAGATGGCACGGCCAATCATCGAACTGGGGGAGGCATCAGACACGGGAGGTGCAGTTTACTCCACTAGCATGAAGCAGGCAATTGAGGGCGATACGGAACTCGAATTCAGAGAAATAGCCCAGCGCTAAAGCGCGTTTTTTAAGGCGAAACTTCTTACGGAGCGCTAAAGCGCTCCTCCCCGTCCGCCATGATTCTGGCGGACGAGGGCTCCCACCGAACTGCGACAACGAAGCAGGGCGCGACCAAACTGCGGGAGGGTCTAAAGAACCCTCCCCTACTTAGCCTTTCGCGCCTTTTCCGTAGGCTTTTACGGCGCGCTCGATTCCGCCTGCGCCATCCGCCAGATCTTTCAGCGTCATCGCGGGCCGCACTGTGACGCGCGCGTTGAACGCCAAAAACCACGGCTCAGCAATCGCAGTCAATTCCTTAACTTCCTTCATCTCAAAAAATATGTAGCCAGTGCGCTCGCCGTTATCTTCCGCAAAGTAAGCAGCCTCAGGCTTCAAATCGTCCAAAATCCGCTTGATCGTCGACCCCAAAGTTCCCGAACGAATCGCCGCATTCCCAGCTTCCACAGGAAACGAAACTTTAAGCAGCATGCGCATAAGAAATATCCTCCAAGCTCAGCAAATTAAACCCCGCCAACCAGCTTCTGAAATTCCGGATCATCGTGCAGACAAGCAAGATCGGAATCCTTCGCCGCCCAATTCGGATTGCCGTACCCAGCCGCCACCGCCTTCTTAAAAGTTTCGAGCGCCTCCGCTTTTCGTCCAAGGACGCCGTAAGTGCACGCCGCGTTGTAGAGAGTGTTCGGATCGCCAGGTCGAAGCGCCACAGCGGTCTGCAGGTGCCGTACGGCCTCATCCGCTTCGCTAGTCCAGGCCAGGTTGCTTGAAAGCAGAATCCGCGCGCGCACGTCTTCCGGAACTACCTCTAGTTGTTGGCGCAGCACCTTTCTCATGCGGTCCCGGTAGTGCTCCGTATCCTTTTTCCTTCCCAGTTTTTCCAGCGAGCCAATATAGGGAATGTACGTGTTGTAATCATCGCCATTCGCGTCGATGGCCCGCTCCACAAGTGCCGCAGCCATTTCGGGCCGCCCGGACGCGAAGTACGCCCGCCCAAGAATATTCCAGGAGCCTTCACAGTCGGGCTTGCGCTCGATGGCGCGTTGCGCGAGTAGCGCGGATTCATCGTATTTTTTCTGCGCATAAGCGAGACGCGCGCGTGCCACGAGCACTTCCGGGAGATCGGGGGCCAATGCCGTGGCTCGATCGCAGGCTGCCAGCCCGCGCTCGATCCATTTGGCATTTTGCTCGCGCAGCTCGTAGATCAGCCCGCACAAATTGGCGATCCCGGCATGCGCCAGCGCGAAATTTGGATCGAGCTGGATGGCCTGTTCGAACATTTGCAGGCCGTAATCCATATTCTCGCGGTGCGCATAGCTCCGGCCGCGCAGATAGAAATCGTAGGCCTGCGAATTTTCGGTGGGCTTACGCGCAATGATTTTTTCTTCTTGCGGCGTCAGCGTGATGCGCAATGCTTGCGCGATGCTGCGCGCAATTTCTTCCTGGATGGCGAAAACATCCTCGAGTTGCCGGTCGTAGCGCTCGGCCCAGACGGAATGACGAGTGGAGGCTTCGACGAGCTGCGCCGTAATCCGCACGCGATTTCCTGCTCGGCGGATCGAACCTTCCAGCACGTAAGCGGCGCCGAGTTGCTGGCCTACTTGCTGCGCCGTAACTGATTTATCGCGGAACGCGATCATCTCCGAGCGCGGGAAAATTTCCAGTTGCGCGATCTTCGAAAGCTCCGTGACGATATCTTCGGTAATCCCGTCGCGAAAATATTCGTCCTCTTTCGCGCCGCTCTGATTTTCGAAATAGAGCACTGCGACCGATTTCGGCTTGGCCGCCGACGCGTGCGCCGCTGATCCCGAATCGCTCTTCCTTTCCGGCGCCGCTGCCGGCCTGCGGCTCGATTCCAGGTCGCGCTTCAGGCGTTTCAAATCGGCTCGAAGTTCAGCGGCAGTCTGGCAACGCAAATCGGCGTCCTTCTCGAGCGCCTTCGCGAGAATCGCGTCGAACGCCACCGGCAGCCGCGCATTTTGTTCTTTCGCGGGCGCCGGGGTCGAATGGAGGATGCCGTCGAATACGAGCGCCGAAGTCGTGCCGGAAAATGGAACCGCTCCAGTGGCCATCTCGTAGAGCACCACGCCGAGTGAAAACAAATCCGAGCGTGCGTCCAATGGTTCGCCGCGCGCTTGCTCCGGCGACATGTAGGCCACTGTGCCCATCGCGCTGCCCAGACTCGTCAATTGCTCGGGGTTCACAATATTCGCCTGCGTGGGCATGGAAGTGGCGCGCGCAGATTCGTCGGTCGGACGCGACGTCGGAGTGAGCTTCGCCAAACCGAAATCCAGAATTTTCGGCTTGCGCGCGCTCCACCAGAAAAATATTCGCCGGCTTGATATCACGATGCACGATGCCCTTGGCGTGCGCGGCATCGAGACCATTCGCGATCTGAATGCCGATCTCGAGCAACTCGGCGATTTCGATGGGTCGCCCGGAGATGCGATGCTTCAGCGTTTGCCCCTCGAGCAGCTCCATGGCGATGAACGGCCGGCCCTCGAATTCGCCGACGTCATAAATCGTGCAAATATTCGGATGATTCAAAGCAGAAGCAGCCCGCGCCTCGCGGCGGAATCGCTCGATGGCCTGCGCGTCCTGCGAAATATCGTCCGGAAGGAATTTCAGAGCTACATTGCGGCCGAGCCGCGAATCCTTGGCCTTGTAAACCACGCCCATCCCGCCGCCGCCAAGCTTCTCGACGACGTCGTAGTGGGAGATGGAGCGCCCAACGATGGAGGAAGTGTCCGCCACAGCCCATGAATCTTACGCCCGCGCCCCGACCCAAGCAATCCAACAACCGACTCTATCTCGCCCACAAAAAAGCCGCCGTCATCCCGAACCCGCCTCTCAGGGTAAGGGATCTCTCTCTTCGCCGTTGCAGTCGTACTTGTTTTTCGACCCTCTTGAATTTGCATTGCTGACACAGCACGCCCGCCTAATGCAAAATACCGGAACGCATATCGAACGATCGGAGGAGAATTCATGTCGACCACCGTCGCATTCGTAATGGCTGAGTTAAAAAAGAAAGGCAGCGAGCAGACGCGGAAAATCTACGCGCGCCACGGCATGGCCACGCGGGAAATGTTCGGCGTGAACATCGCAAATCTCAAGCCCATCGCCAAAAAAATCAAAGGCCAGCAAGCCTTGGCGTGCGGGCTCTATGAAACGGGAAATGTCGACGCGATGTATCTCGCGGGGATGGTGGCCGATGGCGCGCAGATGAGCGAGAAACAATTGACCGACTGGGCCGAAGGTGCAGCCGGCGCGCAAATGATTTCGGAATATACGGTCGCGTGGGTCGCAGTCGATCATCCGCAAGCCCGTGAGCTGGCCAAGAAATGGATGAAATCGAAAAAAGAGCATGTAGCCGCGTCGGGCTGGTGCACCTATTCCGGATTGCTGGCTACAAAATCCGATGACGAGTTGGACCTTCGGGAAATCGAGCAGCTTCTCGGCGTGATCGAGAAGGAAATTCACAGCGCCCCGAATCGCGCGCGTTACACGATGAACGGTTTCGTGATCGCGGTCGGCGCCTACGTAAAGCCGCTACTGAAACAAGCCAAGGCCTCGGCGAAAAAAATCGGCGAAGTCTCAATTGATATGGGCGAGACCGCCTGTACCATCCCTCTAGCCAGCGCGTACATCGCGAAAATCGAAGCCGCCAACCGCGTAGGTAAAAAACGAAAAACCATCCGCTGCTAATGTGGCCGTTTGTAGGGGAGCAGGTTCACCTCGCTTCCGCAGTGGATTTGGGTGGCGGTCGGATTTTGGCTTCATCGCGAGCGCCTCGGAAACACCCAACGCCACACCGGGCGGGTTGTAAACCCCCGCCCCTACGCTCCATCCAATTCATCCCCGCTGAAATCCGAGACCGAGCGCGCCCAAATTCTACCTGCGCTGCCACTATGCTAGAATTTAGGCGTCCCCACAGAACCGAGGACCGAGTGGCCAAGCTGCGAATATCCATCGTCGAATATCTCAACACCGCTCCGCTAGTCTGGGGCTTCACCAACGGCCCGCTGGCCGGCCGCTACGATCTTTCTTTCACGTTGCCATCGCAATGTGCCGAAGCGTTGCGTCGCAACGAAGCCGATATCGCCATCATTCCAGCCATCGAATATCAACGCATCGATAACCTGGTAGTGCTGCCGGGGATGGCGGTGGCCGCCAAAAATCCGGTGCGCAGCATCCTGGTGCTGGCGAAAAAGCCCATCGAAATGGCCAAGCGCATCGCTCTCGATACCAGCTCGCGCAGCTCGGCCGCTCTGGTGCGCATTCTTGCCGCTGAAAAGTGGGGCATCCATCCGGAATTCGTCGACGCCGCCCCCGATGCTTCGCAAATGCTGGAAACCGCCGACGCGGCACTGGTGATCGGCGATCCAGCGCTGCGCATCTCGGTAAAAATGGATCAGCTCGCCGGAAAAGCTCCGAGCGGAAAATCCTGTTGCCAGGGCGATCCGAAAGATATGCCCGTTCCCGGTTACGATTCGATTTTCACTTACGATGTGGCCTACGAATGGCAGGAACTAACCGGCAAACCGTGCGTGCTGGCGATCTGGGCAGGCCGGCGCGAGGCCATCACGCCGGAAGTAATCGCCGATTTCCAGGCCTCCAAAGAATTCGGGCTGTCGCACATTGCCGAAATCGCGGATGGCGCCGAAGAAGAACTCGATCTGCCGGAAAAAGATCTGGAAGCATATCTCACCGGCAATATTGATTTCTCGCTCGACGCGGCAAATCTCGAAGGGCTCGAGCTTTATTATCAAAAAGCTGCCAAGCTAGGGCTGATTCCCAAAGCGAAACGCCTGGAACTAGCCGGCTCCGAAGCCCTGGCCGAGAACCGAGCCAGCGCAGCAAAGTAGTGGAGCACCAGAGCGTTGTCAGGGCGCAAAATGAATAACGGCTTTGGCCGCTGAGGTTTTATAGATTCGCATTCTAAATAATTCGTAAACTTAGATCATGGGCATCTCACAACAAGAAGCGCTCGATCTTTTCAACTCCGACGACATCGTCGGCATCGGCATGGCCGCCAACGACGTCCGCCGCAAGAAGAACGACCCGCGCGTGGCCACCTATCAGATCGATCGCAACATCAACTACACGAATTTCTGCACCGAATATTGTTCCTTCTGCGCTTTTTACCGGCCGATGGGCTCGAAAGAGGGCTACATTCTGCCCTTCGAAGAAATTTGCCGCAAAATTGACGAGATGCTGGAGCTGGGCGGCACCGGAGTGCTGCTGCAGGGCGGCCTGAATCCCGATCTGAAGCTTGATTACTACGAAAATCTGCTCAGCTCACTGAAGCAAGAAGTATCCGCGCGTGCATCTGCACTGCTTTTCCGCGCCGGAAATTATCTGCATCGCGGAGATTTCGTCGCTGAGCATACGGGACACCATCGCGCGACTGCGCGACGCGGGCCTGGAATCGATTCCGGGTGGCGGGGCTGAAATTTTAGACGACGAAATTCGCGCGCGAATCTCGCGCTTGAAATGCACGTCGAACGAATGGGAAGAAGTTCACCGATCGGCACACTCGCTCGGCCTGCGCACCACTGCGACGATGATGTTCGGGTGCGGGGAAAATTATCAACATCGCGTAAATCATTTTGAGCGCGTCCGCCGCTTGCAGGAAGACACCGGCGGCTTCACCTCCTTCATCCCCTGGATTTTCGCGCCGGAAAACACTCCGCTGGGAAAGAAAGTCCCAGAGGCCACTGCAGTGGATTATCTAAAGACGCTGGCGATCAGCCGCATGTATCTCGACAACATCGATCACATTCAATCGAGCTGGCTCACTCCAGGAATTAAAATCTGCCAACTCGGCCTGCAATTCGGCGCCGACGATGTAGGCAGCATCTTGATTGAAGAAAATGTGGTGTACGCAGCCGGCGTCCGCAATCGCACCAACGAAGCCGAACTGCGCCGCATCATCACCGATGCCGGCTACATCCCCGCGCAGCGCGACACTCTCTACCGCACTTATTTCCTGAAGCAGTAGCGCTCGCATCCGGCTTCCTACCTCCTTATCGGCAAAATCGACGCCGCAGAGACACTCACCGGAATTTCAAGCGTGACGCTGGCTCCGTAAGGTGGCTTATTTTCCAAAACAATCTCACCGCCGCATTCCTGCAAAATTCCATAGCAAATACTCAATCCCAAGCCTGTGCCTTTGCCGACAGGTTTGGTGGTATAAAAAGGATCCAGCGCCCGATTCAATTCCGAAAATCCCGACCCGCTGTCTTTCACGCGCACGCACACGCGCCCATCCCGCGCCGATGCAAACACGCGAATTTTGCGCTCTTTGCTATCTTCCACCGCATCGATGGCATTCCCCAGTAAGTTCAGCAATAGTTGCCGCAACTGGTCTTCCGCAATCGCCACCGCCGGCAAATCGTGATCGAGCTCCAACTCCACTTGAATTCCCAGCTTGCGGAGATGATATTCGCGCAACTGCACAACGTCGCGAATTACGTCTCCCAACCCGCTGGAGCGCGCCGCCGTGCTGCTCTGCCGCGCAAAGTGCAGCAAGCCATCGACAATCCGTTTCATCCGCCGCGCTTCGTTGCCCAGTTTCTCCACGCGCTTCAACGTCGATTCCTTTTTCACTTCCTCCGCCAGCAATTCCGAATACCCCAAAATCCCCGTCAACGGATTATTCAATTCATGCGCCACTCCAGCCACCAACTGCCCCAGCGCGGCCAGTTTCTCGGTGCGCACCAATTGCCCATGCAAGCGCGTGTTTTCCAATGTCACCGCAAGGTCGCCCGCCAGCATTTCCAGTTTGGCGATTTCGCCGGGGTCGATCTTGTTCATCTCCCGATCGCTGGCCAGCCAGATACCGCCAATCAATGTTCCTCGCGCCGAGAGCAGCGGGATCAGCGCCACACATCGATCAGAAATATCCTCAATTCGCACCCTGCGAATCTGCGCCAACGCTTCGGGATCCATGAGCACGGAGATATTCCCGATGGGTGTGCTGCATTGCCGTTGCATCTGATAGCTCGCGAAGGTCACTTTCCCCGCAAGCACGTGAAGCCGGCTGGTCTCTGCTTCCGTAACTCCGCTCGCACTCGCCAGCGTCAGCCGCCCATCTTCGCCGGCCACAAAAAGCGCCGCGCGGCTAAAGCTGCTTGCGTTGGTAATGGCCTCCGAAATCTCTCCGCACAACGCGAACGGATCACGGCTGGAGAGCAGTCGTGAACTTATCTGCGACGTTTTTTGCAACAGCAGATTTTCGGCGTGCTCGCGCGTGTGCGCCTCTTCCACCAATCGCGACTTATCTTCCAGCAGATTCAAAACCATGCCGATGGCCACGAAAAATTTCGGCACGTTCCACAATTCCGGTGTCACGCCAGAGTCTGGGAAGAACCGTCCCACCAGCGCGGCCATTGGGAAAACCGCGCCCCAGGCCAAAAATCCTCCCGCCACGGCAACCACTCCTGGCGACCATCGCTTCGTCCCTCGCCAGAACCAAAATCCGCTGGTTGCAAACCCTAAAGTGAGAATTGCCAGGAACGCCCGAGCAGAATCTCCGCGCCACTGATCGCGGATGGCCCACGATCCAGCGATCAAAATCACCGATGCGTGAATCAGCCCAAGCGGCGACCGGTGTCCTTCCTCCAGCAGAGCGAGGGCTACGCCGGCAATCGTCAAGATCATTAGCGATATCACCAGCGCCCAGCGCGTCGGCCATTCCAGCGACACCGCCGTCACGTGAAATGCCGTCGGCACGCACAAAAGCAGAAGCATCGTCCGCCGGTAGAATCGGTCTTCCACCGACTGCGACATCGAGACGACAAACACGAGTCCCGAAAGTTCCAGTGCTCCTAGATCGATCGCTTCGAAAATGTTTTCGAACCTGCCGCTGGGCCCCTCGAAAAGCTGGATCACGAAGTGAACGAAGATCAGCGCCCAGGCGTAAGTCCACAGGCGAACTCGCGTGGTAGTCGAATGACGTTGCAGCGCCACGAAGATCCCAACCAGCACCGCAAGAATCAGAATTGTAGGCAGCTTATCAAGCATAGGTAACTCAAGAACATGTGTCCTGAGGAGTAATGAAGGTATCAGCCGCGCAGGAAATGTCTCAATGGACCAGAAGTACCAGTTTCAGAAATTCTGAGGAGAGATGAGTAAATTCTAATCAAGTAGCGCCGGCGTCTCTGCCGGCATCTTACGACTACTGCTGCAAAAAAGGGCGACAAACGACGACGGGCGTAATCGTAAGAGTAAGAAAGCAGTTCTCTAAATCACTCCCAATCTATAATTTCCGAACATCCAAAAAGACTTCAGCACCCTCGTCCAATTCCAAAGGTTCAAGTGGAACCAGCACGCCCTTAACATAATGCGCCCGCACACGAACAGGCTTCGCGGCTACGCTTCGGGCCGGCGCCGCCGCTTCGCCATAACTCCGGCCCGTCCGATCCAAAGCCTCATTCGCTAATTTATCCGCCTCGCGGTTTCGTTCCCGGGGAATATGCTCAATCGCAAAATATTCCAATCTCCGCGACATCCCCAAAGCCCGCTCATAAAGCGGCCGCAAATCCGCGCTCTTCACTTTGTAACGCCCCTGCATCTGGCGCACCAGCAATTCCGAATCACTCAAAATGCGCAGGCGAGACAGCTTGCCGTTGGTCGCGTAATCCAGTGCAGCAATCAACGCGTGATACTCCGCCACATTATTCGTCTCGCGCCCCAAATATTTCCCCAATTCAAAAACGCGCCCGCCGTCAGGCCCCTCAATAATCACAGCGTAAGAAGCCGGGCCGGGATTCCCGCGCGAAGCACCATCCACATAAGCCACATACACGCCGGCGGGCGAGTAAGGAGTCGAAGGCGCTGCGAATAGCTGCGCGCTGCGAGGCGGAGGCGTACCACGTCCAACACGTTTCATAGAGGAAATCGCTTCATCAGGAATCTCAATCGAGGCAAATGGTAAATCATGCCAGCGCGGAAACCGCGCGAACCCCGTAGGGCCCGCGCTTTATGCCGGGCCTCTTCGTGCACAATCGCGCCACGAGCAAGCGTCGCGCACTCCCTCAGATCTCACGACCCCTCACCAGCCTGATCCGAAGGAGCAGCAACCACCGGCTCCGTAGGCGCTCCAACCGGCGTCGGCGGCTCGATGTAATACAAAATCCGCGTGCAAGTTTCGCAATGATAAATCTGCTCATTCCCAGCCCGCCGCATTTCCTGAAACACATGCGGCCGCACGCGCATCCCGCAAGTGCCGCACTTCTCCTCGCGCACCTCAGCCAGCGCCGTCCCGCCATGCTTCCGCGCAATGCGATGATAGTGATCCAGCAAATCCTCAGGCACAGCCGCAATCGCAGTAGCCCGTTCCGCCTCAAGCGCCACGCGATCTTTTTCGGCAACCGCGCGCTCCGCTTCAATCTTCGCCTTCTCGCCCTTGGCAACTTCCTCGACTTCCTTCAAAACTTTCTCGGAGGCCTTAATACGCTTATCGTATTCCTCGCCGGCCACCATCTGCTCGAGCAAGCGGTCTTCAGCGTTTGCGGCCTCTGCATCGGCATTGGCAGCTTCGTGCTGGAGAGTCTTGAACGCGTCGTTCGTTTTTACTTGATAGGCCTGATCCCGGTATTTTCGCCCCTTCTCTTTCCACTGCTCCACGTCCAATTCGTATCTCTTGCGATCCTTCAGCGCGGTCAAATGAGCAGCCTTCGAAGTTTCCAGCTCGAAGCGCGCGGCAGCAACGCGGGCATCTACCTCGCCAAGTTTCTTGGGAATAGCCGCAAGCCGCCCGCGCACATCCGCAAGCCGAACATCCACAGTCTGCAACGCAAGAAGATGCTGAAGGACAGGTATCACGAGACAGGAATTCTAACACAAGCCATAGCAGCGAACCCCGTAGCGCCGGCAGCTTACCGGCGTTTCTTACTTTTCTTCGTCTCGCGCTGTTGAATCAATGTCCCGTATTCGCCGCCCGCGCTTCGCCACGAACCGCCATTTCGTCCCCGCCAATTTTCAAACGCACGCAAGCCCGCCCATGCCCCAACGCATATTTCACCGCCGGATATACTCGCGAGCTTGCGATCGTTAGCGCCAACGAAACCAACGCGCGGCGTCCCCAGCGATCCACGATTTTTTCGCGCAACGCATCGGATCCCGCAATATCCCGCGCCATTACCGACCGCGCGAATCTCCAGCCAAGTGCGGCATCTTCACCCATGCGCGCTTCATCGCCGGCTACAATCGCGCGCAGCACTTCCGCGTTCACTCCCGCCCGTTCCGCCATGGTCACCACGAGCTGAGTGCACGGCCCGCAATCCTCGGCAAGCGTTGCTGCGATTTTCGCGGCGTACCAAGCCACCGGCGGTACGTCCTGGCGATATTCCGAAATCCCCAAAATCTTCGAAAACTTCCAAAAGGCCCTGGGGCTTGCAGAATACATGTCACGCATGTAATCCACGTCGTAGTCGAAATTCTTCTCAAATGTGGCAAGCCGTTTGTTCACCAGCCAACCGAGCATAGCGTCACTCCTTTTCCGCGCGCCGCGCGGACCAAGCCAGCCATACGGCAAGTATTCCGGGAAGAAAAACGCTGGGCAATTCGCCGAGCAACTGCTGCGCGTGCTCGCGGCCAGCTAAGGCATCGCAAACATGCGCGAGCGCGTGCAGTACCAGAAAGCC
The DNA here is from genome assembly GCA_963792515.1 of uncultured Acidobacteriota bacterium. Taxonomy (GTDB): domain Bacteria; phylum Acidobacteriota; class Terriglobia; order Acidiferrales; family UBA7541; genus Palsa-147. The sequence continues at coordinate 318,243 of CAWBWG010000001.1, read as the reverse complement.
TCCGCCGATCAACGCCGCGGGCCAAGCTGCTTTAGGAGTCCAGCCGAGCCAAAACAAACTCAGCGCTACGGCAAGATAAGCGCACCCAATATCGCGAATAAAATGCATATTCGCGGGCCCTGTCGCGGCGACACCCGGAACAACCGTGTACCAACCCAGCGGACTAAGCAACATCCAAACCGCATTCGCACCTAGTCCCAGCCCAAGAAAAAACGCAACCCCCCGCCGCAATCCGCCCATGGCTTAATCTATCCTCTATTCGACGTTCAATTCCGCCCAACATCTCCGCGCATCATAAGCCAAGTAGCGCCGGCGTCCCCGCCGGCATCTTACGAAGAAAACGTAACCAAGAATCCAAATCACGATCGGCCTAAACCTCGCGCCAAGCAAGCCCACCCCCAGCCACTTTCTAATCGATCTAATCGAAGTTCTAATCGAAATAAAAACGATTAAAACTTCACGCAACTCATACACAACAAACCAGTTACTATTTCTAATCGAAGTCAAACCCCAAAATTGCACCATTAGGTTTGCATCACGCAACAGCCCGCGGACCCGCAAGCAAGCCGTCCTCTGCGTCTTTTCCGCAGCCCCTTCCGTATACCTTATATGATAGCCGCCGCAACATTCGCAGTGGAGGCTCGGGTGGGGCTCGAAGCCGAAGTTAGTCAGTTGCGCCGTGGGGATCTCGACGCGCTGTCCGTCCTGCTCGCCCGTTATCAGAATCGCCTCTATCGCTATCTATTGCGCCTGGTCCGCGATTCCGCCGACGCCGATGATTTATTCCAGGCCACCTGGATTCGCGTAGCCGAGCAAATTCGCAAATACGATCCCAGCCGGAATTTCGACGCTTGGCTTTTCACCGTGGCGCGTCACCTAGCCATCGATCATCTGCGCCGACGTCGACCGGAAAGCCTGGACGAGCCGTCGGCGCACGATCCGCAAGGCGCAACCCCGGGCGATCGTCTTCCATCGACTGAACGCCCGGCGCTTGATGGCATCATCGAACGTGAAAAGGGCTCGCGGCTTACCGAATGTGTCGTCGAGCTTCCCGTGATATACCGTGAAGTTCTGAGCCTGCGATTCGAGGAAGAAATGAAGCTGGAAGACATCGCCGTAGTCCTCGACGCGCCGCTCTCGACTGTGAAAACGCGCCTGCGCCGGGGCCTCGAATCGCTGCGGCAAAATCTGGAAGCGCGTTACCCCGGGGAACGCTGGCTATGAGCAACTGCGATCAAATCCGCGATCTATTGGCGCTCGCGGCATCCGGCGCGCTCGATGCAAAGTCCGAAGAGCGCGTGGGCGCTCACGTTCGCACTTGCGCGATCTGCGCTGCCGAACTCGATAGCTTTCAATTGCTGGCTCGGGGGTTGCGCCGGCTTCCGACGCCGCAGCCTTCACCGATGCTCGTCGAGCGCGCCCGCGCGCGCGCCGAATTCAGCATGGCCGAAGAAACCGAGCAGCGCTCCGATCGCAAAGTTCTGATCCTGCTGATCGGCTTCGCGTGGACATTAATCGTAGTCAGTTGGCCAATCGTGCGGTTACTCAGCGGCGGCGTCGAGACGTGGGTCACTTCGCGCCTGCCGCAATCCTGGTACGCCTTCGCCGGATTCACCGGGCTGGGCTGGCTGGCCGCAGGCAGCGGCAGCCATCGTCCTGGCCTGGCACAACCGGCGCGAAAGGGAAACAACATGAGCTCCTGGAACGAACGCTTCGCCATCATCCCGCGCACGGCAAAAGTAATCGCCGCGCTGCTGACTGCCGGCATGGTCGTACTAACCATGTACCTTACACATCTTCCGCCGAAGCCCACCGAAACTGCTTTGCCAATCGCGGCGAAAGTGATTCTGCCTATACTCTGCGGCGCCTTCACGTTTGTTTACGTGATGCTGATCGGCTTCGTCTACGGCGACTCGAAACAGCGCGGCATGCGGCACGTAATGTGGACACTGCTGGCCATCTTTCTTCCCGACGCCATCGGCATAATTCTTTATTTCATTTTGCGCGATAAGCTGCCCACTACCTGTCCTCACTGCAGCACAAAGGTAATCGCAAAATTCGCCTTCTGCCCAAACTGCGGCACCTCCGTGAAGCCAACGTGTCCCCACTGCGGCCAAGCGGTGGAAGTGGTCTGGACGAACTGCGCCTACTGCGGAACGAAATTGCCGAGTCCAACTCCTCGGAATGCCTAGCTTTGGTTCGATATCACGCCCTGCTAGAGCCTCACGGGCATGATCAAGGCGCTGCAAAGGTGCCGTTTTGTATCGCTTAGAAATGAGCTCCGTTGTTTGTTTTCAGCAGGTTGCGTCGATTTCTATTGTTTTTGGTGTATCGATTAGGATTGCTAAGCGTCTGGACGGTGGCGACGCGGGCGACGGAGGATTCGCTTTGGGTGGCGGCGGTCATTTTCATTCAGTTTCCCGCGGCAGGTTACTAGCAATCAGCGGCGGCGTCGATGGAGCGAGGCGTGGAAATACGGATGAATTCTGTGGGGCGGGTAATTTGGCGCGACTGTGCATTTGCATTCAAGAGGGCCGAAAGGCGGGAGGCCTACAGCAGCCTCCCCTACAAAACCTCCGCTCGCGGTAAAATCCCCTCGGAGGAAAAATGCCCTACATCCAAATCACCTGGGTTGCAGGCCGCAACGCGGATCAAAAACGCCGTATCGCCGAACAGATCACGGAGACCCTGATAAAGGAAGGCAACGCCAAGAAGGAAAACATCCAAGTTACGTTCGTGGACTTGCCGCCAACAGATTACGCAGAAGCCGGAGTAACGGTAGCCGATCAAAAACGCCCAAAATGAAGGTTTCGTAGCGGTGGGCTTCAGCCCAGCATCTTGCGAGCGTCTAATTATAACTAGGCGTGCGCTCGGAAATCAGACTGGCATATTTAATTCGCAGTAAGTTCGGCATGGCAGTCAGCTCGCAATTGTGCCGGTTACTGGTTGCAGCGGCCGGACGATGCTGGGCTGAAGCCCACCGCTACGAATACTAGGGCGCTACCTGCACTTCCATCGAAGAATCGACAAAATAATTAGTGCACGGCTGCTCTGTAGTCGCGGCACAATGTGCCGTCACGCGAAAATTCGCAGCGGACGAGTCGACATCGTACGTGTAGCCATCGCGCCCAGTCTTTGCCACTACGAGCGCGCCGCTAGAAACCAAATCCGCTAGCGGCGCATAACTCCCATGTTCGGTCTGATAGCTTCGTTCCGCTTGCGCAATCGCGATCAAATCGTTCTTCACGCCGGCGACATCGATGGTCTGCTGCGGCGTCCCTCCACCGGTAGGTGAGGTCTTCTTCAAAATCAGCACGTAGCCCAATATGCAAATCACCGCGACAACCAACAACCCAACCAAAGCCTTCATTCCAACCTCCTATCAACAACGCCGCTCAACTCACCAAATTCAGTTAATCCCCGCCTCAGCTTCCAAGCAAGCACACACACCATACGATTCGCCGATCAGTAATCCCGTGCCAGCAAAGTATTCTTGTCAGCGCGTGTTCGTAGCCGTCGTAGGGGCCGGGGTTCACGACCGGCCCGGTGTGGCTGTGGGTTCTCGCCGTTGATTTGTCGGTCGCAGAAACGCTCAGCTACTTTTGCAAACTCGCATCAAAAGCAGCTCGAGCAATGCGGGCGATCACCTGCTCGCGTGTGGCTTCGTCCGCACTCGAATCCGTCACGAAAACTGCAATCGCAATACGCCGCCTGTCCGGCAATGGAATCAGTCCGATATCATTCGTCGCGGCGGCCACTCCAGCAACTACGTCCGAGCTTCCCGACTTGTGCGCAACGCGCGTTCCGGCCGGCATATTGCCATCGAGGCGCTTGGTCGGATCTACGGGCGTCATCCAGCCCAAGAGCAGTTGCGTATGTTCCGCTGTCAGCGGCGAATCGTCGCTGATCCTGCGAAGCAGTTGCACGGCACCAACCGGCTCAAACCAGTTTCGATATTGCGCCGTCCGATTATGATGAAGAACAGCCTCGCTATCGCGAAGATGGAAGCCGCGAACTCCGAGTCCGGCGATATACGCTTCCACCACCTTCGCTCCGCCCGCGAGCCGCAGCAAAATATCCGCGCCCACGTTGTCGCTGAGCGAAACCGTCAATCTCAGAAGCTCGCGCAGGGGCACATCGACTCCCGCGTCAGGATATTTATCCTGCAGCGGACTATAGACGTGCGGCAAAATGCGATCCTCCGGACGAAATCGCACCGGCTGATCCAGCAAAAATTTGCCTAGCTCAACTTGATGCAGCACCGTGAGCACTAGCGGCAGCTTGAAGACCGACTGCATGGGAGGATGCGCGCGTGGATTGAGATCGCAATTCAGCGAAGCGCCGGGCAATGAACAAGCCACCGACACTTTTCCGTGCGCGTCGCCGGCAATGGCGCGAATCTGCTGGCGGAGAGGCTGCTGCGCAAAAGTGGATACCGCAGAGAGAATAAAAAGTATCGCGAGTCGCATGGCTCAGTATAAGAACTCCAGTGATAAAGTCACACCGCAAACGCGCTCCGACTTACAAACAATGAACTCACCTCGCCAACTTGTCGCCCAGCTCAATTTATTCGACGCCATCATGATCGTAATGGGCGGCATAATCGGCTCGGGAATTTTCATCAATCCTTACGTAGTCGCAAGACACGTCCACACTCCCACGCTGATCCTCGGCGCGTGGGTGATAGGCGGTGCGGTCGCGCTGCTCGGCGCCCTCGTCTATGCCGAACTCGCCGCACGCATGCCCAGCGCCGGCGGCCAATATGCTTATTTGCGCGAGGCCTATCATCCGGCGATCGCGTTCCTCTACGGCTGGGTGCTGCTGCTCGTAATCCAAACCGGCGGAATGGCGGCCGTAGCGGTAACTTTCGCAAAATATCTTCGCACCATCGCCCCGCTGCGAGTTTCAGATAGCTGGATCGCGGCAATCATTCTGGCCGGGTTGGCAATCATCAATTGCCTTGGCGTGCGCACCGGCAGCACCGTGCAAAGCATCCTGATGCTGATGACAATCGCGGCGATCGCCGCGTTGGTGATCGTGGGCATATTTTTCGCTCCGGCTGACCCATCCGGCACGGCTCTGCACCCGATTCTCGATCGCGCGCCGTCCTTCAATCTGATGGCCGCGATGGGCGCCGCACTAATCCCCGTATTCTTCGCATACGGCGGTTGGCAAACCACCAACTTTATCGCCGCCGAAGTACGCGACCCGCGCAGAAATCTCCCGCGTGCGCTGATCTATGGCGTAATCGGCGTCATCCTTCTTTATCTCGGTGTAAATTTCGTCTGCGTACGCGTGCTCGGGCCAGCAGGACTCGCAGCAAACACCACACCGGCCACTGAAGTAATGAGCCGCGCATTCGGTAACGCTGGAACGCGCCTGCTGGCAGTCGCCATCACTGTCTCGACGCTCGGCTTTCTCAGCCAGTCGGTCCTTACTGCACCGCGGGTTTATTTCGCCATGGCACGCGATGGATTATTCTTTCGCTCGGTAGCCTGGCTCGACGCGCGCCATCACGTGCCCGTCGTCGCGATTCTCCTGCAAGCCGTCTGCGCCATCGTCATAACTCTCACCGGAAAGTACGAGCAAATCCTCAATTACGTAGTCTCCATGGATTTTCTTTTCTTCGGATTGACCGCAACATGCATTTTCATTTTTCGCCGCCGCGATGTAGACGATCTCGCGCACGCAACTTCGGAGAGCAGCGCCGCAGGCTTCCGCATGCCCGGCCACCCGTTCACGACCATCGTCTTCATCGCCATGTCGTGGCTTGTAGCTGCAAACACCATCGAGAAATATCCTGGCAACACGCTCATCGGAATGGCTATCCTTGTTGCCGGCGTGCCCGTCTACTTTTTCTGGAATCGACGGAGAAAGAAAATCCAACAGGCTTGAACCAAAGTTGACCCAACGTCGCGAAATTCGATCCCCCTACATGGAATGGGCCAAGCTCCGCAGCGGCGCCAGATTCAATCTGGCCGTAAGCGGCATGCCCAATCTTCCTCTTTCGCGATTGGGCGTCAGCATTGACGATCTCGAAATCACCGGACCGGGCGGCTACGGCTATCCGCCGCTGCAAGAAGCGCTCGCGGCGAAATGCGGAGTGGCGCCGGAAAATGTAGTCGCGGCCACGGGCACCTCGATGGCCAATCATCTGGCGCTCGCCGCGTTAATCGAGCCCGGCGACGAAGTGATGATCGAGCAACCGGCGTACGAACTCCTTGTCACCACCGCGGAATATCTCGGCGCAAAGATCTCCCGCTTCGCGCGTCCCTTCGATGCCGGCTTCCAACTCGATCCGCGCGTAATCGAACGCGCCATCACGCCGCGCACGCGCGTAATCATAATCACCAATCTGCACAATCCGAGCAGCGTCAGAATTCCGGATTCCGTGTTGCGTCTCGTGGGAGAAATCGCGGCCAGCCATCGCGCGGTGGTGCTAGTCGATGAAGTTTATCTGGAAGCTTGCTACGACCCGAGCATTCGCTCGGCTTTTCATCTCGGCCCGAATTTCGTAATCACCAGCAGCCTCACCAAAGCCTACGGCCTCTCCGGCCTGCGCGCCGGCTGGATTCTTGCAGCCCCGCAATTAGCCGAACGCATGTGGAAGCTGAACGATCTCTTCGGCGTAGTCCCAGCGCATATCGCTGAACTCCTGAGTGTGATCGCGATGGAGCACCTTCCGGAAATCGCCGCTGAAGCCAAAGCGCGACTCGATAAAAATCGCGCCCGGCTGAAAAAGTTCCTCGAATCGCGCTATGACCTGGTGGCCGTGCCCCCAGAGTCCGGCACAATCGTTTTCCCGCAAGTCGTGCACGGACGCGCCGACGTCTTCTGCCAAATCCTGCGCGACAAATACGAAACTTCGGTAGTTCCCGGCCGCTTTTTCGAACAACCAGACCATTTCCGCATGGGCTACGGCATGGACGAAGCCACGTTGGAAGAAGGCCTGAAAAGAATCGCCGCCACGCTCGACGAATTTTAGTACCGCTGGCGTCCCGCCGGCATCCGACGACGAAAACCTCGCCACAGGCGAACGTCATCGACGGTTTACGAAACCTTTAACAATCTCATAAATGCCCGAGCCGCATGCGAAATGGCGCGATCTCGCCGATACAGCAAGAATAAATGCCGAGGCAGATGCAGCTGCTTGATCTTCAATTCCACCAATGTCCCGCGCTCCAATTCCATCCGCACACACATCCGCGGCACAATCGCCACGCCCATGCCCATCTCCACAAATCTCTTGATGCTTTCGATGGTGGGCAGTTCTACATCCATCAGAAGAGGAACACGATGCCGCGCGAAAAGCTGCACTACTCGCACGCGGTATGGCGATTCCACAATATGCGCCACGAATGATTCCGTGCCCAAATCCCTGACGCTGACGCTTCTTTTTTTGGCGAGGCGGTGTCCACGAGGCACCACAAAAGCCAACTCATCTTTCAGAAATTCAACTGCGGCGAGATTTGGATCGGTGGGCCGGAACGTCACCACGCCAAAATCCAGCCGGTAATTCAAAATTTCTCCCGGCACGTCGCGCGAGAACACGCGATGAATGCGCACATGCACATTCGGATATTTTTTGCGATAAAGCGCCAGCGCCGGCAACAACGCGTGAATCGAACTTTCGTTGACGCCGATTTCCAATTTTCCCTGCCGCAAACTCTTCAAATCATCGACGCTCTTGCGAACCTCCTCACGCAAATTCAACATCCGCTCGGCATATTCGCGCAGCAGATGCCCAGCTTCGGTAAGCTGGCCGGTCCGCGATCCGCGCACGAAGAGCGGCTGGCCTACCCATTCCTCGAGCTTGCGCACGGCGATGCTGATGGCTGGTTGCGTGCGGTAAAGCTTTGTCGCCGCCCGCGAAAAGCTTTTCTCTTGGGCTACTGTCAGAAACACCTGCAAACCTGCTAGATCCACTTGCTGCCTCCCGATATGCCTTGTGCGAAGAAAGTGGGCCGAACTGCGGGAGGGCTTCCTCTCCGCCTAGGCGGACTGGCGGACAGGAAAGCACCCTCCCCTACTGGAATGGCCCTAATCCTTCTATAAACGGCGTTAATAGACAAGCAAAACAATATAAATTTGACGATACCCTCCGAAAGCGGTCAACTAGATGGCGGAGAAGAATATGGACACCATCCACATCTTCGACACAACCCTGCGCGACGGCGAGCAATCGCCCGGCTTTTCGATGAATCGGGACGAGAAGCTGCGGCTGGCCCGCCAACTGGAACTTCTGGGCGTGGACATCATCGAAGCTGGCTTTCCCATCGCCTCTGACGGAGATCTCGAGGGCGTTCGCGCCGTAGCCAGCGAACTCAAATCCTGCCGGGTGGCAGCCCTTGCCCGCGCGTTTCGCCTGGATATCGACGCGGCTCTACGCGCACTCGAGCCGGCCGCTCATCCGCGACTGCATATTTTCCTGGCCACGTCGGATCTGCACTTGAAATACAAGCTGCGCATGACTCGCGAAGCTGCGCTCGCCCAGATCGGCGAGATGGTTCGCTACGGCCGCGCGCAAACTGACGAAGTGGAATTCTCGGCCGAAGACGCCAGCCGCAGCGATCTTGAATATCTGGGCCAAGTCTTCAAAGCCGCCGCAGAAGCCGGCGCGACAATCCTGAACATTCCGGACACGGTGGGTTACAGCACGCCCGAAGAATACGGCGCGATGTTTCGCGCCATCGCGAAACGCGTGGAGCGTTTCCCTGGCATCGTCCTGAGCGCCCACTGCCACAATGATCTCGGCCTCGCGGTGGCGAATTCGTTGGCGGCCATCGCCGCGGGCGCACGCCAAGTGGAATGCACCATCAACGGTATCGGCGAGCGCGCTGGCAACGCCTCGCTCGAAGAAATTGCCGTAGCGCTTCAAGTCCGGCGCGCGGCTTTCGACGTGAGCACAAACATCAGCCTGAAAGATATTTACGCGACCAGCCGCCTGCTGAGTGAAATCACGGGCGTTTCAGTGGCGCCCAATAAAGCGGTGGTAGGCGCAAACGCTTTCGCGCACGAAGCCGGCATTCATCAGGACGGCATCCTGAAAAATCCGATGACCTATGAAATTATTTCGCCGCAGTCCGTCGGCGTGCCAGCTCGCCGTCTCGTACTCGGCAAACATTCTGGCCGCAATGCGCTCCGCGCTCATCTTCTGGAACTGGGCTTCATGACCAACGACGACGAGCTGCGCCTCTGCTACAGCGCCGCCATGGCCCTGGCCGACGCCGAAAAGCAGGTGACCGATCGCGACCTGCTCACCATCGTCCACCAAGTCCGCCGAGGAAATATTTCCGACGCAAAAGATCAAAACGTAAACGCAGCCATTCCAAACTAAGCCGGAATTCGGCCGTTGACGTTGACTTTGTAGGGGCGGACCTTTGGTTCTAAGCCCCGCCCGGTTTTCGGCCATCTTTTAGGTCCCGATTCAAATGCACTAAGGCCAGGAAATAAAAAATGAGCACCCTTCACAAAAAAATAGCAGTCCTCCCAGGCGATGGAATCGGCCCAGAAGTAACTCGCGCGGCGACAAAAGTTCTCGGCGACTGCGCCGCAGCCTTCGGCCACACATTTGAACTCATCGAATACCCGTTCGGCGGGAATGCCATCGACAGTCACGGCGAGCCATTGCCAGCCGAAACGCTAGCCGGCTGCAAAGCCGCGGATGCAATTCTCCTAGGCGCAGTAGGCGGCCCCAAGTGGGATAAACAGCCGCTTGGCAAGCGCCCGGAAAGCGGCCTGCTGGCTCTGCGCGGTGGCCTCGATCTCTACATCAATCTCCGGCCCATCCGCGTGCGTGAATCGCTGATCGGAATTTCTCCGCTGCGTTCTGAACGCGCGCGGGGCGTCAATTTCGAGATCGTCCGCGAACTGGCCGGCGACATTTATTTCGGGGCGCACGAACGCCGCCGCGACAACGGCATCGAAAGCGCGCGCGATGTCGCCCAGTACTCCGAGACCGAAATTGAGCGCGTGGCTCGCTATGCTTTCGAGCGAGCCGCGGCCCGCCGTAAACGCGTCACTAGTGTTGACAAAGCGAATGTGCTGGCGACCTCTGTGCTCTGGCGCGACACCGTCACTCGCATCGCGAAAGATTATCCCTATGTCGACCTCGATCACCTTTACGTCGATAACGCCGCGATGCAAATCGTGCTCAATCCGGCGCAATTTGACGTAATCGTCACCGCGAATCTCTTCGGCGATATTCTGAGCGACGAAGCCGCCGCGCTGGCAGGCTCGATCGGTTTGATCCCGTCGATGAGCCGCAGTCGCACCGCAAAAGGCGCGCTCTACGAACCCATCCACGGCTCAGCCCCAGCGCTCGCAGGCAAAGACGTAGCCAGTCCTCTCGGCACGATTCTCTGCGCCGCGATGATGCTGCGCGAATCTTTCAATTTGACTGCCGAAGCCGAGTGGATCGAAGCCGCGGTAGATCACGTCCTCGAGCAGGGCTATCGCACCAACGAAATCGCCGAGCCAGGCAGCCAGCTAGTAGGGTGCACAAAAATGACGGAATGCATCCGCGCCGAAATGGCCGAATCCACGCAACACGCCGAGCGCTACGGCTGGGGCGTCTAAGTAGCGCCAGCGCCCGAACGAAGAGTACCATCCGAGGCGCGCAAACGGCAGGCCGCGCTTGCTTGTCCAGAAGCTTCCCGATATCCTACGATCAGAAGTGACGCGATGGATTCAACTGCCTTAAAAGACATCCTGCCGACGCTCCCGTGGCTAAGATTGGTCCACTATCTAATCTCCCGCACCGATAGCAAACATGTAGCTCATTGCCTGGACTTGGATGTCGTTGCCACAGGTGCGTCTCAGGAAGCCGCGGTCGAAAAACTGGATGACTTGGTAAAAGCTCACATCGAGGTGGCGCTCGCCACAGGACAGTTGGAAAATCTCTCAACAAAGGCGCCGAATTTTTATTGGCGGCAATTCATCGAAGGCGAACGAATCGAAGTTCCTCACAAAAGTCTTCATATCCGCATCCCGGAAGCGGTTCAGGTCCTTCCCCTCGAAAATAGTGAAGTGGGTATTCTCGCCCACCGTGCGGCTTAGCCAACTTCTCGAACAAGAAGATTTCAAGCGCGCGGAAATCTGCATCCTCGGCCGCTACAAGACGGAGGCCAATGAGTATTTCGCTCTAGGACGGGCGGGACAATCCGTATTCCCGCCGCCCAAAATCTATCATCTGATTTTACTCAGTCGAGAAAACGAAGATCCTGAAATCGAGACGGAAGAAATTGCCTCAATCAAGCGAAGATTTCGAATCGATAAGCCGGATTATCGAATGTGAAAGTTGCGCCGCGCAGAATCGCATCTGCAGCGAATTAATTTTTCCGCAAAACCAAAGTTCCGGCAATCATGTCGTGCAGCGCCTGCTTCTTTGCTGTAATCCCGGCCAAAATATAGCCGATCATCAGAGGCACTAGCCCGGTGATCAACCGCCCAAAAAATCTTCCGCTGGCCCGCGCAAATGTTACCGGCCGGCCATCCAAATCGGTGACAATCAAGCCCAGCGCCTTTTTCCCTACAGTACCCTGCCAGGCAGAAGTCTCCAGTAGCGCATAATAAAGCCACAAACCGACAAGCATGATCAGAACTAACAAACACATGAACATCACAAATCCGGCCGTCGCGAACAATGCCGCTGGATCATTTTCCGATCCATTCGAACCCATCGCTCCAACCGCCGCGCTTAATCCCGTCACTACCGCGAGCCCAATAATGATTGGGACCATAACAACGCCCACGATCAAGGCATCCAGCAAATAAGCCACGGCCCGCAGCCAAAATCCCGCGTACGGCACCATTGGGACGTATTGAACCGGTACCGCACCCATCGGCGGCGCAATCGCTCCGCCCGAAGGATAAGCGGTAGCGGGCGTGCCGATCGGAACGCCTATCGGTGCGGCAACCGGCGCGTTCGCTGCGACGACTGGCGCCGCAGTTGCTACTGGCGCTCCGCAATTTGTGCAGAACGTAGTTCCCGGCACCAGCGAAGTTCCGCAACGCGAGCAAAACATGGGCCTCTCCTTCACACGACAACAACGCGCGCAACTAAGACCGATTCGTTATTCCTGCCGGATCACCAGGCAGCCTGCGATGATGTCGTGCAGCGCCTGCTTCCTCTCGGTGAATCCTGCCATGATGTAGCCGATCAGCAGTGTCAATCCGGAAATGATCCGCGCGAAAAACCGTCCGGTGGCGCGGCCGAACGAAACGCGATTGAGGTTTAAATCCGTCACTCGCAAACCCAGCACTTTTTTCCCCACCGTCCCTTGCCAGGCCGAGCTCTCGAGCAGGGCGTAGTAAAGCCAATCCAGCACCAGGCCGACGAAGAACAAGCGCGCCATGCCCCCAACCAGAGGCGCCAGGTCTTCTGGATTGATATGCCCGCGCAGGAGCATGCGCATCGCGGAAAAACCGAAGATCGGGAACAGCACCAGCCGCGTCACCACGCCCAACAAAATGCGATCGATAATCCAGGCCACGAATCGCAGCCAAAATCCCGCGTACACCACCAAAGGCCGCGCCGCTGCATAAACCGGCGCCACTCCGCCGGTAGCCTGCCCGCAAGCCGGACAAATCGCCGCGCCATCAGGAACGGTCACTCCGCATTTCGAACAAAACATCAATCACCTCGTAAACCGCGCCCCACATCCACCCTGCTAAATCTAGATGCTCTTCGTCACCAAACATCCAGCGATCATGTCGTGTAGCGCCTGCTTCTTGGCCGTAAATCCCGCCATGATGTAACCGATCATAAAAGTAAAATTCGAGACCAGCTTGGCAAAAAATCGCCCGGTCGCTCGGCCAAACGAAATCCGGTTGCCATTCAGATCCGTCACGCGTAATCCCAGCACTTTTTTCCCCACCGTTCCTTGCCAAGCCGAGCTTTCGAAAAATGCGAAATAAAGCCATAGGCCGAGAAGCGCGCAAAACTCAAAGATCAGCAGCGAAGCCATCGCTGATCCCAGCATCAAGGAATTTGGATCGCGCGCGATGGATGACATGTTGAGTCCAAAGAGCGAGCCCAGCACCAGGTAAATCGGTATGGCCACAATCCAAACGATCACGATATCGATCAAATACGCCACAAATCTCAGCCAAAATCCCGCGTAGTGCACCGGCGGCAGCGGTGGCGGGATCGCTCCGGCTCCTGCGCTGGCCGGCTGCCCGCAGGCCGGACACGAAGCCATCCCGTCTGGAAAATTAGCGCCACACTTTGAGCAGAACATCAGACCTCCCCGCATCCGACGCAACTCGGCAGGACACAAACGGCGTCACTGGTGGGGCATCCTACTACAACATTGTTCCCGTAGGGGAGGGTGCTTTAGCCCTCCCGCTGTTCGGCCCCGTAGTTCTGACGCCATCCTCGGGCGAACACTATGCTGCAAATCAACGCCGCTATCTCAACAGCCGCAGCATGATCGAAAAACAAAAGCGAAGAGAGCCGAAATGCGGGAGGGCTAAAGCACCCTCCCCTACAAGAGAGCTACAAAACCATCAGCTGCCTTTGGGAATGTGATAACTCTTCACCATCATGCGATCCATCGCGCGATCCGTCATCACTCGGCGCAAGAAAGTTACAATCTTCGCCTCGCGGGTCACCGGATAACGCGCCCGCGGCGACTTCGCCCGGATCGCCCCCAGAATCACCCGCGCGCAATCCGCAGGCGTGTATTTCGAGTCTTTCGTCAGCTCCGCCCAGCCGCGCTGAAAGCCGGCATAAACCGGACCGTAGGCGCTCTTTTGCGCTCCCAAAACATACTTTGACGAGAGCTCCTGGGCTGCCCTTTCCATATCGCTGCGGATGTATCCAGGCTCAATCAGAATTACGTGCACACCAAACGGCAGTAACTCAATCCGCAAGGCATCGCTCATGGATTCCAACGCAAATTTCGAGCTGCTATACGGGCCTAGGACCGGCGAGGACATTTTACCGGCTACCGAACTCATATTAATGATGCGCCCGCGCCGCCGCTCGCGCATTTCCGGCAGGACGCGTTGCGTGACCCGCACGATGCCAAAGAAATTAGTTTCGAATTGACGGCGGAAATCCTCGATGGTGATTTCTTCAATCACCGCTGCGAACGCGATCCCTGCGTTGTTGATAAGAATGTCCACCGGCCCAGCCTCTTCATGAATAATTCCGATCGCCCGGTCCACCGAAGCATCGTCGGTGACGTCCATCTCCAGCGACTGTAGCGGTAAATTTTTCTGTTTGGCCTCAGCGTCGAGCGCCGCGCGTTTCGCTGCGTTGCGGCCGCCGGCGAATACGCGATAGCCTTCGCTCGCCAACAGGAGAGCCGAGGCCTTCCCCAGTCCCTCAGTCCCGCCGGTGATCAAGACACATTCCATCGGCTCTCTCCCACAAATGCAGCCGCTAAACTATCACGCCTTGGTAGCGCAGACACTCCTGCCAGTGTGTTGCGACCAGTCTTTTGGCGCGGGCGGATTCCCGCGTACGCCGTGCGAGACCATTCGGATTTAGGGAAACGAGAAATTTCACAAATTTATTTCGGCGCATAAAACAATCCACTGGCGTGAGCCAACCGTACTTACCACGGGAAACGAAATCCCAAATCAATCGCGAGGGAATGGAGAAAAAGATGAAAAAGCTCATTGGAAGTTTGATTCTGGCGTTGGCGCTAGTCGCGCCGGTGGCGACTTTCGCGCAGAAAGACACCGTGATGGTCGGCGGGCAGGCTATGTATCCGACGAAAGACATCATCGACAATGCGGTCAACTCGGCGGATCACACTACCTTGGTGGCGGCGGTGAAGGCCGCTGGGTTGGTGGATACGCTGAAGGGGCCTGGGCCGTTTACTGTTTTCGCGCCTACGAATGAGGCGTTTGCGAAGTTGCCGGCTGGGACCGTCGATAACCTGCTGAAGCCGGAAAATCACGACATGTTGGTGAAGATTCTTACTTACCATGTCGTTGCGGGCCGTCTTTCGACCGCGGCTTTGAAAAAGCAGATTCGGGCGGGGCACGGTACGGCTACGCTGAAGACCGTGAGTGGCGGGACGCTTTGGTTCATGATGAACGGCGATGACAACATCACCATTAAAGATGAGAAGGGGCAGATTGCAAACCTGACGATCGCGAATGTGAATCAATCGAACGGCGTGATTCAGGTGATTGATACAGTGTTGTTGCCGAACTAGTTGTCGCTTGGAAGAATGCCGGAGGCAGGGATCGCTGCCTCCGGCTTTTCTTTGGTTCAGGCAATCGTTTTGTGAGTCCAAGTAGCGCTGGCGTCCCTGCCGGCATCTTACGGCGAACACTTCAGCCAATGGCTTCCGTAATCGACGTCCTGAGATTTTCATTTTAGAAATGTGACGCTTAGAAAATTGATAAAAACGCGCCCATTTGCGAGGCCGGTGACACGCGGGGAAGATCGGATCGCGTTACGTGGGGGCAAATAACCCACATTTTCGCGGGCGTTGCAGCGGCGGGCGCAGCAAGCGGGCGCCCCCACGCGGAGAAATTCTATGCTCGCGGGGCTACGGAGCCTGTGTGGTAGCTCAGCAGAAACTCACGCATTTGCCGGGATGCGAGTCCGGCCGTGTTTGCGGATTTTGCCAAACGTAAGCTCGTAAGAGCCGGCGGGGACGCCAGCGCTACGACGTGAAACCCGTTTTCGACTGCTATCATCAGAATTTTTAGAGGTGCGGAGGAGTGGCATGATCGTAAAAGTCAAAGGCGGTTACAAAGTTGTTTCGGAGAACGGGAAGAAAAATCTTGGCGGACCTTATAAGACTAAGGATGAGGCGCTGAAGCGGTTGCGGCAGGTGGAATATTTTAAGCACAATAAATGACGGATTTTGGCGCGAATATTTGAGATCCGGGGCCGGCTGTGATTTCGGATTTGGCTACACGGTCCTTCGTCGGATGCCGGCAGAGACGCCGGCGCTACTTTAGGCCTTCCACTACGAATTCGGTGGAGAGTTCGCGGACGTAGGACATTGCGAAGCTTTTGCCATCCGGCGAAACGATGGCGTTGACTGCTACAGTTATCGCCGGAACTTCTCCCGGAGTAATTGTGCGCAGAAGCGTTCGTTTGCCGCCGGCGAGTTCCACGCGCCAGACTTCGACCTCGCGGTTTGGTCCCCGGCGCCGCACGTAAATTCCCGCGCCGTCGGCAGTGAAATCAAACGCACCGTCGCCCTTCTGAAGCTGCGTGACTTTTTGTGCCGCTCCGCCATCCATCGGAAACAACTCGTACTCGGAAGCATCCGCGTTGAATATCAGCAGCCGCTTACCATCCGGCGATACCGCTATTCCTCTTGTGCCCTCAGGCGTCAGCGGCGATTCATTGCCTTTCAGATCCACTAAGAAGGTGCGCTCGCGATGGCCGGGTTCGTTGCCGGAAGTGGCGATGCGGCCATCGGGAAGCCAGCGCGCGTCCAGATGAGTGACGTTCGTATGGGTGAGTTGACGAGGCTCTCCGGCTCCTGTCGGCAGCAACAGAATTTGATCGGGCGACACGGGCAGCCGGGCGATGGCCCATTTGCCGTCGGCCGAAAGATCCAGAGGGTCGCCATCGCCGAGACGCACCGCAGGAGAGCCATCGAGATTGCGAAGAAATGTTCCGTACATCGGACCGCTGTGCTGGTCGCCGATCAGAATCTGTTTGCTGTCGGAGGAAAAGCGCGCGCCGTAAGCCCAATCCATGGCGGTAAAATCGCGCGGCTGCGGAAACTCCGGAGTAGTTACCATCACGATGATGCGTTCATTCATGCCGCGAACGAGCGCGCGGCCATTTGGAAGCACATCCTGGATGGTCAGGTCTCCGGGACCGGTGAGAAGAGACCGAACGCGTCCGCGCAAAGTGGTGGCGTAGAGCGAACGCGCCACTCCAACGGCCGCCGCACCGAACCAGATCTCATCGCCCTTGGGTGACCAGGCCAGGCCTTGCGCCGAGCCGTAGCTGCCACTGAGTATTTTCTTGTGACCCTCGAGATCGACGACCGCCACCGAGCCCTGATCGTCGCCGAAAATCGGATGGTCGAGAAAGGCGATCGTTTTGCCGTCGCGCGAGAAGCGCGGATCGCTGAACCACCCGGCAGTTTCTAGCACCACTTTTCCCACTGGATATTCCAGCCGATACGAGTGGGTTTCAGGCACGAATCGAACGATCAAGAAGTCTTTGCCGCCCGGCGCCCAATCTGCATATTGCACGTTATCGAGGACCGCGCGTGGCGCACCGCCACCGAGCGGCGCTCGGGCCAGCGTCCCAACCAGGGCATATCCCGGCCCTACGCGATGCTGGTTCAGGAGGATGAGCAGCTCGCCACTTTCGGATACAGAGGCGATCACGTCAGCCTTCACGCCGAGCGGACGCAAGCCCTGGCTATCGAATCGCCCGGTGTAAAGCGACATATCGATATCGGTGCCCCAGCGCGACGCGCTGATGAAGCTTTGTCCATCGGGCAAGAATCGCGCGGAATCAACCGAGCCTTGCTGAAAGCTGACTTGAAGAAAATTGGGCGGCTCGGTGTGAGCGGTGGCGCGGGCGAGGAACCAGCTTGCGGCTGCGACGACGATTAGGGCGGCGGTTCCTGCGGCGGCGAAGAGCAAACGGCGCTTCCATGGCGTGGCGGCTTCGGCTTGGGCTGCGTTTGCGGCGGCAGCGGCTGCTGCGGAGGCCAGCGTTGTGGAGGAACGCATGCCGCTGAGTTCGCCGAGTTGGAACGCGATATCGCCGGCGGAGGCGAAGCGCTGCTGCGGATTTTTCTCCATGCAGTGATGGACGATGTGATCGAGGGCCGGCGAAATTTCTTGATTGGTGGCGCTGAGCTCGGGTGGCTCTTCTTTTAGGATGGCGCTCATCACGTCGGCGGCGGATTGGCCGTGGAAGGCGCGCTTGCCTCCTAGCATTTCGTAGAGCACTGCGCCGAAGCTGAAAATGTCGCTGCGGGCGTCGGCGGCTTGGCCGCGGACTTGTTCGGGGGACATGTAGCCGACTGTGCCGAGAACTACGCCGGCTTGCGTGGCGGGATGATCGAGAGTTGCGTCGGCGTCTTTGGCCGCGGCTTCGCTGAGTTTAGCGAGGCCGAAATCGAGGATTTTTGCGCGCCCGTCGTCGGTGATGAAGATGTTATCGGGCTTGAGATCGCGGTGGACGATACCGCGTTCGTGCGCTGCTGCCAGGCCGCGCGCGATTTGAATGGCGTAATCTACGGCTTTGCGCTCGCGCATCGCTCCAGCGGCGAGTAACTGGCGGAGCGTCGTACCTTCGAGCAGCTCGGAGACGATGTAGGGCGATTCCGCAGCGGTGTCCGGTGCGCCGGATTTCGCCGCTGCGTTAGGAAGCTGCGCCGCGCCGACGTCGAAGACGGTGAGAAGATTGGGATGATTGAGCGCCGCGACAGCCCGCGCTTCGAGCTCAAAACGCCGCAGCCGATCCTGATCCGGCGCGAGTGAACTGGGCAGGATTTTGATAGCTACATCGCGTTGAAGGCGCGTATCGCGGGCGCGATAGACTTCACCCATCCCGCCCGCGCCGAGCAGCGATTGAATTTCGTAGGGACCCAGTTTGGTGCCAGAGGGGAGTGACATGCGGCGGCGATTATAGTCCAGGTGCAATGGATTGCTTGCGAAAATAGATGCGGCGGGATTAAACCGAACCCTACGGACACCGCGCGCGGACAGCGATATACTTTGGAATACGAGGTATGCGGCCTATGACGAAATTGCGGCGGTTTGCGCTGTTCGTTGTTTTCGGGCACTGGTTCATTGCGATCTTGCATCTATTCCTCGCGGCGAATGTCCTTGCGGCGCCGAACGACAAGGTGAGCTGGCTGGCTATTACGTTTATATCGGCAGGGCATTTGGCGGTGTCCATTGTTTTGTGGACGCTTGGGGATAAATTCGCCGGGTCGGTCGCGGTGATTTTCTTCTTGGCGGCATTAGGCGCCGATCTTTACGAGCACTTTCTTCATGCATCGGCAAATAATATTTTCATGGTGGCGCGCGGTAATTGGACTGCCGGGTTCGATGTCAGCGTCTTTGCGCTTCTTGGACTCGAGGTGCTGGGATGCGTGCTTGCAGTTCTGTTGCTTGCCGGCGGGGAAAGAAACAACCGACAGCCGCAGCTCGCGAACCACGGAGCAGGCGCTGCGGCTAAAATTTGAGGCGAAACTCGAATCTCGTTTGGCTTGGGCGCTTTCTTCGTTGAGATCGGGTTGCGGCGCGATCCCGCCGGCGCCGCACAAAAACGCCGGCTGGCAGCCTGCGCTACGGATATCCTCAGCTCGCCTTGAATTCCACAGGGTGGCGGTCAAAATAATTTCTTTTCAAACTTGACGAATATGAAGAAACTGTTATACTTTGCGATTGTCGGGGGGGCTTCTGCATGGGTATTGCTCTGCTGACGGCCCGCAATCTTCCTTATCTTCAATGAGGTGAGGTCGGTTACGAATACTGGATAGAAAATAGTCGAGCTTCGCGCGATTCCGTCACCCGACGGCTGTAATCGGGGATTGACGGCCTCACCCGGCGCTCGACGCCGGGTTTTTTATTTCCCGTAGGATCGGCTCCAAACCGGTTTTACGCTCCGCCAGGCGCGGAGGGGTTCCGTGCAGCATCGACGGTAACTTGGTTCTTTGACAACTGAAGGAAGCTGGCAATTTACACCTTCTGCTCTGCAGGCGGACGTTTCGCCGCGTGGAGTGGAGGGAGTAAACCGCATAATTTGCTCGAGTAGCGTATTGTGGAAAGGCGAGCTTGCCTTAACGCGCAGTATTGAGCTGCAGACGACGAAGCTTTGCAAGAGCGTTCGGCGTAGGCATCTCAAGCTCTTGATTCTAAAAGGGATCGAGACGTGTTGGGTAAGTTTTATGGTCAAGCTACTAAGGGCGTACGGTGGATGCCTTGGCGCCAACAGACGACGAAGGACGTGACAAGCTGCGATAAGCCTCGGGGAGCGGCAAATACGCTTTGATCCGGGGATGTCCGAATGGGGAAACCCTATCGAGTGAACCTCGATAACGGCCTGCTGAATACATAGGCGGGTGCGAGTCAACCCAGGGAAGTGAACCATCTCAGTACCTGGTGGAAAATAAATCAAACGAGATTCCGAAAGTAGCGGCGAGCGAAATCGGAACAGCCCAAACCTCAGTGCTTGCACTGGGGGGTTGTAGGACCGCGTGAGTAGAGTTACCAATCCGGAGGCTAGGTGAACCTGCTGGAAAGCGGGGCCACAGAATGTGAAAGCCATGTAGCCGAAAGCTTACCGGACTCGAAGCGGTATCCTGAGTACTACGGGACACGTGAAATCCCGTGGGAAACCGGGGAGACCACTCTCCAAGGCTAAATACTCGTTGGCGACCGATAGTGAACTAGTACCGTGAGGGAAAGGTGAAAAGCACCCCTGCGAGGGGAGTGAAATAGAACCTGAAACCGTATGCTTACAAGCAGTCGGAGGGCTATGGTATTGGCTTCGGCCGATACAATGCCTGACGGCGTGCCTCTTGCTTAATGAGCCGGCTAGTTATTCTCACAGGCAAGGTTAAGCGAAAGCGAGCCGTAGCGAAAGCGAGTCCGAATAGGGCGCTCAGTCTGTGGGAATAGACGCGAAGCGGGATGATCTACCCTTGGCCAGGTTGAAGGCCGCTTAACCGCGGCTGGAGGACCGAACCGTTGTGAGTTGAAAATCGCTCGGATGAGCTGAGGGTAGGGGTGAAAGGCTAATCAAATTCCGTGATAGCTCGTTCTCCCCGAAATGCCTTTA
>CAWBWG010000001.1:0-295000 GCA_963792515.1 uncultured Acidobacteriota bacterium | reverse complement strand
AGGCGCTGATTCCTGTGCCCGTGAGCTCGCGCGTGTTCCGAATTCTCGTGGTGCTGATGTTTCTCGCTATCCCTGCGTTCCCGTCGGGCCGAACACGCGCAGTCCAACAGTCGGCCCCAACTCATCAACCTGCCACTCGTGGGGAGAATGCGTCGATCGCTTGCCGCGTGATGGAACGTCACGGCGATAAAGAGCGCGGCATCATGCTTATTCTCTTTCATCAGAGGGATAAACCGGATCAACCGCGGCTTAAGGATTTCCTGTTGCAGCACGATGGCGGGACAATCGAGATTCAGACCGGTTCAGCAGATTGGCAGAAGGTAACCGTCTGGCGAATCAGAAATTGCTTCGGCCGCGGCCTGCTCGTCATTTCCGACAGCGCCGCTCCCAAAGAAAAAGCCATCTTCAAAGTTCGCGCTGCCCAGTAGGGGAGGGTGCTTTAGCCCTCCCGCATTTCGGCACTTGAACATCGAGATTGCGGTCGTCTTCGGTTGGCGCAGCTCAACTCTTGGCGACGTGCAATCCATTGGGCACCAGCGGCATGGCGCGGAGCCTCACTCCCGTCGCGTCGAAGATCGCATTGCCGATCGCCGGCGCTACTCCCACTATTGGCGTTTCGCCGGCTCCGGCTGAGGGCAGATCGTTGCGGTCGACCAGCACCGACTCAATTCTCGGCATATCGCTGAATCGCGGCACGCGATATTGCGCAAAATGCGGATTCGTAATCCGCCCGTCGGCGAATGCGATAGCTTCGAAAAGCGCGCCGCCCAATCCCATCACCATCGCGCCTTCCACTTGATTGCGCAGATGCTCGGGATTCACAATCGCGCCGCATTCGAACGCGCTGAGCAACCGCTCGACTTTCACTTCTCCGCTTGCACGGTCAATGCGCACATCCGCGCAGGCAGCGACGTAACCGCCCTTTTCCGTGCCACCGGCAATGCCAAATCCGCGGCCATCCTCTTTCTTCCGTACACTCCATCCAAATGCTTTAGCGGCGGCCTCAAATACCGCCCGCAACCGCGCGTCCTTCAAATTCTGCCGCCGGAATTCCAGCGCTTCCATATTCACAGCTCGCGCCAATTCATCCATATGTGTCTCGCGGGCGAAATGATTCGCCGTGGCGGCCAGGCCGCGATAAGAACCCTGCCGCAACGGCGAATCCGACCCGTGAAATTCGATGTGCTGGTTGGCGATGTCGTACGGCGTCTCGATTCCGGACGTACCCGAATTGTAATTATGAAATTCCCAGGCGGTGATGCGTCCGTCGCGCGAAACTCCGCTCGAAATTTCGATCAGCGCGGCCGGCCGGAAATACGCCCAAGTAAATTCCTCCTCGCGCGTCCAAACCAATTTCACCGGCTTGCCCGCCGCTTTTGCAAGACGCGCCGCTTCGATCGCGCTCTCCGGCGTATGTTTCCCGCCATAACCCGAGCCCATGTCCGGCACCAGCACGCGCACGCGGTCAGCGGGAAGATGGAAAGCCTCGGCAAGCGCATCGCGCACCGCAAACGGCCGCTGCGTCCCAGTCCAAACCGTCAGCGCTCCATCTTTCCATTCCGCCACAGCAGCCCGCGGCTCAAGCGGCGAATGCGCGATGTACGCCACCGTGTAGTTCTGCTGCAATTTCACGTCCGCCGCCGCCAATCCCGTTTCCATCGAGCCCGCGAAGTGCGGCTTCGGCTCGTCGTACTCCTGTCCCGACCCGCGATGCGTCTTCAAATACTCGAAAATTCCATCGCTCGAAGGCTGCGGCGAACTTTTCCACTCCGCATGAATTTTCTTCGCCGCCTGCCCCGCCAAATATTCCGAAGGCGCGGCCACGCCGATGAAATCGCCATCGATGACGCAAGTCACGCCGTCCATCGCCTTGGCTTCTTTCGCGTCCACAGAAACCAAACTCGCGCCAAACGCCGACGGCCTCACAATTTTCGCGTACAACATTCCCGGCAGCACCATATCGGAAGCATAGCGATGCGCTCCGGTAACAAAATCCCGCCCCTCCACTTTCGCAATCGATTTTCCCGCGACGGTCCACTTTGCCGGCGCAATCAAAGGATCTTCTTCAGGAATGGTCTCCGCAAATTGCTGTCCCGCCGCCAATTCCGCATACGTCGCCGCGCGCCCCGATCGCGGATCGCGCACGCGCGCGTCTTCCGCCACTAATCCGTCGCGCACCACTGCCCCATTTCTTAGCAGCCAAATCGATCAACACATCCTTGGCCGTAGCCGCCGCCCTCCGGAGCTGCAATCCCATAGTAGGAGTCGAGCGGCTGCCGAAAGTCCCCATATCAAAAGGCACATTCGCCGTATCGCCCATAGTCATGCGAATCGACGCCACGGAGACGCGCAATTCCTCCGCCACTGCCTGCGCCAGCGAAGTGCGAATATTCTGCCCAATCTCCACTTTCCCGGTGAAAACAGTGACGCCGCCATCTTCGCCCAAGTGCAACCAGGCCCCAATATTCTCCGGCAAATCTTCATCGCCGCGTCGCCGACGCCCACCCGACTCCTGTGCCACCACCGCAGCCGCAAGCGGCCGCCCAGCAGCCACCAAAATCGCCACGCCGCCACCCATCGCCTTAAAAAAATCCCGCCGCTGCAATTCGAAATGATGTACCGCAGGCTCGCCAAACTCATAACGCTCGAATTCAAAGTTCACCGCAGCAAGCTCCGGCGACTTTGCATTAGCCGTCGTAGCGGTGCGCTTCAGCGCAGCATCTTGTGCCAATTCAACTTCACCGCCGCGCCTCATCGCGAGCCTCCCGCAGCCGCCGCGGCCCGCCGTATCGCCGCCAAAATTCGCGGATAAGTCCCGCACCGGCAAATATTCCCCTCCATAAATTCCAAAATTTCCGCATCCGAAGGATGAGGATTCGTTTTCAAAAGTCCCACGCCAGAAATAATCATCCCCGAAGTGCAATACCCGCACTGCAAAGCATCCTCCACCAAAAAAGCCTCCTGTAAAGGATGCAGTGCCCCATTGCGTTCAATTCCCTCAATGGTAGTGATCGCCTTCCCCGCCACACTCCAAACTTTCGTAATGCAAGATCGCCGCGGCACGCCATCAATCAAGACGGTACAAGCCCCGCACTGCCCCTCCCCGCATCCGTATTTCGCGCCCGTCAAACCAATCTCATCGCGCAAAACCGAAAGCAGCGAAGCCTCTCCCTCCGAAGCAATCGCCCGCCGAGTCCCATTCACCACCAATTCAATCGCCGAAGTTCGCATAACCAATCTCCTTCGCCACAAATATAGCACCGCCCGTTTTCGTAGCGCAGGCAGCCTGCCGGCGTCTTTGCGTGGAGAAGCAATGCGCGACCATGACTCAAATCCTTGTCGACAGTCAGACTGTAATGATCCCCCTCTCGCCTCCGCGCCGCTCGTCTGCTAATCTCGGGCGGCATTCGGAATCCAATCCGCGGACACAGGCAAGAGTGCCTGTGCTACTGACGCAGGATCGCAGATGAACTCGCGCAACTTCGCCATCATAATTCCCGTCATCGCCATCATCGCCGCAGCTCTCCGCCGACGCCCACACCATGGCGCGCGCAACGAGCCCCGCGCTCGATGCGGAAACACGCGAGATGGCCCGCCGCATCTTCAAGCAACTCGTCGAAATCAACACCACCGAATCCGTCGGCAGCACCACGAAAGCCGCCGAAGCCATGGCCGCCTGGTTCCGCGGCGCCGGCTTCGATGATACCGACGTCCAAGTCCTCGGTCCTGACCAACGCCACGGCAATCTAGTCGTCCGCATTCACGGCACCGGCGCGCGCCCGCCAATCCTCTTCATCTGCCATCTCGATGTAGTCGAAGCGAAGCGCGAAGATTGGTCCACCGATCCTTTTCAGTTCATCGAAAAAGACGGCTACTTCTACGGCCGCGGCACCGCCGACGTAAAAGACGGCGACGCCATCCTCATCACCGATTTCATTCGCCTCAAAAAAGAAGGCTACCGCCCCGATCGCGATCTGATCCTCGCGCTCACCGCCGACGAAGAAGCCGGCTCCGACAATGGCGTAGTCTGGCTGCTAAAAAATCACCGCGAGCTCGTCGACGCCGATTTCGTAATCAATCCTGATGCCGGCAATTTCGAGATGGACAACGGGAAAAAATCACTGGTGGGCATCCAGGCCAGCGAAAAGCTGTATCAAGATTTCGAACTCAAAGTGACCAACAAAGGCGGCCACAGCTCGCTGCCCACTCCAGACAATGCCATCTACCAACTCGCCGACGGGCTGGCGCGCCTGCAACAATTTCAGTTTCCTTTCGAGCTCAACGATGTGACGCGCGCTTATTTCGCACGCATGGCCGATCTAATGGGCGGAGACACCGGCGCCGACATGAAAGCGATCATCCAAGTCCCCGCCGATTCTGCCGCGATCGATCGCCTGGCCAAAACTCCCTATTACAACGCCCGCATGCACACCACCTGCGTCCCCACGCGCCTGGCCGGAGGCCACGCCAACAACGCTCTCCCCGCCAGCGCCACCGCCAACATAAATTGCCGCATCCTCCCGGGCCACTCGCCCGACGAAATCCGCGAGACGTTAGTAAAAGTAGTGAACGATCCAGAAATCTCCATCACTCCGGTAATCAGCAACGGCGCAGGAAGCACCGCCAATCCGCCGGCAAAGCTCCGCCCTGACGTAATCGGCGCAGTAGAAAAAGTAACCGCGGAAATGTGGCCCAACGTCCCGGTAGTCCCAGTGATGGATTCCGGCGCCAGCGACAGTTCCATCACCCGCAGCGCAGGCTACGCGTCCTACGGCCTAGCCGGCGTTTTCATAGACATAAATGACGATCGCTCCCACGGCCGCGACGAACGCATTCCAGTAGCCTCCTTCTACGAAGGCGTAGATTTCTACTACCGCCTAATCAAAGCCTTCTCCTCAAAATAAACCGCGTGGCTTGCCGCGCCTCGTTTTGCGCCGTTTGTTATACGCTGTCATCCCGAACCCGCTTTAGGGGTGAGGGATCTGCTTTTGCTTTTGCTTTTGCTTTGCTGCTTTTGTTTGCGCTTTTGCTTTTGCTTTTGCTTTTGCTTTTGCCTCTACCTTTGCCTTTACCTTTGGGTGCCCCACGCGCCGTCTTTGCGCGTGGGGCTTTTGACTTTTCCCCCCGAACGCGACACGATGCTCCCGAAAAAATGAACCCAATGCGCACCGCCCTTCTAGCCGCCTCGCAAAGCCACTGGCTACGCGAGCGCGCACCGCGCTACAAATTCGTCCGCCGCAACGTCTCCCGCTTCATGCCAGGCGAAAAAGCAGAAGACGCCTTCGCAGCCGTAGAGCAACTAGCCACACAAAATATCGGCGCAGTCCTAACCGCCCTCGGCGAAAACGTAACCGACCGCAAAGAAGCCGCCGCAGAAACCGATCACTATTGCCAAACCCTAAAAGAAATCACCGCCAGAAATCTAAATGCAGAAATCTCGGTAAAGCTGTCGCACCTCGGCCTAGATCTAGACAACGCCCTCTGCTACACCAATCTAGAAAAACTAATCTCCCAATCCCCGCCAGAAAAAACCGTCTGGATCGACATGGAGCAAAGCGTCTACGTAGACCGCACCCTAGCAATCTACACACGCGCCCGCCGCGCCAAAGCCAACGTAGGCGTCTGCGTCCAAGCCTATCTAAGACGCACCGAAAGCGATCTGAGGAGTCTGTTACCGCTAGGAGGGGCAATCCGCTTAGTGAAGGGAGCCTATAACGAGCCCACCGAAGTAGCCTTCCCGAAAAAAAGCGAGGTAGACGAAAACTATTTCGAATTAGCGAAAACGCTGCTGGGCCAAGACGCCCGCTTCGAAAATATCCGCGCCGCAATAGCCACGCACGACCGCCAGCTGATCCAGCGCATCACAAATTTTGCCAACGCCAACCAATTCCCAAAAGAAAAACTAGAATTCCAAATGCTCTACGGCATCCAACGCGCCGAACAAATACGCCTCGCCAAAGAAGGCCATCGCTCAATAGTCCTAATCGCCTACGGCACCCACTGGTTCCCCTGGTACATGCGCCGCCTGGCCGAGCGCCCAGCCAATGTCCTCTTCCTACTCCGCAATCTCTTCGCTAAATAAAAACAATATCGTGCGCTAATTTTTTCCCGCGCCACGCCGCGTCGCGCCTTCCGAGCTGTCATCCCGAACCCGCTTTAGCGCTGAGGGATCTGCTTTTGCCGTTCCCTTCAATCCGAAATTTCAATTTCCAGCGCCTTTGCCTTTCCAACGACTGCTACCCGCCATCGTTCCCCGTCCCATCCCCCCCGACGCTTTCATTCAAAAATTCCCCCAATATTTTCGACGAAAGAAATATCTTGTCGTGCCGCAACGCCTTCACTCCCGCCACCAATTCCTTGCCCGAATCCGCCTTCCAGACGTACCCGCGCGCTCCCGCATCAATCACCCGCCGGATCATCGCCCCCGATTCGTGCATAGTCAAAATCAACACTTTCGTCCGGCTTCCGCTCTCCCGTATCATCCGCGTAGCCTCGACGCCATCCACCTCCGGCATCTGAATGTCGATCACCGCGATATCCGGTTCCAGTTCTTTCACTTTCTCCACCGCTTCCCGCCCATTCGTCAGTTCCGCAATCACTTTCCATCCGTGCTGCTTTTCCAGCAACGAGCGCAGTCCCTCGCGGATGATTTCATGATCATCGGCAATCACGAATCGCAATTCCTCCATCTCGATCCTCCGAAGAATTTCGGCCCCGCCGTATGTCATTACGTTTCGCCGCCTAGCCAGCCGCCGCTTTCGCAATCGCCGCCGCGCACGGCAGCCGTGCAATCACTGTCGTGCCCGTCGTCCCAGAAATAATCTCCAACGTGCCGCCGAGCAGCGCCGCTCGTTCGCGCATTCCGCCCAGCCCCACGCCGGATTTCGCGCCGTTCTTTCCGGCAGCAATGCCTTTCCCATCATCCTGAATTTCCATCCGCAATTCCGAATTCCGCCGCACCATCCGAATCCTCGCGGTCGCGCTTCCCGAATGGCGATGCACATTCGTCAGCGATTCCTGCGCGATTCGATACACCGAAATCGCCAGCTCACTCGACAGCGCTTCAAATTCCCCATCCACCTGCAAACTCGCCTGTATCCCGCTCCGATGCGAAAATTCCTCCGCCAATCCCTTCAGCGCAGATACCAATCCCAGTTCATCCAACAGCGGCGGATGCAGCAAATACGAGATCGTCCGAATCTCTCGCGACATCGTTTCCACCGTGGCCACACACTGCGCCAACAGCTCCGCGGCCTGCGGGCCAAGCTTCTCCACCTTCTCCAGGGCTTCCAAATTCATCTTTAGAATCACCACCATCTGCCCCAGGCTATCGTGCAAATCGCGCGCGATCCGCCGCCGTTCCTGGTCTTGCGCACGAATCAGCCCCGCGCTCAATTCCGGCGCGCTTCGCTCGATCTCCCGTTGTTTGCCTGGCGATGACATAAGTTCCGGAAAAATGCCCGCCGGATCAGTTTGCTTCGTGAAATTGGCGCGCGATGGCATTTCGTCGCCGTTACTTCACGGCCCCCAAGATGCTCTAGAAGAAGTGGAGAACGCGGTCGGGTTACGAGGTCCGCTCCGTCAACACAACTACCAATTTCGGGAGCGATATGTCGGTACGCTAGCGCACAAAACCCTAGTGCTTGCCGTTACGCCAACTTAGCAAGTGTTGATTCAGTTGCTCGTAACATTCGCAGGCGGCCTCTTCCAACCGGGCCCGATCCGAGATCGTCACCTGCCCGCGCTGGTAGGAAATCAGGCCCGCTTTCTGCAGAATCCCCGCGGCCACCGTAACACTCGCTCGCCGCGTCCCCAACATATGCGCCAGGAATTCCTGCGTCAGCGTAAAAAATGGACGGCCCACGCGATCCTCGCTCATCAACAACCACCGCGCCAGCCGCTCCTCCACCTCATGCAGCCGGTTGCACGCCGCCACCTGCGTCACTTGCAAAGCCTGTTCCTGCGCATAGCGATTCAAACTTTTTTCGAGTTGCGGGCAGCGCGGCAAGAGCTCCTTCAAATCCCGTGCGCTAATTTGAAAACCGGATCCCTCCACTTGCATAATGGTGCGCGTCGGGCTGGTCTCGAAGCCCACCACCAGTGGCAGTCCCACAAATCCTTCAAACCCGCACAGCCCTACTTCCACGCTCTTTCCATCGGACATCACGTTCAGAATCGAAGCCAGCCCGCTGTTGATGAAGTATCCAAATTCGATCGGCTCATCCATCTCGTTCAAAACCGTATGCGTGGGCAGCCGCACCAATCGCATCTTCGCAGAGATTGCCTTGTGCTCTTCTGGCGGCAATCCAAGCAGAATGGTGTTATCGGCGGCTTTTCCGCCCAAAGTTTGCAGCTGCGATTTTCGGGAAGTCTTCTTGCGGCGGGATACTGGTATTTTGGCCATTCGGTTCCTTGAGCAGCGAGAGCTGTCAGATGTCGCAAGGAACCGCAGCCAAGGTGGCGCGGCGGAAAGATGCTAGTGAGACTTAACCAGCCTACTCCTTTCCATCACAACAAGATACCCCCGTCAATCAACGCCACGACCCTCTCAAGAAAGCGCCGACAAATTCCCACGAAACTGATCGGCATCCCCACTCTTCAACCGCCCCTCCAATTCCCGATGCACGCGCCTCCAAGTCGGCACAGCCCTGACCAAAACTTTCATCCCCCGCGGACTCAATCTCAAAAGCCGTCCTCGCCGATCTTCCGGATCCGCCGTAATCCGAACCAACCCCCGCCTCTCCAATGGCTTAAGCGAAGCGGTCAAAGTGGTGCGGTCCATCCCCAACAAAGCGGCCACCGCACCCATCCCCGCCGCCTCCGGACGATTCAACGACATCATCAAAGAAAATTGCCCGTTGGTAAGCCCGAATGGGCGCAAAGCCTCATCAAATCGACGCGCCAAAGCTCGCGCCGCCCTCTGCACGTGCATGCAAAGACAGCAGTCGCGAACTTCCAGCGTTGTGCTGTAAGGAACTTTGGCAGCTCTTGACATCTCACAATAGTGTTGATATCAACATAATCTGTCAAGCCCTCGGGAAGGAATTCTCATGGAAAAGCATCCGGTCGTAACCCGGCAAGAATGGCTCACCGCGCGAAAGGTATTGCTCGCAAAAGAAAAAGAAGCCACTCACCTGCGCGATAAAATCAACGCCGGGCGCCTCGCGCTGCCATGGGTAAGAGTCGAGAAGGCTTACGTCTTCGACACGCCTCGCCCGATCTGCCCGTGGTGTTAATCCCTACAAAAAAATTCCACCACTCTGCGCCATCACGCCTTCACAATCTTCGCCATCGCCAACCCGCCAATCCCCCAAGAAACAACCCATCCAGCCATATCCCCGAAAATATAGGCGATCGGAAACCCATACCAATTCCAATAAGGCAGGATGTAAACGACTCCAGCAAAAATGCTAGCCAACAAAACAATCAAAGCCCGCCCGCCAAACGAACTGCCCGCCGCTCCACTCGCCAATATCCAAGCCAAAATCAACGCCGCCACCAAATTAAAAAGAAACTGATTCAGCAGCGCCTTTCCAAAATTAAAATCCTCCCCACCGGGCGAATAAATCAAAATCCCATTCGGGCCCTGACGGTATTTCGAAGCGTACGCCGCATTATCCGCGCTCACCTGTTCCTTCGAGCGCCCCGGCGTCATATTCGGCGCCGGAAAAATATAAAATCCCGGCTGCGTGATCGAACCCCGCAGCGCCGCCATCACCGCATCCTCATTCGGCAAAGTCTTAATCCCCACTTCGCCCAAGCCCAAAACCGTATGCCAAAGCGAGCTCACAATAAACACAACTACAGCGCCAACTAAACCGCCGAGAATTATCTTCTTGGCCATCGGATTCTCCTCAAGTTGTCAGGAAGTACGATTGTGGGGGGAGACTCTACCGCGTTTTCTCGTCTTTTTCGACTTTTCCGTCGCGCACTCGAATCACTCGGTGGGCATGCGCGGCGATGTCCGGCTCGTGCGTCACTAAAATGATGGTGTTTCCCTGTTCGTGCAAACGCGCAAAGAGATTCATGATCTCCTCGCCCGTCTGCGAATCCAAATTTCCTGTCGGCTCGTCCGCCAGCAAAATCGAAGGCTGATTCACCAACGCCCGCGCAATCGCCACGCGCTGCCGCTGCCCGCCGGAAAGCTCATTCGGCCGGTGATGCGCGCGATTGAGCAAATCCACTTGCTCGAGCGCCTTCGTAGCCCGCACCAGCCGTTCCTCGGCAGGCGTCCCGTTATAAATCAGCGGCAACTCCACATTGTGCAAAGAAGTCGCCCGCGGCAATAAATTAAAAGTCTGAAACACAAATCCAATTTCTTTATTCCGGATGTAAGCCAGCTCATCATCATCCAGCTCGCTCACCAATCGCCCCGCCAAATAATAAAGTCCCTTCGATGGCGTATCGAGACATCCAATCAAATTCATCAAAGTGGATTTGCCCGAACCGGAGGGCCCCATAATGGCCACATACTCGCCCTTATGGATCTCCATGTTAATTCCCTGCAGCGCATGCACTTGCTCGGCGCCCATTTCATACGTCTTCCACAAATCATCCGTATGAATGACGACCCCAGCCGCAACCAGATCCTCGCGGAACGACGGCGCCGCCGCGCCCGCCTCAACCGCCATGAATCAATCTCTCCCCAGACCAGCCCGCGCCGATTCGGCCCGCGGCAATCGCGCGCCGCCTAACTCGCACTCGACGCGTCTCTCTTCGGCTCGGCGTTGTCCACTTTCACCGCCGCACCAGGCTTCAAAGTCCGCAGTGCCTTATAGCTGCCGGTCACAATCTGATCGCCGTCCTGCAATCCGCTGGTGATCTCGATATCCGTAACGCCGCTGATCCCCGTCTGCACCGGCACGAATTCCGCCTTCTTCGCGCGCAACACAAAAACTCCCGTCACGTCCGTCTTCTCCGCCGATTTATCCCCCGAAGGCGTATCCGATTTCGAAGCCGCCAAAGTGACGCTGCTCCCGCCCTTATTTCCCTTAGCCGCTTCCTCGAGCGCCTTCTTCGAGCGAATCGCCAATGCCTGAATCGGAATCGTCAGCACATTCTTCTTCGAATCCGTTTTGATCGTCGCCGTAACCGAAAGTCCCGGCCGCAAATTATCCGGCGGATGATCCAGCGTCACCACCACCTTAAAATCCCGCGCCTCCTGCGTATTCGCAGTAGTCTGCGTGGTCGCCAATCCTGACGATCGCAAAATCGCCTGATCGCCCACTTCCGTCACGTGCCCCGGAAACACTTTCCCCGGCATCGCATCAATTTTCACGTCCACGTCCTGCCCGTTCCGCAGACTCACAATGTCGGTCTCATCCACCTTAACTTCCGAAGTCACAATGGACATATCTGAAATCGTCATCAAATAACTTCCGGTCGCATTCTGAATTCCAGGCACCACGTTCTCACCCACGCGCACGGCAATATAAGTAACGATCCCATCAATCGGCGCGGTATAAGTCGTCTTCCGCAACACGTCCTTCTGATGCAGAAGCACCGCCCGATTCTGCTCCAAATTCGATTTAGCCCCTTCGCTCATAGCCTTCGCCTGCGCCATCTGCGCCTCAGCCGCGTCCACCGCCGCCACCGCGCTATCGTAGGTGGCCTTCGAAGCGTCGAAATCCTGCTTCGAAATCAACTGATCCTTATAAAGATTCTGCCCGCGCTCCCAATCAAATTTCGCCTTCTCCAAATCCGCCTTGCGCTGCACCAAAGTAGCCTTCGCCATTTTCAACGCCGCATCCGAAGCCTGCGCCGAGGAATCCGCCGACAAAATCCCCGCCTCCTGCGCCTGCACATCCGCCGCCGGCTGCACGCTCTCAAGGCGCATCAACACATCGCCGCGCCGCACCTTATCGCCTTCTTTCACCACGATCTCGGTAATCTTCCCAATCCCCTCGCCCAAAATATTCGAGTAGGTGAGCGGCCGAATCTCCCCCGAAGCCGTCACAATGCTGGTCAGGTCCTGCCTCTTGGCAGTCCCCGTCTGCACCGTAACCACATCTTTATTCGCCTGGTAGACGCTGGCCCAAATAATCCCGCCGAGCACCACCACCGCGATTCCACCGATTATTGCTTTCTTCACCATCGTCATGACGCGAGTCCCCGCAATACCACCATCGTGAATAGGCGCTACTCTGCCGTTTAGACGCTACCCCGCTAATCTTAGTACGGCCCGGTCCTCGGAAATGTTTCCGGCAGGCTACCTAGTCGGGATAACCCAGACCAAATCAGGAAGGGCAATCGCGCACAACTCAACCACACTTCGACGCCCCAAAGCGCTCCAAAGGAACGCAACTCCTACCCACATTGTAATAGGTTTCCCCGGTTCTGAGAAGCTTCGAACTCGCTGGCTATAGATGGTATAGTTAAAACTTACTGCGAGCCCTTCCCTGGCAGGGGCTAAGCGCAGTCCTTAAGAGTTGTCGCGAGGCGTACGGCCGGTGACAAAGGACCTGCAGGAATTTCTAGATGCCGCCAAGAATTTGGAGCCTTCTCGAGAGCAAAAAGAAGAGCAAAGGCGGAGTTTCGTCTTTGGAAATACGACTATAGGGAACCCCCGCATCACCCGGGAAATCGTGGATCGGGAAGCTGAAGCACTGGCCGACGAAGCACCATCCAACCGAGCCTGAACCAAGAACTTTCGTCGATTCCCCCAAGCAACCATCCCCCACCCCCCCAGCCTCTCACTCTATACGTCAATCTCGGCCCAGTGATTCGAATTGACCTGTACCGGGGGACAGGTTAGAATTTTCCCATACTGAAGAGGTGTCGGCATGCCAAGCAGTCTGCGCGTAATTGTCTTTCCTCTCGTTATCTTAGGCCTGGCCTTACCTCTCGCACCTCTTCGCGCACAAGAAGCTCAACCACCGCAGCAACAGGACGATAAGCAATCCGGTCAATCCGGCCAGAGTGATCAGAAGCAACCGGACGCGCAACCTACTAAAAAAGTCCAGGAAACCGCCAAAGAGCGCCGTCGCCGCGAAGCCCAGCTCCACAAAGAGTTGGACACCCCCTATAAAAAGTGGCTGGACGAGGACGTAACCTACATCATCACCCCCGAAGAACGCAGCGCCTTCCTCCGCTTGCAAACCAACGAAGAGCGCGAACAATTCATCGAGCAATTCTGGCTGCGCCGCAATCCCGACCCGGATTCGCCCGAGAATACCTTTAAGGAAGAGCACTACCGCCGCATCGCCTATACCAACGAGCACTACGCCTCGGGCATCCCGGGCTGGAAAACCGATCGCGGCCGCATCTACATCATGTGGGGCCCGCCAGACGAAGTCGATTCGCATCCCTCCGGCGGCTCCTACGAGCGCCCGGCAGATGAAGGCGGCGGTGAAACCTCCACCTTCCCATTCGAAGACTGGCGCTACCGCTATCTAGAAGGCATCGGCAACAACGTAGAAATCGAATTCGTCGACCCGACCATGACCGGCGAGTATCACCTGACCATGGACCCAAGCGAAAAGGACGCTTTACTCTACGTCCCCGGCGCCGGCCTAACCCTGGCCGAATCCATGGGCATGTCCGATAAAACCGCCCGCTTCAACAACACCGACGGCACTCACATGGCCCAACCTCTAGGCGGCCAACCCGAAAGCATGTCCGAATTTTCGCGCCTAGATCTGTATGCCAAGATCCAGCAAGCTCCGCCGGTCAAGTTCAAGGACCTGGAAGCGGTCGTCACCTCACGCCTGGTTCGCAACCAAATCGCCTTCGATTATCGTTGGGATTATCTCCGCATCACCGGTGACACGATCCTCGTCCCCATTTCCATCCAAATTCCCAATAAGCAGCTAAGCTTCCAGGAAAAGAACGGCATCCAGTCCGCCACCATGAACCTCTTCGCCCGCATCACCACTCTAAGCGGCCGCAACGTTCAAACTTTCGAAGATCCCATCGTCCACGATATTCCCGATTCGCTACTCCAGCAATCGCTAAAGGGCTTCTCCATCTATCAAAAAGCCGTGCCGCTCAGCCCCGGCCTTTATCGCCTCGATATCGTCGTAAAGGACGTCAACAGCGGCAACGTAGGCGTAGTCAACACCAACCTCCGCGTCCCCCGCTACGAGGATGACAAACTTTCCTCCAGCTCGCTGATCCTCGCCGATCAGATCCAACGCGTCTCCGCAAAAGATATCGGCGTAGGCCAATTCGTCCTCGGCGACGTGAAAGTCCGTCCCAAAATGGACTCCACTTTCGCCACCAACGACAATCTCGGCATCTTCCTTCAAATCTACAATCTGAAGGTCGACGAAAAAACTCACAAAGCTAACGCTTCCGTCCAATATCGTGTTATGAAGGACAAGCAATCGGTCCTGAAATTCGACGAAGGCAGCGAACAAATCGGCCAGCGCGGGGACGAACTCACTCTGGAAAAAGCTCTTGCCCTGAAATCCCTCGCGCCCGGAAAATACAAGTTGGAAGTTCAGGTGACGGATAACGTAACCAAGGAATCCATCACCCCGACCGCCGACTTTACCGTAAAGGCAGCAACGGCCACTCCGTGATCAGGGGGAGGTGACGCGCCGTGAAGATGCAAGCTGGTAAGAATGCAATTGATTCGAACGTTGGGCCTGCTGATCCTCGCCGGCCTGGCAGTCGCTCCGCTCCACGCCGCAACTCCGCGCGATGGTCGAATTGCGGGCGTAGTCGTCGATCCCCAAGGCACTCCGCAAATGGGCGCCACGGTCTACGTCGTCTCCGAGCTGACCCCGAATCAGGCGCCCGTTCAGCTTCTCACCAATGCGCGCGGCATCTTCTCCACCGACGGTCTCGATTCCGGCTTCTATTCCATCCGCGCCACTCTAGCAGGCTTCCTCCCCGCGGTAGCCGAGCATGTTCACGTCCTCGACGAACGCGTCACCAAGCTGCAAATCGAACTAGGCTCCGTCTTTTCCTCTCTAGGAAAATTCCGCCGCCCGAACAATCAAGACTGCGCCGCCGGATGAATGGTCCTGGGTGCTCCGCACTTCCGCAGCCACCCGTCCGATCCTCCGCTGGGATGAAGGCGATGTCCTGATCACCGGCACACCCGGCGTCACCGCAGGTATCGACGCGCAGCAAAATCACCGCGTCCACAGCCTTTTCGAGCTAGCCAGCGGCAGCATGCACCCCGGCTCGATTTCCAATATCTCGAATTCTCCCGGCACCGTCTTTGCCTACAATCTCGACGCCACCGGCCACGGCAATCTAGTCTTCGCCGGACAGTTCAATTACGAAAGCGGCTCGGGCAGCGGTGGCTTCGTCACCCAATGGGTTCCCAACGGCAACACGCATAGCGGCCCCGTTTCGACGCTAGTTTTACGCGAATCGGAAATGAATCCCGGCGGCCCGGCTTTCCGCGGCGCCCGGCTCTCCGAAGACAGCAGCATGGAACTTGGCGATCGCGTCCACGTCCGTTACGGCGCCGACATGCTCCTCGCCTCCTACGGCGGCACCACCACGAGCCTCCGTCCGCGCGCTCAAGTCGCCGTCCAGCTTTCGCAAACTTGGATGGCCAGTTTCACGGTAGCCAGCCATCCCTGGCAGGATTCCGATGCGTCCGTCGGCCTGCTCGAATCCGCCATCGCCAATCTCGATTCGCTGCCCACGGTTTTGCTCCACAACGATCGCCCCGTCTACGAGGATAATCTCCACGAAGAAATCGCCATCCTCCACAAGCTCAGCTCCAACGCCAGCCTGACCGGCGCGATCTTCCACGATCGCGGCAGCAACATCGCCGTAATCGGCCGCGGCGGTTCCAACAGCTCCGATTTTCTACAGGATTTCTATTCCGACGCCTTCGCCTACGATGCAGGCCCCTCCAATTCCTACGGTGCCCGCATTGTCTACGAGCAAAAGCTATCCGATAATTTCAGCGGCGCCATGATCTATTCCTACGCAGGCGCGCTGGTTCCCGGAATGGAATCCTCGTCGACTGAATCTCTGCGCGACATGCTCGAAACCCGCAATCGCCAAAGCGTAGCCGCAAGATTCAAGACGCGCATCCCGCGCACCGCAACGGAACTATCAGTAGGCTACAAGTGGATCGACGGCAGCGTAGTCTCGCGCCAAGATGCCTACGGCGAAACCGAGTACAACGTAGATCCCTACCTGAGCGTAATCATCCGCCAACCGCTACCAAAATTCATACCGGGCCACGCGGTAGCCACCGCCGATTTCGGCAATCTACTAGCCGAAGGCTACGTCCCCCTAGAAACCCGCGACGGCCGAGTATTCCTAGTCTCAGCCTATCGCAGCTTCCGAGGCGGCCTAAGCTTCCAGTTTTAAGTAGCGCCGGCGTCCCTGCCGGCATCTTACGAGCAAAGAGCAACCAAAGGCAGCGACCACCGTCGGACCGAAGCTGTAGATAGCTGGATTGGTGCATCTCTAAGCCCCGAAAAAGGCCAGTACCGGAATTGGAACCGTGTCTCCCAAAAGCCATATCAAGCCCCAGGATTTCCGGCCCCGCGTCTGTAAGTCACGATTTGACAGCCACATAGAAACTCACCCGACTGCCGTAATCTGGAAGTCCACGTGCACCAATTCTCTTCGGGTATCTATGCCCACGGACTCCGAGGCTAGCCGGTGAACGACACTCTACG
Organism: uncultured Acidobacteriota bacterium; assembly: GCA_963792515.1. Taxonomy (GTDB): domain Bacteria; phylum Acidobacteriota; class Terriglobia; order Acidiferrales; family UBA7541; genus Palsa-147. The sequence continues at coordinate 278,402 of CAWBWG010000001.1, read as the reverse complement.
AATGCGGGTAGGCGCAGTAGTCCTCGTAGTGTTCACGGTCGCCGCAATCATTTTCGCGGCCGAAAATTTCAATCAGCGCCGCACTTTCCCAGTTCCGGACGACGGCGTAACCTGGCTAGACACCCCATCAGGCGTCCAAGCCTGGCACGTAACCCCAGGCTCCCCAGCCGAAAAAGCAGGCATTAAATCCGGCGATTACGTAGAAACCGTCCGCGGCACAAATATCCGCCGTTCCACCCAAGTAACCCAAATGCTCTTCCGCGCCGGCGAATGGACCGAGCTAACCTACGGCATCAAGCGCGGCAATTCCAATTTCGACACCAAGCTAATCACCGCCCACGCCGAGAATCCGTCCTCCCTGGAAAACTACCTGCGCGTCACCGGCCTGATCTACATCTTCATCGGCCTATTCATTTTCGCCCGCCGCTGGAACGCCCCCCGCGCCGTGCATTTCTATCTCTTCTGCCTAGCGTCCTTCATTCTTTACAATTTCCATTACAGCGGCAAATGGTCGCTCTTCGATCAGGAGATTTACTGGGGCAACGTCGTCACCTGGTTTCTCGCCCCCGCGCTACTCGTGCATTTCGCGCTCGTTTTCCCAGAACGCCGCGGCCGCCTGTTTCCCAAAATGCTCGCCGTGTACGCTCCGGCCGTTCTTCTCTTGCTCCTCCACATTTCCGTCGCCGCAGGCGTAGTTGATGTCTTCTCGCCACTCGGCTCGCGCATCATTCTCGATCGCATCGAGCTAGGTTATCTCGGCGTCTATTTCCTCGCCGCCGCGCTGATCTTCGCGCTCAGCTACCGCCGCTCGGCCACGGCCATCTTGCGCCAACAATTAAAGTGGGTCACCGGCGGCACCGTCGCCGGCGTCGTTCCATTCTTCCTTTTCTACATCGTCCCGTATTTCTTCGGCGTCATCCCGCAACCGTGGATGAAGCTTTCGGTATTCTCGCTAGCGCTAATCCCGCTCTGCTTCGGCTACGCCATCATCCGCTATCGCCTGATGGACGTAGACATCATCTTCAAGCGCGGCCTGGCTTACACCTTCGCCACCGCCGCAATCGTAGCCCTCTATTTCGGCACGGTAGCCGTCATCAGCGAATTCTTCCACACCGCCTGGGCCACCGGCCCCGCCGGCGTGGTAGTAGCGATCGTAGTCGCCGCATTCCTGTTCGAGCCCGTCCGCAACTGGACGCAAATCCGCCTCGACAAATTTTTCTATCGCGACCGCCTAGACTATCGCCGCACCCTAATCGAATTCGGCGTCACCCTAACCAACGAAGTCCGTCTTGAACCTTTACTCGGTTCGATCCTCGATCGCATCTCGCAAACGCTGTTAGTCGATCGCCTAGCCATTTTCCTCGAAGACCCCTCCCAGCCCGGGGCCTTCGTCTTGTCACGCTCCATGGGCGTCCATCCCGACGGCCCTCTCGACCTAACCTTCCTCGATGCGGAGCGCCCGCAATTCCGCCAAAGCGGTTGCCTGTTCTTCGAATCCGCGCGCGCCGCCATCGCCGAATCCGATTCCGTCCGCCGCGCTCTCGATCAACTCGATCTAAATTATTTTCTGGCTTGTCGCTGTCACGACCGCACCGTAGGAATTCTCGGCCTCGGCAAAACCATGGACGGCGATTACCTAACCAGCGAAGACCTCGAGCTGCTCCTAACCATCGGCAACTACGTGGGCATAGCGATCGAAAACGCCCGCCTCTACAATTCGCTCGAACAAAAAGCCACGCAAATCGAGCGCCTGAAAGATTTCAACGAGAACATCATCGAATCGCTGAACATCGGAGTGCTAACGGTAGATCTAGAAGACTGCATAGAATCCTGGAATCCCCAACTCGTCCGCCTGCTCGAAATTCCGCGTGCCGAAGCAGTAGGCCGCCGCCTGAACGAAGCTTTACCAGCCGACCTCGTAGCGGAACTAGCGACCCGCTCAAACGAAGACCGCGTCACCGGCATCTACAAATTCCTGCTCAACACTCCGGCAGGCCGCCGCGCGGTAATAAATGTCTCGATTGCCCCACTGGTAGGCAAGACCGGCGCCCGCATCGGCCGTCTAATCCTATTGGACGACATCACCCAACGAGTAAGCCTTGAAGAGCAAATGCTGCAGACCGAAAAACTAACGTCACTAGGTCTGCTAGCCGCCGGCGTAGCCCACGAAGTAAACACGCCGCTAGCCGTAATCTCCAATTACATCCAAATGCTAGCCAAGCAACTCCCCTCCGACGATCCCAAACAAAAGACCATCGAGAAAATCGTCAAGCAAACTTTCCGCGCCAGCGAAATCGTAAACAATCTCCTGAATTTCTCCCGCACCGGCGCTGCACAATTAGTAGAAGTAGACCTGAACACCGTTCTCGAAGACACGCTCACTTTAGTCCAGCACCCCTTCCGCACCGCGCAAGTAAATGTAGTTCGCACTTATCAAGACACGCTGCCCGCAGTCCTAGGTTCCACCACGCGGCTGCAACAAGTTTTCCTGAATCTCTTTATGAACGCCCGCGACGCCATGCCCTCAGGCGGCATGCTCGAAGTCCGCACCGTCTCTCACAATGGCTCGGTCGAAGTAGAAGTCACCGACACCGGCGGCGGCATCCCCACCGAGCATCTCAACCGCATCTTCGACCCCTTCTTCACCACCAAGGCCACCGGCCGAGGAACGGGCTTAGGTCTTTCGGTAAGTTACGGTATTATCAAGGAGCACGCAGGCAAGGTAGAAGTGCGCTCGACACCCGGCAAGGGCACTTCCTTCCGGTTGGAGTTCCCCGTCGCGCGGAAGGCTGTCCATGCGTAAAGGCTCCATCCTAGTAGTCGATGACGAAGCCGAAATCAGAGAAGGCCTAGAAGCCCTGCTCTCGTCGGAAGGCTTCGACGTAACTCCAGCCGAAACCGGCGCCGCGGGCCTCGCGCGCCTGGAAGATCAACCTTTCGATCTTCTGCTACTCGATGTAAGCCTGCCCGATCGCAACGGCCTCGATCTCCTACGCGAAATCCGCCGCCGCGATCCGTATCTTTCCATCATCCTGATCACCGCATTCGGCTCCATCGACATGGCCCGCCAAGCTTTCAAAAGCGGCGCCCAGGATTACATCACCAAGCCCTGGTCGAATGACGAGCTGATCGCCCAAGTTTCGCTAGCCATCGAAGGCCGCCGCCTGCGCGAAGAGAACGTCCAGCTCAAGCGCGCCTTCAAGCAGCGCTACAATTTCCCCAGCATCATCGGCAAGAGCGAAAAAATGCTCTCCGTCCTGGATCTCGTCACCCAGGTCGCCCCGTCGCGCTCCACGGTATTAATCAATGGAGAAAGCGGCACCGGCAAAGAACTAATCGCCAAAGCAATTCATTCGGCCTCCACGCGCGCCGACAAACCTTTCATCCCCATCAATACCGGCTCGATCCCGGTTGATCTCCTCGAGTCCCAATTGTTCGGACACGTTCGCGGCGCCTTCACCAGCGCCGTAGCTTCGAAAAAAGGCCTCTTCGAAGTAGCCGATCAAGGCACCATCTTCTTCGACGAAATCAGCACCATCAGCCCGGAAACTCAAGCCAAGCTGCTGCGCGTAATTCAAGAACGCGAATTCATGCGTCTAGGCGGCACCGACACAATCAAAGTCGACGTCCGCATCCTCGCCGCTTCAAACGAAGATCTCACGACGCTAGTCCGCGAAGGCCGCTTCCGCGAAGATCTCTTCCATCGCCTAAATGTAATCTCGCTCCGCCTTCCACCATTGCGCGATCGCAAGGAAGATATTCCGCTGCTGGTAGAAAAATTCCTCGAGCGCTATCGCACAGAAAACGCCAAGCCGCCGCGCGAATTCACCAACAGCGCCATGAAGCTGATGATGGATTACGAGTGGCCCGGCAACGTCCGCGAACTGGAAAACGTGGTCGAGCGCGCCGTAGTCCTCTCCAATATTGAGACGATGGACGTAGAGCTACTCCCTGAAAGCGTCCGCACCAGAGAAATAGTAAAAGGCGTCCGCCTGCAACTAGCCGAATTCATGCCCGCCATTCCCGGCAGCGACGGCCTAACCAAGAGCGGCAACCCGTCACACTCGCTATTTCAAATCATGGAAGAGGTAGAACGCAGAGTAATAGTAGACATGCTAGAAAGAACCAACTGGAACCAAACCGAAGCCGCCGAAAGATTCCAAATCCCGCTCTCAACGCTAAACCAAAAAATCAAGCGCCTGGGAATAGAAACAAGACGCCGCAGCAGCACAACGACTCCAAGAGGTCCGCTGGAACTCCCGCAGTCGTAGCGGCGCGCCTTCAGGCCGGCATCTTCCGCTCGAATCCGTAACCGAGAACCACGCACAACCGCGAACCGCCCGTACTCTTCTGTTCCGGATTTGTTTTTGCGCCCTCTGTACCTCAAATCTGAAATTTCCGCGCGCCCTACTTCACTTCCGGCTTCTTCCACCCCCGAGGCATAAGCGCCGTAGAAAGATCATTCCCCGATAAATCCACTCCCGACAAATCCGTCTCCGTCATAACCGTAGTCCTCAAAAGCGCCCCAGCAAAGTTAGCCCCGTTCACATTCACAAGCCGCAGATTAGCATTCGTCAAATTAGCCCCGCGCAAATTAGCCCCCGACAAATCCGCCCGCAACATCTCCACCCCAGTAATCAACGCCTCCGACAAATCCGCCCCGCTCAAATTCGTCTCCGTCAAATCCGTCTTCCGCAAATCCGCCCCATGCAATTTAGCCGCACTCAAATCCGCAAAAGTAAGCTTGGCCCCAAAAAATCGCGCCCCCTCCAAATTCGCCCCGGCAAAGTTGGCATAAGCCAAATTAGCCCCTGAAAAATCCGCCCGCCGCAAATCCGCCCCAACAAAATCCGCCCGCACTCCGCCGTCCACCCCCCGAGTAAACCGATCATGCGATTCCAAAATCTCAGAAACGCGTTTCCCTCCATGCCGCATCCCCTTAAGCCCCCGCGCCGAACTCCCGCCAAACATCGCCTTCAATCCCATGTACCCTCTCTCAGGAAAAAATGCTTTTGTCTTCGTAGGGCCCGCGCTTTATGCCGGGCCTCTTCATGCAACCGTTAACCACATCCACGACGTAACCCAATCCCCGCACAACAATCCATGATACTTTGATTCCGCCGTGAATCTCCTAAACACATTAAAAAATCGCGCCCGCAGCGCCGCCAAACACATCGCGCTTGCAGAGGGCGAAGACCCGCGGGTAATTGCCGCCGCGGAAATAATCACCAGAGACTCGCTGGCCAAAATCACGCTCATAGGCCAACCAGCAAAAATCGAAGCACTAGCAAAAGAAATCCGCGCCAATCTAAACGGCATCATCATCCAAGATCCCAGCAGCAGCTCGCGCGCAAACCACTACGCCCAAATCCTGCACGAACGCCGCCGCAGCAAAGGCGCCAAAGAAGAAGAATCTCAATCCAACGCCCGCAGTCCGCTATATTTCGCCAATCTAATGGTAGCCGCGAACGAAGCCGACGGCGCAGTAGCCGGCGCAGCAAACTCCTCCGCCGACACCGTCCGCGCAGCCATCCAGTCGATAGGCCTCGCCCCAGATTCCAAAATCGTCTCTAGCTTTTTCCTGATGATAATCCCCGCAAAAATTAATCAAGAAGAAACCGCGCTGCTATTCGCCGACTGCGGCATAGTCCCCGATCCCAATGCCCAAGAACTAGCAGAAATCGCCATAGCCACAGCCGACAACGCAAACAATTTCCTGGAAGCCGAACCAAAAGTAGCCTTACTCTCCTTCTCGACAAAAGGCTCAGCCAATCACCCAAATCTAGAAAAAATCCGCGAAGCCCTAAAAATCACAAAAGCCCGCCGCCCAGATTTAATCATCGACGGCGAGCTACAAGCCGACGCCGCCCTAATCCCAGAAATCGCAGAAACCAAAGCAAAGGGTTCACAAGCAGCAGGCCGCGCCAACGTCCTAATTTTCCCCGATCTAAATTCCGGCAACATAGCCTACAAACTAGTAGAGCGCCTAGCGAATGCCAAAGCCATCGGCCCAATCCTACAAGGCCTAGCGAAGCCCTCCAACGATCTATCCAGAGGCTGCACCACCGAAGACATAGTAAACGCAGTAGCAATCACATCAATCCAAGCCAAGTAGCGCCGGCGTCCCTGCCGGCATCCGACGATTACAAATCCCCGCAACAACTCCAATCCACGACGGACCAAAAATCGAGCCAACAAAACGTAGCGCTGGCGTCTCGCCGGCTCCAACGAGCAAAGCAAACCAATACAAGCGAAAACAAGCGCGGACTCAATTCGTCCAATCAAGGCAAGCATCGTTCTAGTTTTTGCTTCCTCTGAAATCTGAAATTTCAAATTTGAAATCTCCGAAGCCTTAACTTCCCGTATGATATACCCACAAGAAAATGTTCCCAGGAAAACGATTCGTTCTTATCCTCGCCGCCCTAACAGTCTTCGTCGCCTCGCCCGCTCGCGCCCAAAACCCCGACCAACCCACCGAAGAACTCGTAGCCAACCTAGCCTCCGGCCGGGTAATCATAGCCATCTACAAAGACGCCCTAGTAGTCACCACAATCGAAAACAAAATCGAACCAAGCACGCTAACTCCGCCAATCATCCCCATCACCAATCAAAAAGCCGGCATCCTGCTGGGTGCCAGCACCTGGTATTCCCCCAGCTCCCGCCAGGTAGTAGAAAATCTAGCCCAAGATCTCCCCCACGTAAGAGCCCGCACCTCCGACGCCAACGTCCCGCACCTGGCCACTCCGAACGATCCAGAAAAAACCGCCAAAGATATCGAGCAAACCGGCCTGGGATTTCTAGTGGTCCTAAACGAAGCCGCCAGTAGCATTCACAGCCAGCTAAATCTAAGCGAGACCGAGCCGCTAACAGAATTAATCCTAGCCGACTACGCCCCAGGCTACGGACCAGAAGTCTGGCAGCTCACCTACACAATCCATCAAGAACCCGAGCGAGGTGATTACTGGCAAACCAGAGTAGTAAGGCCGCGTTACACCCAACTCTGGCCCCCAGATAAAAAGGAGCCAAAGCAACTGGTAGAAATTCACTATCCCGCAGACGACAAGCAAATTCCGTTGCGCGATCTATTGCTGGCGAAGGATCCTGACCTCGAAAAAATCCGCGATTCCAACCCAGATCAAGCTGCAGGCGCCGACGCCATCCTCCACGCAGAAACCGACAAACAACTAGTAGCCCAAGGCCTGCCATTTCTGAAAGCGGCGATCACCGCGATAGCCAAAGGCAATCGCACCCAAATGGCAATCATTCCCCAAGCCGCCAATTTCCAATGGCTATTCCCCCCACCCCCAGAAGACCGAGTCCCAGACAAGCCGAGACCAGAAGGCGCCCCAACCCTACAGCGTCCGCCCGAAGCCCCGACGCTACAAAAACCAAAGTAGCGCCGGCGTCCCTGCCGGCATCCGACGAAGAACAAATAAGTTCAGCTCCCCAAAAAACCGACGGACTGCGAAATTCTCTCAAGGCCGTTCTTTCTATCCATCCAATCGCACCAGTTCCTCTCAACACTCTTTGTCTGGCTCTGAAATTTCAAATCTGAAATTTGAGATCTCCGAAGCAGTGTAATCGCGCAGCAATCAACGCCAAGATCTCACAAACAGGAACCTACGCCCGCCGTTTCCCCAATTCCGCCTGCAATCGAGAATTTTTCTCCGCCACGGAAGCCGCCAAATCTTTCTTATGCGCAATCAACTTCTCCGCAATCCCCGCATCCGACAATCCCAAAATCTGCAAAGCAAAAATCGCCGCATTCACCGCACCAGCCTTATCAATCGCCATAGTGGCCACAGGAATCCCTGCAGGCATCTGCACAATAGCCAAAAGCGAATCCATCCCATTCAAAGCCGTAGTAGCCATAGGCACACCAATCACAGGCAAGGTAGTAAGCGAAGCCACTACTCCAGCCAAATGCGCCGCCCCACCGGCTCCAACAATGATCGCCTTCAACCCACGCGAAACCGCCGACGAGGCATACTCATGTGTCCGCGCCGGAGCTCGATGTGCCGAAATCACCTCCATCTCATAAGCCACGCCAAATTTCTCCAAAGTCTTCCCAGCCTCAGTCATCACCGGCAAATCCGTATCCGACCCCATAATGATCCCAATCACAAAGTCCCCCGATCCCTCAATGTAGCTCACCTCTTTAGAGGTGAGGCTTTTGTGTTTTGCCTTTTCTTACGTTCTTGCCGTTGCTTCTCTTTTTCGCATTCCTAATTCTTAGCATTTACAATTACTCCGGCCGGCTGCGGCAAAATCACTCCCGCCGCACCTCAGCCGCTGCGCTCATAGCGGACTGCGGCAATATTCCCACGTCGTCCCGAAATCTACATCCAACCGACGAAATAAAACTAATATTGTCGTAACACAATCTCCTTGCCTCTCTGATACTTACGCCTATCCCACCGACTCCAAAAACGCGTCCACCACACACATAGTATTTGCCATTTTCTTTATGAGTCCCCGAGTGAAATACCACCAACCCCTCACTCCCGCGAATCTGCTCTAACCCAAAAATCTCGCCACCAATCTGCGGCTTCTCGGGGTATCCTGCCGCGGCCAATACCACATAGCAACTAGCTCCACTCTTCCACTTCGCGCTCCGCGACGCCAAATTCCCCTGCGCCGCAGCCATCAAAAATTCCGCCAAATTGAAATCCATCCGCAAAACAATCGCCTGCGTCTCCGGATCCCCCAAACGGCAGTTATATTCCAAAACTTTCGGTCCATCCGCCGTGATCATCAATCCAAAATACAAAAAACCCCGATAATCAAGGCCATCCGCAGCCAAACCAGAAATTGTCGGCTGGACGACATCGCGTTTTATCCGCTCCTCAAGCTCGGTCGGCAATAAACTATCGTCGGAATAAGCCCCCATTCCCCCAGTATTCGGCCCCAAATCGCCATCGAAGGCCCGTTTATAGTCCCGAGCCGGCGCCATAGGAATCACGTGCTTGCCGTCTGTAAGCACAATGTACGAAAGCTCGTGTCCAGCTAGGCCTTCTTCCAGCAAAATCCGCCGCCCAGCATCTCCAAATTCCCCTCGCACCATCGATCGCTCGAGAAATTCTTCGGCCTCTGCCCGCGAAGATGTGACCAACACTCCTTTGCCAGCGCAAAGGCCATCTGCCTTGATCACCAAAGGCCAGCCCACGCGATGGAGCGTAGCGCGGGCGGCAGCCACATCCTCAAACACGCCGTAAATTTTCGCCGTGGGAATTGAATGCCGTGCAAGGAATTCCTTGGCATAAACCTTCGAGCCTTCCAGCCGCGCCGCCTCTTTGCCAGGCCCCACCACCGCAAATCCGCGCGATCGCAATTCGTCAGCAAGCCCAAGTACCAGCGGCAACTCAGGTCCGATGACGGTCAGATCCGGCCGCAAACGCTCGACGAGAGTTACCATCTCGTTGACTGACGAAGTATTAATAGAAACGCATTCCGCATCATTCGCGATCCCGCCATTCCCAGGAGCACACCAAATCTTCTCGACGCCCGCGCTCCGCCCCAGCCGCCAAACGAGCGCATGCTCGCGACCTCCGCCGCCGATCACAAGTATTTTCATTTCTCTCGCGAAATTCGCCTCGAAAACGAAGACGCACGATAAGCGCAACCTGCCAACCTGTCAACTACCCAACCCGCGACGCCGAATGCGTCGCGCGAAAAAGTGTAAAGGATGCCTAGGGACACGCGCAAATAATCTGGAGACACTGAAAATCTGAGAAGAACAGGAGTCAGGGAGGAGAGTTTGCGTTCACAATGGACCGCGGGAGTTAGGCCCTACGATCATTCAAGCTTCGGTAGTTTGCGTATGAGTGAAAACATTGAGGTGAACTCGCATGCATCACCCTTGAATCGCAACACCGTTCGTGCTCTTATCGATAGCGATGCTACCAGCCACGCTGCCATGGGATTTCATCGTAATATTAATCGTTCTTGCCATCGTCGTTCCCTGGCGCGGCGCCGTCCGCGTTCGCGCGCTGATGCGCCGCGATGCACTGACCAGCGTCGATCGCATCGCGCTCTATGCTTCGACAATCGCATTCCAGTGGCTGGCGACCGGAATTATCCTCTGGCGCGCCGTCGCGCACGGATATCGCCTCGCGGATCTAGGCCTGTCGCTGCCATCGCCGTGGCTCGCGGCGGTCGTTGGTGTCGGACTTTCCGCTCTGATCAGCTTCAATCAAGCGGTCAGCATTCGCCGCCTTGCGTCACTCCCGAGCGACAAGCAGGGCTTCATGCGCGCTTTGACCTTAAAGCTGATGCCGCACAACGCTCCCGAGCGCCTGGCATTTTTTGCATTGGTCACGACAGTGGCTCTCTGCGAAGAGATCATCTATCGCGGATTCATCCAGCGATTATTCCTCAACGTCTCGAAGGGCTCTATCGCTTTAGCGATTCTCGGCGCGGCAGTGTTCTTCTCGCTCGCGCATTTGTATCAGGGCCGCCGCGGATTAGTCGTCACATTTTTTGCCGGCGCAATTTTCTCAGCCGTGCGCGCCTGGACCGGTACCCTCATTCCAACGATGGCGGCGCACTTCGTAGCGGATCTCTCCGTTGGCCTGCTCGCCCCGCGGCTGTTGCGGCCGCGAACTCCGCCCGCGTTAGAGGCTGCAGAAGCGGCCGGCGCGGATTCAAATCCGTGAGGTCGTTTCTTGTGAGATCTTTCGTATGCGTCTGCCCGCCTGCGCCGAGGCTTTGATTCCCATGCCCGCCAAGGATTCCCCTTCATCGAGTTCGATCAGCGCAAAAAAAACTCGCGAGCTGCTTGAATCGTTTGAGCTTGACGTCACCGAGCGATTCTGCGAACAAATCCGCATCTACATCGACCTGCTGCTGCGCTGGAACCGGCGAATTTCGCTTACTTCGATCACGTCTCCCGAGGAAATCGTGCGGACGCACTTCGCAGAGAGCCTTTTGGCGACAGAAACTCCGACTGAAATACATGGTCGGCTCGCCGACGTTGGAACCGGCGCAGGATTTCCGGGAATTCCGCTAAAAATGCTGGTTCCCACGCTTCAACTCACACTGATCGAGCCTAATGCCAAGAAATGCGCGTTCCTGGCTGAGGTAGTCCGTGCTATCGAACTCAAAGATGTAGAAATCATCCAAAAGCGGTACGACGATGTCCGCAGGCCCGACATTCCATTTGATATCGTGACAGCTCGTGCCTTGGGCCAGTTCTTTGAATTTGCAGAGTGGGCCGAGTCCGTGCTCGCGCCCGGCGGACACATCATGGTTTGGACGGGGCCAGACGGCCGACTCGAGCTGGAACGCAGGAAAACCGTGAGGTGGCTCGCTCCCTACCTAATCCCACAGACAAAACACAGGCTTATCGTGACCGGCGAAGTCCGCCCACAAGAAAATGTTTCACGTGAAACATTCTAACCAAAGGCCAAATTGTTTCACGTGAAACATTTCCTCGCAAATGTGTCTTTCACGCACATTTGCCCTTGCGCATTTCCCGAGAATTCTGTTAGATTCGCCTGGCTCGAGGGGGAAATTTGGGGCGAGTTATCGCCATTGCCAATCAGAAGGGCGGCGTCGGTAAGACCACCACCACTGTCAACCTCGGAGCTTCGCTAGCCGCTACAGAACGCCGCACCCTCGCAATTGATTGCGATTCCCAAGGGAATATGTCCACCGCCCTTGGTTTTCCCAAAGATCCAGCCCGCCGCACCCTCTATAACCTACTGATTCTAAATGAGTCTATTGATCGGGTCTTGCTGAAAACCCAGGTAGAAGGCCTCGACCTCATCCCCTCCGATAAGAACCTGGTCGGCGCCGCCATAGAGCTTGTCGACGTGGAAAATCGCGAATACCGGCTCAAAGCCATAGTCGATCAGCTTAAGCAGAATTATGACTATATTCTGATTGACTGTCCGCCGGCCCTCGACCTGCTTACGCTTAACGCCCTCGCTGCGGCTGACTCGGTTTTGGTTCCGATCCAAACGGAGTATCTGGCACTCGAAGGCGTGTCAGAGCTCCTCGATACGCTGATGCGGCTGAGGCGGACAATTAATCCATCCCTTGCTATCGAAGGGATTCTGCTCACCATGTATGACGATCGCACGACCCTTTCTAAGCAAGTCGCGGCGGACTTGCGTAGTTTCTTCGGCGCGCAAGTCTACGAGACCGTAATTCCGCGGAACGTACGGTTGGCGGAAGCGCCCAGCCATGGTAAGCCTGTAATGTTTTACGACATACATAGTAAAGGAGCGGAGAGCTATCTCCAGCTCGCGAAGGAGGTTGTAGCCTATGGCACGAAACGCTTTGGGGCGGGGGCTTAGCGCGTTAATACGCGAACCCGGACTTGCGAATCCGCCGGTAGACGATAATCTCACCCATGTTTCTTCCACACCTCCCGCGGCTGCGCGGGTAAGCGATGTTCCGAGCGCGAGCTCGCGTGCAGCCGCAGCTACGGCGCCGGGCTTGGCGCCCGGCAGCGAAATCGTGGTCATGATCGACATCGACTTGATCGATCCAAGTCCGCACCAACCTCGAGTCAAATTCGATCAGACCGCAATGGACGAATTGGCCGCGTCAATCATCGCTAGCGGAATCATTCAGCCGGTCCTAGCGCGTCGAAACGGGCCGCGCTTTCAGCTGATCGCCGGCGAAAGACGCTGGCGTGCGGCGCAAGCAGCCTCATTGCAGCGCATCCCTGCGATATTGCGCGACGTTTCGGACGAGAAGGCTGCGGAATTAACGCTCATCGAAAATCTGCAGCGCGAAGATTTGAATCCGTTGGAAGAGGCGATGGCCTTTGATCGCTTGTCTCACGATTTCGGAATGACCCATGAGCAGATCGCCGAACGCACCGGGAAAAGCCGCAGCGCGATTTCGAATGCGACGCGGCTGCTCAAACTCGATCGGCAAGTGCAAAAGATGATCGCGACAGGTGAGATTTCGGCCAGCCACGCGCGCGCGCTCGTGACGATTACAGATCCGGTGATGCAGCTCGATGCGGCGAAGAAAGCGGCTCGCGGACGAATCTCGGTCCGGCAGATTGAACGCATGACGCACAAGAACCGCCGCGCCGCCGGCGACGCCAGGCTCGATTAGCATTAATGATCCGAACGTGAAGCATATGTTGGGATTGATGGAACAGAAGTACGGGACAAAGGTCACGTTGAAGCCGTTTGTTGGGGGTAAGGGCGGGCACCTAATATTTCACTACTACGAGAACGAGTACTTGGGGACACTTTACGATTTGCTGATGATTGAACACTAGAATTGTAGTAAATATCCTGCAAGAAGAGACCCGGCATAAAGCGCGGGTCCCACGGGAGGTTCGGAAATTGCCGTGGGATTGGTTGGAACGCAAGATTACTGATTCATCTGATGAGTGGACTGGGTTTCTTGAGCGCGGGATCCGCGTGGTTGGCGACATCGAGAGCTCCGGGACGCTGCGGGTGAATTCGCATGTGCAGGGGACTTTGAAATCCCAGAGCATGTTGATACTTGGGGATGAGGCCGACGTTGAGGGGCAGCTTGAGGCGCGCGTGGTGATCGTCGGCGGAAAATTTAAGGGCATCGTACGCGCACTCGATCGCGTAGAGATTCACGAGAAGGGCGTGGTTAGCGGCGAGGTGCACGCGCGCTGCCTGCTAATTGAAGCCGGCGCGGTATTTGAGGGGACGTGCCACATGATTCCGGAGAGTTCGAATGGCAGGATCGTGGCGATTCCGATTCGCGCGGCGGGCAGAGGGTAGATCGTTTGACGGCCGTTTGTGATTTGAAGTTCCTAATAGGGCTTGCGAGCGCGTGAACGAGTTCGAAGTTTCCTTCCTTTATTTAATTCACACGCCCGACGCTTTTCATCTGATCCATGTTTGTCCGTTTGTTGCTTTTAATCGCAAGAAAGCAAGAGGGCCGAAAAGCGGGAGGGCTAAAGCACCCTCCCCTACTGTGGCAGAGGCCGGCTGTGCTTGCGTTGACTTGGGTTTGGGTGGGGTCTACCATTTGCGCGCGGAGGCTGGTGATTTTTTCATGATCGGTAGCGGCTTGGGGCACTACCTGATTATTGAGAAAATTGGGGCTGGCGGCATGGGCGAGGTGTATCGCGCTCATGACGAGCGGCTCGACCGCGATGTTGCGCTTAAGGTGCTGCCGGCCGGGATGTTGGCGGATGAGGCGGCGCGACGGCAGTTTCGCAAGGAAGCTTTGGCGCTCGCCAAGCTGAATCATCCGAACATCGAGACGGTTTATGAATTTGCCAGCCAGGATGGCGTGGATTTTCTGGCTTTGGAATTAATTCCGGGGGAAGCGCTCAGCGAGAAGATTAAGAGCGGGCCTTTGGCTTTGACGGAGATTAGCCGGTTGGCTTTGCAGCTTTGCGAGGGGCTTTCAGCGGCGCACGAGCAGGGGATCATTCATTGCGATCTGAAGCCGCACAATATTTTCGTCACGCCGGACGGATGGCTGAAGATTCTGGATTTCGGGCTGGCGCGGCGGATTTATTCGGAGGCGCTCGGCGATTCGACGCAAAGCGTTTCGGTGGATACCGCGACGGTGTCCGGGACGGTGCCTTATATGTCGCCGGAGCAGTTGAGCGGGCAGGCTACCGACGCGCGTACGGATATATACTCAACAGGTGCTGTACTTTATGAGTTAGCTACGGGACAACGTGCTTTTCCACAGACGCAGGGGCCGCAATTGATGGGGGCGATTTTGCACCAGGAGCCAGCCGCGGCCGCTTCGGTGAATCCCGGGATTTCCGCGGGGCTCGATTCGATCATTCGCAAGGCGATGGAGAAGACGGCTTCGCAGCGGTATCAGACGGCGCGGGAATTGCGCGTGGCGATTGAGGGATTGACGACTGCGGGAGCGGCGTCGCCATCGGCGAGCGGAGTGCGTGCGCCGCTTTCGGCTCGAGGAAAATGGACAATTGCGGCGGTTGTGGCGGCGTTGCTCGCGGTTGGAGCTGCACTGGGATTCAATATCGGCGGAGTGCGCAATCGCGTGCCGGTTTTGAATCGCGTGCACGTGGATCCGGTCGTTAAGCCGGGAATTCCGGCGCGGCCGGCATCGATTCGTCCCGCGGTGGCGGTTCTCGGTTTCAAGAATCTTTCCGGGCGGCCGGATGAGGCTTGGCTTTCTACGGCGCTTTCGGAAATGTTGACCACCGAAGTTGGCGCTGGGGAGAAAGTGCGAACGATTCCCGGCGAAACTGTGTCGCAGTTGAAGACGAATCTTTCTCTAACGGATGCGGATAGCTACGGCGCGGCCACGTTACAGAAAATCCGCACCAGCATCGGCAGCGATTACGTGCTGTTGGGATCTTATTTGGCGCTAGGCAACGGGCAGGTGCGCCTCGATTTGCGATTGCAGAATACGCAGAGCGGCGAATTGTTGAGCACCATGTCGGCCGAGGGCAGCGAGGCGGAGATAGCAGCGTTGGTTTCGCGGATTGGCGCGGAGATTCGGAAGAAACTCGGCGTCGGAGAAATTAGCGCGGAGGATGTTGGAAACGTGCAGGCGAGTTTGCCGACGAATCCTGAAGCGGCACGCTTTTATTCGCAGGCGATCACGCGCCTGCGGAATTATGACAGCACGGGAGCGAGAACTTTGCTGGAGAAGTCGATCGCGCTGGAGCCGAAATTTCCGCTTTCCCATTTGGTGATGTCGAGGGTGTGGTCAAATCTGGGCTACGAAGGCAAAGCCCACGCGGAAGCCAAACTGGCCAACGACCTGGCGGAAAATCTCCCGCGGCGCGAAAAGCTCTCGATCCAGGGACGCTATTTGGAAACGATCCGCGATTGGGACAAGGCCACCGAAATTTATCAATCGCTGTGGAATTTTTATCCGGATGAGACGGCACCGGGATTGCAGCTGGTGGCCGTGCAGATTAACAACGCGCAATTGAAGGACGCGCAGGCGGGGATTGACGCGCTACGGAAATTGAATGCATCGGCGCTGGACGATATTCAGATTGATATTCAAGAGGCGCGCATCCAGCAGCATCAGGGCGATAACAAGAAAGTGCTGGAGATAGCGCAGCGCAATGCGGCGAAAGCCCGGGCATTGGGATCGCGCGTGCTGGAAGCGGATATGCTTTTGATGCAGAACCGCGCTTATGAATTTCTTGGCGATTTGAAGAAGAGCCAGCAAGCGGCGGAGCAGGCGAGGGAATTGTACACCGCGGCAGGAGATGAGAGCGGCGCAGCGCGGGCGTTCAATGCAACTGCGAATGCAGTCGCGGATCAGGGCGATAACAAGCAGGCCGAGAGGCTCTACGAGCAGGCACTGGCGATCGCGCGGAAGGTGGGAAATAAATCGGAAGAAGCGGTGGACCTGCACAACATGGCAATTATTTTGCACGACCGAGGCGAATTGGTCGCGTCGAAGAAAATGTACGAGCAATCGCTGGCCATCGACCAGGAAGTAGACAACAAAATTGGCCAGGCGCAGACGCTGGCCAGCCTTGGAAATGTCTCGTCAAATTTGGGGGACATCTCCACAGCGGAGAAACTGTATAAGGAATCGCTGGCGATGTCGCAGGCGTCAGGAGATCGCGCCAACGAGGCAGAGGTTTCGAATGACCTGGGCGATATGTATTACGCGCGAGGAGATTCGCACGGGGCGCAGAAAGTTTTCGAGGATGCGTACGGGATTTACAAGCAGATGGGAAATAAAGATGGCATGGCGATGACGGGGATGAATGTGGGAGCGGCGTTGGCGGATCAAGGAGATTTAAAGGAGGCGCAGGCGCGTATTGCTGAGGCGATTACTTTGAGCGGCGAGACGGGCGACAAGAATCTTTCGGCGACGGCGGCGCTGGGAATGGGGCAAGTGTTGCGCGACACTGGCGATTTGGCTGGCGCGAGGAAAAATGTGGAGCAGGCGTTGGCGATCCGGACGGAGCTTGGTGAGAAAGCTGGGGTCGCGGAAGCGGAGGCCGTGCTGGCGGAATTTGCTCTGGATGAAAAAGATCCGGCGCGTGCGGCCTCTCTTGCGCAGAAGGCTGTGGAGGAATCGCATCGGGAGAAGGCGCCTGATTTGGAGGCTGGTGCGCTGGCGGTTTTGGCGGAAGCGGATTTGGGATTGAAGAAAATTGATGCGGCGCGTGAAGCGATTGGGCGGGCGCGAGCGATCACGAGTAAGAGTGAAGAGCAGCACGCGGTTGTTAGCGTGGGAATTGCGGCGGGGCGGGTTTTGGCGGATTCGGGACATCGCGATGACGCCATTACTGCGCTGCAGGACGTCTTGGGTCGCGTTACGAAAATTGGGTTGGTGGAATTGGAGTTTGAGGCGCGCTTGGCGCTGGGGGAGATCGAGATTGCTGCGGGGAAAGTGGCGGAGGGCCGGGGGCGGCTTGCGGAGTTGGAAAAAGATGCGGCGGCGAGGGGTTATTTGTTGTTTCAGCGGAAGGCTCACGAGGCGGCTGGGTAGAATCTTTTGATCGAGGGCCGGGCCGAAAGGCGGGAGGGTATAAAGAACCCTCCCCTACTGAGATTTGATTTTGCTGGTTGCGCCGTCGGGATTTTTGGATGTAGTGTGCTCGCCGGTCGAAAGATGTCGGCAGGGACGCCGGCGCTACTTAGTGCTACCATTGGCGGACTTTGGGGGAATCTTCTTCACTTTCGGGGCGCGTTGTTTCGCACTACCGCATTCTTGAGCGGCTGGGCGGTGGTGGGATGGGTGTGGTTTATAAGGCTGAGGATTTGAAACTTGGCCGGTTTGTGGCTTTGAAGTTCCTTCCTGATGAAATTGCCAAGGATCCTTCGGCGCTTTCCCGATTTCAGCGCGAGGCTAAGGCTGCTTCTGCTTTGAATCATCCGAATATTTGCACCATTCATGAGATTGATGAGGAGAAGGGGCAAGCTTTTATTGTGATGGAGTATTTGGACGGCGTGACGTTGAAGCACCGGATCGGCGGGAAACCGGTGGATACGGACACGCTGCTGGGATTGGCGATTGAGATTGCGGACGCGCTCGATGCGGCGCATGGCGAAGGGATTGTGCATCGCGATATCAAGCCGGCGAATATTTTTATTACCAAACGAGGGCACGCGAAGATTTTGGATTTTGGATTGGCGAAATTGAAGCGCGTGGAGCCGGCGGGGTCGGATGCTTCCGAGGCTACTCATGATGCGTTGGTGCCTGAGGAGCAACTGACTAGCCCGGGGACGGCAGTTGGGACGATTGCTTATATGTCGCCGGAGCAGGTGCGCGGAAAAGAATTGGATGCGCGTACCGATCTATTTAGTTTTGGCGTGGTGATTTATGAGATGGCTACCGGCACTCTGCCATTTCGCGGCGAAACTTCTGGAGTGATTACCGAGGCGATTATGAATCGGGCTCCGGTGGCGCCGGTGCGGCTCAATCCGGATTTGCCTGCGGAGCTGGAGCACATTATTAACCGGGCGCTGGAGAAGGATCGCGGGCTGCGTTACCAGCATGCTTCGGATATGAATTCGGAATTGCGGCGGGTGAAGCGCGATACGGATACGGGGCGCGTTGCGGCGGCGAGTTCGGGGCCGGTGACGGCGGCGCAGGAAACGATTTCGCAGAGTGCGGCGCACGGAAGTTCGCAGCAGAGCGTCGCTCAGCAGAATATTTCGCAGGCTAGTTCTGGAGCGCAGGTCGCGCCTTCTTCGGGATCTGTTGCGGCGCGATCGGGATCGTCGGCTGCGGTTACTGTTGCGGACGTTCCGTATCGCCCTGACAACAGGCTTTGGAAAATTTGGATTCCGGCTGCTGTGGTTTTGGCCGCCGCGATTGTTGGCGGCATTTTCTTTTTGCGGCCGCGGCCTGCGGCGACGCCTTTGACGGAGAAGGACACGATCGTTCTGGCGGATTTCGAGAACACTACTGGGGATCCGGTTTTTGATGGTGCGTTAAAGCAGGCGCTGGCGGTGCAACTGGGGCAATCGCCCTTTCTGAATATTCTTTCGGATCGCAAAGTAACAGAGACGATGCGGCTGATGGGACGTCCGACGACGGACCGCATCACGCGCGATATAGCGGGCGAACTTTGCGTGCGCACGGGCAGCAAGGCTTTTCTGTTGGGGTCGATTTCGAAGCTGGGCGATCAATATGTGGTCGGAGTCGATGCCGTTGGATGCAGTAACGGCGATACGCTGGCGAAAGAGCAAGCCACGGCGGCAACCAAAGAAGATGTGTTGAAGGCGCTGGGGCAGGCGACGACAAGCTTGCGCAGCCGGCTCGGCGAGTCGCTGGCTTCGGTGCAGAAATTTGATGTGCCTGTGGAAGCGACGACGATCTCGCTGGAGGCGCTGAAATCCTTCAGCATGGGCATTTCGACGGCGCGCGCGAAGGGCGATGCAGCGGCAATTCCGTTCATGAAGCGCGCGATTGAGCTGGATCCGAATTTTGCGGCGGCCTACGCGGGGCTGGGAGTGCAGTACGGCAATTTGGGGCAGACGAGCTTGGCTGCGGAAAACGTGAAGAAGGCGTACTCGCTGCGCGATCGAGTGAGCGAACATGAGAAGTACCGCATCGGAGCGCTGTACTACGAGAAGGTGACCGGAGAGCTGGATCAGGCAACGCAGGTTTATGAGCTGTGGGGCAAGAGCTATCCGAACGACATGGTGCCGCCGGCGAACCTGGCAGGAATTTACTCGGAGCTCGGGCAATACGACAAGTCCATCAGCGAGACTCTCGAATCTTTGAAGATTGATCCGGATGTGGTGGTGGGTTATGGCAACCTAGCGCAAAGTTATCTGGCGACCAATCGTCCCGATGATGCGGCCAAGGCGCTGCAGGAAGCACAGCGACGGAATCTGGAAGGCGACTACCTGCACTGGATCATGTACCAAGTAGCGTTCTTGAAGAATGACGAAGCGAGTATGCAGCAGCAGCTGGCGTGGGCCGCGGGAAAGCCGGGAAGCGAAGATTTGCTGCTGTCGTTCCAGTCGGACACGGAGGCTTTTTACGGGCGTTTGACGAAGGCGCGGGATTATTCGCGGCGCGCGGTGGATTCGGCGGTGCGCGACGATTCGAAGGAAACGGCGGCGTTGTGGCAGGTGAACGGGGCGTTGCGCGAGGCGGAATTCGGAAACGCGGCGAAGGCCAAGGAAGATGTGGCGGCGGCGCTGGCGCTGGCGCCGGGGCGGGACGTGAAATTGTTCGCGGGGCTAGCGCTGGCGCGGGTAGGTGATGGTACGCGCGCGAAGGCGATGGCTGACGAACTGGAAAAGAATTATCCGACGGATACTATGTTGAAGATTTATTGGTTGCCGGTGGTGCGCGCGGCGTTGGATCTGGATGCGAACAATCCGGCGCAAACGGTGGTAGCGCTGGAAGGGGCAGCGCCTTATGAATTGGGGCAACCGCCGGAATTTCAACTTGGAACGATGTATCCGGTGTACTTGCGCGGAATCGCGCAGCTTGAGCAGCACAATGGTGCTGCGGCGGCGGTGGAGTTTCAGAAATTTTTGGATCATCGCGGGATTACTTTGAATTATCCGCTTGGGGCGCTGGCGCATTTGGGAGTGGCGCGGGGCTATGCGATGGCTGGGGATGCGGCTAAGGCGCGGGCGGCTTATACGGATTTCTTCTCGCTTTGGAAGGATGCGGATCCGGATATTCCGATTTTGGTGGCGGCGAGGGGGGAGTACGCCAAGTTGAAGTAGGCTGGTTCTTCTTTATTTTTTCCACATTACGCTTGGCCGAAGTGCAATTTCAAATTTCAGATTTGAAATTTCAGATAAAAACAAAAACTACGAAACGGTTGCGCCGGCCGGATCTTTAGGTTGTGGGCTTATATTTCTTCGTCGGAGCCGGCGGGGACGCCAGCGCTACGGGGCGGGCGTTACTTTTTCTCTGTGGGGATTAAATTATCTTCGGGATTTCTGTCGATCAGTTTGTTGTAGGGATCGATTCCTGCGTAGGTTGGGGGCTCGTTTACTTCTATTTCGATTGTTGAAGTGTTTTGAGTGAAATGCTGCTTTTTTAGGTAGAGCGGGTTTAGGTGTTCTTTTGTGCCGGTGAAGACGCCTACGTCGATTTGGTCATCTGTTGGCATTGGGGTTTCGTTGCCGGAGCCGTCGGATTTTCTTTTTTGGGTGTTCACTACCATTGTTACTTTGTATTTTCCGTTGGCGGTGGGCGCGTACGTGGCCGAGACGGCTTTGTCGTCGTAGAGGACTATGGATTCGAACATGTCGGTGATTGTGTATTGGAGATCGGGCGGAGTTACGGCGCGTAATGCTGCCACGAAGCCGCGGGTGTCGGGATATGGGCCTTTGGCATAGCGATTGGCCATCAGGAAATTCCTTAGGCCGAGATTGAGTTGGTCTTCGCCGATGTAATCGGCTAGCGCGTACATCACCAACGAGCCTTTGTTGTACCAGACGTAGGGTTCGCGCTGGACGAGGACGATGGGCGGCTCGTGGCGGATTTCGCCGGCGCGGCCTCGCAGGTAGCGATCGAGTTCGCGGCGCAGCGCTTTCCGCACCATATCCATTCCGTATTTTTTCTCCACCACTTTCAGCGCGGAATATTGAGCCAGAGTTTCCGACATCATGTTCGAGCCTTGCGTCTGGCTGCCGATTAGTTGGTGGCCCCACCATTGATGGGCCAGCTCGTGTGCGGTTACGTAGTAGAGCAGGTCGAGATCATCCGTTTTTTTCAGCCGCTCGATGAAGCCGATTCCCTCGGAGTACGGGACAGTATTCGGAAAGGATTGCGCGAAGCTTCTGTAGCGCGGGAATTCGAGCACGCGGAATTGCTGGAATTGATAGGGGCTGAAATTTTTATCGTAATAATCGAGGCCGGCTTTGGAGGAAGCGATCATGCGGTCCAGATTATATTCGTGGCCCGGTTGGTAATAGATCTCGAGTTTCACGCCATTGGATTCGTCGCGCTTCACGTTGTAGCGGGCGGAGAGGAACGAGAAAAAATTATTTATGCGCGTGTCGCCCATGGTGTATTCGAAATAGCGGCGATTGTTTTCGGTCCACTCGCGCTGGAGATAGCCGGGGGCGATGGCGATTTGATCGGGCGAAGTGCTGACGATGGAATGGAAAGTTATCCACTCGGAATCGGTGGTGAAGAGATTCACGTTGGAATAGTAGGGATCGCCGGGCGGAGCGAGTTCTTCGAGCGGTGGGAGATGTTCTTCGCGGCGGCGGACGGGATCGCTTAGTTCGAGATTGGTGTCGTATCCGATGCCTGGGAAATAGCCGCGATCAAAGAACGTGCCGTTGTAAGCGAGTTCGGGGCGCTCGTGTCCATCGCGAAAACCGCGCGAGGTGTGCGAAACCTTGAAATCCATGCGTAGGGTTTCGTTCGGTTCGAGCGGCTTCTCGAGCGTGTAGATCGCGTAGAAATGTTTTTTGTCGGCGAGGGTTTGGTGGAAGGGGCGGTCGAAACGGAGATCGTCGATGGCCTCGCTGCCGTCGGTGATGTGGATGGCTTCGATGGGCTGGCCGGTGTGATTGACGAGCATGAAGTGACCCGTGGCGCTGAAAGAGCGGCGCTCGGGGAAAATATCTGCCGACACATCTACGTCGGTAATTTTCGGTTGCGGCAGGCGCTCGTATTTCTTGTAGAGCTTTTCGTAATCGGCGGCGCGGTGGCGGCCTTCTTGGTCGGTGCGGAATTCATTTAGCACGTGCGTGTTGTAGTAGAACCAGCCGCCGCACGCCGTGGTCAGCACTAGAAAAGTTAGGGCCGCAGGAATCAGACGGCGGAAGCGCGGCCGCGCGAGACGCAATCGCGAGGACCAGGAAAGATCGGTGCCTCGGCGAGAGAGCGCGATAGCCACCACGCCGAGCAAGCAGCAAAAGAAGAATCAATAAGAGATCGACCAGATCAGGGCCGGAACGAAGTGCCCGTAGCCATTCATGTCCGAATACGTGTACGGAGTGATCTCGCCCACCAGGTAAAGACGATTCTCGATCCCGTAGCGATAGAGAATGGGAATCAGGATGAAGAAACCGATCACCAGAGCGTGTCCTACAAATTTATTGCTGACCATGGTGTGGACGAACAGAGCCAGCAGGATAAAGGTGAGGACCTGCGGGTAGGCGATCAGGAACATTTCCTTCAGGTAGACCGGAATTTCGTAGTGGTAGTAGCCGAGGCAGGTTTGCACGATCATGCCGCAGAGAATTACTACCGAAATCAGAACTGCCTGGACGGCGGCTAGCGCGAAAAATTTACTGAGCCAGTCGATGGAATCGGATACCGGTAGCGAATCGTGGATTTGATCGAAGTGGACGTTGCGCTCGCGCCAAATTAGTTCGCCGGCGTAGATGGTTACGATGATGTAAAGGAACAGGAACGCGCCGCCTTGCAGGGACTGAACCATTAAGTACGTTACCGGCCAGACGAAGACGTCGCTTACTTCGCCGGCAAAGTACGCGTTGATGGTGGCGTTTACGATCATGATTACCACGATGGCCCAGAAGACCAGCTCGCGGGAAATATTGGAGAAACGGATGCGCGTTAGCGACCGGAGTTGCGCCCGCGCGGTGGCGGAATTGAAAACTTGCGTGGCTTGCGGAATTGATACGCTGCGGGGGCGGGATTTTTGTTCGGCTTCTTCATCGGCGCGGGCTTCGCGGGCTTTTTTCGTGGTGCTGCGGGAGCCAAGAACTTCGGCGGACATCGGGAAAAAGATATAAGTGACCAGCAGGGCCAGCAGGCCTACGCCCATCCAGACCAGGCGATTGGCGAGGAACACGCCGGACCAGTGCATGAATTGGGAATTGCGTTCGGCGACCGTCCAGTAACGCGTGATTCCGTCCATCAGAACTATGCCGAGCGGATCGGAGATCGAAGGCCACGTGCGATCGAGTTTATTGCTGGTGACCACCGAGACCAAAAGGATTAAATAGATGGCGAAGAGGATTACGCCTTGCAGATAGACGACTACGATGCGGCGGGTGAGCGCGGCCACGCAGAAGAAGAGGCTGCCGAGAAAAAAGATTTGAACTACAGTGATGGAGAGAAACGGCTGCAAGTAAGTCCAGAGATGAACCGGAGCGATGCGCGCTTTGTCGGCCCAGGGCATGAAGCCGCCGATCAGCGCGCCGAAAATTAATCCGGAAAAAATCAGGATGGTGATTACGAAGGAGGCGGCCCAACGCCCACCCAGATAATCGAATTTGGAAATGGGCTTGGTGAACAGGAGCGGGTAAGTATCCTGCTGGAAATCGCGCAGGATGGATGGGCCGAAGATGGCGGAAATCAGGATGGACCCGAAAGCGGTGAGTTGGACGAAGCAGATTGTTAGCGCCCAGGGGCCATTGAGGAAAACTTTGCCGTTCGGGACGGGGCTGAAGTCGCGCGCGGACTCGGTGAAAAACATCATGATGAAAGGGATCAGGAAGAACACGTAGGTCGAGATGCTTTTGAAGCGCTGCTTGAGTTCGAGCGAGAAGAAATCAAAAAACATTTGAGGGGCTCCGGTCGGGGAGCATCGTGTGTCGTCGCATGGTTAGTTACGCTGATGGCGGGCTACAGTTAGGAAATAGACATCTTCCAGTTCGGCGTCGACTTGAGAGAAACCGCTGCCCGGGGCGGACTCGGAATAGACGCGCACCTCGTGTTGTCCGCCGACCAGGTGCGTGGAAACAACCTGCATGGATTTTCCCAGGGATTCGCGCTCGGAGTCGGTCGGCACAATTTTGGTCCAGACGCGGCCTTTGATGGCTTCGAGCGTTTGCGCTGGAGCGCCTTCGATCAGCAGTTCGCCGTTGCTGATCATGGCCATGCGGGAGCAGAGTTCGCGGACGTCGTCGACGATGTGAGTGGAGAGGATCACGACAACATTACGGCCGATGGAGCTTAAAAGATTTAGAAAGCGATTACGCTCAGCGGGATCGAGGCCCGCGGTGGGTTCATCCACGATGATGAGTTTCGGATTAGCGAGCAGCGCTTGGGCGATTCCGAAACGCTGCTTCATCCCGCCTGAAAAGCCGCCCAGCGCTTTCTTGCGAAAATCCCAGAGATTGGTTTGTTGCAGCAGGCCTTCCACCAACTGCTTTCGCTCGCCGCGATTGGTGATTCCTTTCATGATGGCCAGATGATTGAGCAGATCGAGCGCAGACATTTTTGGATAGACGCCGAATTCCTGCGGGAGATAGCCAAGCAGACGGCGAGTGGCGTCTTTGTCGGCGATCAGATCGAGAGAATCGAGATGGGCGCTGCCAGAATCCGGCTCGAGCAGCGTGGCAAGAATTTTCATGAGCGTGGATTTACCGGCGCCATTTGGGCCCAGCAGGCCGAACATGCCTGGCGGGATTTCCAGGCTGACGCCTTTCAGGGCGCGCACTCCGCCGGAATAAGTTTTTGTGAGATTTTGGATGGAGAGCATTTTGGCTCCTGGTTACTTGCGCGCTTTGCTTGCGATTTGAGTGGGGATTGTATCGGAAAGGTTGTAGGGCGGGAAGAGTGGGGATTTTCGGAGGCGAAGTCTGGAGAGGATATTGCCGGAATTCGGAGAAGAAAATTCACAGGCCCTCGCGGTAAAGAATATTTGGTGCGCGTTTTGTCTTAGCTTTGATCAGACTTTTTCGGCAAAAGAGCCAGCAGGGACGCCGGCGATACGCGAGTTGGCGCGTTTTGTGGTCCGTCGTCGAAGTTGGCGATTGGGTACTTTTTAGATCGCAAGACGCTGGCCTGAAGGCCACCGCTACGAATGCGCCTATGTTGCCGGAAACGGGTATAATCCGCGCGGTTGTTAGTTTCGGTTAGGAGGTGGGGCTTGCCTGACTGGCATTATGCGCAGAAAAATGCGGCCGAGGAATTGTGTCAGCTTTCATTTTATGCGGTGAAGAAACGCGAAGGCGACCGGGAGATTGAGTTCCGGATCACCGTGCGGGAGTATGTGGAAAGGCCCGCCGGGGCGCACTCGCGTTTTTTTGCTGAGGCGGATCAGCAGGTGAATCGTGGGACGGCGCCGATAGTGCCGTGCGGATGGGGCACATCGGAACTAGAGGCGCTGGCCGGTTGCACGCAGATGATTCGTCAATTTCCTTTCGAGGAATAGCTTGCACGCGCGCTGGCGGAGAGCGCCGCTATGAAATATTCGAAGAGTACGATGGAACCTGGGATCCTCGTGCTGACGATGTCCGGGCGATTTTTGATGGGGTCAGATTGCCAGCAAGTGAGCGGCGAGATTGACTCGGCGATTTCGCGCAACGAGACGAAATTTATTTTCGATATGACCGGCGTGGACCACGTCGATAGCGCGGCGGTCGGGCAAATTGTGAAATGCTATTCGAAATTGAAGAAGGTAGGCGGCACGCTGCGTTTGGCCGGCGTGGGCGGCATGGTCGACCGGGTTCTGAAGATGACCCAAGTGCATAAAGTGATTCCGATTTTTCCCACGGCGGCGGATGCGGGGAAAGATTTTCCGGGTTCGAAAAGTTAAGGGCGCTCTGAAATCTCATGGCTGATCCTTCCCCACTTTCCGGCCGCACTGTCTCCCACTATCGCGTGCTTGAGCGCCTTGGCGGCGGTGGCATGGGCGTGGTGTATGAGGCCGAGGACGAGAGCCTTGGGCGTCATGTCGCGCTGAAATTTCTGCCGGACGATGTGGCGAGTGATCACCAGTGCGCTGGAGCGCTTTCAGCGCGAAGCGCGCGCCGCTTCCGCTCTGAATCATCCCAACATCTGCACGATTTATGAAATCGGCGAGCACGATGGCCGGCCCTTCCTGGCCATGGAATTGATGAAGGGCCAAACGCTGAAGCATCGCATCGAAGGGAAAGCCGCTGCCTCTCGACGAAGCGCTGGAAATTGCCGCGCAGATTGCCGATGCGCTCGATGCCGCGCACTCCGAGCGCATCGTTCACCGCGATATCAAGCCTGCCAATATTTTCCTGACTCGCCGCGAACAAGTAAAAATTCTCGATTTCGGCCTGGCGAAGCTCGTTCAGGCCCGCGGCGTTTCGGCGGAATCGGCCGGCGCGACCATGGACGCCCACGTCATGGAACCAATGCTGACAAGCCCGGGCACGGCGGTGGGAACCGTGGCGTATATGTCGCCGGAGCAGGTGCGCGGCGAAGAGTTGGACGCGCGGTCCGATCTGTTTTCGTTCGGAGTGGTGGTGTACGAGATGGCCACCGGCGTTTTGCCGTTTCGCGGCGAGACTTCCGGAGTAATCACCAACGCGATCCTCGAGCGCATGCCGGTGGCGCCGGTGCGATTGAACGCCGAAGTGCCGGCGGAATTCGAGCGCATCATCAATAAGGCGCTGGAGAAGAATCGCAAGCTGCGCTACCAGAGCGCGGCCGAGATGCGCGCGGATTTGCAGCGCATGAAGCGCGACATCGAGTCCGGACGGCGAACCGCTTCGGAGAAGGGCACCCCAGGTTCCGGGACACAGGCGGTTGCGGCCAGGCAAAAATCGGTGGCCGTGCTTTACTTCGAAAATCAGAGCGGCTCGAAAGAGGACGAATATTTCCGCGACGGCATTACCGAAGATATCGTTACGGAACTCTCGAAGATCGAGCAACTGGAAATATTTCCGCGCTCGGAGATGCTGGCGTTTCGCGACAAGCCGGCCACGGCGCAGCAAGTGGGCCAGCAGCTCGGGGCTGCGTACGTGCTCGAAGGATCGATCCGGCGCGCCGGGAATCGCGTGCGCATCACCGCGCAGCTTGTGGAAGCATCGACGCGCCATTCCGTTTGGGCCGAGCGCTACGACCGGCAACTCGAGGATGTGTTCGCGATTCAAGAGGAGATTGCCCGCAGCATCGCGCAAGCGCTGCGAATTACTTTGACGCCGCACGAAGAAAAGACAATCGCGCGAAAGCCCACGGAAAACGCGCAGGCGTATGACCTTTATTTGCGCGGGAAAAGTTATACGCGGCGCGTGAATTTGGATTACGCGCTGCAGATGTTCGAACAGGCGATTCAACTCGATCCGAATTTTGCGCTGGCGCATGCCGGTATAGCCCATCTATGCGGCCTGATTTACGTGCTGCGCGAGCAGAACGCGAAATGGATTGACCGCGGACTGGCGGCGGGCGACCGGGCCAACGCGCTGGCGCCCGAGTTGCCGGAAGTGCTGGTGGCGCAGGCGCACATTCTCTATGCGCAGAAAAAATACGACGAAGCCGCGCTGCTCGCGCGCCGCGCCATCGAACGCAAGCCGGATTGCGAAGGATCGTGGGACATCCTGGGCCGGGCTTATTTCGCGTCGGCGCGTTTCGAGGAGGCCGCGGCCTTGATGGAGCGGGCGTTCGAGGCCAACGGCGACGATTACAACACCTACATTCCCTATAGCAACGCGCTCGGGAGGCTCGGGCGAAAAAAGGAAAACGAGCAAGTCCGGCAACGGATGATCAAGGTGCTGCGCCAACAACTTGAGCTGGTTCCAGAGGATGTGCGGGCGCGCGTCTTGCTGGCGGGGCAGCTCGCGTTCTTCAAACAAGACGAAGAGGAGAGCGTGCGGCAATTGCAGACGGCCGTCACGCTTCGCCCCGGCGATCCCAGCACTCTCTACAATGCGGCTTGCACCTACGGAGTGCTAGGGAAAAAAGCGGAGGCACTGGAGACGCTGAAGAAGGCGTTCGCGGCTGGTTACAGCAATCGGGATTGGGCTGGGAAGGATTCGGACTTGGATTGTTTGCATGATGATCCGGAATTTCAGAAGTTGGTGGGTGTTAGAGGTTAGAGGACGGAAGTTAGAACTTGGGAGGTTTTTGTGGGAGCTGTTGTGAAGCTTACTGCTACCGCCAAGGCTGCTGGGTGTGCAGCTAAGCTGAGTCCCTCTATTTTGGAGCAGGTTTTGAAGAAGTTGCCGCGCGGGACTGATCCCAATGTGCTCGTGGGATTTGAAACTTCCGACGATGCCGGGGTTTATCAGCTCACGCCGGAATTGGCCATGGTGCAGACGGTGGATTTTTTTACCGCAATTGTGGACGATCCGTTTGAATTTGGTCAGGTGGCGGCGGCGAATGCTTTGAGCGATGTGTATGCCATGGGCGGGCGGCCGGTTACCGCGCTTTCGATTGTGGGATTTCCGCCAGGGGCTTCGCCGGATTTGTTGGAAGAGATTATGCGCGGCGGGTTGAGCAAGATTACTGAGGCCGGGGCTTCCGTTTTGGGCGGGCATTCGATTCGCGATGAGGAATTGAAATTTGGTTATGCGGTTACTGGGTTGATCGATCCGCGGAAAGTTTGGAAGAACGTTGGAGCGCGGCCCGGCGATGCTCTGATTTTCACTAAGGCGATTGGAACGGGCGTGATCGCCACCGGATTGAAGCAAGGAAAGATTGGAGATGGGCCGGTGCGGGCTGCCACGCAATCGATGACTACTTTGAACCGCGCGGCGGCTGAGGCTTTGCACGAATTGATTTCGGGGGCTGGTGGCGCGGATTCACCTGTACATGCGGTTACTGACGTCACGGGATTTGGATTGTTGGGACATTCGCGGGAGATGGCTATCGGGAGTGGCGTTTCTTTGCAGTTGGATCATTCGCAGGTGGAATATTTGGATGGGGCCGTGGATGCGGCGCGGGCTGGATTTTTGTCTGGTGGATTGCGGAATAATGAAGAGTTTGTTCGTGGATGCGTGGGATTTGCGGATTCGGTTGGCGAGGATTACCGGAATTTGTTTTTTGATCCGCAGACTTCGGGAGGACTTTTGGTTGCTGTCGCGCCGGAATTTGCTGACCGCGCAATGGCAAGTTTCGAGAAGCACGGAGTCCGCGGGCGGGTGATTGGTGAAGTTGTGGCGAAGACGTCGCCCTTAATCTACGTTGTTTAGATAGATTTTCGCATCGGGCGCCGCAGACGCTGAACGACATTGTCATCCCGAATCCCCTTCAGGGATGAGAGATCTGCATTTTCTTCATTCGTGACAAGCGCGGCTGCAAAACGTACAACAGATATCGGTTTGGGGCGATTTGAGTTTGTGGCGCGAGATTGCATGAAGAGGCCCGGCATAAAGCGCGGGCCCTACGAAAACCTTTGGATCCCATTACACATGGAATTGCCGGGGCTTTGATTGGGAAGGGATTTTTTTCTGAGCGCGAAGGAAAAATCGCTACGTTCGCCGCTGCGCTGGGGGCCGTGTTTCCGGATGTGGATTTTTTTGCGATTGTTTGGGCTGAGATTTTTTCCGATGACCGATTGGCTACCATTAAGTTGCACCGCGGGTTTACGCATTCGTTTTTCGGCTTGCCTCTTTTTGCGCTTTTGCTGGCTTGGTTGACGCGCTCGTATTGCCGTCGACGGAATTGGCGGGCGCCATCTTTTTGGATGCTCTCCTTAATATATGGCGTGGGGATCGCCAGCCATATCCTTTTTGACTCAGCTACTTCTTATGGGACGCGGATTTGGAATCCGTTTTCCGCCGAGCGCGTGGCCTGGGATTTTGTTTTCATCATCGATTTTGTTTTTACCGCGATTGTGCTTTTGCCGCAGGTGGCGGCGTGGGTGTTTAGCGATCGGGAAAAAGGGGCGGTGCGCGGCGGCTCGATGTGGCTTTTATTTAATGTGTCGGCGGCGGGAGTTTGGTGGATTGCGCGGTGGTTTGGGTTTCCGTTTCACGCCTGGATTTTGTTGATTATTGCGGCAGTGCTGGCGGGGATTTTTCTTTCGCCACTGGCCAAAGATCGCGGATTCAAGATTTCACGCGCGCGCTGGTGCCGCGCCGGCTGCTATGCGCTGGTGGTTTATCTCGCGCTCTGCGCATGGGCGCACCATGCGGCCATGGAGCGCGTGCGCGATTATGCGCTGCGCAATCATCTCGACGTCATTTTGTTGGGCGCCATTCCTTCGCCGCCTTCGTTGCTCGAATGGAGCGGCAAAATTCGCACCCCCACGGGCATTTATCAGTCGCGCATGGATCTACGCGATGCGTCCCATGCTGCGTTTCAATTTCTTCCGGATTCGCCGCCCGATGCGTTTACTGCAGAAGCTTTGAAAAATCCTGATGTGCAGGTTTATTTGTGGTTCGCGCGTTTTCCGGTGATGCATTCGCGCGCGGTGGGCGATTTGCATCTTGTGGAATTTGGGGATTCGCGATTTTCTGAGCCTGGGCAGCGGATGCCGGCGCCCTTTCGATTTCGATTGTTGTTTGACGCCAATGGAAAATTGATTGAAGAGGATTGGGCTGAGGGAATGGCGGGAATTCGCCGCAATAAATCGCGCATGCCGCCTTCGGAGACGAAACCGTGACGAAAGTTCTGGTCTTCAGCGATATTCACGGTGATACGCGGGCTCTCGAGAAAATCGTGGCGCAGCCCGCAGACATTTATATTGCCGACGGCGACCTTTCTACTTTTGGGAAGGGCCTCAATCGTTGCGGGGAGATTTTGGCGCCGCTGGGCGAAAAAGTTTGGGTTTTACCCGGGAATCACGAATCGCAGGACGAGATTCGGGAATTTTGCTCGCGATTTGGATTTGTGGATTTTCATCGCGCGGTTCGGCGCATCGAAGAGACCCACTGGGCCGGGCTTGGATATTCGAACATCACGCCGTTTAAGACGCCCGGCGAGTATACGGAGGCGCAGATTGGCGAGGCTTTGACAGCTTTCGTCGGATTGCCGCTGCTTTATCTTGTGGCGCATATGCCGCCTTTGGATTCCGCTTTAGATGAATTTGCGCCCGGGAAGCATGCCGGGAGTTCCGCTTTGCGTTCGTGGATTGATCGCGAGCAGCCGGAGAATTTATTTTGCGGGCATATTCATGAGTGCGCCGGACGCGAGGATTTTATTGGTCGCACGCGGTGTTTTAATGTTGGGAAGGTTGGGCGGTTGGTCGAAGTTTGAAAAAAAGATCGGCGTATTTGAATTTGTGGTCCGCGCGTGTCAGCGGCTTCGAATCGAATTTGCGGTCGTAAGAGCCGGCAGGGACGCCGGCGGTACGGGTTCAGCGCTTCGGCGGTTTGGCTGTGGAGTAGATCACCAGGTGGCGGCGGTCGCCTACTCCTTCGCTGTTGGTGCGCACTCCTTGCGCATTCGTTAATTCCAGATGAATCAGGCGGCGGTCTCTTGCCGGCATGGGATTGAAATGAAATGGCTCGTTGGTTTCGCGGACTCGCTGTGCGGCCACCCTCGCTGACAATTTTAGTTCTTCCAGGCGTAACGCGCGGAAGCCTGAGCAATCGAAGCGGATCAGATCGAAATATTCCGGCTCGAGATGCAGCCAGCGCAGGGCAATGTGCTCGATGGAAAGAAGCAGTTCAGCCTGGCGCTCGATCAGCAGCGCTTCGTCCGGGCCGCGGAAATCGATTGAGATTAGCGGCTCGCCGCTGGCAGCGGCGGCCTCTTTCGAGACGGTGATTTCGTACTGCACGTCCAGCTGCGTCTCGCGCAGGAATAAATCCAGATACCGGCGAATTTCCTGAGCCGCGGGCTCGCGGTCGAGTTTTCCCTCGCGGATAAATTCCGATTTCATCGGCTTCTCAAAGTGCTGCGCATGCGCGCGTCGCGGTTCGCTCATTTTCGATTGTTGTTGGCCGGCTTCACGTTTAACGGATCCGTTTTCACGAGATAATACTGCTGGCCGATTCCCACCAAGTTGGTCGCGAAATAATAGAGGTTCAATCCCGCCGAAAGCCGGAAAAAAATAAATCCGAAAAATAACGGCATGTACTGCATCATTTTTTGCTGCGACGCGTCCGTCGCGGGCATGGGCGTCATTTTTTGCATCACGAACATGGTAACGGTCATGACGATCGGCAAAATGTAGTACGGATCGTGGGCCGAAAGATCGTGGATCCATCCGAACCAGGGCGCATGGCGCAGCTCGATGGTGCCGTTGAGCATGCGGTAAAAGGCGTATAGAAATGGCAACTGCACCAGCATCGGCAGGCAGCTTCCCAACGGATTGATGCCTTCGCGATTGTAGATGGCCATGATTTCTTCGTTCATTTTTCGTTTGCGCGGATCGTTGAACGAATATTTCTTGTAGCGATCCTGAATGATTTTCACTTCCGGCCCGACGCGCTGCATATTTTTCATGCTGCGCCAATTTTTCACTTTCAGCGGGAAGAGCAGCATGTTGATGACGATCGTAAGGACTACGATGGCCCAGCCCCAGTTGGGGATGTATTTGTGCGTCCATTGCAGAATTTCGAGAAGCGGCTTGGCAATAATGCTGAACCAACCAAGCTGAACGAGATCGTCGAGCGGCGGGCGGACTTGCGCCAAAATGTGAATATCTTTCGGGCCCACGAAAATGCGCATGTTCAGCGCTTGCGGGATGGCCGAGCCCGCGGCCATTTCGGCTTCGGGTTCATTGCCGGGCTTGTCGTTATCGTCGAAATCGTGCTGCTGCACCCAATGCCAGAGATTTAGATTGCCGCCATTGGGCAGGAATGCGGCGGTGAAGAATTGATCCTCGATCCCCGCAAAGGCGTAATTGCCGGGCTGCTCGAAGCGGATTTCCTGATGATCGGGCGTGCCCAGCTTTTTCAGCTGCAACACATTGAGCTTGCCGTTTTCGTTATAGAAGACGCCGACGCCTTGCGATTGTTTTTCGACGGCAACGTCTCCAAAGCCGCCGCGCCATCCGATCGCCGCTGGCAGCAAATGGCCATCCACGCTGGCTGTAGCTTCCAGATTAACGATGTAGCTTTCATCGAATTTCAGGTGCTTCACAAAGTCCAGATGGCCATCGCTCCAATGCAACGTGATTTCTGCGGGAGCTTGCAGGGTGCTGCCTTCTTGCGGCTTGGTTTCTACGCGGTAGAGCGCCGTGTTGGCTTTTTGTTCCGCGGCCGAATCTTCGAGCGTAAAAGAAAGCGGCCAGGCCCCGATTTGTCTCGCGGCGGGGATATTCACCAAATCGAGAGGTTGCGGAGGCTTGTCTTCGGTCAGGTATTTTTTTAGCTTCCAGCTTTGGACCACGCCGCCCCGATTGGTGATCTGCACGCGATAGAGCGGGCTTTCGATTACCGTGATTTGCTCTTCGGTGGCTTGGATCGCGCCAGCCGGCGGCGGCAGCATGGTTTCGATTGCCGGCGCTGTCGTTGCAGTTGCTGCTTGATTTGTTTCTGGCCCCGCGGTGCTCGTTTGCGCCGGCTTTTGCGCAGTATTCGGCGCAGGAGTTGGAGGCTTGAAGAATTTTCCCCAGACGAAGAGGATTACCAGCATCAGCGCGAACGCGATTAGCACGCGCTGCTGATCGGACAGTTCTTTCATCTGTGGTGCTCCTGTCCGTTTGTCGCTGATTGGAATTCTTCGGGCTCGGGAACTGGATCGTGGCCGCCTTTTGTGAAGGGGCGGCAGCGCAGTAGCCGCTTCAGCGCCAGTAGCGCGCCGCGTTTCGGGCCGTGAATTTTTATGGCTTGCTCGGCATAATGCGAGCACGACGGATAAAATTTGCAATTGCCGCCGAGAAATGGAGCGAGCGTCAGGCGATAGGCATGGATGGCGAAGATTAGCAGCCAGGACGCAAACGTTGGATTTTTTTGCGGCGTTGATTCTTCGTGTTGCGCACGTTGCGGCGAAGATGCTGGGCTAAAGCCCACCGCTACGAAAGCCGCACCCGATCCGAAATTCTTCATTTCGGCATGGACTTCAGGAGTTCCGCAGATAGCGCTGCGAAATTGCCTTCGGCTACTTGCGGGCGCGGATGAATCACGATATCCCATCCTGGTGCGATCTCCTGGCGATGCAGGCGCAGAATTTCACGGACGCGCCGGCGAATGCGATTGCGTTTTACCGCGCCGCCTTGCGCGCGTTTCACGCTCAGGCCGAAGCGGGTGATGTCGCTTCCATTGGGGCGGAAGAAGACGACGAAAGACGGGCTCGCGCGGCGGCGCCCCTCGCGATAGACCGCGTCAAATTCGGCGCGCCGCACCAGCCGGCAGGCCCGCGGGAATTCGAGGAGCGCGCGGTCAGACGCGCGTGAGGCTGTGACGTCCTTTTTTGCGGCGTCGTGCAAGAACTGATTTGCCACCCTTTGTTTTCATGCGTGAGCGGAAACCGTGCTTTTTGTGACGGGCGCGCACATGGGGTTGAAAGGTCCGTTTCGGCAACGCGGGCTCCTCGGGGTCCGCTTGGCGGACTTGAATGAAACAGCTAGTTTAGGCGAGCGTTGCGGCGCGGTCAAGAAAGTGTGGGACGTGCAAAGACGGGATGGGATTATGCCGAATGCGGACGTGAAACTGAAATAGGCGAAGGGGTTCGTTTCGTAGCGCAGGCAGCCTGCCGGGATTTTTGACTTTCGCGGCCATCCCTGCGCGCGCCGCCATGAGTCAGGTTCGCACTTCAGCAGCTGCCGATGTCATCTCGTGATGCGACGCTGAAGAAAGTCAAAAAACCCGGCTGGCAGCCGACGCTACGGTATGATGGCTTCGTTCTTGGAGGATTTTTATGCGACGAGGAATTTTCGCGGCTGGGTTCGTGCTTGCAGTTGCGGTTTCTTGTTTGGCGCAGAATTCGACGGGGCCGCGCGTGGTGGATTTGAAGGCGGCTGATGGGACCGTGTTGAAAGCTTCGTTTTTTGCCGCGGCTGCGCCTGGGCCCGGCGTGATTCTTTTGCATCAGTGCAACCGGCAGCGGAAGGTTTGGGATGATTTGGCCGGGAGGCTGGCGGCTTCCGGAATTAGCGTGATTACTCTGGATTTTCGCGGGTTTGGGGACAGCGGCGGCACCCCCATCGACAAGCTCACGCCGGAGCAAGCCGGGCGAGACCAGGAGGAGGTTTGGCCCGGGGATGTGGATTTGGCGCTGCATTATTTGGAATCGCAGCCGGGCGTGAATCACGAGGTAATTGGAGCTGGCGGGGCGAGTTGCGGAGTGAATCAGGCGGTGCAATTAGCGCGGCGCCATGCGGAAGTGAAATCACTGATGCTGCTTTCGGAAGGCACAAATCGCGAAGGGCGGGCCTTCTTGCGCAAATCGTCGGGGCTGCCTCTTT
Source organism: uncultured Acidobacteriota bacterium (assembly GCA_963792515.1). GTDB lineage: Bacteria > Acidobacteriota > Terriglobia > Acidiferrales > UBA7541 > Palsa-147. Next base: position 242,590 of record CAWBWG010000001.1, on the reverse strand, counting down.
TTCTCGCGGCGGCGGATGATGACGAGGATCCGGGCGTGGTGGACGTGATGGAATGGCTGCGCGATCTTTCGCGGGACCCTTCGAATGTGTTCGTGCATTACCACACGGGCGGACATGGCGTCGTAATGTTTCAGTGGCACAAGGAATTGCCGGGGAAAATCGTGGAGTGGTTCGAAACCACGCTGATCAAAACGCCCGGAAGCGCCCCGGTGACGCGCAAAGCAGGCGAGATGAGCACAGAGTCGCGGTTTTTGGAAATGACGGATGAACCCGGCGGCGCCGTCAAGGCCGTGAATTTTTTCAATGACGAGCGCAAACGCAATCCCAAGAGCGCGGTAATTCGCGAAGTAATGGTGAACCGAATCGGATACGAACTTCTCCAAGAGGGCGACATAAAAGGAGCCCTTGAGATTTTCAAGGCGAACGTGACGGCGCATCCGTATTCGCCGAATGCGTACGATAGCTTGGGCGATGCGTATCTGGCCGATGGGCAAAAGGAATTAGCGCGGGAGAATGCCAAGAAGACATTGGAATTGCTGGCGACGGATAAGGTGGACGATCAGGCTCGGAAAGACGGGATTAAGGCGAATGCGGAATTGAAATTGAAATAACGTACCGCTGGCGTCCCTGCCGGCGTTTTTGAATTTCTGCGGGGCGACGAATGGGGCCGGGGCCGAACTGCGGGAGGGTCTGTTGTACCGTTCGGTGCGGCGCGATACGGATTGTAAGACCCTCCCCTGCGGGACCGCACACCCGAACCTACGGCGGGCGGGAGGTGAGCCCCCGCCCCTCCGTGCTGCTTACTTCTTTGGGTAATTCGGGTCGGCTTCTACTTCCAGGATTTGCTTCGTGTGCCGCTCGCTATGCGCGCTGATTAGCAGTAGGAATTCGTACGCGTCCAGGGGCATGCCTAGCGGATTCTGATCGGTTACGTGGGCGCGCAGATCGGGCGTGTTCTTCATGAACTCGATGGTTACCGCGCGGCTCTTTAGAAAATGATCGAGGGATTCGGCCGGAGTCCATTTTCCCGTGGGGACCAGCGGCGGCGGAGCCTGTGCTTTGTGGCTGCGATCGGGAATCATGGCCATTACGCCTGCGTCGATCTTGGCTACGTCGCGATCGGCGGCGCCTGGAGGCGCGGTCATCACTTTATCTTTCACCAAGCCGAAAATGTAGTCTTCGGCCAAGGCGATGTGCTCGAGAGTTTCCGCCACCGACCAACGATCCGGGCCGGCTTTGAATTTCCATTGAGCTTCAGTTAGTCCCTTGGTGGCTTCCACTACGCCATCGCGCGTTTTTTCGAGATAGGCTACGCCTTTGGCGCGGTCTTCAGGCGAGAGCGCTTGTCCGAAGGCTGCGATTTGGAAGCAGAGAATTGCGCAGATTAGCAACGCCGCTTTTTTCATCTTGAAGTCTCCTCAGTTTCTTTACGCTTGCAGATGGATTTTTTTCGAGATTGAACGTTTGCCTCGCGAATGGTTCGCGGCGCGCAGAGATTTTAGTCTGGTTCGCGGCGGGTCGCAATGTGGATTGATTTGATCGACGAGTTGGCGGCCGGAGTGATTTTACATTTTGGTCTGATTTGGGTGCGTGGCTGGAGTTGAGCTCGTAAGATGCCGGCAGAGACGCCGGCGCTACTTACCGCGCGGCTGAATAGAAGGCGAATTAGGCGGTGGGGCTTGGAACTTCGTCCCAGTTTTGTTCGGCTGGCAGGCGGGACGAAATGGCTAGCTCTAGCTCGTGGGCGCTTTTTGCGTTGTCGGGATAATTGCGGACGAACATTTCGAATTTGAATTTATCTTCTTCGGCGACCTTGCGGATTGCCGGCTCAAGTTTCGCGGTGAGCTTTTTCGCGGTGGCCGTGTCTGTATCGGATAGGACTACGCCGAAAAAGCCTGCGGCCAGCAGATACATGGAATCGGACGGCCGAAGATTGCGACCGATGGCACGGGCGATTTCTCCGACCAAGGCGCGGGCTTCATCGTGATCGGTGACGCTGGGCGAGACGCTAACTTTTACGGCGAGGACGGAGAGCGCGTGCTCCATGGCCGAGGCGCGGCGGTATTCCATCGCCAGTCGATCCTGAAAATGATTCAGATCCGGGATGGTGTGAAGCAAGTCGGCGTCGGCTTGATGGCGGAGATCGATATTGCGCTGCAGCTCGGCGACAAGCTGCTGCTTGACGCTGCGGAAAGTGCGTTGGCGATCGAGCAGATAAGCAGCGATGAGCAGGGAGAGAACGCAAAAGCCGAAGAAAGCGAAACGCATCGGCCACTTGGTGGCTTCTTCGCCGTGAACGAAAACGAGCGGATACATCAGCAGAGCCACGCCTGCAGCCAGAACAAGGACGACCACGGCGGCCAGCCGGGTTAACTGGCTTTCACGGCGTTCAAGTTGATCTAGCTCTAATCGGTTCAAGGTGGCCATCGCCTAGTCTCCGCGCTGGCAGGCGGGGCCGTTTGGCGGCCACCGGAGAGCGCGCTTATTCCCCACCCTGATTTTCGACTGTGCGGGGACTGCGCACCAGATAAGGTTTTGCGAGTGTGGCCTACCTGTTACCGCTGCCTGGGCGGAAGCGCGGAAAATCGACGGCCGGCGTGCGTATGCGAAAAAACGGGCACATGTATACATCCGAAATACTCTGGGTGCTTGACATTGTATGCACAGGGCGCTAAGTTCCGGTGCAGAGTTTTCAAACAGGAGACGCAGATCCGCGGGATTGGGGTTCCCCGGAGTTTGCACTTGCCACCACGCGAATGCCATCGACCTGCTGCAAGTGCAGCACTGCCCGAACGCACTCCATTCATCCCATTCGAACTCAATTCACTCGCTCGACACGAACACGCGGAGGCCACGCATGAAGATCAGATCGATCGTTATGCTTTCACTTGCTTGCCTGGTTCTGGGATTTCCATTTTCGCGAACGGCGCGAGCGCAGAGCGCCTCGACCGGCGCGCTTGCTGGCAGCGTCTCCGATAGCAGCGGCGCGGTGGTGGTGGGCGCCGAGGTGACTTCGATCAACGAAGCGAGCGGCGAAACGAAAACTGTCACGACGCAGGATACCGGCCGCTACACGATTCCTCTGTTACCGCCGGGCACTTACCGGGTTCAGGCAAAGAAAAACGGCTTCAAAGTTTCTGAAGAATCTGGAATCCAGATCAACGTGGCCGAGACGACCCGGCTGGATATTGAAATGATCGTCGGCGAGCTGACGCAGAACGTGACGGTGGAAGCCGCGCCGACGATGGTGCAGACCGACTCGAGCACCTTGGGACGCGTGGTCGATGAGCAGGCGATGGAAGGATTGCCTCTAGTCACCCGCAATTACACTCAGATCATCGGGCTTTCGCCAGGGGTTGAGGCGCCCGTGAATAATGCCACCGATCTCGGGCGCGGCGGCGGTGGAATTTCGCCCACACAGACTACTTCAGGCTTGTTTGTGCACGGCGCGCGCTCCTACGACAACAATTTTCAAATGGACGGAATTTCGGTGAATGACAATGAGTCGACGGGCGGCTCGAGCGGCGGCGTGCCGATTCCGAATTCCGACACCATCGAAGAATTTAAGGTGCAGACGGGATTGTACGACGCGTCATTTGGCCACAACGCCGGCGCGAACGTGGACGTAATCACCAAGGGCGGCGGCAACAAATTTCACGGCAGCCTATTCGAATTTTTCCGCAACGAGCATCTCAACGCCAACAATTTCTTCTTCAACGCCACCGGACAGCCCCGGCCGATTCTGAGACAGAATCAATTCGGCTACACGCTGGGCGGTCCGATCGTTAAGGACAAGCTGCTGTTTTTCAGCTCGTACCAGGGCACCCGGCAGCTAAATGGCGCATCGACTTCGATCAACACCACCTGCGCGGCCAGCGTATTTTTGCCGCCGCTTACCGACGACCGTTCCGCGGCAGCGTTGGGCGCTCTTTTTGCCGGACAGACCGGAGCACAAGGCGGGACCGCGGTGGCCGCAGACGGATCAAATATCAGCGGCCCAGCGCTAACGCTGCTGCAATTCAAATTGGCCAACGGAAAATTCCTGATTCCGACGCCGCAGGTTATCGATTCCAGCCAGCCGTTCGCGAGCCAGGGATTTTCGACTTTTTCGCAGCCCTGCAAATTCAATGAAGATCAGTTCATGATCAACGCGGACTATTTGCAATCCACGCGCAGCAAGATATCGGCGCGTTTCTTTTTCGCGAACAGTAGCGAGGGAATTTCGTTTCCGGTGAGCACTTTCGTCGGCCCGGGAAATGTGCCGGGATTCCCCGACAATATTAAGGGCGACTTCCGGGTTTTCTCGATCGCGCATACTTACACTTTCAGCTCGCAACTTCTAAACGAAGCGCGCTTTGGATTCAATCGCATTTTGACTTCACTGATTCCCACGTCCCCGTTCAAATTCTCGGATATCGGGGTTTCCGAAGGCGCACAGAACGATCCGCTTCCCTCGATCGATGTGCTCGGATCGGTGAGCTTGAATTCGGGCAGCGTGCTGCAATTCGCGCAAAATACTTTTTCGTTTCAGGATTCAGTGACCTGGGTGCACGGGCGAAACTCGATGCGTTTCGGCGGCGGATTCGCGCGGCTGCAGAATAATTTGACGCACGTGCTGGTCGGCGGCACTTTGCAATTCCTCAGTTTCCCGGACTTCCTGCTGGGGCAAAGCGCTGCCGAGAATGGCAGCGGCTTCAGCAACGTGTTCGCGTCGCTCGATGGATTCGGCGAATTCGATCGCGCTTACCGCGCCTGGGAAGGAAACGTGTACTACCAGGACGATATAAAGGTCACGCGCCGGCTGACGATCAATGCGGGATTGCGATACGAGCGGCTCGGTCTATATAAGGATACCGGCGGACGAAATTCGGCTTTCGATCCGGCGCTTGCGGATCCGAATCCGCCGGCTGGTGGAACGATTCAGGGATACGTGGTGGCGTCGAATTTCACGGGGACGGTGCCTGCGGGAGTAGTTCGGTCCGGTAATCCATATGCAGTCAGCGGCAACGGGCAAAATACCTGGGGACCGCGGCTGGGATTTGCGTGGCAGGTTTTGCCGCAATCGACGCGCTTCGTTTTGCGCGGCGGTTTCGGGACATATTATTCGCGGCCGACCGGCGAAGCGTTTGTGCAGAATGTGTTTGGCGCGCCGTATAGCGTGACGCGCATCAATGTCGGCTCGACGAATAACGATGCTACGTTTGCCACGCCATTTGCTCCGCCGATTACTACCTTTCCGATTTTTCCTGCTTACTCGCCGAGCACCGCGATTACCGCTTTCGGTGATGGCCAGGATTTTCGGCCGGGAATCATTCAGCAATATTCGCTGAACTTGCAGACTTCTTTGGGCAGGGATTTCTTGCTGGAAGTCGGCTATGTCGGGACGCACGGATCGCACCTGTTGCACCAGTTCTCCGCGGATCAGGCGCTTTCTGCCAGCGCGGCGGATCCGATTCGCGGAGTTACCGACAATCGCGTGGATAATATTTCACTGCGGCAACCGATCCAGGGTTTCGCGCCGGATACTTTGGTGCTGATGGAGTCGGCCGGATATTCCTATTACAACGGGCTGGACGCCAGCTTGACGAAGCGATTCAGTCACGGATTGCAGTTCCTCGCTTCATACACATTCTCGCGGACGATTGATACCGATGGAGCGGCCACGAATACCACCGCTGCCGGAAACGCGATCACCATCGGGAATCAGAACGATCCGCGCGAACGCCGCGGTCCGCCGGATTACAGCCGTCCGCAACGGCTCACGGTGAGTTACGTTTACGATTTGCCGTCGCCGAAGAATAAATCGGGGATTCTCGGGCATGTGCTCAGCGGTTGGGAAACCGCCGGAGTGCTGACGATTCAGGCCGGGCAATACATTACGATTCTGGATGCGAATGTGAACAACGTGTTCGGGATTTCCGAGGATCGCGCTTCGATTGTGCCGGGATGTTCGGCGGGACAATTGGTTACGCATGGGTCGGTGAACAGCAAGTTGAGTAACTATTTTAACGTTTCGTGCTTCATGACGCCTGCGGTGATTGGCGCCGATGGAATTGGGACGGGATTTGGTGACGCCGGAGTAGGCATCGTTCGCGGGCCGGATCAGCGGAATTTTGATTTGGCCATCATCAAGAAAACCGCAGTAGGATGGCCCGTCGAGACGGCAAATTTCGAGTTCCGCGCCGAAATGTTCAACACTTTCAATACGCCGCAGTTCTCGAATCCGGATAATAATTTTAGTTCACCGACGTTCGGGCAAATTTCGTCAACATCGGTGAATTCGCGAATCATTCAGTTGGCCCTGAAATTTAATTTTTAGCGAAGTTTTTGTACCGCTGGCGTCCCTGCCGGCTCTTTTGACGTTTGGTGTTGGTGGATTGCGAGGTCCGTCCGTGAGTGTTGGCCTTGGCGAAAGTTTTGCTCGCAAGATGCCGGCAGGGACGCCGGCGCTACTTGGGCTTGCCACAATTGTTTGCTTGCTTGTTATTTCGGGTTTCGGCTTGCGCGGTACTGCTTCACCGGTCGATCCTGTTGTTCGATTTCAGATTTCGTTTCCTACTTCTCTTCGGCCGACGCCGGTTACAGGCCGCGTCTATCTGATTCTCAGCAAGAATAATGATGCGGAGCCACGATTCCAGGCCGGCGATTGGGACAACGTGGTAGTGCCGATGTTCGGCCTCGATGTTTCAGCGCTGCAGCCCGGCTCTGCGGCGACGATTGACGCCGACACTCGCGGAATTCCAGCGCGAAGCCTGCGCGAACTTCCTGCCGGCGATTACTACGCCCAAGCAGTTCTGAATGTTTATACGGAATGCCATCGCGCGGATGGGCACGACGTCTGGGTCCATCTCGACCAGGGCGAAGGCCAGCAATTTAATTCCGCGCCCGGAAATTTGATCAGCGAAGTGAGAAAGGTTCATCTGGATGCCGCGGCCGGATTCGACGTCGCGCTGTCGTTGAGCAAAATTATTCCGCCGATTGCGCCGGCAGCGGATTCGGCTTGGGTGAAACACGTCAAGCTGCGGAGCGCGTTGCTCACGAAATTCTGGGGCTGCCCCATCGATCTCGGCGCGACCATTCTGCTTCCGAAAGGCTACGACGCGCATCCGCGCGTCGCGTATCCGGGCGTATATTTGCAAAGCCATTTCAGCACGGACGCACCGTTTGGATTCGACCCGGATGCCAAAGTGACTCACCCGACCTGGGCTGAAAAACAGGCGGCCAAAAAAGGATTGAATGTAATCGAGCCGGCACGTCCATTGAGCATCGTATCCGGGGCGCTGGTGCAGCAAGAAACGCCGCGCGAATTTTATGAAGCATGGAACTCCGATGATTTTCCGCGGGTAATTGCAGTCACGTTTCAGCATCCCACGCCTTATTTCGACGATTCTTACGCTGTGAATTCCGCGAACAATGGGCCCTACGGCGACGCGATCTTGCACGAGCTGATCCCGGCGATCGAAAAACAATTTCGGATGATTCCGGAATCTTACGCACGCGTTTTGTCCGGCGGCTCTACGGGAGGTTGGGAATCCTTGGCGTTGCAGGTCTATCATCCCGAATTTTTTGGCGGCACTTGGACTTTTTATCCTGATCCGGTCGATTTCCGTAGCTGGGGCTCGGTGAATATTTACGAGGACAAGAATTTCTTCGTGCAATCGGACGAATTTCCGCACGCGCCTTTTTATATGCAGCGCGTTTCGGATGGACGGCCGCGCCTTACGAACCAGCAATTCAACGACATTGAATTGGTTCTCGGGAGCCATGGGCGTTCCGCTGAGCAGTTTGGCGCTTGGGATGCGGCGTATGGCCCTGTCGGCGAGGATGGATATCCCAAGCCTTTGTTCAATGTAGACACCGGGGAAATGGACCGTTCCGTCGCTGAATACATGCGGACGCATAACTACGATTTGCGCGATTATTTGCAGCGGAATTGGGCCAAGATTGGGCCGAATCTGGTGGGCAAGCTACATCTTTTCAGCGGCGACATGGACAACTACTACTTGAATTTGGGCGTTTACAAGCTCGAGGATTTTCTGGTGAATGCGCACGATCCTGAATTTGGCGGATCGTTTACCTACGGACGGCCCATGAAGGGGCATGGCTGGCAGCCAACGACGAACGCGGAATTGATTCGCACGATGGCCGCACACATGGCAGCCCATGCGCCCAAGAATGAGGACCCTGCGGCTTGGCATTATAAATAGACCTCGAAGTACAAGCGCAATTGTGCCCTGGCGATATATCCCCTGCTTGCAACGCTGTGTCCATTTTGCCGCATCTGATTTTCTATGAAACCCGTGCTACTTTATAAATTTAAATCTCAGCGGGTTGGGATGGACTCATACCTATGCCGAAGACTATTCGAACCATTGCCTTCGCCCTATTAGCTTTAGCGTTCGCGGTTCCGGCCGTGAGCGCGCAGAATGTTCCTTCGAAAAAAGAGGCCAAGGAGCTGCTGAGGAGGGCCGCGGCGGATTCCGAGTTGCGTGGATCCGGTGCGGCGCCTTTTCATCTGCTCGCGAATTTCAAGTACACGCTGGATAACAACACTGTCGACGGAATGTACGAACTTTTCTGGGCCGCGCCGGACAAGTACCGCGAATATTTCAAGATGGGCGATGTAGTTGAAACCGATATTGCCGCGGGGCATAAACTGTCCGTCGAGCGGAGCACCAAGGCGATTCCGCTGCCGCTCTGGCACATTCAGCAGAGTTTGCGAGCCCCGGTGGCGCAGCTTGTGGGCTCCGATCCGAACGTGAAGAAAGTTTACGCGGATAAGAGCAGCGGCGATTACCGCAACTGCGTGGAATTCGAATCGAATTATGCGCGGCCGCAGGCTTGCTTCGATTTAAATACCAACGCGATCAATGCGGCCATCGGCGGGATTTACGGGCGTTATGCGGGATCGCAATTCCGCATCAACGATTTCGTTACGATCGGCGGGAAGCGGTTTCCGCGGCACATTATTCTGAGCGCCTTGGGTGAATCGATCGACATTCACATCACTACGCTCGAGGCGCAGAGCAGCTTTGATGAAACGGTTTTTACGCCTGGGGCTAAGGCTGAAGTGCACGATTGGTGCCCTGCGCCTACGCAGAAGGGCAACATCAAGTGGCCGCATCCGCCGGGCGTTTGGGGACTGGGAGCGCCGCCAATGGCGCCGCCGGGAAATTTCAGCGCCTATTATTTGTTGATCGGACGCGATGGCCAGGTGGCGAATATTATCGGGCTGCGCACCGGCCCGGCTGGAGAAGATCGGCGCATGCAAGCGCTTCTGCATGACGCGAAATTCCCAGTGCGGCGCTGCGGCGATTCGCCGATCGACTACGAAATTATTATCACCGGCAGCCGCTTCGGGCCGTACGGGGCGATTTAACCAAAAGACAAAGACGAAAACCCAAAGCTACAGCGGGCCGGTAGTAAACGCTGTCGTAGGGGCCGGCGTTTACTACAGGCCCGGTTTGGCTTTGGGTTTTACAATCGATCCTGGCGCGAAGGGAAGATTTCTATTTGCTCGTCGTAGCAGTCGTGGTCGTAGTCTTAGTCTTCTTTTCTTTCGGCACAGGATGCTTGTCCGCAGCCCTCTGCCGCTGTTTCGTATTCCGCGCGTTCAATTTATCCTGCCTCTCGCGCGCCTTGAAGGAATCCCGCTCGGGGTGCACTTTCGGCTTCGATTGATGATGGAAGGTCTTACCAAGCCAGTTGGAACTACCGCTAGCGGCCGCCGGCGCAAGAGACACAAACAGCGCCGCAAAAACAATCAGAACGCGAGAGCAATTCCTCATACACAACCTCCGTCCGGCGATTCCGCGCTGATGGTCTAGCCAACGACCGGACCAACCCGCATAAGTCAACTGCAGCTGAATCGCCAAATCGCACCGAAAGGCTTTATTGAAAATAAAGCGCTTAGCAACAAGCCACCGCCTCTTCTGTCACTTTCCGGTGACTAAATCCCCGCAAACTATCGCCCACCCGAAGGCATCTTCCACGCGCACCCACGAGCCAAGCCCAGTAGCACAGCCACTCTTGGCTCTGTCGCGGTTAGGAATGTGGCGGAGTGCAGCGCGGTTGCGTACTAAGAGCCACAGGCAGGATTGCCTATGCTACAAAAACTACGACGTTAGTTGTTCGCTCGATGCGGTGTGCCAGATCTTGCGGTAGGCGTATACGTAGACGGAATCGCCTGCGGCATTTACCAGGGCAGTATCCGTTCCCACAATCTCTGCGAAGTGCTTCTCGATTAGGTAGGCCATCTCGGCGTTGTCGGCCTTCGAGAAGACGTAATTTCCATCCTTCAAATCTACCGCATGGCCAGTCCAGCCTCGCAGCAGCGGCTCGCGGGAGATACCTACGCAGAAATCGGCTGGGGCGCCGCCGGTTTGGCGCATGAACATCTCAAGACGGGTGGTAATTTCGCGGGCGCGCTTCGCGCCCAGCTCGCCGAGCAGGATATTCCATTTCACCGATTCGATGACGTCGGGCGCGAAAGGAGATTGTCGGTCCGCAGGCCGCAACAATTGTTTTTTAGCTGCACCCCGAAGTGCTGCCGCAATTGACGCACTTGTAGCAACTGCCATTCGGAACCATAAGCATGCCGCATTCGGAGCAGGAGGGCGCGTCGTCGGTGGTGAAGCGCGTGCGCGCCGAAGCGGCCATGGCGTTTGGATCGGCCGGGGCCGGGGTGCCTCCAAAAACGGCTGGCGCCGTCATGGTCGCCGCTGCCGAGCCTTGCGTGCCGAGCAACGAGTCTTCGTCCGCCGGCGGATTCAGCTTCAAATAAACCGGCGAGATGAATTTGCCGCCGAGCCAGCGCGCAATGTAGTCCAGCACCGAGCTGGCGAAGCGAATGTCGTTGTTGTGCGTATAGCCGGCCGGCTCGAAGCGCGTGTTCATCAATTTATCGACGAGCGCTTTGAGCGGCACGCCATACTGCAAGCCGATCGAAATCGATAGCGCGATGCCGTCCATCAATCCCGAAAGCGTCGCGCCTTCTTTGGCCATCTTGATGAAAAGTTCACCGGGCGTGCCATCGTCATACATTCCGACGGTGAGGTAGCCTTCGTGCCCGCCCAACCAGAATTTGTGGGTGATCGATTTGCGCTCGTCGGGCAGCTTGCGGCGCGAGGTGCGCACGAAAAGTTCGCGCTGCTCGGGCGCTGGTGTATCGGACCCTTCCGCCGCCGCAGCAGCCAACGCGTTAGCCGCCGCTTCTTTCTTTCCGCCGGAAGCCGATAGCGGCTGCGAGCGCTTCGAATTATCGCGATAAATGGCCACGGCCTTCAGCCCATATTTCCACGATTCGATGTACGCCTGCATGATGTCTTCGACGGTCGATTCCTCGGGCATATTGATGGTCTTGCTGATCGCGCCCGAAAGAAACGGCTGCGCCGCAGCCATCATGCGCAGATGCCCGCGCCAGGCAATCGAACGTCCGCCGCCCGCGGGAGCCAGCGAGCAATCGAAAACCGGGAGATGCTCGGGCTTCAGATTCGGCGCGCCTTCGATTTTACCGTTCTGGTCAATGTAATCGACGATCTGGCCGACTTCCTCGGGCGTATAACCTAAGTGCAGCAGCGCCCGCGGCACGGTATTGTTCACAATCTTGATCACGCCGCCGCCGACCAGCCTCTTCTGTTTCACCAGCGCCAGATCGGGCTCGATGCCGGTGGTATCGCAATCCATCATGAAGCCGATCGTGCCGGTGGGAGCGAGCACGGAAACTTGCGAATTCTTGTAGCCAAATTTTTCGCCGTGAGCCAGCGCGTTGTCCCAAGCTTCCTGCGCTGCATGCAGCAAATCGGGCTGGACATTATCTTCCTTGATCGGCCGCAGCGAATCGCGGTGCATGCGAATCACGTCGAGCATCGGCTCGCGATTCACCGCATAACCAGGAAACGGCCCCATGCGCTCGGCGATCCGCGAAGACTGGTAAAAGGATTCGCCAGTCATCAAAGAAGTGATCGCCCCGCAAAGATCGCGGCCCGCATCGGAATCGTACGGCACGGCCAGAGTCATCAAAAGCGCGCCCAGATTGGCGTATCCGATGCCCAGCGGACGAAAATCGTGCGAATTCTTGGCGATGCGGTCGGTAGGATAGCTCGCGTTATCGACTAAAATTTCTTGCGCGGTAATCGTGACATCCACTGCATGCCGGAAGCCGGCGACATCAAACTGATCGTTCGAGCCCAGGAATTTCAGCAGATTCAGCGAGGCCAGATTGCAAGCCGTATCGTCGAGGAACATATATTCCGAGCAAGGATTCGACGCGTAAATGCGATCGGTGCCCTTGCAGGTGTGCCAGCGATTGACGGTCGTGTCGTACTGCATTCCCGGATCACCGCACTGCCAGGCCGATTCAGCCATGCGGTGCAACAACTCGCGTGCGCTGAATTTCTCTGCCGGCTTGCCGTCCGCGACGTTCTTCGTCCACCAATCGCGGTCATCTTCGGTAGCCTGCATGAATTCATCGGTCACGCGCACCGAGTGATTCGCGTTCTGAAAGAAAATCGAGGAATAAGCCTCGCCGTCGATCGAAGGATCGTAACCGCTCTCGATCAGCGTATGCGCCTTGCGCTCTTCTTTTACTTTGCTGTCGATGAATTCAGCGATGTCCGGATGATCCACATTCAGAATCACCATCTTCGCCGCCCGCCGAGTCTTGCCACCGCTCTTGATCACGCCCGCGAAAGCATCGAAGCCCTTCATGAAACTCACCGGCCCGGAAGCAATCCCTCCGCCAGAAAGCGATTCGCGGCTGCCGCGCAGCGTGGAGAAATTCGTGCCCGTGCCGGAGCCCCACTTGAAGAGCATGCCTTCAGTCCGCGCCAGACCCATGATCGATTCCATGTCGTCTTTCACGGAATTAATGAAGCAGGCGGAGCACTGCGGCTTGGGCTGCACGCCCACGTTGAACCACACAGGAGAATTGAAAGCCATTTTCTGCTCGACGAGCAAATGAGTCAGCTCATCGCGAAACGCATCGCGCGATTCATTCGTAGCGAAGTACCCACCCTCTTCGCCCCAGCGCACAATCGTATTCGCCACGCGCCCAATCAATTGCCGTACGGAAGTTTCGCGCTCCGGTGTATTCGGTTTGCCGTGAAAATATTTCGACGCGACTATGTTTGTAGCAGTCTGCGACCAGGATTTCGGTACTTCCACGCCTTCCTGACGAAAAATGGTCTGTCCTTTATCATTGCCGATCAGTGCGGTGCGCTTTTCCCATTCCACTCGCTCGTAAGGAGAAATGCTGCCGTCGGTAAACATGCGACGAAATTCCAGGCCGCGCTTCGAGCCGATTTGCTGCTGAGATTCGAGTTTGCCGTTCAACGCCATTCGTGCTTCTGCCATTAATGCCTCCGCGCAGGCAATCGAGCCGCCGATGATTAGCTTACAGGACCGCTAGGCGGGGCTTATCTATTCTAACCCCGCGAGTGCCCCCAAGACGATCACGCAGCGCACGCTGGGGGTGCGTCGCCGCCGTCGTCCAAAGAATGAAAAAGCACAGCCCTACCGTGACACAAAATCATGTCAAGGGCGGGCTTGCTGGCGCTTCGAGCCGCTCTATGATTGATTTGACTTCGTTTGGTCCGGAAATTTAATTGCTCACGGCGTGAGAAATTAAATTTCCGGAAACAAAGTCGCCGCCGAGTATAGGGGATGTGGAAAAGTTGTCAAGAAAAAACTGGCCTTGCTCACACAAAATGTTGTGGTTGAGTTGTCGTAAGCGTCTATGTGTCGTGGTACGTATGCGAAACATACGTAGACCGATTTGGGCCAAATTTTCCACTTCCTCCCTACAATTTTAATTTTTCCGCCGCTCAGCCCCTGTCCGCATTTTTTGTAGGGGCGGGGGTTCACCTCCCGCCCGATTTGGCGTTGGGTTTTCTCCCGATTTGTTTTTTTGGTTTTCTCTTCCACAAACACGTCACTCCACACCCGCAATTTCGCATCGTGGAACATGCCCGCGCGACCACGATTGACTTTCGCACCTGCGTCCAAAAAAATGTAATCGTGAGCACTGCGGCAATCGAAATCGAAGCCCTGACTAAAGACTACGCCCATGGCTTCTGGCGCAAGCGCCAGCGCCGCGCGCTCGACGAGTTAACTCTCCAGGTTCGCGAGGGCGAAGTCTTCGGCTTTCTCGGACCCAACGGCGCGGGCAAAACCACCACACTAAAGCTGCTGATGGGGCTGATCTATCCCACCAGCGGCACGGCGAGAATTCGCGGCCGCTCCATCGATGACATCGAGATGCATCGCGAAATCGGATTCCTGCCGGAGCAGCCTTATTTCTACGATTACCTCACAGCCCGCGAACTGCTCGATTATTCCGCGCGTTTCTTCAAATTCACCGCGGCCGATCGACGCGAGCGCGTCACGAAATTTCTCGAGCGCGTTGGGCTGAGCGCGGCTGCCGATGTGCAATTGCGGCGTTTCTCGAAAGGCATGCTGCAGCGCGTAGGAATTGCCCAAGCCATTCTGCACGACCCGCAAGTAATTTTCCTGGATGAGCCTACATCCGGCCTCGATCCCGTCGGCCGCCGCGAAGTCCGCGAAATCATTCTCGATTTGCAGCGCCAGGGCCGCACCGTGTTTTTCTCGACGCATATTTTGCCCGATGCCGAAGTCCTCTGTGATCGCGTCGCGGTGCTGGTCGGCGGAAAGCTGCAGGGCGTCGGCACGCCGCAGGAAATCGTCTCCATCGAAGTGCAGGGCATGGAAGTCCTTTTCGAATTGCCGGCAGGCCGCGCGGTGCCGACCGCGCTAGCCAGCCACGTCACGCCGTCGGGAGGCGCCTACCGCCTCGATGTCCCGGAAGCGCAGCTCTACGACGCCATCGCCCAACTGCGCGCCTGCGACGCGCGAATTCTGTCTGTCACGCAATTGAAGCCCACGCTCGAGGATTACTTTTTCAAGTTGGTCGGACGCGAAGCTGCTCCTTCTTATGCCGTCGAGGTAGCCCACAAATGAGCAGCGTCCCCTTCTTTGTCGCCGTAAACACCTTCCGCGAGTCAGTGCGCGACCGCGTTCTCTATAATTTAATTTTCTTCGCGCTGCTGATGATGGCCGCCGCAGTATTCGTAGGCCAAATCTCCATCGGCATCGAGCGCCTGGTCATCGTCAATCTCGGCCTCAGCGCCATTTCGCTACTCGGCCTGGTGATGTCGGTGTTCATCGGCGTCGGCCTGGTCTACAAAGAAATCGAGCGCCGCACGCTCTACAGCATTCTGGCCAAGCCCGTCCGCCGCTGGGAATTTCTCACCGGAAAATATCTAGGCCTGTTGCTAACGCTGGCGATCAACACCGCGCTAATGACCCTCGGCCTATTTCTCGCGTTGCTCTACGTGAATCACACCATCGCCCGCGCCGACGCCCCGATTTTGCTGGCCGTCTATTTCATTCTGCTCGAATTCGCGTTAGTCACGGCGCTGGCTCTGTTTTTCTCGTGCTTCTCCACGCCCATGCTCTCCACTCTTTACACGCTTGGCCTCTTCGTAGCCGGCATGTTCGCCTCCGATTTGCGCGCGGCAGGAGCGCTCAGCAGCAGTGGCGCCGTAAAGGCAATCACCTCGGTCCTTTATTACGCGCTGCCCAATTTCAGCAATTTCAATGTAATCGGCGCCACCGCGCACGGCGACGCGATTCCATTCTCGCTGGTCTGGCAAAATACGGCTTACGCCGCGATTTACATTCTCGCGTTGCTGCTCGCAGCGTCCGCCGTTTTCTCCAACCGGAATTTGAAATGAACCCCCCGGCCGGAAACTCTAAGATGCAAGCCTCCACCCGCGACCGGCAAATCTGGATCGCAGCCCTGGGAGTTCCACTGCTGCTTCTGTCCCTCTATCCTTTGCAGCGCAGCATCACCGACAAAAAAGATTCCATCGCCGAGCAGCAACAAGAACTACTTCTGCGCTCCGGCAAACTGCTCAAGCGCCTAAGCCTGGGCTACAGCTCGCTGCTCGCCGACATCTACTGGACGCGCACGGTGCAATACAATGGCGGCGTAATCGAGCGAGGCGAAAAAGATTTCAGCCTGCTAGCCCCGCTCCTCGACGTGACCACCGATCTCGATCCGCGCCTCGACGTGGCCTATCAATACGGCGCAATTTTCCTCTCCGAAAAAATCCCCGCAGGTGCCGGACGCCCAGATCAAGCCATCGCGCTAATCCGCAAAGGCATCGCCGCGAATCCCAGCGACTGGCGCCTCTACTACAATCTCGGCTTCGTTTATTACTGGTACCTGCACGATTATCAACAAGCCGCGCAAACTTTCTGGGCCGGCAGCAAAGTTCCCGGCGCTCTGCCATGGATGGGCGCCATGGCCGCGCACATCGCCGGAACCGGCGGCTCGCGCGAAACTTCGCGGTTCATGTGGGGCCAAATTTACGAATCGACGAAAGACATCACCGTGCGCGCCAACGCATTGGCGCATCTGCAAGCTCTGCGCGCTCTCGATGATCTCGATGCTCTGAAAAATTTCGTAGAAATGTACAAAAAACGCACCGGCCACGCTCCAACTTCCATCCAGGATCTCGCCGACGCGCACATCATCCTCGGCATCCCGCAAGATCCCGGCGGATATCCGTACATCCTCGATTCCAACGGCAATCCGTCCCCCAGCCCCGAAAGCCCCATGGCCGAGCGCGTGAAAAGCTTGTCCGGCGTAAAATAATCCCGCAAGAAATCAGCCGCTACGACGCTCGATTTCTGTAACCGCTCCGCCAGCTTCTTCGTATAAACTATCTGGCACCCGGCTCAGCAATTTCAATCACGCCAAGTGCGGCAGTTTGCTTCGCCGCGAAAGCAGGTTATGTCGCGACAAATCCGAATTCAGCAATTACTCGTCATTATCAGCGCGGCGACATTGGCGTCCTGCGGCGGCAGTAGTGGAACCAAGTCGACGCCCCCGCCTCCGGGAATTGTCCCGACGATCACCGCGCAGCCTGCGGCACAAAACGTGGCCGTCGGCCAGTCCGCGTCCTTCTTCGTCACCGCAGCCGGGAGCGCGCCTCTCAGCTATCAATGGCAGCAAAGCAATTCGAATATCAGTGGCGCAACATCCGCGAGTTACACGACACCAGCCACCGCGTCCGCCGACGACGGCAAGGTTTTCACCGTGGTGGTCACCAATTCCGCCGGCAGCGTCACCAGCGCTCCCGCCAAACTTTCTGTTTCGGCCACACCGGTGGCTTCCAATACCGATGTCGTTACCTTTCACAATGACGTCGCAAGGACCGGCCTCAATTCCACCGAAACGATGCTCACGCCTGACAACGTAAACGTACATACCTTCGGCCTGCTGCGAAATCTGACTGTCGATGCAAAAGTCGACGCTGAGCCGCTGTTTCTTTCGGCGCTCACGATCAATGGCGCAGCCCACGATGTTCTCTTCGTCGCCACCGAAAACATTAGCGTCTACGCCTTCGATGCCAACACCGGCTCGATTCTCTGGCAGGACACCGTCGCAAATCTGCTTCCTTCCGATGAGACGCCGAGTAACAACCGCAGTTGCGGGCAAGTCAGCCCGACCATCGGCATCACCGCCACCCCAGTGATTGATCGCAAAGCCGGCCCGCATGGAATGATTTTCTTCGTGGCCATGTCGCTCGACATCCAGGGCAACTATCATCAGCGCCTGCACGCGCTCGATATCACTACCGGCGCGGAAATGCTCAATGGGCCGACTGAGATCGTGGCCTCTTCTCCCGGCAGCGGCGCTGGCAGCACGGGCGGCATGTTGGTCTTTCAGCCCGCGAACTACAAGGAACGTGCCGCCCTCTTGCTCACCAATGGCAACATCTATATGGGCTTCGCCTCGCACTGTGACGCTCCGCCATACTCTCCCTGGGTTATGGCCTACAGCGAAAGCACGCTGCAACAAACCGGCCTGCTCAATCTGTCTCCCAACGGCCAAAACAGCGGACTCAGCGGCCAATATGGCGCCGGCGCAATCTGGCAAAGCGGCGGCGGGCCTGCCGCTGATCCACAGGGCAACGTTTACTACGCAATCGCGAACGGTGATTTCGATACGACGCTCGATAGCAATGGCTTTCCGAATCAGCAGGACTATGGCAACGCCTTCGTCAAATTATCGCTGAGCAATGGAAAGCTGACCGTCGCCGACTACTTCGCTATGACCAACACGCTCGCCGAATCGAATGGCGACACCGATCTTGGTTCGGGCGCTCCCATGGTTCTCCCGGACATCAACGATGCCAACAGCGTGACGCAGCATCTGGCCGTCGCTGCCGGAAAGGACGGTCATATCTACGTGGTCGATCGCGGAAATATGGGCAAGTTTAGCGCAACGACGAACAACGTTTATCAAGACATGGCCGGCGCTCTGCCTCAGGGAGTGTGGGGCGCGCCCGCGTATTTCAATCAAACGATTTATTACTGCGATACGAACAGTGCGTTGAAAGCATTCCCTATCGCGAACGCCACGGGTACAGGCCCATCCTCTTCCACAGCGCTGAGTTTCGGATTTCCGGGCGCGCTCCCGGCCATCTCGGCGAATGGCACCTCCAACGCAATCGTCTGGGCGCTGGAGAATACCAACCCTGCGGTGCTACACGCTTACTCGGCGGGCGATTTGACCAACGAGCTCTATAACAGCAATCAGGCCTCTGGCAATCAAGACAATCCCGGCCAAGGCAACAAATTCATCACGCCCATGATCGCCAATGGAAAAGTATTCGTCGCCACGCAAAACAGCTTAGCCATCTACGGTCTACTGAGCACACCACGATAGCCGAAGGTGCCCCGCCCGCACCCTTAGTACTCCACTAAGGAATTAACTGTAGAACACCTCCCCGTTCCAAAATTGACCCCTCGGACAGGTCGCATGCATCTCATTGGATGCCTTAGACTCACCATACCTAGGGGGACGTTGCTACGGCGAAACTCGCGCCCAGGGAGTGGAACCTATGTTCGGAAAAAATAAGCTTCAGCGATCATTCTTTTTTCTTACCGCACTAACACTGGTGTCCTGCGGTGGTGGCTCCGGGAAAAGTTCCGGAGGCGGCGGTGGCTCGACTCCGCCAACCGCGCCGGCAATCACCACGCAGCCTGCCAGCCAGAGCGTGACCGCGCCGGCCACCGCGACTTTCTCGGTCGTCGCATCCGGCACCGCTCCTCTGAGCTACCAATGGCAAATGAACAATTCGAATATCGCCGGCGCAACCTCTGCGAGTTACACCACCCCTGCCACCACCAGCGCCGATGACGGCGAAACTTTCGATGTGGTGGTCAGCAATTCCGCCGGCTCCGCCACCAGCAACACGGCCACGCTCTCCGTTTCCACCACCGCGATGGCCACGCCCACCGACATCACTACATTTCATAACGATGTCGCGCGCACCGGCCTGAATCCCACGGAATCAATGCTCACGCAGTCGAACGTCAATATGCACACATTCGGCCTGCTCCGGAATCTCTCCGTCGATGGAAAAGTGGATGCCGAGCCGCTCTATCTTTCGGGCTTGATGATCAACGGCACAGCGCACAACGTAGTTTTCGTCGAAACCGAAAACGAAAGCGTTTACGCCTTCGATTCCGATACGGGCGTGACGCTCTGGCAGGACACCGTCACAAATCTGCTGCCCTCCGGCGAGACCGTCAGCGATGCGCGCGGCTGCAGCCAGGTGAGTCCGACGATTGGAATCACCGCCACACCGGTAATCGATCGCCACGCCGGAGCAAACGGCACAATGTTTCTGGTTGGCATGTCCAAAGATGGCCAGGGCAATTTCCACCAGCGACTTCACGCGCTAGACGTGACCACTGGCGCGGAGCTGCTGAACGGCCCAACCGAAATCACCGCCACCTATCCCGGCACCGGCCTCGGAAACAACAACGGCACAATGGCGTTCGCACCCGGCAATTACAAAGAGCGCGCCGCATTACTGCTACTCAACAGCCAGCTCTATCTAACCTTCGCATCGCACTGCGATATTCCGCCATACCAAGCCTGGGTCATGGCCTACGGCGAAAGCTCGTTGCAACAAACTGCGGTCCTCAATCTCACTCCCAATGGCGGCGACACCGGCAGCGGCGGTCAATACGGCTCGGGCGCAATCTGGCAAAGCGGCGGCGGACCTGCGGCCGATCCGCAAGGCAACATTTATATCGAAGTAGCCAACGGGGCCTTCGAGACCACGCTAGACGGCAACGGATTTCCAAATATGCAGGATTTCGGCAATGCATTCGTGAAACTATCGCTCGCCGGCAGCAAACTCTCGGTCGTCGATTACTTCACGATGACGGGCACGATCACTGAAGACGACCAGGACCGCGACCTCGGCTCCGGCGCGCCGATGGTATTACCCGATATGAGCAACGGCAACGGAACTAACAAGCAGCTAGCCATCGCCGCGGGCAAAGACGGCGCCATCTACGTTGCGGATCGCACCAACATGGGCAAATTCAACGCCACCACCGACAACATTTATCAGGAGTTGCTGCACGTGGTTCCCGGCGGCGTCTGGGGCGTTCCCGCATACTTCAATCAGACAGTCTATTACTGCGATCAGGTCAGCAATCTAAAAGCTTTCGCGATCAGTAACGCCAAACTTTCCGCAACGCCTACTTCGATGACCGCAATAACGTTCGCATATCCAGGCGCGCTGCCGTCCGTTTCGGCGAATGGCACGTCGAACGGAATCGTGTGGGCTATCGAAAATGTGGTTCCGGCCGTGCTCCACGCGTACAAAGCCGATGATTTGACCACCGAGCTCTACAACAGCGATCAAGCCGCAAACGGCGCCGATCATCCCGGCACCGGAAATAAATTCATCACGCCGGCAATCGCGGATGGAAAAGTATTCGTAGCCACGCAAAACAGAGTGGCCGTTTACGGCTTGCTCTCAACGCAGCGTTAAAGTCATGCTGGCGCTACTTGGGAATTATTCGTAGCGGAGGGCTTCGACAGGATCGAGCCGCGCCGCCTTTATCGCCGGCCAGACACCGAAAATCAATCCAATACTCACGGACACGGTAAAGCCCACAATAATCGCCCATGGCGTGACCACCGCCTTCAGCGAAGTCACTACCGGAATCAACAATGTCGCCCCGCCGCCCACAATAATTCCAATTACTCCGCCGATTCCCGTCAAAGTCATAGCTTCAAATAAAAATTGCCAGGTAATATCCGCGCTGCGAGCCCCGATCGCCTTGCGCACCCCAATCTCGCGCGTCCGCTCGGTCACCGAAACCAGCATGATATTCATCACTCCCACGCCACCGATGAGCAATCCGATCGAGCTGAGCACAATAATCGCCACCACCGTGCTCTTGATAATGTCGTTGAACTGCTGGGCTGTCTCGCGGTTCGTTTGAATGAAAAAATTGTCAGGCTTCTCGTAAGGCACGTTGCGGCGCCGGCGCAGTATGTCGCGCGCCTGATCCACAGCCTTATCCACCTGCCCCGGATATGCCAGAAAGCGAATAAAAATCTCGAAGGCCGCGGGATAAATTTTTCGAAAAGTGTAAAAAGGCAGCACCACGCGGCGATCTTCATCGTTAGTGCCAAATCCGCCGACAGGCTTTTGCAGCACGCCGATCACCTGAAACGTGGAGCCATCCACCATGATATTTTTCCCGATGGCGTCAGGGATCGTGCCATACAGCGCGGTAGCCACATTTTCGCCCACCACTGCGACATTATCGCGATGCTCATTCTCGGTATCAGTGAAAAATCGCCCAGCCGCCATGGTTGCATTCGAATAGACTTCGAGAAATGCCGGAAATGTTCCGCGGAATTCTATGCCCTGCACCTCATTATTCTGATAGCGCACGTTGTGCGCCACTTCCCACTGAAAAATCGAAACGGCCACCGACTTGATCGCCGGGCAAGCCTTCATCAAAGCCTCGCCATCCTCCAAAACCAGTGGTTTTCGTTCGCGTTCTTCCTTAGGCCGCCGCGCATTGTTATTGAAATTCTCGCCATAGCGCTGCACCCAGGCCGTGTCGATTCCTTCCTGCGTAATCTCATCCTGAATCACGGTCTTAAATCCATCCACCAGCCCCACCACGAGAATGATCAGCCCGACGCCGATCATCACGCCCAGCACGGCGAGGAAGCTGCGCAACTTGTGGGTTCGCAGCGTATCGAAAGCCAGCGCCAAATTTTCGCGATAATCCTGATTCATCTTAAATTCCCAGCCTCAGCCTTCCGCCCGCAACGCCTCAATCGGATCGAGTCGCGCCGCCCGCATCGCCGGATAAATCCCAAAAAATAATCCGACGATGGTCGAGAGCGAAAGCGCGATTACAATCGTGAAAATTGGCGTGGAAAAGGGAATCGAAGTCGCCGAGCGCACAATCGCCGCCAGCACCAGCGCCAAAATCACTCCGATCGATCCGCCCAACGCCGCCAATAACGCCGATTCCACCAAAAATTGCAGCAAAATATGCAATTTCCGCGCCCCCAGCGATTTCCGCAATCCAATTTCGCGCGTCCGCTCCGTGACGCTGGCCAGCATGATATTCATAATTACAATTCCACCCACCACCAAAAATACGGATGTCACCCAAATAGCGATCCCAAAAGCATTCCCGGTGATGCGATTCCAAATGCTGGTTAGCGCCGTCGGCGAAACCACTCCAAAATTATCTTCGGCCTCGTAAGGTACATGCCGCCGCGTCCGCAACAACACCCGCGCCTCATCTTCCGATGCCGGCATCAAGTCCGGAGTCGGCGCCTGAATAAAAATCGCCACCGAGTCGAGCGGCGCGAGCCATCCTTTGCGGTAACTCGAAAGCGGCATCATGATGAAATCATCAAGCGATTGCCCCAGCACCGTTCCCTTCGGCGTGGCGACTCCTATGATTTCATACTGCTCGGCCCCCGCTCGAATCACGCGCCCTATCGGATCGCTCGAGGAAAAAAACTGCGTGGCCACATCCGCGCCGATAATGCAAACATCCGCGCGATGCTGCTCGTCCGATTCGGTCAACAAGCGCCCGCTCGAAACTTCCACATCGCGAATTTCCGCATAGCTCGGCGAAACGCCCATGATCGTGACGTTCTCGCGCAAATCATTCCCATAGCGCACATCGCCAAACGTCTGCATCAATCCGGAAATATTGGTGGCCAGCCGCATATCCGCTTGCAGCGCCTCGAGGTCGCTCATCTGCAGCGGCGGCCGCTTGCGCGCTTTATTCCACTGCTCGAAATTGGTGACCACGCCAACGCGATCCACCACGTAGGCATTAGCTCCAAGATTGGCCACTTTTTCCGCCACGTAGACGTTCAAGCCATTCAAAACCGACATCACTGCGACTAAGGTAGCCACCGCCAGGATCACACCCAGCAAAGTCAGAAAACTGCGCATCTTGTGCGCCCGCAAAGTGTCCAGCGCGATCGCCAAAGTTTCGCGCAAAGCTACGCTAGCCTCCCCAGCCTTCATCGACATGCGCAAAGGTGCCATCTCTCTAGTATAGACGGTTGCGCGCAGCGAAATGTTCTCCCCCGGCAACCAATATTTGGCATCCGAACTCGATAGAATAGCGGAGGGTTTTGTAGGGGAGGGTGCTTTAGCCCTCCCACCATTCGGCCCCGTTTTACGCTTTGGGTTCTGATTTTGGAGCTGATCTTGAACCAAGAACTCAGGTCCGTCGCACGATGAGACGTTTCGCGATACTAGTAGTTTACGTACTCGCCCTGTTTTTCGCTCCAGCAGGGCCCGCCGAGGCCCAAGCACCGCCAAAAGTACAAGGTCCCACTCCGGCCGCCGCCTTAACCGAGGCCCAGATCCACGACCTGGCCGAGCGAGTAATCGCCGCACAACACGCCGACGACGTAGCCCTCGAAGAATTCGAGCGCATCGAGGAGCACACCGTCTATTCCGGCTCCAACCGCCGCGTCACCGAAGATAAATTCTATCGCGTAGTCCCCACCGGCAGCGGCACGCTCAAACTTCTCTTCAAAGATAACTATTCGCCGCTCGATCCCAATCTCTATCGCAAGCAATTGCACGATTGGGAGCAAATCCTGGAAATCGCCGTCAATCCCGACGACCCGCGCGAACAAGCCGTCTCTTATAAATGGCAGAAGAAAATGAAAGAGCGGAAAGATTTGCTCGAAGCCGCCCACCGCGCTTTTCAAGTCAGTTCGTCAGGGCAGGAAATGCGCAATGGACACCTCTGCGACATCCTCACCCTCGAACCCAAGCCAGGCTTCGTTCCGCATTCCACCGCTGAAAATGTTTTCACGGGAGCCCGCGCAAAAATCTGGATCGACGACGCCACCGGCCACATCCTTCACGGCGAAGCCGACATCATTCGCGACATCTCGTTCGGCGCAGGCATTCTCGGCAAGCTCTATCGCGGCGGCCATTTTTCTCTCGATGCTTCCGAAGTCGCACCAGGAATTTGGGCGCCGTATCGAGTTCAATACGATTACGCAGTCCGGAAATTTCTATTCACCTTCGACACACACGAAGTAACGCAGAATTCTCGCTACAGGCGCATAGGCAGCCCCACAAAAGCGCTAGCAATGGCAAAAGAAGAGCTGGCCAACGGTGCGCCAGTCCCGGCCGATCCATAAGAGCCGTTGCCGTTTCTTCGTAGGGCCCGCGCTTTATGCCGGGCCTCTTCGTGCAAGATCGCGCCAGAACCGACCTCGCCGAGTTCCCAAGAGTTCAGCAGTAATCTCCCGCCGAGCTCCTAAGCCACCTATATCTCGTCTGGAACCGCCCGCCGAAATCCTCGCTGAGTCCGCGCAACGACCGGCAGATAATTAAGAAACTATGAGCCTCCAACGCCTCTCCATCGCGGTTTTGGCAGTAATCGCGTTCACATTCGCACCGTCGTCGCGCGCCCAGAGCACCGGACAACAACCAACTCCGGTGCCAGCCGCGGCGTCGAACTCCCCAGCTCCGCCGGCAGATTCCAAGCCTGCAGCAAAAGCTCCAGCGCCCAAGAAAGTCTGGACCAACGAAAATATGAACTCGTTAACCGGCCCGACCTACGAAGCAGACCCCAACCACAACTCGCGCCAAAATTCCTATCGCCCGCAATCCTATACAGGCTCGGCGAACGCGGACTATTACCGCAATCAAATCAATGCGCTGAAATCCAAGATTGCGGACATCGACGCAAAGCTCGATAATTACGAAGCATTAGCCCACGGCGAAGCTCCCGGACAGGGAGAGAAGCAAACCGGAGTAAGAATCACAGATTCCCGCTACGACATCCAAGCGTTAGTAGCCCAAAAACAAAAACTACAATCGCAAATCAGCGACCTGGAAGATCAAGCCCGCCACGCAGGAGTAGAACCAGGGCAATTGCGCTGAACGCTGTTCGTAGGCTCCGCCCTTTCTCTCGAAACTTTGTTATATTGAAAGCAGACGCGCGAGGATCAAGAACTTGTATCTAGAATTCAGTCTCTTCGGTCGGCTACGCAAGCAGGGCGCTTGGTATATCGCGCAATGCCCGCCGCTCGACCTTTCGACGCAGGGCCGCACCGCCGCCGAAGCCCGCCGCAATCTCCAGGAAGCCTCGGAGCTCTTCTTAACAAGCTGCGTTGAACGTGGCACCCTTGACCGCGCGTTCCGCGAACTTCGCTTTTCCCGCGCAAAAAGAAAGATCGCAGCTCGCCCGCGCGGTTTAAAGTAGCGCCGGCGTCCCTGCCGGCATCTTACGACCTACCTCGTTGCCACAATCCAAAAACTTGGACGGCGCAACACGTTAACCACAACCGGATTTCTCTTCCTCGTTTGCAACATCCCCAAAAAACAAAAAGCGCGGCACTGGTTCGATCCAGCGCCGCGCTCGGTTTTTAGATGAAACGTAAATCTCGCTCGTAAAATGCCGGCAAGACGCCAGCGCTACTTAGCGCCAGCCGCCGCCGCTTCCTTCTCAATAGGTGCCCGCACCAAATTCCCCCACTCTGTCCAAGATCCGTCGTAATTCTTCACCCGGTCGTAGCCCAACAAATACTTCAGCACGAACCAGGTATGCGAACTCCGCTCGCCAATCCGGCAGTAGGCAATCACTTCATCCGTCCCCGAAATCCCCTTACCCTGATAAAGCTGCTTCAAAGCCTCGGCTGGCTTGAAAGTCCCGTCCTCAGCCGCAGCCTGCGCCCACGGAATACTCGCCGCGCCGGGAATATGCCCACCGCGCTGCGCTGTCTCCGACATTCCCGGAGGCGCAATCACCTTGCCGCTAAACTCATCCGCCGAGCGCACATCCACCAGTTGCCCCGCCGATTTCTTCCCAACCACCGCCTCAACATCCTGCCGATAAGCCCGCACTTTCTCGTTTGGCTCGGACGCACGATAAGTAGTCTTCGCCGGATTCACGGCGTCGGTCGTCAACGGCCGCTTCTCTTCGAGCCACTTCTTCCGCCCGCCGTTCATCAATTTCAAATTCTTGTGCCCGTAATATTCAAGCTGCCAAAACGCATAAGCCGCAAACCAGTTGTTGTTGTCGCCATAGAGAATGATAGTCGTGTCATTCGAAATCCCCGAACGCCCCAACAAATCCTCCAGCGCCGCCTTATCAATCAAATCCCGCCGCACTCCATCCTGCAATTGCGTCTGCCAATTCCAGCCCACCGCCCCAGCAATGTGCCCCTGATCGTAAGCCGAGGTATCCACATCCACCTCGACCAGCCGCACGTTCGGATCCTTGGAATGTTCCGCCACCCACTCCGTCGATACCAATACTTCCGGATGCGCATACTCGGACATATTTGAAGCTCCTTTATCGGTGAAGTCAGATCGCCGGGGACGGCCCAACGTCGGGATCACAGATTGTGGCCACGAGTCATTCACAAGTCAAATCGCGGCCGCCATATCGCTCCCAGCTTGGATGCCCGCTCAAGGCTCAAGATTCCTGAATTTGGCGGGCCCGTGGTTGCAGTTGCCGTCGTAGGGGCGGGCCTTTCAGCCCCGCCCGGTTTTCGGCCCTCTCACGGTGTCTGCGCTCGGCCTCGGTATTCCCGCGTTCAGTCCCATAGCTATAACCTGAAATCGTCGCTACTTTAGACCGGGAAACCGCGAATGAAGCTCGCAACCATCGCAAAAAAGGGAGCCGCCGAAGGTCAAAAACGAGCATTTCTAATCGATACACCAAATCGATTAGAAACCTACGCAACTCATTGAAAACAAATGTCCAAACTGTTTTCTAACCGTGAAAAAAGTGACCCCCCTCAAGGCCCATCACCCGCGCTCTCTAAACCGCGGCCAATTTCCCCTCTCTCGATTCATACTCAATCCGCAGGATCCAATCGAAGTGAAACTTCTCCGCCGCCAGGAATTTCTCCAACTGCTCGCGGCTGCCCGCTTCAAATTCCACCACCAGCTTTCCATCCTGCATTCCCAACAAGACGCGCAGCGTCCTCACCTCCGTAGCCGCATGAAGCCGCCCAGCGAGCTCCTCCGCCCCCTGGCGCGTAAGACAGGCAATCGTATGCTGCGAAAGATACCGAGGCATTCGCAAAGCTCCTTTGTTCGGAAACGAGCAACCACAGCCCGCGCAATATTTTCACGTTCGCGATTGGCGACCTCCTCGGATACACTGCCCGCGGAGAAAAAGCAAATGGCCGAAACGCGCTCCACCCACCCTTATTTCCTTTACGACGCCATCGTGGCGCAACCCCACCTGATCGAACAAGTCTTCTCGAAATCCCGCAACGCGATCGACCGCGCGGTGCAAGCCGCCGCCACCCGCAGGCGCATCGTCTTCATCGGCATCGGCACTTCGCTCAACGCCGCCAACATAGCCGAGCGCTGGATGCGCCATCATTCCGGCGGACGCGCCCTGGCGCGCGCCGAGCAATCCTTCGAATTTGCCCACTATCCACTAGCGCTAGGCGCCGAGGATGTCGCGGTCGTCATCACCCACACGGGCACCACTACGCAGTCGGTAGAAGCCCTGCGGATCGCCAAGTCCATGGGCGCGTTGACCATCGCCGTCACCGGCCATCTCCCCGGCGAAGGAATGTTGCAAGCCGATCATCGTATCGAAACCTGCGAACAGGAAGTGGCCTTCGCCTACACCAAAAGCTACACAACCGCGCTGGCAGCCATCGCGCAATTTATTTTGGGATATCTGGAAAAACGCAACTTGATCAAAGACGGCCCAAGCGGTCGCGTAGCTTTAGAAAAAGTTCCCGCGCTAATGCGCGCTGGCCTGAAGACCGAAGAGCAAGTTCGCGAAGCAGCCGCATTAGTCGCCGAACGCAATCGCATCGTTTTTTTCGGCGCAGGCACTTGCTGGGCCACCGCTTCCGAAGCCGCGCTGAAAATCAAAGAGAGTAGTTACATCGCGGCGGAAGGATTCGAGACCGAGGAAATCCTGCATGGACCGTTTTCGGAAATCGATTATCGGGTGGCAATCGTCGGAATGTTGACCGGCGAGCCCGCCGACGAACGCGCGCGCACCATTCTGCGTGCCGCGAAAGAGTTGGGCATGCTGCGGCTGGCGGTGACGACTCCAGCCGGTAATCGTGATATATCCGCCGAGAATACGATTGTGTTGCCGGAATCGCCCACGTGGCTTGCGCCTTTCACTCACGTAGTGCCGCTGCAGCTCCTGACCTATCACATCGCTCTCGCTCGCAAAATTAATCCGGATACCGGGCGCCAAGATCAAGACGCCCACGCCCTGGCTCACAAGGTCTACAAACTCTAAATGTGTTTTCGCAAAAAACCGTCCTGGCGGACAGGCTAACCAATACGGTGAACGCTCCTCGCGCGCGGCACATGTAGCGTTAAAATCGAAAGGAGAACGCAGGAGAATCCCGATGAAATCAATTTGCGGTGCACTTTTGATTGCGGCGATGCTGCTCGTCGCGCGCCCCGTCTCCTCCGGCGAACGCTTGGGCACTCTCGAAGGCACCGTAGAGCGCGACGGCCATCCTCTAGCCGGCGCGCGCGTAACCGCTGAGGAAGCCGAGGGCGCGCACCCTCACGCGACTCTTACGAACGGCGATGGCCGCTTCTTCTTCCCACGCCTGAAACCCGGCCTTTATAACCTGCGCGCCTACTACAAAGGGGCCTGGTCCGGCTGGGAGAAAAATGCGGAAGTTAAGGTTGGAAAGGGTACTAATGTGACCCTGCATGTGCCCGTAAGTGCAACAAAATAAAGGAATCACCTGCCTCCCTCAAATTGCCCTAGTACCACGACCCGGGTACGCCTTTTTTGTACCATCCGAGCCATTGGCCTGCGCCATTCCATTCCTTAGCATCGTATTGCG
The DNA here is from genome assembly GCA_963792515.1 of uncultured Acidobacteriota bacterium. Lineage (GTDB taxonomy): Bacteria > Acidobacteriota > Terriglobia > Acidiferrales > UBA7541 > Palsa-147. The sequence continues at coordinate 213,378 of CAWBWG010000001.1, read as the reverse complement.
GGTTGGGAGTTGCGTTGCGGGGACGACGGTTCCGTAAGGAGCCGGGGCACGCTACCCAATCCGCCCAGCCCTCCCTGTCGGCAAACCCCTCCTGACCCCCAGCTGACAGGGGGGCATGTCTGGACGATTCTAGGTAGTGCGCGGCGTCTCTGCCGGCATCTTACGAGCGCAAATTCACGCCAACGGCGACGCTCACGCCCGAACCACTCAATCACGCCAACTCAATGTATTTGAATTGTAGCGCCGAACGAGATCGCGCCGTTTGCCAACAGTTGCGGTCGTAAGATGCCGGCAGAGACGCCGGCGCTACTTAGAACGATGTGCCTGCCAGGAAGATGTCGCCCAAACCCGTCGCGAAATTGGCGACTATGTTTGTGGCTGGCGAGATGAACGCCACCGTGTGGCCGTCGCCGCTGATTGCCGGGCGCAGCGAGACGTTGTTTGCCTGCGTGCCGCCGAGTGAAATGCTGCGCAGCGACGTGCCGGGCGCGCAAGAACTGGTTGTCGAAGTAGCGGATCCTTCGCAAGTATTCCGGACGAAGATATTCTCGAAACCATTCGTGGTTGCGGGAACCAAATTTGTAGCCAGCGAAGCGAAGGCGATGAATTGCCCGTCGCTGGCATTGGCAACGGTCGAGCTGATGCTGGGCTGCTCGCTCAAGCCGCTCCCCGGCGTCACATTGTCGTTGGCGATCGAAACGAGTGTTACGACGGAGTGCAACCCGACACAGCCGCGCCGCAAGTGTCGCGCACGAAGATCTGCTGCGTGCCATCCGATGCGGTCTGCACCAGATTCGTCGCGGTGGAGGCGAACGCTACGAAGCGGCCATCCGAGGTGATCGAAGCCTGTCCACTGGCGCCATTCGCAGGTGTGGTGCCGTCATTCGAAGACGCCACCGCCACGATCTGCGCACAATCGGTAACGCCCGCGATACACGTCGCCGTGCGGTAAACCTGGGGCACAGGAGGCGTCACGCCGCTCACCAAATTCGTAGCCGCCGAAGTGAACGCCACATACGTGCCGCTTCCGGCCGTAGCCGGCTGAGTGCTCGGTGCATCGGCAGGCGTGACGCCATCCGGCGATGAAACCAAGATCGTTTTCGGCGTGCACGTCACCGTGGTGGAAGTGAGATTCAAGCAGGTATCGCGCAAATAGACCTGTGCGATGCCTCCCGGATTCACTCCCTGAATCAGATTGGTGGCCGTCGAGACGAAAGACACATAGCGGCCGTCCGGGCTGATGGAAGGCTGCGTAGCATCGGCATTCGCGGCGCTCACGCCGTCGGCCGCGACGGAAACGAGAGCGGTGGCGCTGGTCGCGCAAGTTCCGCTGGTGGCCGTGGTCGTACAACCGCTGTGCAGGAAGATTTGCCGTGTGGCTCCCGTGAGTGTGGGGAAATTTGGATCGAGATTTGTGGCGTGCGACGAGAAGGCGATGAAGCCTCCGCTGGTATCCATCGTCGGCTCGAGGCTGTCCGAATTTCCTTGCGAGCCAACTTGCGTGCCGCTACCTGCCGTGCCCGAAATGCTGGCGAGCGTGGTGGTGGGCAAGCAAGTAGCCTGGGCGAAACAAGTGTCCCGGACGAAAATATCCGAGACGCCGTTGGTATCGTCATCGATCAAATTGCTGGAGACCGATGCAAACGCGACGAAGCGTCCGGTTGAGCTGATTACTGGACCCGAGCGGCTGAGATCGCCGATGCCGTTGTTCGCTTGAAATCCATTGAAGGAATAATCGACCAGCACGGGCAGCCCGGTATAAAGCAAATTGGTAGAAAGCGGCACAATGCCGTTAACCGCAAAGAGCAAGGGTTGCGACACACCGCCGCCGGGCGCCGGATTCGATATCGACACTTGCGCGACTTGAGCGGCACCGAGATCGGCCTGCGTAAGAGTCGCTGTGATCGAGGTGCTGGAGGTATATGTTGTCGGCCGCGGAGTTCCATTGAAGAGCGCCTGCGATTGCGGAACGAAACCGGTTCCGGTGATGGTGAGGGTGGCGTTATTGCCGCCCGCCGCCGCGCTGGTGGGCGCGATTTTAGTGAGGATGGGAATCGCATCATTGATGGATAGCGGCAGCGTGCTGGTGCTGCCGCCGCCGGGCGAGGGATTCAAAACTCCGATATTCAGCACGCCCGCCTGTATCAAATCCGCGGCGGAGATGATGGTCTGCAATTGCGTGCCGCTAACGATCTGCGTCTGGCGGTTGTCTCCATTCACGGTGATTTGCGAAAGCGATTGAAAGTTTGTGCCGAAGACGTTGAGCGTGAAGCCGCCGCCACCCGCTAAAGCCGTGGTTGGCGACATGCTTGTGATCGTGGGCGTCTGGCTTTGCGTTTGGGTGATCATGAAGATCACTTGATTCGAGGTGCCGCCACCGGGCGAGGGAGTCTGGACTTCGATGGTCACGTTGCCGGGTGTGGAGATGAAGGACGACGTAATATTGGCGGTGAGCACATTGCCGCTCTGAAAGATCGACTGGATTCCGCTGCCATTGAAGAAAATCACGGACTGCGGAGCGAAGCCGTGTCCATTCACGGCCAGGACAAATCCTGGCGAACCGGCCGGAATGCTGGGCGGCGTGAGCGAAGTAACCGTGGGAGAGGGATTATTCGCGACGCCTTCGCCGCAAGATACGAGCAGCAGCGCCGCCACGAATACTAACCAGTTTTGGAGCGAACTCTTCCTCTTCAAATCCCCGGCTCCTTGTACCTTGGTCCGAACGGTAGCACCGAACGGTCGAAAATATTGCAGGGCTAAATCATCAGCCCTAACGTGACATTGCAGGGCTGAATCATCAGCCCTGACCCGCGCTTGATCACTCCGACCCGGTCACTTCGAACCCGCTCGACCGCGTGTGGGGCCCATAGAAGTGGCAACTGGAATAGGAGAGACTACTAGAGATGAGGGATTCGGGCAATCCGGATGCCTGGGTATACAGTGCCGTCCACTGCCGTGTTGCAAGTCCGGCAGCTGTTGCGATGCCGTTGAGGATCACACTCTTTCTCGCGATCGCGCTTGCGGCCGCCTGGATGCACGTGCCGGCTGTTTGCGCGCAGGATGCGCCTGTGCCGGCGAGCGTTTCGGCTCCGGCCGCTGAATCCCCCGACACTGCCAATGACTCCCCGGTCACACTTTTCCCGCCCCCGGAGACGAGCCGCTGGTGGATTTCCGGGCAGGCTAACATAATTTTGCAGTGGCATCCGGCGTTTCACTCTCCCTACAGCGGTCCGAACAGCTTTCGTGCGCCCGGTGACAACGATACTTCGAAGGTTTACACGCTCTATACCGGCTTCGCGCTCACGCCTACGACCGAGATTTTTGCGGATGCCGAGAGCGCTGGCGGGCACGGCTTGAGTCAGGCGCTGGGACTTGCTGGCTTTACCAATCTCGATGTGGTGCGCAATCCGGCGCTCGGGCCGACGCCTTATCTGGCGCGCTTCGAACTGCGGCTGATTATTCCGCTGAGCAGTAAACGCGTTGATGCGGAGCGCGGTCCATTCGGGCTGGCCACGTCACTTCCGGCCCGGCGGATTGAAATTCGCGTCGGCAAAATGAGTATTGTGGATTTTCTGGATGTGAATTCGGCGGGGAGCGACAGTCATTTGCAATTTCTGAATTGGACGGTGGATAACAACGGGGTTTACGACTATCCGGCGAATACGCGCGGATACACCGACGCCGCGATTGTAGAATTTGACACGCGCGCATGGTCGGTGCGGTTCGCGGAAGCGATGATGCCAAAAGTAGCCAATGGCCTGCATTTGGACGCTGATCTTTTCCGCGCACATTCGGAGAATTACGAAGTCGAGTGGCGTGAAAGTCTCCTTTCGGGACGATCGGGAGTTATTCGTTTGCTTGGCTTTGAGAACCACGCCGACATGGGCAATTACCGCCAGGCAATCAATGATTTTCTTGCGGGGCAGGGTCCGCGTCCTGACATCATCGCCACGCGGCAGCAGGGCCGCGTGAAATACGGCTTCGGCCTGAATATGGAGCAGGATCTGACGAAGGAATTCGGCTTGTTCGCCCGACTGGGTTGGGCCGATGGACGGAACGAGTCGTTCGCCTATACGGAAGTGGATCGCACTTTTGAAATCGGCAGTTATTTCCATGGCGAAAGCTGGCATCGCAAGAACGATCACGCCGGCGCAGTTTTCACCATGAATGGAATCGTGAGCGATCACGCCCGTTACCTCGCGCTAGGCGGCCTGGGTTTCCTGCTTGGCGACGGTGGGCTAACCTACGGCCACGAAAAAATCTTCGAAGGCTATTACACGCTGCACGCCTGGCGCGGCATCTTCACCAGCTTCGATCTGCAACACATCAACAATCCCGGCTACAACAAAGATCGCGGGCCAGTTGTAGTCCCGGGATTAAGGCTGCATGTCGATTTTTAGTAGGGAAGGGTGCTTTCCTGTCCGCCAGAATTTTGGAGGAAGCCCTCCCCTACAAACACAAAACCGGCGATGCCTTATCCACTTGCCCTTTTGGTTCGTCTAAAGGCACAATCGCGCGCCGTTGGGTGCTGCGGCGTGCGGACGCGGTCAGATACCACTAGGAGAGGCTCATGATGCGGAAATTGTGTTTGTTGGTTTGTCTTATTGCGTTTGGCGCGCCATTTGCTTTGGCGCAAGATCAGGAGAAAAAGCCGGCCGAAGCGCAGACTACTACTGCTCCCGTTGCGATTCCTGCGGATGTGGCCTCGCGCGATTCGATTATGGCGGCCACTTACGACGTGATCTCAGGACCGGCTGGCAAAAAACGCGACTGGAATCGATTCCTTTCACTTTTTGCACCTGGGGCGAGGCTTGCGGCTGTGGACAAGAATCATGATGGCCAGCTTTTGGTGCATGTTTTCACACCGGAAGAATATGTGAAGTTGGCGGATCCATATTTCGCGAAGGAAGGATTCTTTGAACGCGAGTCTTCGCGGACGCTGGAGAGCTGGGCGAATATCGAGCAGGTTTTCAGCACCTATGAGTCGCGTCATGCGGCTGAGGATGCGAAACCTTTTGCGCGGGGGATTAACAGCTTTCAGCTTTTTAATGATGGCAAGCGTTGGTGGGTGGTTACGATTTATTGGCAGGAGGAATCGGCGGAGACGCCTTTGCCGAAGAAATATTTGGGGAAGAAGCGGTAGGCTGGCAGCAGAAGAGGGCCGAAAAGCGGGAGGGTCTATTTGACGTTTCGGCGAGCCGCGATTTGAGTTGTAAGACCCTCCCTCACGAATTCTTGCTGGAGGTTGCTATGTACAAAAATGATTTGATGAAGGGGCGGAATATTTTAATTACTGGCGGCGGGACTGGCCTCGGCCGCTCGATGGCGCTGCGCTTTGCCGAATTGGGCGCGAATATTTTTCTTGTGGCGCGGCGGCCTGAACCGCTGGAGGCCACTTCGAAGGACATTCAGGCGAAGGGCGTAAAAGCCGGATTTGCTTCGTGCGATATTCGCAATTTTGCGGCTGTCGAGAAGGCTGTCGAAGCCGGCGAAAAAGAAATTGGGCGGATCGATACGCTGGTCAACAATGCCGCGGGTAATTTTGTGGCGCGCACTGAGAAACTTTCGGCCAACGCTTTTGCGGCGGTTGTTGGAATCGTGTTGAACGGCACGTTTCATTGCACTTTGGCGCTGGGGCGGAAATGGATCGAAGCGAAGCAGCCTGGCAATGTCTTGAATATTGTGACGACTTACGCATCGACGGGAGCTGGATCCGGTTATGTCGTGCCCTCGTCGTGCGCGAAGGCGGGGGTGCTGGCGATGACGCGGTCGCTGGCGGTCGAATGGGCGCGGTACAACATTCGTTTCAATGCGATTGCGCCGGGTCCGTTCCCGACCGAAGGGGCCTGGTCGCGTTTGATGCAGAGCAAAGAATTCGAAGAGATGGCCATCAAGAATCATCCGATGAAGCGCTTCGGGCGGCATGATGAATTAGCGGACCTGGCGGTTTACTTGCTTAGCCCGCAGGCGCAGTACATTAACGGCGATTGCGTGACGATTGATGGCGGGCAGTGGCTGGCCGGCGCCGGTGAATTCAACGAGTACCGCAAGCTGCCCGATGAGATGTGGGCGATGATCGAGGGCGCGCGCAAGAAATAATTCAAAAGCCCCACGGGCAAGTGCGGCGCGCGGGGCACCCAACAGCCTGACGCGCGGAGACCTCGCTGCGATTCTTTACTCCGGCTTGTCGATGCGTTAGGCTTTTCGCGGGCCTGCGGTATTTCCGCGCGGAATGAGGAGGCCAACATGTACGCGCGAGTCACGCACTTCCGCATTCTTCCCGGCAAGCTGGTTGAATTTTCGACGGCCGTCCAGTCGCTGATTCCGGAAATCCAGGGACAAAAGGGATTCCGCGGCATGCTGGTGGTTCATACGCAGACTTCTGATCCCGATCGAAGTGGAAGTGTTGTCGCTGTGGGAGACGCAGGCGGACCTTGACGCCACCGAGAAAAACCTATCGTTCTATCACGCGCTGGCGCGCGTTCAGGGATTCGCGCAGGGATTTCCGTCGATTCATGTGCATCGCGTGCTGGTGAGCAAATTCGCGTGAATTTGTAGCACAGCCACTCTTGGCTGTGGCTTTTGCGATGCTTACGAGCCGCGTCCAGCCATCTGATCAATCCGGCGTCTCCAGAAGTGCGGTCCATCTAGGCATTTCGTTAAATCCGACACAGCCAGGAGTGGCTGTGCTACAAGGGGCCGCGCTTCTTGACCGCTTGCGCGCACGCCAGTAATCTAATTCTGTTGCTGTTTTGCTCAGCGAAAGAGCCTGATGGATACCATTCAAGTTACGCTGCCGGACGGCGCCAAGCGCGAAGTGCCGAAGGGCACTACGCCTTTGGAGATTGCACGCCAGATTTCGCCGCGGCTGGCGGATGCTGCGTTTGTAGCTCGCGTCGCCGCGCCGAATGACGGCGAGGGCGAATTGGTTGACCTGCGCCGTCCGCTCGAGAGCGATTCGAAGCTGCAAATTCTTACCGAAAAGGATCCGGACGCGCTCTACGTCTTCCGGCATTCGGCTGCGCATCTTCTGGCTGCTGCGGTGACTGAGCTTTTCCCTGATGTGAAGCTGGGGATCGGGCCGCCGGTGGATAACGGCTTTTTCTACGAGTTCTTACGCGAGGAGCCTTTTACTCCCGAGGATCTGGCGAAGATTGAAGCGAAGATGCGCGAGCTGGCGGCACAGGATTTGCCCAACGAGCGCAAATTGCTGCCCAAGCCCGAGGCCATCGAGCTTTACAAGAAATCGCAGCAGAATTTCAAGTGTGAGTTGGTGGAAGAAAAGGCCATCGAACCGATGGTTTCTTTTTATACCACTGGGAAATTTATCGATTTCTGCCGCGGGCCGCATATTCCTTCCACCAAGCGGATTCAAGCGTTCAAGCTGATGAATGTGGCGGGCGCTTACTGGAAAGGCCAGGAAGGTAATCCGCAGCTCCAGCGGATTTATGCCGCGTGCTTCTTCACCAAAAAAGAGCTCGACGAATATTTGCATCGCCTGGAAGAAGCCAAGCGCCGCGATCACCGCAAGCTCGGCGCCGAACTCGATCTATTCAGCATTCAGGAACAGGCCGGCAGCGGGCCTGATTTTCTGGCATGCCAAGGGTGGGTTGATTCGCAAAATCATCGAGGACTGGCTGCGCGATGAATTGCTGGCGCGCGGCTACGATCTCGTTTTTACGCCGCACATCATGCTGCGCGATCTTTGGAGTACCAGCGGGCACACCAATTTTTATCGCGATAGCATGTTTGGGCCGATCGAAGTGGAAAAGGCCGATTACCAGCTCAAGCCCATGAATTGCCCGGGCCACATTCTGATTTACAAATCGAAGATGCGCAGCTATCGCGATTTGCCGGTGCGGCTGGCGGAACTGGGCACCGTGTATCGCTACGAGCGATCCGGCGTGTTGCATGGACTGCTGCGCGTTCGCGGATTCACTCAGGATGACGCCCACATTTTCTGCATGCCTTCGCAGATCGAGAAGGAAGTGGAAGACTGCGTGGATTTCGCTTTTGCGGTGATGAAGAAATTCGGATTCGATAGTTACGCGGTCGAGCTATCGGATTGGGATCCGATGCATCCGGAGAATTATGCCGGCAAGCCGGAAGATTGGCATCGCGCGACCAACGCGCTGAAAACCACTCTCGATCGGCTTCAGATTCCCTTCAAGCGCATTGAAGGCGAAGCCGCCTTTTACGGCCCGAAGATCGATATCAAATTGATCGACGCGATCGGGCGGCCCTGGCAGCTCACCACCGTGCAATTCGATTTCAATTTGCCGGCGCGCTTCGAGCTGGAATATGTCGGCGAAGATGGCGCGCGCCATCAGCCGTTGATGGTGCACCGCGCGCTGCTAGGCAGCGTCGAGCGCTTCTTCGGGATGTTGATCGAGCACTACGCCGGCGCGTTCCCCGTTTGGCTGGCGCCTGTGCAAGTTTCCGTCCTCCCGCTCAGCGAAAAGATTTCCGATTACGCGAAGCAGGTGACCGAGAAGCTGAAGGCCGCCGGCTTCCGCGTGCATCTCGACGAGCGCAACGAAAAGCTGCAAGCCAAAATCCGCGACGCGCAAATGGAAAAAATCCCCTACATGCTGGTCCTAGGCGGCAAAGAAGCCGAAGCCGGCACTGCCTCAGTCCGACATCGCACCAAAGGCGATCAAGGCGCGATTCCGCTAGATCAATTCATAACCAACCTGCGAAACGAAATCGCGCAAGTCCAGTAGGGGAGGGTGCTTTAGCCCTCCCGCTTTTCGGCCCCCGCAAATTGCCGCGATGGATCAACCGTACCGAAGAATCGCTGGCAACAATGGAGCGGATGGATTGATTCAGCGCTGGGCAGTTCGGAGCTCGGGCGTTCACGCCTTCGAGTCCAACCCGGAATTACGACATGAACGCGATCCCGGAACTCTGCTTAACTGGGCCGAAAACCGGGAGGGCTAAAGCACCCTCCCCTACTGGGATTGCGCATTTCGGCTTGCCGCTGCCGCATGCTATACTTTTCGGCCCGTGCCCCTCGCGGAGCTGGCTGAGGACGCGGTACTATTGCGGGACAAGTTCCGGAGGTGGGTTTATCGCTGAACGTGGAGCTAGCAGTACCAGCGGTTTGCGGGTGAATGAGCGTATCCGGGCGAGGGAAGTCCGGGTGGTGGACGAAGCGGGCAATCAGCTCGGAGTGATGTCGCTCTTCGATGCCATGAAGGCGGCGCGCGAGGCGGGGCTGGACGTTGTGGAAATCTCGCCGACGGCCGTTCCCCCGGTCTGCAAGCTCGTGGACTACGGGAAGTTCCTCTACGAGCAAAATAAAAAAGCGCACGAGCAGAAGAAGCATCAGAAATCCGCGCACATTAAAGAAGTGAAATTCCGGCCAGCGACGGCCGAGCACGACTATCAAGTGCGCAAGAATCAAATCATCCGGTTTCTTGGTGAAGGCCACAAAGTGAAGGCCATGATTTTTCATCGTGGCCGCGAAATGGCGCACCAGGATGTGGGCCGCGCCAAGATGACGCGCCTGCTGAAAGATATCGGCGATCACGCGCAGGTGGAATTCGGCCCGCGCATGGAAGCGAACATCCTGCTGGCGTTGCTAGCGCCGAAAAAAGGCGCCACGGCAGCCAAGACGGCAGGGCAGGCGTAAGGTAGCTCGGGTCTTTCTTATCGTGAGGCCCTTGCCGGGCCAAAGGGCTGACCCGAGGCTTTCCGGTGTTCTGTGAAATCGAGATAAGGCAACAGGTGCTGAATTGTCAAAAGCAAAACCAAAAGTTCGCAAACTAAAAACGCATCGCGGCGCGGCCAAGCGCTTTCGCGTGACGAAGAGCGGCAAGATCATGCGCCCCCACGCATTCAAGCGGCATTTGCTGGGCACGAAAAAGCCGAAGCGCATGCGCCATCTTCGCCGGTCAGTGCAGGTTGATCCTTCTGACGCGCCGAAAATCCGGCGCATGTTGCCGTACTCTTAGCGTTTGCTTTTTGTTTGTCATTCCGAATCCGTCCCGCAATTTGGGACGGTGAGGAATCTGTTCTTTCCCGCGCCAGGCAACGCGTTTTCCCGCCACGGCGGGCCTGCCGGCCGGATGTTCTGATCCGCGGATTGGATCGGGGCACAGAGCCGCTTCGAGCAGCACTGGAAGCGGCCTACAAAACTCGCCGTGGAGTTGACTCGTGTGTATTTGCGAGGTGCGCGCCTTAGCGGGCGTCGCCTGTCGTTCGCGCGAGGCTCTCCACGTCTGAAATTTTCCGGAATCATTCAAACGAGGAGAGTTAAAAATGTCTCGAGTAAAACGCGGAACCAAACGCCGCGCCAAGCGCAAGAAGCTGTTACGCCACGCCAAGGGATTTTTTCTCACTAAGGGCAAGCTTTACCGGTCAGCACGCGAGGCGGTCAATCGCTCGCTGCGCTTTTCCTATCGCGATCGCCGTAATCGCAAACGTGACTATCGCACGCTGTGGATTCAGCGCATCGGCGCGGCGGCGCGCAACAACGGGCTGTCCTATAGCCAATTGATCCACGGGTTGAAGGTTGGCGGCATCGACCTGGATCGGAAGATTTTGGCGGATATGGCGGTGAACGACACGGCTGGCTTTACGTCGCTGGTCGAATCGGCCAAGTCGCATATCGCCGCTGCGAAACCAGCGAAGCCCGCAAAGTCATAACGGGTTCCGTAGCGCTGGCGTCCCCGCCGGCTTTTTTGGCCCTTTGGCAATTTTCTAGAAGATGCCAAAAGAACCCGGCTTCGTAGGGACGCCTGAGGCCGCCTGGACGGGGCTGCCTTAGCTGAGTTTGCGGTCGTAAGATGCCGGCAGGGACGCCGGCGCTACTTTGCCATGAACGCTCTCGAAAAAACTGGGCTGCGTTTCGACCAGCTTGGCGTGTCTGTGCCTGACGATGTAGCCACGCTGTTCGGGGAATTGCGTTCGCTCGCTGCTGCTGAGTCGGCGCAAATTCGCGGCGCTGAACCGCTCGAATCTTTCCGCGTGAAATGGCTGGGGCGGCGAGACGGAATTTGCTCGCGCGTCACCGAAAATTGGCTGAAGCCTGCGCCGCCTGAATTCAAAAAAGCAATCGGCGCTGGCTTGAATGAGCTGCGCGCTTCACTCGAAGCTGCGCTCGAAGCCGCGAAATCTTCGGGCGCTGACGTCGCTTCCGGCCCGGCGATCGATCTTTCGCTTCCCGGCGTCGAGCGGCCGGTCGGCACGCACCACCTGATCCGCCAGACCTACGAAGAAGTCGAGCGCATCTTCATGTCCATCGGCTTCAGCGTCGTGGAAGGGCCGGAAATCGAAACGCCCTACTACAATTTCGAAGCACTCAACATTCCCGAATTTCATCCCGCGCGCGACAACATGGACACCTTCTACATCGAAGGCTCTGGCGGACATCTGCTGCGCACGCACACTTCGCCGATGCAGATTCGCACCATGGAGAAGCAGCCGCCTCCGGTGCGCATCGTCGTGCCGGGCAAGGTCTATCGCCGCGACAATCCCGATGCCACGCACGGCTACATGTTTCATCAGATCGAAGGCCTGGCGGTCGACAACGACATCACCTTCTGCGATTTTCGCGGCACCGTGGAGCATTTCGTGCGCGAATTTCTGGGCGCGAAAGTTAAAACGCGCTTGCGGCCGAGTTATTTTCCGTTTACCGAGCCCTCCGCTGAAGTGGATGCGACGTGCCACGTTTGCGGCGGCGAGGGCTGCCGCACTTGCAAATTTTCTGGATGGATTGAAATGTTCGGCGCGGGAATGGTGAATCCCGCCGTGTATGGCTTCGTGAATTACGATCCGAAGCGGCTATCGGGATTTGCTTTCGGCATGGGTGTGGACCGCCTGGCGATGATGCGTTACGGCATCACCGATTTGCAGGTGCTATTTCAAAACGACGTACGTTTCCTGCGCCAGTTTCCGTAGCGCTGATTAGAAAATGAAAGTCCTTTTCAATTGGCTCAAAGAATTCGTCGAGCTCAAAGCGACGCCAGCCGATCTGCGCGCGCGGCTTTCCACCTCGGGCACCGCAGTGGACGCGATCGAAGAATCCGCCGCGGGCCCGATGCTTGATGCGGAACTGACCGCGAATCGCCCGGATTGCCTGGGCCACTACGGCATCGCGCGTGAAGCCGCCACGCTTTATCGCCTTGCGCTGAAGCCGGTGCAGCCGAAATTCACGGAATCTGCGGCGCCGGTCGCGCAGGCGACGAGCGTCACGATCGAAGCGCCGGAGCTTTGTTCGCGATTCACGGCTCGCGTGGTGCGCGGGGTGAAAGTGCAGCCTTCGCCGGATTGGCTGCGGCAGCGGCTCGAAGCGCTGGGCCACGCGTCGATCAACAATGTCGTCGATATTACGAACTACGTGATGCTCGAGTTGGGCCAGCCGCTGCACGCCTTTGATCTCGATAAAGTCGCCGAGCATAAACTGATCGTTCGCCGCGCGCGGGCCGGAGAAAAGCTGCGCACCCTCGACGGAATCGAGCGGACGCTCCCCGCCGGAACGTGCGTGGTCGCCGATCCTTCGCGCGCCATCTCGATTGCCGGAATCATGGGCGGCGCCGATACCGAAATAGGTTTTGCCACGCGCAATGTGCTGATCGAAGCGGCGTGGTGGGATCCGATTTCAACCCGGCGCGCGTCGAAGGCGCTGAATTTGCGTACCGAAGCTTCCATGCGCTTCGAGCGCGGGGCCGATCTCGAGTTGCCGGAGCTGGCTTCGCGCCGTGCCGCCGAATTGACGCAGCAACTTGCCGGCGGCGAACTGCTCAGCGGGGTGGTGGATGTTTATCCGGGCAAAGAGCCGCCGCGCAAACTGGAACTGACTCGTAAGGAAATTCTGCGCGTGATGGGCGCGGATATTCCCGATCGCGATATCGAAGAAATTCTCAGCGCGCTGGGCTTCGCGCCCGTGCGCGTGGACGCAAATCGTGGCAGCGCCGGCTCGCTTGCCGCCGCGTGGGAATGCCGCCAGCCTTCCTGGCGCCGCGACGTGACGCGCGAGATCGATTTGATCGAAGAAGTGGCGCGCATCTACGGCTACGATAAATTCCCGCCGCGCATTCCGCCATCGAAGCAACCCGCGCTGCGCCAGCCGCGCGCGCAGGCCGAAGACGCGGTGCGCCAGCGCCTCGTCGGGCTCGGCTACCACGAAATCGTCACCATTCCGCTGGTGGACAAGGATCAAGACGCGCTCTTCCGCGATGCGAAGACTGCGCCGGCGATCATCACCAATCCGCTTTCTGAAGAAGCCTCAGCCATGCGCAGTTCCGGCGCGGTCAATATGCTGGCGACACTCGAATGGAATCTGAATCGAGGCCAGCGCAATCTGCGCCTCTTCGAAATCGGCCGAACCTACGCGCTCGAAGCGGGCAAGCCCGTCGAGACGCGCATTCTCACGCTTGGCGCGACGGGACTAGCGCGCGAGAAAACCATTCACGATGACCCCCGCGAGTTCGAGTTTGCCGACCTGAAAGGCGACCTGGATCGCGTTGGCGAGCTCGCAGGCGGCTTTGATTGGAGGCAGGGTGCGCCGGCATGGCTGGCGCCGAGCGCTGCGGCGCAGGTCGCCGCGTCGAATCGAGGCGGCGTGCATCTGGGAGTGGCCGGGAAGCTCGGCCGCAAAGCTGCCGAAACATTCAAGCTGCGCCAGGATATTTTCTATGCGGAGATAAAACTGGATTCGCTATTGGAGGCCGTTGACGCCGCGCGCGTTGCTCGCCGCTTCGAGCCGCTGCCGCGTTTCCCGGCGGTCGAGCGCGACTTCTCGCTGCTGCTGAATGACGGCACGAGTTTCGCGCAGGTGGTAGAGAAGATTCGCGGGTTGGAGATTCTTGAGTTGCAGAAAGTTGAGGCCGGGGATTTGTTCCGCGGCAAGAATGTTCCTGCGGGTAAATTCTCGTTGCTGGTGCGCGTGACGTTTCAGAGTAGCCAGGCTACGTTGACTGACGCACAGCTGACAGATTTTTCCGGTCGAATTGTGAGTGCTCTGGAAAAGTCGCTCAGCGCCACTCTTCGCGCAAGCTAACGTACCGCTGGCGTACCTGCCGGCTCTTACGAACGCAAAATACAATCACGGCTGAGATCACCCGCGGACCCGATCCGTCCAACTTTTTTGAGATGTGGCGTTACTCGAGGTCGTAAGAGCCGGCAGGGACGCCAGCGGTACCAAAAAACGCTCGCTCCGCCCGCGATGATACCCAACTCCCTAGCTCTTCGGGTCTCCCTCGGGAGTCTCTTCCTCGAGAATTGCGGCGGCTGCGGCTACGCGGTCGCCTTCATCCAGGCGCAGCAGGCGAACGCCTTGCGTCGAGCGGCCGGCTTCGCGAATTTCGCCGGAGTGGACGCGGATTACTTTGCCTTGGCCGGTGATGATCATTACGTCGGAATCTTCTTTGACTTGTAGCGCGGCTACTACCGGGCCATTGCGATCTGTGGACTTTAGATTGATCACGCCTTTGCCGCCGCGCGACGTTACGCGGTATTCGGCTAGCGGGGTGCGCTTGCCGTAGCCTTTTTCGGCTACTGTCAGCATCAGCGACGTCAGCGATTCGCGGATTTGATCGCTCTCGAGATCGTCGAGATTGTCGGTAGTCTTCTTGAATTCTTTTTTGATGATTTCGAAATCGGGCTGCACGGCATCCATGCTCACCACGTAATCGTCCTTAGCGAGATCCATGCCATTCACGCCGCCGGCGGCGCGTCCCATCGCGCGCACTTCGGTTTCGCGGAAGAGGATGGCTTGGCCGTCGCGGCTTGCGAGGAAAACCATCTGCTTGCCGTCGGTAAGTTTTGCGCCGATCAGTTCATCCTTCTCATCGAGACTGATGGCAATGATTCCCGAAGGTCGCGGATTTGAAAATTCGGCTAGCTCGGTCTTCTTCACCGTGCCGTTGCGCGTGGCTAGGAACACAAAGCGATTCGCTTCCTCGAGATTTCGCGCGGAAACCACGGCGGTGAGCGTTTCGTTTTCCTGGAAGCGCACCAGATTGCTGATCGCTTTTCCTCGAGTAGCGGCCGCGGCTTCGGGAATTTCGTAAACTTTCAGCCAGTAAATGCGGCCCTTGGAAGTGAACAACAAAATGTAGCTGTGCGCCGAGGCGACGAAGAAATGCTCGACGAAATCCTCTTCGCGCGTTCGTGCGCCGATGCGGCCCTTGCCGCCGCGCGACTGGTGGCGATAGACATCCACCGAAGTGCGCTTGATGTAGCCCGCATGGCTGACTGTAATGGCCATTTCTTCGTCTTTGATCAAGTCTTCGAGCTTGATTTCCTCGACGCGGTCCACGATCTGCGTGCGGCGCTCATCGCCATAGAGCTTCACGACTTCGCGCAGCTCGGCCACGATGACGCTGCGCAATTTCTTTTCGCTGGCCAGAATTTCGCGCAGCTCGGCGATGCGGGCGCGGATTTGCGCGAGTTCCTTGAGAATGTCGTCGACGGAAAGCTGCGTAAGGCGGTGCAATTGCAATTCGAGGATGGCGTCGATCTGGATGTACGTTAGGCCGACGTGCTCGACGCGCGCGCCGCCCGCGATTCCATATTTCTTGTGATCGAGCTTCACGCCGCGCACCGTGGTTTCTTTACCGCCGACGAGCACGCGCACGGAGCGATTCTCGAAAAATTCGAATAAATTCTGGCGTGCCGCGGCGCGGCTGGCCGACCCGCGGATCACCTTGATCACATCGTCGATGTAATCGAGGGCGATTTGGTAGCCGAGCAAAATATGTTCGCGCTCTTCGGCCTTACGCAGATCGTATTGCGTGCGGCGGCGCACCACATCGACGCGATGCTCGATAAATAGCTGCAGCAACTGAACGAGACCCAGCTCACGCGGCTGCCCGCCGACGATCGCGAGCAGAATCATGCCAAAGGATTCCTGCAACTGGGTGTGCTTGAAAAGATGATTGAGAATAATCTCGGGCTCTTCGTCGCGCTTCACTTCGATGACGATGCGCATGCCGTCGCGGTCGCTTTCGTCGCGAATGTCGGCGATGCCTTCGATTTTTTTCAGTTGGACGAGTTCGGCGATGTGCTCGATGAGCCGCGCTTTGTTGACTTGATAGGGCAATTCGGTGACGACGATGTCCTGGCGATCCTTGCCGCGCGCTTCAATGGCCACTTTCGCGCGCACCTGGAACGTGCCGCGGCCGTTCTTGTAGGCCTGCTCGATGCCGTCGCGGCCATAGATGTAGCCACCCGTCGGAAAATCAGGGCCCGGAACGAGCTTCATCACTTGTTTGAGATTGGTTTCCGGATTTTCGATCAGCAGAATCGCGGCTTCGATGGTCTCTTTCAAATTGTGCGGCGGAATATTTGTGGCCATGCCGACGGCGATGCCGCTCGATCCGTTGATGAGCAAATTCGGAACTTTTGTCGGGAGGACGGTGGGTTCCTGCGTGCTCTCGTCGAAATTCGGAACGAAATCGACGGTTTCCTTCTCAATGTCGGCGAGCAATTCCTCGGCAATTTTCGAAAGCCGAGCTTCGGTATAACGCATGGCTGCGGGGGGATCGCCGTCCACCGAGCCGAAATTTCCCTGGCCGTCGATGAGCGGGTAGCGCATGTTGAAGCCCTGCGCGAGGCGAACCAGCGCGTCATACACCGGTGAATCTCCGTGCGGATGGAACTTGCCGAGGACTTCGCCGACGATCTTGGCGCACTTGCGGTAAGGCTTCGTCGAAGTCAGACCCAGCTCGTACATGCCGAAAAGAATGCGGCGATGCACGGGCTTCAATCCGTCACGCACATCAGGCAGCGCGCGCCCGATGATCACGCTCATCGAGTAATCGAGGTACGACTTCTTCATCTCCGCTTCGATATCGATCGGCAGGAGAATTGATTGATTGGGTTCGTCAGCCATTTATGCCTCGTTGCGAAATTAAAATCAGACCGCGCGGGCCAGGCCCGAGTGCTACTTTTGCTCCAGCACGTAACTTTTCACTGCCTCGAATGCGGAGGCGTTATTTGAAAAGCGGATCGGCGCGAAATGCGCTTCGAGCCGCGCGAGAAATGCCGCGCATGCGGCTTCGTCCGCACATTCGAATGCCACGCCGCGCTCCATATCCGGCGCTCTAGTCGGCGTCGCCTTGAAATCGGAGCAGGAAATTCCGCGCAAGCCCGGCAGAGTTTCCCAATTGAGCTGAACCATCATCGCGATTCAGGCTGCAAGCCGCTTCCATTGCGCCAAACCGATCGCTTTAAAATTTCCATCGTGTAGCCGAAACCGGAAAATCGCGCTCCTGCCACGCGAACGCAACGCGCGGCTTCATGGCCACGATGTAGGGCACTCCAGGCGCATCGGTCAGCTTCATTTTGTATTTCTTCTGATACAGCGCATCAATCGTTGCGATCTCAGCCGCGTCAGTGACTTCCCGCGCGGCACATTCGAGAATCACCGCGTCGTCGCCGCTTTCGAGATGCACGATCGCGAGCGGCTGGCGTTGCAGATTGCGCGCTTTGCGCGAATTGCGATCGGTGCCGAAAATCAAAGCGCCATCGAGCCAAACGCCCCAGATGGGCATCGAGTGCGGCCGCCCATCGGGCCGCGACGTCGCAACCCAGTAGTTATGCGATTTCGCCAGCTTGGCGCAGACGTTGGTCCAGGCAATGAGCCCTTTGCCGTCCGGCTTGATTCCGTAGCTCTGGACGAACGTCGGCCGATCTCGCGGCGGTTCCGGCACGGCGATCTCAGATTTCCGTTGCTGCGATGCCCGTTTTTTCGTCTTCACTTTCTTTTTGGCAGCCATCTAGCTTTTCCTCGCCAACACCGGCAACACCGTCATCCCGAACCCGCTTTTCAGGGTGAGGGATCTGTGGTTTCTTGCTTTCGTGCGATGCGGGTCGGAGCCAGCTCGACCCAAGTTGGATTGGCCTTCTCGATCAGCGCCAACTTCTTCTCACGCCTCCAACCCTTGAGCTCCTTCTCACGCGCAATCGCGACACGAATATCGCTAAATATTTCGAGCAAGACGAGCCGGTTTACTGCGTACCGGCTCGTGAAACCGGAAAACTTGCCGCTCCGATGTTCTCTCATTCGGCGATCCAGATTATTGGTCACGCCGATATAGAGATTATGAGAGCGGCTTGCCAGTATGTAGACGTAATAGAGCCTTTCCATACAAACCGCAGATCCCTCACCCTGAAAAGCGGGTTCGGGATGACAACGTTACGTCAAAATCAAAAACCAAAGAAAACAATGCCGCAGCTGTGCGCAGTCGACCAGCTAAATATCCAGGTTCACCACGTCGAGCGCGTTCTCCTCGATAAATTTGCGGCGGGCTTCCACGTTTTCGCCCATCAGCGTGGTGAAAATTTCTTCCGCGGCTACCGCGTCCTCGAGCTTCACTTGCAGCAGTGTGCGCGTGTCGGCGTTCATGGTGGTCTCCCACAGCTGGGAGGGATTCATTTCGCCGAGGCCCTTGAATCGCGTGATGGCGAATTCTCGTTTGGCGTCTTCGAGCACGTAGGCGAGCACGCCGTCGGAATCTTCTTTCGTAACCTTGTCGCCGTTGTGCGTGACTGTGAACGGCGGGCGATCAAGCGTGTCGATGGCCTGCCTGAGCGTGCGCAGGCGCTTGTAATCGGCGGTAGCTGCCAGCGCCCATGTGATGCGTCGCTCGCCGCCGTTTGTGAGCACGAGTTCGTAGAGACTGTGCTCTTCGTCGAATTCGATTTTGGTTTCGAGCTTCAGCTTGGCTTTCTCGATGGCCTTCACCAGCTCGTTCAGCTTTTTCTTGTCGGCGAAGTCCGTCTTTTTTTCGATGTCGCTATCGGCGAGCAGTGCGACGAGCTTGGCCTCGTGCAGGCGGCGCTTCAGCTTTGTGGCCACCTGCGCATACTCCTGAACATTGAGCAGGAACTGCGTGAGTGCGCCGCCTTCGAGCGTCTTGCCGTCTTTGCCCTTCACGGCGTGCTCTTCGGTGGCGCGCTTCATGAGCTCGCGCGAAAATTCGCGTTCATCGCGAATGTAGCGATCCATTTTGCCGCGCTTCACACGATAGAGCGGCGGCTGCGCGATGTAGATGTAGCCTTTCTCGATCAGCTCGCGCATATGGCGGAAGAAAAACGTCAGCAGCAGTGTGCGAATGTGGCTGCCGTCGACGTCCGCGTCGGTCATCAGGATTACTTTGTGATAGCGCAGCTTGGCGGAATCGAAATCGTCTTTGCCGATGCCAGTGCCGAGCGCCATGATGATCAGGCGCAATTCTTCGTGGCCGAGCATTTTGTCGTAGCGCGCTTTTTCGACGTTGAGGATCTTGCCTTTGAGCGGCAGGATGGCCTGATAACGGCGATCGCGGCCTTCTTTGGCCGAGCCGCCGGCCGACGGGCCCTCTACGATGAACAATTCACAGCGAGACGGATCGCGTTCCTGGCAATCCGCAAGCTTGCCGGGCAGGCCGCCGGAATCGAGCGCGGATTTGCGCCGCGTGAGCTCGCGGGCCTTGCGAGCTGCTTCGCGAGCGCGCGCCGCATCGATGCACTTGCCGATAATTTTTCGCGCGATTGAGGAATGTTTGTCGAAGAATTGGCCGAGGTGCTCGTTCACCATCGTTTCGACGGTGCCTTTGATGTCGCTATTCAGCTTGCCTTTGGTTTGCCCTTCAAATTGCGGCTGAGGCAGCTTCACGGAGACGACGGCGACAAGGCCTTCGCGAACGTCATCACCTGTAATCGAGATTTCGTCCTTCTGTTCCTTCAACATGCCGAATGAGCTGGCGTAATAATTGATCGTGCGTGTCAGCGCTGAGCGAAATCCTGAAATGTGCGTGCCGCCATCGACGGTATTGATGGTGTTGGCAAACGCGAAGACATTTTCAGCGTAACTGTCGTTGTACTGCACCGCGATCTCGATCTCGACGTTGTCTTTTTTCCCTTCGAAATAAATCGGCGAGTCGTGCAGCGTGGTTTTGCCGCGATTGAGGTGCTTCACAAATTCGGCGATGCCGCCGGTGAAGCGGAATTCGGTTTTTTTGCTGGCGCGCTCGTCCTCGAGCGTGATTTTCAGGCCTTTATTCAGAAAGGCCAGCTCGCGCAGACGCTGCGAAAGCGTGTCGTAGCTGTATGCGGTGACCGTGAAAATGGAAGGATCCGCGTGAAACGTGACTTTCGTCCCGGTCTTGCGCGTCTTGCCCGTAACTTTCAGCTTCGAAGTGGGAGTGCCCTTCTCGTAGCTCTGTTCCCAAACTTCGCCATCGCGATAAATTTCGAGATCGAGCCAATCGGAAAGCGCATTCACCACGGAAACGCCGACGCCATGCAATCCGCCCGAAACTTTGTAAGTGTCGCTATCGAATTTTCCGCCGGCGTGGAGCACAGTCATCACGACTTCGGCGGCGGGCTTTTTTTCCGTGGCGTGCATGTCGACGGGAATGCCGCGCCCGTTGTCGACCACCGTGACGGAATTATCGTCGTGCACGGTCACATTAATTTCATCGCAGAATCCGGCCAGCGCTTCGTCAACGGAATTGTCGACCACTTCCCAGACGAGATGATGCAATCCAAGCTCGCCGGTCGAGCCGATATACATCGCCGGCCGCTTGCGCACCGCTTCCAGTCCGCCGAGCACTTTGATCGAAGTAGCGTCGTACTTGTGCCCTGCGGCGGTACCGGCCGCACTATTCTTTTCACCCATGGTTGAACAACTCCTCGGTTGCGTGTGCAGGAAGGCGTGCGAAGGAACTCGACACTTGCCTTCCCCTATGGCCCTCGCTGCATGAGCGGGGCTCGAAGGGTAATCGTTCGCTTCATCCCGCCCCACCCCGGCGAGCCGGAGGAGCGCGGCGAAGACGGATTCTCCTTGCAGAGAATCGCTGCGGGTGTGCGGCTCAGCGCCCTGGCGTTTGCCCCGATTTGCATCGAGACGGCGCGTAATTTCGAGCTGCGTGACCCCGCTTAAGTGCCGGTCTGGAGGAATCCCGAGACCAACGACGAACGCGGAAATTTTATCCGAAACGCGCGGAATTCTCAAGGCGATTCTTGTCGCGGGAGGGCTGTATAGCCTTTTAGTTTCAATGGTTTACGAGGGGTGGCCAGACGTACGTATTTATACGGACGCTGAGAGAACCTGGTCGCGCACGAGAGCTAATTTAATTGTGAAAAAGATCAGCGCAACGGACGAAAATCAAATGCGCATGGGCATCACGACGTAGCGGTAACGCGTGGCTTCATCCGCGAGCGGACGAAGTTGGCCGGCGGATTGTTCGTCTTTCAATTCGAACGCGATCGGGCCGTCCGCAGCGGCGGCGAGAAAATCCAAAATGTACTGCGCATTGAATCCGATCGAAAGGGGCTCGCCTTTATATTCTTTTTCGATCGCTTCTTTCGCTTCGCCATATTCGGGGCTTGACGCGGAAATTTCGATGGCTTCTTTGGCCAGCGTAAATTTCACGGCGCGCGATCGCGCATCAGCGAGTTGCGAGACGCGACGCAGCGCATCATTCAATTCATTGCGCTCGAGCGTCACGGTCTTATTTGCATCGCGCGGCAGCACCGCTTCGTAATTCGGGAATTGGCCGGTCAGTTTGCGCGATGTGAGCAGGCGGCGACCGAATTGGAAGAAAAGATGGCTATCGTCCTGCGCGAAATCCGCAACCGCATCATCGGCGGAACCGCCGACCAGGCGCGAAATTTCAGACATGGCTTTCTTCGGCACCAGAACGCGAACCTCGCTGCTTAGCCCGTCGAATTTCTGTGTGGTTTCGACCATCGCCAGCCGATGCCCGTCAGTCGCAACCATGGTGATCGAATCCGGCTTCAGCACCAGCAGAGCGCCATTCAACGTATAGCGCGATTCTTCAAGTGAAATCGCAAACGTAGTCTTCGCGATCAGGTCATTCAATGTCGCCGCGGGAATTTTCACTAGCACGTGCGGAAACGACGGTAGGACCGGAAAATTCTCGCGCGACATCCCGACCAGTTTGTAGTTCTTGCGGTCACAACTAATCTGAATCCAATGATTATCGAGCAGCTTGAATTTAATTTCTTCGTCGGGCAGCAGGCGCACCAGGTCGAGCAGTTTCTTCGCCGGAATCGTCCCCGAGCCATCCTTCTTCACTTTCGCTTCGCACGAAGTGCGGATGCTCAATTCCAAATCAGTCGCGGTAATGGACAGGCGATTGCCGTGCGCCTCGAATAAAATATTCGAGAGGATGGGAATGGTCGTCTTGCGTTCGACGACACCCTGCGTCAGCTCGAGCTCCTCAAGGAGATCGAATTTCTTCACGCTGAATTCCATATCCGTCTGTCCTCGCGCTGCGTCTTTAGTGACTTGCGTTCCGGTTGAGCTCATAGTGTAAGCCTACTCTACAGCTTTTCTTCTTTAGGATAAAGATAAGACCCCGTCGTAGTCGCCGCAACTGTGGAAATTGCGGATAATGCGCCATGCCGCTGAGCCGAGGAGGGTTGAGCCGTTTGCGAAGCTGTGGATGAAAATTTCACGCCCAGGAAGAACTGCTGACTTGCCGCCGCGTCCGCCGTGATGGCCCATGAAGCCCCGGAATTGCACAAACCGTCCACAGCGAATCAACAGGCCGCCAGCCGCCGCGCACGCCTGCCGCGAGCTAAACTCATCCGAACGAGTCGAGTAGCCTGTTGATTGTTTTGTTCAAATCTTTGTCGACGCGGCGCAGATTCTCGATTTTGTGGATCGAGTG
Organism: uncultured Acidobacteriota bacterium; assembly: GCA_963792515.1. Lineage (GTDB taxonomy): Bacteria > Acidobacteriota > Terriglobia > Acidiferrales > UBA7541 > Palsa-147. The sequence continues at coordinate 190,747 of CAWBWG010000001.1, read as the reverse complement.
CAGCACTGTGGTGTGATGCTTGCCGCCAAATTGCCGGCCGATTTCCGGCAACGACGCCGAGGTGAGTTGCTTCACCAGGAACATAGCCACCTGGCGCGGGAAGGCGATCACTTTCGAATTCGAGCGCACTTTTAAATCCTGCGCGCGCAAACCGAAATGTTCTCCGACGCGCTTTTGAATCTGCTCGATGGTGACTTTCTTTTCCTGGATTTCGATAATGTTCTTCAGCACTTGCTGCGCCGTGGCCAGATTCACTTCCGCGCCGGTGAGCGAGGCAAACGCGATCAAGCGAATCAAGGCGCCTTCGAGCTCGCGCACATTCGACTTAATCGAGCGCGCGATGTATTCGGCAACATCGTCGGCGAGCCGGACCCGCTCGCTCTCCGCTTTCTTCTGCAGAATGGCGATTTTCGTTTCGAGATCGGGCGGCTGAATATCGGCGATCAGGCCCCACTCGAATCGCGAGCGCAGCCGCTCTTCGATCGCCGAAATTTCTTTGGGAGGGCAATCGGAGGAAATCACGATCTGCTTCTGCTGATCGTAGAGAGCGTTAAACGTATGGAAGAATTCTTCCTGTGTCCGCTCGCGCGTGGCGATGAATTGAATGTCGTCCACCATGAGCACGTCCATGGTGCGGAAGCGATCGCGGAAAGTGCTCATGCGATCGAAGCGCAGCGAGGCAATCACTTCATTCGTGAATTTCTCGGCGCTCACGTAGGTCAGCCGCAGCGCCGGGTTGCGCTTCTTGAGCGTGTGCCCAATGGCCTGCATCAGGTGGGTCTTGCCCAAGCCCACCCCGCCATATAGGAAAAGCGGGTTATAGGACTTGGAAGGCTGGTCGGCTACGGCCTGCGCGGCGGCATGAGCGAACTGATTCGAGCCGCCTACGACAAATGAGTCGAAAGTGTAGCGGGGATTGAGCTGATGGCTGACGGAATCGAAATCCAAGCGCGCCTGGGAGGACGGAACGCCTTCCTGCGCATCCTGCTCCACGCAGATATACTCAATCCGCGCGTTCTCCAACCCAACTTCCACCAAAACGCCTTGCAAAATCTGCCCGTAAGTTTCCGTAAGCCTCTTGCGGAACAGCCGGGTGGGCACGCGCACGACAATGCGCCCCTCTTCGGCACTTTCCAGCCGTGTGGGTCGAAACCAGGTATTAAAACTATGTGGGTTTACCCGGCGCTCCACATGGTGCAGGATCCGATCCCACTGATTCATACCAACGCCAACCCTTCCGGCCATTCCCACAGGTGTGGAAATGATGTGGAAATCCCGCATCAGAACTCCGCCGGTGCTGACTCATCAGCCCGGCCGTGCGGGAGCGATATCAAATCGCTTTCAATGCAGAGGAGCGGTTAGGTCCCCAAGACCGCAATCACCCGAGGAGTGCTTGACTCCGTACAACGCCCGTAATGCGAGGCGGGATTGTGCATAAAAGAAGCGCCAAGGGCAAGAGAAAATTGAGCGAAGCTCATGCACAGCTTTCACATAGTATGCACAGGATTTCCACAGCGCCAAAATGGAATGAAATGCCCAGTTTTTTCAACATTTGTTGAGAAAACGCACACCGCAGCGGTGGAAATCTCAACCCGCGAATTTCACAGGCTATTGACACTATGGTTTTTGAGAGGTTGCCGCCGGCTTCTCGGCAGGCGCGGCGGTTTTGTCCCCAGGCTTACTATCGGATTTTTCGGCGGGCTTAGGCTCGGGATTGCTACCCATTTTGTCAGGCCGCGCGAAGGCATATACGCCGATAGGATCGGCGGCAAGTAGCAAGCGGTTGGGCTCGACGAGGATGGAGACCGGCGCGACCCGCGTGCCTTCGGCCGTGAATGTGCGATAGGTCTCGCCTTTGCGGTCGCCGGTTGAATTGTAATGCACCAATTCATCGTCGACGGCGATCCATATGTCGCCACCCACGGGATCGACGCCTACGGCATTAATCACCGGCTTTAGATCGATCGGCTTGCCCTTCTCATCCTGATCCTGGATCACTCGGCGCTTGGCCGTGGCCTCCGGCGCAAACTCTAAAGTGTTGAGGGCGATTTCGAGCGTGGAAGTGCCGGTGCGATCGTAGCGGCGCACCGTCGGCTCCGGTAAATGCAAGAAGGCCAGATAGAGATTTCTTGCAGGATCGGTTACCAGCCTCCCGGCATTCAAGTAGCGATTCAGGTCGCGGTGATCAGCGAGATCTTCGAGATAGCCGAACTCCCGCAACAATTTGCCGTGGAAATCGAAAATCTGGATCAGCCGATGGACGTGAATACTGGTGACGGCAATCTCGCCGTCCGGCAGCGCGGCGACGGAGATGGGCGCACTCACGGGAAACTCAGCGATATCGCGGCCCTCGTCTTCGATGTTGCTGTAAACGCGGATCAGATTTGCGCCGCCGTCCGCCACGAAGATTTGCCCGGTGGGGTCCACATCGAAATCGACGCCGTTGACGATCGCCGTTTCCTTCGTGGGATCGGGAGGAACTTTGCCGAGCAGCCTGCCGTTCGCATGGTAAGCCATCACCGAAGTCCCCGGAGCGGAGAGCGCGTAGTAGCGCCCGGCTTTATCGCGGCGGAGCCCGCGCACGCCCGGTCCAACTTGTGGCAACACACGCGCCGTAGCGTCCAATTCGAAATCCAACGCTTGGGCATGCACTGAAGTGGCAGGCGAAAATTTCGAAGCCCCGAAAAATGCAGCGATAGCGGCGAAAAAAATCACGGCGAGCGATGGAGCAGGGCGATTCATAAAACTCAAATTGTAGCGGCTGCAAAGGGCAAAGATGCCGCGCGATGCACAGGCGTTGCTCCGTGCACGAATTGTCAGGGCACGGCTTCAGCCGTGCCGCTAGCGCCCTCTAGTTTCTACGGCGTTAGCCGCTGAGGGCGAGCGTCAATCTCGCACGCAAATTCTTCAATCCGCGCGAAAAACGAGCCGCTCAATCGATCGCGCGTGGCCGGTTGACTCATCGACGTCAATCAACACCGTATTCATGCGCACATCGCGCTCGGACACCGTGAAACGCGCGGGCATTCCGTCAAGAAATCGCTGCACGATGCCGGCTTTGTCCATGCCGATCACTGAGTCGTGCGGGCCGGTCATGCCCACATCGGTAATGTAAGCCGTGCCGCCGGGAAGCACGCGCTCGTCGGCAGTGGCCACATGCGTATGCGTGCCGACCACCACGGAAACTTTGCCATCCAGAAACCAGCCCATTGCCTGCTTTTCCGAAGTAGCTTCCGCGTGCATATCCACGAAAATCACTTTTGTCGTCGCCGGAATTCGCGCCAACTCCTGCTCCGCCCCGCGAAATGGGCAATCGATCGGCGTCATGAATGTGCGTCCTTGCAAATCCAACACCGCATACGGCACGCCGTTCTTCGCAGTACCAAGATAAAGTCCCGTGCCGGGCGAAGCCGGCGGAAAATTTGCCGGGCGCAACAAGCGCGGCTCATGCGGAAAGTATTCCAGGATTTCTTTGCGATCGAAGATGTGATTCCCGCCGGTGATGACCTCGGCGCCCGAGGCGAACAGTTCTTCTGTCAGCCGCGGCGTGATGCCGAATCCGGAGGCAGAGTTCTCGCCGTTGACAATGCACAAATCCACGCGATTCTGCGCGACGGCGTCAGCCAGCCGGTCGTGCACGATCGCCCGCCCTGGCGATCCCACAACATCTCCGACAAAAAGAATTCGCATAGTTTTCGTAGGGGCGGGTCTTCAACCCCGTCCGCTTTTCGGCCCCGCTTCGACGCCGGCCGACAATACGCTTTCGATTGAAATTAGGAGGGAGGAAGTCCACTTCGCCGTGCAGTGCTAGACCCTGAACCCCCACATAAAGGTGGGTGCCCTGCGCCTGCTTTAAGGCTTTCCCGTACCGGCGGAACCGGCGAGGACATGCACAACGGCAGGACGACGGGGGCTCCCGGGGATCCAGTGTTGGTTCAACAGGCCGTCACACTGGCACCTGCGTCGCAGGCCGCCTCCACAAATCATTGTAGCAAATCAATCAAGCGAAGCCGCGAGCCGTTGACGCGAAGCGCTCTCCGAGCGTAGGGCCCGCGCTTTACGCCGGGCCTCTCTACGCACGATGCACATTTGAGGCGATGTCGCCCGTCGAATCGAAGTTGTTGCCGCCCGTAGCGCAGACCGCCGCAAAGTCAAAATCCGACCGTAGCCGATAGTAAAGTGGTTAGACAATTCCAAGCCGCTCGCGTGTCTTACCAAGTGAGAAGGCGGCTCGATGGGACGCCCGGTTGCCAGATCAAAAGCTCAGCGCAGACGAAATCAAGCAGCTCTACAACCGGCACGGCGCCGCGCTATTGCTCTACGCTCGCGGCTTTGTGCCGGACGCGAGCGCGGCCGAAGATCTGGTGCACGGCGTCTTCCTGAACCTCCTGCGGACACGCCCAAAAGTCCGGGAAGCTCCAGCCGCCTATCTCTATCGCGCGGTGAAAAATGCTGCCCTGAACGCGCAACGCAATCGCGCCCGCGAAGCCCCGATGCCGGATCGCGAAACCTGGTTCACGCACAGCGGCGGCGATCGTGAAGCAACTCTAGCGCTGCAAGCGGCGCTGGCCGAATTGCCGCAGGAGCAGCGCGAAGCAGTAGTCATGCGCATCTGGAGCGGCATGACGCTCGAAGAAGTAGCCCAGGCGACAGACGTGCCGCTGAATACAGCCGCATCGCGCTGTCGCTACGCGCTAGAAAAACTACGCGAAAGACTGAAAGGCTAGAAGCGAAATGATCCGAGAGAAGTTTCTTCGTAGGGACCGCGCTTTATGCCGGGCCTCTTTGGGGACAATCATATTTTATGGCGAATATTCGAAATCGGCAGCGGCGCTTGAATGTGAGGGCCGTGCGGGCGCGTCGACGGGAGATCTGGCGCGATCGTGCCTGAAGAGGCCCGGCATAAAGCGCGGGCCCTACGTTCGGACGACGCTTACGCGTCGCGTTTTCGCATAGCAGCCGTTCGATGGAGGAGGTTACTGGGTGAACGACGACTACCGTAAATTCGAAGCTTTTTTGCGCGAGTTCGAGCCGCGCAGCCCGCGTCCACTGCCCGCAAGCGAAAGCACAGCGCGTTCCTGGCCTGCGCTAGCCGCCGCGGCGTCGTTGATCCTGGTGCTTGGCGCCGCGTCGCTATGGATCGGAATGCGCCGTATCGACTCGAGAAAAAGAAATGGCAACTCAGCAGCAAATATTTCCGGCGCAGCAACGAATCAACATCAGCCGATGTCCACGCTCGCACTCACGCGAGCAGCTCTCGAAAACAGCTCGGAATTTGAAAAAGAAATGGACTCGAGGGCGCTACGCGATCTTCCGGGCTTCAATCGCAAAGAAAGCATGCTGCGCGTACTCGCGAAAGAATAAGAGGAGATCTCAAAATGCGACTCAATCTGTTGAAAATCGTGATATTGGCAATGGTGATTGCCGCTCCAGCCGCCGCGCGCGCGCAATCGCAAGCACCCGGCAAATTCCCTCCGGAAACGCGCAATGCCGCGCTGCGCTATTGGTCCGCCTTCGCCGACATCCAGGATCCGCCGGCCGATAAACTCACGCAAGATCTGCTCGAAAAAGTAGCCGCCGGCGACGCGCCATGGGATGAAGCCAAGCTCGGGCCGATCCTAGATCAAAACGAAACCGCGATCCTCGCCATGCGGCGCGCCACAAAACTGCCCGAATGTGATTGGGGCCTCGAATACAGCCGCGGCCCGCGCACTTCGATCGCCTACGTGCCGCGTTCGCGCGTGCTGGCGCGATTGAACACGCTCTACGGCATGCGTCAAATGGCCAAAGGCGACTCGCAAACCGCCGTCGATACATGGCTTGACGGCATCCGCTTTTCACGGCACGTCGCGCAAGGAGGCACGCTAGTTTTCCAACTCGTCGGCAAAATGGCGATGCTCTCCAATTTTCGCGCGCTGACCAGCGCAGCCGAATCGCACCAATTCAGCGACGCACAAAGAGCGCAAGTCCTCGCAGCCGTACAAGCGCTGCCCGCTGACGGCTTCGATTGGGCGCAAGCCCTGGCGCTCGAAGAAGCATCGTTAGAAATCGGCGTGCAGCAACTCGCCCAATCCGAAAATCCCGCCGCCAGCTTCGGCGAGTTGATGGGCCACGCCGCTCCGGCGAACTTCACCGTCCCAGCCGCAAAAGACATCGCCGAGGAACGCGCCCTCTTCGCCGAAGCCGAAGCCGCGATGCATCTCCCGCCAGCGCAAGCCCGCGACCGCATCGCCGCGATTCAGGCGCGTATCCCCGCGTTGCACACCTATTTTCGCGAGACGACGCCGACGCTCACGAAAGTGAACGATGCGCGCGCCGAAGTAGCCGCCGCCCGTCAGAAACTATTGCAAACACTTGGCGGAAGCTAGAAGGCTTACTCAGGCTATTTCGCTGACGACCGGAATCCTTCAAATTCGGCGAAGCAGCGGGCTCAGAAGATGAATTTCGCGCCAACCTGAACCAAGCGCGGCGGCGCCGCGCTCAGCACTAGCCCAAACGTCGAACTGTTGATGTTCCCATCCACCGCGCTCGGGCCGTAAAACTGCGCATGATTGAATGCGTTAAACGCCTCCACGCGAAACTGCAACGACTTCGATTCGGTCAAAGCCAGCGACTTGAGCACGGCGATATCGAAGTTGTTGATCCCCGGTCCATAGAAAAAGCGCCGCGGCGAATTTCCCGGCGTGCCCAGCGGCTGCAAGCTGAATAGCGAGGTATTGAAGTAAGGGCTGCCATTGCGCGGATTCTTATTGATCTCCAGCGATCCCGGGATTAACTCCGGCAGATCCACTCCAAAATTATTAATGCCATTCGGCTCCGCGCCCAACAACGAGTTATCGCCGAAATTCACCAACGTCACCGGCAATCCGCTGCTGAAGCGAGTGATTCCCGAAATTTCCCAGCCGCTGGTCCAGCGATTCGTCGCGCGAAACAGGCTCTCAAACGGCACGCGGTAGCTGTAGCTGGCCACGAAATTATGCTTCACGTCAAAAGCCGATAAAGCCCTGCTCAGCCTCGGATCCAGAGGATTCACTTCTTCCCCTACATTGGAGGATTGATCCTGAGATTTGCTGTAGGTGTAGCCCAAAAGAAATGTCAGGCGCTTGCTGCTATGCCGCAGCGTGGTTTCCAGCGCGTTGTAGTTGGAATTGCCGGCGGTGGCCTGATTGGCATTGCTGCCGAAATTTGAGCCCAGCGGCTCCCGCGTGCCGTCGTATACCGCGTGGGTCGAGGTTGTGTAGACCGTATCTTCGCCGAACGGGCCGCAGGGCGTTTGCCCCGGCGCGAGATTGGCGGGATTGCTCAACATCAGACAAAGCGCCGGATTGCCAGGATTGGCCTCCACGAGCACCAGAAGGCGATGCGACTGGCTGCCGACATAGCTGACGCTCAACACCGTGCTGGCTCCGATCCCGCGCTCAAGCGACAACATGTATTCCTCGGAGTAAGGAATGCGGTTGGTGGTCGGATAATTCGGAAGCCCGGTGATGGGCTCGAATTGAGACCAATCCACATTCGGATCGGGATGCTTCGCCGAAGTATTCAAAGGTGCCAGTTGCACCGGAAATGCCTGGTGAATGATGTTCCCGTTGGACGCGGTGATGAACGGTGTGGCGAAAAGCGGCGGCGCAGGGCTGGTGTAAGTAGTTCCGTAGGGAGCATTCGCGCTCATTACCCCGAGTGTGAGCGCTTCAATCGCGGTGTAAAACATTCCGTAACTCGCTCGCACGCTGCTCTTGCCGGGCCCGCCAAGAATTTTCGCCAGCAAGCCATCACCAGATGGACTCGGCGAGTAAGCGAGCCCAACGCGCGGAGCAAAGTCACGATTGCCCGGAGGCGCTAGCGTGCGCGAAACCCCGGGATCGGTGGGATACAAAATTCCCGGAGGCGCGCCCGGAAACGCGAGCGATTGCTTGCCAGCCTCAAACGTCGCGATCTGATTGTACTTTTCATACCACGGCTCGATGCGGTCCCAGCGCAGGCCGTAATTGAAAGTCAGATTCCGCGAAATCCTCCAACTATCCTGCGCATATAGCCCTACATATTTATTCCGGCCATAAAAAGCCTGAAGTTGGCTCTGGTTATACTGGCTCGGAATCCCCAGCAGAAAATCCGCGAAGTCCGATCCCGTTTCAGTGCCGAAGAAAAGAAAGCTGCCATTAAATTGAGCAATCGCGTTGGTGTTGAGCTGGTCGTAGTGGAATTCGCCGCCAATTTTGATGGTGTGCGTTCCTAATACTCGCGAGAAGTTGTCCAGCCATTGATAAATGTTGCCGGCCTGCTTCAACTCATTGGTATTCGTTCCGAACGTGAAGCTGTTGAATCCGACGCTTTCCACTCCTTCGGTTTTCGGCGAGAGCGGCACAATTCCGGGTGTATTCACGCCGACCTCGAACCCTTGCGACGCCAGGCTAACGCCCACTCCGCCGACCGGCTTGCCCAAATCGTTGCGATTGCGCATGTAACTGAAATGAAATTCATTCACCACGTTGGGCGTCAACGATTTCGTGTTGCCCAGATCGACCAACTGCGCCCGCCCCGAATAAATCGCATTGAATCCGGGCACATTCGCGCCGCCCTGCGCCACCGGATACGGATTGTCCTGCGACCAGTCGTCAATGAAGTAATAAATGGAATTCAGGCCCCAGCGCGAATTGGAATCCAGGCGATAAGCGCCCTTGTCGTCGCGCAAAGTTTGATTCGCGGCGGAAGTCGAGAAAGTGCCGCCGGCATTATTCGGCGCGGGAATATATTGCAGCAGATTTTTTGCCGGCGCGGACCACGCTTTCTGTGGAATCATGCCGTCCGGAAAAATGCTGGCATACGGCTCGCCCGGCGAAACCGTGTAGCCCAATTCCTGCGTCAGGAGATTGGCCCAGGCTGTTCCCGTTACCGTTCCCGGCAACGCGCCGACGTTGCCGGTGCGCTCCGCCACAGACGGAACCGTAATCAATCCAGAATCCACGCCTTGCTTCGAGCCGGTTCCCTGGTAATCCGCAAAAAAGAAGAGCTTATCGCGCGCGATCGGCCCGCCCACGGTCCCGCCAAACTGGTTCTGCTGGAAAACGCCCCGCGCCGGCGAAAAGAAATTGCGCGCATCCAAATCCGTATTGCGCAGAAACTCGAACGCGTCGCCATGAAATGTGTTCGAGCCCGATTTGGTGACCACATTAATCTGCCCGCCGCTGAACTCTCCGTATTCCGCATCGAAATTATTCGTAAGCACCCGAAACTCAGCGATGGAATCCAGATTGGGCACAATTGCCGCGCCCATGTTGACGTCTTCCTCCACGTCGCTTCCGTTGACGATGAACGCGTTGGCGAATTCCCGCTGGCCATTAATCGAAATCGTCCCGGGATTCAAATCGCCGGAAGGCGAAAGCGCGCTCGCGCCCACGTCCTGCACCGTCTCGGAAGTAATGGAAGTCACCGGAGCAACGCCCGCCTGCAAAGTGAGCAGATCGGTGAAGCTGCGGCCATTCAGCGGCACAGAAGTGATTTGCTCGCCGGTGATCACCTCGCCCATCTGCGTGCTCGACGTTTCGACGTGCAGTTGATTTTCGATCACGGTTACAACATCGGTTTTCACGCCGATCTCGAGCACCGCGTCCACCGTCAACGCGGCATTAGCATCCACGATCACCCCCGTGCGCAGATACGGCCGGAATCCCGCGGCGGAGAACGTCAGTTCGTAGCGGCCTACCGGCAATGCCGGGAACGAATAGGCCCCGCGATCGTCGCTGCGCGCCACCAACCGCGCATCCGTCTCCGTATTCCTCGCCGTGATTTCGGCTTGAGGAACCACGGCGCCGCTCGCGTCGCGCACTGTCCCCGAAATCCTGCCGTCCACGCCCGCCCAGGCCGGAAAAACGGCCGCAGCGATCGCGAGCACGATCACCAGTAGAGAGAATCTTGTGCCTGGCGCTCTCATTTTCAGATAGCCATTCGCCTCACGGAAACCGGTGCGGCCGCTACTGCGATGATCCGCCGTGAAATCCACAACGGGCGAGGAAGTTGGCCGAGCCTTACGGTACCGTCCAGTTGATAATCATTTACAGGTAGGCAAAATTAGGCTAGTTGTTAATCAGTGTCAAGTAAAACTTCCGTGACACCTGTGGAAATGTCACCAGACAGGTTCAATTCACACCAGTCGGATTGTCTGCGTCGTCGTGGGGGCGTCCACCTAGGCGGACTGCGCCCCACCGGCCAATGGACCGCGACAACTGATGAGTTAGAAGTGGAAGCCCAGCTCCGCCGAATAAGAACGCGGCGACACGTAGTGCGTTCCACTAAATGTAGAGAGGAAGTTGTACAGCGCGTACTTGTTCGTAATGTTGATCGCCGTCAAACGCAAACTCCATTTGTAGCGATCGGCGCGGAAGAGATTGTCGTCGCCCACCGCCGCATCAAAAAGATTGCGCGGCGCGATACGCGGCGGATTGTGATCGTCGTTCTCGGTGCCGGCTGCCGGAATTGAAATTAGTGTCGATCCATATTGCGAAGCTGGGCAGACGCCGGTAGGGCTAATCGGCGTAGTCGGCGTCGCCTTCACGCTGCCGCAAAAAAGTCCCGCCTCGAATTGCTGATCGGGCGAAAGTCCGCTGACGTCCACGGTCGTATCGTTCCCCAACGGCCCATTCGCGCAATTGCCCCCCGCGCACGGCACCGGCCCAGCCACCAGACCGCTGTCATAGCGCCAGTTGAAGCCAAACCACGGCCCAATTTTCCATGGCTGATATTGCAAATGAGCCGTCATGTTGAACTTCTCGTCGTGATCGATGCGGAAGACTGAGCTACCCGAAGGCGTAGCTCCGATTCCGCTGACCTGCGGCGTAAAAAAGCGTGCCGCCACGCTCGAAAACACCACGAACGCCGTGAAGCCGTGGAAAGCCGGCACCGTCGCGCGCACCGCATAGCCAGGAATCTTCGAATGATCCCATTCGATCGGGAAAGTAATCGGCGTATTCCCGAGCACGCTGAAGTCGTAAGCCTTGTTGGTGTATTTCCAAATATATTCGCCGTCAATCACCAGAAATCTCCCAAACGCTTGCTGCAAGCCCGCGTGAAATTCGTTGCGCGTGCCGGGACTGAGCGGCGCGGTCAGGCAGGGAAAGCCCTGCGTTACCGACATGAGCGCATTGATGGTCGGGTTGTTGCAGCCCTCGCTGGCCAGCACCAAATTCTCGTTGAACGGCGTCTCAAGCGTGCGCGCGTACGAGAAGCGCAGCACCGAATTTGTTTTTTTGACGTTGTAGGCGGCGCCCACGCGCGGTTCCGCCTGGCTCGCGCTGGTGATTCCGTTGTAAAGATCGCCGCGAATTCCCAGGTTGAAAGTCCAGTTTCTAAATGTAATGGAATCCTGGATGTAGAGCGCCAATTCCTTGACGTCGGTGTGGCCGGGATAATGGAAGATCGCGCTCGTGCCCGTCGAGCAGCCATCGGAGCCGGGCAGCGCCGCCGTGCGCGTCAAGTCAAGACACGCCAGCAAAGGATTAAACGCCGCGACCGAGCCCTGTCCCGAGTTCGGCGTCAGAGATCCGGTGCATTGCGTCAGGCTGGTGATTCCCGGGTCGGTGTTGGCGCTTCCATCGGCATTCAAGCAAACCGCGTTGAACGTCGGGTCAACGATTCCGAGATTGTCGCCCTCGGTCAGGAATGTTTGCTCGTAGAGCACGCCCGCCTTGATGTTGTGGATGCCGTGCACGTAGGACAGCGCGGTATGCGCTCCCACATTCGTGAGCCGGCGGCTCTGGCCGACGGTCTGGAATTGAAGATCGGGGGTGAAGTCAGCAAACGGATTGTCGCTGCCATAGTAATTGTATTGATCCTGCCGCGCGAAGCCGCCCAGCGTGAACACCGTGTTCGAATTGATCAGATGCGTCCACGAAGGAGCAATGTTGAAGGTGCGAATTTTCGAGCGCTGATCCTGCGGCCCGACGGGCGAGCCATCGGGGCCCAGTCCGCCGTTGTCGACCACCAGTCCGTTCCAGGCGGTCGCGTTTTCCGAATCGAAAGAATTCGGAGTCTGAAACCACGAACGCGTAAATCCGAAATTCAAGCTGATCGTGTCGTTCTGCGAGGGCTTGTAATCCACGCGGTCGAAAAAGTTCGCCTGATTGCCCTTGTCGTGCATCACCACGAATTCCGGGCCATCGAGAAACCGCCCGGTATCCAGTCCATTCGCCGAAATGAAATTGCCCCAGGATTTTCCGCCATAAGAAAAATTGAAACCGGCATTCGCAGTTCCAAAATTTCCGTAGGAAGCGGTCACTTCGCCATGCGGCTGCGTGACGCCCAGCCCCGACCGCGTAGTCACGACGATCACCACGCTGGTTTTGTCGCCGTATTCAGCCGGCGGCGCGCCCTGAATCACTTCCAACGATTGCACCGAGTCCACTGGGATCTGGTTCGAGAAAATTTTGCTCTGCTGATCGGTGATCGGCTGGTCGTCCACCGAAAAGGAATTCGACGCGTGATCCCCGAATCCATGAAACAGCCCATTCGAATCCGCCGAAATGCCCGGCGACGCCAGCGTCACCAGCGAACTGAGCGAGGAAGATTGGCTCTCAAGCGGCAGCGTATCGAAAAGTCCGCGATCGATGTCCGTATGCGCCGTCGAGTCCGTCTCGATCAAATCGCCGCCATTCGATTCGACGGTTACGGTAGACGAAGTAGTGCCGATCTTCAGTGAGACTTCGACGGTCGCCGGTACGGTCGAACGAACATCCACATCCTGCGTATAACCGCTAAATCCCTCCGCCGTCACCACCAGGTGATACGGATTAAACGGCACGTTCGTGAATCGAAACGATCCGTCGGCACCCGTCGTAACCGTGCGCGAATAACTGCTCACCGGATTCGTGATTTCCACTGTAGCTTTCACCACCGCGGCGCCCGATGGATCTTTCACCGCGCCCTCGATCGATCCCGAATTTCCCTGCGCGGAAGCTGCGCCCGCAAAAATGCCGGCGACGCCAGCTCCCAAAAGCAAAACCAATACACTCCGAAGAATTCTTCGCATATTTCCTCCGTGCCCCTGCCTGGGGCGGACAGTGGTGATAGAACGTGGAGTCGCCGCCGCTCGTGGAAATGCAAATCCAAATGAGCGGAAGCGCCGGCGCGCGTAATGCGGCCGGTGAGCGATCTTCAGTTGAGTTTTTTGGAATTAGGCAGAAGGCGGAGCGCGAGAGGGATGTTCAGAAACAATCAGCTCAAGCTCGGGCGTGCGAATTTCACAAGGCACGCCGTGAGCCACCAAAACCAGAACCGGAGCTTTGACAACGGTAGCCGACTTGATCGGCGCGTGATGCGCAATGTGGCAAACCGGGCAAGCCGCGTCCGAACTTCTCGCGTGATGGTGCGCGAGATTCGCCTCGGTGGCCATGAACAGCAGCGCAAAGAGGGCCACGCACACGGATAGCGCCTGTATCTTGCGGTGCCGTGATTTTGCACGAGCGTTCATTTATCGTTCATCAGCCGCAAAAACCTACACCTGCAAAACATCGCCGTCCTTCGCCACCATTTGATACAGAACCGGATTCACGAAGAATCCAAGAAACAGCCGCGAAATCAACCCCGCCACAATCACTATCGCAAATGGCTTCTGCGTATCCGAACCAATCCCGGTAGAAATCGCCGCAGGCAGCAAGCCGAGACACGCCACCATAGCCGTCATCATAATCGGCCGCAGCCGCAGCAACGACGCCTCGCGCGTAGCCTCGCGAATTCCCATGCCACTCTCGAGCCGCAACTTGTTGATGTACGACACCAAAATCACCGACGTCTCTACCGACACGCCCATCAACGCCAACAATCCCAGCACCGAGGAAACGCTGAACGGCGTATGCGTCAATTTCAAAGCGATCAACGCGCCCACCGGCTCGGTCATCACCACGCCAATCACCACGGTGACTGGAAATTTGAAATTGCCGTAGAGCGCAAAAAGAATCATGAAAATCAGCAAAACCGCGAGCGGGCCAATAATCGTCAATTGCTGCCGCGCCGCAACGTATTCGCTATATTCGCCGCCCCAATCCAGCCGGTAACCCTGCGGCAATTTCACCGAAGACTGTACAGCCTTCTGCGCCTCGTCCACCGCGCGCGCCAAATCGCGCCCCTCGATGCTGAATTGCACTCCGATATAGCGCGAATTATTTTCGCGATAAATAAAGGAAGCCCCGTTGCCCTGATGAATGGTGGCCAACTCCGAAATCGGAATCTGCTGCCCGGAAGGAGTAGGCACCAGCAAGTTCCCAATGGCATGTTCGCTCGAGCGGTATTCGGGCTTCATGCGCACCACCAGGTCGAATAGCTGTTCGCCCTGGATCACCTGCGTTGCCGCTTGTCCGCCCACCGCTGCCTCGATCACGCCCTCCACATCCGAAACATTGATGCCGTAGCGCGCGATTTTTTCGCGGTCCACGTCGATTTGCACGCTCGGCTGCCCCAATTCGCGCACCACGGTGAGTTCCGTGAAGCCCGGCACCTGCTGCAGCACGCGCTTCATCTCCACCGCTTTGTTTTCGAGCACTTGCAAATCCGGTCCGTAAATTTTCACCGCCAGCGCGCTCTTCAATCCCGTCAACGCCTCGTCCACCGCGTCTTCCGCCGGCTGCGTAAAGTTGAAAATCACGCCAGGATACGATTCCAGCTTTTTCTGAAGGTCTTTGGTCAATTCCGCCTTCGTGTGGATCGACCCTTTCTTCCACAACGCATCCTTATAAGGCTTCAGCCCGACGTAAAATTCGCAGTTAAAAAATCCAGTGGGGTCAGTGCCGTCATCCGGGCGCGCCAACTCCGAACCCACTTCAGTGACCATCGGATAAGACATCAATATTTTGCGGATCTGCGGCGCGAATTTCGCAGCCTCTTCGAAAGAAATCGTGTAGGGCATCGTGGCGCGCACCCACAGTGCGCCCTCATCCAGGTGCGGCATGAATTCGCCGCCAATAAATGGCACCAGCAGAAGCGTCGCACCAAAAATAATCGCCGCAAGCACCATGGTCAGTTTCGGCCGCTCCAGGCACCAATCCAGCCGCCGCGCGTAAGTCCGCTTCATCCATTCAAATGGCCGGTTTTCTTTCTCCTTCACCCCACTGCCAAACCAATATGAGCAAAGCACCGGCACGAACGTGAGCGTCAGAATCAGCGCGCCCAGCAGCGCAAACGACATGGTATCGGCCATCGGGTGAAACAATTTCCCGGCCGGCCCGCTCAATGCATAAATCGGAATGTACCCGGCAATAATCACCGCGACGGAATAAAAAATCGGCCGGTCCACATCGCGCGCCGCCGCCAGAATCACATCATTCAGCTTGTAATCCTGCCCCGCGCGCATTCCCAACTCGCGGTAAATGTTCTCCACCATCACCAAGGTGCCGTCGATGATGATCCCGAAATCGATCGCCCCAATCGAAAGCAAATTCGCGGGAATTCCGCGCCCGTGCAGAAAAATGAATGAGAACAACAAACTCAGCGGAATCGTCAGCGCCACAATCACCGCCGCGCGCACGCTCACCAGGAAAAAAATCAAAACAACAAAAACCAATGCCATGCCCAGCAGCAAATTGTGCTCCACCGTGTCGATGGTCACCTGCACCAGATCGCTTCGGTCGTAAAAAGGCCGAACTTTCACGTCCGGCGGCAAAAGATCGCGGTTAATTTCCTTGGTCTTCGCTTCCACGCCCTTGAGCACGTTCTGCGTCTGCTCTCCGGTGAGCATGAGGATGACGCCTTCCACCCGGTCGTCATCATTCTGGAATCCGAATTCACCCAAGCGAGGCGCGTGCCCGATAGTGACCTCGCCAACATCGCGAACGCGCACCGGCACGCCGTTATTGGTGCCCACCACAATCTGGCCGATATCTTCAGTCTTGGTGACCAGCCCAAGCCCGCGCACGTAGAAAAATTGCGAACCCTGCGAGTAAAATCCGCCGCCGGCATTGGCGTTATTCGCGGTCAGCGCGTTCAGCACTTGCGGCAATGGAATGTGGTAGCTGTAAATCTTGGCAGGGTCGAGCAGCACCTGGTATTGCATCACCGTGCCGCCGAAGCCGGAATCATCGGCGACGCCCGGCACTGACTTATAAGCCCGCTCGATCACCCAATCTTCGTAAGTTTTCAATTCCTGCGGCGTGCGGTCGGGACTCTCAATCACGTAGCGGTAAACCAAATTCGACGGGCTAGATAGCGGCGACAGACTTCCTGACACTCCCGGAGGCAGCGAGGCCTGCGACAGCCGTTCAAACACCACCTGCCGCGCAAAATAATTGTCCGTGTCGTCCTGGAAAGTCATGATCACGTCGGACAATCCATAGAGCGAGATCGAACGCATGAACACCATGTGCGGCACGCCGTTCATCTGCAACTCGACCGGCAAAGTAACCAGCCGCTCGATTTCCTCAGCGGCATGCCCCGGCCACTGCGTGATCACTTCCACCAAGGGCGGCGAAAGATCGGGATAAGCGTCCACAGGCATGCGCTGAAACGAAATGGCGCCGGCAATGACGATGAGCACGGCCACCATCAGCACCAGGAAGCGCTGCCGCAGAGCAAATTGAACGATGCGATGAATCATTTAATCTAAGGTTTCCCTCTAACGCTGCAGCGAGTTCTGGAATTGCAGGAACAAGCTGCCGTCGCCCACCACGTGATCGCCCGCTTGCAGCCCGGTAAGTATCTGCGTCTTTCCGCCCAAACTTTCGCCCAGCGTCACTCCACGCCGCGCAAACTTGCTGTCCCCGGTCTGCAAATAGACGTAGGGCATATTCTGGTCGTCGCGCAGCACCGACGAATCGGGCACAAAAAACGCATTCGGAATCACCCCGGCTCGGACATCGGCGCTCACATACATTTCTTTCTTCAACCGCTCGCCGGGATTAGGAGCTTCAATGCGCGCCTGCAACGTCCGCGTATTCGGATCCAGCGCCGGAGAAATGTATTGGATCCTGCCGCTGATCTCGGCGGGATACGTTTCATTGCTAATCGTCACCGGATCGCCCACGTGTACGTAGGCCACATCTTTCTGGTACACGTTCACCAGAATCCACACCGAACTCATGTCCGAAATCGTGAAGCACTGCGTCGCGCCGGCGGTCAGCAATTGCCCCGCCGAGCATTGCTTGTCGACTACCTCTCCGCCCACCGGCGAATACAACGGGATTTCCGCCGTAGTGGGCTTGGCGATGATCGAGTCCGCGTCCGCTATACCAAGAATGTGAATGGCATCGGTGCTGGCTTCGAAGTCAGCGCGCGCCTGCTCCCGGGCCGATTCCGCCTGCTCCAAATCCGCCTCTGCAATAGCCTTGTGCTCGTACAAATCCTTCGCGCGTGCATACGCCTTATCCGCCAACTGAAACGCGTCGCGCGCCTTGATAAAAGCAGACCGCAGCAACGAGTAATCCGGGCTGGCCACATAAAGCAGCGCCTGCCCAGCCTTCACATGCTCGCCGGGCGTAACCACCACCCGGCTCACCGGCCCGCCAATCTGCGTGATCACCGGAGTAGTCTTGAAGTCGTTGTACTCCACCGCGCCGGTCAGCCGCAGCGTACGCGCCAGCGGCCCCTGTTCAACCGCCACAACTTGAATGTGCGTCATCTGATCGGCGGGCAGCGAAAACAATTCGGCTTTGGCTTCCGCACTTTCCGCCGTCGAGTACGAGGTCATCTTGCCGGCCTGATCGCCCGATCCGCATCCGGCGAGCGCCAGCCCCGCCGCCAAAATCAGCGCCGCGTACACTCTCGCTCCGTTCAATCGCAAGAACCGTCTTCCCGTTTTCATGGCAAGTTCCTTGATCCCACCGCTTCGCGAAGCTGCTCAACCGCCGTCTCGTAACCCGCAAGAGACTGCAAATACGCAAGCTGTACCGCGCGAAAGCTCCGCTCGGCATCGAGAAAATCAAGCAAGCTGGCCGCCCCGCGCTTATAGGCATACTCGCTGATGTCCCGCGATTGCTTGGCCGCATCCAGATATCCCGAGCGATACAACTTGATCACTACGTCGTTCGTCTGCACGCTCTCGTAAGAGTTCACCACGTCAGTCAGTACCTGTTCCTGCGCTGCTTTCTCCGTCTCCTGCGCTTGCCCGATGGCGTAACGCGTCCGCGCGATTTCTCCCTGATTGCGGTTGAAAACCGGCAGCGGGATACTGAAGAACAACGACACCGAGTTGACGCCTGCAGTGTGCGAGTAATCCGCTCCGGCGGTCAGATCCTGTTTCGCGATGGATTTCTGCACTTCGTATTGGCTCTGCGCCGCGGCCACTCCCTGTTGTGCCGCACGCAAATCCGGCCGCTGGCGCAACGCCAACGCTTCCAGATCCTCGCGCTTCGCCTGCACCGGCTGGTACTCGAGTTCCCCGGCCACGTCGTAATCCGCGGGCACGGATTCGAACCCGAGTTGCGACCGCAGCGAAATCAGCGCCTGCACTTTCGCCAGTTGCGCCTGCGAATAATCCGTCTGAAATTGAAGAAGCTGCAGCTTGATTTTGAGATAGTCGCCTTCGCTGATCCCACCCGCTTTCAATTTGGCGTCGCTAATGTCCACGGTGTTCTGAAAGCTCTTCAAGTCCTGCTCGGCAAGCGACAAAGTAGATTCCGCCAGCTGTACGCTCACAAAATCCGAAGCCACCAGAAAGATCAGCGCCCGCTCGTTATCCGACACCTGCGATTTCGTCTGCGCCGTAACGTCCAGCGCCGCTTGCAACCGGTGCTGCCGCTTTCGCCCGATCTCGAAGAGATAGCTCAGCCCGATATCGAATTGCGCATTCTGGTCAAAGTAATTCGACCCTGCCTGCGTTGGCTGAAAGAGCGGCAGGAATTGCGCGTCCCAGGAAAGCGTTGGATTGGGACGCAGATTCGCGGTGGTCTCTTCGGCCTGCGCTTGCAGAATCGTCGAGCGCTCCGCCTGCAAGGTGTGATTGTGATCGAGCGCCATTTTGATGGCGTCATCGAGCGTAATCCGCACAGGCCCCTGGGTTTGCCCCAGAGCCGCGCTCCCGCACGCGCCACAAATGAGCGCCGTCAGCGCAAAAAAAAGAGTCAATCGCATCGACATAGGAACACCATTTTCGAAGCAGATGTAAAAGCGAATCACTACGCCTGAATCGGCGCAGGACTCAAACCGGAAGGACTATACAGAAGGAGGAGCGCGTGCCGGAACTCGGTGAATATCAGGAACAGCTACGAAGGCCGGTTGAACTGCATCCGTATTGCGGCCCACGGGCGCAAGTACCGGCAAGCGATGCCCGTCGAGCGGCTTATCGGCGGCTTGATGACTGTAGTGACAAGCCGGGCAGGCCCGTTCGGATCCATCGCTGTGCGAATGCCAAACGCTGCCAAGCGTGCTGCTGAAAATCAGCAGGCCGGCCAATGCCAGCGATATCGCGATATGCCGAATTTGCTTACTGGATGCCATTCCGTCTACAGCCGGTCGAAATGCGGGGCCCAAGGACTCCAGTGTATCTAAGATGCCGTGCCGCGGAAAGCGTTGCGTTTCAATCGGTAGCCAATCTAGTCACGCCCTCAGGCCGATTGCTCGAGCGCCTTTTCCACCATGCCCACGCATTTTTCCACGCGCACTTGCAGCGGCCCTTCGATCGCTTCAAGGCGGCTCTGCACCGTATGCAACTCGTCGGCAATATTCAGCGCCGCCAGTACCGCCACTCGCACCGAGTCAACGGTATGCGTGGCCTCGGCCACCATGCGCATCTTCGCATCCACAAACGCCGCAAGTTCCTTCAGCTGCTCTTCATTCCCGTCAGCGTGCACATTATACGATTGCCCATAAATTTCGATCTTCATGCCATTCTCCCCAACAAATCCGAACGTATTCTCCGCCAACCAGCTCTGACAAGCAAAAGTTAATCGCGCGTCCTGCCTTCGTAGCGGTGGGCTTCAGCCCAGCATCTTCGCGCAAATCGCGCTACGGCGAGCTGCCATACCGAATCTGTCCGCGAAATTTACTTCGTCGGCCCAGGCAAATAATAACCAGGCCGCGTCCGCACCCGCACCCCCGGCCGCGTACACGCTAACTTTAATCTCATGAAATCCCGACGGTGCATCCCCCGGCGGCCGGTATCCCAACGTATATTGCGCGTGCAACTCCGCCCCAATCTCATCCATCACTTTCTCAATCGTCCGGTCCTTCATGGTCGCGTAATGCACCCCGCCAGTAGCCTCAGTAGCCACCTCCAGCGCATGATTCTTCACCGCATTCGATGCATGCTTCACCACCCAAATCGCCAACGAAAGCATGTCGATATTCCCGTAAGTCTGCGCTTCCGCTTGCGGAGTCTGCGGCACCCCCGGCGGCGTAGGTACGGGAAAAGTTCCAGGCGGCCCAATTTCGGTAGGCGTATAAGGCTTCGGCGGATTGCGAAACTCCGCGCCCAGTGTGCTCAACCCAATCGTATAAATCGTAACGTTAGCCAATTCCGCCTCGCGCAAAGCCTGCCCCAATTTCGTCTCACTGCCAGTATCCTGCGCCTCGCCCACAATCAAAAGAATCCGCCGCTCGCGTTCCGGCTGTTTCGCCAGCAATCGCACCCCCGCCGAAATCGCATCGTAAAGCCGCGCTCCCGACGAACCCATCGGCAATCCATGTATCGCGCTCTCCACCAAATCCGCATCGCTCGTAAAATCCCGCCGCACATCAATCGAATCGTCGTAAGTCATCACCGCCGCTTCGCCCGATGCCGCCATCACCGTCTGCGTAAAAATAGTCGCCGAGTGCCGCACCGCCGGCAGCAACGATTCAATCCGCGAACTGCTCTCCGCCAGAAACACTACCGCCAACGGATCGCCGCCGAGATCGAAATGCAAAATGGTCTGCTCCGCCCCATCATCGAAAACGTGGAAATCCTTCTGCTCCAAATCGAGCACCAATTCTCCGTCGCGATCCTGCACCGTTACCGGGGCGATCACTTCTGTGGTCCGAACGATCAGCGGTTTGTCCTGCAATGGAGGCGGTTTCAGATCAACGTCTGGCTTCTTATCATTGGCTCCCGGCGCAGGATGAATCGGCCCAGCAGGCTCCTGTGCGCGCACAGCACTAGCCGTCACGGCGAAAATCACCGCAACAAAATCCAGCCGGCTAATCGGGCGCTTGCTCTCATCAGTTCCAGTCTATCTGATTCCCACAAAACTCGACGTGTTGCACGTAGCGCCGGCGTCTCTGCCGGCATCTTACGACCACCGGCGCCAACTAAATTCGACAAACACGCCCGGTGCAAATCGTTAATGAAAACCTCTGTACTATCTCTTCCCCGCCGCCCGTCTCCTAGCAATGACACGTCCCGCAGTGCGGAGAGGGTGCTTTCCGTCTGCCAGCCCCAGTGCGACTGGGAGGAAGCCCTCCCGTCGTTCGGCCATGTTTTCGTAAGCGCAAGGTCCACGTTCAAATATCTAGGAGACAAGAATGCCCCCGATCCGCTATCTTCCCATGTCACCGCTGGCCTATCAGGATCCCCAGTTCATGGAGAGCCTTCCCGCCCGCCCGCTGCGCATCCTCGCCGAATATCTCGACCCGCTCACGCGCCTGCGCCACGAAAAAATCGCCGACACCATCGTCATGTTCGGCTCCGCCAGAATCCTCGCCCGCGATCGCGCCCTGGCCAAGGTTAAGCGCGTGCGAGCTGCGCCCAAGCGGCACCGCAAGACCAAAGAATGGCGCGCCAAGCTCCGCGACGCAAAATCCGATCTCGAAATGTCCCACTATTACGAAGACGCCCGCGAACTTTCCCGCCGCATCACCGAATGGTCCATGACGCTAGGCACCAACCCGCGACGCTTCGTCGTCTGCTCCGGCGGCGGCCCCGGCATCATGGAAGCAGCCAATCGCGGCGCACACGAAGCCGGCGGCGAATCCATCGGGCTAAGCATCCAACTCCCTCACGAGCAACGGCCCAATCCCTTCATCACTCCCGAACTGAATTTCTGCTTCCACTATTTCTTCATGCGCAAACTCTGGTTCGCCCAAATGGCCAAAGCCCTCATCGTTTTTCCAGGAGGCTTCGGCACCATGGACGAACTCTGGGAGATGCTCACACTTCTCCAAACCGGCAAACTCTCGTCGCACCACCTGATTCTGATTTACGGCAGGAAATATTGGGATCAAGTTCTGAATTGGAAGGCCATGGTCCGCTGGGGAACAATCAGTCAAAGGGAATATAACTTACTGGAATTCGCAGACACAGTAGACGAAGCGTTTCACAGAGTGCGCAGGGATCTGCAATACCCAGGCCGAGCCGGCACCGGCAAAATCTGGTAGCGGCGGGGGTTCACCTCCCGCCCGGTGTGGCCTGTGGGTTTTGCTCTTCGATACAAGCCGCAAAAACGCCGAACCCGAAAAATTCCCGACATAAAAACCGCGAGGCCCGCCCCGCGCAGGCGGAACGGGCCTCATCTTAGGTGTTGGTTGTGTGTATTAACTTGAAATAATCGCCGCGCAGCTAATTCGAAGCGACGCCCAACTCAAAATCGTAAGCCGCTTCAAATCGCCGCTTCTCATCCCGGTCATGCAGCAAAACCACCGGCGCCACCCGAATCGAGTGCTTGCACTTGCGGCAAATGGCCGATTCGCCCTGCAAATCCTGCACGAATCCGTCGGTAAAGTGGTAAGCCGCCAGCGGGCGCCGCGCCGCCTTATCTCCAGGAGCGCCGCAATCCGGGCAAACGAACTCGACGCGATCCTGCAGCGGATCGCGGTCCAGCGCCGCCCGCCCGGTATAACGAAGCCCAAATACGTCCTTGGTTGCCTTTTCCATGGTTGTCACCCCAAGTGACTACGTTCTTTCATTGGTCTTTGGATTGGATGTCGAAGGGATTCAACTTGATGCATCCACACTCACATCTTTTTGTAAATACCGTATTTACAGCAGCTTAATCCCGGAGTCGATTCCAGATTCAAATCTTGGACGTCCGAAGCCGGGCACTCGTTTCAACCGCTGGTGTCTATCCCCTATAAGATCGCGCGATCGGTATCTCCTCGCAGCGGCAGGACTTAGGCTGCCGCGAACGGCCCATTCCCGCCGCGCCCCAAGGCGGCGGCCCGAAGGAGAGAAACGCCGATGCGCAACCCCGATGTACTTTCCGATTGTCTGGTAGATTCCGACGCGGATGCCGCACAACGCAATAAGCAGCGCCGCCGCAAAGCACTAACCATTTCGCTAGCCGTAGAAGTCGTTCTTCTCACCGCGCTTCTAGTCTGGCCGCTGCTCAATCTCAGCACCATGTCCGCCCGGTACGCTATCGATCCAATCCCGCCGTTTCCCGGCGGCGGACGTCAAGCGCCACACACTTCCTCGTCGCAACCGCACGGTATACGCGACCGGTGGTTTCCTCCGGTTGGATTCCACTATCCGACGATCGGCGAGCACAGCCGGCCGCCCGCGTCCGGTAGCGAGGATGAAGCCCCGTCTATCGGCAGTGGTTCCGGAAATGGCAACGGCCTAGGTCCGGGCGGCGGTATCGGAATACTCAATGGCACCGGTGAAGGTCCAGTGCCTCCGCGGCCGCCGGATCCGAAACCTCCGGCGGTGACGAAGCCGATCTTTGTGAGTATGGGAGCGCAGGAGGCGATGTTGGTCCGGCGCGTGGAGCCGGTTTATCCAACGCTGGCGCGGCAAATTCACGTGTCGGGCACGGTCGAACTGCGCGCGATCATCGCCAAGGATGGCAGCGTAATCAATCTAGAAGTGATCAGCGGGCATCCGATGCTAGTCCGCGCCGCGGTAGATGCAGTCCGCCAGTGGCACTACCGCCCAACGCTGCTGAACAATCAGCCGGTCGAAGTGCAGACATTCGTAACGGTGAAATTCGTGCTGGAGTAGTTCGGCCCGGTTTTCGCCGTAAGTAGCGCCGGCGTCCCTGCCGGCATCTTACGACCGCAACAGTAGCCACAGCCGGAATGTTCGGCGGCGCGTGAATCTGAATACATCCGGCTGTTGGAGTGGATGGTCCGTCGGTGTCGATTGCTCCTGCGAGGAATTTTCTTCACAAGATGCCGGCAGGGACGCCGGCGCTACTTACGGCATAAATCCCGGCGTCTATAAATCCTTCAACGCCGCCATGCGCTCGCGCAATTCCGCCGCACTCCCCACATCCTGAAACAATCGAATCGCCGCAATCCCCGCCGCCCCAGCCTCAAAACACCGCCCCGCACTAGCCAAATCAATCCCGCCAATCGCCAGAACCGGAATCCGAGTTTCCCCGCACACCGCCCGCAACTTTTCAATCCCCAAAGGCGCCCCAAAATTAATCTTCGAAGGCGTCTCAAACACCGGCCCAAAAATCAAATAATCCGCTCCATCCAAAGCCGCCGATCGCGCCTCCTCCAAACTATGGCACGACGCCCCAATCAAAAAATCCGCCAATCCCGCCCGCGCAATTTTTTCTTTCGCCCGCCAAGCTGCAACTTCGCGCACCGGCAAAGACTCGCGCCCCAGATGAACTCCTCCAGCCCCCGCAGCCACCGCCACATCCAACCGGTCGTTCACAATCATCCGGCACGCCCACCCATTTCCCCGCGCAGCCCCAACCGCCGCACGCGCCAATTCCGCAAGCCGCCCCCCGCCCAAATCCTTCTCCCGAATCTGAATGCAGTCCACGCCACCGTCGGTCGCCCAACGAATCCGCTCAATTAATCGCTCTGCCGCCCGCTCAGCTCCGCCAGGCTCCGCCATCTCCCCAGCTCCAATCGATCGGTGACCCAACAGAGAATCCGCCGCTCAGTGCCGCTCAACAATGGCCACAGCCCGCCGCCGAAACGTCTCCGCCGCCAGGATCGCGTCCACCAATCCCAACCCGGAAATCGCCCCGCGCACATACGGATTCAAAAGGTAGTGAATCAAGGAAGGAAAACGATTGAGGAAATAATTCGCTTCCCAATATTCCGACCAGGGAAGCAAAACCAGCAGCAGCCCCATCTCCAGCCACAAAAGTAGCAGGATGACGCGCAACATCCGATTCATAAAGGAATCAGCGTTTTTGGAGTGTGGCGATGCGTCCGGCGACGTCGCGGTAGTCAATGTTCACCGCATAGACTTGGCGGAAACTGGTAAGCGCGGCCTTCGAATCTCCAGCCTGTTCCTGCGCCAGCCCGAGATCGTATCGCAATGCCAACACCGTTTCCTGATCGATGCCAGGAGTTTCAAGCGCACGAGAATACCACAGCGCAGCAATCTGCGGCTCGCCCTTGTCGATGAACGTCAGCCCCAGAAGCGTGGCGCACTGCATCGCGTAACGGAAAGGCTTGCCTCGCTGAATCGCCTTGGCGACTTTCTGAAATTCGCCGATGGCCTCGTCCGCCAATCCCATTTCGCGGTAAGCAATGCCCAGATTGTAGTGCGTCTCGAGATCTTCGTCCTCGTCGTTCATCTCCCCGAGCTCGTTGCGGAATTCCTGGAACACTTCCTCGAGCTCGTTGAGATTGGCCCCGGATTCAAGAGTCGCCGTGGCGATAGCCCCGGTCGCAGGCTGATGCGACGCCTGCGCGGCAGCCTCCATCGGCACGCTCGATCCCAGCGCAGAAATCGGCGCGGCCGAAGGAACGTGCGGCGGCACTTGATAAAGCGGTGGCGCGGTCACGCCATGACTGTTGCCTGAAGTTGAAGCAGGAGCCGGTTCTGAATCCGCGCCAAGTTCCGCGCTCAAATCGCTAAGGAATTGATCCGCGGTCATCGGCGATTTCGCCGCCGGCGCTATCGGCGCGTCCAAATCGCTACCAGCCGGCACCAGGTCGAATTCAAATTCGTCCGCGGGTTCCTCGACGGGCTCGGCAGGCGCTTCCGGCGCTGCTTCGCTCGCAACGACGGGTTCCTCGGCCGCGACAGGCTCAGGAGGCGCTTCCGGCACGGCTGCGTGAACGGCTTCTTCCAGCGTCGCAGGAACTTCTTCGTCGAAAAGTACAGTTTCTTCAGCGGCCTCGACCGGAATCGCTTCCGAAACGCTCGGCGCTTGCGGAACCGCAGCTTGCGCCTCCACCGGAGTCTCAGCCGAAACAACGCCTGGAACCTCACTCGCCGCAGGTTCTTCAATTTCGAAGAAAGATTCGTCTTCGGAAGTCGCTTCAACGGGAGCAACATGCGCAGCCGGTGGCGCCGCCACGGTTTTCGCCGCAGCATCAATGGCTTCCTGCGAAATCGATTCCCACTCGTCGGACAGATCGACTTCTTCTTCCATCAGAAGCCGGAGCCTCTGCCTGCGCCTCGACAGGGGCCGCATTCACCGGCTCGTCAATGTTCAAATCAAAGTCCGCGATTTCAGGTTCCGGCGACGCGGCAACGGGCGCGGGCTGTGCCTCCACCGGTTTCGCAACCGGCTCTGCCGCAACCGGAGGCGCCACCACCGCAGGCTTAGCCGCCTGTTGCGCCGCCGACTGCGCCGCAGCCCCCTGATATCGCTGCCGCAATTCCGCAAATCGTTCCGCATTTTTCTGATCGCCGCGCGCCAAATGAATCTGCTCGAGCTGCGACGCCAGCTGCGCCGTCCGCAATTCATCCCCGGCGCCCAAAGTAATATCCAGCAGCCGTTCCAGCGCCGGCGTATGCCGAGGCGCCTTCTGCAGCACGCTCTCCAGCAAATGCGTAGCCTTCTGCGTCAATCCATAACTCGAAAACAAATCCACATCCGTAAGCGCCTGCGCGATATATTTCTGCGTCTCTTCATCCAGCGCCGGCTCCACGTGCACCTGCGCCAGTTGCGCCGCCTTCTCTTCCTCCGCCGGCGCATCAAATTCCCGTCGCGGCGCCTCCGGAAATGCCTGCACGGGAGACAGCACCGATGCCGCGGGCGCTACCGTTCCACCGACAGGTGGAGCAGAAACTCGCGCCGCCCGAACTCTTCGCGCGCGCCGCCTCCAGTCGCGCCGCCAATTTCTCGTCGTCGGGCTTCTTCTCCAGCAATTCCTGCAGCAAAGCTTCCGCGCGCTCGAAATTCCCCGCGTCCGAATAAGCCTGCGCCAACTGGCTCACCGCATCAGCCAGCCGGAACGGATTATTCGTCTCGCGGCAGAATCCCACCAACGCTTCAAGCGGCTCAATCTCCCCAGGCAGCCCACTCGCGACGGACGACAAAGCCTCGAGCAATTTATCCTGCTCGCCGGCCTCGATCACCGCCTCGCGTATTTCCTTCAACAATCCCAGCGCTTCCGCAGGCTGCGCGTCCTGCAGCAAAGCCGTAGCCACATGCAGCGGGAACGGATAGAACTGATTCCCGCGCTCAAACACCCGCCGCGCCAATTCCGTAGCCTGCGTATAATCCTCAGCCCGCAAAAGCTGATTGATAATCTGCGAAGTAGTCTCGCCGCCGGCCTCGGCATCCGGCTGCGCCCTCAGCAATTCCACCGCCTTGCCCGTATTCCCCGACATCCCAAACGCCTGCGCCTTCATCGCCACCGCGGCCGCATTCGTCGGGTCCACTTCCAGCGCCCGGTCGCACAATTTCTCCACTTCCGCCAACTCGCCGCGCTCCATCAACCGCTGCGCGTAATTCAAATAAGTCTTCGCCGCCTCGCCCTTCTGCCCAATAACGTTGTAAAGCTCCGCCAACCGCATCTGCACCCGCAGATTTTCCGGCTCCACTTCCAGCAACCGCCGCAAAACCTCCACAGCTCGCGGCGCGCGATTACCTTTCAGGTGGCCCTCGGCAATCTGCAAATAAAGAGGACGCGCCTCGCTCAACACACCCTGCTGCACATAAAGATCAGCCAACCGCTCGAGCGGATCCAATTCCTGCGGCGCCAACTTCGCAATCTTTTTGTAAATCGCGATGGCCTTGCTATTAAATCCATCCGCCAAATAAACCTGCGCCAACCGCTCGAAATACTGCGTAGCCGAATGCATATCACCCTGACGCACAAACAAATCCCCAAGCGTCATCAAGGTGACTTGATCTTTAGCATCCTGTCGCAGGATTTGCTGATACTCGCGGATAGCGTCCGGCACCCGCCCCTGATTCAGAGACTTCAGTGCCGATTCCAGCGCCTTGCTTTTATTGAATGCCATGGTCCGTTGGCCGCACTAACATTCCCGCTCGCCTAACCCGCAGCGGAAAAGTGCAGAAGTCCAACCGTAGCACGCAAAGAAAACCACGGTCAACGAACCGTAAGCCATCAATGTTCGGGAGCGACAACAGTGCAGTCGGGCCCCCGTAGGGGAGGGTCTTCAACCCGGATCGCGACGAACCCATCCGTTCAACAGACCCTCCCGCCTTTCGGCCATGTTTTGGACGAGCCGAACCGTATCTCAGGTTGAGAATTCAATAATTTCGCCGAGGCCGACGATGCGTGGAACTTCTGAAGAATACGAATCTCAAGAGTGATCTATAAGGGGTCGGCGCTTTAGCTCCGACATTAAATCGCCCGCAGGATCGAAGGCTTTAGCCCCTGAGGACACTCCGATCCAATGTCCAAACTATTTATGGGATGAACTTATAATCGGCAATCACTGCCCGATAGGCTCCGAATCCGCAGCACTAACCACCCCATCCCCAGCCAAAGGCAAACTAACTTGCGTCGCCCCAGCCGCCCAACAACGCGCCTCTCTCACCGGCGCAAAAGAAAATCGATGCAACTTGGTAGGCCCATGCACCCGCAAAGCCTCCAAATGATCCGGCGTCCCATAACCCTTGTTACTAGCCAATCCATACTGCGGATAAACCGAATCCCACTCGATCAAAATCCGGTCGCGCTCCACCTTAGCCAAAATCGAAGCCGCCGCAATCGAAACCGATCGCGCGTCCCCATGAATCAAAGACATCTGCTCGCAACAAACATCAAGCTGCATAGCATCAATCAACAAATAATCCGGCACCAAAGCCAAAGCCTCAAACGCCGCAGTCATAGCCTGCCGGCTAGCCTGATAAATATTCCAGGCATCAATCCGCGCCGCATCCACTTCAGCCACCGCCCAGGCCAAAGCATGCTCGCGAATCCGCGGCGCCAATTCCAGACGCCGGTCCACCGCAAGTTTTTTGGAGTCGTCCAACCCAACGATGCGCCGCCGCGGATTCAAAATCACCGCCGCAGCAACTACAGGACCGAAGAGAGATCCGCGTCCAGCCTCATCAATTCCAGCGATACGCTGCCAACCACGCTGTCGCGCAATCCGTTCATACCGAGAAGAGCAGAGCCGTCCCCCCATCGGCCGCCGATTCTATCACACGAAGAATATTTTTCCCGCGCCGCAAACCGCCAGCCCTTCCCCGTACCGCTGGCGTCCCGCCGGCTCTCACGACCGAAAAATCCCACAACATGCACCACTCGCCGACGGCCTACTAAACCGCCCTTCGTACCGCTGGCGTCCCTGCCGGCTCTTACGACCGTAAATCCCACCAAGGCCAATCCTCGCCGACGGACCACAGCACACGTAGCGCAGGCTGCCAGCCGGCGTTTTTGTGAACATGAACCCACGCACTGCGCGTCGACTCCCAAGTTCGGTCCCAAGTTTGCTATCGTGTCAGCATGGGTGCGGCTCTTCAAAGAAACATCGCGAGGATGAACATAATCGCACTAGCGGCGTTAATCTCAAGTGCGGCTCTCTGGATCGCAGGTTGTTTTCGCGAATCGAAGTTGGTCCTGCTGGGCAAGGACTACAGCCACCGCCTTTACCTTAACATTGAGGGCAATTTATTGTTGGCGGCGCTTCTCGTTGTCTGCTTTTTCGCTACGCGTAAGTGGGTCGCCGGTGCTGGAGCGGTGTTGCTGCTGTTGTTGTGGATTTTAGTCGCGATCGTAAACGCTGCTCCGCCGTGAGTGTCCTGGACGAAAAATAAAAAAGGGCCGAAACGCTCTCGGCCCTCCAAAATGCAAATTTCCCTCTGAGCCAACTAAGCCTTAGCCGTCTCCGCAACTTCCACCACCCGCTCCACCCTCTTAATCCGCGCCGCCTTACCCTTCCGCCCGCGCAAATAATTCAATTTCGCCCGGCGCACCCGCCCCTGCCGCACCACATCAATGGTAGAAATCATAGGCGAGTGCAAAGGAAATATCCTCTCCACCCCAATCCCAAAACTAACCCGCCGCACCGTAAAACTAGCCCCAGCCAATTCCCCCCGCCGCTGCATCACCACGCCCTCAAACGGCTGAATGCGTTCCTTGTCGCCTTCCTTCAAGCGCACATTCACCCGCACCGTATCCCCCGGACGGAAGTGCGGCAAGTCTTTGCGCAACTGCGCGTGTTGTGCCTTAGCAAGTATCGGATTCATGTTCGTAAATTTCCAGGCAGACCCGCTCAGGTGGGGCCAGCTCTATCAAGACAATCCCAAATTTTACGGTATTTTCACAATATTTGCCACAGGAACCTGCTCGGCAATGCTCGAACACGCAGGAGTTCACCCACTCGCGTCACTTTTCATCCGGACCAATCGGCAAATTCACCGTAACAATCGTCCCCTCCCCACTCGAAACAATCTGCAACGTCCCGCCAAACTGCCGCACCCGTTCCTCCATCCCTCGAACCCCCACCCCAGCCTTAGCCCCACTCAATCCTCGATGCCTCTCGGTTCGAGATGCCTTTGCCGCGGTCACTAATCTCCAACCCCACCAAATCCGGCGACCGGGTCACCCGAATCTTCGCCGACTCGCTCCCCGAATGCCGATGCACGTTCGTCAAGCTCTCCTGCACCACGCGAAAAAGCACCAATTCCAAATCCCGCGGCAACCTCTCCATCCGCGGCGGCAGAATCAGCTCCACACTAATCTTGCTGCGTTCCGAAAACCCATCCACATACCACCGAATCGCCGATTCCAATCCCACCTCGTCCAGAAGAGGAGGATGCAACAGATAAGACAGCGTCCGGATTTCCTTAGAAAGATCATCGGAAAACTGCTTAGCCTCCGAAGCCATAGCGCCAAGCCGCCCATCTGCGTCGCCGCAAGCCAATACAATCCCGTCAAGTTTCATCGATAGCACCGACAATATTTGCCCCGCATTGTCATGCAGCTCGCGCGCCATGCGCCGCCGCTCGTGGTCCTGCGTGTTGAGCAGATGCCCAGAAAGTTCGCGCAAACTCATCTCCATCCGTTTGCGCTCAGCCACTTCCGTCTCCAGCGCCGCCGTACGTTCCCCAACTTTCCGCTCCAACCCCTCATTCGCCCGCCGCAGCGCCTCTTCCACCGTCCTCAGCGGAGTCAGGTCTGTCATAAACGCCGCCACTTCAGGTTCTCCGTCCGGAACCAGTCAATCACCGAAGCCCCGATCAAGATCGGAATCCGCCGTCCATCCTTAGCCAGATACACTTTTTCGTACACCTCGCAACGCCCCGTCGCGCGCAACTGCTCCACCGCCCGCGCGTCCGCCTCCGCAAATTCCGCCGGCGTCAAATGATCCCAACGCAGTTTCCCCGAACTCACTTCCTCTTCCGTATAACCAAGCATCTCCAGAAAAATCGAATTCGCATAATTCAGTTCGCCGCTCAATCGGGCGATGACCATTCCGAATGGGTCCGCTTCCATCAGCGCCTCGAAGCGTTTTGCCGCGCGCCCCAGTTCGATGCGTTGCATCTCGCCCTGCAGCAATCCCGCGATTCTGATTCCCACCACCTGGAAAAAAGTCACGTAGCGCGCATCAAACGGCAATCGTGGGCTGATTCCGAAAACAATCGAAGCCCCGATCGTCGATGCGGGCATCTCCAGCGGCAGCACGTACGCGCGCGTCACCGCTTCGGGCCACGGCTTGCAAATCAGCTCACCCACGCGCTCGCGCAAATTTTCCAGCAGCACAGGAGTTTGCAAATGAGCCAGATCGATTAGCGCCAAGCTCAAAGCCTCAGCGGAATGCGGGGCCGCCGAAGTCGCCCCCAGGCATCGCGCGTCCGTCCCACTCACTTCGTACAAAAGCGCAAACGGAATATCCGTCGAGTCGCTCCCCAGCGTCGCCACAATTTCCTGCGCGAACGGAAGCAAACTCTGCGATTGCGAAAGCTGAATTTCCGATCGTTCCCGCGCCGAGACGGCCAGCAAAGTCTTCAGCCGCCGCTCACTCAATACCTGCTCGGTCGTTTCCGAGCAAACCACCAAAGTTCCCCGAACCGCTCCTTCATTGTCGCGGACGGGGCTGTAACTGTAAGTCCAATAAACTTCCTCCAGCTTCCCGTCGCGATTGATGGGCACCAACTGGTTCGTATGCCAGGTCGAGCGCCCCTCGTTCATCACCGATTCAATCTGCGGCCCAATGATCGACCAAATTTCCGGCCAACATTCCGCCCCGCGCTGCCCCACCGCACTCGGATGCTTATCCGCCCGAATGCTAGGCCGGTATCCATCGTTATAAAACTGAATCAGCTCCGGCCCCCACCAAAGAAACATCGGATGCCGCGAAGCCAGCAGCATATTCACGGTGGTAACAAGAGTATCGGGCCAATTTTCCATCGGCCCCAGGCTGGTCCGCTTCCAATCGAATCCGCGGATTAAATCAGCCATCTCACCGTCGCCGATAATCCGCGATTTGGCGTGGCTCTCCGCAGAGCCCTCATGAAGGCGTTTGTCAGCTTGCAATCGAGGTCGCGATGCCATGGGTAAGCACGCTAAATCAGAAGGCGCCCTGAATAAATGGTGGCCAGCAAATTTTACCAAAGCAGCGAAGGAGTGCAAAGCAGGGCAGCGACGCGAGCAATCGGCATTAAATTTTTCTTTAGGTAGTAGCCCCTTGCTTCAGCAAGGAGAGGAACGCTTCAGCGCTGGGCATTTCGAATCGAACTCTTCGTCAGATGCGCGCAAAAAACGGACATAGCGCGTGGATCGCTACGCTCACAACAAAAGCCTGGAGACACCGCTCTTCACTTTTCATCTTCCTCCGCCAACAAATCCCCCAGCCGGTCAAATCGCCGTTCCCAAATCGCCCGCCGCTCATTAATCCACTTTTCCGCCATCGAAAATCCCAAAGGCTCAACCCGACAAGTCCGCACGCGCCCAACTTTCTCCGTCCGCACCAACCCACTCTGCTCCAAAATCTGCAAATGCTGCACCACCGCAGCCAAAGTAATCGCCAAGGGCTTCGCCAGCCGCGAGACCGATTGCGGCCGCTCGCTAAGCCGCTCGACAATCGCCCGCCGCGTCGGATCGCCAAGCGCATGAAACACGCGATCAATATTCAAGCGCAGGCCAGGCACAGACCGACTCCGTCGAGAGCCGCCCCCGCTCATGGCCGCGCCAACTCCTTCGCCAATCCCTCCAGCAACTTGCCCCAACCGCCCTCGCGCATCTTCGCTCCGTCCCCGCCTTCAAAGTAAGCACCCTGATCGGTAAAAATCATATCGGTGCCTTTCTCGGTCCGCACAAACTCGACAGTAGCCAGCGAAGCCGATATGCGCCGCTCCCCCAGCGACATCGTATAAGCAAACACCACCCGCCGGTTCGGCACGATGTCCTCATAATAAGATTCGTTCGTAAGCGCAACTCCAGGAAATGGCGTCGATGGCCCCATCCGCCGCATAGTCCGCTCCGTCCCGCCCACCCGAAAATCCATCTCAAACACTTCCATCTCGCTACCCTCGCCCCCAGCAAACCACCGCCGCTTCTTAACCGGATCAGCAAACGCCGCAAACACGCGCTCCGGCGCGACCGGATAGCTGCGCTCGATCACAAACGTCCCGTGTGTAACAGTTCTCTCGTCCATAGTCATATTCCTCTCCAAAGTATTTGTTAAGCACACGCTTAAGTATCAACCCGCACCAAGCGATTGTCAAGCGAATACTTAAGTATCAGTCTAGCAGTTGCCTTCGCCGTCGTAGGGGCCGGGGTTTACTACCGGCCCGGTGTAGCTTTAGGTTTTCGCCTTTGACGTCCCCGGTCGCGAGTTCCCACACAAACTCTTTAGCCCCCGAATGCATGCTGCTCTGTCGCCCAACTCATTTACAAGATGACTTCGGTATAAATACGGGTTAACTTGCCCACCGCGCCCAACTAGAATCATCGCCGTACTTCCGCGCCCGTCGAATTCGCGGATAGCAGGAAGGAACTCCCATGTCATTTCGCTCCGTGTTCCTGGCCGTGGTAGTCGCCTTCGCTCTAATCCTCGCCGCCTTCCTAATCAATCGCGCCCGCCCAAAAGCCGAGAGCGATCAACCCACCGCCGAGCTCGTCCGCGCCACCGGAAAATGCGCCGAGTGCCACGCACGAATTCAATACGCGGTAGTCCACGAATATGAAATGAGCATGCACGCCAGCAAAGGCGTGAATTGCCTTGACTGCCACCAACCCGCCGCCGGCCAGGAGAAAAAAGATCATCACGGCTTCGTAATTTCCACCAAGCTCACTTCAGGAAATTGCCGCGGTTGCCACGACAATATCTACCAGCAATTTCTGCACAGCCGCCACGCCGCCCCCGCCTGGGCCGCAATCTATGGCGAAAAGGGCCTCACCCCCGAGCAAGTAAATTTCTCCGAGACCTATCAACCCGGCGGCACGCGCCGCCCGCCGCATCCATTCGTGGTAGCCGAAGGCACTTCCGCGATGAGCAGCGGCTGCGATCAATGCCACAGCGTCGGCAAACCCAATAGCGACGGCACCATCGGAAATTGCACCTCCTGCCACACGCGCCACACCAGTTCCGTCCGCATCGCGCGCCTTCCCAGCACTTGCGCGCAATGCCACATGGGCCCGGATCACTCCCAAATCGAAATTTACGAGGAATCGAAACACGGCGTGATGTTCCAGGCCCAGGAACATCTCCTAAATCTGGACGCACCGCCCGACACACTCACCACCCGCGACATGTTCGTGCCCACCTGCGCCACCTGCCACATGAGCGGCCTCAACGGCATCGGCGTCACCCACGATCCCTCCGAGCGACTGTCGTATTACCTCGCCAGCGCCATCAGCGAAAAACGCCCCAATTACGCCGCCGCGCAAGCCAAGATGAAGCTGCTCTGCTCGCAATGCCACACGCCTGCAACAATCGATCGCGTTTACAGCCAGGCGGAATCCGCAGTGCAAAATACAAATGACCGAGTGCACGCCGCGCAAGATATCGTCAACGGCTTGCGCAAAGACGGCTTCCTCACCGGCGCGCCATTTTCGCAACCCATCGACTTCATCTATTTCGATCTCTGGCACTACGACGGCCGCACCAGCAAACACGGCGCCTTCATGGGCGGCGCCGATTTCGTGCAATGGCACGGCAATTATCCAATGCTGCAAAAAACAGTGCAGTTGACCGCGATGGCGGCTGAGCTCAGGAAAGAACGTGCAAAATCCAAGTGAGCGCTGGTGGCAACAGCCGCAAGTCTGGATCGAGCTTTTCGTAATCGCAAATATCGGGTTCCTGACGTTCGATATTTATCTAGCCCATTCGGTAAATCAATTTCGCCGCGCCTCGGAATACATCCCGCTATATTTTTCCGCCAGCGCGCCACTGGTTTTGATTCTCGCGCTGGCCGCACGCCATCGCTGGCCGGCTGTCTGGAAAGATTTAGGCTACCTGGTAGGCTGGCTAAGCATTTTGATCGGACTAACTGGAGTAGTCCTGCATCTGCAGAGCCGCTTTTTCTACGAGCGCACCATCCGCAGCCTGACGTATTCAGCCCCATTCGCCGCACCGCTCGCGTACACAGGCCTGGGCTTTCTACTAGTGATGAATCGCATGGTCGATCCGGAATCGCTCGAATGGGCGCAGTGGATCCAGCTTTTCACTCTGGGCGGCTTTTTAGGAAATTTCGTTTTCACCCTAAGCGATCACGCCGGCAACGGTTTCTTTAATCGCCTCGAATGGGTGCCGGTAGCCGCAAGCGCAATCGCAGTCGGTTTTCTAGTCGTGCCGATCGTCGAGCGCGTCTCGCGTTCCTTCATTTACCTAACGGCCGGGATTCTGCTCTTCGAAGCAGCAGTAGGCGTCTGGGGCTTCGCCCTGCACGCCATGGGCAATCTCAAAGGCCCGTCAATACACGCTTTCGAAAATTTCATCTACGGCGCCCCGCCGCTAGCCCCGCTGCTGTTTCCGAATCTCGTAGTCCTCGGCCTGATCGCCCTCTGGCGCTTTCGCGAACTCCTCACCTGACTCCACTTTCTCCCGTTGAAAATCCACCGCGCCTCGCCTTCACGCAGCTCGCGCCCGGTGGCTCCGCCAGGCCGCGAATCCATCCCGCACAAGATGAGAAATGGTCCGCCGGTTTTCCGAAATCACCTTCATCCATGCCATAAAACCCATCTGCGGAAAATAAATTCCCCGGAAACACATGCGCGCGATGAAAATATTGATGCGATAACCCAACGGCTTTTGCCCCAGCGAATCCACGGCCTTCTCGATGGCCTCTCCGCTGTACGAACTCGCCCATCCATACTTCACCTCGGCGTGAGCCTCCGCGATGGTCATCTTCAACGGCGTGTGCGCCATCTCAAACGGAATGAATTCCTGCCAATGCTTAGGACGCGTCAACCGTCCGGCAGCCTCAAGCCGTTTATAAAGCGGCGTCGCAGGCAGCGGCGTAAGCAAACCAAAAACCGGCAACCCCGGCGGCCAGCTGCGTATCTCCTGCAGCGTCCGCTCCGCAACTCCGGGCGTGTCGTTGTCCATGCCAAAAATAAATGAAGTGATGGCATAAACATTCCGCTGCGCCAACCGCTCCAGCACCGCCGCATACTCACCGGGCTTGTTGAATCCCTTATTCACGCTGGCAAGGTTGGCAGGGTCGATCGATTCCATGCCGATGAAAACCCACTTGCCGCCCGACGCAGCAATCAAATCCACCAGTTCCTCATCGCGCAAAAGATTAGCGCTGATCTGCGCCACCCAATTCACTTGCGCCCCCGCAGCAATGATGTCGCGCAGCAAAGATTTCGTCCGCTTCACATTGATCGCGAAATTATCGTCAATAAAGAAGACCGCAATCTGCCCGCCCTCGCTGCGCGCCCGCGCCTTCAAAAGCAGCAACTCATCCACCACGCTCTGATTCGTCCGAAATCGTATCGAGTCCCCGAAAAATCCGGTGACGGTGCAAAACTCGCAACCATAAGGACACCCGCGTCCCGACTCCACCGGCACAAGACGAAATGTCCCCCAACCTTCCCCGACTTTTTGCAGCAGCCCCTTGGCGATCTTGGGAACCAAATTGAATTGCTTCAGATTAATCTTGTCCCAAGGAATCGCCGGATAAGGCTGCATCGTAGGCTTGTGTTCCTGCCCAAAATCATCCACCGGCTCGTAAAGATCTTTCAGTTTCCCGCGCGCCGCATCAGCCACAATCTTTGGCCAAGTTTCATCCGCTTCGCCCAACGCCACAGCGTCCGCATGCCGCGGCCCGCCATTTCGCCCCAGCGCCTCATCCGCCATTTCCGTAACGTGCGGCCCGCCCATCACCACTTTCACGCCAGTCGCCCGAATCGCATCAGCCACGCGATAAGCCTTCGCAATCATGCGCGTCATCGCCCCAATGCCCACAAGATCTATTTTATTTTCGCGCACATATCGCGCCACCCCCGCCTCATCCATGCGCTGCGCGTTGCCATCAATCAACAACACCTCATGCCCAGGCGGCGTAAGCGCCTGCAGCAAAAACATCCACAAATGCGGCATGAAATTCCGCGTGACGCCATTGTCGGGGTTATACAGAAGTATTCGCATGAGCTGATCTCCGTCTGGGAGGGGTTTCGCTACCGACCGGGAAAAGGCAGGATCTCGGAGGTAATCTTTTATGGAGGGGGCATGAAAGACCCCGCCCGTCAGGTCGCCGGCTGGCGACGAGGAAAGGCACTTCAGCCCGAACGCGTCGGGCCTAGGGCCACACTATCACGAACTATGTACGCCAGCGTACAAAAATAAGTACGGTCCCGCATGCAGAAGGAATCAATGAATCGGTAGGAGCCTAGCGATGTTTTATCGGGTAATTACTAGTCGGGGAGGCTGCTTTAGCCCTCCCGTCTTTCGGCCCAGCTTTCAAACGGAGTGACCAAGTACCCAAAAACCAAATCTAACTTCCAGTAGGAACAATCCCAGCATTCTCAAACATCAAAACCACAGTCCGCTCCAACGCCCGAGTCCGATGCATCACTCCCCGAGGCACCACAAATCCCTGCCGCGGCCCCAATTCCACAGTACGCCCTTCCAGATCGATCAAAAATTTCCCCTCCACCACATAAAAAAATTCATCATCCACCTCATGCTTATGCCAGTGATACTCGCCCTCCACCACCCCAACGCGCACAACAGAATCATTCACCTTGCAAAGCGTCTGGTTAAACCACTTATACTCGCAAGTATCCGCCAGCTTCTTCTCATCAATAATCTCCAGCGGCTTGAACAAAATATTTAATCGAGTCTCATAAGGAAAATCAGCCACATCGCTCATCGCATCCTCCAAAAACCAATCCGCCCCAGTACAATTCTAACTCGCAAAGAATGTAGCTCACCTCTTCAGGGGGTGAGGCCTCAAACAGCCAATTTGCCTCTGCACAAAACTTACCCCGTGCGATGTCGAAGGGTGAGCCGCGCATTTTCTTGCGCTGTCATCCCGAACCCGCTTTTCAGGGTGAGGGATCTGCGGTCGCCTTTTCTTCGTAGGAGCGCCGCTCGCCGCGCCCTCTTGCGACCGCACGGTCCAATCAACGCCCGAATACAACGACGGAAGAACATCCCGTTAAAACCAGGTCTTCTTCCGATACTCCCGATATTCATTGCCAAACGCATTTTCCAGCGCTTGCGCCTCCTTCTTCGCGCGCAAAATCTGCATGGGAATCAGCGCCAGAAACGCCAAACACAAAACGAGCAAATGTAAAAATACAAAAACTCCGGCGAGGCCAATCGCCCCAAAAACGTAAATCGGATTTCGAATACGTGAATAAAGCCCGCCGGTAACCAGGTGCCGTGCCTGCGCGCTGACCGAAAACGATGTGCCCAGCTGCACATGCGCCACACACCAAAACACCAGTCCGAAAACAATCATCCCCGCCCCAATCCAACGCATCAACGACCACGGCTCATCCCAAAAATAAACAAACAACGCCGCCACCCCGCAAACCGGCGGCACAAGAATCAAGAGATGCTTGTCTTTCACCGTGCCGCAACCTCCCCGCGCAACAACCCATCACCGCCCAACCGCTGCAGCCCGGGCTTTCCGCGCCATCAGCAAATAATCCTTCGCCGTCGCTTCCTTCTCCAACTCCGCCAGCTCCGCCTTCCCGGCCGCGCCCCTCCCGGCTCTCAAATTGTTCTCGCCCTCCCACAGCCGAGCCTCAAACTCTGCCGCCGTATCTCCAAGCTGCCGCGCCCGCGTAGCAATAGCTCCAAATTGCCGCGCCGATTTCGCCGCGTCGTCGCGTGCCGGGCCAAATCGCGCCACCGCAATGTCCGCATCAATACGCACCGCGGGATTCTCGCTCGTCTTCAGCAAGGCCTGCCCGCGCCGCAACTCTTTCTCTGCCTCGGCTATCTTCTTCTGTTCAAAGAGTGCTTCGACCAGCACGAAAGATGTATCCGCCTCAGAATCCACAGCAGCGATGCTGTGAAAGCCTGCAATCGCCTTGCGCGCGTGCGGTTCCGCGTCCGCCGCCGCGCCTTTCTCGATCGCAATCACAGCCAGATCGCTTTCAACCTGCGCCAACCCCTGCTGGTCGTTCGCTTCCTGCAAAAGTTTCTGCGCATCATTTTTCTTCTCGGTAGCTCCCGAAATATCGTCTTTCATCAATAAAATGTCCCCCAGCCCCAAGGTGCACCATGCCACTATGCTTTTCAGTCCAGCGCTTTTTGCGGTCGCCAGCGATTCCTCATAAGCTGCGCTCGCTTTCGTCAGCTCGCCCTCGAAATAAAATGCACCGGCAATACCCAGCAAGTTCTGCGTCAAGAAACCGTTGTCATTCATCTCGCGGCTCCGCGAAATCGCCTCTTCGTACTGCTTTTTCGCGCCCTCGTGGTCGCCCTGCGCCACCATCACGCTGCCCAGCAGAAACAGCGCGCTCGGAATCGAACCCTTATCCTCGGTATTGCGGTACGACTGCAGGCTCGATTCATACATTTTCCGCGCCTCACGCAAATTGCCCTTCAATTGCTGCGCCTGCGCGAGATTCTGGTACGCCCCGGCGACAAGTTGATCGTTTCCAATTTCCTTCGAGGTCGCCAGCGTCTGCTCCAGCACCTTCACGGCTTCCGGAATCTTTCCGGCGAAAAGCAGCAAATTTCCCTGGTCGAGCCCCGCGCGTGCGCTGCTGCCTTTGTCTCCCGCGGCATCGTAAATCTTGCGGGCTTCAATGTACGCTTCCAGCGCCTTCTGCTGCTGCCCGTTCATCTGCAGCCCGACGCCCTCAAGCCAGCGTCCCTCCGCATAAATCAAGCGCGCGCCCGAAACTTTTGCCTTGGCTTCGGCGCGCTGCGCTGCGGCGATTTGCCGCGGCGGATCGCCCAACCATTCCGCGCAGTCGGCTTCTTGCAGGTCGATAGTCGGATCGTCGCCGCTCGGCGATGGCAATTTCCTCAGACGGTCGAGCGTAGCCAGAGCATCCTGCGCATGCCCGGACGCCGTCTGAACCGCTGCGAGCCGCATTCCATACGACAAATTGTCGGGATAGAAATCCAGCAGCGATCTATAATTCTCGATCGCTTTGTCCCATTCCCTGGTCGTGGTGCGATAACTTGCTTCCACCCAGAGCTGTTCCTCGCGCGGCAAGTTTCCGGAAAGATCGAGCGCTTTCTTCGCTTCCTCCCGCGCCTTCGCCGGATAACCCAGCCCCGACCACGCTTTCGCGAGTTCTTCGTGCGCCAGGGGGAAATTCGGCTCGGCCGCCACCGCTTTTTCCAGCAGCACCCGAGCCCCCAGGTCGTCGAATTCGCGCAACTTGGCCAATCCTTCCGCGTAATAACGCGCCGCTTGCGGATCTGACGGCAGCGAAGCACTCGCGCCGGCAAGCTCCGCCGCGGTAGCCTCGCCCGCCCCAAGCTTTCGCCGCAGTTCTGCGCCCGCGCGCGCCATCAAATCCGAAATGTCGGTTTCGTTTCCACTTTCCGTAACACTCGCCAGCGTTTCGCTCGATGCAGCATCCTGGATTCGCAGATCCACGCGAACTTTCGCCGTCGGCCCGCTCCCCAAGGCTAAATAAGATCCCAGCACCACGTCGTCCGCCCCCACATTGCTGCGAATTCGCGCCAGCGTCTCGTTTCCGAAACTGTCGGCATCCGGCAGCGCAAGATTCACCCGCATCTTGGCCACGTTTTCGCCAGGAATTGTTCGCAATTTTCCGCCCGCGGCCAATTCCGTAGTCAGCATCTCCGCCAGCGCCGTCGAGAGCCATGCTTCATCCTGACTACCCGAAAGATTCTTAAATCCGAGCACGGCCACAGAGCGACGCAGCGCCACGGGCGCGCTCGTCCCCACAACACCAACCGATGCGGCAGGCGCTTTTCTATGGAATATCCGCTCGCGAATCCCGCGGACATTCAAACCAATAACCAGCCCCGCTGCCACCACCAACACAACGGCCGCGGCCGCCACATAAACGCCGGCGCGCCGCGGCCGCGTTTCGCGCTCGCCCAAAAAAATCCTCTCCGAATCGGCGGAAATACCTTCGAGCGCCGCAAGCAATTCACGCGCCGATTGATAACGCTGCGACACATCTTTCTCGAGCGCCTTTAAGATCAATCGCTCAAGACTCGGCGCAATGTGCTGATTCACCAGGTGCGGCGCCGACGGCGTTTCATGCAGGATCGCCCCAATCAACTCCGCCGATTGCTGCTGCGGAAACGGTCGCGCCGCTGTCGCCATCTCGTAAAGCACCGCCCCCGCGGCATAAATGTCGCTGCGCGCATCGGCCGGCAGCCCGCGCAGTTGTTCCGGCGACATATACGGCACCGTGCCGGAAATCACCCCACTCTCATCCGACGCGCTTCGCGTCAGGTCAATATCCGCGTCGGGATGCATCAATTTGGCCAGCCCGAAATCCAGAATTTTCAGCCGGCCTTCGGGCGTGACAAAAAGATTGCCGGGCTTCAGGTCGCGGTGAATCACTCCTTTGCCGTGCGCCGCGGCCAAGCCGTCCGCGAGTTGCGTTCCAAGCCGCGTCACTTCCCGCTGCGCCAGCGGCCCATCTTTCAATTTCGCGCTCAATGGCTCGCCGGTGATCAATTCCATGGCCAGATAATCCACGCCATTGTCAGTAGCGAACTCGTGGATCGTTTCGATGTTCGGATGATTCAGTTTGGCGAGGGCCAGCGCCTCGAAGCGAAAGCGCTTGCGCGAAGCTTCGTCAGCCAGCAATCCGGCGGGAAGAACTTTGATGGCCACATCGCGATCGAGTTGCCGGTCATGGGCGCGGTAAACTTCACCCATTCCTCCCGATCCGATTTTTTCAAGGATTTCGTAATGTCCGAGGATCTTGCCGATCATCAGGGAGCACGACTCTGCCGCGAATGTTATGCTCCGCGCGCAATCAAGTCAACGAACCTCGCCGTACCGCCGGTGGCGTCCCTGGCGGCTCTTTTCGGAGCCAGTTCTCGAACGCGCGCCAAAACGCCGCGCCATCGTCATCGGATCAACTTCACAAGAAAATCGCCCGCGGTCCCTAAAGTAAGGTGCGGTCCGCACTCTGCCCCACCAAATCAACCAAGCAAATCCGGCCGATTCCGTTGCGTTTTCTCCAGCGCCATTTTCCGCCGCCATTGCCGAATCTCCTCGTGATTTCCCCCCACGAGAACGTCCGGCACATCCCACCCGCGAAACGATTGCGGCCGCGTGTAATGCGGGCAATCCAAAATCCCGCGCGCCGAACGCACCGCGGCCGGCAATCCTCCAACGGCGCCGATTCTCCCAACATTTGCGTCTAACGGCTCCGAAAATGATTCATCTACCGCGGAATCCTCATTCCCCAGCGCCCCAGGAATCAATCGCGTAACCGCATCCAAAATCAAAGCCGCCGCCAACTCCCCGCCGGAAAGCACAAAATCCCCAATCGAAATTTCATGCGTAGCCAAATGTTCCGCCACGCGCTCGTCCACTCCCTCATAACGCCCGCACAGCAAGACCATCCGCTCCAGCTCAGCAAACTCCCGCGCCATCTCCTGCCGAAAAAGCTCCCCTGAAGCCGAAAGCAGCACAATCGCCGTACGTGGCGGCGCCACCGTAGACCCCACCAAAGATTCCACCGCCTCAAATAGCGGCTCTGGCTTCAAAACCATCCCCGCCCCTCCGCCAAACGGACGGTCATCCACAGTCCTATGCCGGTCATGCGTAAAATCCCGCAAATCCCGCACCGCCACATCAATCAATTTCGTCTCCCGCGCCCGCCTCACAATCCCATAATCCAGCGGCCCCGCGAAAAACTCCGGAAATATCGTCACAATATCAAACCGCACGATTCGTCCTCTTCCTCCAAAATCGCGGGATCCACCGAGGCACTTCCTCACAATACTGCTCGTAAGCCGCCCCCATTTTCCGCGTCAAGGCCGGCTCCTCATAAATCAGCACGAACGTAAAAAAACCAAGCGCCACCAGCACCAAGTACTCAAGAAAAATCGGCGACCGGAACAAAACATACTCGCCCAACAGCACCATTAGCACGCTCACGTACATCGGGTTCCGCGTGTATTTGTACAGTCCCTGCACCACCAGCACTTTCGGCGGATCGATCGGCGCAGGCGTCCCCTTCCCGCGAAACACAAAATCCAGCGCGCACCAAAAATATCCCCAAGCCCCGATCAAAATCAGCGCCGAAGCCAGCGCCTGCCACCAATGATTCGGCGTGATCGCCCGCCGCAACCACGGAAAAAGCCAATACAACGGAATCCACACCGTAATCGACCCCGGCGCAACAATCGTAAAAATCGCAAGCTTGATAAGCAGGAAGGAAGTGTAAGTCTTCTTAAGTTCCGGCTGCGCCATGCGCCAACCCTCGCGCGTTCGTACAAGTCTAAATTTCCGTCTCAGTGTAACGTAAATGCAGAGCAGCCATGTAGCACAGCCACTCCTGGCTGTGTACGTTCGGCGAGGCATCACGTATAGCCATCGCCAAAAAATCCACAGGCAAGAGTGCCTATGCTACTAAAAGCGCCAATCTTCACATCCTAAGAATTTTCGTTCAGGTCCAGCAGGCCATCCGGAGGAATAATCTCAATACTGCGCCCCACCAAATCAATCTTCGGACAAATCTCCTCCGCCAACGGAATCAGCAATTCCCCCCGCGGCGAATTCACAATCAACAAAGGTGTCCCCGCGACTCCCTCGCCAGTAGGCTGCACCTCGCGCACCACTCCCAATCGAATCCCGCTTACGCGCTCGCGCACCTCACACCCAATCAAATCCGTAACAAAATAACTTCCCGCCGGTAGCACCACGCGCTCCGCAATCGGCACCTGCACTTCATTTCCAGTAAGCCGCCCCGCATCCTCGATCGAATCCGAACCCTCAAAATGAAAAACCGCCTGCCCGCCATGGCTCTGGCTCAACCAACATGCACGCACACCAACGCGCCGAGGTTCACTCTTGCCATCAAAAAGATAAACAGAAGTAAGCCGGGTGAGACGTTCAGGAAAATCAGTGAGGATTTCAGCCGCAACTTCTCCGCGGCGCCCCTGTGGCCGAACCAAGCGGGCGAGCGTCACAAACTTCGGATTCTCAGCGCTCACTACTCAAGTATTTCCAGCGTGAACCTTTTCCTGAGCTTCATTCCCGCAGCGCCCAGGATGGTCCGAATGGATTTCGCGGTGCGCCCTTGCCGCCCAATCACTTTTCCCAAATCTTCCGGGTGCACTTTCAATTCCAACACCGTCACTTGCTCACCATCCACTGCCCGTACGGAAACTTGATCGGAGTGGTCAACAAGAGCTTTCGCGATAGCCTCAACCAGGTCTCTCATGATAGCGCCCCTCCACAGGCCGCTAGGGCGAGCGGGATGACCCGCGCTCGGACTAGAACAAGAAACACTTACCCTGTGGATTCGGACGTATC
The DNA here is from genome assembly GCA_963792515.1 of uncultured Acidobacteriota bacterium. Lineage (GTDB taxonomy): Bacteria > Acidobacteriota > Terriglobia > Acidiferrales > UBA7541 > Palsa-147. The sequence continues at coordinate 145,892 of CAWBWG010000001.1, read as the reverse complement.
AGGCTATCTTCTGGTTACGCAAAAAACTGCGGACTGTGTCGCTAGGCTGCGCGCCCACTCCCAGCCAATACTTGATGCGCTCAGCGTCCAGCTTCACCTCATGAGGCTTCTTCAGCGGATCGTAAGTCCCCACAATTTCCACAAACCGCCCATTCCGCGGACGCGTCTTCTCAATCACCACCACGCGGTAAAATGGCCGCTTCTTCTTACCCATACGTGCCAAACGAATAGTTACCACTCTAAATTCCCTCCAATTTTGAATCCCACAAGTATAGCGAACCCCGCTGATTAACCCTAGCGCGAATTCGCCACGCCGGCGTTACTTCAACCCGGCAAACTTCCCAATCCCGCGCATCTTGCCCTTGGCCATCCCGCCGAATCGTTTGAGCATCCGCCGCATATCCGAATACTGCTTCAAAACCTGATTCACATCCTGCACAGCAGTCCCGCTGCCGCGCGCGATGCGTTTCCGCCGCTTCCCATCAATAATGTCCGCATCCTCGCGCTCAGCCGCAGTCATCGAGTTAATAATCGCCTCAATCTGCTTCAACTGCTTCTCATCCACAGAAACATCTTTCGGGATATTCGCAAACGGCCCAATCTTCGGCAGCATCCCCATCAAAGACTCGAGCGACCCCATCTTTCGTACCTGCTGCAACTGATCCCGGAAATCCGCCAAAGTAAAATCATTCTCCCGCAGCTTCCGCTGCATCTCCCGAGCCTGCTTCTCATCAATCGATTTCTCGGCTTTTTCGATCAGGGTAAGCACATCGCCCATGCCGAGAATCCGCGAAACAATGCGATCGGGATGAAAGGCTTCGAGCGCGTCGTACTTTTCGCCAACGCCAGCAAACTTCACCGGCGCCCCAGTAACTTTGCGAATCGAAAGCGCCGCCCCACCGCGCGCATCGCCGTCGAGCTTAGTCAAAATCACGCCAGTAACCGCCAACCGCTTATGAAACTCCCCAGCCGATTTCACCGCGTCCTGCCCAATCATCGCGTCGGCCACAAACAAAATTTCGGTAGGCGAAAGCTCCGACTTCAAAGTAGAAAGCTCACTCATCAATTGATCGTCAATGTGCAAGCGGCCAGCAGTGTCGACAAGAATCACGTCATAAGCCGAAAGCTTGGCCTCGCGAACCGCCCCGCGCACAATCTCCACAGGCTTGTCCGTCCCAGTCCCAGGCCAAATCGGCGTCCCAGTAGCCTTAGCAACTTGCGCAAGCTGCTCCCGCGCCGCCGGCCGGTAAACGTCGGTAGAAACCACAATCGGCCGGTGCCCATGCTCGCCCAACCACTTCCCCAATTTTCCAGTAGTGGTAGTTTTGCCCGACCCCTGCAACCCAACAATCAACCAAACCGAAGGCGGCCGCGAAGCAAACTGCATCTTAGCCTCGCGCCCTAAGAGCATCGAAAGCTCATCGCGCACAATCTTCACCACTTGCTGATCCGGCGAAAGCGTAAGCAAAACTTCCGACCCCAGCGCCCGCTCCCGTATATGCGCAATCAATTCATCCACAACTCCAACGTTAACGTCGCCCTCGAGCAACGCCTCGCGAATCTCCCCCAACGCCGAATCGAGGTGCTCCTCAGTAAGCTTCCCCTGCCCCCGCAGGTTTTTGAAAGCCCTCTGCAATTTTTCAGTAAGCGTCTCGAACACTGGTCAGTAACCCCGCCCCATCAAGTTAACACGACGCACAAGCACGCAAAAGCGACCCAACCAACCGGCATGCCCAAATCCAATATCAGAATGAATAGACTCTCCATTGAAAAATTGGGATTTGTTTCGCTGTTTGTTCGCCATTGGCTTCAAAAAGTGGCGTTTTTGGGGGTCTGAAAAGTGCGTTTTATTCCCGATTAGAATGGGTTGCCGTTGTTTGTTTTGATGGAGATACAAGTGTTTCTAATAAAATCCATTCCCGATTAGCTTTTTGTTCGCCTTTTTTGTGGGCGCGGGAGCGATGGGATCGTATCTTGATCGACCCGGCGCCCCCTACGGGTGCCGATGGGATCGCGGCTTTGATTTGGGGCGTCAATAGTTCTCCAGGGCCCACCGATTCGGCCGGATTAAGGATAGCATTTGTTAACGATTCTGTCAATAACAAACCACTATTACGGTGACGGAACTTTCTGGGAGGATTTGTAACAAACGCCGGGGTGGTTTACGTTGCTTGGGTGATCTTGGATGAGTTTGGGTTCGTTTGGCTCGGTCACAGCCAAGAGTGTGGCTGTGCTACATGGCCGCTCCGACCTCATCCGCTCAACCGAATCGTGGCCGCTGTCCCAAAAAATAAAAAGGGGTCCCGCGAACGGGACCCCATGCTCTATCCCCCAGTATCCGATTCCGGCGCGGCGGAACCGGCCCACCCCGGGAAGAAGAGACAGCCGCGTCCTGTATTGCACGCCCCATGCCAGAGCCAGAAGCAGCTCGGCGTGCTACAGATGCAATGAATACAATGGAGTTAGGTACTTGGCAGGGTGGAAAACCATCCCGACCGATATTCGCCCGCTACGATTTCTCACAATTTTAACGTTACGTCTACACTCTTTGGAATATTTCCGCCGGACGTGCGATCAAAAACCCAGGGAAAATGTGACCGAAACAGTTGTGTCCACCTCAACCACGATTCCGTTCAACTTTATCGGCTTATAAAGCCATTGCCGCACCGCGTCCGCCGCAGCGTCTGACAGGGCCGTTGGCCCGGATTCATACGAGACCTCCTTCACGGATCCGTCAGTCCCGATAATCACGTGCAGGACAACTCTACCAGTCACATGCCCCGACCTGGCAGCGGGCGGATAAAAGGGAGGCACGGACTTTACCAGCTGCGCCTGTACGATATTAGGTGCCATGCGAACCCGAGCAGTTTTTATCCCCGGGACGGGCGCGAAGACCGACGGCGGGATGCAGCGAAAACTATCGCCCTCCGCCACATATACTCCCGTAAGGCTCCATTCCTCCTTTCCGTGTTTTGAGGCCGACACCGCGTAGAGTGCGGCCGGTCCCTTCATTATGGCCGTGATTTGCGGGGCGCCCAGAAGCAAGCGATCCGTGGCTTCGTGCGCAGAAATGTCTGTGCGTTTGTCGTCGTGCGCGGTCTTAAATTGCCTCTCCAAGTCTTGCTCGAAATCAGGCCATTGATCCGCATAAATCTGCGCCATCTTCATGCCCATCTCAGTGCCGAATTGTGTGGAAAACCAGGACTTCTCATCACGCATGCGGAGATCACTCACCAATTTGTGAAACTGATCTCTTTGTTTGGACTTAAGAGCCTTCAGGATTTCTTCAACCTGCTGCTTCAAAGCCTCGAGAGCCTTCGGATCCGGCGTCGCCAGCAAAATGGGCGCGTTCAGACCCGCAGGCTTGCTTGCGGGCACAGACTCCGGAGAGTGCTGCCACGCACACGGAGCCGCGAGAGCGAGAGACAGCAGCACAGCGATTCCTAAATAGGTGCGCATGAGCTTCCACGATGGCAGGTTTCTGCGTGCTACGAATTACAGGACACTTCCTAAGAAGTCAACTGCATTGAATAGAATGCATGGGCCATCTGGCGCGCCCGGCCAGTCGGACAGTTATCCGTCACGGCAAGTTCTATTGCTGGTTCGCGATGGGCAGTTTCCAATTGGAAGAGGTAGCGGAGTTTCCATCGGCCGCCGATATTGAGATTGACGAGCACTGCAAATCAATGAGCACTGCAAAGACCAATTGGAAAGTGGCTTGCCGGCGGGGCGTCAGCCTCGCGCTCATGCTGGCATTTGTTTGCCTGCAGGGGCTGCCGGTGGCTTACGGCGGCAGCGGATCGCCGAAGATCGTGGCGCCGAGAGCACGCTTGCTGAGCGCGAAAGAAGGTCGCGCCATCGTCAATGTCGCGCTCGGGCTCGAGCGGCCGACTTTCGATACGCTCGACTGTTCGCACCTGATTCACGCCGTGTACGAAAACGCGGGCTTCGACTATCCCTATCAGAGTTCGCATGATTTGTATGTGAGCGCGGAGAAATTTGAGCGCGTGAAGTCTCCGCACGCGGGCGATTTGATCGTCTGGCCCGGGCACGTGGGAATCGTCGTGAATCCCTCACAACACAGTTTTTACAGCCTGGTGCGAACCGGAATTGAGCAGCAGGATTACGCCGGGCCGTATTGGAAGTCGCGCGGAACTCCGCATTTCTACCGCTACAAGCTCGGCAACTCTCGCAAGTAAGTCCGCGGAATCTTACGCCGCATTTTTGCTGAACACGGCACGCAAAGATCCGCGCCGCTTCCAGATCGTGCGCGCCGGAAAGAACAGCAACCCCGCCCAGAGCAGCAGCATCGGCCCGGTGCTCAGAAGAAAAACCGCGAGAGCGAGCAAGCTATCCACCGCGTCGCGGTAGCCGCTTACTACGGCGTTGCGCAGGCGCAGGGCTACCGAGCTGTTCGCGCCGGTTGGGGCTTTGTATTCTTCGGCCATTTCCAGTTTGATCGAGGCATAAGTTACGCGCTTGTCGAGGTTGGCTAGCTGCGCTTCCATTTGCTCGATTTCGCCGCGGGTTTGCGAGATTTGCTCTTCTACGGTGAGGACGTCGCTTACTTTTCCTGTGCGCGTGCGGAGAATATCGAGCAGGCGCTCTTCGCTTTCGCGGGCGTTGTGCAGGCGGGCGGCTAGATCGACGTGTTGGTCGCTGACGTCCTCGCCGCCTTGCGATTCCGTGGAGACGCGGCCGAGGGCGCGCAGATCGCTGAGCGTGGCATCGAGTTCCGCCGCGGGAACTTGCAGCGTGGCATTGAGCGAGGCGGACGCGTCGTTGCTTTGATCGAGCGTCATCTCGCTGGCGAAGGCGTAATGGCGGGCCAGGAGTTTCTCGAGCGCAGCGCGCGCCGCATCGAGCTTCGTGATCACTAAGTTCATCGCAGCGGTCCGCGCGATCATGGGCCCGGGTGTCGGCCTCGAAGTGCGAGATCCCGCTTGAATTGGGGAGTCTGGAGCGCCGTCCTTTTCCAGGCTCTCCGAGAGCTGTTCCCGTTTCTGCGCCTGAAGTTCTTGGATCGCTTGCACGTCAGCGCTCATTTCCGTGTTTGCCGATGGCGGCGCAGAAGGAGCTGCGCTGCGCAGACCCGAGAACGTCTGAAACGCTCGCATGGACCGAGTGGGGCTGTGCTGGATATAGACGGCGCCCAGGAGCAGTAACGCGATAGAAGCGAAGCCCAATTTCCACGCCCACTGGCTGGCAACCAAGCGATGCCACGCGCCGATCAATCCTTTACGTTCGCGCGCGGACACCCGTGCCGCCGTTCCCGGCTGCGCCATCGATCGCTCGATCGATTTTGCGATGGAGAGCGGAGCAGCTTCGACCTGCCATTGAATGAGCTGGCTCGAAACTGCGCGCAGGTCGGCTTCGATGGCCGCACATTCGGCGCACGCTGCGATGTGGGCCGCTACTTCGCTGGCACGCGAGGCTCGCAGTTCGCCGTCGAGATAGGCCATTACTTCTTCGGGTTCAATTTCGTGTGCGATGCGATTCATGGTTCCTGCCTTAGTTGCTGGATGGCTGGTGCTGGCGTGCTGGAATTTTCTTTCTGGCGTTGCAGCTTTTGCGGTTGCGGATCGAGCAGTTCTTTTAGCGACATTCTGGCGCGGAAGAGGCGCGAGCGGACGGTGTTGAGTGGGATGTGCAGCGCGGCGGCGATTTCTTCGTAGCTGAGCCCTTCGAATTCTCGGAGAAGGACGACCTCGCGATGTTCTGCATCGAGCGCCGTTACGGCGCGGCGTACGCCCAAGTCCGCTTCTGTGGCATTCCGGTGGCCGACTTCATCGGCGTCCGCGCCATGCTGCGGCTCGCGCTGCGCTCTTCGATATTCCGCGGCCGTCAATTTCAGCGCGATGGCATAGAGATAGGTGCGAAATGTCGCTCGTGGCTCCCAACGCTCGGCGCCTTGCAGCACTGCGAGAAAACATTCCTGAGTGAGTTCTTCAGCGCGTGTGCGATTGGAGAGACGCCGGCGGAAGAAGCCGAATAACGGATCGCGATAACGCAGAAATAATTCCGAGAAACTCTCCGTCGAGCCTTTTTGAAACGCCATCATAAGTTCTTCGTCGCGTTGCATATGTTGGCCGCTCTTCCAGTAGGGGAGGGTGCTTTAGCCCTCCCGCATTTCGGCCCCTTTTTGCAGGCCCACTATTAGAACGAACTCGCTTGGCAATCTTGCGTCGATCGATTGCTTGGCTAACTCGACGCTCACTACCTGTAATGTCGATTGAGGCTGAAAAGTTCCCGGCAGTCCCGTACCGCTGGCGTCCCTGCCGGCTCCTACGAGCAGGACTGCACCTACAGGCACTCAAATGCGCGCGGTGCGATCATTTGCACTAGACGGCCTTTTTAACGGGGGCGAAGACAACTGCGAAACGATGATGCTATGTAGTGGGCAGGGTCGCGCCGAACGTGTTTTTGGAGATGTAGATTACGCGTCGGTCGTAAGATGCCGGCAGGGACGCCGGCGGTACGTTCGGAAGGCGCTACGCGCCGATGGCGGTGCGCAGGGCGCCGGCTAGAGCGTGGGCCCAGCGCTGGACGTCTTCTTCGCGTTCGGCTTCTACCATCACGCGGGCTAGCTTCTCGGTGCCTGAATAGCGTAGGACTACGCGGCCTGAATCGCCGAGAGCTTTTTGGGCTTCGGCCAGCGTTGAGGACACTTCGGGCAGCGAATCTAAGGGAGGCTTTGAGTTTACTTTTACGTTGACGATCGTTTGCGGATAAATTTTTAGATCTGAGACTAGAGTGTCCAGCGGGCCTTCGGAGGCGATTAGGGCGGCGATTTTTACGGCGGTCAGCATGCCGTCGCCGGTGGTGGCGTCATCCAGAAATAAAATGTGGCCGGATTGCTCGCCGCCTAGATTTGCGCCGATGCGCTGCATTTCTTCGAGCACGTAGCGATCGCCGACGGCGGCACGCGCCAATTTCAAGCCTGAATTTTCGAGAGCGCGCTCGAGGCCCAGATTCGCCATGGTGGTGCCGACAATCGTTGAGCCTTTCAGCTTGCCGCGGGCCTTCATGTAACGGCCCATCGAGAGAATCACGCCATCGCCATCGACTAATTTTCCGGTGGCGCTACAAAAGATGGCGCGATCGGCATCGCCATCGAAGGCCACGCCCAGTGCGGCGTGCGTCTCGACCACTTTCTTCTGCATCACTTCGGGATGCAGCGAGCCGCAGCTTGCATTTATGTTGCGGCCGTCGGGACGATCGTTCATGGACAGAACGTCGGCGCCGAGCGAGCGGAACAAGCGCGGAGCCAACGCGCTGGCCGCGCCATTGGCGCAATCGAGTACGATTTTCATGCCGGTCAGCTTCACGCCTGCGGGAACCATGGCGCGCAGCGACGCTAGATAGTCTTCCTCGAGCTTTGGATCGCTCTCGATGCGGGCTTGCGCGGTGACTTGCTCGTGAACTTCCGGGGAAAGAATTTCTTCCTCGATTTCCGCTTCAATCGCATCCGGAAATTTCATGCCGCTCGAAGAAACCAGCTTGACGCCATTATCGTGATAAGGATTGTGCGAAGCCGAAATCACCACGCCCGCGGCGAATCCTTCGTTGCGAACGAGCCAGGCCACGCCCGGAGTGGTAAGCACGCCGGTAGAAACCGCCTGCGTGCCGGCCGCCGCGAGACCTCGCGCGATACATTCTTCAATGTGCGGCCCGGATTCGCGCGTATCGCGGCCAATCAGCACGGGCTTGCGCGCCTGTCCGGCAGCCGCCGCCTTCGGGCCATGCAAATAATGGCCGAGCGCGGCGCCTACGCGGAGTAGTGTCTCGTCGTCGAGCGGAAATTCGCCCGGGACACCTCGGATTCCATCTGTGCCAAAAAGCTGTTTGCCCATGGGGTGCGGATTCGCGGGAAGCGCGCGATGAATTTCGAGTCTAGCACAGGGCCGAGCGGGCCAATGCGGCATCGGGCGCGCTGTAGTCGAATTCGTAACGCTGGCGCGCGCGGAGTCCAGCCAATCGCGCGGACTATGCTATCGTATGGCAACAACTATGGAGACTCAGACACCCATCGTGTCCGTCGCGAATGCGACTTTCCGGCTGCCGAATTCTGCGAGCGCGCGGATTATTGCGGCTGGAATCGTGATTGCCTTTCTGCACTTCGCTTCGAGCGTTGTGGTCACGCTGCTGGTTGCCGTGCTGCTGGCTTATTTCCTCGATCCTGTGGTGACTTGGCTCGAGGATTGGCACATCGCGCGTGCGTTGGGCGCATTTCTGGTTGTGATGTTCGTGATCGGCATTTTCGTGTTTGTCGGCTGGGTGCTGGTCAGCAAGATCGATAGTTTTTCCGCAAACTGGCCGAAGTTCAGCGTGCCGTTGCACAAAGTTACCACCGCGGTGGAAAAGCGCCTGGAAGGAATCGAAGCGCACGTTTCGGAAATCGGGCCGGGCGAAAATCCCGGAGCGAAAGTTGTGCAGATTACCGAATCGCATCCGTTCCGCAATGTTGTGGTATCGAAATTGAGCGGGCTGTATGAAGTCGTGCTGGGCGCGACATTTATTCCCTTCCTGCTTTTCTTTATGCTCGCGGCGAAGCGGCAAGTGTGGCACGCCACAATGCAATTATTTCCCGCGACGCAACGCACGCAGGTGAAGCAGACGCTGACCGACGTGAGCGCGGTGTTGCGCAGTTATGTAGTCGGAACTTCGATGGTGGCGGTCACGCTGGTGCTCGCGAGTTGGCTTTTCTTTTGGGCCATCGGACTCGACTACTCATTCCTCACTGGTCTCGTCGCCGGCGTGCTCAATCTTGTGCCGTACCTCGGCGTGGTGCTGTCGTTTGTTCCGCCCACGCTCGTTGGCCTGGATAAATTCCACACCATCGGGCCGTTTTTGGGAATTTACGCGGTGATGATGTTCTTGCATCTGATTACCGCCAATTTGCTGTTCCCCGCGATGGTCGGAAAGCGTGTCCATCTGAATGCGCTGGCGGTGACGGTCGCGCTGCTTTTTTGGGGCTGGATCTGGGGCGCGGCTGGATTGATTTTGGCGATTCCGATTACTGCAACCATTAAAGTCCTCTGCGACAACATCGAAAGCTGCCAGCCGATCGGGCGCTGGCTCGGCGCGTAAATTTCCCGCGATTTTCGCAGGGCCCGGCCGAAGACCGGGCCCCGCGAAGAGCCCCTTAGAACCGGAAGACGATTCCGGCGGACGCTCGCGCATTATTTTGATTGAAGCCTCCGAAGTGCGTGTAAACATCATCAAGCTCGAAGAGACGGAACCCGAAATTGTGTGTGGCGTGTAGATCAATTCCGCCGCCGAATTCCATGGCGAAGGAATTGTCCGTTGCACCGCTCACGTTCAGGTGCCCGCCGCCGAAAAGAATGTGGGCGAAGGGCGAGACGCGGGCCGGGAACGAAAATTGCGGGCCGAACATGTAGGTGGTCACGCTCGAACTGATGCCGCCTGGTGAGCCGTAATCACCGGCGAAATCGCCGACGATTCCCACTCCGTGAAACAATTTGAAATTGACCGAAGCGTCCCAGCCATTCAAATTCACATCGACGCCGGACGGGTTGTAGCGCATGTAGGAATAGCCGCCGAAGACTTCGGCGTGTGGCTCGATCTGGGCTTTGGCTGTGAGAGAAGTGCCGAGCACCCACACCGCCAGCAGAAGAATGTTTCTCACCGTTCTCATCTAGGAGTCCTCCGTATGAACTATGAAATTGCGGTGACGCCTTGCACCGCTGCCGGTGGCAAATGAGTCCGTGGCGACCGCGCGCAGTATTTGCAACGAGGTTTCCCTGAGGACCTGCTTGCTCCGGCAAACATGGGATGTCGGAGCGAAGCGGAAGGTTTGCCAAGTAGCGCCGGCGTCCCTGCCGGCATCTTACGATCTCCCAATTCGCCACACGCAGCCAACCCGGACGGACTACTCACTCCAATCAAACCGCCATTGCAACGCAAGAAATTTCGCCACATTTTGGCGCGATCGCCGGCCGGCGATGGTTCCTTGTCGCTGTGCACCACAGCGACGCTTGGCGGTGGCCTTTGTAGGCTATCGCGGCGCATGCGGTGGCTTAGCGGAATTCGACACAGCCAAGAGTGGCTGTGCTACAGAAGAGGTTCGCCGGTATTTTCGGCGATGATTTCGCGGACGGCGTCGCGGAGTCTTACGATTTCGTGCCAGTCGGCTTGCGGGGTGCCGCTGTCGCCGGCGCGATCTACCGCGTCTTCGTTTGGTGCTACTAGCGGGCCGAATTTCACTTCGATGTGGCCGAATTTTGGGAGCAGCGTTTTGTCGCGCAGGATTTCGCGGGCGCCGCGGACGGCTACTGGGCAGATGGGGCGTCCGGCTAGGACTGCGGATTTGAATGCGCCTAATTGAAATGGGCGGATGCCTGGGGTCGAGGTGAATGTTCCTTCGGGAAAAATTAGAACGGATTCGCCGCGATCCAGGGCTTCGCCTACGCCTTCGGTTTGTTTTACGCGGGCTTGCGAATCGCTGCGATCGAACGTGAAATGTCCGGAGCGTTTCAGGAATTTGCCGATTAGCGGCATGGTGCGCACTTCGCCTTTGGCTACGAAGCGGACGCTTGAGGGAACTGTTGCTAGCGTGACGAGCACGTCGAGATAGCTGGAATGATTGGGGGCGAAAATCCAGGGGCCTGAGCCGTTGAGTTTGCCGAGGACTTCGCTGCCATTCGAGGAGATGCGCATTCCGGCGCAGGCGAGCATGGCGCGCGCGCCGAATCGGGTGACGCGTGCGGCGGCGCCGCGATTGGGCGCTAGCGAGACTGCCAGCCAGAGGGGCCCGATGAATCCGCCGAAGACGGCGAGGGCATAGAGGCCGTAGATTGTTTCGGCTGTGGATTTCGCGCCGCTTTTCAAGCCGTTGCCTACTCGTTGCGGAGCGCTGATCAGTGCTAGGCGCGCCATTTGCAGCCAGATGGGAGTTTGTTTTCCGAGGCGGCCTGCGAGATAGAGACGGCGCGTTTCCATGCGGCGCAATTTTCCGCTGGATGTTTTTGGGATGGAATGCGGCGGAAGCAATTCGATCAGGTCTGGCGGCATACCGATGGCTTGCGAAACTAACGCGTTAATTTCTGAAGTTACGCGCTGGCGTTCGCCGGCTTCGCGCAATTCGGCGGCGACGATGAAGCGCTCGGTGCCGCTGCGTTGATCGGGGGCGCCGAAGGCTACTACGCAGCCGGTGCGGACGCCTTTTACGCGGCCTACTACTTCTTCGATTTCGTGGGGGTAGAGATTGCGTCCGCCTTTGATGATGATGTCTTTGGCGCGGCCGGTGATGTAGAGCTCATTGTCGGCGCGATAGGCGAGATCGCCGGAATCTAGCCAGCCATCGGGTTGCACGAGTGATTTTGTTGCGGCGGGATTGCGGTAGTAGCCCTGCGTGGTGGAGGCGCCGCGAAAGAGCAGGCGGCCTTCGACGCGGTCGCCGGCATCGCGTCCTTCGCGATCCAAAATTTTCACTTCGATTCCGGGAATCGGCGAACCGGCGGAGACAAAATCGAGTGCGTTCGCGTCGGCTGCTCCGGCGGCCGGCAGTGCGCGGCCTTCGCTCTCGAATTCCTTGCGCGCGATGCGATCCACTTTGTAGCCCGTTCCGATCGCTGGAGCAGAGACGCACAGCGAGGCTTCAGCCAAACCATAGACCGGCATGAGTGCTTCGCGGCGGAATCCGGCGCGCGCGAAGCGGGCCGCGAATCTTTCCATCGTTTCCGCGCGGACTGGCTCGGCGCCATTCAGAGCGCCGCGCCAGCAACTCAAATCCAGGCCTTCGATATCGGCGTCGGCAATTTTTCTGGTGCAAAGTTCATAGGCGAAATTTGGGGCAGGACTTATTGTGCCGCGATGTTCGTGAATCGCACGCAGCCAGCGCTCGGGCCGCGTCAGAAATGCCAGCGGGGACATTACATAAACCGGAACTCCGTAGCAGAGCGGAACAAACCACGCGCCGATCAAGCCCATATCGTGATAAAGCGGGAGCCAGCTCACGGCGACGTCCGCGGGCAGGAGATTTACGCTCTCGCCGATGGCGCGGATGTTGGCGAGCAGATTTGCGTGCGTTAGGACCACGCCCTTTGGATCGCCCGTTGAGCCGGACGTGTATTGCAGGAACGCGATTTCTTCGCCGCGGGATTTTCCGCGCAGGTGGCCGTCGGTGGGGCGCATTTCGGATTTTGGCGGGGCGGCTGATTCTGCGGAGCCGGCTAGTTCCGCGGCATCGAGGATGTCAATGAGCGACGGGACGCGCGGACCTAAAATTCGCGCGAGGCTTTCTACTTGGCGAAAAGTAATCAGGAATTTCGCTTCGGCGTTGCGGAGGATACCTTCCTGGCGCGCGGCGTATTCTTCGATGCGGTCGGCCCGGAACGGCGGATACATCGGCACGGGAATTCCGCCGGCCATCCAGATTCCGGCGAAACAGAAAAAGAAATCGGCGCTGGTGGGCAGCATGAGGGCTACGGTTTGCCCGGGTGCGAGGCCTCGGCGCTTTAGGCCTGCGCCTACTGCGGAGGCTCGATCGAGGAGCTCGCCTGCGGTGATGGTGCGGAGGCGGTCGTCTTCTTCGTAAAGATGAATGTGGGCGACTTGGGGTTCGGCGCGGCCTCTGGCGATGAGGATTTCGGTTAGGGATTCGGCGGCTTCGCGGACGCCGCGTAGCCAGACTTGATCGCTGGCTTGGGATTGCTTGGGGGACGGGCCTTCGGTTGCGCCGGTGCGCGTGGCTGTGCTGCGGTTGGCTGGGGCTTCTACTAGGACTGCTTCTACCAGGTCGCCTACTGTATCGGCTTCGGATAGGGCGCTGTCTGGTAGGTGGACGGAGAAGGCTTTATCTAGGCGGACCAGAAGCTCGACTCTTTCTAGGCTGCCTAGACCTAGGTCGCGTTCCAGGTGGGCGCTTAGGCCTGCTCTTGCGCATGTTTCTGTGGCGGAACGGTTTCCTAGTTCTTCGAGTAACTCGCGGACTATGCCGAGGATTTGGCTTTCGATTTTCGGCGAGCGGTCGAGTTTCATGCCGGGAGTGGACATAGGCTCTCGGTGATTTTCCCCCCGGGGATGATGTGCAGGCTGCTGAGCGAAGGCTATCACCGTGGGGGCTTGGGTACAACATTTGGAGGGTTGAGGCGGAAGTAGCCTTGGAATTTGGGGTAGCAGTTGTAGGGGCGGGCCTTGGGCTTAAGTCCCGCCCGGTTTTCGGCCATGTTTTGCCGTTCGTGGAGTTGCCCGACGCGCGGACTGATTCGCGGATATGGGGCCTAACTACCGGCACCCCCGTTACAAGGGCTGAAAAGCGAAAGGCAAAAGCGGGGCCGAACGGCGGGGCCGAAAACCGGGCGGGGCTTAACACCAAGACCCGCCTCTACAAGGCAACGGCGCCGAACGAATCAACGGCTGCCACGGCGGGGGAGCTGGTGAAGCTGCCCCCCTACTTTCGTACTAGGTGAAAATGAACCTTTCGGGCTATCGCCTAGGGCGATTGCGGCTGGCATCATTCATAGTGTTCGAGGCTAGGCGCCCCCCATAGTCGCCGAGTTTCGAGCTGCACCTCCATCACCCCATGCCCACGGCGGCCGGCACCCCCACCGGCCGCCTTTTTTTTGGCGCACATTTTTACGATTTCTAATCCACGAACATTTTGCATGAAGAGGCCCGGCATAAAGCGCGGGCCCTACGAGATCGGAAACCCACGGCCAGATCGGGCGGGAGATGAACCCCCGCCCCTACTGGCCCGTGGTCATTTTGTTTATTCGGATGGGTCCACCTCACCCTTGACATCTTGTGGCGTCGAATCTATACACATCCTCAGAGTCATCGGGCGGCGTTGATTTTTGGGGTGGATTTGTTGCGGTGCTCGAACAGGGGTGTTCGGCAGGGGCGTCCCAGCCTACATTTTCTCATCTGTCACGAGCCGCCTACGGAGGTGTGGCATGAGGCATGCGATACGACTGGGGCGGGGTGTCTTTTTCCTCGTATTATTTCTTGCTGCCGGGGCGGCGGGTTTGCGGGCGCAGGATACGGCTTCCTTGCGCGGGACGATTACCGACCAAAGCGGCGGGGTGATCGTCGGCGCGAAAATTAAGCTCACCAATACGAGCACGAATGTTTCCCGCAACGCGACTAGCGGGAATGATGGCGGCTATCTCTTCACGACCGTTCCTGTGGGGCCTTACTCGTTGACCGTTACGCATCCCAGTTTTCAGACCACTATTCAGGCTGGAATTGTTCTGCAATTGAATCAAAACGGGCGCGTGGATGTGTCGATGAAGCTGGGCGAATCCTCGCAGACGGTGGAAGTGACGGCGGTGGTGGCGCAGGTGGATACGACCAGCGCGGTGCTGGGCAAAGTAGAAGATGAGCGGGCGATTCGCGATTTGCCTTTGCTGGATCGCGATACTTTGCAGCTTGGATTATTGCAGGCCGGAGTTTTTGCGCCTGATCCCGACGATTCTTCGGGAAATCCTTTTTCGGTGAGCGGGCAGCGGTCGGAATCGCTGACATTTTTGCTGGATGGCGCGAACAACACCGACTTTCTCGGGAACAACATCGTCGTGAGCCCGAATCCTGACGCGGTGGAAGAATTCAAGATCATCACGAATAACTACGATGCGGAATATGGGCGGACTTCCGGCGGAATCGTGAATCAGATTACCAAGTCGGGAACCAACTCGCTTCACGGCGATCTTTTCGAATTTATCCGCAACGATAAATTGAATGCGCGGGATTATTTTGCGGCGGACCGGTCGTCATTTAAGCGCAATGTGTTTGGGGCTACTACCGGCGGGCCGATTAAGAAAGACAAGACGTTTTTCTTTTTGGCGTATCAGGGGGCGCGGCGGCGCGAGGGAATGGTGCCGAGTCCGGTGGCGGTGCTGGACCAGAATGAGCGCGGCGGGAATTTCGGCGAGCTTTGCGGATCGTATGACGGCGGGGGAAATTGCACCGACCCGAACGGCACGCAGTTGGTCAATCCGGTTGCCGGCGGAAACATCCCGTTCAATAACCTGGCCACGGCCGGCTTGGTCAATCCGATCATGCAGACGTACATCAATAAATATTTGCCGCTGCCGAATATTGCCGGGACGAATAATTTTGAGGCCTCGCCGGTAGCGTCGATTAACGATGACCAGGGCGTGCTGCACGTGGATCACAACTTGACGGCGCACGATACGCTTTCGTTTGTATACGTGATTGATGATTCGCGCGATTTTTTCCCGGAAGAGGGTGGCACGATTTCGACGTCGATTGGGCCGCAGCCGGACGGTAGCGGCGGAAACGTGCCGGTCGGATCTGGCGGGACGGACAAGAACCGCACGCAGATTGGATCGTTTACCTGGACGCATACTTTTTCGGGCGGGAAATTGAACGAATTCCGGTTCGCGGCCAACCGTTATGCTTCGGTGCAGGCGGTGCCCTCGGATACCACTTCGCCTTCTTCGCTCGGATTTACGAACGTGGTTCCGGATGACCCGGCGGGCACTGCGCCTCCTATTGTTTTCGCGCCCTCGTTTACGCTGGGACCTTCCGCGCAGGGGCCTTCTAAATTGAAACGAGCGACTTTCGAATGGGAAGATAATTTCACATGGACGCGCGGGCGGCACGAAATCAAATTTGGCGGGGACATCTCGCGTATCCGGCAGAACTACCACTACGATTTCTACAATAATGGCAGTTACGATTTCACGTTTGGCGATTTCACTGGAAACGAATATGCGGATTTTGTGGGCGGGTTTTGGGATGAATATTTCCAGTTCTCGCAGGCGACTTATGGCATTCGCACTGGATCGTTTGCCGGATATGTGCAGGACACCTGGAAGATATTGCCGCGGCTGACGTTGAATTACGGATTGCGTTACGAGTACTACCTGCCGCAACACGACATTCACAACAATATCCTGGGATTTTTCCCTGGCCAGCAATCGACCGTGTTTCCCGGGGCTCCTCCGGGAATTTTGTATCCGGGCGATCCTGGAACTCCGAATCGAGGTCTGGTTTATCCCGATTACAATAATTTCGCGCCGCGATTTGGATTTGCGTGGGACATGTTCGGGAACGCCAAGCTGGTGATGCGCGGCGGATTTGGAATGTTCTACGACATTGAGGATGGTGCGCTGAATTTGCAATTCGGGGCGCAGCCGCCGTTTGGATTTGGCGCGAATAATTTCCCCAACGATTGGACTGGTGCTTCGGGCGATATCGTGTCCGATCCTTTCACTCCACTCGGGTTGATTCAGCCGTTCCCGTTTAAATTTACCGGGCAGTTTTTGGTGCCGGCGATCAGTTTTGCGTATACGACGTTTCCGCATTTCCGGACTCCTTATTCGGAGAATTTCAATTATGGATTTCAGTGGCAGGCTACCAAGGACACCATGATCGAGGCGGTTTATGTGGGCAGCCTGGGGCGAAAATTGATCAGCAATGGCGAGATTAATTTTCCGCTGTTGACGGTGGAGCAGCATCAACTGGCGACTTATGGGGAGGTCAATCCGGATTGTGCGCGTCCGCTGGCGGCTTGCACGGGAGGCACTTTGAACCCCAACGATCCGAGCGATCCGAGCGGGTCGCCGACCGGAGCGACGCAACTGCTGACGAACTTCAGCAATGGAGTTTCCGACAGCGACCAATTTCAATTGACCGTGGATAAACGCTTGAGCCACGGGCTGCAACTGCGGGCGGCTTATACCTTGGCGAAGACCATCGACGTGACTTCGGGATTCCGATCGCGCTCCGGCGAATTTACCGATCCTTTCGATCACAATTTGGATCGGGCAGTGGCGGATTTTGATACGCCGCAACGGTTGGTGCTGAGCTGGCTTTGGGAGGTTCCTTTCAATCAGCTTGTGCATAGCGATGGATTGTTGATGAAGATTGCCAAGGGTTGGCAGTTCAACGGCATTGCTTCGTTTCAAAGAGGCAATCCGCTTACTTTTTATTCGAATAGCAATGCCAGCCAGCAGAATCAGGATCCGGATTTGACGCGGACGCAGGTTTCCGGGCCGGTTTCTTATGCGAATCCGCGGGCGCCTTCGAATGCGTTTAGCGCGGATTGCAATGGGCAGAATACTCAGGCGGGACCTTACTGGATTAATCCTACGGCTATGAGTTGCACGGTTTGTCCTACGACCGATCAGGATTGCATTTTGCCCGCGGACGCTGGGGGGATTCCGCTTTTTAGTTATGGGAATTTGGGGCGGAATTCTTTGCGCGGGCCGGGGATTAACAACTGGGATCTTTCGATTACCAAGAAGACTTCGCTGGGGGAGGCTCGGTCTCTTGAGTTTCGGGCGGAGTTTTTTAATGCCTTCAATCACACGCAATTTTTGCGAGTAGATAACGCCGGCGGAAGCTCCACGTTCGGCCAGGTAATTTCCGATCGCGGGCCGCGTTTGATTCAATTCGGCCTGAAATTTTATTTCTAGGCGCGAAGTGCCGGCGCATCCCGTAGCGCTGGCGTCCTGCCGGCTGTTACGATCTATTGTCGAGCCGCGGGCACCGATTATCGACGGCCTACATAACTAACCTACTCCCGCAATCCCGCGGAAATACGCAGGCGGTGGTCTTTTTTTACATTTCGCGCCGCCGGCGAATTTTCTCTTTTCGTACTTTTTCTTCGTAAGAGCCGGCGGGACGCCAGCGCTACGGGGCTCGCCGGCGGGTCGGCCTTCAAGATTCTCAGGATAAACCAGCCGTGCGTGGCTGTTGCCTTCTTGGTGGTTCGCTGATTCGCTCTGCTTGAGGCGCGCTACAATAGGTGTGGGTTGTTACTGCTATGAGTGCTTCTGGGAAACCGATTGTTTCGGCGGCGGCGCGGCGGGCGCTGGATTTGCGTTTTGTCGAGCTGATGGACAAGATGCGCCGGAACCGGGCTGGCGATGATACGGAAGTGTTGCGCCGGGCTTACGATTTTGCGGCGGAACGGCATTCGGACCAATCGCGGGCTTCTGGCGATCCTTACCTTTCACATCCTCTCGAAGTAGCGCACATCCTTGCGGACATGAAGTTTGACTCGACTACGCTTTGCGCTGCGCTTTTGCACGACGTGGTGGAAGATACGAAGGTGCCGCTGGAGCGGATTGCCGAACAGTTTGGGACTGAAGTGGCGCGGCTGGTCGAAGGGACCACGAAAATCAGCCGGCTCGATTTGCTGGCTCCTGAGGCGCGGCAGGCTGAAAACGTGCGCAAGATGCTGCTGGCCATGGTCAATGATGTGCGCGTGATCATGATCAAGCTGGCCGACCGGCTGCACAATATGCGCACGCTGCAATATCTTTCCACCGACCGGCAGCAGCGCATCGCGCAGGAGACTTTGGAAATTTATGCGCCGGTAGCGAACCGGTTGGGAATGGGCTTGATTCGCGGCGAGCTGGAGGATTTGGCGTTCAGCTATTTGGAGCCTACTTCGTTTTTGGAGCTGCAGAAGAAGGTCGCGTCGAAGCAGAAAGTTCACGACAAATTTTTGAATGAAGTGCAGGGCGCGATTCGCGAGCAGTTGGTGGCTAACGGAATTCCCGCGGAAGTGCAGGGACGCATCAAGCGGCTTTATTCGCTGCACATCAAAATTGAAAAGCAGCAGAGGCCGCTGGATCAGGTTTACGACCTGCTCGCGGTGCGCGTGATCACAGACAATGTCCGCAATTGCTATGCCGCGCTGGGCGTGATTCATCAGATTTGGCGGCCGGTGCCCGGGCGATTCAAGGATTACATCGCGATGCCGCGGCCGAACCTGTACCAATCGCTGCATACCACGGTGATTCATGCGGGGCAGGCATTCGAGGTGCAGATTCGCACGCAGGAAATGCACCGGATTGCGGATCAGGGCGTGGCCGCGCATTGGAAATATAAGGACGGGCGCGACGGTTCGACGGCCGACGATCAGCGGACGACCTGGATGCGGCAATTAATCGAGTGGGTGCAGGAAATGGAGGAGCCCAGCGATTTTCTTTCCACGTTGAAGGTGGATTTGTATCCGGAAGAGGTCTACACGTTCACGCCGAAGGGGCGCGTGATCGTGCTGCCGCGCGGCGCGACTGCTGTGGATTTTGCTTACGCGGTGCATACGGAAGTGGGTCATCAGTGTATCGGCGCGAAGGCGAATGGGCAGATTATTCCGCTGCGGCACCACATTGCGAATGGCGACGTGGTGGAGATCATGACGCAGAAGGGACACGCGCCGAGCCGGGATTGGCTGGCGTTTGTGGAAACTTCGCGTGCCCGCAGCAAAATCAAGCACTGGATTAATTTGCACGAGCGCGAAGAGGCTACGGAAGTGGGGCGGCGGCTTTTTGAGCGCGAGGCGCGACAGGCGGGCATTTCGCTGAAGCAGATTTCGGATGAGGCGCTCACGAAAGTGGCGGCGGAGTATGGGTGTGGTCGCGTTGAGGATTTGTATGCGGAATTAGGCTACGGGAAGTGGTCGGCGCGGCAGGTGTTGACCAAAGCGACCGGGCAATCGCCTGCCGAGCAGCAGCCGGAACAAAAGCCGCAGCCGAAGCTGGTCTCGACATTCAAGCGCATGCTGGGGATGAACGACAGCGCGATTGTCGTGCGCGGGCATGATGATTTGATGGTGTATCGCTCGAAGTGCTGCAATCCGATTCCGGGGGATGACATTGTTGGGTACGTTACGCGCGGGCGCGGGATTGCCGTGCATAGTAATGCTTGCCCGAATGTGCAGAAATTGCTTTACGAAGCCGAGCGGCGGATTCCGGTGGAGTGGGGCAGCGCAACGGATGCGATGTTCTCCGTCCGCTTGCGGATTCGCACCGAGGACCGCCCGGGGATGCTCGCCGATATCACTACGGTGATCAGCGATGCCGGTGCGAATATTCGTACATTTGAAAGCGGCGGCGAAGATTTGCATGCGCGCGTGGAAGTGGCGCTCGATATTCACGATCGCAAGCAGCTCGAGCGGATTCTCACGAATATCAAAAAGATTCCGGGGATTTTTGGGATCGAGCGGCTCTACAACATCTGATTTGGCAGTGGCTCGCAATTCTTTTGATTGAGAGTGCCACCTGAGCTTGGGACAGATTCGCAAAACTGCATTTTTCGTTCGAATCGCGCCTCTGGCGTTTGCTACTACGATTATTTTTGCGCTCGGTTTTTTCGCTGGCTGCCAAAAAGCGAAATATGTGGATAGCAAGCCGCTCGATCAAGCGGGCATGGAATTTTCGTCGGTGCAGACGTTGAAGGCCATGAACCCCACGGACGCAGAAATCGCGCAAGTGGCCAAGGCCAAGATGGGCGGATTGAGCGATAAAACGTGTATCGAGTTGCTGCGAATTTCGCGCGAGCCCGGCCAGACCGTCGATTTTGCCGATGCCGCCGATGGCCTCGCGCAGGTGGGCATGACGGAAACGGAAATTCTGGAATTGGCGCGCATGAAGCAGTTGGGAATCGGCGCCGGCGAACTTCAGGCCATGCGATTGACCGGGCTTTCGGATTCCGTGGTGATGGAAGTGGCGCGACGGCGCGCGGCGGGCAAGGAGGCGCTGTCGGGTGTTTCGTTGGCGCGATTGAAAGACACCGGATTGAGCGAGCCGGCGCTTTTTGAAATGGTGCGGCGCGGCATTCGCGATAATGAAGTGCCGGGAATTGTGGCCATGCTGCGTGCGCGGGCGAGTGAGAGCGACGTCCTGAGGCGTTATGCGCCGGAGGATGCTACGCCGCCTGGGCCTGCGGTGCATTCGACGCCGGTGCAATAGCGACCGGATGCGCGCGTCGATCCTTTATTCATCCACGATAATTTTGCCCTTCATGTGCCCGTGACCCATGCCGCACTCCACGCAGCACTTGATCGTGTAGGTGCCGGGGGTTTGCGCTACGAATTCGATCATCACCGTTTCCTGCTTTTTAATTTTCCAACATTCTTCAGGCGAAGTGAAAATCAGGCCTGGCGTGCTGTTGGGTTTGGCGCCGTCCGGAGTGGCCGAAATTTTTACGCCGTGATCGCGATCGGTGGAAGTAATTTTGAGCTGAACTTTTTGGCCTTTCTTGACGTGCACTGGCGACGGCGGGAAATCATATTTCTTTGCGGTCATGTCGATGACCTGGATGTTTTGATCTTGCGCTTGTGCGACGATTCCAAGAGCGGGCGATACGGCCAGGCAGAACAGCAATGCAAATCTCGAGCGGGTGCGATTCACGATTCCTCCCAATGGCGCGATTTGATTGCGTGATGGGCGATCGAACGTGCTGAACTACGGCTTCGCTGATTAGATGGATGCTGGAAGCGGCGCGAGCGTTTGTTCGGGCCATTTTGACCTGTGGCTGGGGGCTGGTTAGAATCGACGCGGTTTTCATTGGCGCGTAGAGTGTTGCGAGGAGGATTGCGATGCGTGAGATTGTGGCAACCGAGCATGGGCCCAAGGCGATTGGGCCTTATTCGCAGGCGATCAAGGCGAATGGGTTTGTTTTTACGGCGGGGCAAGTGGCGCTTGATCCGGCTACCGGGGTGATCGTGGGGACGGAGATCAAGGCGCAGACCGAGCGGGTGCTGGAAAATTTGAAGGGGATCGTGGAAGCAGCGGGATCTTCGCTGCATAAGGCGGTGAAGACTACCGTGTATTTGAAGAGCATGGATGATTTTTCGGCGATGAATGAAGTTTATGCGCGGTATTTTCCTTCGGCGCCTCCTGGGCGCGTGACGGTGGAAGTAGCGCGTCTGCCGAAAGATGCGCTGGTTGAGATCGACGTGATCGCGCTGCTGTAATTGCTTGGTTGCTGCGCGTGGCGGACGACGATTCCAATCTTGGCGGCGGTGGCGGTGGCGGCGGCGGCGGGCGATTTCCGCTGACGCGCTGGTCCGCGGTGCTGGCGGCGCGCAGCGATGATCCTGCCGAACGCGCGCGGGCGCTTGACCTGCTGGTTCGTGCCTACTGGAAGCCGGTTTACAAATACATTCGCATCCGTTGGAATAAATCGCGCGAGGACGCGCAGGATTTGACGCAGGAATTTTTTGCGCGGGCGATCGAGAAGGGATTTTTCGACCGTTTTGATCCGGCGAAGGCGCGTTTGCGGACTTTTGTGCGCGTTTGCGTGGATGGCATGGCGGAGAATGAGGCGAAAGCTGCGGGGCGATTGAAGCGCGGGGGCGATGCCGTGCATCTTTCGCTTGATTTTGATTCGGCGGAGACGGAATTGGGGCGTAGTGGGCCGGCCGCAGTGCGCGAGATTGCGTCGCCGGCTTCCATGGAAGAATTTTTCGAGAAGGAGTGGGTGAGGAGTTTGTTTTCACTCGCCGTCGAGACGCTGCGCGGGGAATGCGAGCAGCGCGGCAAGCCGATTCATTTCCGGCTGTTTGAAATTTACGATCTCCAAGACCACGACGCAGCAACGCGCGCGAGCTATGACGATTTGGCGCGCGAGTTTGGCATTGCGGTGACTGACGTTACCAATCATCTTTCGTTTGCGCGGCGCGAATTCCGGCGGATTGCGCTCGAGAAACTGCGGGAGATGTGTGCGAGCGAGGATGAATTCCGGCGCGAGGCTCGCGCGATTTTCGGAATTGCTCCGGCATGAGCTGGCTTTCGGATAATGCGGTGGCGCGTTTGCGGGATGCGGCGGCGGAGCCGGATTTGTCGGGCACCCCGTATCGTTTCGCCGGACCGCTCGGACGCGGCGGCATGGGTGCCGTGTATCTTGTGGAAGATCCGCGGCTCGGTCGCCGCGTGGCAATGAAGGTGCTGGACTTGCCGGATCGCGCCGGCGAACTGGAGGCGCGCTTGCTGCGTGAGGCGCGCGTGCTGGCGCAGATCGAGCATCCGGGAATTGTGCCGGTGCATGATGTGGGCACGCTGGCGGATGGACGCGTTTTTTACACCATGAAACATGTGGAGGGGCGGCGGCTGGATGAGTGGGCTGGTTCGGCGGCTTCCCTTGCGGAACGATTGCGGCTTTTTGAAAAAATTTGCGAGCCGGTGGCGTTTGCGCATTCGCGCGGCGTGCTGCATCGCGATTTGAAGCCGCCGAACGTGATGGTTGGGCCATTTGGCGAAGTGCTGGTGATGGATTGGGGCGTGGCGAAGATTGTTGGCGGCGCCGTCACCGAAATCGTATCGGCTCGAGACGCCGGCGTCGCGTCTACGATCGGAGCATCCGATTCGAAATCTTCGGTTCCCGCTGCGGACACGGCGCATGGGTCGGTGCTTGGCACGCCGGGATTCATGGCGCCGGAACAAGCGCGCGGCGAGGTGGCGCAGCTCGATTCGCGGGCTGACATTTATTCTCTCGGCGCGATTCTGAAATTTCTTGCGGCGCCTGCGGGCGGCGGAAAAATTCCGCGGCGGTTGGCCGCCATCATCGGCAAGGCCATGGCGGAGGAACCGCAATCCCGGTATCCTTCCGCGCAAGCGCTGGCTTACGACGTGGCCGGCTACCTCGATGGGCTTCCGGTGAGCGCGTATCCCGAAGGCATCTTTGAGCGGGCGGTGCGTGTCGCATCGCGGAATCGCGTGGCCGTGGTGCTGGTGTTAGCCTACCTGGTGATGCGAATTATTTTAATTTTTTGGCGGCCGCGCTAAAGGATTGGCGCCGGGCGTTGAATAGAAGGATAGAGGCGGATCGGTGGTCTGCAATTGCCGGCGGCCTCGGAGGAATTCATGAATAAAGTCGTGTTCGGGTTGGTTTTGGGCGGCTTGCTCGGAATTTTTGACGGGCTGACGTCCTACTTCACGCCGGCGGTGCGCGCGCAACTGCTGGGGATCGTGATGAGTTCGACGGTGAAAGGGATTATTGCCGGCGTGTTGATTGGGTGGTTTGCGCGCAAGGTGAATTCGCTTGCGGCGGGGATCGCGTTTGGGCTGGGGGTAGGGTTGCTGCTGGCGTTTGCGGTGGCTGCCATGCAGCCTGGGCCGGATCATTATTATTTTCAGATTATGTTGCCTGGCGGGATTGTCGGATTGATCGTTGGTTATGCGACGCAGAGGTATCAGCCGGGTTCGTCGCTGGTCCGGGCATGAGGGTCGACTTTTAGAATGCGGGAATTGAGGAAGTGGCGCAATTGGGCCGTGCTGGAAAGCGGGCAATTCCGTTGTGGAGGAATCTCATGAACAAGATCGTTTTCGGATTAATTCTAGGCGGGGCGCTGGGAATCTTGGATGGGCTCACTGCTTGGTTGACGCCGGAGGCGCGAGCTCAGATGGTTAGCATCGTGATTGGCTCCACAATAAAAGGAATGATTGCGGGCGTGTTGATCGGCTGGTTCGCGCGGAAGGTAAATTCGCTTCCGTGGGGAATCGCTTTCGGACTTGGCATCGGACTCGTACTAGCATTCGTTGTGGCAGCGACCGAGCCAGGGCCCAAACATCATTACTTCCAAATTATGCTGCCGGGCGGAATTGTTGGGCTGATTGTGGGTTATGCGACGCAGAAGTATCAGGCGGCTACTTCGCCGGCTCGGGCTTGACGCGTAATTTTTGGAACTCGTGAAATTTGCAAGTGATGCAATTGTGCCCGAAGCGGCCCGGCGTAAAGCACGGGCCCTACGAAGAGATTTGTTCGTTGAGCGAACACTAAAGGAGAAACTTTTATGGCGCGGGTGATTCATTTTGAGGTGAATGTGGATAATCCTGAGCGGGCTTCGAAATTTTATTCCGATACTTTTGGATGGAAATTTCAGCAGTGGGGCGGGCCTAGCGAATATTGGTTGGTGACTACGGGGGCGGATTCGGAGCCTGGGATTAATGGCGGGATGATGAAGCGTCCGCATCCGGGGGCGGCTACTGTGAATACGATGGGCGTGGCCAGCGTGGACGAATCGGTGGCGGCGGTTACGAAGAATGGCGGCAAAGTGGTGATGCCGAAGACGGCGATTCCTACGATTGGGTGGTTCGCTTATTGCACGGACACGGAGGGAAATACTTTCGGCGTGATGCAGCCGGATGCGAACGCGCGCTGAATCGGGAGCGGGCTTGCGCCTTGACCCTCGCGCGCCGCGACGGCTATCATGTTTGCTCTGCTGTCGTGTCTCTCCGTCGGGCCTGTAGCTCAGGTGGCTAGAGCGCGCCCCTGATAAGGGCGAGGTCGGTTGTTCAAGTCAACCCAGGCCCACCATTCCTTCGTTTTCGCCCGTTCGAAGATCATGTCGAAGGGCTTTCTGTAGGTGGGATAAACACTTACCGCGTCCACGGCGCAGTTCGATAGCACCATTCTCAGCAATTTCGCTTTTTCCTGCGGAGTCTGCGTAACGTACAGAGAATGCGCCTTATTCGCGAGTTCTAAAATGCGAACGCGGTCGAGGGCACGCTCGGGATTTTCTGCCTGTTCGAGCTCGCGCAAGGACGCTAAGAAGCGTTTGCTCCTCCTCCTGCCACTCGGCGGACTTCGCCTCCCAAAATTCCTCGGTGATTTTTCCGTCCAGGCGGTCAACGTAAGCCTGATCGAGCCGCCTGCGGAGTTGGGTTAGCCGCTGACGGAATCGTTCGGCCTGCGCTTCCTGAGCGTTTCCTCGTGGGTTTTATCGGAGAGCAAGGACTCTTCAAGCTGCGCCAGAATGTCATCCGGGATGTGGATCGCTTGCAAGCACCTGGCCGAGACGGTCGGCCATAACTTCCTCGCGAAAATAGGGCAGATCGCATTTGCCGCGATAACCCGTGCAGCGGTAATACGTGTACTTCTGCTTCTTGAATTCGGCGGTCACCGCGCAGTTGTCATAGGCGCAGCGGAGCAACCCGGAAAATGCGAACTCGTGTTTTTGCTTTGCGGGGCCGCGCCTTGCCGCTCAGCACGTCGTTGCGCACGCGAGAATATTTCAGGACTCACAAGGGGAGGATGCGTGCCCTGATAGCTCTTGCCTTCCCATTCGTAGGTGCCGATATAGAAGCGGATTCTTCATTAGTTTTTCCAAGTGCCACTTCGAGAAGACCTTGCCGTATTCCGTCTTGAACAATTGCGCAAGCCCGCGAGCGAATAGGAGCCTGTCGCGTATAGCTCGAACATCCGCTGTGCGATGGGCGCGTTGTCGGGGTCAACCTCGATGGTTCGCAGCAATTTGTTGTTGCGATAGCCGAGCGGTGGGCGGCTGGGATAGATGCCTTGCGCGGCTTTCTCGCGCATGCCCTTGCGTACTTCATCGCGCAGGTTCTCGATATAGTTCCGCGCGATGACAAGCTGAATGCCGTGAACAAGTTTGGCCTGTGATTTCGAGTCCTTGCTGATGACCTGGCCTTCTTTGGGAAGATGGATTTCAATGTCGAGGTCTTCGAGCGTGACGCAATCGCGGAAGTTGCGGTAGAGGCGGTCGGTCTTCTCCACCAAGACGATGCGGCAGGTCTTGTGATCGCGCAGGAAGCGAACCATCTCACCGAAATGCTTCCGTCCCGATATCTTGGCGGTCTCCACGTCCACAAATTCCCGCAAGACACTGAGATCGTGATTCTGCGCGTACTCGCGGAGGAATTTGAGTTGCGCAGGGATTGAATAGCCTTCTCGCTCCTGGTCTTTGCTGGATACCCTCGCGTACAAGATTGCTTGTCTCATTTGGTCCTCTGTCGGCACGCATTGCGGCCGAGCGCGTGCCGCTCACCTTGCGCCGGTTTCGTTTTGCTGTCAACAGCGTGGCATGCACTGTGCTTCTCTGTCCCACTGGTCGAGCAGAAGAAACATCAATCGCAAGGTGAGCAAACTGTCAGGATCGAGGGCCTTACTTCCTGTGATCTCCTGACCTGGCGGGAGGTGGGATAGATCGAGTATTTCGTTAGGGGAGGACATGGCGGACTCTCTGGACGGAGGGCTTCCCTTGAGGAATTGCGGGGAATAGCGAAGGGATGGTTCTGCGGAGTACCCCCTCTACTTACACTAATGGGCAGGAAGTCGGTAGAAGTCCGCAAAGAAAAAATGCCCCTCTGCCCTGAAAAATAATCGTTGGGGATCGATGATCTGCGCGGTCGATTATCGGTTTGGACGCGCTGTTAGTAGTGCTCTACAAAATAAAAAGGGCGGGAGCGACCCCCTGTCGCTTTTCGGGCCGCAGGCCGGGCGAAAAGAGGGGGTCGCTCCCGCCCTTTCGCCGTACTCGCCTGCGGACGATTTCAGAGACTCGAGTGCTCGTACTGCATTGCTCAATTGGGGATTAGAAAATTGAGGACGGAAAACCGTAAGGAAACCCGTGAGGAAAACCGTATTCAGGTCGGTTTTCCATTCTTACTGCCTTCGACGGGAGCGTGTTGGCGGGCTTTTGGGGCAGGAGACGCGGGACTGACTTTGTAGCGCTTGACCCCGCAGACAATTTCGCGTGGTAGAATCCACGGGAATAAAGCAAAAAGGGCCTTTAATGGTGGCAAAATCAACAGGCGACGCTGTCCGACGCTGCGTAGAACGTGCGGCTTAGGTGAGGGGTCGAAAACCTTGACGATGAGAGAAACGAAGGTGCGCCTAACAGGGCTTGAACGGTTTGGACTAACTGAGACATCATTCCGGAGTCTCGGAAACCGAAAAGTGCTGGGCTATGTATACCTCCAGACATACGACGTGACGCCAGCGGTCCAGGCACTCCCATGTTCGAAACGCCATGCATATATGGCCGTTCGGGTGAATCGGTGGATTGACCGGTTGCATCGGCTTTATCCAGATCTGTCCCTTCAAATGAAAGGCGTGTCCGGCGGGCGTGTCCGACGTTGGTCGGAACTACCTACTACACTCACGGTGCGTGGGCCCGCACGTAAAGTTTTCGCTTTGGCTGACGCGGCTGGTGTCGAGTCTATTTATGTCACGGGGATTGCGGGTCGCTATCGCCATCGATTGCCCAAGACACCTTTGGAATGGTATTGCGTCCGCGCACTTGTTGTAATCCGTGTTGAACTCGCGAAATCCGGGATGCAAAACATCGAGGACCGCTTCATGTTGGTTCGTGCTTCGTCCGTCGAAGACGCTAAGAAACGTCTCCGGCAGCAATGGCGCGAGTACGCGAGACGGTATTTGAACTCCGAGGGACAAATGGTGAGCTGGCAATTTGACCGCGTGGTCGACGTTTATTCAATGTGCGAGACCGATATCGACCCCACCGGGACCGAGGTCTATTCGAAACTCGGCCATCGCCGAATGCGTCCGAAGTATGTATGGCGTCCAAAGTCTGAAAAGCGCACCTCATAGCCGAGCAGGTACCAGATGGCCGCATGCGTATCGAGGACCGCAGGCATCAGGAGATGTCTCGTGGGAAGTTGCCCCACATTTCGCGGCGGGCCTCGGCGATGTCTTCTTCTGTGATGTGGATGTTAAGGTCCGCCCACAACCCGCGCAGGCTGCGGAGCGGCTTCTTCGGGCCGCCGTTCTTCTCTTTCAGGAAGTCCACAAAGTCCAACACTTCCTTCTGCTTCTCAGGAGGCAAATCGCGGAGCTTTTCGACAACCTGTTGTTCAATCGTCATGGCAGCCTCTCGGGCGATCTGCGTTTATTATAAGCCCGCTAGGCACCATTTGGGGCCGCTGCCTTTGGACAGGCAGCTATAGCGTCACATAAGCTATACTGAGGCGGGCTCGAAGTTCTAAGATCGTCAACCAGGGCCCACCAGCCTTCGCTCACGTATAATGCGCAACATTTGGAATTACGATAACTGGCGGGAGCTACGGCTCGGCAGGCCAGAGAGCGAAGGCTGCCGCGCCGAAGCGTCTTTGCGAAGGCGGGCCTCGTAACCCAACCCAAAAGTATAATGGTCCCACCGCTCGCGAGCTACGCCTCGCCAGGCCAAGGAAATCAACGAGCGAAGCCTGTTGCGAGCTTCCCTGCGGAGGAGGACCTCTCCGTGAAATACGTCTACATCCTCGAAAGCGTTGAGACGCCAGAACGTCATTATGTCGGTGTGACGGACGATTTGCGCAGTCGACTGCAAAAGCACAATGCAGGTGATGTGCAGCACACTTCAAAATTCCGCCCGTGGCGCGTCAAGAGGTACATTGCATTCACCGATGAGGATCGCGCGCTTGCATTTGAGAAGTATCTCAAATCCGGCTCGGGCCGCGCGTTTGCGAAAGCTAGGCTTTAGGCGAGTCAGCACTGCACAAGGGCTGGGATTTGGAGGCGAGGAGCCAGGAGAGCCCGATGCGAAATATTGTGGTGATTGTGGCCGGAGCCTTGATGTTGCTTGCGGCATTCGCTCACGGATTGATTGGGTGGCCGGCGGTGCACGCCGGGCTGGTGAGCGGGCACGTGCCGGCGGAATTTGTGAGCCTCTTCGCGGGATCGTGGCTGTGGGCCACTGTATCGATGCTGACTTTCGGGACGATCGTGTTGGTTTCAGGAGTGCAGATGCGGCGCGGCAACAGTGCCGGCACCTTTGCGGTACGCGCGATTGCGGTGTGTTATATCGGGTTTGGCGTGCTGGCTATGATTTTCGAGGGATACGATACGCATTTTCTGCTGTTTAGCGTGTTCGGACTTCTTGCGGCGGCTTCGTTTCTTGGTGAGCGGCCGGTGGGCTCGGCCTCCTGAAAGACTAATTTGACGGCAGATGGCTTACGCGCTGCGCAAGAAGCGATCGTTGGCGGATTTTGCCAAGCGGTTGCATCGATGCTCGGAAATCACAAAATCTAATGCGCGCTCGATAGTCTCCGTTTCCGTCTTCGCTCCCAGCAATCGTTGAGCGCGCTTGATTTTGCGCGGATCAAGTCGAAAGTGCTTGCGGACCCGGCGAGGCGCGGCCGTCATTGGAGTGTCCATTCACAGATTTCTTCCTGCGAGAGGCCTATCGGCCACAGGAGTTGCGCTGTTTAGGGAATTATTTTTGAGACTTTCTTTAGATCGGCGATGAAGCGCCGCATTTCTTCGTGGCGCGTGGCTTCGTCGGGCATGCGCAGGATCGCGGAGGGATGGATGGTGGCGGCTACGTAGGGGGCGAGGTCGGAATTTACGAATTCGCCGCGATGTTGCGTTACGCGGAATTCCTTGCCGAGCAAAGTCTGGGCGGCGGTGGCGCCGAGGCAGACGATTACTTTCGGTTGCAGGCGCGCGATTTCGGCTTGCAGCCAGGGGCGGCAGGCGTTGATTTCTGCGGCGGTAGGCTTTTTGTGGATGCGGCGCTTTCCGCGAGGCTCCCAGCTGAAATGCTTCACCGCATTGGTGACGTAAACTTTTTTGCGATCGATTCCGGCTTCGAGCAGCGCTTTATCGAGCAAGTTGCCGGCGGGTCCTACGAAGGGCTTGCCAGTGCGGTCTTCTTGATCGCCGGGGACTTCACCCACCAGCATCACCTTCGAATCCGCTTCGCCTT
The DNA here is from genome assembly GCA_963792515.1 of uncultured Acidobacteriota bacterium. GTDB lineage: Bacteria > Acidobacteriota > Terriglobia > Acidiferrales > UBA7541 > Palsa-147. The sequence continues at coordinate 115,705 of CAWBWG010000001.1, read as the reverse complement.
CGCCGAACACGGTTTGCGTGGCGCGCTGCCATAAATCGCAGGCTTTGCAATCCTGGGAAATTTTCGCGAGGCCATGCAGCGTGGAAGTAGAGGGAATTTTTTTCTGCGCCGGATCTTCCATGTCACCAGTGACGCGCTTCACCATGCCAATGTGATGTGATCTCGCCGCCGAAGGGATCTGCCAGAATCAGCAATATTAGAGCGGGTCGGAAACGCCATTAGGAAGTCTCAGCCGGCGCACAACATCCGGACCTAGCTGCCTGAAATGCTTCATGTTGATCGTATACAGGATGTCTGCGCCGGCTTTTATGGCGCAGCGCGCCAGTAACATGTCGTAGATCAAGCCGCCTGCGATTCCCATTTGCGCAGCTTCGGTCACTGTGTCGAAATACTCCTCGGCGGTAAGCGCGATGATCGTCAGCCGCTCACCAATACTTTCGAAAAATCGCAGTACCTGATCGCTGCTCAGGCGGCTCTTACTAGGAAACCGCGTGGCCACCGAATAGAATTCGGCGAGGCTATGTGCACCACAGAAAGCCTGGCCTTTTTCGGCTCCGCGAAGGGCAGCAAGACTCGCGTCGTGATCCCGATTTTCTTCACTCAATGCCGCAACCAGAACCGAGGTGTCGAAGAAGGCTTTCACGAGCCGCTGCCGCGGTTCCATGCGTCCCGTTCATTTCGAGTCTCTTGGATGAGTTCGTTTACCGTGTCCGCGTTGGTGCGTTCGCCGGTGCTGAACACCCATATTCCGTGCTTCTTCCAAACTCTGGCCTGGCGCCGTACCGGGCGAAGTTTTATCTCGTCGCCTTGGGTCTCGACTTCGAAAGTGTCACCCGGCTCGATCCGCAGTTCTTGACGAATGGGTTTGGGTAGGACGATGCGGCCAGCTTTATCGATCGTAAGTGTGGAAGCCATTATGGTATTTTACCATACCATTTACCATTTGAAATGGCACAAATTGGAGGACAGCCATTTCTACCGATCTTTTTTATGTCGTGTAGGACGGACCCTGGGTTTACTCGGATGTGCCTGTCGATGTGGGCTTCACGGAGCGGGCTTTTTGGCTTAGTTCCCAGAAATCGTTTTGGTCGATGAATTCTACGCCAATTTGGCGGCGGCCATCGCCGTCGTAGCGGCAATAAACCACCCGAGCGCGCGCGCGATCGCCGGGGCCTTTGCGGCAGAGGACCAGCGTGCTGCCTGGCTCGACTAAATGGCGGCAGACCAGGCCGGCGCCATTTTCGCTTACCGTGGAGGTCCAGGTTTCTTCTTCCCAGCTGCGGCCGGGATCTTCGCGGCGCAGCCAGATCGGATGCGCGGCTTGCAGGCGGGGGCTGCGGCGCAGGCTTTGGCTGAGATGCGAGGCGCGCAGAACGAGATCGAGCAGCCGCGTGCGCGTGCGTTTGTCGAAAGAATGATCGTCCTGCGAAAGCCGCTGCGCTTGCGAGGTGCACTCGGCGATGAATTCTTTCCAGGATTGCAGTTCGTCGGCGTCCAGTGGCTGAGTTTTCAGGCGCGCGGCGCGGTCGTCGAGCTCGCGCACGGCGCTATTTAGAAAATGCTCGATGCAAACGGGGCGAGCGCCAAACCGCGCCGAAGATTCCACGGCGCAGCCTTCCACTTCGCAATGCGCCGTCTGAGACGGCGTTCCCACCTCGCGTGCTAGTGTCTGTTCTTCCATGGCCGGCTGGGACCCAAGTCCTTCCTTACGATGCTTTGCCCAATCCTCGTGCTAATTCCGAAATCGCGTTGCCCACCGTTTCAAGGCGCTTGCGGCTGTCTTCAACCAACTTTTCCGCAAATTGCTGCGAAGTTTCCGCGGCGCGCACGCGCAATTCGTCAAGCGCGGAATCAGAAACGGGCGAGAGCGCCTGCTTGAGCCTGGTGCGCGCTTCGGCTTCGTGCTTCTGCGAAGCCTCGCCCAGATTTTCGAGCGCGGAATTCACCGCGGCGATTCCAGCCTGCTCGAGTTCCTGGCGCGCGGCATCGATGCGCTGCTGCACGATCGTTTCGAATTCAATTTCGAAGCGCTTGCGCGATTCGGCCATGCGCTCGGTGGAAATTTGCAGCGACTGCTCGACGATTTTCTTGGCTTCGTCCTTCCCCTTGTTCAACTCGCTCGCGGTTTTTTGCGCCTGATCGAGGAATGGCACCAGTTGTTCTTTCAAGCGCGCGACGATCCGGTCCATGCCATCGCGCAAAGTGGATTCGGTGGCGCTGTGCAAGCGCTCGATGGCGCTTGTCGAAGTGGTTTCGACGAGCTGATCGAGCTCGCGGCGGCGCGCTTCGATTCGTTCCGAAGCTTTTTGCACGTCGGCTTCGATGCGCTTCATCCATTGCGAATGCAACGAGCGCGCGCTTTCGACGCTCAAGTGCTTCATCTGCTCGACGGACTGCTTGATCCACATTTCACTTTCAATCGCAGCAGCAGCGGCGATAGCCCGCCGCGCTTCGTCCTGCAGCATGTTGCGAGCTTCAGCGAGCGTGGGCGCGGCCTTCTCTTGAATCGCGACGGCGGCCGCCTCGGAAAGCGTGCGCTCCATTTGCTGCTGGAAATCGGCCATCAGCTGACTGATGGGCCGAGAAGAAGTCGGGAATGACGCAGCCGCGTGCGAATCGTGCTGGGCTGCGTGCTGGGAGTCATGTTGCGACTCGCGATGCGACTCGCGCTGTGAGTCACGTTGAATTGTTCCGCGGTTCGCTTGTTCCGTTGAGCCTGCGGACGCGGAAGTATCCGGTCGCGGCACGGCGAAAGGCTTGGATTTCGCAGCTTCGAACTCCGCGGCTTTTTTCGCGTCGAACGGAAACCAATCGCCCGGCGCTTTTTTAATGCCCCAAACATTTCCGGGCACATCGAATTCAATCGCCGTCTGAAATAGCGCACCAGGATACGGCGGACGCTTCGACCATTTCACCCGGCCGCGCGCAGTAGCCGTTGCTGCACCAGGTTTTGCGCCATTCAATTCGAGAATGACGACAGAATTGTCGACCACCTCATACTTCGATTCGTACTTACACCCATGGCAACTGATGCTCGAAGTCGATACGCCTTCGCAGTAAGGGCCGCGCTCAACATCCACGCCTCTTACCGTGACGGGCACGATTTCATCGAGCCGGGTGCTGCGACGTGCAGGACGTCCTGGAGTGCTTGCCGCTGAACTTTGGCCCACGGTTCCCCTCGGATATTGGTGGTGCACACAGCTTACCGCCAGCGGAATTGCCGGCGGGCCGGTGAATTCCCGGGGCTTTGTCAAAAAGTTACTACAGGCTTTCCGAATGAGTTCGCCACGTGGCGTGCTCCAAAACTGTTCATCTTTTGGATAACGGGCAACGAGATTCGCGTTGACCCACCCTCATGCGACCCGCAGGATGGCTCCATACAACCGTAGAAATGCGGCATCTAGGCGGCCGCTGGCGACTACGGAAGATTCACGAATAGATAACCAGCCTAGGTAGTGAGACGACGCCTTACCGAACTGAGGATTACTAATGACACGCAATTTCGGCGTAGCTATGTCGATCCTTGCCTGCTTGGGGCTTGTTTCGGCATTCAAATTCAGCACCGCGGCGAAAGCCTGGAGCGGGCAGTGGCGTTCGCGCAGCCAGATTACTGAGCGCATCGACGAATTTCATCGCGTCACTCTGCGCGGCAACACGCGCCCCGAAGCCATCCTTCGCAACGATCGCGGCCGCGTCTGGGATGGCTTCCGGCTCGAGCACATGCTCCTGCAGTTGAAGCGCCCGGCCGAGTCCGAGCAATCGCTCGACGAATATATTGAAGGCCTGACGGACAAAACTTCTCCGAATTACCACAAGTGGCTCAGCGCAGTGCAGCTTGGCAACGATTATGGCCTCTCCGATTCCGACATCGATTTCATCACCGGCTGGCTCGAGTCCCACGGCATCAAGGTGAATTACGTTTATCCGAATCACATGGTCATCGATATCTCGGGAACCGCGGCGCAACTGCGGGAAGCCCTGCGCGTGGAAATTCATTTTCTTGAAGTGAATGGCGAGATGCATTACGCCAATGTAAATGATCCGCAGATTCCCGCTGCGCTCGCGCCTGCCGTTGCCGGAATTGTTTCCATGCACGATTTCAAGCCGCACACGATGTACAAGCCGCGCACGCAATACACCTTCGCGAACCCCAATTGCGGAACGAATTGCTACGTCGTCACGCCCAGCGATTTGGCGGTGATTTACAACTTGAATCCGCTTTTCAGCCAGGGCCTCTCGGGTCAGGGCCAGACCATCGTGGTGATCGAAGACACCAACGTATTTTCGACCGCGGACTGGTCGACTTTTCGTTCGACGTTCGGACTTTCGGGCTATAGCGGCGGAAGTTTTACGCAGGTGCATCCAAATTTCGCGAACAACTGCACAAATCCGGGAATAAACGGCGACGACGGCGAAGCCATTCTCGATGCCGAATACGCCAGCGCGGCGGCTCCTAGTGCGGCCATCCAGTTGGCATCCTGCGCGGACACCTCGACCTTCGGCGGGCTTATCGCGCTTCAAAATTTACTGAATGCCGGCAATCCGCCGTCGATCGTCAGCATCAGTTATGGCGAATGTGAAGCCGAAAACGGCGCGGCCGCAAATCTCGCTTTCAATTCCGCCTATCAGCAGGCCGCCACCGCAGGCGTTTCGATTTTCGTTTCCGCCGGCGATGAAAGCGCCGCGAGCTGCGACGCAAATGCCGGAACCTCGACGCACGGCATCGGCGTCAGCGGATTCAGCTCCACGCCGTTCAATGTTTCCGTAGGCGGCACCGATTTCATCGACACCTTCAATCAGCAAAACTCAACCTATTGGAGCGCAACCAACAATTCCACGTTCGAATCCGCGCTCGGCTACATCCCTGAAATTCCCTGGAACGATTCCTGCGCCAGCGCCCTGATTGCAAAATTTGTGACTGGCTCGGGCACCACCACCGGCACCGGTGGCTTCTGCAACAACGCCGGCGCAGGCGGCACGGGTTTGCGCACCACAGCTTCGGGCAGCGGAGGTCCAAGCGGTTGCGCCACCGGTACGGCTACAACTACCGGCGTCATCAGCGGCACTTGCGCCGGATATGCGAAGCCCTCGTGGCAGTCGGGCCTGTTCGGCAATCCCAACGATGGCGTGCGCGATCTTCCCGACGTTTCGCTATTTTCGGCCAACGGAATTTGGGGGCACTTTTTCGTTTTTTGCTACTCCGATCCCGGAACCAATCGCGGTGGCGTCGCTTGCACCGGTGCACCGAGCGGATGGAGTGCCGCCGGTGGCACTTCGTTCGCGTCGCCGATCATGGCCGCGATTCAATCGCTCGTGAATCAAAGAACGGGAACGACGGAAGGCAATCCGAATCCGACTTATTACGCGATTGCGAAGACCGAATACGGCGCGAGCGGCAGCACGCAATGCAATTCGAGCACGCAGCAACTCTCCACGCGCGGCCTCTCTTCCACCTGCATTTTTTATGACGTGACGCAGGGCGACATCGACGTGAATTGCACCGGCACGCACAACTGTTTCAGGTCTACAGGCACCGACGGCGCGTTATCCACCGGCGCGATCACCGGAATTTCTTTCACCGGCGGTTCCGGATATACCAGCGCGCCCACCTGCACGATTTCCGCGCCCGCCAACACGGCGACTGCCTATAACGGCGGCACCGCCGCATCGCAAGCCACTTGCACCGCGACTATCAATGCCGGCACGCACGTCGTCAACGCGGTCACGCTCGCCACTGCCGGCAATGGCTACGTCTCGAATGCCGTCTGCACTTTAACCGGCGGCGGTGGAACGGGCGCGACGTGCGTGGCAACGGGCGCGGCGAACACCACTTATCAAGCCGCATTTCCGGCCACCTCCGGCTGGGATTTCGCCACCGGCATCGGCACGGTCAACGCGTACAACTTGGTCTTCGCTTCGAACTGGTAAGGCACGGGCGATTTCGTCGCGCGCGGAATCCTCGCGTGCGGTCAAAAACTTCGCAAACTTGGGAATTAATTCAAATGGGTTGGGGGATAGTCGATGAGAATTGATGGAAATTTCTTCACGCGCGCGCTGCCGCGGCTGGCGATTATTTTGCTCGCGGCCTGGTGCACGCAACTTTCTTCGGGGCAGCAGCCTCCGGTAGTAAGAATGGGCGCGCCCGATGACTGGACGCATCATCACCTGATTTTCTCGAATCCCGGCACCGCGGCAGAAGCCATGCAGCGCGGCGATTATTTTCATTGGGTGAAAGTGGTAAACGATCCCCGATTTATTTTGCAGCAAGCCAAGCGCGCCGCCGCTGCTCGATCCGGCGCCAATTACAATTGGGCAAAGTTTCCCTCGCCCGCCGCTGAAATTGCGCCCGCCACCGTGCCCGAAGTGCCGGTCGCAGAAGTCCCGATCAATATCACGCCGGTTTCCGAACAAAATTTGCGCCGCGGACTCTCGAAAGCTCCTGCAGACACAACGAGCACCGGCCTTCTCAGTTTAGGCGGCGGCTCGTCGCGCTTGGGTGCTTGGCCGCGCAAGGGCGGCCACGCCATTCACAGCGACTGGAGCCTGAACATGGGCAGCAACGCGACCGCCGGCCTCGGCGTTTTTCCCGCGAAATATTCTTTCGACACTACCGCCGCGAACTGCGCCAGCACTCCTCCACCGGATTTCGTAGTTTACAACACCAGCGTCGCCGGCTCCGGCACGCAGCCCAGCATCATCGCCTACGACAATCTATATTCCGGCTGCACACCGGGAACTCCCGCGACGTATTGGGCGTACAACACCGGCGGCACGATCTCGACGTCGGTGGTTCTCTCTTTCGACGGATCGCAAGTAGCTTTCGCGCAAACCAGCAGCACCGGCGCCGCGAGTCTGGTCCTGCTGAAATGGAAAGCAAATAACGGCACTGCCGGCGCGCCCGTTGCTCCCCCGGCCCAATCGCCCGCGTCAAGTTACCGCGGCTGCATCGCGCCGTGCTCGCTGACCATCGCGTTCAATGGCGGCGCGAATGATTCCGCATCATCTGTTTTCGTCGATTACGGATCGGATTCACTTTATGTCGGCGATGACAGTGGCAAACTCCACAAATTCACCGGTGTTTTTGCGGGCGCCACTCCGGCGGAAGTCACCACCGGCGGATGGCCGGTCACTCTCAGCACTTCGCCGCTCGCCGAGCCGGTCTACGATTCCACTTCTGGGAAAATTTTCGTCGGCGACTATCTTCCCAGCAGCAGCCGCTCGAATTGCGCTTCCGCCACCACTCCCTGCGGCTTCCTCTATTCCGTGAACGCCACCAGCGCCGCGGTGGTCAAGTCCGCGCGCCTCGATTTCACTTTCGGCATCAACGATGCTCCGCTAGTCGATTCCAACGCCCAGATGATTTACACCTTCGTTGGCGCCGATAGTCATTCGTCGTCCAGCACCAATCCTTGCGGTGCTCCGCATTTTTCTTCGTGCGCCGGCGTTTTCCAGATGCCCACCGGTTTCGCAGCCGGCGGCAGCGGAACGGAAACCACCGTCGGTGCGGGCTTCCAATTTCTGATGTCCGGCATGGCCGACAATATTTATTTTAATTCCACGAATGCCGCGAGCCCCACGGGACATTTATATGTGGTCGGCAACACCGGCGCGGGAAACAACACGCTCTATCAAGTTTCAATCACGAACAATGTGATGAGCACGACGGCCACCGCGGGCCCGGCGCTCAGCTCGAATTTCACCCATGGATTTTTCGCCGCGGGACTGCAGATCACCGAAAATTTTACCGGTACCAAGGACTACATTTTCGCGAGCGTGCTAACTTTCGGCGGACCCGCCGGCTGCGGCACGGCCAGCCTGACGAATGGCTGCGTGATGGGCTTTGACGTCACCAGCGGTACGATCAGCGGTAGTACCGCCGTTACGGGCGCGACGGCGGAGGCTGGCGGAACGAGTGGGATCGTTATCGACAACACCGCGGCCAGCCCAACCGGCGCTTCCAATATTTATTACACGCCGCTAGCGAACCAATTGTGTTCCACTTCGGCCACCACCGGCGGCTGCGCAATCCAAATTTCACAAGCCGCCCCATAATCCGCGCGGACCGTAGCGCCGGCCTTCCGCAATAAAAGCTCCGCAAGGCCAGCAGCCCGTCAGAAGAGAGAAGTTGACTCAAACGCGCTTCGATTCACCCCTGCGCCAGGCCGCACAAGAACGCCGACGGCAGCCTGCTTTACGAAACTTCGCCCTCATCCCTCGCTAACGCCTGCGCTTTTTCTGCCGATATTTCCGGACATGAGCGGAACTGTGCTTGAACTCACCCGTGCTGACATCTGGCGATCACTTCTCGAACAACTTCCTACTGCCGTTTATCTGCTCGATACCGATCAAAAAATCGTCTTCTGGAATCTGGGCGCCGAACGAATCACCGGGCGCCTGAGCCAGGACGTGGTTGGCCGCCTGACGCGCGGTCAATTGCTCACGCGCGGCGACGGTCCGGCCAGCAACGATTCGCCCCCGGACGCAGCCGTGCAGTCCGCGCTGCGCGACGGCAAGTGCAGCGAGGCCGATACGTTCCTCAATCACAAAGATGGCCACACCGTCGGCGTCTCGCTGCGCACTTTTGCCGTTCGCGATCCCAAAGGCCATATCCTCGGCATCGCCGAATCCTTCGAAGAAAGCATCGCCGCCTCCGAGTGGGACCGCCGCAAAAGCAAGTTGGCCTCCTATGGATGTCTGGACGAAGCCACCGGCGCCCTCACCCGTGATTTCGCGGAGACCCATTTGCGCGAACGTTTGTGCACCTTCAATACCCATCCTATTCCCTTCGCGATTTTTTGCGTGCAGGGCGACGTGCTGGAACATGTTCGCGCTAAATATGGCTCGCGCGTGGCGCAGAACATTTTGCGATTGATCAGCCAGACTCTCGAGCATAGTGTCCGGCCGCACGACATCGTCGGGCACTGGAGCCAGGACGAATTCCTAATCCTGCTGGCGGAATGCAGCCGCCTGGATATTGAGAAGGTCGGGAAAGCGGCTGCATAAAATGCTGTCGAATGCGGAAATCAAATGGTGGGGCGATTCGATTCGCGTGCAGGTGTCCCTGGGAGGAACCACCGCGTTTCCGGGCGACACCATTGAATCACTGTTGCAGCGCGCTCACCAGGCCATGTGTACCAGCATCAGTGCGGGCGGAAACCGCATGACCATTCTCGAAGTTTAATTTTCAGCAAGCGGAGAGTATCGCTTTTCATGTTTGTAATTATCGGCATCGCGGTCGTCTTCGGTGCCATCCTGGCGCGGCTACCTGATGGAGCATGGCCCGATATCTCCGTGCTGCTGCAGCCTGCCGAACTTGCTAATTATCGGCGGCGCCGCCGTCGGCACGTTGCTGATCGCCAATCCCGCTGCACATTCTTAAGAAAATTGTCGGAGGCATCGCCGGCAGCATTCGGGTCCTCGCGCTTCAACAAGCAAAAGTACCTGGACACGCTGAAAATGATGTACGAACTATTCGGACGCGCCCGGCGCGACGGACTAATGGCCCTCGAATCCGATAGCGACGATCCGCAAAAGAGCGCCATTTTCTCGAAGTACCCGGCCTTCCTGAAAGATCATCACGCCCTGGACTTCGTCTGCGACACGCTGCGCATGGCCTCCAGCGGCGGCGTCGAGCCTTTTGACGCCGATCAAATGATGGAAGCCGACATGGAAGCTCATCATCACGACTTGAGCCATCCCATTTCCGCGCTCTCCACCACCGCCGATGCGCTGCCCGGACTGGGCATCGTCGCCGCGGTGCTGGGCGTGGTCATCACCATGGGCGCGCTCGGTGGTCCGCCGGAAGAGATCGGCAAAAAAGTGGCCGCTGCGCTGGTCGGCACTTTTCTGGGCATTCTGCTGTGCTATGGATTCGTCGGCCCGCTCGCCGCCAACATGATGAAGTCTTCCGAAGACGAGAACGCCTACTATCACGTGCTGCGCGTGGTCATCATCGCCTTCATGAAAGGCGCGGCGCCGTCCATCGCCGTCGAAATCGGAAGACGAGCCATTCCCGGACATGTGCGCCCGTCGTTCGAAGAGTCCGAAAATTATTGCCGGGGCAGAACCGCGACGCCGGAAGCGGACGCGGCTCCCTCCGAGCAGGCTGCTCCCGAAGAAGTTGCCACCCCGCAATAGCCTTGCGAGGTCTTGCGCTTCGGTGGGAGCCCTCGTCCGCCAGAATTTTGCGGACGGGGGAGAAGTGCTTTAGCACTTCGAAAACGCGCAACGTCGTAAGAGCTCCGCTTTAGCGCTGGGTCTTTCGTAATCAACCCGCATTCGTGCGGGAAAGACGAACTTCACCGCTCCAAAGCGCGTCGCATTTCTCAGCGCCGTTCTGAGGCGTCATGCCAATCAGCGACCGATCATCATCATCAAGAAGAAATCCGCACACGGCGGCCATCACGGCGGCGCCTGGAAAGTCGCCTACGCCGATTTCGTCACTGCCATGATGGCTCTCTTCATTGTCCTCTGGCTTCTAAATCAAAGCCCCAAAATTCAAGCCGCCGTCGGCGGCTACTTTCGCGATCCCAATGGCACAGCCGCAAAACCTGCCACAGATAAGCCCGGCGTCTCCGATCACTTCATGCTCAATCCGGACTCGATGGAGAAGCTCAAGGAGGGCATCGCGAAAAAGCTGAAAGAAATCCCCAATTTCGACAAGCTCAAAGACCACATCGAGATGACCATCACCGCGGAAGGCCTGCGAATCGATCTGCTCGAGGGCTCCAACGGGACATTCTTCGATAGCGGCAGTCCGAAACTGAGCGCCGATGGCCAGGAACTCCTTACCGCGCTCGCGGGGCAACTCGGCGATTTGCCCAACATGATCTGCATCGAAGGCCACACGGATGCCAAGCCCTATGGCGGCGCGAGCGCGTACACGAACTGGGAGCTGTCCGCCGATCGCGCCAATTCCGCCCGGCGCGTGATGCAGGGAAATGGCCTGCGCCACGATCAAATCTCCCAAGTGCGCGGATTCGCCGACCAAATGCTACGGCGGCCGCAGGCGCCGCTCGATCCGGCCAACCGCCGCATCTCCGTAATCGTGCAGTACGTACCGCAAGCGAAGGGCAACGCGGACGCACCAGCGGCATCGCCGGAGAAGCCTGCCGCAAAGCCTACGGCGCCCTAAGTCCTTTGATAGCTGTATGTTACCAGGCGCACGCGGATCTTTCAGTTCCGCGGTGGGCGTTCCCACCTCTGCGTAGTTCCGCATTTCGTTTGGCCACTTTCGTTCTACGTAGTTCCCCTCAAAGTAATCGCCCGTAAGGGTAACTAAAAAGTACTGTCCTCAATCCCCGCTTCCGTACAGTAGTTTCCCCCGTTTCATCGGCTTAGCGTGGCCTCTGAGTCGCTCGTCGCGTGCTCCAAAAAATGGGCCGCGCGCGATGACCCGCGCAGCCTGCCAAACCCAGCCCTCGCTGATTGGCAGGCTCTCCGTACCGGCGCAATCCCGGCTTCGCGCTGATCGCGCCGGGAAAACTTGGGGAGACACGATATGAATCGGCGAATTCGAGCTTGGATTTCAAAAGCGGTTCGCAGCATTGTCTTTTCATTCTAGCGATAAGCAGCGCCGCGGCGGGAGCACTCGGCCAGCAACATTCCTCCTCCGACGTCCTCGATCCCGGGCCGAGAGCAGACGGTATCGAGCCGGCAGCTTTTTCACGGGAATCACCGACGCGCAACAGGCACAGGCCGAGGACGGCGCCCTGCGATTCGTGGAGGCGGAAACTTTCCGGGCGGACTGGGTCCGTCCTACAACTCGGGGACGTTACATGCGTGCAGCGAGTGTCATGCGCAGCCGACCCTTGGCGGATCATCACCCTCTACGTCGGCCTATCCCTATATTGGTCCGAACCCCCAGGCCACCGTGGACTACAACGCGTACAACGCAACGAACATCATCCCATCGTTCGTCACCGCGGACGGACCAGTGCGCGAAATGCGTCTCGTTTATTTCCACAATGCCAATGGCCACCTGAATCTCAACGCGCCCGACGGCGGTGTGCATGACCTCTATACGGTCACCGGCCGGACGGACAACACCTCCTGCACGCTGGCGCAGCCGAATTTCGCCCAGGAGCTTGCGCTGGGTAACGCTATCTTCCGCATTCCCACTCCTCTGTTTGGCGCGGGGCTGATCGAGAACATCGACGACGCGACGATCCTGGCCAATCAGGCCGCCAGCCGAGCGGCCGCGGCGGCTCTCGGCATTCCCATCGCCGGCCAGGTGAACCGCAACGGAAATGACGGGACCATCACACGATTCGGCTGGAAAGCCCAGAACAAGTCGCTGCTCATTTTCGCGGGCGAGGCTTACAACGTGGAAGTGGGCGTCACGAACGAAATGTTCCCAACGGAACGGCCGGCGCCCGGCACCATTTTGCCGGCCGGCTGCAAGATCAATCAGACACCGGAAGACCGCTCGAACCCGGAACTCGCGGGAACGCGGTGAACAGCGACGTAACGGCGTTCGCGGCGTTCATGCGCATGCTCGCACCACCGACGCCCGGGCCGTCCACCCCGCAAACACTGCAAGGCCAGCAGACTTTCTCGAATATCGGCTGCACGCTCTGCCATACGCCGAGCATGACCACAGCGCAATCGAGTGAGGCGGATGCATTGTCCGGAGTACAGGCCAACCTATTCAGCGATCTGCTGGTGCACAACATGGGCGCCGGACTTGCCGATGGAGTGTCACAGGGCGATGCGAACGGGCAGCAATTCCGCACTGCTCCGCTGTGGGGAGTGGGGCAGCGGGTATTCTTCTGCACGATGGACGCACCTCAGACCTTGCGGAAGCGATCCGCCAACATAAGAGTCATGGCAGCGAAGCCAACCAGGTCATCGACAACTTTCGAAAATCTGTCGCACCGCGATAAGAAGAACCTCATTTTGTTCCTGCGCTCGCTTTAATCGCGCAGTCCAGTCTGGCGGAGTGGTGCGGGCTTCGGGCCGGCAGAAGGATGAGGGCTGCCGGTCTGAAGTCCGCCGCCGAATTTCTCCCGTAGGGGGCGTCCGCCCGTGTAACGCCTGAGAAAAAGTGGGCCATGAATCTCCGTGCACGCCGGTCCGCATTTTCTAGCATTTCGTCACCCGCTTCGCATGTCGCCACAGCCAGATATTTTCTGAGCTGAAATCGCCGCTCATCGCCATCACTACACAAAACGGAATTACCTCGCGGCCTTTTGGAAAAACTCCATCGAAGCATAACCCAAAGCCGCCTCCTCTGTTTTTCCCGACGTAGTACTCCCCCGCGAGGGTAACGCCGACTCCCTGACCCAAATGAGCACCTCGGTACAGTAGTATCCACTTTTCCATAGGCATAGCGTACGTAGCGAATAGAACGTCGCGTCATCACAGATTTTGGGAACGACGCGCTCTACTTGGGCCCGCCTCTCCCCTCCGCATGAACGCGCACTTCTCCGAAGCCTCCGACCCAGGCTCGGGTGTCCAAGCAGGCTTCCGGCAGCACAATTTGCAGTTCTCCAGAACCCAGCCGGGGAAACTCGGGGAGATACACTTCATGAAGCAGCAGATCCAGATGTTCGTCACGAAACGTCTGTCGTTGTTGTTCCTGGCTCTGGCGGTTTCCATCGTAACCACCGGTGCGTTCAATAATCAAAATAACTCCGACCCAGATAGCTTGGACCCGGGTGTTCGCGGCGGTGCTCCAGCCGCAGGTGGACCCAGAGCCAATCTCTCGTCGAATTACCAGCAGATGTTCACGGCCTCCCAGCTCCGCTTTCAGGAAGTGGATTCGGTGTCCGGGACAATGCCGAACGAAGCAGGCAGTGGCCTGGGTCCGGGCTTCAATTCCAATAGTTGTTCCTCCTGTCACGCACAGCCGGCCGTGGGCGGCTCCAGTCCGGCCGTGAATCCTCAATTTTCATTGGCGACTTTGGATGGCGCTACCAACCAGCTTCCAGAGTTCATTCTCTCCAATGGCCCGGTTCGCGAGGTGCGCTTTATCTCGAATCCGGACGGTACGCCGGACGGCGGTGTCCACGACATCTTCACCATCGCCGGCCGCACGGACGCTCCAGGCTGCGTCGATCCGCAACCGGACTTCGCTACCGCCGTGGCTCAAGGCAACGCCATCTTCCGCATTCCGACTCCCATGTTTGGCGCCGGACTTGTCGAAGACATTTCCGACACCGCCATCCTCGCCAATGCTGCGGCCAATGCCAATGTAAAGGCGCAGTACGGCATTACGGGCGTGCCGAATCACTCGGGCAACGACGGTTCGATCACGCGGTTTGGCTGGAAGGCACAGAACAAATCGATGCTCATGTTCGCCGGTGAGGCCTACAACGTCGAACAGGGCGTGACCAACGAAGTGTTTCCGAACGAGCGGGATAAGACGCCGGGCTGCCAATTCAACGGCACCGCGGAAGACGATACCAACATGGCTACCAATGACTCGTCGTTCGCGCCGTCGGCTTACTCCTCTGACGTCGTGAACTTCGCCATGTTCGCGCGACTCTCTGCTCCTCCGACGCCGGCGCCGCAGACGGCGCAAACCCAGGCGGGCGCGCAGGTGTTCAGCAACATCGGCTGCGCTCTTTGCCATACCCCGACCATCAATACCGGCGCCACTTCATTCGTCACGAAGGAAGTGAACGTTCCGGTCAACGCGTTCTCGGACTTCCTGGTTCACAACATGGGCAACGGTCTCGCCGATCACGTGTCTCAGGGCAACGCGAACGGCAACGAGTTCCGGACCGCTCCGTTGTGGGGTGTGGGACAGCGCATCTTCTTCCTGCACGACGGCCGGACGTCCAGCCTCGTAGAAGCCATCAAGGCGCACAAGAGCCATGGCAGCGAGGCCAACGCGGTAATCAACAATTACGAAAACCTGTCACGCACGCAGAAGCAAAATCTAATGCTGTTCCTACGCTCGTTGTAGTAGTAGCTTGCCAGCCGGGAGGGTGATGCTTAGCCCTCCCGCTTTCCGGCCCATTAGAAGTAGCAACGATTAAGCGTAGTAGAAGCGCCAATAAAAGCCGTCCGAGAGCTGAGCAAGGCGTAGCAGCTCAATCTCAGGACGGCAAACCGGCAATCGCAACGTTTCTCTCCTCAGGGCCACAAGGCCCCGGTTTCAGGTTCAGGGCGCAACACCCTGGTACCTGGACCGGGGCTTTGAGGCAAATCTCAACAAAACCCAGCACGACTCCCGCCGCGTACCAAATCGCGACATTTTTCTATTGCTTGCTTAAAATTCGCCTGTATCATTCTGCCGCCTGATTCTGCAACGTCTGTAATATCAAGCACGTCTCACCTAATGGGGGACGTCCCCACATGGAGGCTTTCATGCAACAGCTCAGCCGGTTAATCAAAATCACTCTCGGGCCAGCACTACTGTTACTCGCGGCAATTTCCGTTCACGCGCAGGCGCAAAATCCTTCCGCAACGGTGCCTATTCGCGCCGTCGTCACGGTGGTCGGAAAGAACTACACCGAGCCGCCCAAGGTCACCAAAGATGATGTCCAGGTTTATGACGGCAAAGATAAACTGACCGTCTCGGAATGGGTGCCCGCGCAAGGCGATCGCGGCGCTCTCGATTTCGCGGTGGTGATCGACGAAGAGACCAGCACTGATTTGGGCCTGCAACTCAACGACATCAAGGATTTTATCAAGGAAACGCCGGCGGGCACGCGCGTGGCAGTTTTTTACGCAGCCAACGGCACGGTGAAAATCGCCCAGGATTTCACCGCGGATCATGATGCCGCGGCGAAGTCCGTCCGCCTGCCGCTGGGCAATGGCGGCGCGTATTCAAGCGATTATCTCTCGGTGATCGATTTGATGAAGCGCTGGCCGAACACCAACGGACGCCGCGAGATGCTCCTGGTCGCCGACGGTATCGACCGCTTCCGAGGCGACTTTCCCAGCAGCCCGGATCTCGACACGGCCATCGCCCGCGCTCAAAGATCCGGAATCATCATCCACACCATCTTTGCCCGTGGCGTGGGCTTCATCGGACGCAACTTCTTCCGTGCCAGCCTTGGCCAGAGCAATCTCTCCAAGATCGCGGAGGAAACCGGCGGAGAATCTTTCTTCCAGGGCATGGAGACGCCCATCGCCTACGCCCCGTTCCTGAAGCAGCTGAACTTCGTGCTCAACAACCAGTATCTGGTCACCGCGCTCAACAAGCCCGCCAAAAAAGCCGGCCTGCGGCGCATCCGCGTCCGCACCGAAATTGGCGGCGTGGATATCTCCGCACCAGAAAGCTGGTGGGTCCCCGCAGCAGGCGGCGCCGAATAAACGGCACCACATCATCTTACGGGTGAAGGATAGACCGAACGGGCATTCCGGCATCGCCGGGATGCCCTTTTTTTCGGGCACGGTCGATCTCTCGCAACTGTGCAAAAGGGAACTGCAAAGTCTTGGTCACTGTCCCATCATGGGTACATGCTGCATAAGAAAACTCAGAAAGAAGTGGACCGCGCAACACTCGAAAGCATCAAGAAGGAGATGGCAAAGCCGCGCGTGGTCAGGTCTGCGCGAATTGCGGAACTGAGGCTGGACCACCCAGCGCGAATTCCAGAACGGGCGAGCACTACCATGTCCGGAACTGTCGACAAAATTATCCCTTCGCCACGGCCCAACCAGCCGGAATTGGCCAATATTGTCGTCACCGGAGCAGACAAGTGGCATCGTGATTTACGTATCCAAAATAAGTTAATCGACGAGTATGGCGAGGATGTAAGCCTCAAGAAGGGCGCTTGCGTCAAGATTACCTTGCGATCCAAAACCACAAACAACCACTTGCGCTGATTACTGCGCTGATTGCGTTTAAACACGGAACTTCGAGCCTGTCGGCAAATGAAAAAAGGGCGGCCAAGGGGCCGCCCTTTCTTGTTGGGTATGGAGCAATGCTCAGTGGCTTCCGTCGTGATCTCCGTCATGTCCGAAATTGAACAAGTCAAAGAGATCGCCGATTGCCGGACTATTCACCGGCACGTACGGATTGTCCTCACGAGCCTCAGGATTCGGGAAATTATCCCGGCTGCGGTGCGTCAGCGGCTTCAAATCCCAATTGCGCTCGATGAACTTCAGTATCGAAACGTGATCGGAATAAACGTGGCTGATGTGCCCTCCGCGGCTATAGGGCGAGACGACAATCATCGGAATGCGCGGTCCATCGCCAAAGAAATCCAGCGGCTGGATGTAACCGGAATCGTAGAAACCGCCGCCTTCATCCAGCGTGATGAACAAAGCAGTTTCCGCAAAGAGATCGGGATTGGCCTTCAGGTGGTCCACGATTTTCTTCACCATTCCCTCGAATAGATCGAACTTCGACGAGGCCGGGTGGCCATCGAGAAGTCCGTCCGGTTTTACGAAGGAGACTGACGGGAGCGTGCTGTCGTCAATGGCGGCAAAGAAATCAGTGGCGTCTTTGATGTGCGCGGCGCGTTGCGTCGCATCGCCCATGATGGAGTTGGCATAGGATTCGAAGTTGCAAATGTTGCAGTAGGCTGCCCCGACTAGCACAGTTGGATCCGTAGTCGTCGGATTGTGCTGCAGGTTAACCGCTGCGTTGTAAGCCCCGCCGTAATACGCCCACGAAATTCCCTTATCGTTCAGTGCATCGCCAATCGTACGCGTGTTGATCGGTGGAACCGAACCGCCCTTGGCAATCCCGGCCGTATCGACAGTTCCGTCAGGCAAAAAGCCCGGACTGTCGTTGTTCACCATGTAGAAGTTTCCCTTTTTGCAATTCGGATCGGGACGGTACGGCAGCGACTTCAAATAATCCCGAATGGGCTTAATCCCCGGCTGCGTCGCATCTCCGCAATCCGTGAAGTTCCCATCGAATCCCAGATCTACGGTGTAAACATCATCCGTCCCGGGAAGCGGATCGGGATTGGCGATGTGCGATGGCGGTATTGTGGGATTACCATTTCCATCGGACCAGAAAATCGCATCGCCCGTGCCCATCATCACGTGATTCGCGCCCGTTCCGCCCATCACCGCTTGGTGATAGTTGTCGCTCATCGAATATTCGTCGGCGAGCGCCTTCAACACCGGCACGTCTCCCTTTTGCACGTTGTAGAACGCCATCGAATTGCTCCCGCCGTTGTCATCAAACGCGGGCGGGTTGTCGAAATTATCGATCTGATTCGTATAGTTGGTGATCACGAAGGGATAAAGATCGCTCAAGCAGCCCGAAGGGTTCTGCCGGGTGGCGTTGGCCACGTTGCAATCCGATTGCTGCCACATTTCGAACAGCCGATGCGTGGTGTCTCCCGTATAGGAATCATAAGGAAGCGTTGGCCCCTGCAATGGAAATGGCCCGTTCGGCAGCGCGCTGAAATTTTGGACTCGCGTATCCGGATCAGGCAGGAAGAAAGTATTGCTTGCGCCGGAAGCGCCGGTCGTCAACAGCGGCAGATCGCCGACTTCCAGTGACGGCTCGATCGCCGCCAACAATGCCGTGGGCGTCGCAGCAGGAAATGGCGGCGGCGTGCTCCCGTTCGGCGAAAAATTCAAGGTTGGTTCGGGCAGAATCGAATAGGGAGCTTTTTCGCTTTCGTTCAGGCTGATAAAAAACGAAGTTTGGAACGGCGCAACCGCTTGAAATTGCTCGGCCTTCTTGAAATGCGGGCCAGGAGTTCCGTCCGCTTTGATAATCCCTTTCGACAGCAAATTCGAAACTGAATCGTGGCTCTTTGGCACGTAAGTGGCAAAGAGGTGATCGAACGTGCGATTTTCGCCAATCAGCACGATCACGTGTTTGATGGGAGTGCGCGTGTGTCCTTGTTCCTGCTCGTGCGCCTGCAGTGAACCCGCCAGCGGTCCGGCCACGCTGAACTGGAACAAGGTGATGGCCGTAAACCCAATACGAAAATGATGCAGCGCTTTCGATGTAATTCGCTTCAATGACATGAACTCTCCTCTTCTGCCAAGGGCTTGGGGATCGGATTAAGCCCCGCAAGAGTGCATGTCTCGGATTACAACCTGATTGCGCCAAGATGAACTAAGAATGAAGGCCATGCCGCAATCCAGCGATGTTCTCGCCAAGTCCCGCGTTCGCTTTTGTACCGCCGGCGTCCCTGCCGGCTCTTTTTCCCGTGCAAAAGTAGGCGCAAGCCATTATCGTCCGTGGAGAAGTGGTTTGATTTCGGGACGCGATTGCGAACTGTGATCCGCGCGCGAGGTTGCAGTTATCGGGAATTCTGCTCGAGGGAGCCGGCAGAGACGCCGGCGGTACTAAACTCTAAAAAACCGTCGAAACATTCCCACTATTCCCCACATCATGCTGCCACTTCGGCCAAGAACTCTGCATCAGCGGCGATCCACCATCCTTCACCGCGCAAACCCAAAAAAATCCGCACTCACTATAAATCGTCCCGTCGGACCCAATCGCCAGCGGTTCGCTGATCATCTTCATCCGCAGCCACCACTTCTCGCTGCCATCGCTATTAAACGCATTCATCCCGTCTTCCGCCCCAATATAAATCGTCCCATCAGCAGCCAGCGTCGGCCCCGTGCGGCAATTATGAATCGTCTGCGTCTGCCACTTCAGCGAGCCATCCGGCTTCAATGCATACACCACGCGCGAAGTATTGAAGTTAATATTTCCATCCACATCGACTACCGGCGATCCCAGGATGTTGGAATCCGCGGCAAATTCCCACATCTTTTCCCCCGAGCGGTCCACCGCAAAAACTTTCTGCTCATCATCACCAAGATAAATCGTTCCATTTTTCCCCAGCGCCGCATCGCCCAGATGCCCGGAAGTCAATTCGAGTATCCAAGCCTGATGGCCTTCGGAGCTGAATTCGTGCAGCCAATGCGAGCGCGGCACCACGATCATTCCATTGTTCTCGACCACCGCAGGCGCCCGCATCGATCCATCCGCGCGGTCGTTGCCGGGAAGAATGTACGATGGATTCATCATGTTCGGCCGAATCGTGCTCAACGACCAGATCGGCGCCGAGCCGTGCGGCGAGAAGGCGTAAATATCGCCGACGGTGTTGACGTAATAGAGCGTTCCGCCCTCGCCGATCGCCGGCGGCACGGAAAATCCGATCAAGCCGTAGCCAGGCTTCCAGTTCATCGCGCCGTCGGTGGAAAATCCGAATATAATCCCCCACGAACTCGCGGCAAATATACTTCCATCGTGCCCGATCACCGGCAACCGCGCCGAATTCGCCGGCGATTTCCAACGCAACGATCCATCCGGATTCAGCGCCAGCACCGCGGCTTGCGAACCAGCATAAATCGTCCCATCCGCACCGATCGCTAGATCGCCGATCGCGCTATGATCACTAAAATATTCCCAAATGACCGAAGGCCCGCCAGAAGCAGCCGCACCTTCAGCCTTCGCGTGCGGGCGCAAAGCGAGAATCAACGCCCCAACAAGCAGCGCAGCTGCCCCACCAATCAAAAATTTCCGCGACAAGGTCATTTAAGTAGCGCCGGCGTCCCTGCCGGCATCCGACGAAGAAAATTTATAATCAGTGCAACACTCGACGCCGGACGATCCGTCAAATAATTCCCCACTCCTTTAGTTCCTCCCGCCATCCCCACAATCATTAAAAAGCCTCTCCCCAATAGCCGCCATCATCGTAGCCCGCACCGGCTCGCTCGCCGTAAACCCCGTAATGTGCTGGTTCATCGCCGCGATAGCATTCGTCATCTGCTGTCCCATCGTCACTTCTTCATCCTCAAACATTTTCTGCACCTTGGCGCGTTCCAACTGCGATTGATAATCATTCCCGCTAGGCACCACAGCATTCGCAATTTGCGTCCGCAGCGCGCAAACGGTATGCATGGTCTGCTGGCCTTTGGCATAAAGCGCGGCCCAAGCATGATCCTCGCCGATCTCCCGCCGCGCCGCGGTAAGCTGCAACTTCCATTCGCCTTCCTGGTCGGGAGTAATGCCGAGCTTCTCCTTCACTTCCGCTTCGCAGTCCGCATCGCAAGCCCCCATCGCCCCATAAATCGTGGCCGACCCACCATCCTCATCATTGGCCAGGTGGCTCTTAGCGCGCAGCGCGGAGACATCATCGTCGGTAAATACTTTGCGTTTCTTCGGCGCTTTGGGCGCGCTCGAATTTTCCTGCGAGGCAGCTTGCTTCGCCGGCGTCGCAGGCGGCACCGCAATCGGCGCGGCCGCGCTGGCCGGCATTGCCGCCGGCACCGGCGGAGAAATCGGCGCCACGGATTGCCCCGCAACGCCGCCGCTCAGCGCCCCGGCCAGAAAAAATCCGGCCATCGCGAAAATTGCGCGCCGCGAATTCATGTTGCCGGTGCGCGCTTCAGATCGCTCAGGGATCATCATTGCCTTCCCAATTGGGGTGATTTTGCGGCGCGACGTAGCAACTGGCAGCAATGATGCGGCCCGTCTGCAAATTCATGAACGCGATCTCCAGCCCGTTCGAGGCGTGCGCCTGGCGCAGTAATTGCGCTCGATCGTAGAGGTTGAGCAGCTCAGCTTGCGCCGCCTTAAAAAGCCGGTCGTATTTTTCCTCAATCGAAATTTCCACCGGCGTCACGTTGCGCGGATCCGCTTCGCGCGCCAGCTCCTCGGCACGTTCCTGCTCGAGCATGCAGAATTTCCCGCGCACCGAGCCGAAATCGCTCAGCAATCCCTGCCACGGTCCATCGGTCTTCACGCGCTCAATGGCGTCGAGCAAGTCCTTCTTCCATTGCAAGCCGCTGGGATAAATGTGCGCAGCCACGCGCACGGATTCGAAGCAGCCGCGGTCGCAGTCATTGACATAGGTGAGATCGGGGCCGTAAGCCCCTTTGTAAATCGAGCCGATGCCGTCGATATCGTCGTTGGTAATCACCCGCCGCGCTTTTCGAAATGGCTTCTGCGGTTTCGTGCGCGGGGAAGCTCGCCGGCCCGGACGCGGGAGCCGGCGCAGCGGCCGGCGGTTGCGTTGCGGCGCCGCGCCCGGCTGGTCCTGCGCACGAGCGCCCAGCGCAGCCGCGCCCAGCAGCAAAACGAAGATGAGCAGCCGGAAACTCGCAGCGCATAAGCCCAAGACTCTCCTACATTTATTCTGCGAAGCCACACCGAACCCGGCCATAGTACGGACGTCCCGCTTTGCCGAAGCAGTCAACAACAGGCCGCCGCGGTCCATCTTCGTAGGGGAGGGGGTTCACCACCCTCCCGGTTTGGCGTTGGGTGTTCGGCCCGCGATTCCCGCCGTGTCAGGGCACGACTTCAGTCGTGCCGTAAGCGCAGCAACGTCAGCAAGGCTTTAGCCGCTGAGGTCATGTCTCCTGGCGTGCCTCGCAGCCCCTCAAATCCCGCAGAAGAATAAACATTTACCCGCGCCTGCCGATGCAATCTATGGAGCGGCGCTCGGCATCACGCGTTGCAATGAGCGCGCCGCCCGCGGATTTTCGCCCCAAAAGCAGGCGCAAACCCCAGTACAGCCTCTCGGTACTCCTCGTCCGCCGAAAACCTGCCACTCGGGACAGGGTCGGGCAATGGTCAAAAACTGGCCCTATGCCCCGTAGTTTCCGGTATGGACCTAGCGGTAGGCTTCATGCATCAGCCCGAAAGTCCGAGGTTGAAGGAGCACCATGTCACACTGGATCGGAACAACGACCCCGGCCGACGCCGGAATGGTGGAATTCAAGGAATGTCTCAGGCGGCTCCGCGATGGCGCGGCAACCGATGCCCTAATGCATGCGCGGCGCGCGCTCGGCGTAGCGCCGAAAAACCCGTTCTACCTTTCTTATACCGGCCTGCTCGCAGCCGTAGCCGAACGCCGTTTCGGCGACGCAGAAAATCTCTGCCGCGAAGCTATCGGCGTAAAATGCAATCACGCACAACTCTATCTGAATCTGGCGGAGGTCTATCACCAGGCCGGACGCACCTCCGAAGCCATCGAAACGCTGGAAAAGGGCCTGCTCTCAGCCGGCCGCGACTTCCGCATCCGCCGCGCCCTCGAGCGCATCGGCATGCGTCGCGCCCCAGTCCTGGCGTTCCTACATCGCAGCCACCCAGTAAATCGCACCCTAGGCAAACTACGCCACCGCCTAAGCGGCGCAGCCCGCGCCGAGTAGGGGAGGGGGTTCACCTCCCTCCCGGTGTAGCACTAGGTTTTAGGTTTTGGCTGTCGATCCGGTAAAAGCGCCCCCAGCAACAAATAGCGCCAGAATGATGAGCAAGATTATGAATTCAAATTTTGCAGATAACAACAAAAACGCGGTCGTCCCCAGCGCAGCAAGGGATCTCTCTCACTTCCAGCGCCCGCAGAAATCTGGATTTCCCGTAGCTTCTCTGCTAGGCATGACGCTACTCGTAACTTTTTTCCGCAAGCTTTCGGTACACGCCGCAACGGCCGCAGAATTACCGCGCCTCTAAGCGCCAGTTTGCGCCATCGAAGAGTTTCTCTCTCTCCTCAGGGCAGTAAAAAAAGCCGCGGGAACCGAAAGGTTCCCGCGGCTTTTTGCTACCTCTGATTTACGCTTGTTCTCTTCCTCTTTGGCTCCGTCAAATAAGTGTCAAGCCGCAGCCCGCTGCGCCATCGCACGCATCTGCGTCTCCACGGTAGTCTCCAAATCGCTCACCGACCGCGCCACCGTAGCCATCACCATCTCCCGCGCCACTCCATTCAAGTGCTTTGCAATCCTCAACATCCAGCGCACCGCCTCCACCTTCACGCGCAGATCATTCACCGGATCGAACAACTTCCCGGAATCAGCCTGCACCACGTAATAAGGCGCAGCGTGTAATCCCTCCACCACCTGCGTCATATTATCGATTCGCGGCTCAAGTTCTTCTGCCAGCAATCTCCAAGTCTCGGTAGGCCGGCCATTGTCCGCGTTGTCTTGGTCGTCATAGTCATCAAGCTGCTCGATCCCCGCCTTGCCCTCACGGCTCTCGCGACCCGTAAATTCGTACCGCTCGCGATAATCGCCTCGTCGCTCTCCCGCCACATGCATTCCACGCCGCTCGTCCATGACCTGCCTCCCGTCGCCAGGGCCCATGACCCAACCGAAGCGATCTCCCAACCGCCTGACTGCGACCCACGTAGGAGAGATTGCAAGCCAGTGGCCAGCAGAGAGAAATATAATTAACGCCAATATAATCAGCAGGTTGCGGCGAGTTTAAAGGCCAACAGGACGGCTAGTACAGCACAGCGCAGCCAAGCAATTTCTTCCGGTACCCATCAAGTTTGTCTAAGCAGTTCGCAGTATCCCAGAGCCCCGCCGTAGGGGCCGGTCCGCCTAGGCGGAGGCCAGGTTTGGCCCTGGGTTTTTCGGATTTGTCTTCGCCTCTGAGTTCGCGCTCGCGTTGCCCTCGCAAGGCCCGTCAGGGCGTCACGATAAGCGGCACCGTAGTCGTATGCGTCGTCGACCCAGCCGTGCCAGTCAACGTCACCGTGTAAGTGCCAGCCGGCGTCCCCGGTGTCCCGCCGCCACCACCACCACCACCACCTCCACCTCCGCAGGCAGCCAGCGTGATCGCCAGAGCCACAGCGGCAAAGGAGAATCCGAAGGCAAGCCGTCGCGTGCGCGGGCCGGAACGCATCGCGAAAACGCCAGCTAGCAATGCCGCAAGTAAGCCGGCTGCGGCCACCAGCGGCAGCAACGGATTGCGGGGCGACGAGCGTGGCGCCACCGGCACCAACGAGCTGGCCATGGTCGAAATTGTCAACATTCCCGCCGCAGATGGAGTTGCGGAACCCGTGCTGCAGCTCGTCTTCGTCGGCAGCCCACTCGTGCATGAAAGCGCCACGCTCGACGAAAACCCGCCAATCGCATTAATCGGCACCGTATAAGTCACCGAGCCCCCAGCCGCAACCGTCGCATTAGCAGGAGAGCTGGTAATCGCGCCAAACGAAAAATCCGGCGCCGCCGCGGGATTCACCACGAAATTGACGCTATTCGAAGTGACGCCGCTATCCGTCACCGTCACCGGGAATGTCCCCGCCATAGCGATCAGCGCGGCCGTAACTGTGCCAGTGAGCGACGACGGCGCCCCAGCCGCGCTCGTCGTCAAAGCCGTCCCATTGAAATTCACCACCGAATTCGAAGTGAAATTCGAGCCATTCACCGTCAGCGTAAATTGCGCCGCCCCTGCCGTAGCAGAAGTCGGCGAAATGGAAGAGATCGTAGGCGCCGTCACCGTGAAAGTAGACGGCGCAGAAGTTTTCCCCGTCCCCGTATCCGTCACGGTGATCGGGAAATTCCCTCCCGCCGCCACATCCGTTGCCGGCACGGTCGCAGTCAATGAAGTCGGCTGGCCGCTGGTGTTCGTTGTAAGCGCGGTGCCATTAAAATTCACCACGCAATTCGCCGAAAAATTCGTCCCACTTACCGTCAAAGTAAATTGCGCCGAGCCGGCACTCACCGACAACGGACTAAGAGCCGTAATCGTCGGAATCGGGCTGCCCACCGCCGGCAGCGCAAATTCCCAAGCGCTGCGGCCATGCGTCCCCGCCAGCAACAACCGGCCGGAATCCTGCAAGGCCAGCGATAGCACTTCCACGTTCGGCAAGCCAGGTGCCAGCGTGCTCCAATGCGCGCCCCCGTTCGAAGTCACAAATACTCCGACGTCGGTCCCCGCATAAATCGTATTTTCAGGATCTTCGGGATCGAGCAAAAGATCGTTCACCGGCACGTTCGGCAAATCGCCATCAACACTGGCCCACGATGTTCCACCGCTGGTCGTTTTGAAAATGTGGCCGTCCGTATCGCCGAAGCCCGAGAACCCGGAAAAAGTCACATAGGCCGTAGCCGCTGCCGTCGGATCGATAGCAATGTGCGTCACCGATCGCGTAGGCAGTCCCGTATCGATCATCGTAAAAGTTGCCGACGCTCCATTCAGCGCATTCGTCGACACCTGCACCGCTGCTTCTCCCGATCCCACGTACACCGTATTCGAATCCGTCGGCGCAACGGCCATCGTGGTGATCACGTCGCCGCCGCCCGTCGTCAAGTCCGCGCCGTTCGCCATCGACACCCACGATATTCCCGGAATTTTTCGATTGCCACAGCCGGCTGGTTCCAAAGTAAACGTTCGCCGGCGTCCCCGGATCCTCGACGAACGGTGGAATGAAAGCGACGCTCTGATTGAAATTGATTCCCGAGTCGGCAGAAGTAAAACTCGAGCCGCTATCGACGCTCCGGAAAATCGTGTTCCCGTTGCCGACCGCATCGCAAACGATGAACGCAGTGAATGCGCTGGCCGAAGTCGGCCCGACCGCCGTCCACCCGCCATCGCCGCATAGCGGCAGCCAGTTCCATGTCAATGCGCCGCTATACGCCATGCTGCCGTTGTCTTGCGTGCCGCCGAAAGCAATGTTCGCATTCGTCGGATGCGCCGACATCGCCGGATAAAATTGCAGCGTCTGCAGTCCGCTGTTGAGGTCGGTCCAATGCTGATTGCCGGCGGTCGCGGTCACCGCGTCCGTCGAGCTCCACACGCCGCCGTCATTTCCCACGTAAACTTTCGTCCCGTCGGGAGAAAAAGCAATCGCGTGATGATCGACGTGAATTTGCGGAAAGTCCGGATGTCCGGCATTGTCCGCGGAAATGTCGGCCCACGACCCACCGCCATCAAGCGAGCGCAGCAATGTCGGTTCGGGATTCGAGCTGTTGGAAATCGCGCCCGCCGCGCCCCCGGCAAACAGCACCGATGGATTTCCCGGCTGAATCGCCAGCGCCATATCGTAAAAACATTGTCCGGAATTTGATCCGCGTTGGCAGAAAGGTTCGAAAGTCAGCACCGACCAGTTCGTTCCGCCATTGGTGCTTTTTGCAAACGCCAGAAATCGGCTCGAGGAAGTTGTGCCATCCGCAATCGCCGCAAAAATCACCGAATTCGCCGGATTTCCGCTGCCGGCCGGCAGCGGCGTGCTCACGGTAATGCTGATGCGTCCGTATTTCTTCGACGAATTCGCGCCCAGCGCGTTATTGATCGCCGTGTCCAGCCCGGTCAGCCGCGTCCAAGTCATTCCGCCATCCGCAGATTTGAAAACGCCGTTGCACGGCGACGCTGTGCAAACTTGCGCGCTCACCAACGGCGCGTCTCCGAACGGATAACCCATCGCCGCGAAGGCCGTATTCCCGCTCGAGTCGTTCGGATCAAACGTAGCGCCAGTGGCGAAGTCGAAAGATGGATTCGTTGGGTTGTGCAACGTCCAGTGCACGCCCGCGTCGGTGGAAAGAAAAAGCCCGGAAGGAATTGTGCCCGAGCCCTCAATTCCCGCCAGCAGCACGCTGTTATTTCCCGGCTTCACCGAGAGTGAGCCGATGTAAGGCGCCGCGGCGAATTCGCCTTGCGGCTGGCCTACGCTAAATGTTGCGTCGGCTGCCCAGGTTGAGCCCGCGTTCGTCGATTTCAGCACTCCCGCGCCGTAAATGCTGTCTCCCGCAAAATTTTCCTCGCCGGTGCCGTAATAGACGGTAGTCGCCGCGCAATTTGTCCCCGACGCCACGAGGGCAATCGATCCACTAGAAATCGAAGGCTGCGAGTCGGTCATCGGCGCCCAAGTCGTCCCGCCGTCCGTGGTTCTCCACACTCCGCCATCGGCAGCTCCGGCATAGACCGTGTTGTTCGTCGTGTCGCACGGATCGACCGAGAGCGCGTTCATGCGCCCCGAAGTAGTTCCAAACGGATCTTCATTCGTCAACGGCTGCGGCCCAATCGGCGTCCAGTGCGTGTTTGAGATGGTGATTGCCGCGGGGGAGAAATGCGATGCGAAGGTGCCCTCGTCGCGGATTCTGGCATCGCGCTGCCCGATCGCCTTCAGCCGCAGCGCGTTCGGAATGTGCCCATGATTCGAAGCGCGCGGCCGGAAAAACCACTCCGCCCGCTTGCGCACAAAATCCGCGGGCTCATTTTCTTCGCTGCCGAATCCAAGTTTAAAAATTTGTCGCGCGATCGTAGGCCCCACCAGGCTGAGCACCACCACCGCAAACATCGAAATCGAAATTCCCCAGCGATGCCCCCGCACAAATGCACCCAATCCACGCGCACCCGAGCCGCGCTCACGCCCGCCCCCAACTGGAGATTCAGAAGCCACAGTACTCCTCCCGGTCTAATCCGAATTTAAAGAAGAGGCAGGAACGCTCCCAAGCAGGCGACCCCACGTCGCGAACCTGCGGCGGATTATTGCACAGAATGACCAGGCGCACACCAGCAAATGGTCCCGTTTACTCGCAGCCCAGAAGCACAGCCTTTGTAGCACAGCCACTCCTGGCTGTGTCCGCCGCCAGCACTCGAAAATAAAGCGAGGTAAAACAATTAACGCAAACCGGGCGTATGCACTACGTATTAATACGGATGACGAACTCGCCACCCTCATGCTAGCGTCGATAAGTTTTGCGCATGAACGACGCAGCTCAAATTCGACGCTGCAGCGCCGCACCCCGCGCCGCCGACCCTCCCTACGCCAACGCCCCGTTCCTCCTGCCCCGAATGACGCAAACCGCCGGCCACGATCCTAATCGAGAAAAAAGCGCATGTTTTTCGAGGCACCCTCAACTCGCCCGCCTCCCCAACCTTAAAATTTCTAATCGGGAACCGCTACGATTAGAAATCGACTTAACTCACAGAAAACAAAAGATCGACCACCATTCTAATCGGGAAAAAAACGCATATTTTTCGAGTCACGATCAACCCTTCCCCCAACCCGACCTGAAAATTTCTAATCGGGAACGATTACGATTAGAAATCGATGTAACTCAAACAAAACAAACACCCGGCCACCGTTCTAATCGGGAAGAAATGGCACTTTTTCACGCCATGCTCGACCCTCTCGACCGCCACCCCATCCCAATAATTTCTAATCGGGAACCATTACGATTAGAAATCGATGTAACTCAAACAAAACAAACGACCGGCCACGAGTCTAATCGGGAAAATAATGCATATTTCTCAACGGAGGACGAACAGGGACGCAGAGGGCTTAACGCATTGAGGGCATTGAGGATTCAGGAATGTGGATTTTGTGCCGATAGGATGTTACAGGTTGGTACAGACATTTTATGCTTGGTGCCCAAGTTAGTTGCAGCTCGAAGGGTTGCAAGGCTCCCATGCCGGGGGGATTGGTCGAGGTGCGGCTGTGTTTGCTGCACTATACCCTTTCGATTGACGAGGAATGTGCGGCGATTCGGCGGGAGACGGCGCTGGGGCGTACCGTGCACGAGCGCCAGCAGGAACTTTATAAGCAGATTGCGGATCGTGGCGAGCGCGTGGTGAAAGTGGC
Organism: uncultured Acidobacteriota bacterium; assembly: GCA_963792515.1. GTDB lineage: Bacteria > Acidobacteriota > Terriglobia > Acidiferrales > UBA7541 > Palsa-147. The sequence continues at coordinate 86,516 of CAWBWG010000001.1, read as the reverse complement.
CATGAGCGGATTTCCGATGACGGATGAAATGAAGGCTCGGGTGTTGAGCACGTTGCTGACCTTGATGAATACCCGGGAGAATATGGACCGGTCGGCGATGCGCCAGGCGGCTATGAAGCGATTTGCGTGAGATCGTTGTGCGCGCGGACGTCGGCTTTCTGCTGACGGAAATTTGTCGGCAAAACTAAAACGGATTCTACGGATGGCTTGATTGCTTCGGCCGGGGCTGCGGACTTGGCGCGATCTTGCCTGTGCTGCCCTGAAGGGCACCGCTACGAGTGCCACTGCTTCATGCGCCGATATAGCGGGCGTATAGGGTGCGGGCTACTGCGGGGTCGCGGGTGCCTTTGATGATGGCGCGGCCGTCAGGGAAGACGGTTACGCGGTAGGAATTTACTTGGAAGCTCAGAAGATAATTGTTGCTGCGGACTTCAGTGGCGGTGCTGGCGAGGGCGTGGTGCAACGCTTGTAGATCCAGGCGGCGAGTGCGCTCGTGGATTTGCACGCTGTCGCGGCCGCATAGGGTGATGTGAGGTTGGGCGGCGCCTTCGAGGTAGCGGAAATCGTGACGCGCGCAGGCGCGGCAGTTTTCGTTGCGGGCTACTTTTATGGCGCGCGTTTCGTTGGTCCAAATGTCTAGCGACATTAGTCGCTGGTGCAACGCTTCGCGCTGGCCAATCAGTAGCTTGATGGCTTCGGTGGATTCGATCGCGGAAATGGCGTTGACGGCGGCGTTCAGGATGCCGGCGGTGTCGCAGGTGGCGTCGTTTTGTTGTTGCGCATCGCTTGTGGCGTCGGCTGTTTCCAGTAGGCAGGCCAGGCACGCGGTTTCGCCGGGGATTATTGTCATTGTTACGGCGGTGCTGGCTACTGCTGCGGCGTAAATCCAGGGCGTGTTGAGCGCGATGGCGGCGTCGTTAATTAGCAGGCGCGTTTCGAAATTGTCGGTGCCATCCAGGATTAGCGGAAAATTGGCGAGCAACTCGCGAGCGTTCTTGGGGGCCAGATCGGCCACTACGCCTTCGACGCGGGATTGGGAATTTATCGCGCGCAGGCGGCGCTCGGCGGCTACGGCTTTCGGAAGATTTTCGCGGGCGTCGGATTCTTCGAATAGGGTTTGGCGTTGGAGATTCGAGGGCTCTACGAAATCGCGATCTATGATACGCAACGTGCCTAGGCCGGCGCGGGTTAGCAGATTGGCAACGGCGGTGCCTGTGGCGCCGCAGCCTACCAGGACTGCTGAGGCATCGAGTAGCCGCTGCTGTCCAGATTCGCCGATTGGGGCGAAAAGGATTTGGCGCAAATAGCGATCTTTTTGTTCGGCGTCCATGGCGTTCGAAACAATTCCATCATAGCGCCAATTCAAATCGGCGGGGCAACACGGCTATACTAACCGCTCGTCTCACCAATGGGCGCAGCCTGGCCAGGGCGCGCATCACGGGGTCACACAATCATTTTTCTGGGAGATAAACGAAGCGTGGCGCGCGCGGCTGCGGGATTCGCGGCGCGGGCGGCGCTAGCGGCGATGGTGTGCTTCGGCGCGGCGGTTTGCGCGCGGGGGCAGGCTGGTGAGGCGGCGGTGGAAGGCAAGCAAGTGGCGGAGATTCGGATTGTGGATGCTACCGGTTATGCGCTCTCGGATAAATTGCCGGTGATGCCGCTGGAAGTTGGGAAGCCGTTTGATATGGAAGCGGAACGGAGCAGCTTGAAAATGCTTTATGCCACTGGGCGGTACTCGCAGATTCGTACGGATGCTACGCCGGTGGCGGATGGGTTGCGGATCGATTTCGTGGTGGAGAAAAATTTATTCAACAACGTGCTGCGGATTGAGGGATTGAAAGAGCCGCCGACGGAGGCTAGCGCGTTGGCGGCGCTGCGAATGCCGCTGGGTGAGCCGTTTCGCGAGGCGGTGCTGGCCGAGGGAATCGCGCGGTTGAGCGATTCGTTGCGGGATGAAGGGCTTTACGTGGCGCATGTTGGATATGCGCTCGCGCCGATGAAAGAGACGCAGCAGATGGACGTGAATGTGCGGATTTCGCCGGGGCCGCGGGCGCGGATTGGGACGATTACGTTGGTGAATCACAGCGCGATGACGGACGCGCAGCTTTTGAAGCTTTCGCGGTTGAAGACCAAGCAGGAAGTTACTTCGGCGCGATTGACTAAGGCGACTGACCGGTTGCGGAAAAAACTTGTGGGTGAAGGATATCTTGGGGCGAACGCGAGCGTGAAACGCGGGGAGTATGACGCGGCGGCGAACCGGTTGCCTTTGACGCTGGAAGTTACCGAGGGGCCGCGGGTGCGCGTGGAAGTGGTGGGGGCGAAATTCAGCAAGGGGAAATTGCGGAAGCTACTGCCGATTTATGCGGAAGGTGCGGTGGATGAGGATTTGCTGCAGGAGGGGTTGCGGAATATACGCGATGATTTGCAGCGGGCTGGTTATTTCGATTCGCAGGCGGATTATTCGTCGACGGAAGATACGGCGAAAAACGAGCGCTTGATCACCTATACGGTGACGCCGGGCGACAAGCATGAGCTTTTGAACGTCACATTTTCGGGGAATAAATATTTCAGCAGCCAGATTTTGACGAGCCGGTTGCAGTTGCAGACGAAATCGTTTGCGGTGCGCGGGAAATTCAGCCAGCGCATGGTGAAAGACGACGCGGATTCGATTTTGGGGCTGTATCAGGCCAACGGATTTTTGCAGGCGGCGGTGAAATCGAACGTGATCGACGACGTGAAGGGAAAAGTCGGCGATCTTTCGGTGCACTACGACATCGTGGAAGGACCGCAAACGAAAGTGGCGGATTTGAAAATTGACGGGAATCAGACGATCGATACGAAGGTATTGTCGGACGTGCTGGGGCTGTCACCGGGCGAGCCTTATTCGGAGAGCAACCTGGCCGGGGACCGCAACAATATATTGGCGCTGTATTACAACGACGGATTTCCGGACGTGCAGGTGGACGGGCAGTCGACACCGACCGATGATCCGAGCAAAGTGAATGTGGTTTTCAAGATCAAGGAAGGGCAGCGCGTGAACGTGTTGCGAGTGCTGCTGACCGGATACGAGCATACGCGCTATGGGTTAATCGCGCGCGAAGTGGCGGTGAAGCCTGGAGGGCCTTTGCGCGAGGGCGACGTGGTGGAATCGCAGAGGAAGCTTTACAACCTGGCGATATTTAATCGCGTGCAGATCGCGCCGCAGAATCCGGATGGGACGGATACGGATAAGTCGGTGGTGGTGGCGGTGGAAGAGGGACGGCGATATACCATCGGGTACGGCGGTGGAATCGAATTGCAAGAATTGCCTGGGAACGGATCGAATCCTTCGGGAGTTTCGTTCACGGCTAGCCCTCGAGTGATTTTTGAATTTGGGAAAAATAATGTGGAGGGGCGGGGGCAATCGATTTCGTTCAAGGTGCGGGCTAGCACGCTGCAGTATCGGGCGGTGCTGACTTATACGGCGCCGCACTTTTTGGCGAATCCGCATTTTAACGTGCAGCTTACGACTTATGCGGATAAATCGCAGGACATCAATACTTTTAATTCGGAGCGGTATGAGGCCGCGGTGCAATTTGTGGATTCGGTTTCGCCGCAAACTTCGCTGCTGTTCCGGTATTTTTTCCGGCATGTGATCGTGATTGCGAGTTCCTTGAAAATTGCGCCGGATGAAATTCCGCTTTTTAGCCAGCCGACGCTGATTTCGGGATTTGGGGTGAGCTGGGTGCGCGATAAGCGGAATAATGCCGCGGACGCGACGAAGGGCATGTATAACTCGGTGGATTTTAGCGTGGCGGCGAAGGCGGTCGGTTCGAGCGCCAGCTTTGTACGCTTCTTTGTTCAGAATTCCACGTTTCACCCGTTCGGGCGGTCGTTTGTGTTTGCGCGCGCGATTCGGTTCGGCGTGGAACATACCTTTCCGGACACCACCGTGGATGAGATTCCTTTGCCGGAGCGATTTTTTGCCGGGGGCGGGCAATCGATACGGGGATTTGGATTGAATCAGGCGGGGCCGCGCGATCCGGTTACTGGATTTCCGGTGGGTGGGTTGGCGCTGCTGGCGTTCAATCAGGAATTGCGATTTCCTTTGAAGCTGCCTTATGCGGGAAATCGCATTGGCGGGACGCTTTTTTATGATGCGGGAAACGTTTATACGGATTTGAGCCACATTACGTTTCGCTATACGCCATCCTCCCAGACGGATCTGAATTATTTTTCGCATACGGTAGGCGCGGGCTTGCGGTATGCCACGCCGATTGGGCCGGTGCGGGTGGATTTTGGGTATCAGATTAATCCGGCGCAGTTTTCGTTTACGAATCCTACGACGATGCAGCCGGAGACGCAGCGATTGCCGCACTTTCAATTCTTTTTCAATATTGGGCCGGTGTTTTGATGGTGCGTTGGATCGCGATTGCGATTTTAATTTTTGGCTCGCTCGCGGAGGCAGGCGGCGCGAGCGCGCAGAGCGACTCACAGATTCGTGATCTGCCGAGGGTGTCTGGCGGGACTATCATGGTGGATGGAATTGCGGCGCGGATTGAAGGGGATATCGTTACCGAGAGCCAGCTCAACGAGTTGGCGGGATTTCAGAAATTGGTGGATGGCAAAGCTGGATCGCGGGCGGAATTGATGCGCGAGCTTACCGATCAGTGGATCGTGAACACCGAAGCGCAAACGGCGCGATTCGGGCAGCCGAAAACGGAAGACGTAACACAAGCTTTCAGCGAACTCGGTAAACATTTTGCTTCGCCGGACGCTTTTCAAAAAGCCATCGCGGATGCAGGACTTACCGAGACTGCCGTGCGGCGGGAGTTGGAATTGCAGCTTTATCTCTCGCGATTCATGGATTACAAATTCCGGCCCGCGGCGCAGGTGAGCGAGAGCGAGATTGAGGAATATTACAACGGGGAATTCACTAAGGATGCGCAGGCGCACCGCGAAAAAGTGCCGCCACTCGAGGATGTGCACGCGGATCTCCGGCGGTTGTTGACCGAGAAAATCATTAATCAGCGGACTACGAAGTGGCTGGATGAGGCGCGGCCGCGCTTGCGGGTGGAAATTTTCGCGGCGCCGGGAAAATCATGAAGCTGCGCTGGAGACATTTATTTCATGTGATCTGGGCGTCGGTGTTTTTGTTTATCGTGGCGCTGTTTTTCATTTGGAATACGGGAGTGGCGAACCTTTGGTTGCGGCGTGCGGTGGTGGCACAGATTGAAAAGTCGACGGGAACGCAAGTGGAGCTGGGGCGATTTCAGTTGCGGCTGTGGGGCTTGCACTTCGAGCTCGACAATCTGACGCTGCACGGGCTGGAGGATCGCGGAATGCCGCCGCTGGCTCATGCGGATCGCGTGAGCGCGAAAGTGCGGATCGTTTCGTTCTTCAGCCGGAAATATGCGCTGGATGAATTGATTCTCGATCGGCCGGAAATATCGATTCGCTACGACACGAAGGGCAACAGCAATGTGCCCGCGCCGAGGCATGCGCCTGCGGGACCGTTGCCGTGGAGTGCGGAATTGTTTGATTTGCAGATCGGCAAGCTGCAGATCAATGACGGGACGATCTATTACAACGATGCGCAGGCGCCGCTGGCGGCGGAGGGCGACAATTTCGATTTTGTGATGAATTATCAGGCGAAAGACGAAAAAAACGCGTCGAGCAATGATGTCTACGCGGGGAAATTGAGCTGGGAAAAAGTCCAGGTTGCGGCGAAGAGATATCTGCCATTTCGATCGGATATCGCTGCGAAATTTACGATGTCGCGCGAGGGGCTTTCGCTGGATCAATTGAGATTGAAGCTGCCGCATTCGGAAGTCGACATGCGGGCGGAGATGGCCAGCTTCGCGAGCAATGACTGGAGTGTGCACTATCGCGGGGAATTGGCGCTTGAAGATGTGCGCACGATTTTGCGCAAGCCCACGACGCCGGATGCCAACCTGGAATTTTCTGGGACGGCGAACGTGACGAATGGAGAATGGACGGGGGCCGGGCATTTTGACGCGAGTGGAATTGATTTGCCGTACGTGTGGTTTCACACGGAGGGTATGGAGGCTTGGGGCGACTACCAGATTTCGACGAAGGAACTTACCGTGCCGGAACTTCACGCCAAGGCTCTGGGCGGGACTTTGGATGCGCGGTTGGCGATGCAATTTAAAAATGCGACGTTTCGAGTGGATTCGAAATTGCGGGGGATGAGCCTGGCGCAGATATTTGCGGCGCTCGAGAATCCGAATTTTCCGGTGCAGGAATTGGATTGGGACGCGGTGCTTGAGGCTGACGCGGTGAATACCTGGAGCGGAGGCTTCGATCATTTCGAGACGAAGGGATTGATGCACTGGTCGGCGCCTGAAGAGCTTGCGCCCGGAAAAATTCCGGCTACGGCGAAGATTGATTTTGATTATTCGCAGGACACGCTGGCGGTGATTACCAAGCAGAGCGAAATTGACACGCCGGATACGCAACTGAAGATGGATGGGCCTCTCGGAGGGCGCGATTCGGGGTTCGAAGTTTCGTTGCATACGGAGGATTTGAAGAAGTGGGACGATTTTATCGGGGCGATCCGCGGCAAAGAAGAGGGGACGCATATTTATTCGGGAGTGGTGGATTGGAAAGGGCGATTGCTGGGGCCGATTGTGGGGCCGACGTTCATTGGGCAGATGCGCGTGGAGCACCCGGGCTACGACGGTTTCGTTTGGGATGAGATGACCGGGGACATGGAATATTCGCCGGATGATTTGAGTGCTTACGAATTTGTCGCTGAAGCGCGGGCATTCTTCGGTGACCGGGGAACTGCGGTTGAAGTTCGATGATGATTTTAATTTTGCGCCGGATAGCCCCTGGGATGCGCGCCTGGAATTCACGCGGAATCCGCTCGATGAGCTGCAGACATTTGCGGGGACGCGTTTGCCGGTGAATGGGATGCTTTCGGGGCAATTTACCGGAGGCGGGACGCGGAAGGAGCCGGCTCTTGACGGGGATGTAACGCTGGAGCAGATCACGGCCTGGGACGTGAAATTTGAACGCTTGACCGGGCAATTGCATGTGCGCAGTGATGAGATTCAATTTTCGCACGCGCAACTGGTGCAGGGCGGGAAGGGGCAAATTACCGGGGAGGTTTCTTACCAGCCGCATGAAAAAGAATACGCGTTCCGGTTGAATGGCGAAGGGATCGCGCTGGAAAATATTCCTGAGCTGCAGACGCGATTGGTGCCGGTGGGCGGAACTTTTGGATTTGACGCACACGGGCAGGGGCCGATTTCTGCGATGCAGGGCGAGGCGGCGCTGCGTTTTGAGGGATTGAAATTTGGGGCGGAGGCGCAGGGAAATCTTGAAGCGCATGCGGTGGCGGATGGACGCAAGGTGCATTTGGAAGTGGCGTCGCAGATGGGGAGTGGAAATTTGCAGGGGAGTTTTGATCTGGGGTTGGGCGGGGATTATCCGGTGAGTGGGAGCGCTACGGCTATGAATTTTGATCTTGATCCTTTGATGGGGGCGGGAGCGCGTGCGAAGGGGCTTTCCGGGACATACGATTGTTAGCGGGAATTTTGCTGTGGCTGGCGGATTGGCTGATCTGGGATCGCTTTCGGTGGATGCGGATATTTCCAAGATTGAACTCGATTATGAATTTGTGACTTTGAAGAATGAAGGCCCGGCGAAAGTGGTTTTCCGGCGGAAGCAGATTTCGATTTCGCAGGCGAATTTGCTGGGGACGGATTCGGATTTTCATATTTCCGGATCGGCGCGATTTGATGGGACGCGGCCGATTAATTTGGATGTTTCGGGGAAAGTGAATTTGCAATTGCTGGCGGGAATTTTGCCGGATTTGCATGCGCGAGGTGGCGCGGATGTGCGGGTGACGGCGGAGGGGACGATGTCGAGCCCTTCGATTACTGGGCGGGTGCGGTTTACCGATGCTTCTTTGAGTTATGCGGATTTTCCTACTGGATTGAGCCATTTGAAGGGGGATATTGTTTTCGATCGGAGCCGGGCGCTTTTTGACAATTTGAAGGCGCAGTCGGGCGGTGGGGATTTGATTTTGAGCGGGGCGATGAGTTACGGCGATGGGCCGCTGCGTTATCAGCTGGATGTGGCGGCGCCGCAGGTGCGGATTCGTTATCCGGTGGGGATGAGTTGGCTGGTGGGCGGGACTTTGCATTTGACGGGCGGGACGGACGCGGCGATTTTGTCGGGGAGCGTGCAGGTTAGCCGGTTGCTGTTTGCTGAGGGCGTGGATATGGCTACGCTTTTGACGGCTTCGTCGGGAAGCGTGCAGGGGCCAGCTACTACTTCGGCTTTTTTGCGGAATTTGCAATTTGATTTGGAGGGGACTACCGCGCCGAATGCGCGGATGCAATGGAGCGGGGCGCAGGTGGAGCTTGAGGGCACGATGCGTTTGCGCGGTACGTGGGAGCGGCCAATTTTGTTGGGGAATTTGCATCTGCTGAATGGCGCGATGACTTTTCGCGGGAATAAGTATGAGCTTTCGCGCGGGGACATTATTTTTTCGAATCCGTTCCGGCTGGATCCGATTTTGAATGTGGAAGCGACGACGACGATCAGCCAGTACGAGGTGACTTTGGATTTTACTGGAGCGGCTAGCAATCTTTCGCTTTCGTATCGCTCGGACCCGCCTTTGCCGGATAGCGACATTATTGCTTTGCTGGCGTTGGGTAGCACTGGAACGGAGAGTGCGCTGCGATCTTCTTCGGCGAATACTACGCAGGGTTATGGAGCTACGGCGCTGCTTTCCGAGGCGATTTCCAGCCAGTTGGGCGGACGGATTGAAAAATTATTTGGGATTTCGCGATTTCGCGTGGATCCATTTTTGGCGGGGACGGCTTCGGAGCAGAACGCTGCGGCGCGCGTGACGATTGAAGAGCAGGTGGGCAAGGCGGTGACGATTACTTATAGTTCGAATGCGGCTTCGCAGCAGGAGCAGGTGATTCAGGTGCAGTATGCGTTGCGGCGGGACGTTTCGATTATTGCGCTGCGGGATATCAATGGGACTTATAGCTTGAGCGTGGAATTTACTAAGCATTTTAAGTAGGGCGGGATTTGACGTGCTGCTTGTCTACGGCATTTATAATTTTCGTCCTCAACGTATTGCCTTTCGCAACGACTATTGCCTTTTTTGTGCGCGGCCGCGGCGGTCTGTGCAGATGCGGAGTTTCGATGTTGTGCATTTTTTCTGGATTCCTTTGATCCCGCTGGGATTTCGGCGGAGGTGGCGTTGTACGGCTTGTGGGCGATTGCCGCATGTTCTGCGCGGGACGCGGCCGGCGGTTGCTTGGGCATTTTTGGCGATGTTGGTGATTTTAGGTGTTGCGGTTTGGATGATCCCTTTGACGGCGCATGACTGGATCTTTGAGTGGGTTATGCGCGTTGCGGTGCCTGTCTTCGCGATATTTACACTGGTTCATATTTCGCGGGTGCCTCAGGGGCCTTCGCTTAGAGAGAAATTGGCTGGGGTTGCTCCTGCCTCTGATACGGTTTGTCCCTTCTGTGGGCACCGCTCTTCTGTTGCTGTCCTCGCAGGGATCTTGTCCGCGCTGCGGAGTCGTTCGGGCTTAGTCGCAGGTTCTTCTACGAAGTTGGACGATGAATCGCGGAAAACCGTGAGTGTGTTCACACTTAGCCGGTAGCCCACATTTTCGCATGCGTTAAGTGGGCGGGCGCACCAAGCCAGCGCCGCCCTACGGCGAAAACAAGCAAAGGCGCAGGCAAAAGCCCCGGAACACGGAAATTTCAAATTTCAGATTTGAAATTTAAGATGGAAGAAACGGCAACGGCGAAAAGCCAAGGCTACTTGAGAGTGGAATTCGTGAAGTATTTTAAATAGCGAGCGTCGGTGCACGCAGTGTAGAATCTCACCTTGGCGACGCACAAGCTACCGCCGACGTCATCGCAATTGCAGCGTGCCGGCACTTTCTCCTTGGCTTGGGATTTGGCGCTCGGTTGCTGACGGCGAACAAATCGAGCATTGCCGTTATGGGCGCAATTCTATGGTTGGCAAGCTGCGTAGCTATTTGGTTTTTGCATCGTTTGCCGGACATCAAAGGCAAGAGAAGTTTGGGCGTGTCGATTTTGGTGTGGACTCTCGTCTTTATCCCGTTGTTCGTTTGTACTGCCGCTGCCACTGATCTAATTCTTCGCCGCTAATCGTCTCCCGCTGAAATGGAGTTCGCTCTGCTTCCGAGTCTAAATCACTCTGGAAAAATAATTAGCGATTGCGGCGAGAGGCGGACGTGCCAGGGGAGTGGGCCATCTTTGAATTGCTGCCATTTTTCTTTGAAGACTTCGGCTTGTAGGTCGGGGGCGATCGTTTGTTGTTGGGGCTTTGTGTAGTTTTAGATAGAGGGTGATTCGAAATGGGGTTTCGCTGGTGCTGATGGGCCAGCACGGGAAGACGTTTTCGGTTGGCGTCGGTTTGCGTTGCGGTGTGGCTTTCTACGAAATCGATTTGATGGGCGCGGATGCCTACTTGCGTTATCGGTTTTGCGATGGTTTGCGTTACGCGGAGGCGGCAGCGCCAATCTGTTGCCTCGATTTCATTTGGGGAGATTGTGCGGGCGGCAGCTGAAATTTTTGCAGCCGGTTAGGCGGGCTACTTCTACTGTTGGCGGGTGGCGGAAGATTTCTTCTTTGGGGCCGAAGGCGGCGGTTTGGCCTTGCGATAGGACTAGTAGATCGGAGCCTAGGCGGTAGGCTTCTTCGATGTTGTGGGTTACTAGCAGGGCGGCGCCGCGATATTGGCCCAGAGTTTCCAACAGTTGGTGCTCGATCTGCGAGCGTAAGTGCGTGTCGAGAGCCGAGAGCGGTTCGTCGAGCAATAGCGCTTCGGGATTCGTGGCTAGGGCGCGGGCTAGGGCTGCGCGTTGTTGTTCGCCGCCGGAGAGTTCGCGCGGGTGGCGATTTTCCAGGCCATCGAGATGCAACGTGGTGATTTGATCGCGCGTGCGAGTTAGGCGCTCGTAGGGGGCTAGGCGATCGAGACCGAAAGAAATATTTTCGGCGACGGTGAGATGCGGGAAGAGGGCGTAATTTTGGAAGAGCAGGCCGAGGTGGCGATCGCGGCTGGGGATATTTATGCTTTTTTCGGAATCGAAGAGGACGCGATTGTTTAGGACTATGCGGCCGGCGTCGGGGCGCTCCAGGCCTGCTATGCAGCGGAGCGTCATTGTTTTTCCGGCGCCTGACGGGCCTAGGACGGCTAGAGGTTTTGCGCCGGTGGCGAAGTTGAGCGAGAGATTGTAGGCCGCTAGGCGCTTTTCGATTTGGACTTCGAGCGCCATTGTTAGCCGCGTCCCAATTGCGCGCGTGAAGTGGATTGCGGGCGGGCCCAGTGATAGAGGGCGAAAAGCAACGCTAGAGATATTGCCACGTCGATTACCGACCAGATGATCGCGCGGCGCATGTCGCCGGCTTCTACTGCGAAATAAATTGCCAGGGGGATTGTTTCGGTGCGGCCGGGGATGTCTCCGGCGAGCATTAGGGTGGCGCCGAATTCGCCGAGGGCGCGGGCGAAGGAAAGAATCGTGCCGGCTAGGAGGCCGGGGGCTGCTAGCGGGACCACGATGCGGCGGAAGACTCGCCATTCGGAGGCGCCTAGGGTGCGGGCGGCTTGTAGGAGCGGGGCGTCTACTTGGGCTATGGCTGCGCGGGCGGTGACGTACATGAGCGGGAAAGAGACTACAGTGGCGGCGATTACTGTGGCTGGCCAGGAGAAAACTACCGTCATGCCTGCGTGCAGAAGAAATTTTCCTAGCGGGCCGTGGCGGCCGAAAAGCAGCAGCAAGAGGAAGCCTACTACCGTGGGTGGCAGGACTAGCGGCAGGAGGGCTACGCCGTCGAAGATCGCGTAGGCGGAGCCGCTGCGGCGTTCGCGCCACGAGGCTGCCGCGATACCGACGACCATTGTGATGGCTGTTGCGACGATGCTCGTCGCGAGAGAAATCCAGACTGGCGAGAGATCATAGAACATGGTTTGGGATCGGCTGGCGCATCGTTTCGCTTGATTGATTGACGCGCGGCACATCGTAGCGCAGGGGGTGGAAATGCGTCACGGATGAAATTTATTTGGAGTTACAGGATCGAGTAGTGGAGGTGATGCGGAGCGGCAATTTGGGCTTGGATTTTGATCTCGCCTGGCCCGGCATAAAGTGTTCAGCCCCATGACATCCTTTACGCCGGGCCAGCGCGATTTATCGCGCGAACGTCCTCATGTAGCACAGCCACTCATGGCTGTGTCCGCCCCAGTGTCCGCCGAAGCCCAAGCAAAGGCAGTCCGCCAGCCCCCGCCGAAGCCCCTTCCAATGCCCCCACATATGAGCGAAACTCCGATGAAGCATGAGCCAAGGATCCCTAACCCACTATTTCCGCCCCAACTCCCGCCCCCCCAGCGAAATTGCAGTCGTCTGGCGCCACGGCTACCGCACCGAGCGCTGGCCTTGGAGCAAGCTCTCCAGCGTCGCAACCCAATTCGCACGCGAGCTGGAAGCGAGAGGAATCGGCCGAGGCGAGCGCGTATTCCTCTGGGGCCCAAACACCGGCGAATGGCTAGCAGTCTTCATCGGATGCCTACTGCGCGGAGCAATCGTGGTCCCGATGGACGCGATCGCCGCCCCAGAATTTGCGCAACGCGTGATCTCGGAAGCCGCACCGCGTTTGGCGGTAATCTCGCGCGAAATGCCACCGCCGGCAGGAATCCCGTCAATCGTGCTCGAGGATCTCGAAGCGATCGTCAGTGCGCGTCCGATGAGCGCCTACGATTCAAGCGGCTTGAAGCGCAGCGATCCGCTGGAGATTGTGTTCACCTCAGGCACTACAGCCGAGCCGCGAGGCGTCGTCCTTACACATGGCAACGTGCTCTCCAATCTCGATCCCATCGCCCGCGAAATCGCCCGCTATCGCAAATACGAACGATTTTTTCACCCGTTGAAATTTCTGAATTTGCTCCCGCTAAGCCACGTCTTCGGCCAGATGCTAGGAATTTTCATTCCGCAAATTTTGGGCGCCACTTCGATTTTTCTAGATTCCCTGCGCCCGGCCGATGTAGCCGCGACGATCCGCCGCGAGCGCGTTTCCGTGCTCGTCACGGTGCCTCGGCTGATCGAATCGCTGAAAGACAAACTCGAGCGCGACCTCGAAGCCGAAGCCAAGATCGAAAAATTCCGCAGCGAATTCGCCCGCGCCGACGGCGAAAAGTTTCTGCGCCGCTGGTGGCGTTTCCGGCGAATACACGCGCGATTCGGGCAGAAATTCTGGGCGCTCATCTCCGGCGGCGCTGCCTTGCCCGCCGACGCAGAAAAATTCTGGAGCCGCATCGGTTACGCCGTGATTCAAGGCTACGGCCTCACCGAAACGACTTCGCTGGTCAGCCTGAATCATCCTTTTCAAATCGGCCGCGGCTCAATTGGCAAAGCCATGCCGGGCATCGAAGTAAAGCTAGACGCCAATGGCGAAATTCTAGTGCGCGGCGAAAATGTTTCCGCCGGCTATTGGAAAGCTGGGCACGCGCAGTCGGCGCTCGGCGAGGACGGCTGGTTCCGCACCGGCGATCTCGGCGAACGCGATGCCGAAGGCAATCTATATTTCCGAGGGCGCCAGAAAAATGTAATCGTCACGCCCGAGGGAATGAACGTTTTCCCCGAAGATATCGAAGCCAAGCTGCGAATGGATTCGCGCGTGAAGGATTGCGTGGTGCTGGGGCTCGATCTAAACGGCAGCGGCAACGAGGAACCGTGCGCAGTCTTGCTCTTGCGCGAGCCGGCGGCAAGCCCGTCTGCTGCCGCCGAAGCGGCCGTTCGCCAGGCGAACGAGTCGCTCGCCTCCTACCAACGCATCCGTCGATTTTACGTCTGGCCCGATCAGGATTTTCCGCGCACGCCGACGCAAAAACCCATGCTGCCGCAAATTCGCCGCGCGGTGACTGAGGCATTGTCGGCGCCCATCGCAGCAACCGCGTTGCATTCCGGCGGATCGTCCAGCGCACCGGCCAGCGCGCTGGCTTCGTTGGTTGCGCGCATGACCAATCGCCCAGCCGCAAGCGTTTCCTCTTCCTCTGGTCTCGCCACCGATTTGAATCTGAGCTCAGTGGATCGCGTGGAGCTGATGAGCGAGATCGAAGCACGCTATCAAGTGGACTTGAACGAAACGCGCTTTTCCGATGCCGCGACACTAGGCGATCTCGAGAAATTGCTGCGCGAGCCCGCACTGCGCGCGCCAGAATTCGTATATCCGCGCTGGGTAAATCGCTGGCCGGTTCCCTGGATTCGCGTGTTCATCTACTACTTGCTGACCTGGCCCGCCACGATGATTCTGGCCTATCCGAAAATTCGCGGGCGCGAAAATTTGCGCGGCGTCGCCGGCCCAATTCTCGTCGCGTGCAATCACGTAACGTATCTCGATGTCGGCTTCGTGCTAGCCGCGCTGCCGCCGCGGCTGCGCCATCGCCTGGCAGTCTCGATGGATGGCGAAAATCTAGCAGCCATGCGTCGCCCGCCGAAAGAAAAGGGATTCTTTCGCGCATGGATCGAGCGCATCAGTTACGTGCTCGTCGTTTCGCTCTTCAACGTGTTTCCGCTACCCCGGCGCTCAGGCTACCGCGAGAGTTTCGCCTATGCCGGAGAGCTCACAGATCGCCGCGAAAGCATTCTGATTTTTCCGGAAGGCGAGTTGACGCCAGACGGAAACGTCGCCGCGTTTCGTCCCGGCGTTGGCGTGCTGGCCGCGCGGCTCGGCGTTCCTGTAGTCCCACTGCGCATCGACGGGCTGTACGCGGTCCGCATGGCGGACAAAAGCCACGCGAAGCCGGGAACAGTTCGCGTTTCAATCGGCGAGCCGATGCGATTCGAGGAGAGCGCGAAAGCCGAAGATATCGCGCGAGAAATTGAGCAGCAAGTCCGCGCTCTCGCGTGGGAGTGAGTCTAGTCGCCTGACGGCAATCGCAACTTGGCTTCTACACCATGAGCGCCCTTAACATTATCGAGCGTCAGACTGCCGCGATGCGCTTCCGCGATTTGCCGGCAAAGAACCAGACCTATTCCAGAGCCGCCCTGCTTCGTGGTGAAGAAAGGAACAAAAAGATTCGCCGGATTCGGAATTCCAGGCCCTTCATCGACGACGCGCACTTCGATGTAGCCGTCGGAAGATTCCCAGCCGACGCTGACGCCGCCGCCAGTTTCAAGCGAAGCTTCGACCGCGTTGTGAACCAGATTGATGAGCAATTGATCGAGCTGATCGGGATCGGCCTGAATGCGCAGATCGGGCCCGGGCATCACGGTGACTTTCATGCGCGGCTCGAGTCCCACCACGCGGCGAATCCAAGCGCTAACTTCCATCGGCTGCATCACCGGCGCCGGCAATTTGGCGAGACGCGCGTAGGCGTTCATGAATCGCGCCAGGCTATCCGAGCGCGTCGCAATGACGGCGAGTCCGCGCTGCATGTCGTCTTCCCAATCGTCGGCCCGCTGCGGACGCTTCACCAAAGTGAGCAGATTTTCGGCAACAGATTTAATCGGTGCGAGCGAATTATTCAACTCGTGCCCAAGAACGCGAATCAGTCGCTGCCAGGCTTGCCGTTCTTCTTCGCGCAAGGCCCGGCTCACATCGGAAATCACCAGCAACTGGTGCGGCAACCCGCCCTCGCGAAACATGCCATGGCGAATTTCCCAGCGTCCCGCCTTACCGGGAAAAACGACGGAGGCGATTTGCGGTCCTTCGACATTGAGGCATCCAGAGAGTCCGAGTTCGCTCGCCGATCGTCCAGCCATGCGCACGGCAGGCTGATCGAGCAAGCGCTCGCCGGCGCGATTCACGAGGCGCAATCGATTCTCGCCGTCAAACGCAAAAACGGCGACATCGATTTCTTCCATTACTTTTCGAAGCAGTGTGGTGGCTTCGAGAGCGCCGAGGCGCTGCAGACGCAGCGTTTCGCCGAGCGCATTTACCTCGCGGAGCACTTCGCCGAGAACATCATCGCGATTCGCCCCGCGCGCGCGAATCGAAAAATCGCCCTCACGCAACGCGGCGAGCAAATTCGACAGCGTGCGCATCGGAAACGCCACGCGCTGTTCCGCGCTGAACGCAAAGCTCAGCCAAGCGATGACGATTATGACCGTCAGCGTCCACTGTTCCTTCGGTGAGAAATTGCCGAACCACAGCAGCAGCAACGCGACGAGCGTGCTCACGCCGCCCGCCGCCAGCGCCAGCAGGAGGATACGCCGCTCGTATGGAAGTGGCCTCAAAGGCTGTATTTTTGCAGGCGGCGGTAGAGCGCGCTGCGGCTCAGGCCCAGGGCCTTGCTCGCGTGGCTCACATTGCCGCCATAACGCGCGAGCGCTTTTTGAATCAGAACTTTTTCGACTTCTTCAAGACCCATGTCGTCGAGCTTCAACGGCGTCTCGCGGGCCTGACGCAGACCGAGATCGCTGGCGCGCACCGAATCGCCCTCCGCGAGAAGCACGGCGCGCTCGATGGAGTGATCGAGTTCGCGAACGTTGCCGGGCCAAGGATGATCGAGCAATAGCTGCAGCGCGACGGGTTCGAAGCCAGTGAGATTTTTGCGATAGCGCTGCGCGGACTGCCGCAGAAAGTGGAGCGCCAGAAGCGGGATGTCTTCCTTCCGCTCGCGCAAAGGCGGCAATTGAATTTCAATCGTGTTGAGACGGAACAATAAATCCTCGCGGAAGCGCCCGGCATGAACTTCGTCGGCGATATTGGCATTCGTCGCAGAGAGAATGCGCACATCCACGCGGCGTGTGGCCGATGAGCCGACGCGTTCAAATTCTCCAGTTTCCAGCGCGCGCAAAAGTTTGGCTTGTAGATTCAGCGGAACGTTGGCGATTTCATCGAGGAAAAGCGTGCTGGTATCCGCAAGCTCGAATCTCCCTACGCGGTCAGCCTTGGCGTCGGTGTAAGCGCCCTTCACGTGGCCAAAAAGTTCGCTCTCGAAGACTCCTTCGGGCAAGCCACCAGCGTTCACGGTAACGAGCGGCCGTCCGGAGCGCGGCGAAAGTGCATGCAGCGTGCGCGCGACGACGTCTTTGCCGGTGCCATGCTCGCCCATGATCAGCACGTTCGCGTCCGAAGGCCCGACGCGCGAAATCAGATCCATCACCGGCCGCATGGCAACGGATTCGGCGATCATCGCCGGCCGGCCTTCCGCGCGAAGCAGGCGATTTTCCGCTTCGAGGCGCTGGCTGCGCTTGAGTGCCTGAGAAAGCTCGATCTGCGTTTTCAGGATCGCCAGCAGCCGCGCGTTTTCCCACGGCTTCTGCACGAAATCTTTTGCGCCGCGCCGCATCGCTTCGACGGCCAGCTCCAGGCTGCCCCACGCCGTCATCACAATGATCGGCACGGTGCTATCTTTCGCCCGCACGCTCGAAAGCAGATCGAGTCCTTCCTGGCCGGAAGTGGTGTCGCGCGCGTAATTTAGATCGATGAGCAGCGCATCGAATTCGCGCGTCTCGAGCGCCGCGAGCACTGCTGCAGGTGACGAAGCAGCTTCGGTGTCGATCCCTTCGGTTTTCAGCAGCAAGCGCAAAGCCTCACGGACATCGGCTTGGTCATCGGCGACGAGAACTCGTATGCGGTTATTTTGAGTATGAAACATAGTCGATTTGTTTTCCCGATAGGTTCGATTCTGTCCGGGGCTTTCCCGGGTTTCTGATGTAGATGTCATTCATACCTCAATGCCCGCATAGGATCGACGCGCGTGGCACGGCGCGCCGGAATATAGCAGGCCAAAAATGCGACGCTCAGCAGCAGCGCCACGACTCCCGCGAGCGTGAACGGATCCCACGCTTTGATGCCATAAAGATCGCTGGCTACCCAACGTGCGGCGGCGACGCTGCCGATTCCGCCGATGAGCGCCCCCAAAAGCGCCAAGCGCAAGCCTTCACGAACCACGAGACGCAGCACGTCGCCAGGCTGCGCGCCGAGCGCCATGCGAATTCCGATTTCGTGCGAACGCTGCGAGACAGCGTAAGACATCACGCCATAGATGCCGACGGCCGCGAGAAACGTGGCCAGCGCCGCAAAAACGCCGAGCAGCACCATGCCAAGACGGCGCTGCGACATGGCCGAGTCCAGAAAATCTTCGATTGTGCGTGTTTCGCCGACCGCCTGCGTTTTATCTTCCGCGAGCACCGCGCTGCGCATGGCGACGGCTATTGCCGCCGTATCATTGGAGCGCGAAATCAGACGCATGAGCCGGGACGGATTTTGCAAATAAGGCACGTAGATTTCCGCGGGCCGCTTGTCGCCGAGTTCCCATTCGCGAATATTGCCGACAATTCCGACGATGGTGAGCCAGGCTTCGCGCGGTTCGGGGCGCCAGGGCACATTGGACGCTTCGAAGTGCACGCGGATTTGCTTGCCCACGGGATCTTCGTTGGGCCAATACTGACGCGCGAGCGCGTCGTTGATCACCGCAACGCCTGGGGAATCTGGTCCATCCGAGGCCGACAATTCGCGACCTGCTTTGATTTGCATTCCGAGCGTGTGGAAGAAATTCGCGTCGCAGATGACATATTGAGACGTGTATTCCTCGCCGGCTTGAGGCACCGCTCGTCCTTCGATATCGATATCCACGAAATCGCGCCAGCCGCTGAGCGGAACGAAATTCGCGGCGCTGGCCGATTGCACGCCAGGGATCGCCGAGACGCGCGCGATCACATCGCGATAGAAATTCACCACTCGCTTGATATCGGGATAACGCGATTCGGGCAGCCATACTTGCATGGTCTGCACGCCTTCCGGCCGGATTCCCAGATCTTCATTCATCAATTTAACGAAGCTGCGAAGCAGCAACCCCGCGCCAACGAGCAGCACCAGCGAAATCGCAACTTCCGCCACCACCAGCCCGGCGCGGACGGCCCGGCCCCCGCTGCCGCTCGTTGTGCCGCGGCCCGTTTCTTTGAGCGTTTCGCCGAGCGACGAGTGCGATACCTGCATCGCCGGAATCAAGCCGAAAATAACTCCCGTCCCGACTGAGATCAGCAGCGTAAATAAGAGCACCGAACCATTCAGGCCGATCCAATTCACATGCGGGACTTCTCCGGCGCCGCCGGGCGGAGGCAGGATCGATCGAATGATGTGCATTCCGCCGTAAGCGACGAGCAATCCGAGCCCACCGCCGACAAGCGCAAGCATCACGCTTTCAGTGAGCAACTGGCGGACCAGCCGGATACGCCGGGCGCCAAGCGCGGTGCGTAGCGCGATTTCTTTTTCGCGCGTGGCCGCGCGCGCCAGAAGCAAATTCGCCACATTCGCGCAGCCGATCAACAACACGCATCCCACTGCGCCGAGCAAAATCCGCAATTGAGGCGCGAGGCCGATGGTCAAATCGTCATGCATACTCACGACGTGCACACTGTCCTTCGGATCGGCGCCGCTGCCTTGTTTTTTCATGTTCTCAAAAAGCGTTTTCATGGCCGCGTCCGCACTTTGCAGAGAAATTCCTGGCTTCAGCCGGCCGAGCACAATGAAAGTGTGGTCCGAGTGATCAGCCTTACCGCGATCAAACGCCGCCGGCATCCACACGTCATTTTCCCGGCTCACTCCAAGCGGCGAAAAGCCCGGCGGCAGCACGCCAATGACCGTGTAAGGCTGCTCGTCGATGATGATCGGCTTCCCCAGCAAAGAAGAATCGCCGCCAAATTGCCGCTGCCATAGCGCGTAACTCAGCATCACCACGTGATCGTGCCCCGGAATTTCTTCATCGGCCAAGTAATCGCGTCCGATGACCGGTTTCACGCCGAGCATGCGGAAAAAATCTGCGGACGTTTTCACGCCGTAGAGTTGCTCGGGCCCTTCGTTGCCCTGCACCGTGTAGGTCCACTTGCGCCAGACAGAAAGTTTGTCGAAGACGCCGGCTTGCTCGCGCCAATCGAGAAAATCGCCGCCTGAAGAGCCGCCGTGTTGCACGTCACGCACTGCGGACGTCTCCCAGACGATCACCAGACGGTCGGGATCCGGAAACGGCAGCGGCCGAAGCAAGACTGCGTACACGACACTGAAAATCGCCGAATTTGCGCCGATGCCGAGGGCCAGCGTGAGGATCGCGACGATGGTGAAGCCGCGGCTCTTCGCCAGCATGCGCGCGCCGAATCGGATGTCGTGCCAAAGCGTTTCCAACGACGAAACCTCTGAGAAGGTTGGGAGCTACCGATTGTAAGCTGCCCCCGCGAGAATCGCGCGCGCTTTTCGCGACGGCAGTGGAAGGCCATTGACTCGCGGTCGCGCACGATGTTTGGCGTGTCCTCTGTGCTCTCATCATCCTTGCTCAGGGCCTCAGCGGCTAAAGCCGTAACGATATTGCGAGGTTTGCGGCACGACTGAACTCTTGCCCTGACAAACCGAACCGGTAACGAGCCGTCGTGAGATCGCACCGTCAGGAATTCCAAGCTACGCGCGGAATTTCGCTGCGACGCGATTTCCAGTTTTCGCTTTGGAAAATGCGAGGCGTTACGTCGACTAGCCGAGGGAAAATGTTGTAGACGCTGAGTTCAGTCCAGGGCTTGCCGTCGCGCGTGGCATAGCCGCGGCGATTCAGTTCTTCGGCCATGCGGGAGAGCGAGCGGTCTTGAACGACTAGCTCCATCATCGAGAAAAGAATCCGCATCTCATCCGGATTTTCCTCGAGATGACCGCAGTCCTGGGCGATCTGTAGGCCGTAGGGCACGTCCTCCACTCGCGGCGCGCCTTCTGCCTGCCGCCGTTACTTCCCGTTCCCATTCGACGGCGCGCGGTTTCCATCCGTTTTCCTGCATTTCGCGGATGTGCGCCGCGTCGAGTTCACCCTTTACGATTTCCCGGAGATATTCGTTGCGCGACATAGAACCTCCTCGTTTGAATTCGCCCCGTTGACTAAGCTGTGCCCGCCTTGGATGCTTCCGCATCCACGATCCAACCGTCGGCGAGCTGAATAATTCTGTTGCCGTAAGCCGCCCAGGCCTCGTTGTGCGTTACTTGGATAATCGTGGTGCCCGCTTCGTTCAGGCCTTTGAGCAGATCCATGATCATTTTTCCCTGGCTGGAATGCAGGCTGCCAGTGGGCTCGTCGGCGAGAATTAATTTAGGATTGCCGATCACCGCGCGTGCTACGGCGACGAGTTGCTGCTGTCCGCCGGAAAGCTGATTGGGGAAAAGCGCTTTTTTGCCGACGATTTGGAAGCGATCGAGGATGTCGGCGACCATGGCATCGCGCTCGGATTTCTTCATGTCGCGATACGAAAGCGGCAGATCGAGATTTTCGGCGACAGTGAGATTATCGAGCAGGTGATACTGCTGGAAAACGAAGCCGATATATTTCTTGTGCAGCTCGACGCGGCGGCGATTGTCGAGTTTATGTACCGCATTTTCGAGCAGATAGTATTCGCCCTTCCACGCGCCATCGAGCATGCCGATGATGCCCATGAGCGTCGATTTTCCGGCGCCCGACGGGCCCATGATGGTGATGAACTCACCATCTTTGATATCGAGATTGATCCGGCGGAGCACCCACGTTTTTCCTGCGCCGGATTCGTAAGACTTTTCGACGTCGACCATTCGAATCAATTCGCACCCACCTTCAATCAAGGATGAATTTCCCTCTTATTCATATCGCAGAGCGACCATCGGGTCTACGCGCATCGCACGGCGCGCCGGGATGTAGCACGCGGCCAGCACACATGCCATCGAGGAGAATCGCGACGCCGATGAGCGTCGCCGGATCGCTCGGGCGCACGCCGAAGAGCAGGCTCTTTAGCAATCCGGATGATGCGAGCGCTCCTGCGATTCCGAGCGCGACGCCAATCGCCGCGATTGCCATTCCTTGGCGCAGCACCAGCCGCAACACGTCGGTGCGCTGTGCGCCGAGCGTCATGCGGATACCGATTTCGTTGGTGCGCTGCTGGACGCTGAAGGACATCACGCCATAAATGCCGACCATTGCCAGCACCAGCGCGAGCGCCGCAAATATTCCGAGGAGCGTGGAGCTCAGCCGCGGCTGCGCCACCGAGCCGGCCACGTAATCGTCCATCGTTTTTACGTTGTAGAGCGGAATATCCTTGTCGAGCGACGCGACGATTTCGCGAATCGCCGGCACCAGGCTCGCTGTCGGTGCATCCGTCCTCACCACGCCGGACATAAATCCGATTCCGCGCTGTTCCTCGGCGACGTAAGCTTCGGGATCATCCGGGTCGATCGAGTTTTCGGTGTTTCACGTTGCCGACGACGCCCACAATTTCGTGCATCTTTGACGGACCGAAAGCCGAAAAGCCGGGCTTGATGTGCTTGCCGATGGGATCTTCGCCGGGAAAAGATCTGCTCAGCGAGAGCCTTATTGATCAAGACGACGGGCTGCGAATCAGCGCGATCGGCCTCAGTGAACAGGCGGCCTTTTACGAGTGGAATGCGCATCACGGAAAAATAATCCGTGGTGACGACGCGAATATGCGCGAGGGATTCCTCGGCCTTCGCCACTGGACGCCCTTCAATTTCATAGGATGTTCGAAACGCGGAGTCGCTTAACGGCAACGGAAGCACTCCGCTTGCCGATTGCACTCCGGGCAATGCTCGCACGCGCTCGAAAAGTTGGCGATAGAAGCCTCGGCCATTTCCGGTTTTGGATAGCGTGGATCGGGTAATTCGGTGGTAAAGGTGATCACGCCGTGCGGATCGAAGCCCGGATTCACGTGTTCGAGCGTCACCAGGCTGCGGATCAGCAGCCCCGCGCCACTCAGCAGAATCACGGCGAGAGTGGTTTCGGCGACTACGAGCGCATTGCGTAGAAAATTATGACGCGCGCCATGGCCGGAGCCGCGGCTGCCCTCTTTCAGCGTCTCGCTGATGGCGAGCTTCGAAAGCTGCAGAGCCGGGCGCGATGCCGAAGAGAATGGCCGTGGCAATGGACGCGAAGAAAGTGAAAGTCAGTACGCGTGCATCGAGCGCCGAACCTTCGATGCGTGGAATAATGCCGCCGGCGAGATGCGTCAGGAATGACGATCCCCACGTGGCGATCAAGAGTCCGAACGTGCCGCCGGCGAGTGCCAGAATTCCGCTTTCGATCAAAAGTTGCCGGACGATACGGCCGCGCCCCGCGCCCAGTGCGGCGCGAATGGCGAATTCGCGCTGCCGGGAAGTTGCAGCGCGCAAGTAACAAATTCGCCACATTGGCGCAGCCGATCAGCAGCACCAGCCCTACCGCGCCAAAGAGTAGACGAAATTGCGGCCGCAAATCGCCGACCAAGGCATCGAGCGCCGGTTGGACGCGAAACGTGAGATTGCTGTTTGAATCGGGATATTCCTTCGCGAGACGCGCGCCGAGCGCGTCGATTTCACTGTTGGCTCGTTCCATCGTAACGCCTGGCTTCAAGCGCGCGATACTCGCCAGAAAATGCGCGCCGCGTTGTTCGGTTATGGGCTTGTCGTCGATCCAGGGATGTGGACGTGGCGGAGAGTGTGGTCCAGACTTGCGGCGGATCGTAGTCCAGCGGGAATACGAATCCTGACGGCATTACGCCGATGACGGTGTAGCTGCGGCCGTCGAGTGCGATGGCGCGTCCGATTACGCTGGGGTCGCCGCTGAATTGTTTTATCCACAAGTTCACTGGCTGAGGATTACCACATAGTTTCCCGGCCGATCTTCGCCGGGAGTAAACGTGCGGCCGAGTACTGGCGCTACTTTTAGGACTGAAAATGCTTCGGCGCTTACCACTGCGGCGGGCACGTGTAGTGGTTCTCCGGCGCCGGTGATGGTGGCTGCGCCGCCGCTGTAGGCGGAAATGTGCTCGAAGACGGTGTTTTGTTTTTGTAGATCCTCAACGTCTGGAAAACTTAGAGCGCGGTCTTTTTCGCCGAGCCGCGTATTCAGGCCGCTCACTGAGACGAGGCGATCGGGCTCGGGAAATGGAAGCGGCTTTAGCAGGACCGAATTTACGACGGAGAAGATGGCGGTGTTCGCGCCGATGCCGAGGGCCAGCGTGATTACGGCGATGGCTGTGAAAGCTGGGGCCTTCCGCAACATTCTTAATGCGTATTTGAAATCTTGAATTACTGCTCCCATCTTTGCCTCCGATGCGGCATCTCGAACTTCGGGCGCGGTTTTTACCCGGGCCTCTTCGTGTGCGATTGCGCCGCGTACCCAATCGTGTGCCCAAATTTTCGGCGCGGGTCGTGAGCTACTAACCCGGGGCCGAACTGCGGGAGAGCTAAAGCACCCTCCCCTACAAATGCCAGTACAAATCCAAAATCTTCATTCGTAACGCAACGCTACTATTGGATCGACCTTCATTGCGCGCCTGGCTGGGATGTAGCAGGCGGCCAGCGCTACCGTGCCTAGAATTAGCGGCACGCCTACGAATGTCAGCGCGTCGGTTGGCGAGACGCCGAAGAGTAGCGACGCCATCCAGCGTGTAAGAACTGCCGCACCGACGATGCCGATGGCGAGGCCTGCCAGCGTCAGCATCATTCCCGGACGAAGCGTAAGCAGCGCGATATCGCGACGCTGCGCACCGAGAGCGATGCGCAGCCCGAGCTCCTGCGTGCGTTGGCTCACCGCATAAGCCCTCAATCCGTAAATTCCCATCGCGGCCAAAAATAAAGCGAGGGCTGCGAAAATCCCCATTAGCGAGAGTGCGAAGCGGCGGCGCGCCATCGACTGATGCGAGCAGTTGATTCATCGTGCGGACGCCGAAGACAGGAAGTTCCGGATTCACGCGATGTACCGCCGCGGCGACATCGACTTCCGCGCACGGCCGCGTTGGTATTCGTCCGCAGATAAACCACCATGCCGAATCCGCCGCCCTGGTAAATCGGAAAATAAAGTTCAGGCGCCACCGGTGCATCGAGGCCATCTACCTGCACGTTTCCGACGACGCCCAGAATTCGCAGCGTAACCGGCGGCGCTCCGAAAGCAATTTGCGTGCTCAGCGGATCGCGCCCGCCAAGAAAACTTCTTCGACGAAAGCCTCATTGACGACGCCCACGCGTTCGGTGGTGTCTGTATCAGCATCCGTGAAAACGCGACCACTGAGCACCGGAATTCCGAGCGTTTCGAAATAAGATGGCGTGACCGTTATCGATGGGGGCGGCCATTTTATTGCCTGCGTCGGACTGGCCCGCGATCGTGAACGGCAGCGTAAAACGCCGGCCCAAGAACGGGAGGCCGACGTTTCCGCCGAAGGCGACTTCTTTCACACCGGGAATCGGCTGGAGTTCGTGGATCGCGTTACGCACAAATTGCGCGCGGTCAGACGTCTTCCGATAGGGATTCATCTGTGGATTGTTCGGCACGGGAATCCAGATTTGGCCCACGCTCAATTTGTCCGGCTGGAATCCTGGATTAACGCTCAGCATATTCCAAAAGCTGCGCACTAGAAGACCAGCGCCGGTGAGTAGCACGAGCGAGAGCGCGATTTCGCCACAGACCAACGCATTTTGAAAGCGATTGCGACGAGCGCTTCGTCCGCCGGTACGGCTGCCTTCTTTCAGATCTCGATTCGGATCGGCGCTCGAAGATTGCAGCGCGGGGGCCAGCCCGAAAAGAAGTCCGGTGAAAATCGAAAGAAAAAATGCCACGCCGATCACGCGGGAATCGAGATGCACTTCCGTGAGCCGTGGCAAATCAGCTGGAATCAGCGCAAGCAGCGACTGCGCGCGCCAGCATCAGCACTACGATGGCGGCGACTCCTCCAAGCAGCGACAGCACCACGCTTTCCGTCAGCAGTTGCCGGATCAGCCGCGTTCGCGATGCGCCGAGCGCTTGACGGATCGCCAGTTCGCGCAGCCGACCGGAGGATCGCGCGAGCAATAGGCTGGCGATATTTACACACGCAATCAACAGCACGCACCCGACAGCAGCCAGCAACACAACCAGCGTCGGCCGGATTTTGCCGGTTAAATTTTCCTGCACCGATTCCAAGCGCACGACCAACGCGATGCCGCGGGATATTCTTTCGGATAGGTCTGCCGCAATTGCTCGACGAAAGCGTCGATTCGCGATTGCGCTTCCTTCACGCTCATTCCCGGCTTCAGGCGGCCAATCGCTCCGGGCAAGAAACTGAATGCGCGCACAGGCGGATGCGGAAAAGGATCATTTGTAAAGCCGGCAGCACCCCACATTTCCACGTCGCCCTCGAGTCGTCTGGCCCGGGTGGCGGAAATTCGGCGGCATCACGCCGACGATCGTGTAAGGATCGGTGTCCATGCGAACGTGACGGCCAAGCACATTCGGATCACCGCCGAATTCGCGCTTCCAAAGGCCGTCGCTGATCACGACCGGGTCGATGAAGCCTTCCTGCGCGTCTTGCGGCCCGTAGACGCGCCCGATCGCCGGCTTTGCGCCGAGCAACTGGAAATATTCCGGGCTGGTGGCCATCAGCTCGATGCGATCCGGATGATCGCCGCCAACCAGTGCCGCGCTCACCGGCCAGAGTACGCTGATTTGCTCGAACACGCCGGAGCGATCGCGCAGATCGTAAAACTCCGGCACGGACATGCCGGTGTCTTTCGCATTCGCGCCGTTGAGATCGTCGTAGACGCGCACGAGCTGCTCGGGGTGATGAAAGGGCAGCGGGCGTAGCAGCACTGCGTTGACGATGGAAAAGATAGCGGTATTCGCGCCGATGCCCAGCGCCAGCGTGAGCACGGCGACAATCGTGAAGCCGCGGCTGCGCCGCAGCGTTCTCAGCGCGTACTTCAGGTCCTCAATTAAATTACCCACGTTGGAATCCTGCTTTCCCTACGCCCAATTCGATAATTCAAATCTCGCCAGCCGATTGCGGCCGTCCGAACGCACGGCCGGCGCTTTATGCCGGGCCTCTTCGTGCAAGATCGCGCCACCGTCTCAATCGCGCCGAATCCCGGATGCCATTCGCATCCTTGCCGGCGAATTCAAATGCGCGCTATGACCGGATGGCGCTCACCGCGAGAACGACCACCGTCGCATCATCCTCAAACACCCGCCCGCCAAATTCCCGGACCCTCGCGAAAAGTCCGTCGAGAATTCGGCCGGCGTCGCTCTCGCGCAGAGAGAGGCTTTCATCCAGAATCCGCTTCGTGCCGAATTCTTCCCCGTCATTGTCGTGCGCCTCGAGCAAGCCATCGGTGAAAAGCACCACGCGATCTTCGTCTCGCAACTGAATTTCTCCGCTGCAAAACTCCGCAGCTTCGAACACGCCGAGAACACCGCCGCCGTCGCTCAATTCCGCATGCGAGCCGTCACGGCGAATCACTAACGGCGCCGGATGTCCGGCATTCGTGAAGCGCAGATTCCCGCTAGGAATATCGAGCACCGCGTAGAAGAAAGTGATGAAGCGATCGCCGGCGATGCTGCGGCACAGCAGCCGGTTGATCGCGGTGCACAAATCGCCTGGCGCCACTGACGGCGCCGCCAGACCGCGGACTGCCGCCTGCAAATTCGACATCAGCAACGCTGCCGGCATTCCTTTTCCGGCCACATCGGCGATGCAAAATCCGATGGTGTTTTCATCAAAGCGCAAGACATCGTAATAATCTCCGCCGACGATTTGCGCCGGCCGCCAATCCGCCGCAATCGCATAGCCCGGCGCTTGCGGAAGTTCCGAGGGCAGTAGGCGCATTTGGATACTGAGCGCCTCGGCCATGTCCTGTTCCTGGAGGCGCACTTTTTCGGAGATCTCGATGCGCTCGAGTTCATCTTCGCGAGCGTGGCGGCGCATTTCACGACGCTCGCGTCCCAGCCCAATTTGCTTTTCCAGAGTTTCCACCAGCCGCGAATTCACCCAGGGCTTCTCGACGAAATCGCCCACGCCGCGTTGCATCGCCTGCACCGCGAGTCCGACCGTAGCCCAGCCGGTCATCACTACGATCGGTGGGAAAACTTCGCGCGACTGGATGCGTTCGAGCAGATCAAGCCCTTCTCGGCCCGAAGTGGTATCGCGCGCATAGTTCAGATCCATCAGCAGGAGGTCGAATTCGCGTGCGTCGAGCGCCGAGAGAATCCCGGACGGCGAGCTAACCGTCTCAGTCTCATAGCCATGGGATTTCAGCAGCAAGCGCAACGCTTCGAGCACGTCCGGCTGGTCGTCCGCTATCAGAATCTTCGGAATTGTCCTGCGCTCCTCGTCGATAATCGATTGTGTCTGGCAGGCCATGCCGTTCATTTCGATCGGCCGAACGCGTCTAGAATCGTGGCTCGCACGGCTCGAAGAAGCGCACTCCGAGTACCACGGAGTGTGCCCTCTAAGGCATTTATTATGTGCGTGCTAGAGGATAGTTGCAGGTAAAATTGGGCGGCTCATGCCCACTTGCGGGATACCCTCGTCCCAAAATCGGACAATGCGAAATCTCGTGGTCTCGAGACGCCTAACCGCTCACTCGTACCGAAGCGCTTCGATCGGATCGATGCGCGTTGCCCGCCGCGCCGGAATCCAGCACGCAGCGAGCACCGTGATGAGCAACAGCGCGCCGACCGACAGGAATGTCGCGGGGTCTGTTGGATTCACGGCATAGAGCAAATGCGAAAGAGCGCGATGCATCGCGAGCGTGCCCAGCGCGCCGAGCACGATGCCCATCGAAGCGAGGCGCAAGCCATCGAGCAGCACCGAGCGAAGCACCTGCGCCGGCAACGCTCCAAGTGCTAAGCGGATTCCGATTTCCCGCGTGCGTTGCGCCACGCTAAACGAAACGACGCCGAAAACTCCGACTCCCGCAAGCAGCAGAGCCACTCCGGAGAACGCCGCAATCAGTGCGAGCAGGGAGCGCTTCGACGCCACCGACAAAGCCACGACATCTTCCATCGTGCGGATATGATCCACCGCTTCTTCGGGATCGATGCTGTGAATCGCGCTAACGAGACTCGTCGCGGCACTCGCAGGCGGGTTGTCCGTCCGCAAAGCGACGGTCATGAACGTCCACGGATCCTGCGCATACGGCGCATAAAATATTGGATCGGGCGGCTCACTGAGCGAATGTTGGTGCACATCGCCCACGACGCCGACGATGGTCAACCACGGCCTTTTGTTGTCGGACGACCCGATCTTTAGCTGCTGGCCCAGCGGATTTTGACTCGGCCAATATCGCTCGGCGAGCGCACGGTTAATGATGGCCACCGGCGGCGCACTCGCACTGTCTGCCTCCGAAAAAATTCGCCCAGCGAGCAACGGAATTCCCAGAGACGCAAAATAGTCCGGACTCGCCGTAACGTAAGCCGCGGGGTCAAACTCTGAGTCGTGGTCCGGCGAGTAGCTGCGCCCGCCGATCGCAAAGCTTCGGCTGCTATAGCCGCGATTGAGAGGAAGCCGCGAGACCACGCACGCGTCACGGACTCCCGGCAGCGCTTGCAAATTCCGAAGAATGTTTACGGCGAACTGCGCGCGCGATTCCGGCGTCGGATAATTCGAAGGCGCCAGGGTAATTCCCGCGGTAAGGATGTGATCGGTGCGGAATCCTTCGTTCACGGAAATTAATTTGCCGAAACTCTTGAGCAGTAACCCTGCGCCCACAAGCAGTACCAGCGCCAGAGCTGTCTCCATCACCACGAGCAAGTTCTGACCGCTGCGATGTGCGGCCTGCGCTCCTCGTCCGCCTTCCTTCAGTTCGTGATTCGGATCGAGTTGCGATGCCTGCAACGCGGGCCAAATTCCAAATGCGACGCATGCGAGCACGCAGAGAGCGGAAGTGAACCCGAGCACGCGCGCGTCCGGATGAATCACCGGCAGCCAGCCGACCGTGGTCGAGAGAAACGTGCGCAGCGGCCCGACTCCCCAGATCGCCAGAAGAATTCCCGCGCCTGCCGCCATCAGAACCAGCAAAGCGCTCTCGGTGATCAATTGCCTCGCGAGGCGCGCTCGTCCAGCTCCGAGTGCCGTGCGCACCGCAAATTCCTTGCTGCGCGCCGTTCCGCGCGCAAGCAACAGGTTCGCGACATTTGCGCACGCAATCAGCAAAACCAATCCCACCGCGCCCAACAGCGCGATGAGCGCGGGCTTCGCGTCTCCCACTTGCGATTCTTGCAGCGGCTGCAATGAGGCATGAGCATCCATCAAATCGGAATCCGGATGCGCCGTCACGATTTGTTGCATCACCACATTCAGATCCGCGCGGGCCTGCTCTATCGTGATTTCCGGCTTCAATCGCGCGACTTGATCCAGATAATGAATGCCCCGCGATTGCGCGGGGTTTTTCTCCGGCTCGAGCGGATGCTCCGGCACCGGATATCCGGCGCGCGGCGTGACCCACAGTTCAGCCTCAGGAGGAAACGCAAACTCCGGCGGCATCACGCCTTCGACCGTGAATGGTTCCCGGTCGATCGAAATAGCGGTGCCGACGATTCCTGGATTGCCGCCGAAGCGCCGCTGCCAAAGCGCGTAGCTCAGTACTGCCTGTCTGCCGCTTTCCGTCGCATCCGCTCCGGTCAAAAAACCGTGACCCAAACGCGGCGCCACTCCCAGCAGCGATATCAAATTCGGAGTTGTTACCACGCCCCAGACTCTCTCCGGCGTCCCGGTGTCCGTGAGCGTCAGACTGTCTCCGCGATACGTAGCGAATTGTTCGAAGGAATGATTTTGCGCCGCGACATCCAGAAAATCGCCTGGGCTCAACGTCTCCGCCCCGTGATTCGAATCCTGTCCCACGTCGACGAGCCGATCGGGGTGCGCGAAGGCCAGCGGCCGAAGCAGCACGGCATTCACAACGGAGAAGATCGCTGTATTGGCGCCGATTCCCAGCGCTAGCGTGAGCACCGCGACGATTGTAAATCCAGGCGATTTCCGCAGCATTCGCAGCGCATATTTCAAATCCTGTGCCATTGCATTCATCGCTGCTCCTTTGGCTGGCCACTGCATCGGACGCGAGCGCCATCCGAACGTAGGTCCTGTGCTTTATGCCGGGCCTCTTCGTGACAGATCGCGCCATATTCGCAATCGCGCCTCTCCTCGTCTTGCGCCACAACGGGGCCGAACTGCGGGAGGGCTAAAGCACCCTCCCCTACAGATACGAAATCATTCGTGCCGCAGCGCCACCATCGGATCGACGCGCATCGATCGGTGCGCCGGAATCCAACACGCTGCGAGCGCCACTCCCGTCAAGAGCAACGTCACAGTGACATACGTAACCGGATCAGTAGCACTCACCGAGATGAAACTATCAACCAGCCGTGCGCAAGCGAACGCAGCGCCCAGACCGGCAACAATCCCGCCGCCGACAATCAGCAACCCCTCGCCGAAAACCAATTTCAAAATGTCCAGCGGACGCGCACCAAGCGCCATGCGAATGCCAATCTCATGAGTTTTCTGGCTGGCCGCGTACGAAAGCACTCCATAGACGCCGACGAGCGCGAGCACTAATCCGAGGAAGCCCATCGTCGCGGCCAGCACCGCGCCGATTTTGTAAATCAGAAGTCCATTAAGCGTATCGAGCGCCTCGGTCATCGTCTTCACGTCAAACACCGGCAAATCCGGCGTCATGGCTGCGATTGCTTCCTGCACTTCGCGAATAATCTGCCCTGACGGAGCGGTAGAGCGCACCTGCAACGTGGTCAGCGAATTTCCCGTGTATTGCTGCGCAATGGGCATGTAGAAGTGAGGTGCGATTTCGCCTGAGCCGCTGCCAAATCGCGAATTTCTCGCGATACCAACGACCGTCACGGGATGAGCCGTATCCGCAGCCAGTTGAAATCGCCGGCCGATGGGATCCGCATCGTGCCAGAAGCGATGGACCATCGTTTCATTGATCACCGCCACCCGCGGCGCAGTTTTGTCGTCCGCGTCTGTGAAAGTCCGTCCACGCAGCAGCGGAATTTGCAGCGTGCGGAAATATTCGGGTGAGATCATTCCGTAAACGGCGAACGGAGCAGCCTGGCCCGCCGGGGGGACGAAACCATCAATCGTCAGCGTATCCGCACTATTGAAGTAGCCCATCGGCACGGCGGTCGTCAGACTCGCTGACTCGACGCCTGGGAGCTCGTGGACGCGATCGAGCAAAGCTTTGTAGAAGGCCAGGCCGCGCGCTTCGTCGTAGCCAATTTCGGCGGGATCCATGGTGAAATTCACCACGCCTTTCGCCTGGAATCCTAAATCCATTTTCTGCTCGCGTTGCAGGCTGCGCGTGAAGAGGCCCGCGATGATCAGTAGCATCAGCGAACCCGCTACTTGCGCGGCCACCAGCACGCTGCGCACGCGGTGCTTTCCGCCGGCCACGCTGCGTCCGCCCTCATGCAGTATCGAACTCAAGTTCGCGCGCGCGATGCGAATCGCCGGGACGACGCCCACAATCAAACCGGTCAGCAACGCCGCAGCAAATGCGAATGCAAAGATGCGCCAATCGAGGCTGAAATCGAGGTGTACCGGAAGATCGACGCCCACCCGAATCGAGCCGGCCACCGCGCTGCCCCACGCTCCCAGTAAAATTCCCGCCGCGCCGCCCAGCACCGCCAGCAAAATGCTTTCGGTAAGCAACTGGCGCATCAAGCGCCCGCGCGCCGCGCCAAGTGCCGCACGAATTGCCATCTCCCGTTCGCGAATCGTCGCGCGCACCAGCAAAATATTCGCCACGTTCACGCAAGCCAGTACCAGCACAACCATCGACAGTCCGAGAAACAAAGTCGAAACCAGCAGCAGCGGATTCTCTGGATTCGGATCTGGACGCGAGCGAAGTTCCGAATACGAATTGATGCTCATGTTTTTCTCAACGTCCGGATGATCCTGCGCGAATCGCTGCGCAATCACCGCCAGCGACGAATCCGCCTGCGCCATGCTCACGCCGGGTTTCAGCCGCGCCAGTACACTGGTGTTGCGATATCCGCGGTTGCTAATAAAATCTGGCGGATTCTGCGTCAGTCCCATGCCCATCGGCAGATACGCTTGCGGAGCGGCCAGCGCCCACACTCCGGTGAAGCCCTGCGGCGCGACGCCGATAATCGTCACCGGACTTCCATCCATTGTCACCTTCATGCCCACGACATCCGGATTGCCGCCGAAATGATCTTTCCAATACGCATATCCGAGCACCATTACCGGATCGGCGCCGCGTGTCTCGCCCTCGCCCGGCAAAATAAACCGGCCGAGTGCCGGCTGGATCCCCAGCACCGAAAAGAAATTCCCGGTAACGTAATCCGTCAGAATTCGTTCGGCCTTGCCGTTAACGCTCAATCCATCAAGCCCCAGTTGCGTGCCGAACACTCCATCGAAAACGTCGCCCGTCTGCGCCTGCAAATCGCGATATTCCGGCAACGAAAATTGGTTTTGAAGCGGCCCTTTGTTCAGCTGCATCGCCAGGACGACGAGCTGCTTGCCGTCCTTCACCGGCAGCGGCCGCAATAGAAATGAATCGACCATGCTGAAGATTGCAGTGTTCGCGCCAATGCCCAGCGCCAGCGTCAACACTACGACCAGCGTAAATCCCGGCGATTTCCGCAACATCCGCGATGCATATTTCAAATCCTGAATTATCGCGCCCATGTGCTCCTCCAAATATCTAGACTCCGAGCGACTCTGACTGAAACCGCGGCCGAACTTCTACTCGTAACGCAGCGCCACCATCGGATCGACGCGCGTCGCTCGCCGCACCGGAATGTAAGCCGCCGCCAGCGCCACCACCGCCATCAACGCCGGCCCAGCCAAAAGCGTCAACGGCTGCCCAGCACTCACGCCATACAGCATCGAATCCATCAATCGCCCCAATCCATAAGCCGCCGGAACTCCGATGGCCACTCCGATCGCCACCAGCACCACCGCCTCGCGCAGCACCAATCGCCCGATATCGCCTCGCATCGCGCCGAGCGCAATCCGTATTCCGATCTCGCGCGTCCGCTGCACCACCAGAAACGCCAGCACCCCGTAAATTCCGATGCACCCAAGCAGCGCAGCCACCGATCCGAACGCCAGCGACAATCCCGCCACGATCGCTTCGCCGGAAAGATCTTCGGCCACCACGTTCTCTTCGGTCTTCATATGCGCGGTCGGCAGCGACGGATCGATTTTTCGCACCGTGTCGCGAATCTGTGAGAAAAGCGCCTCGGGGGCCTGCGACGTTCGTACGTAGAACGTGACTTGGCCCAACGTCTTCTCCTGGCTCAGCGGCGAAAACGCGAACGCTTGCTTATCCTCCCGCACGTGCGCGTACTTCTCGTCCTTCACCACTCCCACAACTTCGATGTCACGTTTAACTCCGTTACCGGTTCCAAATCCGAATCGCGCTCCTACCGGATTGCGATCCGCCAGATACTGCTTCACAAACGTCTCATTCACGATCGCGACCTTCGGGCCGTCCAACGCATCGCTGGCCGAAAATTCCCGGCCCGCCAGCAACGGCACTCCCACCGTAGAGAAAAAATTCGGACCAACGCGGTTCTGGCTCACGCGTTGCTCTTCGGGGTCTCCATTTCGTATCTTGCCTTCGATTTCGACGCCTCCGGTGTTGGTCGTGCCTGTCAGCAAGGAGACTTGCGCCGCGCTCACTCCCTGTACCCCCGGAAGCGCCGCCAAAGCCTCGGTCAACTGTCTCGTGAACGCCGCGGTGCGCGCGGGCGTGTAACCATTCAGCACCGGCGAGACTGTGAACTGAACCATGTGATCGGTCTTCAGGCCCAAATCTTCGTTGCGCAGATTCCAAAGCGTCTGGGTCATCAGCGCCGCGCCGCTCAGCAAAAGCACGGTAAGCGCCATTTGCGCGGCCACGAATACTTTGCGGATGCGCACATGGCCTGAGCCCGACGTTGAACTACGATCTTGATCCCGCAGCACTGAGTTCAAGTCGCCACCAGAAAATCGCAGCGCGGGCGCGAGGCCGAATAGAATTCCCGTGCCCACAGCGACTGCGAAATTGAAGCTCAAAATTCGCAGATCAAGGCTCGAGGAAAGCCCTTCAATCCCTTGGCCAATCGATGCAACCCGCGTCAACGTGTCGATGCCCCACACCGCGACGAGCAGCCCTGCCAGCCCGCCGGCCAGCGCCAGCATCAAGCTCTCAATCAGCACCGCGCGCACCAGCCTGCCTCGCTCCGCACCGAGCGCCCGCCGGATTGCGTACTCGCGGCTGCGCGACGCTCCTCGCGCCATCAACAGGCTGGCGACGTTTGTGCACACGATGAGCAGCACCAAAATCACCATGCCTCCGAGAGCCAGCAGCGGCGCTTGGGCGTCGTTCTGCAAAGTGGGCCGCCCCTGCGAGCCGGGCATCAACAACATTTTGCGATCCACGAACTGCTGCCGTCCGCGCGTCGGACGCCCACTTGGTCGTCTGCGCCGCTTGCTCTGCAACCAGCGCGTGATAGGTCACCTGCAACGACGCCTGCGCCTGCTGCATCGACATGCCCGGCTTCAGCCGCCCGATTAGCGGCAGCCAGTAGTTGTCCCACTTGTCGAGCGACCACTCGTTCGGCATCGCCTGCGCGGTCATCGTCAGCGGAATAAAAACGTCCGGCGACTCGCCGGCCTGCACGCCCTTGAATCCCTGTTGCGATACGCCGACGATCGTCATCGGTGTCCCGTTGATCGGCACCGATTGATTCAGCACTTGCGGATTGCCGCCGAAATGTCGCTGCCAATAGCCATAGCTCAGCACCACAACCGGATTAGCGCCCGGCGCCTGCTCGTCGTTCATTGAAAAAACGCGCCCAAGCGCCGGACGGACGCCGAGCACCTCGAAATAATTTCCGGAGATCAGTTCGCATTCGGCCAACTCCGTATCGCCCTGGTAAGAAACGCTCACGCTGGTGATGTAGCGCGCCAGCAATCCGCTCAGCGCTTCATTTTTCTCGCGCAGCGCTTTGAACATCGGATAAGAAAATGTCTGCCCCTCCGGCCCGCCGTCGCCCCAGCGGCTTCCACTCACGTCGCCAGGCGAACGCAGCACCACAAGTTGCTCCGGCTTCTGCACCGGCAATCGCCGCAAAAGTATCTGATCGAGCAATGAGAAAATCGCAGTGCTGGCCCCGATGCCGATCGCCAGCGTAAGAATCGCCACGACGCTGAATCCCGCCGATTTGCGCAGCATGCGCAGCGCATAACGAAAGTCCTGCATCACATTTCCCATCGATGCCTCCGGGTCTGACTTCGCGATTCCGTTCCGTTCGCGACTACTCGTATCGCAATGCCACCATCGGATCTACGTCGCATCGCTCGCCGCGCCGGAAGGTAACACGCCGCCAACGCCGCGCCCGCGAGCACCACACTCACCACAACGAACGTCGCCGGATCAAATGCCCGCACTTCGTACAACAAGCTGCCGAGGTAGCGCGTCAACGCAAACGCACCAACCAGCCCGAGCGCGACTCCGAAAACTGCCAGTCGCATCGTGTGCCCTAGAATCAATCCGCGGACATTCGCGGGTTGCGCTCCGAGCGCCATGCGAATTCCGATTTCCTGCGTGCGTTGATTGACGGTGTAACTCGTCACTCCATAAATCCCCACCGCCGCAAGCAGCAGCGCCAGCCCCGCAAACGTGCCGATTAGCACCGCCGCAAATCGCCGCGCCGCCACCGAACCCGAAAGCAGCTCGTCCATTGTCAATACTTGCGTCACCGGCAAATTCGGGTCGAACTTGTGCACCACGTCCGTAGCCGCAATCGCCAGCGCCGAAGGATCAGCATAGGTGCGAATCACCAAGTAAGACGTCCATCCGCCGCTGAAATAGACATCAAGCGTAGGTTCGGCATCGAGCCCGAATTGATGCACGTTGCCGACAATCCCGATAATCGAAAACCAGCAGGGCTGCGGCGCCAGCGAACATACATTGATGCGCTTGCCTAGCGCATCGCCGCCCGGCCAAAATCGCCGCGCCATCGTTTCGTTAATCACCACGTTGGTCACAGTCCAGTCCGCTTGATTGAAACTGCGCCCTTGCAGCAACGGAATGTCGAGCGACGCGAAATATCCCAGGCTGACGCTGCGAATCTGCGCCACCGGCCGCGCTCCTGCCGGAGGCACCGGCCGCCCTTCGATCAAAAATCGCGATGCTTGCCGCAAACTCGAAGCCAGCGGCAGCACGTCGATTCCGCCGACCCGCTTCACTCCCGGCAACGCCTGAACTTTCGCGGCGAGTTCTTCGAATTGCAGCGATTGCTGCCGCCCCAGTTCGATCCCCTGCTCGTTCGTCAATTGATTCAACTGCGCAGCCGGGATCGCTGCCTGCGGAATCTGCATGGTCAGCACGTGCCCGGTCGAAAATCCCGCGCTCACGCTCATCAGGCGATGGAAACTGCGCAGCAACAGTCCCGCGCCGACCAACGGCAGCAGCGCCATCGCGATTTCCGAGATCACGAGAAAATCGTGCGCCCGCCGGCTCCCGAATCCGCTCGAGCCTTTCGTTCCTTGCTTGATAACGGAGCCTAAATCCGCCCGTAGCGTCTGAAACGCCGGAAGCAATCCGCATGCGACACCAGTCAGCATGCAAACCCCGAGCGTGAAAGCCAGCACCGCGCCATTCAGCGAAACATCGCGCACCACCGCCAAATCCGCCGGCAGCAGCGCGCTCAATGCTTCGAGCCCCAGCGCTCGCCAAAAGCACGCCCAGCGCCCCGCCGATAAATGAAAGCAGCAAACTTTCGGTCACCAATTGCCGCACCATGCGCCAGCGATTCGCGCCCAGCGCCGTGCGCAAAGCAATTTCGCGCTCGCGGCTTGCGTTGCGTGCCAGAACCAA
The DNA here is from genome assembly GCA_963792515.1 of uncultured Acidobacteriota bacterium. GTDB lineage: Bacteria > Acidobacteriota > Terriglobia > Acidiferrales > UBA7541 > Palsa-147. The sequence goes on along the minus strand of CAWBWG010000001.1, from coordinate 48,917 downwards.
ATTCACGATATTCGCGCAGGCGATGAGCAGCACCAGTCCTACGGCTCCGAACAAAACGAGCAGTGTTCGCCGCAACTTCGTCGCCGAAGGATCTTCGAACCGCTGCACCGTCACGCCCCAGTTTTTGTGCGTATCGGGAAACGCTTCGAGCTCATGATTGTTCAGCGATTCGATTTCCGATTGCGCGTGCGCCAGGCTCACTCCTGGCTTCAATCGCGCCAGCACCGTGAACGGATGGTGTACGCGCCCGGTCAAATCATCAGGATATTGCCCGCTCGGCAGCCAAATATCCGGCCACGTTTCCAGCTGAAAATCGCCGGGCAGCACGCCAACCAGCGTGAAGCGCTCGCCATCCAGCGTGATCGTTTTTCCCACTGCGCTTGCATCGCCGCCAAAATGGCTGAGCCAAAAGCGATGGCTCAGCAACGCCACTGGCGCGCTGCCAGTCTTGTTCTCCTCCGGAGAAAATGTGCGCCCAACCGCCGCGCGAACTCCCAGCAATGGAAATAATTCCGCCGTCGAATAAGCAGCCTGAATTCTCTCGGTGGCACCATCGCCGGTCATGTTGAAGCCGGCCGAAATGGCCACATACGCGCCCATATCTGAAAAACTGCGCGCCTGCTGCCGCCAGTCCGCATAGTCCGCGGGCGATAAAGCGAGCTTTGGCCAAACCGGCTTGTAGCTATTCGAAATTTCCACCAGATTTTCAGCGTGAGGATAAGGAAGCGGCCGCAAAAGTACGCGCTGCACCACACTGAAGATCGCCGAATTCGTCCCGATCCCCAGCGCCAAAGTAAGAATCGCCGTCGCTGCGAATCCCGGCGATTTCCGCAACATCCGCAGCGCAAATTTCAAGTCCTGCAAAAATCCATTCACAATCGCTCCGTCTCCGAAGGTTTACTCCGCCCGTAGGGCCCGCGCTTTATGCCGGTCCTCTCCGTGCAGGATCGCGCCACAATCGCAATCGCGCCAGATCCACGGGCCGAACTGCGGGGGGGCTAAAGCACCCTCCCCTACAAAACCGTCACTCGTATCGCAACGCCACCATCGGATCGACACGCATGGCCCGCCGCGCCGGCACGTAACATGCCGCCAGCGCCGCCGCCACCAACAAGCCCGTCGCGATCGCAAATGAAATCGGATCGGTGGCCTTCACCTCAAACAACAAACTCCCCAGCAATCGCGTGGCTCCAAGAGCCCCGATCAATCCCGCAGCCGCACCCGCGGCCACCCACAACAATCCCCGCCGCAGCATCTTGCGCATCACGTCCCCCGGCTGCGCGCCGAGCGCCATACGAATTCCAATCTCGCGCGTCTGCTGCGTCACGCTGATCGCAATCACGCCATAAATCCCAATCAAAGCCAGCAATAATCCCAACCCAGCAAACACACTCAGCAAAATCGAACGAAACCGCGGCGTCGTAGAAAATTTGTGAATCGATTCATCCATAGTTCCCGCATCCGTCAACGGCAAGTCGGCATCAATGGACTGCACCACCGAGCGCAGCGCCGGCAGCAGCGCGTGCGGATCCGAATTCGTGCGGACGAACATAACCACTTCGTTCAGCCCGGTCTTCTCTGCCGCACAATAAATTTCCGGCCGCGAGGCAGAACTTGGATTGACGTCACGCACGTCTTTCACGATGCCGACTATCTCGTGCCAGTCCGGTTTGTCCTTTGGATCCACATTGAAATTCACGCGCTTGCCGACCGCATCCGCAGTGGGCCAGAAGCGCCGCGCAAAAGATTCGTTCACGATGGCAACACTCGGAGACGTCGGCGTGTCGCCGCGGGAAAAATCTCTCCCCCGCACAAACGGAATTTGCAGCGTCGAGAAATATCCCGGCGTCACATATTGCGTTTCGAAGCTCGGACTATTGCCGGAAGCATCTTTCGCCGTCCCTTCCACGTTCATCGTAGAGAGCATCATGTGCCCGCCAAGCACCGGCGAACTCCCGCCCGCCACGCTCTCCGCAGGCAATGAATTCAGCCGTTCCATCAACTCGCTCAAGAACGCTCTCTGCGCTTCCGGCGTCGCATATTTCGTTTCCGGCAGGGCCACGCGCGCCGTCAAAAGATGATCCGTTCGGAATCCCGGCTCCACATGCGTCAAGCGCATGAAGCTCTTGATCAACAGCACTGAACTCGCGAGCAAAATCAGCGCAAGGCTCACTTCCAGCATCACCAACCCACTGCGCATCCGTTGCCGCCCGCGCGTTCCCGTCAGACCAAATGGACCGGATTCTTTCAGCGCACCTCCCACGCTAGTCCGCGCACTCTGCAGCGCGGGGGCAAGCCCGAATAGCACCGACGCCAACATCGAAACACCCATGGCGAAAGCGAAAACCCACCGGTCCATCCGCAAATCTTCCAACCGTGGAGTATCCGCGGGCGCTAGATACCGGAACGCGTCCACGCCGTACATTCCCAACAGCCAACCCACCGTGCCGCCGATCATGGCCAGCAACAAACTCTCCACCAGAAATTGCCGCACGATCCGCCCGCGGCTCGCCCCTAGCGCCGAACGCACCGCAACTTCTTTTTGCCGCGCCAAACTGCGCGCGAGCGCCAGGCTGCCCACATTCGCGCAGCCAATCAGCAGCACCAGCACCACTGCACCCATCAACACCAGCAAAGCCAACCGTGAATTTCCGATCGTCTCTTCCTGCAACGAACCGAGCACGAACTTGATGCCTTTATCCTCGTCCGGACGCTGCTGGCTGAAATTCGCGGCGAAAGAATCCATCTCCGCCTGCGCTGTCTTCAGCGAGACTCCCCGCTTCGTTTTCACCAAAACCGAATACCCGTGCATCGATCGGTCGGCGCGCTCTTTCGGCGTAAGCGCAAACGGCACGTAAACTTTCGCCTCGTTGAATCGGAACGATGCAGGCATAACCCCGATTACCGTGTACGGCTTGGCATCGAGCCGGATCGTCCGCCCGATCACTTTCGGATCGGCGCCATAGCGGCTGCGCCACAGCGAATCGCTCAGAATCGCCACGCCGTCTTTCCCCGGCTCAAGCTCTTCGTCCGTAAAAAGCCGCCCGCGCGCCGGCGCCGCTCCGAGCAATGCAAAAAAATCGGGTGTCGCCTTCAGTGTATCTTCCACGGCCGGCTCGCCATCGCCGGAAAGATTCATCGACCACTCGCGAAAAATTGCGGCGCTCTCAAACACATGATTCTGCGCGCGGATGTCGTTGAAATTCGCCGATGAATCGCCAAGCCGGAATTCCGGGAAGTAAGGCAGGATCGTGCGCAGATAGGCCACTCGTTCGGAACCAGCGTAAGGCAGTGGCCGCAGCAATGTGCTATTCACCACAGTGAAGACTGCAGTGTTCGCGCCAATTCCCAGCGCCAAAGTCACAATCGCAATGGCCGTAAATCCCGGCGCCTTCCGCAGCATCCTGACCGCATATCTGAAATCCTGCAGAACTCCAGTCATCAACGAACCCTCTACTCGTCCCGCGACGCCTCCATCGGATCATTCATATCGAAGAGCGACCATCGGGTCGACGCGCATCGCTCGCCGCGCAGGAATCACGCACGCAGCCGCGGTCACCAGACACAACAATGCCGATACGGCCGCCAAAGTCAGCGGGTCGGTCGGCTTCACTCCATAAAGCTGCCCGGCAATCAATCGCGTTAATGCCAGCGATCCCGCCAATCCGATCACAATCCCAACCAAAGCCGGCGTCATCCCCTGCCGCAAAATCAGCCGCAAAATATTCCCAGGCTCCGCTCCCAGCGCCATGCGGATTCCCACCTCATGCGTGCGCTGCGCCACCGAATACGCCACCACTCCATAAATCCCAATCGTCGCCAGCAGTAATCCGATAAATCCTGCGATACTCAACATCAGCGCCGTCCCCTCGTATCCCACCAGCGAAGTTTCAATCGTCTGCCGCATCGTCTGCAAATTGCTGACGCCCAGCGCCGGATCCATTTTCACCACCGCCGCCTGAATGGTATTCCCCAGCGATTCCGGCGCAGTTCCCGTCCGCACGAACAAAGCAATCCGCGATCCCTGCGTCTGCTGGAAAGGCACGTAGAAATAAGCCGTGGGCTTCTCCGACATCGACTGATATTTCGTGTCCGCAACCACGCCCACGATTTCGTCCCACTTATCCGTTTCGCCCTTGATGCGCTGCCCGACTGCGTTCTTGCCGGGGAAATATTTTTTCGCCAGCGTCTCGTTCACAATGGCCACGCGCGCTGATTTCTCGTCGTCCGACCACGAGAATTCCCGTCCCGCGCGCAACGGCAAGCCCAGCGTCTTGAAAAATCCCGGCGAAATCATGTCAAAGCCGATGGTCATCGATTCTTCTTTGAGCGCCTGATAGCCGTCAATCTCCGCCGTCGTCGAATACGAATATTGCTGCGCCACCGGCCCCGCCTGCGCCACCGCCGCCGATTGCACTCCCGGGATCGATCCGACATTGTCGATCACTTGCCGCAGAAAAGTTTTCACGTGCGCCGTATCGTAGCCCGCTGCCGATGTATCGATGGCCAGCGACAAAATATCGTTGGGCTTGAATCCCAGGTTCGTTGCTCGCGCCGCCAACACGCTGCGCAGCAACAATCCCGCTCCCACCAGCAGCACCAGCGAAATGGCCACCTGTACCGCCACCAATCCCGCACGCAGCGGCGATTTCCTCGCGCGCTTTCCGCCCTCTTCGCCTTTGAGCGCCGGAACCAAATCCACTCGCGAGGCCATCAGCGACGGCGCCAGCCCAAACAAAATTCCTGCGAGCGTGGCCACCACCAGCGTGAACGCAAATACTTCCGTATCCAGCCGCGCGTCAATGCTCAACGGCACTCCAAACATCTTCGGCGGATGCGCCATAAAATTCGTCGCCCAAGCCGCCAATGCCAATCCAACCGCTCCGCCGACGAGCGACATCAGCACGCTCTCGCTTAACAATTGCCGGATCAATCTCCCACGCCCTGCACCGAGCGCTACGCGAATGGCCACTTCCGTCCGCCGCGCCGTGGATCGCGCAATCAATAATCCCGCCACGTTCGCGCACGCGATCAACAACACAAACGCCACGGTCGCCGAAAGCATCGTCACTACCGGCAAAATTGACGGCGCCGCTCCGAACGGTGTCTTATAGATCGGAGCGACTGCCGCGGTGTCGTTCGTCGACTGCGGGTCTGCCTTCGCCTTGAAGTACGCTTGCAACTTCACCGTCATGGCCGCCTGCGCCGTTTCGACGGTTATCCCGGGCTTCAACCGTCCAAATATAAAGAGCCAGTTCGTTCCGTCCTGCTCCAGAATATTTCCGCCGGCCACCTCCACCGGCAAAACGATCGGCTGCATCATCGCGGGAACATAAATTTGCGCGGCCGCCCCGACATTCGCTCCGTGAAAATCTTCCGGCATCACACCGATAATCGTGAACAGGTGCCCGGAAATCATCATGCTGCGTCCGACGGCCGAAGGCTCGCCGCCAAATTCGGTCTTCCACAAATTGTGGCTGATCACCACCAGCGGATCGCCCGAGGGAACCTTGTCGTCGTCAGGAGTAAGCGTCCGGCCAAGTGCCGCGTGCACGCCCAGCGCATCGAAATAATTTCCGGTTACGATTTCGCCCTGCGTCTGTTTCGTTTCGTTGCCGATTTTCACCGCGAAGTTGATAGGGCAGTCGGCTGCCAGCGCTTGTATCACATCGTTCTTATCGCGCAATTCTCGATAAACAGGATAAGAAGCCGGAAAAACATCCCCCGTCACCTGCCGAATTCCGACGGACACAATTTTGTCCGATTGCGATACGCCCGAAAGCGGCTGCAAGATCACGGCCTTCACAACGCTGAAAATCGCGGTATTCGCCCCAATGCCCAGCGCCAAAGTAAGAACCGCCACGACGGTGAATCCCGGCGATTTCCGCAGCATGCGCACCGCAAATTTAACGTCCTGCATCAATGCGCCCATAAAACCTCCGCGTTGCCGCCTTAACGTAACGCCGGCGTCTCTGCCGGCTCTTTCGTTCGAAGACCCGCGATTCATGCCGGAGCCTGCTCGCTCGAATTCTGGCGGGCCTCTTCGTGCCCGATCGCCCAAATCCGAAATCGCGCCGTTCTTGATCACGCGCAACAAGGGGCCGAACTGCGGGAGGGCTAAAGCACCCTCTCCTACAAAAGCAAAATCTACTCGTAGCGCAGCGCCACCATGGGATCGACGCGCATCGCTCGCCGCGCGGGCAAATATGCCGCAAGAGCGGCGACGAACGTCACGCCGAGCGCTACCGCCACAAACGTCAGCGGATCGCTGGCGCTTACACCGAAAAGCAAATTGCTCATCGCGCGCGTGGCCATCAATGCGACGGCGGCGCCTGCGGCCGCGCCGATGATTGCGAGTTGCAAGCCTTTCCCGATCACCAGACGTAGCACGTGCGTCCGCTGCGCGCCGAGCGCCACGCGAATTCCGATTTCGCGGAAGCGCTGGCTCACGCTGTAGGACAGCACGCCATAGATTCCCAGCGACGCCAGTAGCAATCCCAGCGCGCCCGAGCACCGATGCGAGCGAAGCGGCGGTGCGATTCGCGAACATCGACGTATGTAGCAGCGACGATAAGATCATCGGCCTCGAGCGGCTGCACTTTCGAATCGAGCGACATCGCCGCCCCGCGCACTTCTTTCACCACTGTCACTGTCGGCAACTGCGAGCGCACCAGAATGTTTGCGTCGGTTCCGTGGGTCTGCAGCACCGGGATATAGAGGAACGCCTGCGGCGGCTCATTGATACGGTGATATTTCACGTCGCGTGCCACGCCCACCACCGTGCGCCAATCGTCCCACAGCCGCACACGATGCCCGGTCGCGTCCTGGCCCGGCCAGAAGCGCTTGGCCATCGTCTCGTTCACGATGATTACTTTGGGCGCCCCGGCGCGGTCCTGCTCCGAAAAATCGCGGCCGGAGATCAGCGGAATTTGCAGCGTATGAAAATAATCGCTGCCCACCATGTTCAGATCGATGTTCATGTCTTCGCCCTGCGTCGGCGTGTAGGCTTCCACTTCCACAGGCGAGTAACTGCGGCCGGTAAACCACAGCGGGACGAACCGCTCGAGACTGGCGGACTCGATGCCGGGCAGCGTGCGGATTTTTTCGAGCAAGCGGCCGTAATAGAGCGCGGCTTGCTCGCCTGTATAGCCGCTGGTTCGCAAGTCGAATGCGGCTAGAGCGACATGCTCGGTATTGAATCCGGGTCCGGCTGCTTCCGCATTGCGCATCGAGCGCAGCAGCAATCCCGCGCAAACCAGTAGCACCGTGGCAAACACCACTTCGGAAATCACCAGCACGTCGCGCAGGCGATGCGTCGACGCGCGTGTCCCTGCCGAATACGCTGCTGATTTCAGCGAGTCATTTAGATCCGTGCGCGAGCCACGCCACGCTGGTACCAATCCGAAAATCACTCCGGTAGCGATCGAGAGAACCAACGTGAACGCCAGCACGGTTTTGTCGACGCCAAGGGCGAGCCCGATCGGCAAGTGCTTCGTCGCCGGGGTAAAGAACGACAACAAATTCGCGCCCCACAGCGCCAGCAAAATGCCGCCGATGCCCCCTGCAAGGGCCAGCACCAGGCTTTCCGAGAGCATCTGGCGGATCAGCCGGTTGCGGCTTGCGCCCATGGCGGCGCGAATCGCGATTTCACGTTCGCGGACCGTGGCGCGGGCTAGCAGGAGGTTCGCCACGTTCACGCAGGCAATCAGCAGGACCAGGGACGCGATGGCCATCAAGAATCCCAGCACGCTGCGCAGGAAATCCTGCACGCCGTAGTGCGCTTTCCAGACCGGCGCGACATAGACGCCGACGTTCTTGCTCGTGTTCGGATATTCGGCGGCGAAGTTTGCGGCCAGTGGAGCTAGATCGGCTTGGGCTTGCGCGATGCTGACGCCCGGCTTCAGGCGGCCCATGATGTGCACGAAGGTCGGATTGCGTTCCTCGATGCTTTCGAAGGGCAGGACTACCGGCTGCATCATCATGGGTACAAAATATTGCGCGTCGATTCCGACGATGGTGCCGAAGAATGGACGCGGGACGACACCGATGATCGTGAACGGATGGCCGTTGAGATGAACGATTTTGCCGACTACGTGCGGATCGGAGCCGAAGCGACGAGCCCACAATCCATAGCTGAGCACGATGTACGGATCGGAATTTAGGGATTGATTCGGCTGCTCGTGGAACGTATCGCCAATGGCTGCGTGTACGCCTAGCACGTCGAAGTAGTTTTCCGTCGCTATGATTCCCCAGACTCGCTCGGCTGGCTCCGTGTTTCGCAGGCTCATGTTCACGCCGGAAAGTTCGAAGCCGATTACGTCGGAGAAGACATGATTCTGTGCGCGGAAATCTTTGTAATCGGGATAAGAGCTGGTGTGATATTCGCCATCGGGCATGATGCTCTCGACGGCTGCCATTTGTTCCGAGTGAGTGACCGCGGGAATTGGGTTCAGAAGAATTGTGCGGATCCAACTGAAGACTGTAGCGTTGCCGCCGATGCCTAAGGCTAACGTTAAAATTGCTACGGTTGCGAAGCCTGGGGATTTTGCGAGCATGCGCAGGGCGTGACGGAAATCTTGAATCATGATCTGCAAGCGATTCTCCCTGACTTCTTAGTACTTGAGACACCTCTAGCGTTCGATCTCACATGGCGAGTTCGATTTTCTCCGGTTCGTTGCGCGTTGCCCGCGCTGTTTTTTTTGAGAATCGTTAGACGCTTTCGAGGCGCGTGCCGACTGTGTCTTCGACTATGCGGCCATCGAAGAGATGGATGGCGCGGTCGGCGATGCTGGCGTAACGCGGGTCGTGCGTCACCATGCAGATGGTGGCGCCTTCGCGGTGCAGTTGGCGCAGAAGCTCCATCACCGCTTCGCTGTTCTTCGAGTCCAAGTTTCCGGTGGGTTCGTCGGCCAGAAGGATCGACGGTTGGCCGACTAGGGCGCGGGCTACTGCTACGCGCTGTTGTTGACCGCCCGAAAGTTGCGATGGGTAATGCTTCATGCGGTGCGCCATGCCGACGCGCTCGAGCACTTCCTGCACACGCTTTTTGCGATCGGCTGAGGGCATGCTGCGGTAGGTTAGCGGCAACTCGACATTTTCATACACCGTCAAATCGCCGATGAGGTTGAAGGCCTGGAAGATGAAACCGATTTCGCGATTGCGAATGCGCGTGCGATCGGCGAGCGAGAGATTGGCTACGGCTTGTTTGTTGATCCAGTAGTTGCCGTCGCTCGGTGAATCGAGGAGGCCGAGAATTGAGAGCAGCGTGGACTTGCCGCAGCCCGATGGGCCGGCGATGGACACGAATTCGCCGCTGCGAATTTCGAGATGCACGCCTGCCAGGGCGTGCGTTTCGACTTCATCGGTGTAGAAAACTTTTGTTACGCCATCGAGATTGATTAGGGCTTCGCTGCCGTCTGCCATTTTGTGCTCTCCTCGCGAATTTGCGTTGATGGCCGTGATGCGCTGCGGCGCGCCCGGCTATTTCAATTGAATGCGATCGAAATTGTCCCATTGCGACATGTCCGACAAAATCACCGTGTCGCCCACCTGCAATCCTTTCACTACTTCCACCGAATTCACCGAGGTGCGCCCCACCTGAACTTGCACGCGGCTGGCTTCGCTCGCATCGTTCCACGGGCCGGTAGTCTTGAAAAGGCCAATGGTGCTGTTTGCTTCGCCGTGCACCGGACGCCCGACAAACAAAACGTCGGTGAGCCGTTCCAGTTCCACCGTTCCTTCGACGCTCAGATCCGAGCGCAGGCTCGGCGGCAAATCGCCTTCGAGCGAGCAATCGACAGTCACCGTTCCGTTCTGCACCGCGGGATCGATGCGTGTTACGTGGCCCTGAATGATTCCGTTGTGCGTATCAATGGTTGCTTTTTGTCCAATGACGATATCTTTCGCCTGGGTCTCGGCGATTTTCAGTTGCGCTTTCAAATGTTGCGGCTGGGCGACGCGGGCTAGCACCGTGCCGGCGGTGACTTTTTGTCCGACTTCTACGTCCAGCTCTTGCAGCATGCCGTCAATTCCCGGACGGATTTTCAATTCTTCGACCTGCGATTGCTTGAGTTGCGCGAGCGCGTGGAGCTGATCGACTTTTGCTTGCTGCACGGCAATCTGCGCGTCGATTGAATTGGCGAAAGTTTCCACCTGCTTTTCGGCGATGTCATTTTGCTTGCCCAATTCTTCTTCGGCTACTTTCGACGTTCTCAGAATCACGTCGGAGGTTAGACCGAGCTTAAAGAGTTCCTCGTTGGTCTCGCGCTGGATTTGCGCCTGGTGGAAAGCGGAGCGTACCACGGCGGCTTTTGCTTTTTGGTCCATCAGTTGATTCTGGAGTTGCGCTTTCAAATTATTCAGTTCCGCCTCGGCGCCTTTTACCTGGTACTGGGCATCCATGGCTGCTTGTTGCAGCTCGGGATTGCTCATGGCGAAGATGACGGTGTCCTTTTTGACGGGGGTGCCGGGGAGAAGATAGCGCTGGGCGATCTGACCGTCGGTCTGCGCGGGTATAAGAAGGATAGTCTCGGGGACCAGGGTGCCGAGGCCGCGGACTTCGCGGAGCATGGGGCCGCGTTGAACGGTGCCGGGCCAGAGGGTGGCCTTGTCGACGCTTGGTGCCGCTGGCTTCAGCGTGTGCAGGGCGCCAGTGATCAGGACAATGGCGATCAGTGCCGCGACGCCGTAAGCGATCTGGCGGAACCTCTTTTTCTTCTTAGCGTCTGGTCGAGCAATATCCAAGGAAATGACCTCGCGAGAGAATAGGGCAAGTGACTTGCCGCTTTCGGGGAACGTCTAAGAGGCTTAATAGCATAGGTTTAGGGAGGGTGCAAGGGGTTGCACAGGAGGTAATTTGCTCGCTCGTGGGATTGAAGTGTCCCGGAAACGGACAAGAAATTGGATGGGGCGATTTTGATGCAAAAAACACGGTTTTTTTCCCGATTAGAAAGGGTCGCCGGCGTTTGTTTTCTATGACTTACGGGCGTTTCTAATCGTAACCATTCCCGATTAGCCTTTTGTTCGCCTTTTGGAGGCTTGATATATGAGTAAACCCTTTATTTTGTTTGGATTCTGCGTGATTTGGCCTGTCTTGCATCTTGGGCTTCCTGGGGCGCTTTTTCGAATCGTTCCCGATTAGAATCCGGGTCCGTTCTTTGGGCCTTTCTTGGCCGACTCAGAGCGAGGGCCTCCGGTCGGGAGGTTGGCCCTTTCGCAAACTCCCGTTAGATTTATGACATCGTTTTCGTTGTTTGTCAATGAGTAACTAAGGGCTGGAGAAAAACCCACGGCCAGTGTGGGCGGTGAACCCCCGCCCCTACTTGGGAACCCACGGCTAGTGCGGGCGGGTCGTAAACCTCGTGCCATTACGATTTCGTTTGCTCCGCCGTCGAGTTGTGCCTTTGGTTGGCGTTTTCTTCGTCGGATGCCGGCAGAGACGCCGGCGCTACTTAACACCCACGGCTAGAACGGGCGGGAGGTGAACCCCCGCGCCTACGAAATGTGGGTTGGCTTTTTTGCGCGTATGAAGGCGCTGGCGAATTTTCCTTCTATCTCGGTGGCGGTTGATTCGGGATTTAGGCCTGCGGATTTCAGGAATTCCTTTGCGTCTTCTGGTTTGTAGATTCTGGTTGGCTCGATTTCTACTTTTTCGAAGCCTGCTTTGATTAGCTTGGATTGATATTGTTCGTCGCTTAGAGCGCCTGCTACGCAGCCTACCCATAGTTCCATGCTGCGGCGGATTTGTGGGGGGACTTCGCCGCGGACCACTACGTCGGAGACGGCGAAGCGGCCGCCGGGCTTTAGGACCCGGTAGGCTTCGCGTAGGACTTGGTCTTTGTCGGCGGAGAGATTGATTACGCAATTCGAAACGATTACGTCTACCGAATTATCTGGTAGCGGGATGTTTTCGATTTCGCCGCGTAGGAATTCTACGTTGGTTAGGCCGGACTTTAGTTTGTTTTCGTTGGCTAGGGTTAGCATTTCGTCGGTCATGTCCAGGCCGTAGGCTTTGCCGGTGGGGCCTACGCGGCGGGCGGAGAGTAGGACGTCGATGCCGCCGCCGGAGCCTAGATCTAGGACTGTTTCGCCTGGTTTTAATTGGGCTAGAGCGGTGGGATTGCCGCAGCCTAGGCTTGCGCGTAGGGCGGATTCCGGGATTGTGGAGGATTCGGATTCGGCGTAGAGATTGGAAGTGATGGGATCGCAGCCGCAGTTGCCGGAGCCAGACGAAGAGCCGGCAGGGGCGCCGGCGGTACTGGCGGTCGTGCCGCAGCAGGATGAGCGTTCGCCGGACGTGGCGCGTTTGGCGGCTTCTGCGTATTTTTCTTTTACGATTTCCTTGATGTTTTCTGTGCTCATGTGAATTTCCTTTGCGATTAGATTTTGTTTAGCGCGGCACGCTGAGCTTGTGGCGTTTTGGCGGCGGCATGTTCGGGGGAGACACAGCCAGGAGTGGCTGTGCTACTGGTTTGCGCCGGCAGTAGCCAGCGGAATAGAAACGTGGCGGTTACGGCACCGAGTAATTGCGCTACTACAAAAAATGGGGCGTCGATGGGGCGGATGCCGGCGAATGTGTCGCTGATGGATCTGGCGATTGTGACGGCTGGATTCGCGAATGATGTGGACGAGGTGAACCAATAGGCTGCGGTGATGTAGGCACCTACGGCGTATGGAACGGCTTGTGGTTGCGAGCGCGAGCATCCCCAGATTATGCAGACTAGGCCGAAAGTGGCGATGAATTCGCTTAGGAATTGGGCGGGGCCGCTGCGTGCGTGATGCGAAAGAGAGATTGCCGATAGGCCGAACATCAGGTGCGCGGCTATTGCGCCGGTGATGCCGCCGAGAATTTGGACTGCGACGTATTGAGCTGAGTCAAGCCAGGAGATTTCGTGCTCGAGCGCGGCGGAAAGAGTGACCGCGGGATTTAGGTGCGCGCCAGAGATGGGACCGAAGGCGAGAATCAGCGCTACTAGTGCGGCGCCGGTGGCGATCGTGTTTGCCAGGAGAGCGATCGCGACGTTTCCGGCGGAGAGGCGTTCGGCCATTATGCCGGAGCCGATTACGGCGGCTAGCAGAAATGCTGTGCCTAGGAATTCGGCGGTTAGGCGGCGCGCGATGGTCATTGGGTGCCGATCCGGTCGAGTTCTTTTTTGATGGCGAGATTATTCAGACTCTCGAGCGGTAGGCAGAGTAGCAGACTGATTCTGCGATCGAGGATCATGAAGGCTTCGCGATAGGCGCGGGCGATTTGTTCGGGAGTGCCGGCGACTGCGGCTGGGTCGGGGACGCCCCAGTGTGCGGTGATGGGTTGGCCGGGCCAGAAGGGGCAGGCTTCGCGGGCGGCGTTGTCGCAGACGGTGAATACGAAATTCATTTGTGGGGCGTTGGGCTTAGCGAATTCGTCCCAGCTTTTGCTGCGGAGATTTTCTGTGGGGAGGTGGGCGATTTCTAGTTGGTGCAGCGCTTCTGGGCGGATTTGGCCGGACGGATGGCTGCCGGCGCTATGGGCTGCGAAATTTGGGCGGCCTTTATGATTCAGGATTGCTTCGGCCATTATCGAGCGGGCGGAATTTCCGGTGCAGAGGAAGAGGACGTTGTAGGGTTGCGGCATGCGTCACCTTTTGCGTGCGGCGGGTTCGCAGCAGTTGGTGGCTGCGCAGCAGTTTTCAAGTAGGAATTGGGTTAGGCCGTTTACTTGATCCAGAGCCGGGGAATAGCGGATGGAGCGGCCGGTTTTGTGGGGGCGGATTAGATCGGCGGCGGCTAGGATATTTAAGTGGAAGGAAAGAGTGGGGTTGGGTAGGCGAAGTTTTTTTGCGATGTCGCCTGCTGGCAGGCCTTGGGGGGCGTGGCGGACTAGCAGGCGGAAGATGTTTAGGCGGGTTTCTTGGGCTAGGGCGGCGAGAGCGTCTACTGCTTGCGACGTTTTCATATTTCCAGAACCATGGAAATGATATTCGGATTTATCATTTTTGTCAAGAAGGCAGCCGGCTCTGGTTGAATTGGTTGCGCCGTCGTTTGTTCTGCGAAGGTGGGGCGAGGGTTGCTCGTCGGATGCCGGCAGAGACGCCGGCGCTATTTACGTTAGTATCTTGATTAGGGAGATGGCTGACTTGGATTCGCGATCGGGAATTGACGGGGCGGTGGTGGACGCCGATGCTCCGCGCGGGGTGTTTGGGTATCGGGCGTTTGCTTGGTTTTGGGTGGCGCGGATGTTTTCTACGCTGGCTGTGCAGTCGGAGAGCGTGACGATTGGGTGGCAGGTTTATACGTTGGCGCGGCATACGCGTAGCGTGGAGCAGAGTGCTTTTTTGGTGGGGATGGTGGGGTTGGCGCAGTTTGTGCCTAATTTTCTTTTGGCTTTGATTGCTGGGGCTACGGCGGACCGGCGCGACCGGCGCGGGATTATTTTGGTTTGTACTGGAGTGGAGATTTTGTGCGTTTGCGGATTGGTTTTGATTTCTTTGCATCCGCGGCCGAGCTTGGTGCCGATTTTTTTGATTGCGGCTGTGTTTGGAGGGTCGCGATCGTTTCTTTGGCCTGCGAACGGGGCGATGGGGCCGATGTTGGTGCCTCGGGAAATCTTGCCGCGGGCGATTTCGCGAAGTTCTTTGGGGGATCAGATCGCGTTTGTGGTGGGGCCGTGGATTGGCGGAGTTTTGTGCGCAATTTCTCCGTTTGTGGCTTATTGCGGATCGTTGGGGCTTTATGTTTTTACGTTTTCGGCGCTGCTTTTGATTCGGGCGAATACTCGGCCGGAATTGCAGCCTGGATCGCATTGGGAGCAGATACGGGAGGGGTTGGCTTACGTTTGGACTAACAAGATTGTGTTGGGGGCTATTTCTTTGGATCTTTTCGCAGTCTTGCTTGGAGGAGTTACGGCGCTTTTGCCGGTGTTTGCTAGCGATATTTTGAAAGTTGGGGCGCATGGATTTGGGATTTTGCGGTCGGGGCCGGCGATTGGGGCGATGATTACGGCGTTTGCTTTGAACCGGTGGCCTTTGCATCGCCGGGCTGGGGCTTGGATGTTTGCTGGGGTGGCTGGATTTGGCGTTTCTACTTTGGTGTTTGCGGTGTCGCGCTCTTTGATTGTTTCGGTGGTGGCGCTGGCTTGTTTGGGTGCGGCGGACATGATTTCGGTTTTTGTGCGATTGACTTTGGTGCAGTTGGTTACGCCGGACCGGTTTCGCGGGCGGGTTTCGGCGGTGGCGGGGCTTTTTATTGGGGCTACGGCGGAGTTGGGGGAATTTGAGAGTGGGGTTACGGCGCGGTTGTTTGGGCCTGTGGGGGCGGCGATTTTTGGCGGGGTGGGATCGTTGGTGGTGACGGGAGCGTGGGCGTGGATGTTTCCTTCGTTGCGGCGGGCGGATCGGTTGGAGGCGGAGGAGGAGTTTGGCGACGGGGATAGGGGTACGAAATGTAATGGCGACGTTCGTTCGCAGATGCTCACCGCGGGCGCAGCAAGAGAGCGCCCCTAAGCAGAGAAATGCTACGGCGATTGATTTGACGGCTGAGTCCGGCCTTGAGTTTTGGCTTCTGGTGGGTTTTTTCTTCGTCGGATGCCGGCAGGGACGCCGGCGCTACTTTCGTTGATTGCCGCTTACGGCGGGCGTAAGATGCTCGGCCTGTGGCGGAATCTACTTCTATGATTGGCCGGACTGTTTCGCATTACCGCATCCTTGAGAAATTGGGCGGGGGCGGGATGGGTGTGGTTTATAAGGCTGAAGATGTTCGGCTTGGGCGGGCTGTGGCGCTCGAAGTTCCTTCCTGAAGAGACGGCTCGGGATCCTTTGGCTTTGGACCGATTTCGGCGCGAGGCTCGGGCTGCTTCTGCTTTGAATCATCCGAATATTTGCACCATTCATGATATTGGCGAGGATGGCGGGCATGTTTTCCTCGTGATGGAATATCTTGAGGGGCAGACTTTGAAGCACCGGATTGCGCGCGGAGCTGTGCATACGGATGAGCTTTTGCAGATTGGCGTGGAAGTGGCTGAGCGCGCTGGATGCGGCGCATTCGAAGGGCATCGTTCACCGCGACATCAAGCCCGCGAATATTTTTTGCACGAAGAATGGGTCGGCTAAGGTTTTGGATTTTGGGTTGGCGAAGATTATTGCGCCGGAGCAGACGTTTACGGATGTGGACGCCACGGCTATGCCTACCTCGGCTGACGATCAGATTTTGAGTAGTCCGGGATCGGCGATTGGGACGGTGATGTATATGTCGCCGGAGCAGGCTATGGGCGAGGATTTGGACGCGCGGACGGATTTGTTTTCGTTCGGCGTGGTGCTTTATGAGATGGCTACCGGGACTGTGGCTTTCAAGGGGACTACTTCGGCGGCGATTTTTGATGCGATTTTGCATAAGCCGCCTGTGCCGGTGTTGCGGTTGAATTCGGGACTGCCCGTCGAGCTCGAGCGCATCATTAATAAGGCGCTGGAGAAAGACCGGAAGATGCGTTACCAGCATGCTTCGGATTTGCGGACGGATTTGCAGCGGCTGATGCGCGATTCACATTCGGGATCGGTGATTTCGCCTGTGGCGGATTTGCCGGAAGCGGGTGCGGCGGGGCCCGGTAGTTCTGGCCGAGTAAGTGCCGCGGCGCCAGCGGCAGTGAGAGATTCGTCGGGTTTGCACCGATCGGGCAGTTCTACTGTCGTGGCCGTTGCTAAGCAGCATAAGTTGGGGTTGGCTACCATCAGCATTATTGTGCTGCTGCTTGTGGCTGCGGCGGCTTATGGGATTTACGCGCTGCTGAACGGCAGAGGCGCTACCGCGTTTGAAAATTTCACGATGGCGCAGGTGACCGACAACGGGAAGACGATTGCGGCGGCAATTTCGCCCGATGCCAAATATCTTTTGAGCGTGGTGGAGGACAACGGCAAGGAAAGTCTGTGGCTGCGGAATGTGCCGACGAACAGCAACACGCAAGTAATTCCGCCGGCGGATGAATTTTACCAGAGCCTGAAATTCTCACCGGACGGCAATTCGATTTATTTCCGCAAGGCGATGGATCGCTTGCATACGGGATTCAATCTCTACCGGGCGCCGGTGCTGGGCGGCACGCCGCAATTGGTGGTGCGCAACATCGACACCGACATAACGTTCTCGCCGGACGCTAAGCGCATCGCTTACATGAGAGGGAACAGCCCGGAGGCCGGCAAGTATCAATTTCTTACGGCGAACGCGGATGGCACCGACGAAACGGTAGTCATCGTGGAAACGATGATCAATCCCGCGGCTGCTCCCGCGATCACCTGGTCGCCGGACGGCAAGCAGGTCGCGGCGCCGCTTTTCAATGCTTCCGACGCTTTCACCCAGATCGAGCTCAGGGACGTGACCTCGGGCAAGGCCCAGGCTTTTGCCGGATTCGGGCAAGTGATTCTCAACGAATTCGTGTGGACGCCCGACGGGCGCGGTTTCCTGGCCGCCTATCAGAAGAAAATCAGTCCCGATGCACGAAATCAGATCGGATTTATATCGTATCCCAGCGGCAAACTGCGGCCGGTGACGAAGGATACGAACAACTATCAAACTTTGTCGCTTTCATCCGATGGGAAGACGCTGGCGGCGATCCAACAGAGAATCACGCGGACGATGTACTTCTTGCCGGTGAGTGGATTTAGCGGGGCTCCGCCGAGTCCGGCGCCGGCGCAGAACAAGAATGCGTTTGTGTTCGGATGGGCCAGCAACGGGGATCTGTACTTCGATTCCGGCGGCGAAATTGTGCACATGTCGGTGGACGGGAGCAACAAGACCACGCTGGTGAGCGATCCTGCTTCGCAGATCGTGCGGCCGGTCGGATGCAGCGGTGGGCGCTACATCCTATTCTCATGGTCTGGTCATGCCGGAATCAATAAGACCAACATCTGGCGGGCGAATGCCGACGGCTCAGATCCTAAGAAGCTGACCGACGGAGCGAACGACGTAGCGCCGCTGTGCTCGCCGGACGGGAAGTGGGCATATTTCCAGGACTTCTTCGCAAACCAAATCGAGCGTGTGTCCATTGACGGCGGGAAGGCGGAAGTAGTTCCGGGTGTCAGCCTGCCCGATTCCTTCCTTGGCACCATCGGGTTCGACATTTCGCACGACGGAAAGATGCTGTCGGTGATGTTTGTCAGGACCATGGGAACGGCTCCGGTGCCTGTGCTCGCGGTGGTGGATTTGGATGCGGGAGCGAAGCCGCCGGTACGCATGTTGAATCCCGATCCGCGGATTTCGGGAGCGCCGGGATTCACGCCCGATGAAAAAGCGCTGGTGTATAACATCCGCGAAAATGGCACTGAGAATGTCTGGTTGCAGCCGCTGGATGGGTCCAAGGGCAGGCAGATTACGAATTTTCCCGCGGACACGATACAGATATTTGATTTTTCGCCGGATGGGAAGACGATGGGGATGTTGAGGAATCACGTGGAGTCGGACGCGGTGCTGTTGCGCGATAGCGGGGCGGAAAAGTAGCGCCGGCGTCCCCGCCGGCATCTTGCGAAGAAAATCCTGCCAGTGGCAATAGTTACGGACGGACTACACAGCTTGAAATCCGGCATTAATTTCATACTCGAGGCCGCGGACGTATTCTGCCCTTGCGAACATCTGCGGTCGTAAGAGCCGGCAGGGACGCCAGCGGTACGACGGCGGATGTCGCGCCGTCGACGATTTCGGAGTTGGGTTTCTGTTTTCGTCGCCGGATCCCAGGCCGTTCCCGAGTGCTCAGGACAAGCCGGCGCTGCTTTCGTTGATTGGTGGTTTGGCTGGGCGTAAGATGCTCGGCCTGTGGCGGATTCTTCTCCCATGATCGGGCGCACGATTTCGCATTACCGCATCGTCGAGAAACTCGGTGGCGGTGGAATGGGAGTGGTGTACCGCGCTGAGGATTCCCGCCTGGGGCGCTCGGTGGCGCTGAAATTCCTGCCTGAAGAAACTGCACGCGATCCTGTGGCGCTCGAGCGCTTTCGCCGCGAGGCTCGCGCCGCTTCCGCGCTCAACAACGCCAATATTTGCACGATTTACGATATCGGCGAAGAGCAGGGCCGCATTTTCCTGGTGATGGAATATCTCGAGGGGCAGACGCTGAAGCAGCGGATTGCCCGCGGGGCGTTGCCGCTGGACGAATTGCTGCAGATTGGCGTGGACGTTGCCGGAGCGCTGGATGCCGCGCATGCCAAGGGCATCGTGCACCGGGACATCAAGCCGGCGAATATTTTTTGCGTGCGCAATGGGCCGGCGAAAGTGCTCGATTTCGGATTGGCGAAAATTGTGGCGGTGCCGCAGATGGGGGCGGAGGCTGATGCTTCTTCGCTGCCGACGGTGGCGGACGATAAAGTTTTGAGCAATCCGGGATCGACGATTGGGACGGTGATGTATATGTCGCCCGAGCAGGCCATGGGCGAAGATTTGGATGCGCGGACGGATCTTTTTTCTTTCGGAGTGGTGCTGTACGAAATGGCTACCGGTACGCAGGCATTTGGCGGGGCGACTTCGGCGGCGATTTTTGATGCGATTTTGCATAAGGCTCCTGTGCCGGTTTTGCGTTTTCATGCGGAGCTGCCGGGGGAGCTGGAGCGCATCGTGAGCAAGACGCTGGAGAAGGACCGGCGGATGCGTTACCAGTATGCTTCGGAATTGCGGACGGATTTGCAGAGATTGATGCGGGATACGCGATCGGAATCCGTGGTTTCGCCGGTGGCGGATTTGGATACGATCTCGCCGCACTTGCATGGGGATGCTGGGCTGAAACCCACCGCTACGAAACCCGGTACGACGGCGGATTCTTCGGGCTTGCACCGGTCGGGTAGTTCTACCGTCGTGGATGTGGCTAAGCAGCATAAATTGGGATTGGCTACTGTCAGCATTCTTGTGCTGGTGCTTGTGGCTGCCGCCGCGTATGGAATTTACGCGCTTTTGAACGCCAAGCGGCCCACGCCTTTTGAGAATTTCGCCATCACGCAAATCACGAACAATGGAAAAACCGTGGCGGCTGCGGTTTCGCCTGACGGCAAACTTCTGTTGAGCGTGTTGGAAGACAAGGGCAAGCAGAGCCTGTGGCTGAAAAACGTGCCGACGAACAGCGACACGCAGGTAATGCCGCCGGCGGATGCTTTTTACCAGACGCCGATATTTTCACCCGATGGGAACACCATCTATTTCCGCAAGGCGGAAAACACCGCGCACACGCTCTTCGTGCTCTATCGCGCGCCGGTATTTGGCGGGACGCCGCAGGCGGTCGTACACGATATCGATAGCGGCATTTCGTTTTCACCGGACGGCAAGCGATTCATGTTCCAACGCGGCAACACGCCCGAAATAGGAAAGTCAGAAGTGATAACCGCGAATCTGGATGGCGGAGATGAAAAAGTAATCGCCACTGTGCCGCTCGCGGGGCAGCTCGTGGCGATGTGGTCGCCGGATGGCCGCGAGTTCGCAACGATGCTGACCGATGCGGACGATCCGTTCAGCGCCGTTGGTCTGGCCGATGCGGTGACGGGGAAAAATCTGAGCGCCATCAAGTTTGGAAAGTTCCTCGTGAACGATCTGCTGTGGATGCCTGAGGGGCGCGGGTTCCTGGTGCAGTATCCAACCAATTTTAGCCCCGCGGCGCACGAGCAAATTGGGTATGTTCCGGTTGGAGGAGGCAAACTCCGGCCGGTGACCAAGGACACGAACAATTATCAGACGCTCTCCGTCTCATCGGATGGAAAAATCCTGGCGACCATTCAGCAGAAACTTAGCCGGACGCTTTATCTCTTGCCCACGGCGGGCTTCACCGCAAGTGTGCCAGAACCGGCGGGCGCGCAGAACAAGACTTCATTCTTATTCGGCTACGCCAGCGACGGGGGCATTTACTTCGATGACGGAAGTAACATGCTGCGGATGTCTCCCGATGGAAGCAATCGCACAGTATTGCTGAGCGATCCCGGGGCGCAACTGATACGCCCGACAGGATGCAATGGCGGACGGTACATCGTCTTCACCTGGGCGCAACATGGCGGCAATAATAACGCGAACATCTGGCGCGTGAATTTGGACGGCTCGAACCCCAAGCAATTGAGTTTCGGGCGAATCGACATCATTCCGGTATGTTCGGCGGATGGGAAATGGGTTTATTACCAGGAAGTGCCAAATCTCAACGTAATGCGCGTACCGATCGACGGCGGAAAGCCGGAAAGCGTGCCGGGGACGGAGATTCCCGGAACGTTCGTGAGCTCGGGAGGCGTGGATCTCTCGAGGGATGGAAGGTGGCTGTCAATGTCGGTGGAAAAAAACGATGCGGCCGTGCCCGTGCCGATGATTGCGCTGGTGAGCTTGGATACGCCGGGTAAGGCTGTGGTGCGTATGTTGACGCCCGATCCGCGCATATCGCAGGGGCCGGGATTTACGCCGGATGGGACCGCGTTGGTTTATCCGATTCTGGAGAACGGCATGGAGAATCTTTGGCTGCAGCCTTTGGATGGATCGCGCGGGCGGCAGATTACGAATTTCACTGCGGACGCGCTGCAGGAATTTGAGTATTCGCCGGATGGGAAGACGCTGGGAGTGATGGAGCGGCATTTGGAATCGGATGCGGTTTTGTTGCGGGATAGTGGAGCGGAAAAGTAGCGCCGGCGTCTCCGCCGGCATCTTGCGAAGAAAATCTCGCCATAGGCAGTGGTCTTGGACGGACTACATACTTTCAATTACGGCGTTAATTTCAGATTTTCCGCCGGGCACATTTTCTGCTGTTCCGGACATTTGCGCTCGTAAGAGCCGGCAGGGACGCCGGCGGTACTTGAATCTTTGCTGCTGGTGGAATGCTCTAATAGTGGAATCCACTATTTTGGGGGGATTTATGGCTGCTGCATCGGTGCCTATCACGCCTACGCCGGGGCCACGAACTAGCGTGATGGACGCTAAGACGGAAGCGTTTCCGAAATTGACTGCTGCGCAGATTGAGCGCGTGCGGGCTGGTGCGAAAGTGCGCAAGGCGATGAAGGGCGAGATTTTGTTTGAGCCTGGGGATACGGGTGTGCCGTTTTTTGTTTTGTTGAGCGGCACTATGAGCATCGTACAGCCTTATTTGATGGGCGAGCGGCTGATTGCTACGCATGAGCCGGGGGGATTTACCGGCGAATTCACCATGATTTCCGGGCAGCGCTGCCTGGTGCGCGGGCGCGTGACTTCGGACGCGGAGTTGCTGGAAGTGACGCCGGCGGGATTGCACTCGATCGTGGCGCGCGATCCGGAGCTGAGCAATATTTTCATGCGTGCGTTCATTTTGCGGCGGCGCGAGTTGGTGAACGCGCAGGCCGGCGACGTGATTCTGCTGGGCTCGCGCTATTCGGCGAATACTTTGCGGCTGCGCGAGTTTCTGACGCGCAACCAGCATCCTTATCAGTATCTGGATCTCGATAAAGACCAGGCCGCGCAACTGGTTCTGGATCGGTTCGATGTGCGCGCCGATGAGATTCCGGTGTTGATTTGCAATTTGAAAACGGTGCTGAAGAATCCTTCGATCGCGGAACTGGCGGATTGTCTGGGTATGAACAGCGCGATTGATGAGGAGCAAATTCGCGATTTGATTATTGTGGGAGCTGGGCCGGCGGGATTGGCGGCGGCGGTTTATGCGGCATCGGAGGGGCTTGATGCCTTGATGATCGAGAGTGCGATGCCGGGCGGGCAGGCGGGCTCGAGTTCGATGATCGAAAATTATCTGGGATTTCCGACCGGGCTTACGGGGAATGAATTGGCGGCGCGGGCGATTGCGCAGGCGGAAAAATTCGGGGCGAAGATGATGGTGGGGCACAGCGTGGCGCGATTGGATTGCGGGAAGCGTCCTTATGAAGTGGTGCTGGAGAATGGCAACCGGCTGGCTACGCGGGCCGTGGTGATCGCTACGGGCGCGCAATATAACAAGCCGGACTTGCAGAATTTTGACAAGCTGCAGTGCCAGGGGATTTATTTTGGCGCGACTTTCATGGAAGCGCAGTTTTGCGGTGGAGATGATGTGATTGTGGTGGGCGGTGGAAATTCGGCGGGACAAGCGGCGGTGTATTTGTCGGAGACGGCCAAGAAGGTGTACATGCTGGTGCGCTCGGGTGGATTGGCGCAAAGCATGTCGCGGTATTTGATTCAGCGGATCGAAGAGAACCCGAAAATTGAGCTTCTTCTCAACACGGAGATTGTGGGGATCGAGGGCGATAAGCATTTGGAGCGCGTGACCTGGCGGGATAAAAAGTCTGGGCAGACTTCTGTGCATGAAATACGGCACCTATTTGTTATGGCGGGAGCATCGCCGCGGACGGATTGGTTGAAGGGCTGCGTGGCCATGGATGAGAAGGGATTTATTTTGACGGGGCGGGATATGGACGGAGCGATTGGAGTGCGCGCTGTGGCCTGGAAACATTCGCGGGCGCCTTTGATGCTGGAGACTAGTTTGCCGGGAGTGTTTGCGGTGGGGGATGTGCGCGCGGGGAATGTGAAGAGAGTGGCTTCGGCGGTAGGTGAAGGATCGATCGCGATACATTTGGTGCACCGGGTTTTGGCGGAAATTTAAGCGGCTTTTTGGGGGCTGGTGATGGCTACGAAGTGTACACACTTGAGTGAGATTAAGGATGTGAAGCCGCATACCAAGGGTTGCGAGGAATGTATGAAGATTGGGGATACTTGGGTGCATTTGCGGCTTTGCATGGTTTGCGGGAAGGTTGGGTGCTGCGATTCTTCCAGGAATAAACATGCAACCAAGCATTTTCATGAAGTGAAGCATCCGATTATGAAATCGATTGAGCCTGGCGAGGATTGGGGTTGGTGTTATATCGATGAGATGGAGTTGGATTTTTCTTAGATTGCATCGCGGTGCCCTCCCGCCTAAAAAATGACCTCAGCGGCTAAAGCCCACAAGAAACGGCGAGGATTACGGCACGACTAAAGTCGTGCCCTGGCAAAGATCACTAGATTTGTGAGGTGAGTTCGTTTCTGTTAAGCGCCAAAAGTGAATCGGGTGGTTCGGCGCGACGGTTGCCGACGATTTCGTGGCAGGTGTCGTCGCAGAAAAACGCCGGCTGGCAGCCGGCGCTACGGGAGCTCGTTCAGGCGTTTCAGAAGTTGGATTTGGCCGGCGTGGTAGATGTCGTGGAAGGCTACGCCTGCGATCATTTGGCGCGGAGTGTACTTGCTGTTGGGTTGGTGGCGATCGAGTTTGGATTCGGGGAATTTTTTTACTGTTTCGATTAGGGCTAGATGCTCGCGCTTTAGTGCCGCCGAATCTTTCTGCCAGGCTTTTTCTAGTTCTGCTTCGGTGAGATTTTCTGCTGGACGGACGAACCAGTTTCTTCCTTCTTCGTTGTAGACACCGCGCGTGCCGCCGAGTAGTTGTCTTCTTACTGCGAATTTCCAATAGGCCGCATGGATGGCTAGTTCCCAGATGTTGTGGCGGCCTGGGCCTTGGCGTTTTGCGGCTTGCTTGGCGTCGATGCCTTTAAGGGCGGCGCGCAGGCTGGGGCCGTGCCAGGCTGGGCCTTTGTAGGCTTCTTCCAGGGCCGCTAGAAGAGATTTGATTTCGTTGGGCACCGGTGCTCCTTGATTTCGATGTGTTTTGAGATGCGTGGCGGGGTGAGTTGGATTCTTAGATTGGAGAAGAGAAATATCGGAACGAAAGAAGGGTGGAGCTCGGTGGCAGGCGTCTATCCCGCGCAACGCAAGAAGATGCTGCCCTGAAGGGTACCGCTACGAAAACGGGCAAGGCTTTTTTGCGCTTGCCCGTTTGCGAAATTTGCGATTACCAGTCGCGGCGTCCGCCGCCACCACCACCGCCGCCGCGATTGCCGCCACCGCCACCGCCGCCGTAGCCGCCGCGTCCACCGCCGCCGCCACCGCCGCTGCGGCCGCGTCCGCCGCCACCACCACCGCCGCCTTCTCTTTGTGGGCGGGCTTCGTTGACCACGATTTTGCGGCCTTTGAAATCTTTTCCGTTAAGTGCGGCTACGGCCTTATCGGCTTCCCCGTCGTCGCCGATTTCAACGAAACCGAAACCGCGAGGCTGCCCTGAAAAACGATCGCGGATCAAAGCTACCGAATCGGCTTTGATTCCGGACTCGCTGAAAAGGGCTTGGACTTCTTCTTCATTGGCTTGGAAAGGGAGATTCCCCACATACAGTTTCTTCACTTGAGTCTCCTTCGCCCGAGGGGCGGTATGCGAGGCTGAAGAGACGGGATCATGACCGAGGTCGGACCGTCGGGGGCGGGACGGACCTGCTGGGCTAGGCGAGCGCTTCAGCGGCTCGCGGGAATCTTGCTCTAAGTGAGACGCGCAGTCAATGGGAGGGGGTGCCGGGAAACGATTCTGAAAAAAGATACTTAGTGGACGAGCGCGGGTAGCGTCTGGGCAGCTTTTTTTGTGAGCGGATCGTTGCGTCGAGCGCTCGATCGAAAATAAGGCAGAGAAAAAGTGTTGCGACGGGCTAGAATCTCGGCGGCTTGCGCGGTGGTGCGACGAAGCAAAGCTGACGGAAGGGAGAAGCGATGAAGCGGATTGGGCTGGTGTTGATTTTGATTGTGGCATTGATGGGCGCGCCGGTGGCTATGACTCAGGGGCCTGCGGGAGCTGCGCGCGTGGTGGCGGTGAAGGCTGGGCGCGTGCTCGATGTCCGCACTGGGAAATATGCGGCGAATCAGATTATTTGGATTGAGGGCGAACGGATTAAGGAGATTGGCGATGCTGCGGGACTGGAATCGCGGTTGCCGAAAGATGCGCGCGTGGTGGATCTTTCGAGTTCGACCGTGTTGCCTGGATTGATTGATTGCCATACGCATTTGACGATGTCGCCGCAAACTTTGGGGCCTGGGGGATTGCGGATGTCGTATCCGCGGCAGGCTTTGATGGGTGCGCGGAATGCGCGAGTGACGCTGGAGGCTGGATTCACCACCGTGCGGAATGTTGGCGGGGCCGGGTATGCGGATATTGCTTTGCGCGACGCGATTAATGTTGGCGATGTGCGCGGGCCGCGGATGCTGGCGTCGGGGCCGCCGTTGAGCATCACTGGCGGACACGGCGATGAGAATTTTCTGGGACCGCAATGGCACGCTATGGAGGAGGGAGTGGCGGATGGCGTTGCCGGTGTGACGGCGAAGGTGCGCGAGAATATTAAGTTTGGGGCGGACTTGATCAAGTTTATGGCTACCGGCGGAGTGCTTTCTGAGGGCGATAATCCGGCGCTGGCACAATATAGCGAAGAGGAAATGAAAGCGATCGTGGACGCAGCACATGGGCTCGGGCGAAAAGTTGCGGCGCATGCGCATGGGGCGCTGGGAATTAAATTTGCGGTGCTGGCTGGCGTGGATTCGATCGAGCATGCCAGCTTTGTCAACGATGAAGACATTCGCTTGATGAAGGAACACGGGACTTATCTGGTGCCCACGCTTTATTTGAGCGATTGGTTTATGGAGAACTACAAGGCGTTGGGATTGAGCGAGGGGATTATTGCCAAGGCGCGGGTGGTGATGCCGGCGGCGCGGGAGAATGTAGGGCATGCGTTTCATGAGGGAGTGAAAGTGGCGTTCGGCACCGACGCGGCGGTTTATCCGCATGGATTGAACGCGCATGAATTTGCGGTGATGGTGAAACTGGGTTTGACGCCGCTGCAGGCGATTCAGTCGTCGACGGTGAATGCGGCGGATTTGCTGGGATGGTCGGATCGCGTAGGGACTTTGGAGGCTGGGAAATTTGCTGATCTTGTGGCCGTGGATGGCGATCCGCTGGCGGATGTTAGCTTGCTGGAAAATGTGAAGGTGGTGATTAAGGGCGGCGAGATTGTGAAGCAGTGATGGACGCCGGATGAGATTTGTGTCCGAGTGGAGGGCTGGAGCGTCAAAGGAATAGGACGCTCAGGAGACCTTTCTTGGCTGGGAAGATCTTGCGCCGCAGCTTGATTGTGAGTGGTGTCGTCATCGTGTTGTTTTGCGTGGCGGCTATGGTGTTGACGTTCACCGAGCGGGGCCGCTTGAAACAATATCTGGTTACGGTGCTTAGCGAGCGATTTCATAGCGACGTCGAGATTCGCGAGATTACCGTTTACGTTTATCCGCGGGTTTACCTGGTGGCGCACGGAATTTCTTTGCGATTGCATGGACGGACCGACGTGCCGCCGCTCTTCACTATCGAAACTTTGACGGTTTCTGCGGATTTGCCGGCGTTGCTGGCGAAAACGAAGCATGTGGCGCGCGTGCATCTTGCGGGGATGAACATCACTGTTCCGCCGCGCGATTTGAACAAGGCTCAGGAACCGAAGCCCGCCAAAGCCAAAATTACGCTGCCATTGGTGATCGATGAAATTACCGCGGACGATGCGATATTGACTACGCTGCCGCGCGACCCGAAGAAAATTCCGCACGAGTGGGATATTCATCGCGTGGTGATGGAGAATTTCTCGTTCGAAGAGCCGGCGCATTTTCATTCCACTTTGACGAATCCTAAGCCGATTGGGGAGATCGATTCTTCGGGCTTGTTTGGACCGTGGGAATCGGATGAGCCGGGCTCTACCCCGATCAATGCTACGTTTGAGTTTTCCCACGCGGATCTGGATTCATTGAAGGGGCTGGGCGGAATTTTGTCGTCGAAGGGGAAATATGAGGGCGTGCTGGATGATTTGAATGTGGAGGGCGATACGGATACGCCGGATTTTTCTTTGGACGTGAGCGGGAATCCGGTGCACTTGACCACTCATTACGTCGCGGTAGTGGACGGAACGAACGGCGACACTACTTTGAAGTCAGTGGTGGCGCATTTTCTGCATACGACGGTGGAGGCCAAGGGCGACATCATTGGGATTCGCGGCACGCCGGGAAAAGATATTGAACTGGACTCGGTGGTGCGCGATGGGCGGATTGAAGATTTGCTGCAGTTGGTGATGAAGGGCGATAAGCCGGTGATGACCGGACACGTTAGCCTGGCCGCGAAGATCGCGTTGCCGCCGAATCCGGATTTGAAAATTATTGAGCGCTTGGGGCTCGATGGAAAATTTGGCGTGACTGGCGGGCATTTCACCAGCGATACGGTGCAGGACAAGGTGGATACGCTCAGCCGCAGGGGGCAGGGCCAGCCGAAGAATGAAGAGATCGACAATGTGATTTCGAATTTGCGTGGGCAATTTGTTTTGAAGAACCGTCGGGCGACTTTTTCGAATTTGGAGTTTGATGTGCAGGGCGCGCGGGTGCAGCTTGCGGGGACTTACGATATGGGGGCGGAGACGTTGGATTTTCACGGGCATCTGGTGCTGGATGCGAAGCTCTCGCAGATGACTACTGGGGTGAAATCATTTTTTCTGAAGGCGGTGGATCCGTTTGTTTCGAAGCATGGGCAGACGGATTTGCCGATCAAGATTACCGGGCCGCGGGCGCATCCGGAATTTGGATTGGATCGCGGCGGGCATGGCGAGGATTCGAAAAAGGCCGGCGAGCCGAAGGCTGATTCCAAGGGCGATCCGAAACCTCCGCCGCCTAAAGATAAAAAAGATGGTCAGCGATGAGTGGGGCGGCGAATCCGTTTGCGGCGTTTGAGGGGCAGAAATATTTGAGTTTGGAGACGTTTCGCAAGAGTGGTGAGGGCGTGCGGACGCCGATTTGGTTTGCTGCGGAGAACGATGGGGCGGACGCGGTCCTTTATATTTATACGATTGCTGATACCGGTAAGGTGAAGCGGATTCGGAATAATCCGCGGGTGCGGATTGCGCCTTGCGATGTGCGTGGGAATGTTACTGGAGACTGGGTTTCGGCGCGGGTGGAAATTTTGTCTGGGGATGCGGCTTTGCGTGGGACGCGTTCGCTGAACCGGAAGTATTTTCCTTTGAAGCAGGTGATGGGGTTTTTTGCGCGGTTTAGCCGGAGGGAGCGCTTGGTTATGGCGCTCCGGCCGGATTTGGTTGATTGAACTTCGAGCGCTGTCGCGCTCTTTTCACAGGCAGGAGTGCCTGTGCTACCTGTTGTGGCGCGCGCCGAGTCCGTCCGTGATTCTCCGTCCTTGTTTACTTTTGGGCTCGTTGGATGCCGGCAGGGACGCCGGCGCTACTTGGCCGCTGCTTTCGCCATGAATTCTGCGGCGCGCCGCTTCATGTCTTCGGGGGCTACGTCCTCTATATGGGTGGCTATGCCCCAGTGATGGCCGGACGGATCGATGATCTTTCCGTAGCGATCTCCCCAGAACATATCCTGCATCGGCATTTCGGATTTTGCGCCCGCGTCGATCGCGCGATTGAAAGTGGCGTCGGCATCGGTGACGTAAAGAAACAGCTCGTTGCTGGGCAGCGCTTTCGGATTTGGCGGGACGGCCCGGCCGGGGAATTCGTCGCTGAGCATGAATGCGGAGTCGCCGATTTTTAGTTCGGCGTGGCTGATTTTGCCGTCGGGCGAAGGCATGCGCATGATTTCCTGAGCGCCGAAGGCTTTCTTGTAGAACTCGATTGCAGCGGCGGCATTGCTGCAAATCAGTGACGGAGTGATGGAGTGATAGCCATCGGGAATCGGTTTTACGGGATTTGCCATTGCGGTCTCCTTGTGGTGCCGAGGTTGCCGGGCGCTTGAACTGGGGTGGAGGGAGTGGCGCTCGGGAAAATAATTTTACTGCTAGTGGGCCGAGAGAGGGAAATGAATTGATTGTGAATTCAGTAGCGCCGGCGTCTCTGCCGGCATCCTACGAGCGAAGGCCGTGGAACATGCAATGAACGTGGGCGGAAGATAAAAATCGACCGAAGCAATTAATTTTACTTGGGGGTCCGTCCGCGTCCCAGAAATTCGGCGAACTGTTCGGTCGTCGGATGCCGGCAGAGACGCCGGCGCTACTTAATGCCCTTCACTAGCAGCACTATTGCATCTGAGCCGGCTTTTCTGTCTTTGGCGATTTCTTGATAGGCATCGGAGTCGGCCCACTCTTGAAAGGCGGCTTCGTCTGGAAATGAGAGGAGAACCACCTTCTCGCGATCCCATTGGCCCTCGATGACTTTGGGATTTTCATCGGCGGCTAGTACGCGGCCTTTGTAATGGCTCATCACTTCCATGAAGCGCGATTGATAGCGATTGTAGGCAGTGCGGTCGGTGATCGTGAGTTGCGCGATGGCGTAGACGGCCATTTGTGGTCCTTCCGTTTCTGTAAACTTCGTTCCGATTTAGGTTAGATGCCGGTCTGAAGGTCGCCGCCTCAAAATCTTCTCCGCGCTGGATAATTCGACCCTGGTGGTGTGTTTGATTTATGCTGACGCGCGGCGTTTTTCTATGGGAGGGCCGGGATCATGTCGGTTCGTCGAACTGTGTTGGCCTCGTTGGCTTTTGCGATTTGTGTACTCGGCGTGCTTCCGGCGCGTGCGCAGCAATTTCCTCCCAACACTTATCAGGAATTGCGGTGGCGGTCGATTGGACCGTTTCGCGGCGGGCGCACTCGGGCTGTGGCGGGCGTGCCTGGGATGCCGAATTTATTTTATGTCGGGGCGGTGAATGGCGGCGTTTGGAAATCGGATGATTACGGGCGGACTTGGGCGCCGATTTTTGATTCGCAGCCTACGCAATCGATTGGCGCGATTGCCGTGGCGCCTTCGAATCCGGACATTATATATGTGGCCAGCGGGGAGGGATTGCAACGGCCCGATCTTTCGGTCGGAAATGGAATTTATAAATCTACCGACGCGGGAAAAACCTGGACGCATCTTGGATTGCGCGATGGCGAGCAGATTCCGGCGATGGTGATTGATCCGGCCGATCCGAATCGATTGTTTGCGGCGGTGCTGGGGCATCCGTTTGGCGCGAACGAGCAGCGCGGGATTTTCCGCTCGGTGGATGGAGGGAAGACTTGGGAGCGCGTCCTTTATAAGGATGAGAATACCGGTGGATCGGATATCGAGATGGATCCGACGAATTCCGACGTGCTGTATGCGGGAATGTGGGAAGCGCGCGAGGGGCCCTGGGAGGATGGGAATTCTTACAGCGGGACTGGCGGCGGACTTTTTAAATCCACCGATGGCGGCAGCACCTGGAAGCAATTGACGAATGGGCTGCCGAAAAATCTGGTGCAGATCAACGTGTCGGTGGCGGCGAGCGATCCGAAGCGAATTTACGCGGCGGTGGCGACGAACGAGCCTGGGGATTACGCATCGGCGAAGGGCTTGGGTTTCTATCGCTCGGATGATGCGGGCGAGAGCTGGGTGAAAATCACCGACGATCCGCGTCCGGCGATGCGCATTGGAGGCGGAGATTTGCCAATCCCTCGGGCCGATCCAAAAAATCCGGATGTGGTGTATAGCGCGAGCATCGTGACCGAGCGTTCGACCGACGGCGGAAAAACCTGGTCGAGCATTCGCGGCGCGCCGGGCGGCGACGATTATCAGAATCTGTGGATCAATCCGAATAATCCGAAAATTATTTTGCTGGTCGCCGATCAGGGTGCGCTGGTCACGGTGAATGGCGGCGAGACTTGGAGCTCCTGGTACAACCAGCCGACGGCGCAGATTTATCACGTGAGCGCGACGGACGGATTTCCATATCGCGTATGCGGCGGGCAGCAGGAAAGCGGATCGGTCTGCATTTCGACGCGCGGGAATGATGGCGAGGTTTCTTACCGCGAATGGCATCCGGTGGGCGCGATTGAATATGGATATGTGGCGACGGACCCGCTTGATCCGGACATTATTTACGGCGCGGGGCGGATGGAAGTTTCGAAATATCACTGGAGCACCGGGCAGGTGCAGAACGTGACGCCTTTTCCGGTGCGCGATGAGAAAATCCGCACGGATCGCACGCAGCCGTTGATGTTTTCGCCCGTGGACCCGCACATTCTCTATACGACTGCGAATTTTGTTTTCAAGACGACCGACGGTGGAATGAACTGGCAGACGATTAGCCCTGATCTGGGGCGCGCGCATGCGGGAATTCCCGCGAATCTCGGAAAAATGGCGGAGAAGGATGCGAAGGCGGACAAGCAGCGCGGAGTGGTGTATTCCTTGGCGCCTTCCTTCAAGACTACGCAGACGCTTTGGGCCGGCACCGACGACGGATTAATTTGGGTGACTCGCGACGGCGGGAAAAATTGGAAGGATATCACTCCGCCGGAATTGACGCCGTGGAGCAAGGTCACGCAGATTGCCGCTTCGCGATTTGACGAGGAGACGGCGTATGCGTCGGTAAGCCGCCTGCGGATTGATGATTTGCATCCTTATATATACCGGACGCATGATGGCGGGAAGAGTTGGAAACTGATCGCGAGCGGATTGCCGGACGATGCGCCGGTGGATACGGTTCGCGAGGATCCGGTGCGCAAGGGGATGCTTTTTGCCGGGACTGAAACGAGCGTGTGGGTTTCGTTCGATGATGGCGAACGCTGGCAATCGTTGCAGCAGAATTTGCCGCATACCTCGATGCGCGACCTTTGGATTCACGATAATGATCTGATCGTGGCCACGCACGGGCGCGGATTTTGGATTTTGGATGATATTTCCGCGCTGCGCGAGTTGAACGATGCAGTCGCAGGTGCAGACGCGGCGCATCTTTTCAAGCCTGCGACCGCCATTCGCGCGCGGCGCAGCACTTACACCGATTCGCCGGTGCCGCCCGATGAGCCGCTGGGGGAAAATCCGCCGAACGGCGCGATTCTTGATTATTTTCTGGGGAAGCCGGCTTCGGGCGTTTTGACTTTGGAGATTCTGGATGGTGGTGGAAAATTGGTGCGGCGATTTTCGACCGAGGACAAGGCGGAGTTGAGCGACTCGCAGTTGCAGAGGCAATTAGTTCCGATTTATTGGGTGAAGCCGTTCAGGCCGGTATCGGCGGAGGCCGGGATGCATCGCTGGATTTGGGATTTGCGATATCCGGCGCCTGTATCGACTGCGCACGAATATCCGACGTCGGCGGTGCCGGGAAATACGCCGCGCGGGCCGTTCGGTCCTCTGGCCGCGCCGGGGCAATATACCGTGCGACTGACGGTAGATGGTGCGACCTTCACGGCGCCGCTCACGGTGAAGATCGATCCGCGCGTAAAAACGCCGGCGGTCGGGCTGGCGCAGATGTTCCAGATGCAGATGCGGCTGGCGGATATTTTCACGCGGAGTTCGATTGCGGTGATGCAAGCGCGATCGGCGCGCGAGCAGGTGGAGAAACTTTCCGGGAAAGCCAGCGATGGATTGAACGATGCGATTGAAGCGTTGGGAAAGAAAATCGCGGTGCTACTGGACGGGCCGAAGGACGCGGAGGCTGGGAAAATTCCGGCGGTCACGCTGACGCGAGTGAATGGGAATGTCAGCGCGCTCTATACCGAAGTGGATCGCGGCGATGCGGCGCCGACGGCCGCGCAGGTGAAGGCGCGCGCCGATCTCGAGCGCGATTTTGCGCCGCTCAGCAAGCAATGGGACGACATCCGGACGAACACCGTTCCGGCGCTGAATCAGCGGCTCAAGGACGCGAGGCTGGCGGAGATTGTGATTGAGGCGAATCCGCGGATCGAAGAAGAACCACACGGCGACGAGGAATAACGCTGGCCCGCGGGTCGCCACCGATTTCCCGCAAATTTCTTCTTGACCCCCTCAAAGTGTATGGAGTATAGATACACAAGACATTGGGATGTTCCTGACCATCGACACAACCGATCCGCGGGCCATCTATCAGCAGGTTGCTGATGGGATCAAGGAATTGATCGCGCAGGGGAAATTGGCGGAGGGTGTGGCGCTGCCTCCGGTGCGGCAGTTGGCGGCGGATCTGGGAGTGAATCTGAACACGATTGCGACCGCCTACCGCGAGCTGCAGAAAGACGGATTGATCGTGGTGAAGCACGGATCAGGCTCGGTGGTTGCGGAGCGGGCAAATACGGAGCGCACGGCAGACGAACTGGCGCGGCCTTTGCGGACGGCGATCACTGAATTAGTTCTGGCTGGATTGCCGACGAGCAAGATCATGAGAATGGTGGCGCGAGAACTCAGCCTGGTACAGAAGGAAAGCAAATAGATGCTAACTCACATCGGCCAGTACGCCGTAATCACCTATGTATTCTTCTGGATCATCCGCATCAATGGCTGCATTCGACGGGGCCGGCAGCCCTTGCTGCGCGGGCCGGAATGGTTTTTCAATGTCCACGTGCCGCCGGATTTTTACGCCGGAGCGGGCCGGGATCTGCTGCATCGCTATTGGCTAAGGATGTTGATTCCATTTGCGGTGGACATTCCGATCGCCATTGCGATTTTCTGGTCGGGGCGCCTGCAACTTCTGAATTTCTTGATGATTGCGGTGTGCGCGATTATCCATATCAACCACTCGAACTCGGTCGATTTGGCGGAGAGGCAGGCGCGGCCGTTCGCTGCGGCGGAGGCCGAGGAACCGGTGGCATCGGTAGTGCTGTCGCTGACCCCGCGGCGCATGCGCGATTACTCGAGTCCCGCGGTGGAATGGATTTTGGCGTTGTCCACGGTGGCCGCGGTCGCTTTGCTGTTGCGCTATTTCTTTGCGGCGCCGGAGCACCACAACCTGCGCCTCGTCTTTGGGCTGCCGGTTGTCTATTTTTATTTGCAGCTCGGGATTTTGTGGGTGAAGCGCGTGGTGGTGGAGTGGCGCACGCCGGTTCCGCAGGCGCAGGCGGCCGAGCATTTGGAAGCGCGCGAGGAAACTCGCAAGCATTATTTGCTGATGTGCGATGTATATCGCCTGAGCGCGAATGCGGCGATTTTGTTTTGGGCCGCGGAGATCAGCTTGTCTCCCGCCAGCCTGGAATCTGTCTTCCGAATTTGGTTCTTTGGCTGGATGGCCTTCAGCATCGTTGGCACGGTCTGGGTGGAAATTCGGAGAAAGCAATTGGTGAAGTTTGCATTGCGGGCGCGGCCGGTGAAATTGCCGGACTTTATGCATGAATCGGAAATCGCGAGATGGCCGGTGTGCTATCAGCCGTCGGCGCCGATGCTGATGGTGCGTGGCGCGCGCGGATATTCCTTGAATTTGGCGAATACGCTGGGTTATCTCGGGGCTGCTTACATGGTTGGGTTTGTCGCGTTGATTGCTTTGCTGCGGTTGAGCCGCTGACGGAAAAAATCTAAGGATAGATCGACGAGGAGATGCGCGATGAATACGCGATGCTGGATGTGTGTCTGGATGCTGACCGGATTGTTGGTGGGAATTGGCTTGTGGATCGCTTCACCGGCTCGCGCGGCGAGCCATGCATTCTTCATACAGGCTCCCGCTAGCGCCAGTTCTTCGCCGCAAGCTTCGAACAATGCAGCCGCTGCCGCTTCTGCTGCGCCAGCGCAGGCTGGCGATGCCAAGAAAATCACCGGAGAGTGGCAGGGAATTATTTCGCGCTTGCATCTGTTGGTGAAGATCGATCAAGACGCGAGCGGCGCCTTGACGGGAAAACTTACCAGCGTGGATCAAGGGAACGTGACCATTCCGATCGAGACGGTTTCGTTTGCGGCGGGTGGCGCGTTACGGCTGGAGTTGAAAAGCATCGGCGCGGTTTACGACGGAAAGTTGAGCGATGACGGGAGCGAGATTGTTGGGGCGTGGCAGCAGGGTGGCGCGACAATTCCGCTCACATTGCGGCGGCCTGGAGCGGGCGCTGCGAAGTCGACGCTTAAACCGAAAACTATTGGCAGCATTGCGTTCGAGCCTTGCCGTACCAGCGACGGAAACACCGAAGGCCTTTGCGGAAAATATGAGGTGTATGAGAACCGGACCGCGAAGAGCGGGCGAAAGATTGCACTGAACATCATGGTATTGCCGGCGTTGAGCGATAAGCCAGCGGCCGATCCATGGTTTGCAATCGCCGGTGGTCCAGGGCAGAGCGCCGTGGAGGCTTTTCCGCAGGCGGGATTTACGGTGAAGGTGCAGCAGCAACGCGACGTGGTGCTGGTGGATCAACGTGGCACGGGCGGATCGAATCCGTTGCCGTGTACGTTGCGCGATTTCAAGAACGCTCAGGAAATTATCGGCGAAGTGATGCCGGTGGAAAAAGTGAAGGCCTGCCGCGTCGAGCTGGAGAAGAAAGCCGACCTCACGCAGTACACCACGTCGATTGCCATGGATGATCTCGATGAAGTGCGGCAGGCGATGGGCTACGACAAAATTAACCTATACGGCGGCTCTTACGGAACGCTCGCGGGATTGGTTTATTTGCGGCGACACGGCGATCACGTTCGCACGCTGACGCTCGAGGGAGTGGCACCGCCGCAATACCGGATTCCGCTGGCGTTTTCGAGGACGACGCAAAATTCAGTGGATCAATTAATCGAGCGCTGCTCGGCGAATGAGGCCTGCCATAAGGATTTTCCGGAGCTGAAAAAAGAATTCGTGGCGCTGGTGGACCAACTCGATAAAACTCCGGCTCATTTCGAAACGAAAAATTCGGAAGGAGAAACGCAGCAGGTCACGCTCTCGCGCGGCGCGTTTGTGGGCGGCTTGCGTCCGTTGCTTTATATTCCGGAGTTCGTCAGCGAGTTTCCTTACATGATTCACCGTGCATCACAGGGCGATTGGACCGTTTATGTGGCCGCGGTGACTTTGGTAAGGAACGCGATTGATAAGCAGGTGCTTCGCGGCATGAGTCTTTCGGTGATTTGCGCGGAAAGTATTCCCGGCATGACGGAGGCGATGATCCGTCGCGACACCGAAGGCACCTATCTGGGCGATTTCCAGGTGCGTTTGTATCAGCAGGCGTGCAAGGAATGGGCTCGCGGCGAAATTCCCAGTGATTTTTATGCGCCAATCCGTTCCGCGGTGCCGACGCTTTTGATTTCCGGCGCTCTCGACCCGGCGACTCCGCCTGCAGCATCGGCGGAAGCGGCGCGAAATTTGAGCAATAGCCGGGTGATCGTCGTGAAAGATGGGACGCACGGGACCGGATCGCCGTGCATCGACGGGCTGATCGCCGAGTTTGTGGCGGAGGGATCGGCGACGAAGCTCGACGCTACGTGTGTGGATCAAATTCATTTCGCCCCGTTCATCACGCAGACGCAAATCGATCAGCTTCGGCAAAAGGCGAAGCCATAGATGACCAAGACGACAAAAACACTCGCGAGAGTTTTAATAGCCGCGGCAGCCGGCGGCGCGATAGGGGCGTTGCTGACCCGCTGGAAGGGTATGGCGCAATTTCGTGCCGACAACGAGCTGGGCGTCAACATGTGGATATCGGTGGCGTTTTGGTGCTTATTTTCCATCTACTGGAGCATCGCCGCAAAGGACAGCGCGCCGACGAAAAGTTCTGAATCGTTGTGGTCGCGCCAATGGCATTTGATTGTCGTGAACGCCGCGTTGCTGTTGCTAGTGCTTCCGGTTCCCGGCCTGACGCAGCGATTTCTTCCCGAGAATCAATCGATCGTCGTCGCTGGGTTAGTGATTCAGGCCGCGTTTATTTTGTTCGCGGTATGGGCGCGGCGCCACTTGGGCAGCAATTGGAGCGGTGAGGTGCGCATCGCCGCGGGGCATCAACTGGTGCGCTCCGGTCCATATCGTTTTGTCCGCCATCCGATTTATACCGCTGTGCTGGGCATGTATTGCGGAACGGCGCTCGTCTCCGGCGAAATTCACGCGCCGCTCGCGTTGGTGATCGTGACGCTCGCCTATTGGCGCAAGATTCGCCTCGAAGAGCAAGCCCTGGAGAAAACATTCGGCGCGGATTTCGATAATTATCGCCGCGATACGTGGGCGCTGGTCCCGCCGCTCTATTGATGCGCGAAATAAAATCCCAGGCCGCCGGCGCTTGACACAATTTGGAAGGCTCCCTATCGTGCTCCGACGGAGCACCCATGAAAAAACGCATCATACTTCTTGCCCTCGCGGGATCCATCGTTCTGGCGTTCGCGGCACTGCTCTTCGGTGGAAAATCAGCGCCATCGCGGGCGGATGAAATTCTCTGGCCCACCAAAGGCTGGGCAACCTCCTCCCCGGGCAGTGTTGGGCTGGACGAGCAAGTTCTGCTCAAGCTGGACAAGGACATGGCCGCGGGAAAATATTCGCAGATGATGGACAGCTTTGCCGTCTTCCGCTGCGGCAAAAAAGTTTTCGAACGTACCTACCCGCACGACTACTCGAAGATTTATGGCAAGGAAGCCGCCGAACGCGGGCCGCTCAACGCTCGGCTCATAGGGCGCTACAATTATTTCGATCCCTACTGGCACCCTTATTATCACGGCACGGATTTGCACACGATGCAATCGGTCAGCAAGACCGTCACTTCGGTGATTATCGGCGCGGCCATGCTGCGCGGAGATTTCAAAGCCGGCCTTGATGCGCCAATTTTGAAATACTTCGACGTTTCCAAAGTTAAAAATGTGGACGATCGCAAGCGGCGCATCACTCTGCGCGATCTGCTGACTATGACCGCGGGCTTCGAGTGGCATGAGGATGATGTGCCTTACGACGACCCGCGCAGCGATTCGAGCTTGATGGAAGCCACCGACGACTGGGTGCAATACGTGATCGATAAGCCCATGGCCGCCGAGCCCGGAAAAGTGTGGAACTACAGCAGCGGCGTTTCGGAATTGCTCGCCTATATTTTTCAGAAAGAAACCGGCCAAGACATCGACGACTACGGCCAGAAATATCTTTTCGCGCCGCTGGGGATGAGGCATGAATGGAAGCGCATGTATCTGGGAGTGGTGGACACTGAAGGCGGCTTGTATCTGAACGGCAGCGACCTGGCGAAGATCGGTTACTTGTATTTGCACGATGGCGTGTGGGACGGCAAGCGCATCGTTTCGACTGAATGGGTGAAAGAGTCCGTGACGCCATATTTCCAAACCGAGGATAAGTCGTCTGAATACGGCTTCAAATGGTGGCTGTTCAAAATGCCGGATTCCTCGGAGTATGTCTGGATGTGTCGCGGATTCGGCGGGCAAAATTTGCAGGTGTTTCCGAAGGAAGGATTGATTGTGACTTTTACGGCGTGGGACATTCTTCCCAACTCGACCGGCAAGGAGCCTCTCCCGACGGATTTTCTGCCAGCCGTGAAGGGCAAAAGCTGCGCAGGCAGTGGCCACTGATGTAGAGAATTCTTTGGCTACAAGCTGATAGGAAAAGGAACGAAGCGGCGATCGGCAAAAAGAAAATTTGGATGGTAGGCCCGTGCGGACTTGAACCGCAGACCTCTTCCGTGTCAAATCCCGAAACTCTGCGAGGTGACGAGACACCGAACGAGTCCAAGTGATATCAGGAGGCAGTGTTCAGGCGGGTTCCGCTGATCTGCGGCGACTCTGATCTATCGCTGAACGAGAGGACGCGAGAGCCTGCGATATGGGCAGGGATGCCAGGGTTACGACACAAACGACGACACAGAACCATTCTGGGATGAGGCAGGATACTTCATTCCGGCTGCGCGCGACTCTCCTGCTGACCGGCTCGTTCATTCCGCATAGCACGCTCTCCAATGCTCATCCTCCGCTGGTGATGCTCTGGCTGGCGTTCTGGTGGAAGTTCAGCGCCTTCACGCCGACGACGACGCGTGAAGCCATGCTGATGGTCTCGGCTTTTGCGCTGGTCGGCTTGTGGCGGCTGGCGCGAACGGTAGCCACGGAGTCGGTGGCGACCGCGACCGTGCTCTGCACCGCACTCTATCCCGTCTTCTTTACCCAGAGCTCAATGGCTCACCTCGACATGATGGCTGCTGCCTTCACGTTCTGGGGACTGGCCATGTATGTGGAGCGGCGGCCGGTGGCAACCATCGTCTTCTTCTCGCTGGCGGCGCTAGCCAAGGAAACAGCGATTGTCACGCCCATGGCGATCATGGTCTGGGAGCTGTTGCGTCCTGTGTTTACAGGTTCGAAGGAAAAGCGCGAGGAGTCCTGGTTTCTGTATCACAGCGCAAGGCATGCGCTGTCGTTCCTGATCTGCCTGCTGCCGCTGCTTGGCTGGTTCGCCTATCACCATCACCGCACCGGCTTCTATCTGGGCAATCCGGCGTTTCTACGCTACAACCTGCAGGCTACGCTCAATCCGCAGCGGATCCCGCTGGCGCTATTGCTCCGCCTGTGGCACGTCTTCGGATACCTCAATCTTTTTCTGCTCGTGATTGGTGCGGCGGAAGCCATGAGCCACGATCCGTTGCACGAAGCCGACGGCAGCGAACGCCCTCGGATTGCGATCAACGTGCAGCTGGTTTTCCTGGTGGTCC
Source organism: uncultured Acidobacteriota bacterium (assembly GCA_963792515.1). Lineage (GTDB taxonomy): Bacteria > Acidobacteriota > Terriglobia > Acidiferrales > UBA7541 > Palsa-147. The sequence goes on along the minus strand of CAWBWG010000001.1, from coordinate 8,830 downwards.
TGACGGCGAATGTGGTTGCTGAATCGATTCTGGGCGGCGCGATTCTCGCCCGCTACATGCTTCCTGTTGTACCGCTGGTCATCCTGGTCTGCATCTCGACCATGCGGCGGCGCATCCGGCAATGGACGTGGTATGTGGCCATTGCAGCGGTAGCTTTCGTCGTGCAGCTCTTCGTCCCTCCGCCCTATCGCATTGCACCTGAGGACACTTTGCTCTATCGCGACTATGTGCTCTTGCATAAGCAGGCAGCGGATGAATTATCCAAACACCCGCAGCGAACGGTTCTCACGGCGTGGCCGGCTTCGGACGAGTTGACGCGCCCATACCTGGGATATGTGAAGCACCCGCTCCCAGTCGTGCGCATTGAGAATTTTTCCGCACCGGAAATTGAAAGGGCTGCCCACGCGACTGATGAGTTCGGTGTCGCCTACCTGTTCAGCACGAAATGGGAGCCGCCGCATCCCGTGCTGCAGAACCTGACCTTCGGAAAGCGGCTCCAGGAGCGGTTCTTCGACTATCACGAAGATTTAACGCCGCAGGTGGCAGCCGGAATTCTGGGTGGTCGAGTTACGGAATACGAGAACCGTAACAATGAGTGGGTTGGACTCGTCACGATCGAGAAGGTGGAAGACGCGAGAGTGGCTGCCCAACCTCCGCCCGCAACTCTGAAGCCCTGAATCGCCCTGCCCACCCCGCTTTCGTGATTCGCATCCCACCTTTTTGACGCCCTCGTACCAGAAGGAGCGTAATCCGCAATTCTCTGGAGGTCATTTATGGCAGACAAACAGCTTCAAGGCGCCCGTGTTGCGATTCTGGCAACCGATCTTTTCGAAGAGGCAGAACTCATCGAACCACGCAAGGCCCTGCAGGAAGCCGGAGCACAGGTGGTCGTCATCGCACCCAAGGCCGGAGAAATTCAAGCCGTGCAGCATGACAAGAAAACGCAGAAAGTGAAAGTCGATATGACGCTCGACGAGGCTCGGCCGAACGACTTCGATGCAGTGCTGCTACCGGGAGGTGCGATGAACGCGGACGCACTGCGCATGGAGAAAAAGGCTCAGGAATTCGTAAAGAACATTGACGAAGCTGGCAAGCCGATCGCCGTCATTTGTCACGCACCTTGGTTGCTAATTTCAGCCGGCCTGGTGAAGGACCGTCACATGACCAGCTACAAGACCATTCAGGACGATCTGAAAAATGCTGGCGCGAAATGGGTCGATGAACGCTGTGTGGTTGACCGCAACTGGGTAAGCAGCCGCCAGCCCACCGACATTCCCGAGTTCAATCGCAATATGCTCAAACTGTTTGCAGAAGAAAAACAGAAAGGCCGCCGCGCGGCCTAGGCGTTCGCGGGTGCTTCGGCTAGCGGTCGAGGCACCTGTTTCTCACTCCCTCGAAAATGTCATTTCCGCTTATGATTAGCAGAGAGAGCGGACTGTTGGCATCGACCCCACACATCCGAGATGTAGCGTTTATCATTCGCGATTACCGCGCGGCGGACTTCGACCGGCTGTGGCTGATCGATCAGCAATGCTTTCCGCCCGGCATCGCGTACACCCAGATGGAACTCAGCGGCTTCATCACCCGCCGCAACGCAATCACGCTGGTGGGTGAGTTCCTACGCGTCGGCGACCGCCGGAGAACGCCCGGTCGATCCCGTAGCAGGCTTTGTCATTGCTCATCCGGTCCGGCGCAAGTACGGCAGGATCCTGACTCTTGACATCATTCCGCAGGCGCGGCGTTTCGGACTCGCGACCCAATTGATGAATGCTGCCGAAGAGCGGCTGCGCACCTTGGGTTGCAGCGAGATCTACCTGGAAACCGCTGTCGACAACGAAGCCGCGCTACGCCTCTATCGCAAGCTCGGCTACGAAATCCTGCGCACTCTGCCGGAGTATTACGCCAGCCACTCGCTGGATGCCTTCCAAATGGGCAAGCGTCTTTAACCAGCCTGCGTGCTAAAATCGGCGCTTTCCGCGCCGCTTTGCGCTCAACCATGGCCGCCTCCCGTCAACCAAGTTCCGCCGCCCCCGCTTCCGGGTTGCCGTCGATACCGGCGGTACCTTCACCGACTGCGTGTGGATGGAGCGCGGCAAGCTGCGCATGACGAAAGTCTTCTCCACGCCGGCCGATCCCTCCGAAGCGATCCTGGCGGCGCTTGCGCAAGTGGACGCTCCCGGCGGAATCATTCTTCTGCACGGCACGACGGTCGGAACCAACACGTTGCTGCAGCGCAAAGGTGCGCGCGTGGCTTTCGTCACTACTGCGGGCTTCGAAGACTACCGTTGAGATTGGACGGCAGAATCGTCCGCAACTTTACGATCTGGCGTTTCAGCGCGTGCCGCCGCTGGTAGACCGCAGTCTGCGCTTCGGCATCGCAGAGCGCGTCGCGCCGGACGGCAAGGTTTTGCAGAAGCCTTCGGCGCGAAGATCTGCGAGTGCTGGCCCGCGACGTGCATGCCAGCGGCGCGGAGGCGATTGCCGTCTCGACATTGTTTTCCTTCGCCAATCCGGAGAACGAGCGCGCGATTGGTCGCGTGCTCGACGAACTCGGCCTGCCGCTTTCGTTGTCGCACCTGATCCTGCCGGAATTCCGCGAGTACGAACGCGCCAGCACCGTCGTGGTCAACGCCTATCTGCAGCCGGTCATGCAAAGTTACTTGCAGCAGTTGGACGTGCGCTTGCGGCAGAGCCGCTCCGGCAAAGCAAAAGCCTCACGCGTCTTCGTCATGCAATCGAATGGCGGCATCACTTCGCTGGAAGCCGCATCCCGCCAGCCTGTCAGGACCGTCTTGTCGGGCCCGGCAGGAGGAGTCATCGGCGCGGCAGCAGTGGCGCGCGCTCAGCGGTTTCGAGCGCATCATCACCTTCGATATGGGCGGAACCTCGACCGATGTGGCGCTGGTGGACGGCGAGCCCAGGCCGACCAACGAAGCGGAAATCGCTGGCCTGCCGGTGCGCGTGCCCATGCTCGATATCCACACCGTCGGCGCCGGTGGCGGTTCGCTGGCACGCTTCGATGCCGGGGAGCATTGCGTGTCGGACCTGAATCCGCCGGTGCCGACCCCGGCCCAATCTGCTATGGGCGCGGACTTCAGCCGACGGTCACGGACGCCAACCTGCTGCTCGGCCGCTTGCAGCCGGACAAATTTCTCGGCGGCTCGTTCGTTCTCGATCTCGAGCGCACGCGTGCCGTCACTGCCGAGTGGCTGAAGCAGCGGCGTCTCGCGCATGTCGCTGGAACAGTTTGCCGAGGGCGTGGTGCGCGTGGTGAATGCCAACATGGAACGCGCCTTGCGCGTCGTATCGGTCGAGCGCGGCTACGATCCGCGGCATTTCACCCTGGTCGCTTTTGGAGGAGCGGGCGGCCTGCACGCATGCGACCTGGCGCAGGCGCTCGGCATTCCGCGCGTGATCGTGCCTGCCATGCCCGGCGCTCTGTCGGCTTACGGAATCCTCGCGAGCGACATCGTCAAAGATTACTCGCGAACCCTGTTACTGAATCTCGATTCCAAATCTTCGGTTAACCTATCCCGACAGTTCGAAGCGATGGAACCAGCGCCCGGCGCGAGTTTCAGGATGAAGGATGGCGGGGAACCGTGAAGTCGAACGCAGCGCGGACCTGCGCTATCGCGGGCAGGGCTTCGAACTGAATGTGCCTTTTGGCAAGTCGCTGCTGGCTGACTTCCACCGGCAACATGAATTTCGATACGGCTATCAACATCCTGAACGTGCAGTAGAGTTAGTGACCCTGCGTTTACGGGCCGGGATTAGCGTCGCGACGCTGCAGCCGCGCTCCCGCCCCGCGATTCGTCTCGCAAGCCGCAAGCGCAACCTCACGGCAAGGGAACGGCGACATCTACGAACGAGATCAACTGGCTTTAGGAAAATGGTTCTTGGGTCCGGCGGTGGTTACGGAATACAGCGCGACGACCGTTGTGAAATCGAGCACGCGATTTTCCGTAGATCGAGCCGGAAATCTAGTAATAAACGTGGCAAAACAAAAGGCGCCCACGCGGGGCGCCCGATGACTGTCCCTTGGCAAAGAGATTAAGCTACATCTTCCTTGCGCTCGCGCTTAACTTCCTTCTTTGCTTCGTGCTTAGCAACGGCCTTGTCCTTCTCGTCGCGACTGCCTCCTTTGGCATTACCCCAAGCTTCCGGACCTTGCCCTTGACCTCCTGGGCAGCGCCTTCGACCTGGCTCTCGCCGTCGCCAGTCCACTCGCCAGCCTGGCGCTTTGCGCGTCCAGCAACTTCGTCGACCTTGCCCTTCACCTGATCTTTGTTCATGATGGTCCTCCCATAAGGTTTCGTACCCACTGTTAGTCCGATAAATAATGTCTAAGAATGCGTCGTCGCTTGTGCCACCGTAGTGCTGACAAGCGACGAGCTTCTAAACTACTGTTCTGCGACCCGAAATCAGCTGGAAGACCAGCGCGATTACGGCAAGTACTAACAGGATGTGGATAAATCCACCCATGGTATAGCTGGAAACAACACCCAGCAGCCACAGTACAAGCAGAACTACAAAGAGAGTCCAAAGCATCTTTTCACCTCCGAAGTTTTTCCCGTGCTACTAAACCTGACTATCGCAACCGACAACCATTGGAAGCTTCTGCCCGGAAGAATGGTTGTGCGAAAACAATAAGAATGAGTAGTAGGAACACTGCAAATTACGGGCCCAACAGGCAACCCGGCGAAGAACAGAGCTGAATTCTGCTATGCTCTGCCCAACCTTATGAAAGTAGCTATCCAGGGAGAACTCGGATCCTTCAGCCATGAAGCGGCGGGGAAAATGCTAAGGCGCGCTTCCATTGTGCCCTGCGCACGCTCTGCGGAAGTCTTTGATCGCGTCGCGCGGGGAACAGTTGAGGCCGCGGTCATCCCAATCGAAAACTCGTTGGCCGGCTCGGTGGCGGAACACTTCGATCTCTTACTCGCGCGCGAGCTGTTCATCCACGGCGAGTCCCACCTGCGCATTCGCCATAACCTGATTGCCCCTCCGGGTGTGGCGTTGCGACACGTGAAGCGCGTCTTTTCGCATCCGGTCGGACCTCGATCAGTGCCGCAACTTCTTCCGTGCCAATCCCAAGGTCCAGCCGGTGCCGTTCTATGACACCGCAGGAAGCGTGCGCCACATAGTGTCCGAGAAGATGCAGGACGCTGCGGCCATCGCTCCCAAACAGGCTGCCGGACAATATGGGGGCCGCGTGCTGCTAACTGGCATCGAAGACGACCGGCAGAATTACACGCGCTTCCTCCTGATCAGCAAGTCGCACAAGATTGGCCGCGGTGCCAACAAGACGTCCATCGCCTTTGCGTTGAAGAATGTTCCCGGTGCACTGTTCAAAGCGCTCAGTGTTTTTGCGTTACGCGATATCAGCTTGAGTAAGATCGAGTCGCGCCCCATGCGCGGACGTCCCTGGGAATATGTCTTCTTTGTCGACATTCTTCGCGGGGATCGAAGAGCCAGCGCGAAACGCGCTGCATCACTTGGAGGAAATTGCTGAGTTCGTGAAGGTCCTGGGAATTTATCCGGCGGCTAAAGCCAATGCTGAGTAAGTCGATTTCCGGTACAGACCGGTATTTATAGATTTATAGCTAGGTCAGTCCGCGAATTTAGGCTGTTGTTTGCGCTGGGTCATTGTTTTGTAGCAGAGTTTGGCGGATACTCCATCTAACCTCGAAACCGTCGGGTTCTCCTTTCCTGTCAGGTCGAGGTGATTCGAGAATGGCGTTCGCGAGGCCAAAGCGTTCATCAGCTCGGATGCGGTACCCTCCCCCGAGGGCGGAGATCGCTCCCTCCCGCCCCACCTTAATGATGTTGTCGTAAGAGAACCGCGCACGGCTAGGTTACGGCTTCGGTACCGCGGCCGGCTTGCTTCCGAACGCTGTGCTCGGCGGCAGATAAATATGCTCCGCCCAGCAGCAACATTCCGCTGCAAAATGACCAGAAGATTAGCGTCACGGTCACTGAGAAGGGACCGTACACTTCCTGAAAATTCAGCCAAGGCAGAACCAGAATGTACAGATACTTGGCCGCTTCCGAGACCACGCCCGGTGACGATGGCCGCCGGCAGCACGGCGCGTGCCGGCACCTTGCCATGCGGCAGCACCCAATAGATAAGGAAGTAGATGCCGATGGTGGCAACGATTGCCGAAGCTTTCATCAACACGAAGCCCAGGCCCTCGAAGACGAAGTTCTCGGTTCCGGTGAATCGTTCCAGGAGGCGAAGGTTTTGAGCCGTCAGAGCGATCGACAGCATGGCCAGACATCCGCAAGCCAGTGTTAGGCCAAGCGAGACCAGTAAGTTCATCAGATACGAGCGGTTCTTCTTAAAGCCCCAGATACTGTTGAGCGCGACTTCGAGCGGCAGGAAAATTCCTGTCGACGTAATCAGTAGCATGACGAACGACAGGACCTGCCCGCGGCCCCTGACGCTAGCCAAGCTGTAACTGAAGGTTGCGAATGACGAAATCCTTGTTGCTCGGCAAATAGTCGCGTAGCAGTTGCAGAACCACATCGTACATAGCGGCCGAGTGGAAGACGCGACGAACTACTGTGAGCAGAAGCACGATAAAGGGGAAGAAGGACAGGATGGAATTCGCGGCGACCGAGAACGCGTAGGTGTGAACCTCGGTCTGCATCAGGTAGCGCAGACGTGCGACCCCCATGATGGCGCAGGCGATGCGAGAGGCTGTAGGTTTCAGGCAGGTAGCGAAGAGTCTCATCGCCGGGTCTCCTCGGCCTGCAGCGCGCATCGCGGTCCGTGCCGCGCGGAGCGGAGTGCAGCTCGCCGTGCCCGATCGGCTCAGCGGGAGCGCCGGCGCGACGGTTGACGAGCCTGTCCGTAACGTCGCGGTTTCGGCCTGCGACTTGGGCGGTCCAGAGCTGCCGCTGGTCTTACTTTCATCGTAGCCGAGCTAGTCGCAGGCTGGCAGTTGGCCTTCGGAGACAGTGTCGCACCCCGAGATAAATTCTCGTGGTGGGAAACGTTGACCGCGCAGCCTGTCGGATGCGCGTCATCGCCGGGTGTCGGCTAGATCCCTGCAAGGATCGTAGCCCGCGCGTGCCCACACTCTAGGTCGCCCGTCCCAAATCAGGAAGAAATAGGTTACTTCCGGAACAACCCCGAAGTCTACTGTGCAGGAATTACTTGCCAAACCACCAGAGTTCCTGTAATTATTCTCCGCTCCCCCTCTGTTGGAACTAAGGTGGAGCTTTCGGGGCGCTCCGAAACACGGATTTGGGTTGATGTTTCTGTCAGCAGTTCAATTCAAGGCATTGCACGGGTTCCAGGGACCTGCGCTGGCGCGGTAGTAGTGCTCCGCCCGGCATGTTCTTGGGGTCTTTTTCATTGCAGAAAAGCTGCGAGCTGAGCCGCAACCCTTGTTTCCCGGCGACGTGAGACGTTTTCTAGGCCTGCTCCAGGAGATGGAACGTCCGCGAAGCAGGGGTGATTCAGGAGTCAATGTGCGAAAGGAGCGGGTTGTGAGAGAGAAAGGTACAGTGAAGTGGTTTAACGGAGCCAAGGGCTACGGATTTATTCAGCGGTCCACGGGCGAGGACGTGTTCGTGCATTTTTCGGCCATCCAGGAGAGCGGGTACCGGAGCTTGAACGAGGGCGAGACCGTCGAGTTCGATCTGACCAAGGGACCGAAGGGCTTCCAGGCCGCGAACGTCGTGCGGGCTATAGGGCTCACGCCGGCAGAGGCCGCGGTCGGTCGAGCGCCGCTTCGATCATCGCTTCTGAGTTCGCAGCGAACCGCCGAACCCTCCCCTAGCGGGAGGGTTCTCTCTTTGAACCGGAACTATTATGCCGGAACTGCGAGACGTTGCTCGCACTGCTCGGCTTCCTTGGACAGTTGCAAAATCGCATTCTCCACGGACTTCTGCGCCGCTTCAGGACCAAAAGCTTGCTGGTCGGCATCGACCACCATTAGATTGTTCAGTCCCACAAAGCGCAACATGTGGCGCAAGTAGGGCACCTGAAAATCGGCCGGAGAGCCTTCATTATACGTCCCTCCTCGGCTTACGATCACTAGCACCCGCTTGTCCGCCGGAATCAATCCTTTCGGTCCGTTCTCGGTATAGCTGAAGGTTTTGCCCGCCCGTACGATTCCATCCATCCACGCCTTCAACGGCGCCGAGATTGAGAAATTGTGCATAGGTGCACCGATGACGATGATGTCGGCTGCCATAAGTTCGCCGATCAGCTCGTCCGACAGCGACAGAGCCTTGCGCTGTTCGGGTGTCCATGGTCTTCCGGGCGTGTGCACAGCCTGAATCCAGGCATCGTCCAGAAATGCCGGAGTGTTGGCTGCGAGGTCGCGTTCGATGATGCGGCCGTCAGGGTTGCGCTGCTTCCACTGCTCTGCCACATGGCTGGTCAAACGGCGAGACACCGAGCCACTCCGCGAACTGGAATTCACGATCAACATTGTATTGGTCTTCATGCTTCACCTCCCGGGCCGCCGCCCGGCAATTGATTTGCAACACTCAATAGCGTGTTGTAACACACAATAAGATGCCGGCAGCAAGAGGAGGATTCATCAAGTTCTTACGGTTTTCGTTCGATGTACTTACGGACTAGCGGCGCTTCGCGGATGGGAGTGCTTCTTCATCGCTGGCAGGATGCCCGATTTCCGGGGTTGGCTTCACGCTCTCCAGTATCACGGCGCAGAGGCGGCTCAGTTGATGGCAATCCTGTTCGCTTAGTTTGCCCAGAATGCTGCCGACCTCAGCGTCGATGACCGGAGCCATTGCATCCAGCAACTTCATTCCTTTTGTTGTGATGACAGTGACGGCCTGGCGCTGATCTTCGCTG